>NZ_FNOJ01000006.1 GCF_900107035.1 Alicyclobacillus hesperidum | reverse complement strand
GAATCCCCTCAGGAAGCGCTTCGGACCAAGGCAACAATGCCTCGAACGCCGCTTCATCCTGAAAGTGTTAACGCCGGACTATAATTGACTCAGGTTCGCCGGAATGAAAATGACCCACCTCAGTTGAATATCTCTCTTCAGACCTAGCCGGGTTCAGAAGGGAGAGTATCCATGCTGAAAGGTGGATCACTAATGAGCGTACAAGTATACTTGCCCCAGAGTCAACCCAGGCAGGAGGATCGTCCGTGTCAAGTTCCGGTAGGTGAAACCTCACCGTCAAGCATCTATGCAACCGTGAACGGAGACCGCACCAGTTCCCGCAGGACGTACTTGGGGTCTGCTTAACGGTTCATGCACAACCCATGTCGACGATAGCAGCCCAATCGGATCGCCACAGCCACACCAAAAAAGCGTACAAAAAGAAAGCGGAGCCTTCTCTCCAGATTCATCACCAGTAGTTGCATCGTGATGACCGTTTCACTTGTCAAGTGTAGGGCTGCTCGAATCAGACCAAGCCCACACAGGCGCTAGCCCTCATCATCCTCCACATCATGTGCACGGTTTTTAGCGAGTGTCACCCAAAATCCATGCACATGATTTCGACATCAGAGGTTCGGAACCCTTGTCACATAAGGATTTTTCATTCAGCAGCCCCACTTAAAGAGACGGACACACGCACAGCGAGGAGTCGAAACCCACATATCCGCGGTGAGTGTCAAATTGTCGGCACATGGCGGAGCGACTGCCGGAGCAAATCCGCAGACGCGGGAAGCAAGCGTAGCACGAGAAAACGCCCCGCAGGGTTCCCTGGCGGGGCTGATTGTTGTTTATGCATGACTTTCGCATAAAGGGATGGGCAAGCGCAAGGTGCGATGGATTTGACGCTCACTCTTCTACGACAGTTTAGGTTGGGAGTTTTCGAAAGCTCCATGTAAAAGGGTTGGCACATCAGGTGGCCCATACCTTCCGCTCACGGCCCTGCTAGGGTGTGTTCGCACGGCCGCTTTGCGGTTTGACGGTGGATGGCGAGCCGGGGCTTGGGGCACGTTGGCGTACATACGTACAGACAAAGTCCGCGAACAGCCGAGCGAGATCTCGCAGGGTGGATCTATCAGCCACAAGGTAGGTGTGAGTCATGGGCAGAGGCACATCGGCGACCGGAACTTCCTGTATCGTGCCGCGTAAAAGTTCTAGCCGGATAGTGCTAAAGGGGAGGAATGATACGCCCAATCGCCTCGCAATCCAATGCAGTGTCACATGAACCTGACTGACACGCATAGTTCTGAAACGGTACTTCGTACGGAGGTACCATAGTAGCTCGTCCCAATACTCAGGATGATTGTGTGTGAGTACAGGATATCGGCTCAAGAGTTCCGCCGGGTCTGGGGGAGGACTCTCCAAGTCATCTGGTTCTGCGGGTGCCACCAGAACTACCGGATCGGATGCGAGTGGATCACATGCGACCCGTGGATGCTGCACGTACATGCGACTGAGCCCAAAGTCGCAGTCCCCCTGCAGAACATGGTTCAGGATGTCTCGAGATTCAATAATCTGAAACGAAAATTCGACATCTGGATGCTCTTTGGTGAATCGGTGTACGCAGTCCGGTAGAAATGTCGTAGCGATGAGAGGCGAGACGGCTACGGTCAGCGTGTGCTGGTAGCCTTGCTGCCAACGCGCTAGATCTTCCTTGCCCTGTAAACTAGTCTCGATGAGTTGCTCGGCGTACGGTAAAAATCGCCTACCTGCCGCGTTTAGGTGAACGTTGCGTCCTCGTCGTTCGAATAGCGTGACTCCAAGGTGTTTCTCCAACTTGCTGATATGTTGGCTTACTGTGGGCTGAGCAAGATGAAGGCGATCCGCTGTTTCTCGAAAATTCCCCGTCTTTGCAGCGACAGTGAATGTTTGTACCCATTCGAGGAACATGTCCATCCCCCAGTTCCTTTAAATGATTACATTTTGAAATTGAAATGAATTCATAAATCTATTATACATAATCAGATGTATCAGGTAACATCGAGGTGAGGACACAGGGTCACAGCGTATTGGTGAACTCGTTCAAAGGGGGCATTCAGATGACGGATAAAGCGGGACTGGAAGGAGTCGTGGCAGCTCGGACTCATCTCAGTTTGGTGGACGGTGAGCGCGGGTTGCTCGTCTACCGCGGCTACTTAGCAGGCGAACTGGTACGGTCACGGACGTTTGAGGAAGTGGCGCATCTGCTCTGGCACGGCGCTCTTCCATCACACCAGCAACTCGAGAAGACCAGATTATATTTGGCTGAGCACCGTTCCTTGCCCGTGACGGTGCGGCGTGTACTCGAGGGGCTTGATGCAGAGCATGATATGATGAGCGTGCTCCGGACCGCCGTCTCAGCCTGCAGGCCGAGTCAGGAATGGCCGCCGACGGTGGAAGATGCCATGATGTTCACTGCAATGTTGCCCACTGTTATCGCATACCGATGGGCACTACAGTCTGGGCGAGCGCCCATCGAACCGGATCCCGAGTTGTCGCATGTGGCCAACTATCTCTACATGCTAACCGGGAAGCGGCCTGATCCAGCGATTGCCCGTGCTCTCGAAGCGTACATGGTTATCACCATGGAGCACGGTTTAAATGCTTCAACCTTTGCAGCACGCGTCGTTACCTCTACTCAATCTGACATGGCGTCGGCATTGTGCGCTGCACTAGGTGCAATGAAGGGTCCCCTGCACGGCGGGGCGCCTTTGGAGGTCATGGTTATGTTGGAGCAGATCGGGGCCACCGAGCATGCAGAACCGTGGCTTCGGCGGGAGCTTGAGGCGGGCCGGAGATTGATGGGATTCGGGCATCGTGTCTACAAGACACGAGATCCGCGTGCGGTGGCATTACGGTCGGTGGTAGAGTCGCTTCGGACCGGAGATCCCTGGTTCGACCTCGCGGTGCAGGTAGAAGACCTGGCCATTCGCTTACTAGAAGAGTTCAAGCCGGGTCGTCACCTCTACACAAACGTGGAGTATTGGGCTGCGGCGATTCTGGGTACGGTAGGAATCCCCAAGATGCTGTACACCGCAACGTTTTCGGCGAGCCGGTGCGTAGGGTGGACGGCGCACATCCTGGAACAGGCGGAGAACAATCGCTTGATCCGACCTCAATCTGTGTACATCGGACCGATGCCCTCTTGACCGCTTCACGCCGGATGCAGACGGGGTGAACCGCCGCGCGACGGTATGGCGCGGCGGGTGGCCCACAGGAGCCGCCTTTGAGCGAGTGTGCTGGTTCGGTTTGATACTCCAAAGGGTACAAGGATATCAATCATGTCACCATCGCTGTATACGGACTCGAGAATTCCTTCGGCATATACATTCGCATGCTATTATTGTCCTTCATTCCTCCGCAGAAGCGTCAAGCCAAACACACCTAGTTTTCACTCCCGACTTGCCCGATGATACTCCCATAAGCTTTCGCGAGGAATGACCGTGACGAAGCAACAGTTAACCGAACCACTTGGCTGCATTGAAGTCGCAAAGGACTTCTCCGGTGTTGCAAATTGTCGTTATAGAGAAAAAGCCCGGCCGTAAATGCACGGCTGGGTTTGCCCGCTTGTCCTCTACTAGCGCGTTAGCGATTCTAGCGGCAGCGAAATTCTGTCTGGCCCAACGAACTGGCCGTCCCGAAACACGTAGCCCTGGTCGATGAGATCCGTGTATCGGCTTATTACATACTCCCGTGTTTCCAACAACTTGCGAATCGTCTTGCACTCGCACACATTGTACATACGACCATTTGCGTGCAGAATCAGCATATAGCCTCCAATGTCCATGTTGCTGTCGCCACGAACAACGGTCGTCACAGGAAGTACATCCAGCTTCGCATGGTCCCTAAGCTCTCGTGGCTTGCACGGCCACCGAGGGTCAACTCCGTGCTCGTCAAAACGGAGATCTAGCCTCATGTGCATCCAAAACTCGCAGGATGGGCAATGCGCTTGGACGCCGCAACAGAAGTCAAGTTCTAGGACTGCTTGCCCACCACACTCAGGGCATGCCATTTCGACGCTTCGATTACCACTTTCGATCAAATACATCGCGGACTCCTGCGCCAACTCTGTGATTGCAAGGATGTGTTGCATGTCCATTTGCTTGGATCCTGCCGTCAGCTCATCACCCCACACATACGAACGTTTGTTCTGTGTCTATTGTGCAGGCATCAATGTGTTAAATCAAGATTTTAATTATCCTGAACACACAAATTTTAGTAGATGATTTGCACCGAATGCTTCAATACACGCCGAACGACCTCATGGGTCTGCGCGACAGTGCACTTCTGCTGATCGGGTTCGCCGGTGCATTCCGACGCTCGGAAATCGTGGCTCTGAACGTCGAAGACGTCGAGTTCGTACGTGAGGGGCTAGTGATCATGTTGCGCCAGAGTAAGACTGACCAGGAGGGCGAAGGTCGTAAAGTGGCCATCCCCTAGGCTCCTTTATCGAGACCTGCCCGGTGCGCGCGCTCCAAGCGTGGCTAGCGGCGGCAGGGATTGAATCCGGTCCCCTCTTTAGACCATTGAGCAAGACTCATGATGTGCGCAACGCCCGTCTTTCTGACAAGACCGTGGCCCGCGTCGTGAAGCGATATGTACGACTCATTGGCCTCGAACAGCGCCATTATGCTGGCCACAGCCTGCGCGCAGGCCTTGCGACATCCGCCGCGATGGCGGGTGTGTCGGAACGAGACATCATGGCACAGACAGGTCATAAAAGTCCTATGATGGTGCGGAGGTATATACGAGATAGCAACTTGTTTCATGCCAACGCAGCGGCAAGAATTGGGCTGTGATGATTGTCCTCAGCATAAGTACATTACTGTAGTTTTGGTACACGTACATAGTGTACGTATGTTAGAAGCGACGTGGCATATAATTGGGCGACAGACAAGCCGCTGTCGTAGAAGGCAGCGATACGTTCACGCCAAAGTTCACGACGCTCCTGGTGAGACATGTGCTCTCGCATGCAAGAACCCTCCCGCGGCTTGATGAGCCCATTTTCAAACAGCGGGAGGGCAGATACCATGTGGGGGTGATTTGACGGTTACCTTTGTCGGCTGTCCGTGTATCACGACACTGAAGTCGACGGACGAAAATAACTTTCTGCCTCACACGCGATCGCCCATATGAAACCAAGCAACTCTCGTGCTCCAGCAGTAATTGCAACATTGTGATCCTTGCCTCGCGAAACCATCCTGAAGTACTTCCGATGCAATCGATCCTGTGCTCGCCAAGCAATATCTTGGACACGCGGACTCTGTCCTTTCTGGCATCTGCGAAGGTCGCCTTTGAGCGCAGGCTTATAGCGGTAGCTCCAAGCAGCCTCTGTGAGAATTCGCCGAAGATGGGCGTTTCCAGTTTTAGTGATACGGCCTTGCCGACGCCCCTGTCCGCTGGAATATTCTCGGGGTACCATATGCTTCATACATGCGGCTCCTTTCGTACGTGGCTCTGCATTGGACTTTGGTTTCAGTGTAATCTACGGTGTACGAAACGGAGTCGCCTCGTTCATTATGACTACCATATACTTAATTTCGCGTTCTCTTAAAGCGTACATTGGCCACCAGAGCGACACTGGACAAAATGATGAGCAATCCGAGAATGAGCCGGAACGTAATCGGCTCATTGAGGAACAGCCCGCCCCAGAT
Organism: Alicyclobacillus hesperidum; assembly: GCF_900107035.1. Classification (GTDB taxonomy): domain Bacteria; phylum Bacillota; class Bacilli; order Alicyclobacillales; family Alicyclobacillaceae; genus Alicyclobacillus; species Alicyclobacillus hesperidum. The sequence continues at coordinate 164,330 of NZ_FNOJ01000006.1, read as the reverse complement.
CACGCCAAACACAGGGACCAAGAACGTGACGGTCAATGTTTTCAATGCCCCGACGCTGTGGATGAGAGCAAAATAGAGTAAGTATGCAACGGCTGTGCAAAGTACCGCCAGTCCGAGTACGGAGAAGATGACAACACAAGACGGTATTTCACGAGGAAGCGTTGCCAAGCTAAACGGCAACAAAATTAGACTTGCTGCCAGTTGCTGGCCGATGGCCATGTCCATCGGCTTTTCACCTTTGAAGTTCCGTGACGAAAACACGCCCGCAATGCCGTAGAATAGTGCAGCAAGCAATGAGAACGATGCGGAGAGCCAACGGTGCGAACCGTTACCGCCGGAACTCCAGCCTACCAACACGCCTACCCCGACGATGCCGAGAAGGACGCCGGACAGTTTTTTTAGGGTGAACGGATCTTTAGTCCACAACCACGCAACCACGGCGGTGAACATGGGGGTTGTGGCGTTCAGGATGGCAGCCAATCCGGCATCGAGCCGCAATTCGGCGAAGGATATGAGCGTAAACGGGATGGCGGCGTTGGTCGCGCCGAGCAGGAGGTACTGCCACCACCTGTGTAACACGTGAATCTGGTGTCGGCTTGCCAGTGCAAAGAGGATAAGCGTGATACTCGCCAACAGAACACGAAGTTCGATGAGAACAAGTGACCCCAACACAGGTGCTCCAATTCGCATGAACAAGAATGACCCGCCCCACAATGCGGCCAACAGCAGGAGCATGATGACGTCTTTCAGTTTCATTAACATTCCTCCCACATTACAGAAAAACGTGGCGCACACATTTCCAGTAGTATGATTCCATTTCTGGTAATCATCAACCGAACTACACCTTGCGCATCACATTCACGAAGATGCCCTGCCGTCAATCGGGCAGGGCCTTCGTATTTTCATTTTCTCGCTCGAATCCCTTCAGGGAGCCCTTCTGACCAAGGCAACCATGCCTCGAACGCCGTTTCATCTTTGAGGTCCATGTTCGGCATCCGTTCAAAGAGATATGTCAGATACGCGGTCGGATTCAGTCCATTCTCCTTCGCTGTCTCCACGATGCTGTATGTCACAGCACTGGCCCGTGCTCCACGCGGCGTATTGGCAAAAAGCCAGTTCTTCCGTCCGATCACAAACGGCTTCAATGACCGTTCGCACCGGTTGTTGTCGATCTCCAAATGCCCGTCTTCGACATACCGAATCAGCTTAGGCCACTGCTTCAGGCAGTAACTCACTGCCTGTCCCAACGTAACCGTCAAAACAATCCCACAGAGCGTGCGTTCACCTTACCATTGCTTGATTAGAAATTTTCAAGAAGTGAGAAGACTATCGCATGAAGCACGCACTGATGAAACAGCGTTAAAAATCCCCGACGTATGGATGGGGAAAAACACACGATTTTTTCGGGGATTTTTGCTTGACAAAATACAACCATCCGCTCCACCTTCCCCTTGGTTTGGGGGCGGCTTACCTTACAAAGTTTTGGCGTCAATCCGATGGCGAGCGCAAAATCCTCAAACAACCGGTGCCATTGTGGCGTATGATCGTCGTTCATGCCGAGTACCACCGTTTTCATGTGGTCCGTCAGGGCGACGTTTGGGATACCGCCGAAAAACTCTATGGCGTGCACAAAGCAGTGCAGAAAGCTGTGGATGTCACAGCGACGGGCGAACTCCACGTACATGACGCGCGAGTATCCCAGCACCATGACGAAGACGGCCAGTTTCCGTGCTTGTCCATACTTATCTGTGTAGTCGCACAAGCCCCAATCCACCTGAGCCTGAACACCAGGCTTTGTTTCATATCGCACCTTGGCCTTTGGCAACTGTGGCGAGCGAAACGGGCGGACAAAGTCCTTAATGACAGTAACGTGTCCAGTGTATCCCAACTCTTGCAAACGTCGATACATCACCTCGCAGTTGAACAGCCCCTCTTCCTGCATCCACTGCCGAAGCAAATCTTTATAGGGGTCCAACTTCGAACCACGTTTTGAACGGGGGGTTGGTTCGGGCAGTGCACCGTCACGCAGGTATTTGCGTACGGTGTTGCGGGCATGTCCGGTTTCACGAACAATTTCCCGGATCGACTTCCCTTGAGCATGCAAAGTGTGTAATTTCAATACAGACCCACCCTTCAGCATATAGGTGTCCCTCCGAAAATGTTGCGATTCTCGAAGGGAACTTCGGCGAAGGTGGGTCAATTTCATTCCGTCGATCCTGGGTCAAATTTATCCCGCCGCTAACACTGCAGAAGGCCTGTTTCATACGCACGAACCAGCACACTTTTGCCCACGTACTGCCACGGCACGGAATACAAGCTGGCATTCCACGATATTCGACAGTCATTGAGCACTTTACGTAACGCGGTATATGCTAGTGGATACCGATGATCCGGCAGCCGCTGCAATCTTTCCTCCGTAAACCGAGTCTGTGGGCGCTCATGCGTCGTACCATGGATGCGGACATTGGCCACCGTGTCGCGCCATATGAAGGCTTGCTGATTGACATCTGCCAGGTCGACAAACGTAGTCGGCCAAAAGCTGTCGCGGATGTAGCGAATGGGACGCTCAACCTTGCCCTTCGTGCGGCTGCGATAGGGCCTGCAGGCCTTGGGTACAAATCCATAGTACTTCGCGAAATCCAGGTAAGCTGGTTGCCAATCCACGTGTCCACGCCCGTCGTTAGACAGAACGAGCGGCGCACAGTTGTCACTGAGAACACACTTTGGAACCCCGCCAAAGAACTCAACCGCGTTGCGCAGTGCTTGCAGGATGTGCAACTGGTCGGACGCTTTGATAAACTCCAGGTAGAGCATCCGGGAGTAGGATAGAACCATGGCAAAGCACCATAACGTGCGGCGATTCTCGGTAGTGTCGATATACGGGAATGCACCTAGATCAATCTGGGCCTGCTCACCGGGAGCGGTTTCGAAACGTACCGTTGCCTTGGCAGAGACAACGGGACGAAGTGGGTGCATGAATTCACGAATTCAGGAAAGTGTGGGAGCAAGGATGAATAGTGTAAGCGTTGTTGCTGCGGTCATAAAAAATGAAGAACATGAGATTCTTTGCGCGTTGCGATCTGAATCCATGAGTCTTCCTGGTTTCTGGGAGTTTCCTGGAGGAAAAATCAGGTGTGAGGAAACACCGCAGGAGGCTCTAGTTCGCGAAATTCGAGAGGAGTTGGGTTGCGACATAGAAGTTGGGGGGTTTATCACACAGGCATCGCATGAATATCCAAATGCATTAATAATCTTGTCGACTTATTATGCGAGCATCATGAAAGGGGAGCCCGTAGCTAAAGAGCATGAGCAAATAGTTTGGATGCCTTTGCATAAACTCAAATCTTTAGCTTGGGCCCCGGCAGATATCCCCACCGTGACACTTCTAACAGGTGGTTTTATCGAATGAAGTCGAAATAGATTTCATCAGGAACAGGTTGCTGAAGCCGCCACGTGATATTCATGGGCTGATCTCCGTGACTGGATACATAATCGACTTCCCCTAGGTACATAAATGGTAGAGTGTCACCGTGCATCTTCTCAAATTTGCGAACAAACAAATGGATGTGTATACCTCGCTCCTTGTGGAGGATATAGTCCTGACCACGGTCTGAGTGGTGTGCTGTGGCATTCTGACTTTGCCAATGGAAGTGGTGGTTATCCATGAAAAAATCATGGTACTGTAAATGTTCAGCCACGGAAACGTCTTTATTTAGGTTCACGAACAGTAAATAATGGTTTCTGACTCGACTTACACCTTCACGCCACGATCCTTCTTTGGCGTCTGCTCCGAACAGATAGATTAAATCGTTTCGGGTATAGTTTTGATAGAGTATAACCCCTTGTTGCTGATTAAAAAATACGCTGGGGCGATATGTCCTTCTAAATTCTACAAGTCCATAATGAAGTCGCTTGTTGAGATACTCCCTCATTCTATTCATGTTACATAATTCCAAAAATCTACTATTGAGTATGAAGGATTCGTCACGCATTGTGCCAAACGACCATGTTTTCTTATCCTGAGTGGTTGATAATTTTCGCATTGAGCGTGCGATGTACGAGGCGCAATTCTCTTCATCCAAATCAACACCAAAGAATCCTTGTATATGGGTAATCACTGATGACATAGTTGTATTCCCTGACGTTAATGAACTTTCCAAAATCGCAAAATCGTAGGGCCACTTAACAGGCAACATTTTCTCCAACGTCCTAACGACTTCAAGGGCAAAAGTATTACGCAAAACAGCTTCATCAAACTCATTGGTATCGCCCATTTTCTTCTTGGTTTCCACCCAGGAACCGAACTTAGAAATGAAGAAATGTATCGCTGGGGCATCGTCGGAGTATAGGAAGTCTTGGATTTCAGGCGCTCGCCCAAGCAACTGACGGAAAGAACGGTAGAGATCCTTAAGCATCTCAGTTCGGTCCATCCGTACAGATTCAATTTTCTTCAGAATATGCTCGCGTGTAATCGGCTCCAAATCGACAAAGCAACCGTCCGGAAGGTCTGCAAATTCCGTTTCGACTGCAATTCGCAGCGAATCGCGATCGAAAGCTTTATGATGGAACTGTCCAGACAGTGCTAAGGGGACTACAAATGACTTTTGATAATTCCCTATAAAATCAAGAACTGTAACATACTGTTTTCCGATCGCTTTGCGAAGACCGCGCCCCAACTGCTGAAGAAAAATAGTCGAAGATTCGGTTGGGCGGAGGAACAACAGGAGGTTAACATTGGGAATGTCGATCCCCTCGTTAAAAATATCAACGGTAAAAATAATTTCCAGAGGGTCATGTACGTTTTGTAGCCTCTGAAGCGTTTGTTTGCGCACTTCAATAGAGTCATTTCCAGTCAGCACAGCTGCTTCATAGCCGCGTTGTCGAAATTCTTGAGCCATAAACTCTGCATGTTCAATATTTGCGCAAAAACCGAGGGCAACTCGCTTATTGCCATCATGGCCGTACTTCTCCATCATTTCAATTATGTAATCCGCGCGTTCGTGAGTTGCGAGCGCCCGAGCCAGCTGTGCGACGTCGAATTGGCCATTTTGCGTTGCAATTTTGTCGTAGTCGACCGTTCGATCCGCTAGCCCAAAATAATGGAACGGGACGAGAAGATCGTTTGATAATGCATCGCGAAGACGGATTTCATACACTACGTTATTCTCGCAGAGCTCTAACACATCTCGTCCATCCATGCGTTCCGGCGTGGCTGTAAGACCAAGTAAAAACTTAGGTTGAAAGTAATATATGATTTTTCGGTACGTCTCAGCCTGGGCATGGTGGAATTCGTCTACAATAATGTAATCAAAGTGATTGGGATGGAATCGTGACAATACATCGTCTCGGTGCATTGTTTGTACGGTAGAAAATAGGTATGGTTTATCCCAGACTTTTTCGTTCCCAGTAAGTTTTCCACAGACAGTGGGGTCGCCAATTACATCAATGAATGTTTCCGTGGCGTTTTCAAGGAGTTCTTCTCGATGGGCCAAAAATAACACGCTTTTTGCTCCTTGTTGTTTAACATCGAACGCAGCGAGGTACGTCTTTCCGGTTCCAGTCGCAGCAATAACGACACCCTTTCGGAAGCCGTTTTGACGAGTTTGAGCTAGTGCCCTAAGAGCTTCGCATTGCATTTTATTGGGTTGGAGGAGAGTTTTCTTCCCCTCGTAGCTCACTTTTTGTTCTGCGACTTGTTGTACCGATCTACTCGATACTCGATTGTATTGGTTATACATATGTTCATATTCTTGTAAAACATCTATATCTACAGGAGTGCTCTGGGGCATGTTCCAGATCTCATCAAATTGTTTGCTTACATGTGTGAATACAGGAAAATGTGGAGTGTGTGGGAGTTTTAGATTCCACTCATGGCCCGTTTTAAGTGCTGCGTGAGATAAGTTGGACGAACCGATAATTACTGAATGCAACCCGGATTCGCGTGCGAACATATACGCTTTTGTGTGGAACGACTCTTGTGAAACGTGGTATAGGCGGATTTGGACGTTTTCGTAGTCTAGGAGCCTTCGAAGCGCTTTCGGTTCCGTTATGTACATGTAGTCGGTGGTCAAAATATTCATCGGTTTTCCTTGCCTTAGGCGTTCATCGATCGTGCGTAGTAATAGTTGTATTCCCGACCAGCGTATGAAGCTAACCATGAAATAAATTTGATCTGCTGTTTGAAGTTCATACTTAAGGAACTTAAAAAAATTAGGAGCATATGTTCCGGTAGCATGATTCGAGATAAACGCAGGATGCGCCAAATACATGTCGGGATAAATTGGAATATATTCATCGTCGTAGCGGTACGTAATTGTGGACAGTGGTTTATGGAAAGACGAGTCTTGATTTTCATTGATGATAGACTCAATACCTTGAGTGAGTTTCATCATTTCATCATATCGTTGCTCATTGGCTAGTTTCTGTAGTTTCAATCCAATATCTCGGGTGATTTGTTGTGTTAAAAATTGGGCATATAGATTTGGGGGAACTACGGTTGAGCGCTGGTTTAATTGAGGATACTGTTTATTTGCTTGTTGTAGTTCCTCATAGATCCCTCGTGGCCGATTCATCTTTTTTCTCCCGTAATCTAAGACGTTTTCTAATATGTTTATTATAAGGCGAAGTGTCGAGCCTTGCATTCTAAAGTACACACTCGCAATCCCAAACTACACAAACATCCTCCCACCGCTTGACAAGTACACGTCCAAACAGTGGGAGGATAGTTGGTTGGTTTCGCTTCGGTACATACTACAGGGCAGCCATCTTAATTCTTTGCTACCCAGAGGTAATTAAACATAGGATAACCCGTTGTCGGCACCAAGTACTCTGGGGTGGCGTTGTGTACTTGCGGTGTCACAACCGTTAAGTTCGCAACTTCGTTCGTCCACAGAACCGGTAACATCTTAGCTGTGTATTCCTCATAGGCAAAGAAGTTTTTCTTTGTCTCAGCCGCTGAGGAAGAAGGCTCGATTGTCTTCGCAATCAGCTTGTTCTCCGTCGGATCGTTATACCCGTAATCGTCCATGGCCCCAGGCTCAAATTGCGATTCACCAGATGGGTACATGCCGCCATAAAAAATCCCCGTTTCTGCCGCTGCAACCCAACCGCCCGGGTCACTCGTATTCGTCATAATGCTAATTTCAGTCGCAAACGGTTCGGGCTTGAGATTGGCGATCACGCCCATTTTCCGCCAATCCTGAGCCATAAGTTCGGCCGTTTGGGTATACGATTCGCTTCCGGATGGGTATAGCATATCAAATTTGAGTTGCTGATTACCCTTCGTCATCACTCCGTTTACCAGTTTCCATCCATCGGATTCGAGCAATTTCACAGCCTTTGCCGGATCGTAAGGATAGATGGGTTTCGCCAGCTTCGGATCCGAGAATACCGTCTTTGGTACGTTGGGAATAGGACCATATTGCGGCGGAGCGAAGCCATGATAGATATCGTTATCAATCGTGGTTTGGTCAATTCCCATTTCAAGCGCTTGCCGCACCTTCAAGTCACGCATCGCAGAATACAGCGGCGATCCTTTCAAAAAGTTCACATTCACAAAGTTATAACCAAGCGAATAGCCCGGCTCAATGGTATCGCCCATCGATGTCAATGCTCGTTCTGAACCATATTGGGATAAATCCAAGTATCCAAGGTTGACGGCTCCTGTCTTCAGTGCTGCAAACTCTGCATCATTGGATGCCTCATATTCGAACACCAGCTTCGATAAGGGACTTTTGTGCCCGCCGTACAAAGGATTGGGTACAAGCGTCCAAGCTCGGCTCGAAACGGCGCTTTGTAGTTTGAATGGACCATCCACCACTGTAAAGAAAGTCGGATCGGTAGCGACCTTCCCCAGATACGTGATCTCTTTCGTCATGTTGTTTGGATATTTATTCCACGCATGCTCAGGGAGGGGTTGTAACTGTCCGATGCCATTGTAAATGAACCATTGCTGGTTGACTGGCTTGTTTAGCGTTACCTGCACGGTATATTTACCGATTGCGATCACGCTTTTCACGTCTTTCGGAATACCGCCGTTGCCGTTGTTGTAGTTAGGCCATGGCGCTGGCGCGTTCGGCGCGTCGGTCGCCTGTATTAGTCGATAGTCCCAAACTACATCCTGTGCGGTGACGGGCACGCCATCTGACCACTTCCAATTCTTCTTCAAGGATATGGTATAGACCGTGCCAGATGAATTGTAGGTAATCTTATTGGCAAAGCCATTGCGAAAATCAATAGCATCCTGATTGTTGATGGTAAAGAGCCCCGGATACAATTGTTGCGACAACATGGCATTGACGACCGTGTCATTCGATCCGTTTTCGATTGGAAAGTACCATGTGATGTTGGTCGCTGGTGGGAGAGCGTAGATCAACACGCCTCCTTGTTGCGGTGTGGTTGTTGAAGCCGCACCAACCTTTTCAGTCACAGCATTCTCTATTGTGGATCTGGAGCCATTTTGGGTATTGGTCCCGCAACCAACGAGTCCAAGTGCTAGGACTGTCATTGTCATTCCAGCGAGTGCTATGTTTTTGGACTTATTCAACACATTTATCCCCCTCAGACCAACCTTGTCTATATATAAACAGTATAGTGTATAAATATACAACTAAACTGTACATGAATCGTTACGTGAAAACAAGAGATGTAATTGGAAAATACGGTTAGAACTGAGGAACTGCCCTAAAGTGTAGCTTGTGAAGGAAGTGGATCATCTGCTGTCGAGGAATATAAAAAACTCCTCCCCAGATTCGGTAGGAGTTTGCATTTTTTAGTTCCTAGATACTAATCAACAGTGATGGTGGCGGCCTCCGTCAGTTCTTCGACAACCATAAAAATGGCTTCGAATGCACGTTTCAGTTCTTGTAGGCTGGCCGAGTGCTCTTGGGTGGTTGCCGCAATCTCATGAATGGAGCTGGTGCTTTTGAGTGTGCTTTCATTGATGTCCTTTAGAAACGATACAATTTGCTTGGAACCCATTTGGCTGTCGGCTGCAAGTTTGCGAATTTCATCTGCGACGACTCCGAAGCCCTTTCCGTAATCTCCGGCTCGAGCCGCTTCAATAGCCGCATTGAGTCCTAATAAATGAGAATCCCGCGCCAAATCCTCAATGACGCGAATCACCTGAAATGCCTGTTGGGCAAGTTCCGTAATGCGCTGGGAGGATTCCGATAAATTTTGGAGCCGATGAGAAATGGCCATCGCCATTTGTGCAACTTCATCTGTGATGGCATTCATTTCTTCGACGGTTGTCGCAAGATTGTCCGACATGGCACGTAACTGATCGAATTTCTCAAGAGACGTCGTCGTCATGATCATGCCGACAGTTTGGTCGCCATCTCGGATTGGATTGTATGTAACGACAAATGGAAACCCAAATTTCTCAGGACCGACTTCAAGTCGCTGTGGAACGCCTGTTTGGAAGGCTGTGAGAAATTTCTGATTCTCTCTGTCACTGCTGGCCAAACTTTTGAGAGGTGAATTCGGGGCAATATCGGCGTGATCAAAATCGGCAGGGAGGTGTATCAATACTTTCTCTCTATCGGTTACCAATATGGATGTCGGTTCAGCGAAACAAGATTTCCATACTTCCGCGACTTGTAAAATCTCTTGGAGTTTTTTGTGCATACTGCACCCTTCTCGAGTAGATGATGTCGATAAGCCCTTGTCGAGAACAGTTCGCTTTGGTGTTGCGAACTAGAATAGGTTCGTGACAGTCAGCATAAAGTTCACTGAAGTCAGGGCTGATCAGTGATATGGTAACAAAATTGCGGGGCAGAGTCGATGTGTGCGTTGCCCTATATTTCTGAATATTATATCATATCCTACACCAGACTTTTATTTTCAATGATAAAGGGGCAACGTGTGGATGGCGAAGTCGGATATTGGCGTGATCGGGCTAGCTGTGATGGGCAAGAATCTAGCATTGAACATCGAAAGTCGAGGATTTTCTGTCTCCGTGTACAATCGATCGCGCACGCGTACAGACGAACTGGTCGAAGAAGCGGTGGGTAAGCGAATTCAGCCTACTTATTCTATCGAAGAATTCATGGAGTCACTGACGTCGCCCCGGAAGATTCTTTTGATGGTTCAGGCGGGGGCACCGACGGATGAGACCATCGAGCAGTTGTTACCTTATCTCGTCGAAGGCGACGTGTTGATCGACGGTGGCAACTCGTTTTTCGAGGACACGCGGCGGCGCAATCACGCCTTAGAAGCAAAAGGTATTCGTTATATCGGTACGGGTGTCTCTGGCGGTGAGGAGGGCGCTCTTCGTGGCCCAGCCATTATGCCGGGGGGTCAGCGCGATGCGTATGCGCTGGTGGAGCCGATTTTAACGGCGATTTCCGCGAAGGTGGGCAATGACCCCTGCTGCACCTATATAGGACCGGATGGTGCTGGGCACTATGTCAAGATGGTGCACAATGGGATCGAATACGGCGATATGCAGCTCATTTGTGAAGCGTATCACCTTTTGAAGGACGTGCTTAGCCTCACGGCAGAGGAGTTGCACGAGGTTTTTGATGAGTGGAACCAGGGAGAACTCGATAGTTACCTCATTGAAATCACGGCTGACATCTTCAGTAAATACGATCCCGACACGGGCAAGCCGATGGTCGATGTGATCCTCGATACGGCAGGGCAAAAGGGAACAGGCAAATGGACGAGTCAAAGTGCGCTTGATCTCGGCGTGCCTCTGTCGATGATTACAGAGAGTGTGTTTGCACGTTTTCTTTCCGCGATGAAGGAAGAGCGTGTGCACGCGAGCAAGATCTTGCGTGGCCCTGAGCAACCGTCTGTCGCGCTCGATAAGGAGGCCTTTATCGAAGACGTCCGGCAGGCTTTGTATGCAAGCAAGATTTGCTCATATGCACAGGGTTTCGCGCAGATGCGTCAGGCATCGGAGGAGTATGGCTGGAATCTCGAATTGGGCAATATCGCCATGATTTTCCGCGGTGGTTGCATTATTCGTGCACAATTTTTGCAGAACATCAAGGACGCTTACGATCGCGACGCCAATCTACCCAATCTGCTGCTTGATCCGTATTTCCGCAGCGTGATCGAACAATATCAAATGGCATGGCGGCGGGTGGTTGCCACGGCCGTGACATACGGTGTCCCTGTTCCAGCGTTTGCGAGTGCCTTGGCTTATTACGACAGCTACCGTTCTGCGACGTTACCTGCAAACTTGTTGCAGGCGCAGCGAGACTACTTCGGTGCGCATACATTCAAGCGGGTCGATCGCGATGGCGTATTCCACTTCCAGTGGATGCAGGCGGAGGCGACGGCGGGACGCGATTAGTCACAGGTGAAGCGAAGATTGCATCACGTTGACCTACTGTTGCGAGGGTGTTTGATCCAAAAGACCCCGCTCCGGAAAGGGCGGGGCGGGGTGATTTTCATGAGCGGCGAGGGTCGTATGGAATGCCATCTGCGGCTGGAGCGACGGCTCGCCCGACAAGGCCAGCCAGTGCGAGAATGGTTAGTGCATAAGGGATCATCTGCAACAGGTTTGATGAAATCCCTTGCCCTTGCAGGACGATGCCGAGCGCTGTGGAGAAGCCAAAGATCAGCGCTGCACCAAATGATCCGAGTGGCGTCCACTTTCCAAAGATCATGGCGGCGAGGGCGATGTACCCGCGTCCGTTTGTCATGTTCGGGGTGAAGCCGTTCAGGACGCCGATGGAGAGATATGCGCCACCGAGCGCGGAGAACAGGCCGCTCAGAATGACCCCAAAGTAACGAATGCGCCAGACGTTGATACCAAGCGTATCGGCGGCCAATGGGTGTTCGCCGACGGAGCGCATGCGCAGACCTAAGCGCGTGTGGAACAGGAACCAGTGCGAGATAATCACCAACACAACCATGATGTAAACCAGAATGCTCTGGTTTTGGAAGATGACGCCGATGTACGGGATCTTATCTAAGCCCGGTATGCTGATGTCGGGCAGCTTGGGTGTATTGATGGGTGTGCCGTTAAATCCAAACAGCGTATTCAAGAGAAACGTCGTCAAGCCCGCGGCAAAGATGTTGATGCCCATACCGAGGACAGTTTGATCGGCAGAGACGCGTATCGCACCCCAGGCAAGCGCAGCAGCTGTGAGTCCACCGCAAATGAGGGCGGCTAGCAATCCGAGCCATGCACTTCCTGTCCAGTAGGAAAAGGTGACTGCAAAAAAGGCTCCAATCAGCATAATACCTTCCATGGCGATATTGACGACGCCAGTGCGTTCGGAGAATGTCCCCCCGATGGCTGGCAAGGCAAGTGGCACGGCCATCGACAAAGTGGCTGCCCAAATTTCCGGATCGGAGAAGATCACGACTGATTTCACTCCTTTTCAGTAAGTCCTGTTGTTTTGACATCTCTTGTGGCGGTGGCGATGGATGGCGCTCAGGAAGCCACGGTTGTCGATTTGAGTGTCCGGCGCCGGCGATACCAGCCGATGATTTGTGGGATGATGCGCTCGCAGGCGACGAAAAAGATGATCAGGCCTGTTAGAACGTCGGTCAGAGCAGCCGGGACGTTGGAGACCATTTGCATGTTTTGTCCACCGGTGGTTAGGGCTCCAAAGAACAAGCCAGCAATGATCACGCCAATTGGGTTATTGCGAGCCAGCAACGAGACGACGATGGCTGTGTAGCCATAGTTTGATGAAAAGCCGTCGAGAAGTCGGTGATCGACACCCAACATCTGAACTGCACCCGCAAGGCCAGCAAATAGTCCGGAGAGGCACAGTGCGACGACGGTAAACAGCTTCACGTTGATGCCTGCATACCTGGCGGCACGCTGATTGAGCCCGACCGTGCGCAATTGATAGCCGAGTGTGGTTTTGTACAGTAGAAACCACACGGCAATGACGGCGACAACGGCAATGGCGACAGCCACCAGCGATAACTGCGATTGCATGAGACCTTGTGTAAAGTATGGGAACTGCGTATTTTGGACAATTTCCGGCGATTGCGGATTAAATCCTTTCTGTTGCATCGGTCCCCCTTCAATGAGGTAGCGTGCCAACAGAATGCCAATATAACTCATCATCATTGTTGTAATGACTTCGTGCGATCCGACGTATGCCTTGGTGAGGCCTGGAATGATGCCTGCCCACAACGCGCCGGCGACCATCCCCACGACAATACATACAATCATGTGCAGCCAACCCGGGAGGCTATTGAAGTGATAGCCGAACCAGACTGCGGCGGTAGCACCAATCCAGTACTGGCCATCGGCGCCGATGTTGAACAACCCGGATTGAAACGAGATGGCAATACCAAGGCCAACAATGATCAGCGGCAGGCTTGCTGTGATGGTGTTGCCAATATTGATACCGTTTCCAAAGGCACCCGATATAAGGGAACCATAGACGGTCACGGGATTATAGCCGAGTGCAGCGACGAGAATGCCCCCGATGATCATGGCCAACAGGGAAGCACCCATTGGAAGAAGAATGGAGCGCAATGATTTCAAGACATGGACACCTCCGAATGCCCGTGCGATCCGGCCATGAGCAGACCGATTTGTTCTCGCGTGGCGTGGGCTCCTGGCACAATCGCGACGATGCGACCGTCGTGAATGACAGCAATGCGATCCGATAAACTAAGGATTTCTTCCAATTCGAGAGATACCAATAACACGCCTTTGCCTTCGTCTCGCAAACGTACAAGCTGACGGTGGATGCCTTCGATGGCGCCAACGTCCAATCCGCGCGTTGGTTGAGCTGCAATCAACATCAGCGGATCGCGCGAGACCTCGCGAGCCAAGATGACTTTTTGCTGATTTCCCCCAGACAGTTCGGAAGCCTTGCGCGATGCGTCAGGGGGACGCACATCGAATTCACGAATCAGCCGTTCCGTATAGCTGGCTGCGGCAGCTCGGTCGATCACGCCATTCTTAGCAAAAGGACGTTTGCGAAAGTCGCGCAGAATGGTGTTTTCCACGAGATCGAACGACAGGACAAGACCGTCTGCTTGGCGATCCTGGGGCACATATGCAATGCCGCGTTCCGTTCGCTCGGCGGGGGTCAAGCGCGTGATGTCGTGGCCATCGAAGATGATGTGCCCTTGTTCCGCCTTGATTAAGCCGGCGATGGCATCTGCCAATTCGAATTGCCCGTTGCCGTCGATGCCGGCAAGACCGAGAATCTCTCCACGGCGTAGTTCCAGGTTGACACCCTTGACGCGTTCGATGCGTCCAGAATCCCGAACGTGCAGATCATGAATTTTTAAAATGGGCTCGCCTGGATGTGCAGCGTTTTTTTCGACGCGCAGGACGACTTCGCGGCCGACCATCAGGTTGGCCAGGCTTTGCGGTGTTGCCCCAGCTGTTTCCACCGTTTCGACTGTCTTGCCCGCCCGCATGACGGTGACTCGGTCACTGATCTCAAGGACCTCATCTAATTTGTGACTGATGAACAGGACAGGTACGCCGTCTGCTTTTAAGCCGTGAATAATGGCAAACAATTCTCGCGTCTCTTGCGGCGTCAAAAGCGCCGTCGGTTCATCAAGAATGATGAGCTTCGCTTTGCGGTAAAATGCTTTCAAAATTTCCACGCGTTGTTGCAGCCCAACCGAAAGATCGGCGACTTTCGCGGTTGGATCAATAGCCAGTCGATATTTTTCAGATAGATCGCGAACGCGCCTTTCCGCTTCTTTTCGGTTGAACTTGATACGCCCTGGTTCATCACCAAGCACGACGTTTTCGGCGACGGTCAATGCGGGTATCAGCATGAAGTGTTGGTGAACCATGCCAATTCCTGCGTGAATGGCTTCACGAGGGCTGCGAAAATGTACGGCCTTCCCCATAAACCGAATCTCCCCGGATGTGGGTTCAAGGAGTCCATAAATCATTTTCATCAGCGTCGACTTGCCCGCACCATTTTCGCCAAGAATCGCATGTACCTCTCCAGCGCGTAGCGTCAAGTTCACGCCATCATTGGCTTTGACGCCAGGAAACCACTTTTTCAAGTCGACAATCTCCAAAAAGTTCTCCAATCGCGGTGCCGACCTCTCTTTCCTGTGACCAAACAATGATTGTCATCCACTTGTTCAAGCTGTATATATGCATAGCGGATGGCGGCGCTTTGTAGCAAAAGGCCGCCATCCCGTCTGCGATGTTGACGAAGAGATGCGATTATCGTTGAACCGTCGTCGAAACCTTGATTTGGCCGCTGATAATTTGTTGTTTAATCTGATTTACGGTCGTCTGCACCGACTGTGGTACACCCTTCATGAGCGGGGCGATCCCGACGCCGTTGTTCGCCAGATTAAACGTCGATACACCACCCTTAAATGTACCGTTTTGGACAGCCTTGATGGTATCGAATACCGCCGTATCGACGCCCTTTGTGGCGCTTGTAATGACGGTTCCAGGTGCTAAGTAAGCCTGATTGGTATCGACGCCGATGGCGTACACTTTTGCGCTTTGGGCCGCGTTGATGGCACCAATGCCGCAACCGCCAGCAACCGGAAAGATGATGTCGGCGCCCTGCGAGATTTCATTTTGTGCGTATTGGCTGCCGAGTGCCTCATCCGAAAAACTGTTGGTGTATTGCAAGAGGACTTTCCCGTTGGGGTCCTCCTTTTTGAAGCCTTGTTGGAAACCTGCAATATAGGTGTCCACGGGTGGAATATCTTGACCGCCAATCACACCCACCACGTTTTTCGTATTCAACCCCTTGAGTTGATGGTTCTTTTGCACGAGTCCGGCCACTACACCGGCAAGATAGCCAGCCTGCTCAGATTGGAAAATGGCGCTCGCGACGTTCGGAATGCCTGTGATGTTGTCATCGATAATCAGAAAATCTGTCTTCGGATATTCTTTTGCGACCTGTTTGACCGCATCTTCCATCAGATAACCGACGGCAATGACCAAGTTGTAGCCGTTTTGCGCGAAGTGACTCAAGTTCGGCACATAATCGGACTCTGATTGCGACTGTACCACACTTGTGGACACACCATTCAATTGATGTTGTGCGTTGGTCATGCCAACGTAGGCGAGGTGGTTAAAGCCGTTGTCATTCAATCCCCCAGTGTCTGTGACCAAGCCAATCTTGATGGTCTTACCATTCGTGGTTCCTGTACCGTTTGACGTTCCAGCGCTATTTGTCGCATTGGATCCGTTTGTTGCAGCAGTGTTGCTGGCCGCGCCTGTGCCACAGCCCGTAACCATCGCAGTCAGAGCCAAAACTGATGCTGCTACGGCCAAAAATTTCTGTTTCATCACAAAAGCCCCCTCTGAATGTGTACATACAAGAAGAATTTGTTTCTCGCTCGCATTCAATTCGCGCAAATTGCGCCCTTAATTTCGACATTAGAAGACAAAACTCCTACAAGCTCGGAGCAGACTCGTAAACTTCAATGATTTTGAACCCTTGTCGGCAAAGGCGTACACTATGAGGTGTTGAGATCTCAGTACAAAGAACGAGATGTGAAAGGTCGTGACGTGATGACTCAACACGCGCAAACAGCACTCCTTGTCATGGATGTGCAAAATGGCATCGCAGGCCGCTATATGAAGGATGAGACGACGTTACAGCCTTTTCGCCTTGCAGTCGATGCGGCGCGCAAAGCTGGGATGCAGGTCATCTTTGTCCGTGTAGCCTTTAGCGAAGGATATCCCGAGGCTGGTCCGCGCAATAAAATGTTTTCGCGCTTGTCACAGGCGGGAGGCATGACGGTCAACGATAACAGCACACAGATTCACGACTTGGTGAAACCACAGCCGGGTGAGCCTGTCGTCACGAAATATCGCGTGAGTGCTTTTGCCGGAAGCAATTTGGAAGTCATCTTGCGCGCAAAAGGCGTGACAAACTTGGTCTTGTGTGGCATTGCCACGAGTGGTGTCGTGCTCTCGACCGTGCGTGAAGCGGCCGACAAGGACTATGCGCTCACGGTTCTGAAAGACGCTTGTTTGGATGGGGATCCTGAGGTGCACCAGGTGCTCGTGGAAAAGGTGTTCCCGCGTCAAGCCGACGTGATGACGGTCGACGAGTGGGCACATACGTTGGTTTGAGTGAGTTCGGTCTCTGAGGAGGGGCGGAGGATGGAGATCGCACCAAATGTGCATCTGCTCGAGTGCACGAAGGGGAGTTATTGTTATCTGGTACTTGGCCAGGAGCCAGTCCTCGTCGACACGGGCATGCCAGGCAAAGGCAGTGACATCGTATCCGCATTGGCGGGGCTAGGTATAAAGCCGAGCGATCTCGCGCACATCGTCTTGACCCATCAGGATGTCGATCACATTGGCAATGCCAAACATCTAAAGGAGATATCCGGCGCAACGTTGTGGGCACCTGCTGATGATATTCCGTATATACACGGTGCTGAGCGTGCTCCCGGCCTGCGCCGTTTGATCAGTCGTGTGATGAGAGTGGATAGGCCGCGGATCGATCAAGCTTTAGATCCCGGTCGGCTCGTCGGCGATCTCGAGGTGATTCCGGCGCCGGGTCATACGCCGGGTCATATCTGCCTGCGAACTGGCGACGTTCTTTTGGCGGGCGATCTTGTCACGTCCCGTGGGGGCAAGCTGAAGAAGTCTCCAGGGATCCTGACTTGGGATAAGTCAGCACTTAAACGATCGTTGGCTGCAGTGGGTAGATTACCTTTTGATTGGGTTTGTCCCGCACACGGAGAACCGGTTCGGCGGGGTTCGTTATGGGAGACCTTAATTGAATAGTTGGTGAGAGGAAAAACCACGACGCAGCCTGTCGTGGTTTCTAATCTTATACGCGAGTCGAATCGCAATCCTCTTTTTGGACGAGGTACTGGGATAAACGCGCCTTGACTTCATCAGATAGCGGTTGACTTGTTTGCGTCACAAAGTCAAAGTTCACGACTACAGCCGTGCCTTCGCAGAGCAGGATACCCTCTTCGCTTCGGATTTCACAGTAAAACTCAAAACTAGAACGTCCTATACGAGTAAGCCACGTCGTCGCAACGACCCATTGGTGTTCTGGATAATGAGTTTGGGCTCGATAGTCGATGTGGAGCGATGCCAGGACTAATGAAAGTCGGTCATTAGGAAATACCTCGCGCACGAAGGCGATGCGGGACTCTTCCATGTACGTCGCGTAGACGGCGTTATTGACATGACCATTTAGATCTGTGTCACTAAAGCGGACGCGAATGCGAGTTTCATGTTTCAAGACGTTGCCCTCCTTTTGAATGATAAGCTTCGAACTCTCGTTCACGACATTCCGTTATCAGGGATATTGTAACGGACTTGGCATTCGACTTTCATCCCTACTTAGCATCACACTTTTGTATGATATATTCAATGCTGGTTCGATATGAGGGTCTGTTGGACTTAGGCCTGTGGAGGATGTATCCAATGCTCGCAGCCGTCCTACACGGTTTTCTTCTTTCGATTGCGCTCATTATGCCCATCGGCATGCAAAATGGTTTTTTGCTTAGTCAGGGTGCCCTGCATAAGCACTGGCTAGGTGCGGTACCAGCCGTGATCACAGCTGCACTTTGTGACACGTTGCTCATCACGTTGGCGGTGATAGGGGTGTCAGCCGCCGCCTTTCACATCGTCTGGTTACGCTGGATATTCGGGATCATCGGCATCTGCTTTTTAATCTACATGGGCTGGACGACATGGCGGGATGAGCCAAGTGAAACACAGTCAACGAACCAAGGTGTTTGGACCATCAAGCGCCAAGTGACGTTTGCTGCGTCAGTTTCATTGCTCAACCCGCATGCGTTGCTTGATACCTTGGCTGTCATCGGCGGCAGCGCATCCGTATACACAACATGGCCGGTTAAAATCGCGTTTGGTGCGGCGTGTGCGGCTGTTTCGTGGATTTGGTTTTTCGTCCTCATGACCATAGGACATGTGACCAGCCGTACAGCTGCACGCATGGGTGCAAAACGCATCATCAATCGTCTGTCAGCGTTGATGATGTGGGCTTCAGCGGTCTACCTCGGGTACATCCTGTATTCCTTTCAGTAGTCAGAAAGGGGCTGACCACATGGTGGCCAGCCCCATACTAAGGTTATCCCTCGCGCTTATCCTACGTCTATATCTGCTACGCCACCGTTTGTATAGTAGCAGTTCCCTGTCCAATCGCTGTTGTCAAACGCTTGGAACATCAGAGTGTAGGTACCGCTCGCCTGTGACGATGGCACGTTCCAAGTTACGGATACCGTTTTCGTGTCGCCTGGATTCAGTGTGACATCTTGTGCAGTTTGTTGGAACACGCTCCCGGATGAACCATCGACCTCAATATCCAATAATCCATTTTGAAGGTAATCGGAGGACGAAACATTCTGGAACGTCGTGGTGATGGTCACCGTATCGCCAGGCTGAACCGAGATGTTGGTTCCACTTGGATAATGCCCGCTACCATCAGGTGCCGGAACATTGTAGGTGGTTCCATTGACGCTAACGGTCGTATTACCCGTGACAATGTCGCCATACTTCGCGGCAGGCTTGGCTTCACTTGTGTTGGTCATCGCAAACGTTGCAACATTCGGCTGATAATAGCAGTTGTTCGATCCGCCCCAAGTGTTGTTGTTATCCGCCTGGAACCCAAGCTGATAGGTTCCTGATGCCAACGTTGATGGCACTGTCCATGTTTTCGTCAGCGTGATCGACTGTCCGGGGGCCAAGTTATTACTTTGCGTAAAGTATTGGAACGCGCCCGGGTCAATTTCCATGTCGAGAATGGCATTCTGAAGAAAATCAGACGCTGAGACGTTTTTAAACGTCGTCGTGATCGTTACCGTATCGCCAGGTGAAACTTTGATGGTTGGGCCGTTTTGGTACTGGCCGTTGTTGTCTGAGATGCTGTATGTGCCCTGATCTGCCCCGGATACGGTCACTTGTGTGCCGGTGGCGACGATGTCTCCGTACTTGGCTAGAGGTGGCGGTGTGACGGTGAACGTCGCGGCGTTTCTGTCTGCGTCATACACAAAACCGCCGATCCCGCTAAATGCGTATGCCTCCACGGTAAACGTCTGTTGGTTGTTTGGCGCAACCCAGTTCCACGTCACTTGCTTCGAGCCGCCGGCGGGCAGTGAGACATGGGGCACAGTTTGCTGTGCAACGAGATCGCCCGTCGCATCATAAACTTCGAGATCGAGCGTGGCATCAGGCAAATAGCCACCATGGTTGGTAAAGGTGGACGTGATGGTCTCGGTTTGCCCAGCTGCGATGCTACTTGCACCGACTGTTGTTTGATCCGATACTTGCTGCTTTGCAACTCCGGGCAAAGCAGGTTTGAGTAGCAGGTCTGTGACCGAGTAGGGCGGAAGCTTAACCGTGTTCGTGAACGGAATCTGGGCCGTATTGGTCACCGCCGGGCTACCCTCTCCATAAATCTCTGATTTTTCGACGAGAGCTGGCGAGTAACCCTCCAGATCAAGCGTCACGTTGTAAACGTTGTTAGGGTCTCGGTTGACCAGCATGAGCGAGAGATCGCCATTCGGGAGCTTTACGGCATGCGTGTCGATCGCGCTTGCCGACGACAGGGTTCCCAACATGGTGTCACCGGGCTTTGCGAAGTCTGCAACCATTTGGTAGCCGTAGTATGTGGGCAATGGCGTGTCGGCTGGAGGTTCGACGGCTCCCTTCGGAGAGGTCTGGCCGGATGACAGCAATCCTTCGTCGCCAAATAAATTTTGGCCATACAACGTGGGGCTGTTGTAGCCATCGCCAGCGCTGTTGAGCAAATCCCACCAGTCGACGTTCGCTACGCCAGCTTGCACGAATCCAGTGAGATCGTCCGCCAAATAGAGAGCGTTGACCAGGTTGTTCGACTGCTGTCCAGGTGTCGACGAGGTGTTGTTTGTCTCCGTCACAAAGATTTGCACGTTTTTCGCGTTTGATCCTGCGTATTCGTCAATTTCCCTGTGCAACTCTGTGATCATAGCTGGGATTTGATCGGTGTCGGCAAGCAGCCCCGCATCGGTCTCTTGACCAGGCGATTCCGGGTACCAATGGACATCGACAAAATCGATGTCTTTGCCGATGGCCTTGAGCACGGTTGTGTTCCAATCATCATTGCCATTCACTGTCGCACCCCAGGGCCAGTTATACGGCATCGTGAGTACGGCGCCAATCTTAATGGATGGATCCTGCGCCTTCATCTGCTGGATATACTGTTCCGCGTTGTTTGCATAGGTCTGTGGGCTTAATCCCGGATTGCCCTTTTCAGGTTGGCCTTGTACGGCGTGATCATCCGCTTCCCAACCGCTTCCGTTGTAGTATCCGTTGCCGTAAGTCTCGTTACCAATTTCCCAGTACTTAACGTCATAGTGATTGGTGACGTTTGCATACTTCACCCATGCCGCCGCCTCTGCGGGTGTGCCGGTGCCATAGTTGACGGTGATGATAGGCTGTGCGCCTGTATTGTGGGCGAACGTCATAAAGTGGTCGAATGTGTCGTCTGGATTGACATAACCACCGTCGTTGCGCGTGTTGGTTTGCCAGTCGTAATTATCAGAGATCGATCCGCCTGGATAGCGCAGCAAGTCGGGCGCCAACGCTTTGGTGAGGGAGATCAGGGTTGGACTTTCAAAACCGCTGTCCCAGACGGCGGCGTTGATGCCAAATGCCGTGGACGGTATGGTGCCGGTGTTGGACGCTGCATTCACCGTCACCGTGGCATTTGCAGTTGGTGCACCGATTTTGAGATAGTTTGTAACCACCCGGGTCAGGAAGCCCGCTTGGGCAGTGCCATTCGGATCGACCTTGCTCTCATAGGCAGTCCAAATTTGCCCAAGTCCATCCGGCGTGATACCGGCTTTCTGAAGGAGTACGAGGATGTCCGGGTTCACCGTGACCGCGGTCTTCCAAGCTTGATCCATCACTTGTGAGTTGGCTTGGCCAGAGAGAATCGCCTTTGATTGGCTGCCGATACTTGCAAGAAAGCTGATGTACAGGCGATAAACCGTTTGTGGATTGAGTTGTGGCACGACAGTTTGGATTGACGTCAGCCATTGTTGCACGTTTTGGCCGTCAGCGGCGACAGAGCTGAACGTAAAGAGATTGATGATAGCGTTGAGTGCTTGCACCGTCGCTTGCTGCGAAGCCGAAAGGGAAGCGTTGCCTGGGTAGACGATGGCCGCCCAGTCAGAACTGGTCAGGTTTTGCGTGTTTGATGCAGCATTTCGGACTGCTTGTAGTTCTGTCAACATCAGAGCATCGTGAATGGCAGAGATGTCCGTCGTAAAAGAGCTGACCAGCGCGTTTCCTGTGGATGAATTCGGTTGGTTGTCGAGGGCCCTCTTGTTGGCGATATGTGAAGATGCCCGCCCTGTCCGTGCCTGGTTTGCAGCATGTAAAGATCCTTTGGTTGCCGCTTCAGACGCAAATGCGGTTGGAATCAGCATTGTCCCGATGGCCAACCAAGCGGCTGCGGCCGTTGCGATTTGTCGTTTCAAATGTACCCCCCCTGGATGGGTATGGATTTGTCAAAATGGAGTTGACTTCATGCAAGGCTATAGGGAAGATTGAATCACCCCTTAGAAGAGAGAATAGGGGAATTGTAAGCGGATTCATCGATGTCAAAATCGATTTGGTCAAATCGATTTACTTTCGTTATAGCCTCAGTTGTCTATAATGTCAATTAGTAAACCTGTATGGGTTCACCATCGCCATCGTCAAGGCTATAACCCTGCAGGATGGACAACGGGTCAGTCTTGAAACGAACAATCAAGCAAGGAGGGTTGGCAGTTGGCGACGGTGAAGGACATCGCGCGTTTGGCGGGCGTGTCTCCGACAACGGTATCGTGGGCACTAAACGGCAAGCGCGTCAGTGAAGAATCACTGCGGCGCGTCTTGGAGGCGGCGCAGGCTCTTAACTACCATCCGAAGCTCAGCGCGCGCAGCTTGCGGGCCGGAAAAGTATTTTCAATCGGTTTTTATATTGTGAATCCAAGCCTTGATCCGCGACTCAATGGATACCTATTCCCTATGTTGGCAGGTATCTCAAAGGTCTTGGCCCATGATGGCTACTCTATGCAATTTGATATCATCACCCCGTCCACTGTCGACGCATTAACCAAAAAGGCATTGGAGCATTCCGTCGACGGCATGCTTGTACTCCCGCAGTTCTCGGGCGTTACCGAACAGCTGATGGAGGATCTCCCAAAGGACTTTCCGGTTGTGTTCATGCAGTCTGATCCGGCCGCAAAGCCACCTCATTGCGTCGCGATCGATCAAATGAAAGGCGCCGATTTGGCAATCCGCTATCTGTATGCGCAGGGGCATCGCGACATCGGCATGATCACGGGGCCGGTAGAACACGTCGACAACGTTCTGCGGATGCGATCCGCCTATCAAACGATGCAAGATCTCCATTTGGTTTGGGAACGCGCGTGGGTGCAGCAAGGGCAGTTTGACATCGAGAGCGGATATATTGGTATGAAACACATTCTAGCAGCTGCGAAAAAGCCGAGTGCCGTATTTTGCTTTAACGATTACATGGCGATTGGCGCACTGCGAGCCGCGTCGCATGTTGGTCTACGCGTACCGCATGACATTTCCATCTTGGGTTTTGACGATACCGATGTTGCAGAGGCCAGTAGTCCAGCCTTGACGACGATTCAACAGCCGGTATTCGATCAGGGGCAGAGGGCAGCCAACCTGTTGATGCGCATGATTAAGCAAGAAGAAGTGACCGCTCAGGTGGAGTGGATTTCACCCATGGTCGTGGAACGTGCGTCGGTCGAAAGGGTGGGATCGTAAACTATGCATTTTGACGGGCAAACGGTATTGCCAGCTGTGCGTAGTATAAAAGACTATGAGTCTTTGATGGCTGGGAATTCAGCGTACGTCGTATTGCTTGAGAGCAATCTGTCAGCCTTGCCAAGTTTAGTGCGTATGGCCAACAAGCATCAGAAAAAGGTGATTCTGCACGCTGATTTAATCCAAGGGTTAAAGCATGACGAGGCTGCCACGCAATTTCTGTGCCAAATGATCCGCCCATTTGGTGTAATCTCGACGCACGCTTCGGTCATCGCCACGGCGAAGCGGCAAGGCGTGCTAGCGGTGCAACGCGTTTTTCTCATTGACTCGCACAGCCTGCGCACGAGTTACCGCATTCTCGAACAGGCAAATCCGGATTATTTGGAGGTGTTGCCGGGATTGCTGCCGCATTTAATTGCCGAGATTCGCGAGAAGACGAAAATCCCTATTCTTGCTGGTGGTTTTATTCGCACGAGGGCCGAAGTGGAGGCGGCCTTGGACGCGGGTGCCACGGCTGTCACATCGTCCGTCAAAGAGCTGTGGGAGGCGCGATGAAGGCAGTGCAAATGAAGTAGGGCTGGAGATAGGGGCTGTACATCCGGCAGCCGGATGGAAATGCAATAGAAAAGTTTTTATGAAAGCCTTTACAAATTGAATGAAACCAGGTATGATGTGCTCAAGTTCATATCATGCCTCTGAGATATGGAGACGGCAGCAATGAGAGAGTGGTATCGACTACCGCTTCGCGTTGTTTGCCGTCTATTTGTGTCTCGGAGAAGCATCGGCGTTCAACTGGCTGCGCGAAGCGACAGACCAGTCCGTTGGTTCATCGATCCGGACGTTGGACCAACACGGCCGAGCATAGGGGGGTACATGGTGAGAGAAAACGTCTGGGGCGAGTATTTGGCCGAAATGATTGGTACGGCATTTCTGTTGATGGTCGGCGACAGCGTCGCTGCAATGGCTATCGTGTATAACGCGTTTTCGGGGGACTACTGGGGAATTTGCATTTTGTGGGGCTTAGGGGTGACGATGGCCTGCTACTTGGTGGGGGCCATTTCGGGCGCGCATCTCAATCCGGCCGTCACCGTGGCGTTTGCAGTCTACGGGGGTTTTCCGTGGAGGAAGGTACCAGGTTTTATTGTATCGCAAGTCATTGGCGGCTTTCTTGGCGGTGCGTTGACATACGCGTTGTTTAGCCCCGCCATCAACGCGTACAACGCAACGCATCATGCCGTTCGCAACGCCGCGTCCGGCCTTACGACATCCGGTATCTTCTTTACACATCCGAATGTTGGCATTACGACAGGCCACGCATTCATGGATGAAGTGATTTTAACCGGTGCATTGGTGATAGGCATTCTTGCCCTGAGCGATGCGTACAACTCAAACGGACAACTGGGCAAGATTCAGCCGTTGATTGTTGGATTGCTCGTCGCGATGGTCGGCGGTTTTGGCGGTGAGTTGGAAGCATGGGCGCTCAATCCTGCGCGTGACCTCGGGCCTCGCATTTTCGCTTGGTTCGCTGGCTGGGGTCAAAATGCGTTTCCAGGCCCCAATGGTTATTGGTGGGTGCCGATTGTCGCACCGATTCTCGGCGGAATTGTGGCGGGGGCCATTTATAACTTCCTTTTGCGCCCATTTATGCCGGGTAATCCGAAACGCGCAAAAGTGGCAGGTCCCGTGCAGACGACTGTGCAGGCGTGATCGAAAGAAAACCTGGGAAGAGCATGTGAGGAGGAACCGGGATGGAAAAATCTTATGTTCTGGCGTTTGACCAAGGCACAACTAGCTCGCGGGCCATTTTGTTCGATCGCGCGGGGCGTATTCACAGTGTGGCGCAAAAAGAATTTCAACAATTTTATCCAAAACCAGGCTTCGTTGAGCACGATCCGATGGAGATCTGGGGCAGTCAGAGTGGCGTGTCTCGCGAAGTCCTCGAACGTGCAGGCGTCTCGCCGGACGAAGTGGCAGCTATCGGCATCACCAATCAGCGGGAGACGACACTGGTTTGGGATAAAGAGACTGGCAAGCCAATCTATAACGCTATCGTTTGGCAAGATCGGCGTACAGCTGCGATTTGCGACGATCTAAAGGCACAGGGTTTGACAGATTATATTCGCGATACGACAGGACTTGTGATTGACGCCTATTTCTCGGGTACCAAGTTAAAGTGGATTCTCGATCACGTCGAGGGCGCGCGCGAGCGGGCACAGCGCGGCGAGCTTCTGTTTGGCACGGTAGACACCTGGCTCGTCTGGAATTTGACGCGCGGCAAGGTCCATGTTACGGATTATACCAACGCTTCACGCACGATGATGTTTAATATCCATACCCTTGACTGGGATGACAAGATGCTCGAGATATTGGATATTCCGCGCGCGATGTTGCCGGAGGTAAGGCCATCGAGTGAGGTATATGGGCACACGGACGAACGGACATTTGGCGGGGCGCAGATTCCTATCGCCGGGATCGCAGGCGATCAACAAGCCGCCTTGTTTGGCCAGACGTGTTTCGAACCAGGCATGGTTAAAAACACGTATGGCACGGGATGTTTCATGTTAATGAACACTGGCGAAAAGCCTGTGGCATCGCCCAGTGGACTGT
The DNA here is from genome assembly GCF_900107035.1 of Alicyclobacillus hesperidum. Lineage (GTDB taxonomy): Bacteria > Bacillota > Bacilli > Alicyclobacillales > Alicyclobacillaceae > Alicyclobacillus > Alicyclobacillus hesperidum. The sequence continues at coordinate 138,034 of NZ_FNOJ01000006.1, read as the reverse complement.
TGACGACCATTGCGTGGGGGTTGCACGGCAAAGTGACCTATGCGCTAGAGGGTAGCGTCTTCATTGCCGGAGCGGCCATTCAGTGGTTGCGCGATGGATTGCGTTTCTTTGATGCAGCGCCAGACTCCGAGTATTTCGCAGGAAAAGTTGAAGATACCGAAGGAGTCTATGTCGTTCCTGCCTTTGCCGGACTTGGAGCGCCGTACTGGGACATGTACGCGCGTGGCGCGATTTTCGGTCTCACGCGCGGAACACGTAAGGAACATATTACCCGGGCAACATTGGAGTCTCTTGCGTACCAGACGAAGGATATCCTCGACGCGATGCAGGCGGATTCCGGCATTCACTTGAAATCGTTACGCGTCGATGGCGGTGCGGTGGCAAACAATCTCTTGATGCAGTTCCAGGCGGATATCCTCGGCGTACCGGTCGAACGGCCACTTGTCACGGAGTCGACGGCCCTGGGTGCAGCCTATTTGGCGGGGCTGGCCGTTGGTTTTTGGACTATGGATGAGATTGCTCAAAATGGCGAGATCGAACGCAAGTTTGAGCCTGAAATGGATGAACAGACTCGGCATGAACTCTATCGTGGTTGGCAAAAGGCAGTCAAACGGACGATGGGCTGGGCTCGTGAGGACGAAAACGAAGTGTTTGCCATAGCAGGAAATCCTGTTGCACAGGTATAGCAAAGTACGCGGATTCGGCGTATGATACCAGTAGACAGACAATCGGTACAGATTGTCACTTGCCAAGTTCATAGGTGAATGGTTGAGATCATGAGAAAACCACAAGTCAGGTGCACGCGGGTGCGCTTGGTTTGTGGTTTTTTCTTTTGGGGGAGGAAGCGGCAGTGAGAGAGAGTGCCTTTTCGTTTCGGAATCGGCAGGACATCAAACGCTCTTTGGCTATGGAAAAGCTCGATGTGTTGATCATCGGTGGCGGCATCACTGGGGCAGGCATTCTGCTCGATGCCAGGGCTCGCGGACTCCGTACCGCGGTTATCGAAATGCAGGATTTTGCCGCTGGTACTTCGAATCGTTCGACGAAACTGGTACATGGCGGGTTACGTTATCTGAAGCAATTTGAAGTGGGTTTGGTCGCCGAAGTCGGCAAGGAACGGGCCATTGTCTATGAGAACGGCCCACACATCACGACACCTGTTTGGATGTTGCTCCCGATTATTGAGGGCGGCACATACGGCCGCTTGGCCACGAGTTTTGGCATCTATGTATATGACAAGCTCGCGGGTGTGAAACGTTCGGAACGGCGGCAGATGTTGAGCGTGCAAGAGGCTCTCGCCAAGGAGCCTTTGTTGCGGCGCGAAGGGTTAAAAGGTGCGGGCTATTATGTTGAATATCGGACAGATGACGCGCGGTTGACGCTTGAAATTCTGAAGGCGGCGGTCGAACGCGGTGCCAAAGCGCTCAATTACGCAAAGGCGACGAAGCTTTTGTATCGCGATGGTCGTGTCGTTGGCGCGTCCGTTGAAGACGTGCTCACGGGAGATACGTTCGATATCTACGCGGAAAAGGTAGTCAATGCGACGGGTCCATGGGTGGATGAGTTGCGGGAGATGGACGGTTCCAAACAAGGAAAGACCCTGCATCATACGAAGGGTGTGCATATCGTCGTCGATGGCAAGCGTTTTCCACTTCGGAATTCGGTTTATTTTGATGTCCCAGATGGCCGCATGATTTTCGCCATCCCACGCGAAGGAAAAACGTATATCGGAACGACGGACACCAACTACCATGGTGACTTAAAGAACCCACGAATGACACAAGAAGATAGGGATTATCTGATTGCCTGCGTGAACACGATGTTTCCATCTGTGCAACTGACGCCTGCTGACATCGAGAGCAGTTGGGCAGGTGTGCGCCCGCTGATTCATGAGGAAGGTAAGGATCCATCTGAGATTTCCCGCAAAGACGAGGTGTTTGTCTCGGATAGCGGGCTCATCACGATTGCCGGTGGTAAGCTGACGGGTTACCGAAAAATGGCGGAGAAAGTCGTTTCCATGATCACGGCGGATTTAGCTGCCCGTCGCGGCGGTTCGTTCGCTCCGTGTGCAACGGATCACATCCCGTATTCCGGCGGTGACTTCGGCGGATCGGAGAAGATGCCTACTTTTATCGAGGCGCGCGTCGAGCGAGGCATGGCATTAGGTTTGACGGAAGGAGAGGCGCGCAGACTCGCGTCGCGTTATGGCACGAATGTCGATGTGGTGTACGCTTTGATTGAGGCTGGCCGCGACGAGGCGGCGTCGGCGGGCTTATCGCTTGAAGTGTATGGGGCATTGCAATATGCTTTGGCGTACGAGATGGCAATGACACCGTCCGATTTCATGATCCGGCGCACTGGGGCGTTATATTTCGACATCGATTGGGTGCGCCGCTGGCAGGATCCTGTCGTTCGCTATATGGCTCGGGCCCTTGATTGGACGGAACGGGAAGTGGAACGGCATGCGGCTGATCTGGCTCGTTATATACATGAAGCGACGACGGTTGAAGGAGATTCCGGGGCCTCACCGGAGATGGATCAGGGAGCATATGTCGGGGCGTGACCAAGAAGGCGCGTTTGGGTGTAACATACCTGTGGGATGAATCACGTAAAATGGGGTCCGGATTCCTTCGGTCGCTGAAACCATAGCGGGGCTGGCGTGCCACTCTCCCCGCTTCGCAGGAAAGGTTGTTTGCCCCATGCAGTCCGAACAGGCAACATACGTGCGAGGTTTCAAGCCCATGTGGCTTGGCATCCTCGCTTCCCTCTTTTTTGCCGTAACGTTTGTGTTTAATGAGGCGATGAGTTTACGTGGAGGCCCTTGGTTTTGGAGCGCGGCGTTACGTTACTTTTTTATGCTTCCATTTCTCGTAGTCATCGTATGGTTACGCGGCGGCTTGCCTGAATTGTCAAAATCCATCCGTCAAAACTGGCTACAGTGGTTGGTCTGGGGGACTATCGGCTTTGGTTTGTTTTATGCACCGCTTTGTTTCAGCGCTGATTACGGACCAGCTTGGCTCGTGGCGGGATCCTGGCAAATTACCATTGTTTGTGGAGTATTGCTTACGCCTTGGCTTTCGCCGAGGGACACAGCAGGTATGCGCACCCGTGTACCGCGTCGAGAATTGGTGACTTCTGTAATCCTCTTGCTGGGTGTCGTGCTCATGGAAGCAGCACAGTCCACACACGTGCGTGTGGGGGGATTCTTCGCTGGTTTTTTGCCCGTGGTTCTGGCGGCGATTGCGTATCCACTAGGCAATCGTAAGACGATGCTCCTCTTTTCGTCTTCGCTCGATACGTACCAGCGCTTGCTAGGCATGACGATTGGCAGCGTGCCGTTTTGGCTTATCCTTTGTGTGACAGGTGTCCCGTTTGCAGGTTGGCCGTCGACAAGTCAGATTCTTGGATCCTTGGTGGTGGCTGTGTCGTCTGGCGTGATCGCGACGACGTTGTTTTTCGCCGCCACGGATATGGCGATGGGGTCCCCGAGGTGGTTGGCTATCGTGGAGGCGACCCAGTCCGGTGAGGTGGTATTTGCGCTCGTAGGGCAGATGTTGTTTTTGCCTGGGGCGGCGCCGACCCCAGTTGGATATGTCGGGGTCGCAGTCGTGATCGCAGGACTATGTGTGCACAGTTGGCAGATAGGGCGAGCCAAGTATCATATGGGGGCGAGCGCGCCTTCGGTTGAGTTGGATGATGGTCAAGAGTCGCTGAATTCGTAACCTAGGCACCTTCGCCAGAAAACTCCGCTATTCAGAAAAAGTTATGAGGATTCGCGAGAGGAAAGTAACAGGCGATGCAGAAACTAGAGTACGAGTCATGATGAAAACGATGTGTACAGCCAGAGTGGGGGAATAAATCGTGGGTTTCTGGAAACGTATAGCAGTTGGCTTGCCGGCAACCATCGGACTGTTGGCTTGGCAAGTGACAGGGGTTGATGCGGCAACCGTGCCGGCCGACACGGTGCAGAATCCCGATACACAGAACGCTCAGGATTTGGGTCCGGCTAGTCCCGGTGAGACTATCACAGCGTCGCTTATCCTTAAGGTGCAAAATGAACAAGGGCTTGAGAACTATATTCAACAGACAGAGACACCAGGGAATCCAAACTATCACAAATTCCTAACCACGAGCCAATTTGCGGATGAATATGCGCCATCCCCGCAAGTGATTGAACAGATTACAGGTTATGTCGAGCAATTGGGTCTGCATGTAGATCAGGTGGATGCGGATGGACTTGATATGCAAATCAGTGGTACTGTCGCCCAATTTGATAACGCGCTCAACACAACCATCGACAACTTCCGGGCGGGAGGTCGAGAATTCCGAGCACCCAAGCACATTCCACACATTCCAAACGTCTTGCTGAACAGCGTTTTGGCGGTCGTTGGTTTGGATACTGAACAGGCGGCACAGTCGTTGACGGTAAAGACGCCGAATGTACAGGGGGCACCAAGTCCGAAGGTGGTGTTGCCTCAGAGCGGAAGTACGGCGACTAATACGCCAGGGAGCTATACTGTAGGTGACACGGCCAATATGTACGACATCAATCCTCTCTATCAGAAAGGGATTACAGGTAAGGGAGAAACCGTGGGCATCGTTACGCTCTCCGACTTCAATCCCTCCGATGCGTATACGTACTGGAGTACCATTGGGTTGAAGACACCAGCCAATCGGATTCGCGAAGTGCAGGTCGATGGCGGTGGCCAAATCGATAGTGGATCGGACGAAACGACGCTGGATGTCGAACAGGCAGGTGGCATCGCACCAGATGCAAACATTGTCGTTTACGACGCCCCGAACACGGATGCTGGTTTTATTGATGCGTTTTATCAAGCCGTCTCCGATAACGTGGCAGATTCGCTGTCCGTCAGCTGGGGACAGCCTGAAATCGACTATTTGGCGGCTATGAACAACGGTGTCGATTACACCGATGAGCTTGCGGCGTTCAATCAAGCATTTATGGAGGCTGCGGCGCAGGGTATTTCCATGTTCGCCGCGGCTGGCGATTCCGGTGCTTACGACACCGCTCGTGATTTCCCGCCTTCTGATGGGTTCACGACGCCTTTGACCGTCGACTTCCCGGCTTCTGATCCGTATATCACGGCGGCGGGTGGGACAACCGTTCCATTCTCGGCGAATTTTTCTTTGGGCAGCGTCAAGATCCAAAAGGAACGGCCATGGGCATGGGATTATCTGCAGAATCTCGGCTACACAGGTTTGTTCCCGATTGGCACGGGTGGCGGTGTGAGTGTTATCTGGCCTCGCCCGTGGTACCAAATGGGTATCTCAGGCATGCAAAATAGCGCACCTGGACAGGCGTTTACAGATTCGCAAGGTTTATTGTTTGGAACGCCATTCACATATCAGTTACCGGCCAACTTTGCTGGACGCAATGTGTCTGATTTGTCGATGGATGCGGATCCGGAGACAGGGTACCTTGTCTATGACAGCGCGGATGGCGGGTGGATTGCCGGATACGGCGGAACGAGCTTCGTCGCACCACAATTGAACGGGATTGCAGCGTTGGTTGACCAATTCACAGGCTCACGCGTGGGATTTATGAACCCGATGCTCTATGACTTGCAAAGAACAGTGGGATATGGACCGAACAAGCCGTTTAACGATTTGAAGGACGGAAGCACGAATTGGTACTACCAAGCGGTACCTGGGTATGATCCGGCAACGGGTATCGGTACGCCCAATGTGGCGAACCTAGCTACGGCGCTTGCACTCTTGCACTGAGCTCAATGGTCATCATGGCTCATGGGTGATGAAGCACTGCGGGCTGTCCCAAGCTACTTCACGTGTGGCATGGGCAGCCCGCTGTGTCTTTTGCAGCGAGGACTACAAGAGAGTCAAGAGTTTCGGAAAATCAGGAATGTGGCGAATTTGCAACCGCGTTTAGGGGGTTGTTTCTTACCGTTTGTATTGACTTGTATACAAGTATACGCTAAGATCATCCTTGCGTTAGGCCGAGGGGGTGTAGGTGTGATTGCTGGAATCTCGTATGGGGAAGCAAAAAAGACACTGGGCGAACAAGCCTATGAATCGATTCGTGAAGAAATTTTATCTCTCCGGCTTTATCCAGGTCAAACGGTCTATGAGTCGGATTTTACACGCATGCTCAACATGAGCAGGACACCCGTTCGCGAGGCTGTTCGGGCATTGTCCATGGAACGCCTTATCGAGGTGCTTCCACAGCGCGGCATGAAGATTGCCCTCATCTCGGAGCGCCAAGTTGAGGAAACGCGCTTTGTGCGGGAGAGTCTCGAGGTCAGTGCGGTCGCTTGTCTTGCGGACAAGAGTGGTTGTCCTGAAGTAAGGGCAAATCTTGAAGAGGCTTTGCGCCGCTCTCTTGAGGAACAACGACGTTGTGTACAGCAAGAGGATGCCGTTCGTTTCCTACACGCAGATGACCAATTTCATCAAGTCTTTTTGCAGGTCCTAGGCAATATCACATTGGCGTCCATTGTGACACAAATGCGGGGACACTTGAATCGTGTTCGGATGTTGTCCCTTTTTGAGCCTGAGGCCATGATTGAATTGGTGCGCGAGCATGAACAAATTGTCGAGGCTGTGCTCTCCGCAGATACAGACCAAGCAGCACGCGCGATGCGGGCACATCTTGGCCGCTTGATGGAAGATCTTCCGATTGTGAAGGCGCGCTATCCAGATTATTTCGATGCATCGAATGGAACAGCTCGTTAAGATTTGCCGCCTCATACCATGAGGCAAATGACATGAAGACCGGGGAGGATGAAGCGATGCGCATCACGGATATCATCGCGACAACCGTTACCGTGCCGCTGGAAGCTCCGTTGCGGCATAGTAACGGCGCGCATTGGGGGCGGTTTGTGCGCACCATTGTTGAAGTTCACACGGATGAGGGCATCGTGGGTATTGGTGAAATGGGCGGCGGCGGCGAGAGTGCGGAACAAGCCTTCGCCGCGCTGAAAACTTATTTGGTCGGGCATGATCCGTATCGGCTGGAGGAACTTCGGTTCAAAATTGCCAATCCGACCGCCAGCTTGTATAACAATCGAACGCAATTGCTGGCCGCGATTGAGTTTGCGTGTCTTGATATTATCGGCAAACACCTCGGGCGTCCGGTCTATGATCTTTTAGGAGGTAAATTGCGAGACGAAGTTGAATTTGCAAGCTACCTGTTCTTTCGTTTGCCGAACGAACAGACGGGTGAAGGCGAAATTCGCACAGTGCAACAGCTCATCCAGTACACGGAGCGATTGCGGGACATGCATGGATTTCGCGTACACAAGTTGAAAGGTGGAGTCTTTCACCCGGATTATGAGTTAGAATGTTATCTAGCGCTCGCAAACGCTTTCCCAGAGGACCGGCTTCGTTACGATCCGAATGCGGCGTTAAGTCTGGAGGATGCCATTCGTTTTGGGAAGGCCATCGAACATGTTCATAACGATTACTTTGAAGATCCGACGTTTGGACTCCATGGCAACCGTCGACTTCGCGAATTTGTCCGGATTCCAATTGCCACGAATACGTTTGTCATCAACTTCGAGCAGCTCGCGGCAAATATTTTGCAGCCGGCTATCGACGTGATTTTGCTCGATACGACGTTTTGGGGTGGCATCCGCCCGTGTGTCAAGGCCGCCGCGGTGTGCGAGACGTTCCAACTGCCGATTGCGGTTCACTCGTCCGGGGAGCTTGGCATTCAGTTGGCAACCATGCTTCATCTGGGCGCCGTCTTGCCCAACCTGACCTATGCCGCCGACGCACATTATCATCATCTGCTTGACGACGTCATTAAGGGAGGCAAGCTTCACTATGAAAACGGGTGCATCCGTGTGCCAGATGGCCCGGGCCTTGGTGTAGTGCTTGATCGCGATAAAGTAAGCGAATATGCGGAACTTTACAAACGGCTAGGTGGATATCCGTACGATCGCGACCCAGCGCGCGCGGACTGGTTCCCATTGATTCCGAATACGCGTTGGGCAGACCATCGGGCGTGATCGATAGGGGCAGGAGGGAACGTTATGCGATTGCAAGGTAAAGTGGCTCTGGTCACTGGCGGAGGCCGTGGTATCGGCGCGGCTATTGCGCGGAGGATGGCGTCAGAAGGCGCGAATGTATGTGTCGTGAGTCGGACGGACTCGGAGCTACAGGCACAGGCGGCGTGGATCCGCGAACACACAGCCGCAGCTGTTGCTGTCGCGGTTGGTGATGTCAGCAACCCACAGGATGTGGAGCGCACGGTCGCTGAGGCCATTGCACATTTTGGGCACGTTGATATCCTCGTCAACTGCGCTGGTATTTCGGTGGCGCACGCTTCGGTAGACCTGCCCTTCGAACGGTGGAAGCAGTGCCTCAACGTCAATCTCGACGGCACATTTTTATATTGTCAGGCGGTCGGCAGGCGGATGATTGAGCGCGGGCAGGGTGGCAAAATCATCAACATTACCTCACTGGTCGCCCATGCGGCGATTCCTGAACGTGCAGCATACGCCGCGAGTAAGGGTGGCGTCAAGCAGTTGACGCAAAACTTGGCCTTGGAGTGGGCGAAGTACAACATACAGGTCAATTCCATTAGTCCAGGATTCATCATGACCGAAATTGTGCGCGATTACATTGCTCGTGGCATTCACAAGCCGGAGAAAATGGTTGCGCGCATCCCGGCTGGCAGAATGGGGGAAGTTGACGACATCGCAGGCCCAGCGGTCTTTCTTGCGTCACCCGATAGCGATTACATCACGGGGACGACCCTCCTTGTGGACGGCGGATTCTTGGCGAACGGATACGTGTAACGACAGCGAGTACAACAAACAATGGAGTGAATCGACGAAGATGCCGAAGAATATGTATTTTAATGCACATCACAGTCCGATTGGCGCGTTTTCTAGTTTTACACTCGGCTTTCCGGGAGCAAATGCCGGTTTTGATCTGGAACTTGGACGACCACCGCAGACCAGCGTATACATCGGTCTGGAGACGCGTGCAGGTGGTCAGTTTGAAGCTTTGCCGTTCTTCGAAGTCGGAGAAGACGAGAGTTTGCGCTATGATGTGGAAAAAGAAGTAAACCCAAATGCGCTTCGGCGGTTGCGTCCATTTGGGCGATCCGACGTGACGCGCAACTTTCAAATTGGTAGTGATACTTGGCAAGCAGGGGATTTGACGTTTACCCTGTACAACCAAGTGGCAGGTGTACCGGATCCGGAACAAGGCGATACCCAGGAACTTCGCCGAGTGCTCCTTCCGGCCGTGATCGCAGAAATGACGGTCGATAATCGCACAGGAACGAAAGCGCGTCGCGCTTTCTTCGGCTACGAAGGTGGCGATCCATACTCGGCCATGCGCCACATAACGGGCCATGGATTGGTGGGCGTCGGACAAGGGCGGATCACCGCGATTGCGACGGCACATACCGATGTCAGACCTGCGACGCATTTCAGTATGGAGGATATCCTGACGACTGAGCTTGAGGAAAACTGGACGTTTGGCCTCGGCCGCACGGGTGCGCTGATCATGGATGTGCCACCTGGTGAAGTGCGGACGTATACGTTCGTCATCTGTTTTTATCGCGGTGGCATCGTGACCACCGGCTTGGACGGTTCGTATTGGTACACGCGATACTATCGGAACATTGAAGAGGTAGCAGAGGCAGCCATAGCTTCCTTTAGCGAGATACGTGCTTGCGCACTGCAGGCGAACGAGCGTCTGGCCAAAGCCGATCTGAATGACGATCAGAAATTCATGATGGCACATGCCATTCGGAGCTACTACGGATCGACCGAATTGCTGGATGTCGATGGAAAGCCAGTTTGGATTGTCAACGAGGGCGAGTATCGAATGATGAATACGTTCGATCTCACCGTCGATCAACTGTTCTTCGAGTTGAAGATGAACCCGTGGACCGTGCGCAATGAACTCGATTTATTCGTCGATCGTTACAGCTACGAGGATCACGTCCGTTTCCCGGGTGAAGAAGCGCTGCATCCGGGTGGGATCAGTTTCACACACGACATGGGTGTGGCCAATGCGTTTTCGCGTCCCCATTATTCATCCTATGAGGAATATGGATTGACCGGATGCTTTTCGCATATGACGCACGAGCAGTTGGTCAACTGGATTTTGTGCGCCGCAGTGTACGTCGAGCAAACGGGGGACCAAGCGTGGTTCACACGCCGTTTGCCTATCTATGAACAGTGCTTGACGAGCTTGCTCCATCGCGATCATCCAGATCCGGAAAAACGCAATGGTGTGATGGGCTTAGACAGCGACCGAACCATGGGTGGTAGCGAAATCACGACGTATGACAGCCTGGATGTGTCTTTGGGGCAGGCCCGTAACAACTTGTACTTGGCCAGCAAGACTTGGGCAGCGTACCTAGCCCTTTCGCGATCGTTTGCGCGAGCAGGCCGCACTGATTTGGCACAGACGGCGCAAGCACAGGCAGAGCGCACAGCGCAGACGATTGTCAGCCACCAGACGAAAGACGGGTATATCCCGGCCGTGATGGGCGAAGGAAACGATTCACGCATCATACCTGCCATCGAGGGTCTGGTCTTCCCGCTCTACATGGGGTGCCCGGAGGTTCTCGACGAAAATGGCGCATACGCAGAACTTATCCAAGCTTTGCGCCGCCATTTGGAGACCGTTTTGGTCGAAGGTGTTTGTCTCTTCCCGGACGGCGGCTGGAAAATTTCATCGACCAGCGACAACTCGTGGTTAAGCAAAATTTATCTGTGCCAGTTTATTGCCCGCAAGGTCTTCGGGTTGCCTTGGGAAGAGGCGGGGCGCCGGGCTGATGCAGCGCATGTTCAGTGGTTGACACACCCGACATGGTCGGTTTGGAGCTGGAGCGACCAGATTGTCCGTGGCGAATTTCACGGCAGTAAGTACTACCCGCGTGGCGTGACGAGTATTCTCTGGCTCGACGAGTAATTGGCGGATGGCACGTGACAACCGCCTGTGTCGAAAGGAGGGCATTCTTGGTGAAGACAACGCAAGACCATCGTGCGTCAACGACGGCGGTCAACCGCGACTACGCCGCGTGGTTACAGGCGACACCTGTCGCAGTGGATGCAGAGACGTATCCATTTACGCAAGCCATCGTTTGGCGAGCAGGCACCCGTGTGCTGGACACGGCAGCGGCGGAGTTGTGCCAAGGTATCGAGGAGGCGTTTGCCATCGAGCCGAAAGTGGGTGAGGCCGCGCGGACGGCTCCTTGCCGCCTCTACCTGGGTCTCGTACGTGACCTTCCAGACTCTGTTGCCCACCAAGTATCCGCGTATATTCAGCAAGTTCACGGTGACGGCTATGCCATCGTGCCGGTCGAGAATGGTTCCCTTGCCATCGCCGGTCATACCGAGGCAGGCTGCTTGTATGGCGCCTTTCACCTAATGCGGATCATCCGCATGGGGCAGCCACTGGCAGAGCCCATCGTGCAGTCGCCGCAGAATGAACTGCGCATGATCAACCACTGGGACAACGCCGATGGCAGTATTGAGCGCGGGTATGCAGGCAAGTCGCTGTTCTATCGTTCCAACACGGTGCAATTCGATCCGGTGCGCGTGCGCGACTACGCCCGCCTACTCGCGTCTGTGGGCATCAATTCCATCGCGGTCAACAACGTGAACGTGCATCGGGTGGAAACCCAGTTTGTCACAGACGCATACCTTCCGTCCTTGGCAAGATTGGCAGATTTGTTTCGCGATTACGGCGTCCGTATCTTCTTGAGCGTCAACTTTGCCAGCCCAGTCGAACTGGGTCACCTCGCGACAGCCGATCCGCTTGATCCTGAGGTGCAGGCTTGGTGGAATGCGGCGGCGGATCGAATTTATCGGTATATTCCGGACTTCGGTGGATTTCTGGTCAAGGCTGATTCCGAGTTCCGGCCCGGGCCTTTCACCTATGGGCGCGATCACGCCGACGGCGCGAACATGTTGGCGCAATCGCTTAAACCGCACGGCGGTCTCGTCATTTGGCGCTGCTTTGTGTACAACTGCCTGCAGGACTGGCGAGATCGAAAAACGGACCGCGCACGAGCGGCATTTGATCACTTTACACCGCTCGATGGGCGCTTTGCCGACAACGTCCTCTTGCAGATCAAGAATGGTCCCATGGACTTTCAAGTCCGGGAGCCAGTCTCGCCGTTGTTTGGTGGGTTGTCCAGAACGAATCAGATGCTCGAGTTGCAAATCACACAAGAATATACCGGGCAACAGAAACATGTGTGCTATCTCATCCCACAGTGGAAAGAGATTTTGGACTTTGATACTCACGCTTGCGGGCAGGGATCAACCGTCGCTCGTTGTGCGTCAGGCGAACTGTTCGGGCGTGCCCATGGTGGCATCGCCGGCGTCGTGAATGTCGGCGACGATCCGAATTGGACGGGGCACTCCTTCGCGCAGGCAAATCTGTACGGATTTGGGCGCCTCGCTTGGGATCCGTCCCTGTCTGTGGAAACCATCACGGCCGAGTGGGTTCGGTTGACGTATGGCGATGATTGTGACGTCGTCAAGGCGCTTACGGACATTCTCCTGACGTCATGGCGCACTTATGAAGACTATACCGCCCCGCTTGGCGTCGGGTGGATGGTCAACCCTGGCCATCACTATGGTCCAAACGTCGACGGGTACGAGTATTCCAAATGGGGGACGTACCACTTTGCAGACTGCTACGGCATTGGCGTCGATCGTACGATGGCGACGGGAACCGGTTACACAGGGCAATATCACGAACCGAATCGGAGCCTATACGAGAACCTCGAAACCTGCCCAGACGAGTTGTTGCTGTTCTTCCACCACGTGCCCTATACACATCGTCTGCAGTCGGGGAAAACGGTGATTCAACACATCTACGACACTCACTTCAGCGGCGTTGAGGCCGTGGAGCGGATGCGCAGGGTCTGGGCGGAACTTGCCGATAAGGTCGATCCGGAGCGCCATCACGCCGTGTGTGCTCGCTTAGACACGCAGTTGCAAGACGCCATCGAGTGGCGAGACGTGATCAACACGTACTTTTATCGAAAGTCAGGCATTCCAGACGAGCAGGGAAGAACCATCTTCTAACAAAAGGAACACTTGTCCGATCTCGCGAATGGATCAACTCATCAGCTTGATCGGGACAGGAGGGGTTCATCTGTTTACGTTCGTACACTGTGCAGACTTGCACTTGGATAGTCCTTTGCATGGGTTGTCGGGGCGCGCGGACGCCCCGATTGACCAGTTGCGGTCAGCGACGAGGCGCGCCCTTGAGAACCTGGTTGATTTTTGTGTTCGCGAATCGGTGCACTTTGTCGTGATCGCCGGGGACGTTTACGATGGCGATTGGAAGGACTATCATACAGGCCTGTTTTTCCGCAAATGCATGGCGCGCCTCGGCGAAGCCGGGATCCCCGTGTTTTTCATTCGCGGTAACCACGACGCAGCGAGCATCATCACGCGCGAACTGCGCTTGCCGGATAACGTGTTCGAGTTTTCCGTATTGGAGCCAGAGACCCACTATCTTGAGGACATTGGCGTGGCCATCCATGGCCAAGGTTTTGCGAAGCGCGACGTTCGCGAAAATCTTGCCATTTCATATCCGGATCCTGTTCCAGGTTATTTCAACATCGGTCTCTTGCATACGGCAGTGCAGGGACAAGCCGGGCACGACACATACGCCCCTTGCCGCATCGACGATCTCCGGCACAAGGGCTACGACTACTGGGCTTTGGGCCACATTCACATGCGCCAAATCCTCCATGAATACCCTCATATTGTGTATCCCGGAAATCTGCAAGGAAGACATATTCGCGAAACAGGAGCCAAGGGTTGTACCGTTGTGCGGGTCGATGGCGGGCGCGTCGTCGATTTGCGGCAACAACCTTTGGACGTGTTGCGTTGGGAAGTGTGCGAAATCGCGATCGACGGCGTGACGGATCTCCATGAAGTGGTGGATCGGACTGCAAGCTCATTGGCGAAGCTGACGCATGCACATCAGGGGTATCCCTTGGCCGTGCGCGCAGTGCTGACTGGTGAAACCGAGATACACGGTGCCTTGCTTGGCGATGAAGACCGCGTCTATGCCGAAGTGATAGGCATCGCACAAGATATCGGGTCACACATATGGATTGAGCAGGTCCGTATCGACACCAGGCCAGTTGCTACGGCAGAGCAGCGTCTGGATCAAGCGACCTCGGATTGGCTCGTCAGCGCATTACAGGCCGCGCGTGGCGATGTGCATCTCCTGGACCAATTTGTCAGGGATATGCAGTCCACACAGGATCGCCATGGCTATTTCGATCACGGAGCTGACACTTCGTATATTCGCTCTCGCGACGACGTTCTACGCTTGCTGGACGAGGCTGAGGCGATGTTGTACGCACAGTTGGCGAGGGGGAGTGACCAGCGATGAAACTACAGACACTTACCGTTCAACACGTACAACATTTTCATGATCTCGCTTTCGATTTTCGCGGCGATGTCAATTTTCACGTGTTGTATGGACCGAACGAGGCGGGAAAGACCACACTGTTGCAGATTGTTCTCGATTGGTTGTTTGGCGGCACACCATCGCTTGGCTACACCAAGTCCTCGAGAATCATGGGTACGGTGGTGAATGCCCATGGCCGTGAGCTTGCCTTCACACGGACGATACAACGCAACAAGCTGGTCGCCGCCATGGCCGATGCCACCCTGGAGCAAGATTTGCAAGCATGCTTGCAAGGGCATGACCGCAGCCGGTACGAGCTGCTTTATGGACTGAATCACGAGCGCCTGCGGGAAGGTGGCGAAGGATTGTTGTCCACTCAAGGCGATGCCGCCACCTCTCTGTTTGCGGCTGGTGGCGGGGTCGCCATGTTGCAGCGGCACATCGACACATTGAGCCAGCGGGCGGGGGAATTGGTTGGTCCAAGGAACAATGCGATCACGAGAAAATTCACGGGAGCAATGAATCTCTATCGCCAGCTCATGCGTGAAATTGACGAAAAAGCCTTGCGGGGCCAGGACTTTACACGGCTTCAACAAGAGATAGAGAAATTGCGTCAGATGCGCGTTGACGGTCGGGAACAGGAACGCGTGATCGAACGCGAGCGGGCACGGCTCGAGCGGCTGAAACGAGTTCGGGGTTCCTTGCTCGAATTGGCTGCACTGCAAGAAGAATTGCGTTCATTTGCGGACATGTCGCCGCTGACCGAAGAGGACGAACGGGCACTCGAGCAAATTCTTGAGCTTCGCGTACAATCCGCTCAGTCCCTTCATGGGTTACGAACGCGTATTGAACAACTGGAGGAGCAACGCAAAGCGATTGTCATCGACAAGCTGGCATTGCGCTACGCAGATGAGGTAAACGCACTTCTTGAACGGGTGGGCCAGTATGAAAACCTCCTCGAGAGCGATCTACCGCGTTTGGAGAAAGAATATACAGAAGCCGTTCGCCGTTGCGATGCAATGTTGGAAAGGATGACCATTCGCCTTGAGGATGGGGCGACGGAGCTGTTGCACGAAACGCTGATGCTTGACGAGCTATATGAAGTCGCCGAGCTATGGCAAAGGGCCATGCAGGATGCCGAGCGCGTTCGCGGCGATTTGCATGTGTCCACGGACGAGGTCAAACGTCGGGAAGATGCTTGGTTGGCATTTGGCGATGTCCCAGACATTGCACGCTGGCAAACATGGCTGGAGGACGCTTTACAGGCTGGTCACAATCGGATCGACACAGACATTCAAGAGTTGCAGCAAGCGATGTGCTTTGAGCGCAGAAAACTGGAACAGCTCCTCAGTCGGCAACGACTCGTTCAGACAGACATCGAGCATGTGGCCAAGTTGCCGATCCCCCTTGAGGAGACCATAAACCAATACGAGAAGGACTTTTCGCGAATCGACGAGGAATTGCGGGAATGCCGTCGCGAGTTGGAGAAGGAACGGCGGCGTGTGTCCGACTTGGAAGATGAATTGGAACGCCTGGAGGGCTTCGCGTCCGTGCCGACCGCGGAGGACTTGCAGGCAGCTCGTGCCCAGCGGGACACGGGCTGGGCATTGATCAAGGCGATGATCACCGGTGGCGTTTCGACCGAAGCAGATGTCGCTCGTTATCTTGACGAAATGGGTGAAACGTCGTTGTCGTCGGCGTTTGAACGGGCAATCGCGAATGCCGACGAGCTTGTGGATGAGATGCTGCAAGACGCTGCTCGGTTTGCGGATCGCGCGGCCAAGACGCTGGAGAAGGAACAGACACTTCGGCGGATCGAGCAGCGGCACCAGTGCATGCAAAGTCTGTTGGAAACAAGGGATCAGCTTACGAAGGATTGGGTGGCCGCCTGGGCGGATTGTGGACTGGTTCCTGGTTCGCCAAGGGAAATGAAACAGTGGTTGATTGAGTTTCAGCAACCTGTGCGCGATCGATATGCGACATTGCTGGAGCAGATGGCTAAGCTTGAACACTACGAGGAGCTTCGCCAGCAATTGCGATCCCGCCTAGAACTTGCAGCGGCCGACTTGCAGGTGGCGATTCGCCCGGAATGGACGATTGCTGAGTGGATGCAAGAGATCCTGCGCAAGTGTCACGACTTTGCCGCGTTAGCACAGCAGAAACAAGCCGCAAAACAGGCGTTGGACGAGGAGCGGGATCGGCAGCAGCACAGGGTGCAGGAACTTGCGGTGCAGGAGCAAAAGGCCGCTCAATATGCTGAGCGGTGGCAGGCCTTGCGCGCAGAGTTGCGACTTCTTCCGGAAACACCAGATGTGACATTTGTTCGTCTGCTCTCTGAATGGCAAACACAGGCCGCACAGGTTGAGCGGCTCGCAAGAGAATTGCAGGAAGCAAAGGCTTCGCGCCATCGCTTTGAAAAGGACGTACACAGCATTCTTGAGGAACTGAGTGAGCCGGTGGCTCCCGGGACATCGTACGGCACGGTTGTTCGTCGGCTACAGGCGCGAGTCAGCCAGGCAATAGAAGCGCTGAATCGGTTAGACAGCGTGGAGCAGGAATTGACGAAGACCCATGAGCAATTGCGAAATACGGAGTCAAGTTTGCAGTTTGGTTTACAGGAGATGGAACGTTACAGCCGGATCACCGGCGATGTGACCCCTGAGGCGTGTCGGCACGTGATTGCTAAATCGCGGCGGTATCGACATTTGGAGGAAAAGATGCGCACTTTGCAGACGAGTGTCGTTGCCGTAGCGGATGGTGTGCCACTTGAAAAGTTACAGGCCGAACTGGCTGAGTATCCGGATCCGGACGAACTTGAGCGTGCACTTCAAGAACATGTCGACAGCTTGCGCGATTTGCGAGAGCAACTGGAACATACCAGCGATGCACTGCGCGAGTGTGAAATCCAATTCGAAGAGATGAATCGGGAGCGTGCGGATGCCGCAACAAAACGCCAAGAAGCAGAGGCCAAGTTGGCCGAGGCGGATCGCTACTGGCGCGAATATCTGCGCGTAGAGTTGGCTCGGCGCTTGTTGCAAAGAGCCATCGAATGGTTCCATGAGCAAAATCCGTCCACGGTTCTGGATCGGTCTTCTATGTTCTTTCGGCGTCTGACGTGCGGTCGCTACGAAAAGATCGATATTGCGTATGAAGTAGGCGGATCGCGACTTGTCGTTGAGGATGCGTCAGGCAAAGCGAGATCTGTTGCGCAACTGAGCGATGGTACACGAGACCAGCTTTATCTGGCACTGCGCCTGGGCTTTATCGAGAATCACCTCCAATTTGCACCTGGACTGCCGCTTATGATGGATGATATCCTCGTCCATTTTGATGATGAGCGGACGTTGGCAACGCTTGAAGTGTTGAGCGAGTTGTCTGCTCATACGCAGGTGTTTTACTTTACGCATCATCAGTTTTTAGTCGATGCCGCCAAAAGGATGTTCGGCCATCGCGTTGTGGTTCACCATCTGGTGGAGGTACCCGAGGAGTCTACGGTGTGAGCGAGATTCGTTTTGTAGGTGTTTGTGATACTGCATGTTTGTAGGCGTCAAATAGCGCATACCTTGACACGGACGTTGCCACATCTGCTTCTGTGGTGCGCCCGAGAGACCCATAAAGAAAAGGCTCTGCCCAAAATGGCAGGGCCTTTTCTTTATAAGCCCAGCGTGATAAGTCCGCTCGGCTGGCCATGGGTATGCACAAACGACGGGCCTCGTCATCAAGGTGTCGTCGAACAGATGGTTACGCTTGTTCGTGCACAATTTGGCAACCTGCGGTATCATGATTTCCATTGGAGGCGTTGGTATGTTGCGACGACGTTACCTGGGAGATGCTGCAATTGGCATCGCGCTCGCATATGCCCTGTACATGCTATTTAGCAGTTTGATTGCTGATCCGCAGGATGTATCGTTCCTTTCCCATAAGGTCGGAATTGCGCGCCACGTGAATCATCCTATATGGATCATGATGTTGCATATTCACATTGTGGCTGCTGTTATTGCCATTGTCAGCGGCATGCTCAATTGGACGCTGACCGGAGAACGCCGTCAACCGAGTGTGCATCGCATGGTCGGCTATCTATATATCGCATCTGTACTTGGCGTGGACGGAACATCGGGTTATTTAGCGCCCTTTGCCACAGGCGGTGAACTCCCGACCGTGGCGTTCAATACGTTGAACGTGTACTGGCTGATCGTTACTGTACTTGCTTACATCCGGATACGGCAGGGCGATGTAGCGCGACATCGTGCATGGATGTTACGTAGCTATGTGTTTTGTGATACAAACGTCCTTAATCGGGCGTTTACCTACCTCGGTGGACATGTAGGACATTTGCCTTATGCGACTGCCTACACCATCGCAGTATGCTTGAGTATCGTGGTCAATGTCGCCGCTGTAGAATGTTGGCTGTTTGCGCAAAGAAGGGCACATCGGCAAGTCGCTTAATGGATGTGGAGGGCATGTGCTATCTGGATAATGGACTGTTCTCGGTGGTGACCGGGGCTTTTCGCATGAAATAGGGACGTTTCGACAAAACGGGCGGCAGACGGTAGTCACGTTTGCTCGCCCGTTTTTGCGTTACTTTTGCATCAAAGTGAAGCCTCTACGTGGTAATCGCTGTGGCTTGTCTGATCTGAGCCGTTGCTCAGGTTTGCCGCGCGGAACAGCAGTGTAAGGACGACAACAACGACAACATTCAGGACTAGGGCCCAAATACCCGCATAGCCAGCGACGCTATCACCGAACAAGTGCAGTGTGTACGTGGTTGACTTATAACCGGTGGTTCCCCACATATAGATGCCGTAGACGATACCGACCAGCCAACCAATCAGTAATGCGCGTCTGTGGAACCAGCGCGTATACAATCCCAGCACAAGTGCGGGGACTGTCTGCAGGATAAGGATGCCACCTACCTGTTGCATACTGATGGCGTATTGCTGCGGGAAGCCCAGAATAAAGACAAGGGCACCGACCTTAACGAGCAGTGATACAATTTTTGCCACGCGTGCTTCGTGTTCTGATGAAGCGCCTTTGGCAAAGTAGGTTTTGTAGATATTGCGTGTAAATAGGTTGGACGCAGCGATGGACATGATGGCCGCTGGTACAAGGGCGCCGATTGCGATTGCTGCAAACCCGAAGCCGGCGAACCAACTTGGGAATTCCTTAAGAAAAAGCAATGGAACCGCTTGGCTTGTGGATTTGGCATGCACGCCCGCGGCTAGCGCCATGAAGCCCAACAGTGCGACGATGCCGAGCGCGAACGAATAGGCTGGGAGGAGCGCCATATTGCGCTTCACCACACGACGGCTGGAAGCGCTGAAAACGCCAGTCAGGGCGTGCGGGTAGAGAAACAGCGCAAGTGCAGAGCCAAAAGCCAGTGTACCGTAGGTTGCATATTGTTTTGGTGACAGGATGGCGGTGCCTGGCGGATTGTGTGTCGGCAATGCCACTGCAGCTGCATGGAAGATGTGGCCGAAACCGCCGAGTTTCATGGGAATGACAATGACCGATACGATCACGGTGATATAAATCATCAAATCTTTTACCACCGCAATCATCGCAGGAGCCCGCAAGCCGCTGGTGTACGTGTACAGGGCGAGGATAATGAAGGCGATGATGAGCGGCCAGTCGCCGCCGATGCCAATGGCGCTAATCACGGCTTGCATACCGGTCAACTGTAGTGCAATGTATGGCATCGTTGCGACAATACCCGTGAGAGCGATGGCAAGCGAGAGAAGTTTATCGCCGAAGCGTCCCTCAATAAAGTCAGAAGCAGTCACATAGCCGTGCTGTTTGGCCACAGACCAAAAGCGCGGCAGGATCAATAGAAACATAGGGTACACGACGATGGTGTAAGGTACGGCATAAAAACCGAGCGCGCCCGCGCCATACATAAGTGCGGGAACGGCGATGAACGTATAGGCGGTGTAAAGATCACCGCCGACCAAAAACCATGTGATCAGGGTTCCGAAACGCCGTCCTGCTAATCCCCATTCTTCCAAGTGATTTAAATCTGCTCGTCGCCATCTCGCGGCGATAAAACCTAGAACTGTAACAAATATAAAGAAGATAATGAAAACAGCAAACGCGGTCCAGTTCATGACGGGATCGCCCCCTTTCTTTCAAACTCATCAGTCATCTTTAAGTATGAAATATAGAAAGCCTGTAACAATGGCACTAATGATGACCCACATCATCTGGTACCAATAAAAGAGAGGAATTCCCCAGATGGCAGGTGACGCGGTCGCATAGAACTGTGGAAAAAGCGTGCCGATAAGTGGGACAAGGACGAGCAAATACCACCAGCGACGACGATGCGATACAACTTGTTTTGGCTCGTTCATACTAGACACCTCCTTTTACCAGACAGCTTTCGCCGTTGAAGAACGTTGTTTGGAAGTTAACATGGTACCGCTTACACCGCTGTCAAAATATTTATATCTAAAAGGAATGCTCGTGTCAAAGCCCCAACCTATCGTGCGCACATGAGGGGATAGGTTTGTGACTTCACGACCCCAGTGTTCGTTGAAGCAATGATTACCGATCAGGGAATCTGGGTAGCGTTCGAGTTATGATTGTATGATTGGAAGTTTAATTGTTACTCGCGTTCCACGGATTCCGTCGCTATCGAACTGTATACTTCCATGGTGCTCTTGAATGATGTTGTATACGACCATTAACCCGAGGCCAGTACCTTTTTCCTTTGTTGTATAGAAAGGTTGACCTAGGGTGGCGAGAAGGTGCTTGGGTATGCCAGGTCCATTATCGGTGATCTCTATTCTCACAGATTCAGGTTGAACATCATATGAGATTTGTATCAGTCCACCTTGTTCTTCCATGGCCTCTATGCTGTTTTTGAAAAGATTTAGAAAGACCTGTTTGAGTTGACCAGGGTTGCAGTGCAACGTGACATCTGGTGTCTCCATCGCTTCAAAGTAGACATTGGCTTTGTGCGCCTGTCCTTCGAGCAGCGTGATCGTGTCGCGGATCAAGTTGTCCAGGGTGCAGTCGCGGAAGTTGGCTGGTTCCGGTTTTGCGAGAACGAGTAACGAGCTTGCAATGTCCGATATTCGAACAAGCTCAGACCAGACGATGCGGTACGATTCAGGGGCTACCTGATCAAAGTGTTCCCGCAACAGTTGTAGAAACCCCATCACCGAAGTCAACGGATTGCGAATTTCATGAGCAATCCCTGCAGCCAATTGCCCAGCTACAGCCAATTTTTCGGTTTGCAACAGATATTCCTGTTGGCGTAGGCGCTCCGATATGTCACGTGAGACAACGATAAAACACTCGATCTCGTCATTTATCGAATAAACTGGGGAGATCTTGGTTTCCGTCGGGATCACCTTGTCGCCAAATTGTAGGCGTATCAAGTGTTGCGACGTACAGGCATGGGGTGCGTGCAACGCTGCACGCACCGATGTCGGATCTTGAATAAATGTATACAATGATTGGCCAACGATTTCATCAAGTGGTTTGTTAAATAGGCGGGCATGTGACGGTGATGCAAAGGTGATGTCCCCACTCGTATTGACAAGCAGGATGAGATCATCTGTATGATTAGCTATTAATTGGTATTTCTTCGAGACCTCTGATGAGGATTTGACGGCCCTGGAATACTGCTGCCACATGAGAATGAAGCAGATGAGTAGTAAACCTATGGGAAGTAAGGAAACTACTACGTGGTCATAGCGTCCGATGAGGACAAACAAAAGGGAACTGATGGCGACAGAAAGGAAGTTAAAGCCACGGATTGTCGACCACCCGGATGAGGTTCTACCGAGTGACCAGTGGACACCTAGGAAAAGGAGTATATTCACTCCCTCAAAAGTGCTGAAAACTAAAGCAGATTGGAGCACGTCAGGAAGTCCCTTTGCAATGCGAAAGGCGGCCACGCTTGTGAACAGGGATACCTGAAACATGCCAAGGGTCACGAAATAGCGAAACCACCGGATGTCGCGCAAGTTCCAATGATATGCACGGAGGAATGTAACAAGGCAACTCATCGTCATGACTATATCCGCCGCCATCGTGCCATACTCGGTACCTGCCCATATATAGCATAAAATTGAGGTGCTCCACTGCACCCCGCCAGGTAGATATAAGGGATAATAATCTAATATACAAGCCAAGATTGCAACAAATCCAACACTAGGCATCTTGTAAAGGGCGCTTGCGAGCACTGCGCAAACTGGAACCGTGATGCCAATTATGAACAACAAAGTACGGTAGCTATTGCGAATTTGACTCATTTTGATAGCTCGCTCTCGTTTGCGATTCTGTCAGCACAAACCTACTTAATCCGATGCCGACAAGAATATCGCCTGGACTCATAATAAAGGGTGGAATGGGTATCCAGTCACCCAGCCACCACCAGCCATGCATCGTCGCAAAGGAATGGCGTGTACCGGTGTTCGGAGCAACTTCCAAGTGTAAAAAGTGGACGGTGGAAAGCAATACCGGCATTTTCCCACCTGAGATAACAATTGCAATAAGGTTAATAGTGGTTCCCGCCAGCACGAAACGGAGCCCTGATACTTTTCGATTAAGGTATAGCCATATGACAACGAAACCCATAGATAAAGGTAAAAGTCCGTACGCCACTGACGTTCGCAAATTGTCAGCCGCGATTTGACCAACAATGCCTATCAACAAAAGTGGTGTAAACCGAAATCGGATTTCAATCAAAGATAAAAATGAACGGCGGAAAATAAGCATCAACAAAACTGGAACAACAAGGCAATATGGCACAAATATCACTCACCTTAATTAGCAGTTTTATTTTATCATGTGGAGCATAGCGGACAATAAATAAAGAAGAATCGGTAGATACCGATTCTTCTAGTAATAAATTCGAAATTAGCTGGATTATATCCAAGGCCATGGTGCGATGGTTGCCGCGGCAAGCGCAATGATCACGGCAACGGTCATAAGAGCCTCTTTATTAAGAGTCCTTTTCATCGAATTTCACCCCCTATGGTGCAAAATCCGACAACAACAACAATAGAATAGCGTGTCAGCAAATCGAATGCTGTCGATGCGTGTCGATTGAGGTAAGTAAACCTATTTTTTTCACTGTTTTTGGAGAACCGTGAACGTTTATCGGGAATTGGGAAATAGCTCGTCGATATTTGCCGGGAAATATTCGAGGAGGAGGTGGTGGTTGCCTATTTCTCGGGCAGCCACCACAGTAAGCGGATGACCAAGCCGACGCAACATCCGAGCAGTGTATCAATAAATCGTGCATGAATCAGTGTGGGAACGCTGAGGCCGACACGTGCAATCTCTGTAATCGTCAACGCGAGCGGTGTAATAAATATGACAGCTAAGCCGTAGTTGCGCGGAATCAGCAACTCTGTCACTGTTTGTAGCACGAACACAATGCACGCTAGGGCGATATACGATGGTCGGAACGATAAAATAGCACCGGCGATCAGAACGCCTAATGCCGTGCCAAAGGCGCGCTGAATTGCGCGGTGGATGGTACCCATCATTGTTGTCCCGATCAAGGTGGCTGCGCAACCCACAGGTACCCAATACGGGCGAGTGTTCCCGAGTGCATATGCCAAGAGCACTGCACAACAGATGCCTAAGGCCATTCGAAAGCCTGCCATCATATAGGGCGAACGGATGGGCAATGCATGTCGCAACCGCAAGGCTGCCAGTTGGAATGGTGCCCGGTTCATCAAACGCTTGGCGGACTCGGTATGATGGTGCGGTTGTCGCCAGGATAAGCCCCAGGCTATGCCCATGGAAATCACCCACGCGATCGCGCCACCAACCAGAGCGACAGCCGCACGTTCAGGCGCCGCCACAGGATCCACTGGCATGCCGGTGCCAATGGCACATGCCATGATAAAAAAGAATGGTCCTGGGGGCGCAACTTGTAGTGCACTGCACAGAAATGTCGCACATCCCCCGACCAAGGCAAAAACGATAGCCATGCTCGCGGGGGATGCTGCGCTCATCGTCCCGAGTCCGAGGGATACCGATAGTCCTACGGCGACGATGACAAGTTTGAGTGCCAATCGGCGCAGTGGAATGGCAGCTGTATAAATACCCGTAAAGCCGCCGATGGTTGCGAGCAACCCCCACAGCGGTCGGTGGGCTAAAGTGGCCGCAAACAATGGAACAAAGAGACAGAGCCCTGCGCCAAGGGCCCTGCGCCAAGGCCATGGCGCTTTTCTCAACAAGAATGCATGATGCAATTTAGGCGGGTCATGTGGCGAAGCTCCGGCTAAGACTGGTTGACGTAAACGCACTTGTGGCTTTGGATATCTCCTATTTTTGTTCATTTTGTGATACCTCGCGTCGAAGGGTGTATCTTTTTTAGGAGAGAATGCTTTTGATATACGTTACATTATTGTGACCCTTCTCACACGGCAGTGCAAATTTGTAAGCGGTACGATTTGTTACAATATAAACGACTTGTGTTGGAGGGGAATTCGATGAGCCGTATGAGTGACGTGATGCGCCAGGTCCGTGACTTTTACCGTGGGCGAGAGGAAGTTCGCCTCTTCCCGGAACGGTGGACTGTGTCCTACTTAAATACATTGTATTTTACGAAGCGGAGTGACGAACTCGACTGGGCCTGGGGCGACTTGGAAGCCCTGATGATGTACTTCGAGCGCTCCGGTATCGAAAATCTGGATGAACTCCCATGGTGGGAATATTCGTTGGCGCTTGAATGGATTGATGACCACATCATGGATGGGGACAGGTTTAATCTCACCCTGGACAATGCACGGCGCATGATGTCGCGTTGGTCGCAGTTCTATGCATATCTTGGCGACATGGATGTCGATATCGACACGGCAGCTTTGGAGGAAGCGTATCGCAAGATTTGCGGTGGTAAGCAACTAAAGTTGGTCGACCGGATTCCATACACCGGAGACGAACTGTGGATGGAGCTAGCTCCGGCGGGAAGCACAGAGTTAACGCCCTTTCAAATCTCTGATTACTGGCTCATGATCATGTACGACAGACTTGGCCGCTCGTGGGACGCCTTGCAGGAGACCCTGCAGTCTGTACCCTCTGTCCGCGAGAAACGCCGGCGTTTGCAGGATTTGCGGGACAAGCTGCGGTTGGCTGGCTGCCTAGACCATCCTGAACGGCTTATTACCGGCCAATTTGGTGATGAGGACGTCGAAGACGCTGAGCGTTGGGTGTACCGGATGCGTGTCAGGGGACAAGCCAAGCACATCTAATGCATTTCATATGGGCGCCCTTTCCAGGCGCCAGCCCGCCGTTGCCAGAACCGGATTGCAGAGTCAATTGTCATCAGCGTATACAAAAAGCCTGCGGCCGGTAATGTGATGACTCGCCACAGCGCCAGCCTGTACCAGCGGAGAATCGGCACGAAGGTGGCGGACATGATGCACCACGCAACAAGGCCAAGCATGCCTGGCCAGATCCAATCGGTGTGTCCCAGAGAAATGAGGCAAATGCCTGCAATAGTTATGACGACGGGGACAAGATACAGTAGTGTCATGCCGATGGCGGTGCCGACTAAGAGCCAAAGGGAGTAGTTGAGCTGTACGAACGCTGACCGAGCGACCATATTCCAAATCTCTGCTAAAGACGTATAGCGGCGCACGCTGGCGAAGTCGCTGCCCAGGCCCAACCACAGCGTGGCACCACGTGATTGAACGAGTTTTGCCAATGAGCAGTCGTCGATCACGGCGCCAGAGATGGGAGTTAACCCGTCTGCAGTTTGGATCAGTTCTCGCCTGACAAGGATACAGCCACCTGCTGCCGCAGCTGTCTTGCGTTTATCGTTGGCAACCCAACGAAATGGGTACAGTTTTGCAAAAAAGTAGACGAATGCTGGAATCAAAAGGGCTTCCCACTTTGACTCTACATGCAGTCGTACCATCAGCGAGACGAAATCTCGTCTTTGCCGTTTGGCCTGCTCAACAAGGCGGGACACAGATGACTCAGGGTGGCGGATGTCAGCATCGGTCAATAGTACATATTCAGCATCGGGAGGGACTTCGTGCAGGCCATTCTGCATAGCCCAAACCTTCCCAGCCCATCCGTTGGGCAGAGGAGCTGATTTCAGAATCTGCAATCGATCTTGCCGAAGCAATGTTTGCGCAATGTTGCGCGCCACTTCACTTGTCCCGTCATCACTGTGATCATCCACCAAAATGACGTGAAACTCGCCTGCATAATTCTGGTTCAAAAGTGACGGCAGAGTCTCGCCTAAAACATCCGCTTCGTTGCGGGCTGGTACGATTGCACAAACCTTTGGCCAACTAGAGACACCGTCGTGCTCCTTCATGCGCTTGTCTGTTAACCCGTCACCCATCAGCCAATAAAACCCTCTGCAGCATAACAGGAACAGCCAAGCCAAGCATGTGATGGCCGACACTAGGTCTGCAAACCATGGCATGTCATTCACCTGCCTAGGCAATTCTATGCGTTCTATGGAGTTTAACAAATTGAAATCGAGTTTGTTTTCACTGATAATGCGTGCAGGGGCGCCAAGACGCCGACAACTGGACGGCAAGGGCGGGCCCCTATCCGCGCGTCACCTCAAACTTCAGCCTCGCGCCATGTCCGTATGGCCCAAATGGCCACACCTACGAGCAGCCAAAGTGCGCCAAGTTTGAGCACAAGCGATGGTGACTCTTCGAAGATCAGTGCCACGATCATGACCAGCAAACCTAAGATTGCCACCAATCCATCGACAATGCGCTTCGGACCTTTCGTTCCCCGTACGTAAAATCGATAAAACAAAGATACGTGAATCATGATGAAAGCTGCAAATGCTCCGAACGAAACGAACGCGTTGAGCGTTTGTAAAGGCACAAAAGTGGCTACAACGAAAGAAAGAAGCGATATGAGGATCATCGTAACTCTGTCTAGGTGTCGGGACTTTGCTGACAACGTGGGTACGGTTTGTTCACGGAGTACGGCCAGCACCCGAGAGGCTGACACTTGGCCTGCGCTTGCGTTGGCGATGCCGGATCCGATGAGAAACACGGTGATCAGTAGCCAACCGACGAATGGACCGCCGATGGAACGAGCGAGATCGAAAAAGCCGGTTGCCGGATCTAGTGTGGCATAGTTGGGATGAATGGCGCCTGCAAGTGCACATTGCAGCAAGAATAGAAGGCCCATGACTGCTGCGACCCAAATCGTCGCTCGTCCTACAGATTTTGTCGGACGCGCAGCCTCGCCGTCGAGTGTGCTAATAGCGTCAAAGCCAAGAAAGCCAATCACGCCTACCGATACGAGTGACAGCATTCGTTCTGGACCAACATGCACAGGCGAGCCGGCAGGCAGACCGGCGTGTGGCAAAGCGTGCAGGGCAACGACGATAAAGGCAATTAGGGCGATGAGTTCACCGATGAGCACCAGCGCATACAGCCGGATTTGTCGCCGGATGGGCAACAAGCCAAGCGCCAGATTGATCAGGCTGAGTACTGCGTACCAGCTCCAGCTGGGGATTTGGGGCAAGTACTCACCAATAAGACTCGAACAATTGGCATACAGCGTGGCGGGTACGAACAAGTAGTCAGCTAATATGATCCAGGCGGCAATCCATCCAGTATCGCTTTGTAGTGCACGACCGACGTAGCTGTATATGGAGCCGCCGGGAAATACCCCTGCGAGGCGTCGATAGGCGTATGCCGTCAGACAAGCTCCGAACCAGCCTAAGAGCATGACAAGCCAGCTATGCCCGCCGCTTTGTTCCGCGATGTATACGTACATCGACATCGGCGCAATAGGGACCATTAAGACTGTTCCAAAAATAACCAGGTCAGCGGTGGAAAGCGGTTTCGGATGGGATGGAGGCGAGAACGGCTTTTGTGACATAGCGGGTCGACCTTTCTATGACGAAATGTTCATGCGAATCCTGATATGCGTAGTCTAGCGCGACTTATCCAAAATCACAAAGACGATAGAATTCCAATGATGCATGTACTTGTTCGCCGGAAGTGTGTATACTGAATGGAAACTTTAAAACGGGGATGTGTTCGTGTGCACAAAGTGCAATTTCATCTCGATCGGCTCTTGTTTGAACGCAATTGGAAGATTCCCGATCTGATGAAGCGTTCCGGCGTCAACAAAAACACGCTCTATGCCATCAAGAAAAATGAGATTTCCCGGGTCGATCTCAAAGTCTTGCAAAGTATTTGTGACGCTTTGCAATGTGCACTGTCCGACTTGATGAGCTATGAGCCCAAGGGGGAGCACGAGACGAAAGGGCTGTTGTTTATCCTATCAGGGCCGTCTGGGGCCGGTAAAAACACGCTTATCAATTCGCTGCGGGATCGTTACGATCTCGGTCTAACATTTATTCCATCGTTTGCAACGCGGCCGATGCGGCCAGGTGAGCGCAACGGGAATCCGTACTATTTTGTCTCAACGGAAGAGTTTATGGCCATGGCGGAGCGCGGGGAGTTTCTCGAGTACGAATCGATTCACGGCAATTACTATGGTACGCATCTCTTAACTTACGAACAGGCACTTGACGCAGGCCATATCGTCATTAAAGACATCGACGTCAACGGGGCCTTGAATATGAAGAAGGCGTTTGGCGATCGCGTCGTGTTAATTTATGTTCGTCCGACTTCGTTGAACGATCTCGAGGGTCGGTTATACGGGCGTGGCGACGCGGAAGCCGATATTCGAATTCGGATGGAGCGCTTAAAGTACGAGGAATCACTCAGTGACCAATTCGACTATTTGATTTTCAATGACGATATTCCGACAGCCACAGCCGAGCTGGCCCAAATTATTCGCACATGCACGCGCAAGCGCGCATAAACGTTCTTTTTCCCGCGATCGCAGAGTGTCGAGAGAGGAAGTTGCTCGAACTGTGTCGAAAGGGTTGACAAGTAGAACTGATGGCGGATCTCCTTGGGAGGAACGTTATGACGCAACAGCGCACCGGCGATGCGCGAACCATGGATTCGTTTGGGGTTCGGCAAGATGGTACGTTTTATACGCATCAGGGGTTTAGAGATATTCTGAGTGCACACTGCGTAATTCGGTATCTGCCAGAGGCGGTATATGTATGCATTGAAGACGGATCTGGCCGCCTGCTGTCGATTGCCGCCGTGAATGATGTGCTGTGCCGGGAATTGGGTTATGAGCCGCTTGAACTTCTTGGGCAAAGTGGATTATGCATCGTACATCCAGATGGACACCACATTGTAAGCGAGATCTGCAAGCAGGGCGAGGTGTCTCTGCCTGTGGAAATGCCGTACGTGCACAGGGATGGAAGCGCGGTGTCGTTTGAAGTTGCAGCGAATCCATTTACTGTCGGCGACAAGCGCTTTTGGATGTTCACATGTAGGCCGTATGGCGAACGCATGGGTGCATGGCGCAAGTTGATGGACCGCTCATACTTCGACAGTGGGACAGGCTTTCCAAACGAGCATTGGTTGCACGCTAAGCTTATGTCGTTGCAAAGTCAAAAGGGTGCTCAGGTCGCAGTGGTGGCGGTTGGGTTGAACAAGTTCATCGGTCTTCGGGATAGTTACGGAGACGAGGTCATGAACGAGGCCTTCACCAATCTTTTAATGCGCGTGCAGAGGGCACTACCTAAGTCGTACGTCGCACGGGTGGCAGCAGACGAATTTGTCGTGGCACTGCGAACGGGAACGATTGACGCAACGGTCCTTAACTTTCTTACTTTCCTAGTCGAGCAACCCATACGTGTCAGAGAGTTTAACTTTCGCCTGCAGGCCAGATTTGGCGTCGCTGTTCCGGATGAATCGGAGGATGGGACGAAAGTAGCTTTTGTCGAACTTTTACACCAGTCGTTACTTGCCCTGCATAGCGCAGGAGAAGCGTCGCTGAACAGCACGTGGTATACACCGAGCTTGAAGCGCGGCATGGAAGAGAAGCATGCGCTGTATTTTCGATTGATGGAGGCCCTCGATAAAGGGCAAATTGGCGTGGCGTATCAGCCCAAGGTTGACGCCACCGGGCGTATCGTCGGTGCTGAAGCCTTGGCACGCTGGCATGAACCGAGATTTCCGTGCTCGCCAGGGACGTTCATCCCTATTGCAGAAGAACTTGGCCTCATCCACAAACTGGGTTTGCGGGTCTTGGGTGTCGTCTGCCGCGATTTGGTGCACAACGACGTACTCGCTATGGCGAACATCCCTATTTCTGTGAACTGCTCTGTACGCCAACTAGATCATCCCGACTTTTTACGGAATGTTCAAGCTGTGTTGGGCAACTATGGAATACCGCCACGGCGGATCGTATTCGAGGTGACAGAAAGCGTTTTCGCCGACTCTGGGCGGCGTCTATCCGTGCTACAGTCGCTTCAAGATAGTGGACACCTGCTGGCCATTGACGATTTTGGTACAGGCTATTCGTCCTTTCGCTATTTTCGCGATCTCGCACCGGATATCCTCAAAATAGACCAGTCGTTTGTGCGCGGCATCGGGCTAGATCCCAAATGCGAAATCATTGTCTCTAGCATCATTGACCTCGCTCATCACCTTGGTGCCATCGTGGTCGCCGAAGGCGTCGAGACGGATTTGCACTATACCTGGTTGCGCGAGCGCGGCTGTGACGTCTTCCAAGGTTACCGATTCAGCCGGCCATTGAGTCTTCATGACATTTTGAAGTGGCTTCCAGTAGGTTCTACACCCAGTAAATCATAGAGTCCACAGATCCCAATCGAGCCTGCTATGCTATGGGCAAGTACGGAGGGAGTTGGGGATCACGTGGAACGTCGGACTCGTGTCCGCTTTTCTTTGCGTTATAAAATCATGGCCATCCTGTTTGGTGCCATGTTGCTCATCGCGCTTCTCAGTGACACGTTATTTTATAGTACGACGCGAGCACAGTTGTTGAACAACGCGGTGAAACAGACGGAATTACTCGCGCAACAAATTGACCTTGAGATTGCGGCCTCGCGGACAGGCGAGGCGTATATCGACAATTTGCTTGGCAATGAATTGCGCATCGCTTCCATCGCCATTGAGGAGCAGCTACCGCCACGTGTGGCAGACGTCACCAACAGCCAGCTAAAGCGGCTCGCGGCGCAGTTGGGAGTCAGTGGTATCACCTTGTTTCAGCCGACCGCCGACGACATTGTCGGTGTTCGGTCCACAGATCCCCGCGAAATTGGCCTCTCGACAAAGGGCATGGGCAAATGGTACATCGCCTTTCGCGATCTTTTGGCCGGGCGTCCACAGGCATCCACCTATGGCATGGCGGAGCAGAATTACTGGTCAGGCCCGTTCTCCAATGCCACATCGGATCCTTCTAAAGTCGATAAGTGGGGGTACTACTACGACGGACGTACCGACTACATTATCGATCCGTTCTATGTCTCGACGTCGATTCCCGGTTACGAACAGGACGTTGGCGTGAATACAGCGATTCGCCATATTCTGGATTCTGATTCGGACGTTCTTTGTATCGCTGTGCTGAATCGCACGTTCGGGCAAGCACCGATTCGCTATTCTTACCACGGCACCTTTTGGGTCGACGTTGCCAATGAGCCGGTGATGTACGGCGAGTACAAATATCGCAACCCGGCCGTTGACGTGAAAGCAAAAAACGAAGCCCTCACGTCGAATCGGACGGTAAGCGTGATCGATCATGTATCCGGGCGCAAAGTGCTAAAGACATTTATTCCACAGAGCGTCCATGGCACGCGCTACGTCGTCGAAGTGGTCACTGATTATCGTGCCATCAGCAGCACTTTGACGATTCTTATTCACAACCTGGTCATCGTTTCTGCCGTATTGCTTGTCGCGACTGCGTTGCTCAGCTACTTGGGGGCGGATCTAATTACCAAACCGCTACGCCGGATTACAAAGGCTGTGGACGAGATTGCGGATCGCAACTTCGAAGCGCAGCTGCAGGTCCGCCGCTCGGACGAGATTGGTGTATTGGCCGATCACGTCAATGAAATGTCGCGCAAATTGGTTGATTATCTGCGTGAACTTTCAATGCGCGAACGCGGCAAGGGCATGGATTATCTCGTGATGGCCACCCATGCGTTGGTGCACGAGTTGGGTACCCCATTGGCGGCGATCCGCCAGATGTCGGAGCTGTTACCGCGTGTGCAACCAGGCTTGAATAGCAAGGCGGTGGAAATCCTCGACCGAATGCATTCGGCTTCTGCATACGCAAACCGCGTTTCCCGTGAGTTCACAAACTTCCTCAAGCATGGTCGGCTGACTGTCAAACGTGCGGACGTCTTGGCCATTACGAGGGAGGCAGCGGGGATGTGTCGACCGATGATGGAAAGTAAACACATCCAGTTGGTTCTCGATGATCGCACAGCCATGGCAAAGGTCGAGCTAGAGATCGACGCAGATAAGGTGTTTGCAGCCATTGTCAATTTACTGAAAAACGCGATGGATGCGATACCGGAATCCGCGCCGGTACGGCAAGTGCGGCTCGAAACGAAGGTCGAAGGGGAACAGTTGCACGTGGATGTTGTCGATACCGGGGTAGGCATTCCGAAGGAACGTTGGGATACTATTTTCATGCCCTATAGTTCTACGAAGAAAAACGGTCTTGGTCTTGGTTTAACCTTTAGTGGTTTGGTTGCCATAGCGCACGGAGGCACGATAGAAGTGGTCGACAGTGGCCCTGGCGGCACGCGCATGCGGATGTGCCTGCCGCTGATTGATAGGGCCGTTCAAGGTGAGGCATAAAAGGTGATAGACGTCTCGGTTTGATGGGTTTGGTCAAATTGTGCAGGCGGTACGTTGAACCAGTCATCTTGCTCTGAGCCCCAGGTGGTATCGATGAGGATCCAGCGATGCTCTGCGGGGAGGTAAACCTCATTCCAGGCATGGCTGCCTTCGTCACCTGCGGTACCACCTAAGCCTTCGTCGATGCGCACAGTGAGTCCGCAGGCGTGGGCCATATCGGCATACAACAGAGCAAAATCGGCACAGACACCTTTGCCGGTTTTCAAAGTCTGCAACGGCGATTGTGCATCCCATTTACCGTGATACACATAGTCGTCATATTTGGCCCAGTCGTATGAGATGTGGTGAATTTCCCATTCGTACAATGCCTTGGCCTTTTGTTCCGGCGTCGAATCGCCTTTTGTGATCTGCAAGGCTTTTGTAGCAACCGGTTTTGGCACAATCAGGATGCCAGTCTCCGATGAGGAGCCTGGAGTCGGGATCGCAAACAGCGAAATGTTTTCGGCGATGGGATGCAGAGCGCCTTGCGCAAGCACGGGCAACTCGCGAGTGGCAAACGGTTGTAACCACGGTTTGTAGACATCGCGTTCAAGCATGATGTAGGGTGTCGAGGCGTTTGCTGCTCGCGCCAGGGCAGGTAGCGACAAGTATTGGTTTGCAAGAAAAATGCATGCGCCTAGCGCTGCAGCACGAAGCGCACCTGCGATGGCGCCGACGCCGCTGCCACCCATGCGTCCGAAGATGCCCGGTTTGCGTTGGGATATGGAAAAGGTGATGCCCCATAGGGGACGCACCAACGTCATGAGCAAATTAGACAGAATAAGGTAGAGTACGGCAAAACAGATCAGGTTGCCGACGCGCGGCGCTTGTTGCCAAGCTGTGGCGAGGTGTGTGATCCATTTTGGCAAGTGAACCATGCTCTCCGGATGGGTCATCCAGTGTCGGATGTATGCGCTAAGGTGCCAGGCGAGCCAACCCGACAAGCAGGCGACGACGATGTTCATGACCTGCGCGATGGTGGTTCGTAGTTCGCGAGTAAAACCGCGCGCGAAGCCGAGGAGCGCTGAGGTGATGACGCATGCAACGAGAACGATGGTCAACCAATCGTGCACGGCAATTCTTCCTTTCTGGGTCTTGCATAGACAGTCGCCATTGTAGCGCGGGATTGTGCTGGTATGCACGGGTGTTCATTTTCCAGTCTATCCGTCAGGGGTGGATTGCAGTAGTATAAGATGGTGATTTGCCAAACTGCCGGTGAGGGTAGGAGGGCCGCCATGGACTGGACGATAGACAACATGCCCAGCATGCGGGGGATGACCGCGATTGTGACGGGCGCAAATAGCGGCATAGGCTGGGAAGCGGCGAAGGTCTTAGCCGCTCGGCACGCGAGGGTCATATTGGCCGTGCGCAGTGTAGAACGTGGAGCAGCAGCCAAGAATCGCATCCTTGCGGAGGCCCCACAGGCGGACGTGGCCGTCATGCGGATCGATCTCGCCGATTTGCCATCGGTGCAGGCGTTTGCCGATGAAGTGATGGAGAGGGAACGAAAGGTTAACCTGCTTGTAAATAATGCGGGGGTCATGGCGCCTTCTTATCAAAGGACGAAGCAAGGCCTGGAATTGCAATTTGGCACGAACCATATCGGACATTTCGCACTCACGTTGCGCCTTTTACCGGCGCTTTGTAAGGGGCGGGGTGCACGTGTTGTCACGGTGAGTAGCATGGCGCACACCATGGCTAAAGCCTTGGATATTCCGTACCTTTGTGGAGATGGAAGGTATCGTCGGTTTGCCAGTTATGCGCAAAGCAAGTTAGCCAATCTGTTGTTTGCCTACGAGTTGCAACGGCGTGTGCAAAGTCGGGGATTGGCGCTACAAAGCATCGCTGCGCATCCAGGTTTCGCGGCGACATCGTTGCTCGACAACGGGATGTTTGCAAAGTCCACATGGGTTCGGCCGTTTGCGCGGTGGGTGAATCGCTTTGCTCAACCGAGTGAGATGGGAGCCTTACCGACGCTGTACGCGGCGACGCATCCGGATCTGGTTGGCGGCGAATATATCGGTCCTGTGGGCGGTATGCGTGGTTACCCAGGCATTGTTCGCTCTAGCGATGCGTCATACGATGTCGATGCCGCCAAAAGGCTTTGGGATTTATCCCTTGAGCTGGCGAACATCCGTCCGGACGATTGGATTGCATTAGCGGATACTATGTAGTTTGAAATAAAAGGAGATCTTGTAACTTGGCCAAATTGTATTATCGGTTTGGGCAGATGAATGCGAGTAAATCGATTCAATTGTTGACCGTTGCGCACAGTTACGAGGAACAGGGGAAGCGCGTGACATTGTTCACACCGGCCGTGGACGACCGCTACGGCCGAGGCGTGATTGCGTCGCGCGTCGGCATTGCGAAACAAGCCATCGTCGTCGATGATGGTACCAACCTGTATGAAATCGTCAAGGGAGATCCTGCCGACTGTGTTCTCGTCGATGAAGTTCAGTTTTTGCGCGCGTACCATGTCCGTCAATTGGCTCGTATCGCGGACGATCTTGACATTCCTGTTATCGCGTACGGCTTGTTGAAAGATTATCGCAATCACTTGTTTGAAGGCAGTGAAGCGGCCATTTTATGGGCTGACCGCATTGAAGAAATCAAGACCATTTGCGCGAATCCTGGGTGTGACCGCAAAGCGACGATGATTTTAAAAGTCAAAGACGGCAAACCGGTGTATGCGGGCGAACAAATTGAGGTTGGCGGCAACGATTTGTACAAATCCGTCTGTCGCAAACATTACTTTCATCCCGACGTCGACGGGTTGATGCATACCCCCTAACTTCTAATTTCCATCCTACCCGCAAATCTTCCCTATAAATCCAGTGCAAGCTGGCGCACGCCAACCTCCTCAATGGCGTGTGTACAAAGGCGCAAGAATGTCGACATCGAGTAGACTGGCATCTCGAGTTGGCTCGCCACATACACTTCAAGTCGTGCACCACGCGAATGTTCCCAACCGGGCAACGTAACGATGCAATCGGCATCCATCAGCAGACGGATGTCCTTGCGCATTGCACTCGGCCACGATTCGTCAGAGCTACACACCTCGGCGGGATTGATGACCTCGTGGCCGTAACTGCGCAGTTTTTTGGCCGCCTCCAGAAATGCTGGACGATTCAAGTCGGGCAAACCTGTCATGGGTCCAGATATGTACACTCTCCGCATCCTAATGACCTCCGCTACACTGGTTAAAAGCCACTATACAGAACGTATGTTCGATTGTCAAACCACATTGGCCCCCTTGACCTTAGCGCTGTAACCGCTATAATGACGAAGGTTATTCATCCGAACAATTTGATTATGTTTAACATTAATGTTCGGGATGTTTCGTTTGTTTATTGCGGACGATCAGCCGCCGAACAGGGGGAATTTGCGTGGCGGACAACTATGACGTGATTATCGTTGGTGCTGGACCTGCGGGTATCTATGCGGCGTACGAGTTGGCGGAAAAGGCGCCCCAGGCAAAGGTGCTGATGATTGATAAAGGCGTCGAGGCGAAATACAGGCATTGTCCGATTATGGACGGCCGTATTGACAAGTGCCCACCTGCGAACAAAATCAAGACGTATGCAAGTTGTTGGCCAGCATGTGGCGTCATCAATGGCGCGGGTGGCGCAGGCAGCTTTAGCGATGGGAAATTCAACATCACGGCCGAATTTGGCGGATACCTCACAGAATACCTGCCATCATCCGAGGTTTTATCGTTGATCGAGTACGTCGATGCCATCAACTTGAAGCATGGTGCCCCAGATGTCATCACGGATCCCTCGACACCGGCAGTTGCGGCCATTGAGCGGCGGGCTATGGCTGCGGGCCTTAAGTTGTTGCGCGCACGGGTGCGTCACATTGGAACGGACATGAATCTCGAATTGATGAACTCGATTTTCGATTACCTCGCAAAACATATTGATCTTCGCTTCCGCACATTTGTGGAAGATTTGCTTGTCGAGGGGGAGCGAATTGCGGGGGTCGTCCTGCGCGGTGGCGAGCAAGTTCGCGCAAAGTTCGTTCTTCTCGCACCAGGACGCGACGGTGCGACCTGGTTGTCCGATTTGTTCCGGCGCCACAAACTGCGGATGACCAACAATCAGGTGGACATCGGTGTTCGTGTGGAAACGAGCAACGTTGTCATGCAAGAGATCAACGACCATCTCTACGAGGGGAAGTTTCTTTATCAATCGCCGGCAACAGGTCTTATGGTGCGCACGTTCTGTAGCAACCCGTCGGGCCATGTTGTCGTTGAAAACCACACAGGTGTCATGGCAGCAAATGGTCACGCATATCACGATCCGGCGCTCGGCTCCCACAATACCAACTTTGCGCTGTTGGTCAGCCATCGCTTCACCGAACCCTTCGATCGACCGAACGAATTCGCAAAAAGCATTTGTCGTCAAGCGAACGAACTTTCCAATGGTTCGATCATCGTTCAGAAGTATGGGGATCTTCGCAAAGGTCGCCGCAGCACAGAGCAGCGCATTCGGGAGGGCTTTGTCGAACCGACTCTGAAGGAAGCGGTACCGGGTGATCTCGGCCTTGTTCTGCCGTATAAGACTATGTTGGCGCTGCAAGAGATGATTGAGGCACTCGACAAGGTAACCCCGGGTATCGCGAGCGATCACACTTTGTTCTACGGGGTCGAAGCAAAATTTTACGCGGCTCGCGCAGAAGTTGGAAAGGATCTTCAGACGCACATCGACGGCCTGTATTGTGCGGGGGATGGCCCGGGCATTTCCAGGGGAATTTCACAGGCCGCGAGTAGCGGTGTACACGTGGCGAGGCAATTGTTAGGGCGGCTGTGAAGCAGCCGCCCTTACTTAAATAGGTATCCCAATCGTTTGTTTCTGTCAGCGTCATCTAGGCCTCGAGTTGGCCATTACCCACTGTATCAGACGGACGAAGATGCGGTTTCTTTATACGTCAAATCGTCAAGAATGACGCCCGAGACGCCTGCTTGAAGGCAAAGCGATAAGGCCTTTTTGCTGCGCACGGTCCAAGCGAATACCGCATAACCCTGTGCTTTGGCTTGCGCCACGAACTGGGGATCAAGGTGTTCAACGTCTGGGTGCAGGCTGTCAAGGCGCAAGGTCTCAGCGAGATCGAAGGGAGGCCAAAGACGACCCACGAAGAGGGCGCCTAAGGCGATAGTCGGATCCAGTGAACGCACCGCGGCGAGCGCGGTATGATCAAAAGATGACAAAAGGACACGTCCGGCTGCTCCATGACGGTAGATACAGCCTAATACGCTGCGGACGAGTGCGTGGGTACGCTCGGCAGGTCCAGTTTTTAGCTCGATGTTCAAACATGTGTGCGGCAGTGTGACGAGTACTTCGTCCAGCGTCGGGATGACCGTACCTTGAAATCGTTGGTCGAACCAGGCACCGGCATCGTACTGGCGGATTTGTGCAAGTGTCATGTCACTGACGGCGCCTTGACCATTGGTCGTCCGTTCCAAAGTTGCGTCGTGGAGAACGATGAGTGAGCCATCGCCGGCCGAACGCACATCGAGCTCGATCATATCGGCACCCATCGCTACAGCTCGCGTGAACGCAGGTAGGGTATTTTCGGGGCATTCCGACTTTGCGCCGCGATGGGCGATCCATACCAGGTCGTCCGCTTGTAGCCATTCTTGTATGTTCATGATTCATCCTCCACGGGCTGACGAGGTCTTGTTAGCCTAAGTTTTGGTTCACCTGTTCCGCCGTTTGTTCCATCGTTGGTGCCACAGGTTTTCCTTCATCAAAGATGCCTTCCAGGGCTTGTTGCACTTGTTCGAGCACCGCGAGGTACGCTGGCGATGCAGGTGGGGATTGCTCGTACTTCAATTCGTCAATTGCGGTCCTGTATTGTGGGTGTTTGGAAATGAATGACATGTATGTT
This sequence comes from Alicyclobacillus hesperidum, assembly GCF_900107035.1. Taxonomy (GTDB): domain Bacteria; phylum Bacillota; class Bacilli; order Alicyclobacillales; family Alicyclobacillaceae; genus Alicyclobacillus; species Alicyclobacillus hesperidum. The sequence goes on along the minus strand of NZ_FNOJ01000006.1, from coordinate 99,065 downwards.
CTGTTCGCTAAATCGGCTTTCTGCACAGGCAGATAACCCGTTTCTATTGACCATTTGACGGATTGTGCAGGAGCAGTCCACCACTGAATAAACGTCCAGGCAGCCTGTTGTTGGGCCGGGGACACGCCTTTGAGAATGGCGAGATCGCCACCGCCAGGAGGCACAGCGAGCGTCTTCCCGCGCGGTAGCAACGCCGTGTTCCAGCTAAATTTCGATCCGACGCCCGACGCAACCTTGCTGGCGCTTCCAATCGAGTCAATATCCATAGCTACTTCGCCATTCATGAAATCCTGTGTCATGAGATCCCACGTATTTGGGCCAGCCTCGACTTTGGCATCGCCTTCTTTGACCAACTGGGCTTGTGCATTCAAGATGGTCAAGGCATTGGGCTTGGCAAATGTCGCTTCCGTCAGGTTGTGCGAGAGAATGGTTCCACCGCTCGATAAGACCGCATATTCCCACGGCCACCAGTCGACAAGCGGCGCAAAACCGTATATTTTGTGGCTGCCTGCGCCCTTCGTCAGGGCTTTGGCGTCTGCCATAAGTTGCGGCCAGTTCGTCGGTGGCCGAGTGATGCCAGCTTGCCGAAACAGCGTCTCGTTATAATAGAGCACGGGAACGCTGCGATTAAACGGCACGCCATAGTAGCGGCCCTGATACTGTGTTGAGACGAGAATGCCATCCAGGAAGTTGCTTGGTTTGTCAATGGAACTCGTCCTCAACAGGGAAGTGAGGTCTACCAATTGGCCACTGGCAGCAAACACCGGCATCGCATGAACCTCGATTTGAGCAATGGCCGGCGGGTCGCTTGCTTTGATGGCCGCGAGGAGCTTTTGCTGTTCCTCGCCGCCCCCCGAATAGCTACCTTCGTACGTAGCGATGACTCGAATGTTCGGGTGTGTACGGTTAAATTCGGCAACCATTTGTTGAATGTCGTTACTTAGGTTGTTGCTGACGCCGTACCAGAAGGCAATGGTGATGGGATTCCGGCTCGCCGCTCCCATGACGGATTGGTCGGATATGTGTGCTGCTGAGACCGTATTCGCTTTTGTCGCAATGTTCGTTGTACCACAACCGGTGGCGAGTGTCCCCGCTGTGCATAACACTCCGAAATAGACGAGTGCGCGCCTGATGTTGTTCATTCGTCAATACACTCCTTATTGTATGTGTATGGATGCTAGCGTGTCGTATTGTTCAGCCTTTCAAAGAAACGCCTGTGACACCTTGTACGAAATAACGTTGGCCAAGCAGGAATAGGATCACGACAGGGGCTATCGCAAATACGTCGAATGCCATGGCAAGGTTCCATTGCAGAGATTGACCGGCGTCCTGAGTCAGGAAGTACGACAGTGCGACCGGAACGACACGCATGTTGTTCGTGTTGGTCGCGATGAGCGGCCAGAACAGGCTGTTGTAGTGGTATACGAAGTTGAGCAACACAAGAGTTGCAACGGTTGGCTTCGCATGAGGTAGGACAATGTTCACGAGAATCTGCCATTCAGTTGCACCGTCGACGCGTGCAGCCTGCACCATTTCCTTCGGGATCGAAAGGAAACCTTGGCGCATCAGGAAAATGCCGAATGCAGACCCGACGAAGGGAAGAATGAGCGCGCCGTAGGTGTTGATGAGATGGAATGTCGAAAGCATGCTGTAGATGGGGACGAAGGTTGCCTGCATTGGCACCATCATGGCGAGCAGAGTGGTGAAGAAAACCAAGCGCTTGCCTTGATAGGGAATAAAGACGAGCGAGTATGCCGCGAGGGCTGATGTTCCGAGTTGACACGCGACAATCGTGGCGTTGGTTAGCAAGCTGTTGCCTAAAAACAAGAGAAACGGCTGAGCGTGCCAAGCAGTGACGAAGTTGCCGAAGGCCAGGTGGTTGGGCCATAAATGCGACGAGAGGATGTCGGCGCTTGGTGCAAGTGCCGTGCGGATCATCCAAAACAGCGGGGTGATGCATACAGCGCATAGGATAATCAGGACGATGTGCACTCCGCTGTGAGTGAGTCGAAGTCGCAGGCGTTTCGCATTCATCACGATTCATCCCCCACCCAGCGATTGCTGAAAGAGACTTGCAGCCAGGTTAAAAGTGCTAGCATTGCAAAGAGGACGACCGAGGCAGCGGACGATGTGCCGATGTCGTACATTTGAAACCCCTTCTCAAAGATGTAATAGGCAAGCGTGGTGGAGGCTCCATCGGGACCGCCTCCGGTCATGACGTAGACTTGGTCAAATGTCTGAAAAGTCTGAATGAGACAGACGACGATGGCAAAGAACAGGCTTGGGGCCAACGCGGGTAGCGTAACATGGCGTAGCGTTGACCATAGGCCGCCGCCGTCGACCCGGCAGGATTCCTTCAGGTGTTGGGGTACATTCTGTAGGCCCGCCAGAAAGACGAGCATGTAGTAGCCCGTATACTGCCAAATCGAGAGGATGAGAACCGACAGGAGTGCGGATTGGCCACCGCCAAGCCAGTCGATGGGATGGCCCCCAAATATCTCGACGATCCGGTTGACAAGCCCGCCGTCGGTGTTGAACAGCAGGGTGAACATGAGGCCTGATCCGACTAAAGGGATGACATATGGCCCGAAAAGGACGGTACGGTAGACGCTGGTACCCGAAAGCCGCATGTTCACCAATATGGCGAGGGCGAGCGCAAGAGGCAACGATAAGAACACCATGCCTGCGGCGAGCCCTACGGTGTTGGTCAGCGCTTGGCCAAAGTCGGGTGCGGTCAACAGGTGATAGTAGTTTTCCCAGCCGACAAACCTCATCGTTGGAGTGAGAAAGTTGGATTGAAACATGCTCAGATAGACGACATATGCCATGGGAATGAACACAAAGAGCGTCAAGAATACCAGCGCGGGCAAGATCATGATCCAGCCGTGGATCGAAGACTGGACTTTCCGCGCTGTCTGTTGGCGCGCACGAGGTTGGCTTTTGAGGACGCCTGGAAGAGCCCTGCTCAATCGAATGCCCCCTTTGCTCATAGCAAAATTCGATCCGGCCTTGAGTGTACGCATGGTTTGTGAAACGCTCATCAATCATCGATTGCTTTTCCGTAAAGGTCTCGTAAAATAGGCAAATTTGTTATAGTGAGTGCAGGGCGTTCGTGAAGCGCAGCAGTTCAGCATCGGTAAAAGGGGCGGACACATCATGGCAGATTTACAACGGAAATACGCCGATCTCATCGTTCGTATCGGCGTCAATTTGCAGCCGGGGCAGCCCTTGGTGATTGGTTATGGACGCCGACAGGTATACCCGGAGCACGTCGAGTTTGCACGCAAACTCGTGGCGGCAGCTTACGATGCTGGCGCGAGTTTCGTACAGGTCGATTGGGGCGATGAATGGTGGCAGCGTGAAACGGTGGCGCGGGGTGATCTCAACCTCTTGCGAGAGCGCGCGAAGTGGCAGTTGCAATGGGTCGAGAAACTCGCGGGGCTTGGTGCTGCGTATATTGCCATCCCGGCAAGCGACCCGAATCTATACAATGGTGTGCCGGCGGATCGCGTGGAAGTGGCAGAGCGATCCATTCGTGAGACGTTCCGTGCCTTTGATAATGAGCGCACCAACGACATGCATCGCTGGACGCTGGCGTCGGCACCGACGGCCGCATGGGCGGATGTTGTGCACAAGGAACTGCCGAAGTCTGAAAGGGTCGGCGCACTTTGGCAAGACATCTTAAAAGCAGCGAGATCGACCGGAGACGATCCGATTGCCGATTGGGAGCACCATATTCAAAATCTGCAGCGGCGCGCCAAGTGGCTAAACGACTTGCGCATCAAAACACTGCATTATCGTGCACCTGGCACGGATTTGGCCATTGAGCTTGCGGAGGGCCACTATTTTGCAGCGGCTGGCCATCCAGATCAAAAGGGCGTGCGGTTTGTCGCCAACATCCCAACGGAAGAAGTCTACACGGCGCCGAAAAAGACAGGTGTGCACGGCACGGTCTCCAGCACGATGCCGCTTAATCACAACGGATCTCTGATTGAGGGGATTCGCCTGCGCTTCGAGCATGGACGCATTGTCGAGTATCATGCAAAGAAGGGGCAGGATGCGTTGCGGGGTATCATTGAGGCGGACGAAGGTAGTCATTATCTTGGCGAAGTTGCTCTCGTTCCGGTCGATTCGCCCATCGCGCAAATGAACCAGATTTTCTATAACACGTTGTTCGACGAGAACGCGTCCTGTCATCTCGCTATCGGGCGCGCGTATCCGCTCGTTGAAGGCGGTCATGGTCTCCCGGCGAGCGAATGGGAAGGCCGCGGACTAAACGATAGCTTGATGCACGTCGACTTCATGATTGGTTCGGCCGATCTCGATATCGATGCGGAGTTGTTTGACGGTAATACAGTACCGGTATTTCGCAAGGGTCGTTGGGCAAACGGAAACGCCTGAGCGATCACGTGCAGGGAGGCATAGGGATGGGGAGCCTTTCGTTGGATGGAACACATTATCCATATCCGTCTCGGCGCACAGTCGTTTATGCGCGCGGCGGCATGGTTGCGACGTCGCAGCCGCTCGCATCCGCGGCGGGTGTGGAAGTTTTACGCCGTGGGGGCAACGCCGTGGACGCGGCGGTGGCGGCCGCCGCTGCGTTGGCCATTGTCGAGCCGACGTCAAACGGCATTGGCAGCGACGCGTTTGCAATCGTCTGGCATGACGGGAAGATGTACGGACTTAATAGCAGTGGCAGATCTCCTGCCTTACTATCGTTCGATGCGCTTGCGGCGCGGGGGATGGCCGAGATGCCGACACACGGTTGGCTGCCGGTGACGGTGCCAGGCGCTCCAGGCGCTTGGGCGGCACTGTCCGAGCGGTTCGGTCGCGTCTCTTTGCGGGAAGCGCTTGCACCGGCCATTGCCTATGCAACGGACGGATTTCCGGTGGCCCCTGTCACGTCGGTGAATTGGCGCCGTGCGGTCGAGGCGTACCAGAGCCGCCTCCGCGGAGCTGTACACGACCCGTTTTTCAAGCTTTTTGCTCCCGGCGGCGCTCCCCCACAAGCCGGTGCCTGTTTCCGCAATCCCGACGCGGCGCAAACGCTTAAGGCCATTGCGGAAAGCGGGGCGCGCGCGTTTTATGAGGGTGAGATTGCTGCGCGGATCGACCGCTTTGCACACGAGACAGGTGGTTTGTTGCGCGCTTCCGATCTCGCTGCATTCGCACCCGAGTGGGTCGAGCCACTCTCTGTTCGCTATCGAGGTTATGACGTGTGGGAGTTACCACCAAACGGTCAGGGCATTGTTGCCCTGATGGCCTTCGCGATTCTCGAGGGACTCGACATCTCTGCCATGTCGCCGGAAGAGCGTGCCCACGTGGAAATCGAGGCCATCAAGCTCGCGTTTTCGGTAGGTCTTGCCGAAATAGCGGATCCAGCGGCGATGCGCCGCTCACCAAGTGAGCTCTTGGCGGAGGACTTCGTCACTGGGTTGCGATCGCGCATCACGAGCGAGGCCCTCATGCTGCCCCCTTCGCGGCCGCAGCCGGGTGGTACTGTGTATTTGTGCACAGCGGACGGCGAGGGTAACATGGTGTCCTTCATTCAAAGCAACTATATGGGCTTTGGCTCTGGAATCGTCGTGCCAGGCACGGGCGTGTCTCTGCAGAATCGTGGGCACAACTTCAGCTTGGATCCCAGTCATCCCAACGCGCTCGCCCCTTGCAAGCGTCCATACCATACCATCATTCCTGCCTTTTTGACGAGGGGTGGCAAGGCGGTTGGCCCGTTTGGGGTCATGGGCGGTTTTATGCAGCCTCAGGGGCATGTCCAAGTACTGAGCCAAGCCCTCGATTTAGGCCACAATCCCCAAGCCGCTCTGGATGCGCCGCGTTGGCAATGGATGAGCGGGAAGCACGTCCTGGTCGAACGGGCGTTGGGTATTGAGGCCATTCAAAAGCTTGTGGATAGAGGGCACGATATCGAGGTTACGGATGACCCCACGCCGTTTGGACGTGGACAAATCATCTGGCGCGATGGCCATAGCGTCCTTGCAGGCGGTACAGAGCCGCGTGCGGACGGCGCTATCGCCATTTTATAAGCACTCTTTTAACAAACCCTTAGCACATCAAAGTCGGGCGCTCGGGAAAACTTTGCACGACGGCTTCGACGGCGGCACGCACACCTTTCGCCATCAAGTCGAGCGGCAAACCGGGCGCCTTTTTTGCGAGCACCTGTTCCGTCATATAGGGTACGTGCATAAAGCCTCCGGCAATTTGCAGGTTATGCGTGTGAATGTGATGCATTAAGGTGTAAAACACATAATTGCAGACGAACGTACCGGCGGTATCGGAAATCGCCGCGGGCACACCGACAGCCTGGATAGCTTCGACCATCGGCCGCAGTGGGAGCAAAGAGAAGTATCCGACAGGTCCGTCTTGGCTAATGGGTTCGTCCTGGGGTTGTGCGCCTTGATTGTCTGGAATGCGCGCGTCGATGATGTTTATGGCTACACGCTCTGGCGTCAGTTGTGTGCGGCCCCCGGCTTCACCCAGGCAGATCACAGCACGTGGGTGAACACTCTCGATTGCGCTGTACAATTCGTCTGCCGCCGTGGAAAATGCCGTCGGCAGGCGCTTGGCGACAATTCGAAAGCGGTTTGCCAGCGTTTCGCCGCTTAGTGTGCGAGCAATTTCCCACGAGGGATTAAGGACCTCTCCTTGAAACGGCTCAAACCCTGTCAATAAAACGGTTTCCACTCGCATCCCTCCTCTTGATTATATTTCTTGGCCCAAGGTGCAATCCCTTTTGGATGCCGCGCTTTACCTTATGCATGCCCCGTCGTATACTCTTTTTTGACTAAGTGACCAAATTCGGATTTTGGTCAATCCACTGGAAGGGAGTGAGCATGATGGATTTACGCGAGAAGATTGCGACGGCTGCAAAACAAGCATTTTCCGAGTTTGGCTATAAAGCGACGACGATGGATCAGGTGGCCCGTCTAGCAGGGATTAGCAAGGGTGCAATTTACATTCATTTTCCGAGTAAGGAAGCGCTATTCGGGAATATGTTGCAAGAATTAATCACCCATCTGCGCGAGGCCGTAGAGGCGGAGTTGCGGCCAAACGCGGACTTCTTCGATAACTTGGAGCGCGGGTTGCGTCGGGTCGTCGCCTTTCGTCAGGAACACGCCGTATTCGCCAAGTTAGCGCAGGAAGTCCGGCAATTTGGAACAGAGCCTGCCCGCGCCGGGTTGCGACACGTTGAGCATTCGATAGTCGACTATTTGAAAGGATATCTGGAACGAGGCATCGCGGAAGGGGATGTGAAGCCCTGTGATCCTGAGCTCGTTGCGTTTGTTCTGATGCGCACGTATACGACATTGGTCAACGATTGGGCAGATACGCATGAACCCCTCTCCAACGAAAACCTCATTCTCCTGTTTCATCAACTTTTTGCAGACGGTCTGCGGAATTCATCCAAAGTCGCCAAGACAGAATGAGCAAGGGACGAAGGAGGGGGAGTATGGAGACAGGAGGATTTTGGGCAACTGTTGGTCAGGAATGGTCCTCGAACTTGCGAAGTTGGCGCAACCGAATTCAGGTTTTCGGAATCCTGCTGATTCCTGTATTATATGCGGCTACGTTTTTATGGGCGTTTTGGAATCCATATGGGCACCTTGAACGATTGCCGGTTGCCGTGGTCAATGAAGACCGTGGTGCCACGCTCGATGGCAAGCGTATCGACGCCGGTGCGCAGATGGTCAACCGCTTGAAAACGGATCATAACTTAGGTTGGCGGATCGTCAATGCCAAAGAGGCAGAACAAGGCATGGTGAATGGAACGTATATCATGACGATCACGATTCCCTCCAACTTTTCGCAAGAGGCGGCAAACGCGGCGACGCAGCCAGGTGCACCACAGCCAACCATCCAAAGTGTCACGAACGATCGACATAACTACATTGCGGGCATTGTTGGACGTAACGCGATGGTCAAGTTGGAAGAGCAAACGGCGAGCCAGTTGGCGAGATCGTACGCGGAGAATGTGGTCAGCGGTCTGGTTTCGGCGCAAGCCGGGATTCGCGCCGCGAGCAGAGGCGCATCCCAGGTGGCCGCAGGGGCTGGCAAACTAGAGGCGGCGAGCGGATCTTTGATGAGTGGCGCACAACAGGTGGAAAGTGGAGCTACAAGGCTCGCCAACAATCTGCAAACCGCGGCGACCGGCGCAGGCCAAGTTGCGTCTGGTGCGGCAAAAGCACAGCAAGCGGCGACGCAGTTAGCCGCTGGCATGGCGCAGTTGACGCAAGGTGCAGCGCAGGTGCAGACCGGAGCAAAGCAGTTGCAGTCAGGGTCGGCGGTGTTGGCAACTGGGGCCGATCGCGCTGCAACGGGCGCGAGCCAAGTGGCTGGCGGCGCGCAGCAGGTTGCCGACGGGCTCGCGGCACTTGCGAAGGCGAATCCTGCGTTGGCCGGGTCCGCGCAGTTTCAGTCGTTGTTGACAGCCAGCCAACAAGTCGCGGCCGGATCGGCCCAGGTGGCATCGGCAAACCAGTCGCTTGCGGCAAATGCACGAAAGTTGGCCAGTGGTGCGGGAGCCGTGGCACAGGGGAGTCAGGCTCTGACCACCGGGATCGACAAGGCGTCTTCCGGTGCTCAGCAACTTGCTGTAGGTGACGAGAAGGTCGCGCGCGGAGCAAGTCAACTGGCCGCTGGCATGAGCGGTTTACAGGGAGGAGCGGCACGCTTGGCCTCCGGTGCACAGGGCTTGCGGCAGGGCATTGGACGCTATACGAACGGCGTCGCGTCGGTCACTTCGGGTGCCCAAACGCTGGCGTCACACTTGCAGTCGGCTGCGCAATCGATGCCGACCGTGCACCACACCCAGATCGTCAACGCCATTGCGGATCCGGTAGGAGTACACCAGCTCGAAGCGGGCAACATCAACACCTATGGCAACGGGTTTGCACCATACTTTTTGTCATTAGGGCTCTACGTCGGTGTACTGCTCATGAGCGTCATCATATCGTTTCGCGACCCACCGTCGATCCCGTCGTCCGGCTTCGCTTGGTTTGCTTCCAAATGGCTCATGATTGGTGCAATGGCAGTCGTGCAAGCTTTGCTTGCAGACCTCGTACTACTTGCAGGGTTAGGTGTGCACACGACACATCCTGTTTGGTTTGTACTGTTCTCTGTCTTAACGAGTTTGGTGTTTGCCGCTATCCTTTTGTTCTTCGTCGCTGCCATGCAAAACCCGGGACGTTTTATCGGTGTGATTCTGTTGATTTTGCAGTTGACCAGCAGTTCCGGGACCTATCCGGTCGTGCTGTCGCCAAAGTTCTTTCAGAAGTTGGGACCCTGGCTACCGATGCACTATACCGTAGATGGCTTTCGGTATATCATCGGCGGAGGCAATTCGACTGCCATGACGACGGACATCTGGCGCTTGATGGCTTATGGGATTGTCTTTTTAGCCTTGTCCTGTGTGTTCTTTGCTGCTATGTACCGCAGGCGCTATAAAGGCGCCATGGCAGGCAAGCCGGCCACTTTACAAGCGTGATCGGAGAACCGTTTTCAACCGTCTCTCGCCATCGCCAGAGAGACGGTTGATGTTCATTGCAGAAGGAGGCAGACCCGATGCAAGAAAATGAGGAGAGCCGTCATCCGGAATGGGCTAGCGAACAGGCGTATGTCAACCAAGTTGTCCAGAGGATTGAAGCGAAGCTGGTACAAATGCAGGCTGATGTGTCGCAGGTTCGTGGTGAGGTGGTCGACATTCGTCGGCATTTCTGGGACGATGTGACGATCAACGTCAGTAACCCAGACGATCTCGTGGAAACGCACTTTGCGATCCGCCAGCAAGCGGAACTCTTAGCCGAACGCGAACGACGGTGGCACCGCGCGGCGGAGGCAGCAGAGGTTCTGGAAAAGCAAAAATCGTCGCCGTTTTTTGCCCGGATCGACTTTCGAGAGCAAGGTGAGGCGGAAACAGAGCGCGTGTATATTGGTATTGCTTCGTTTCGCGACGAAGAGACGGATGAATTTTTGGTCTACGACTGGCGCGCCCCGATTGCCAGCTTGTACTACGACCATACGCCTGGTCCCGTCGCTTTCGCAGCTCCACGCGGCGAGATTCGCGGCGAGATGACCCTGAAACGCCAATTTGTCATTCGCGGGGGCACCATTTTTGCGATGTTTGACGCAGGCATTACGATTGGCGACGAGCTGTTGATGTATGCCCTGTCCGGCCGTGCGGATGCGAAGATGAAAAACATTGTCGCCACGATTCAACGCGAGCAGAATCGCGTCATCCGCGATGATACGAGTCCAGTCCTGATTGTGCGCGGTGCCGCCGGAAGTGGCAAGACGTCAGCTGCGTTGCAACGGGCGGCCTACCTGCTTTATAAGCATCGAGGGCGCTTAGAAGCCAGTCAAATGCTTCTATTCTCACCCAATCCCCTGTTCAGTTCGTATGTGGCCAATGTGTTGCCTGAACTCGGCGAGCAAAACATCGAACAAACGACGTTTTACGATTACCTGAAACGGCGGCTAGATGGTGAATTTGTCGTCGAGGACGGTTTTGACCAGCTCGAGCGGCTTTTGAACCTCGAGGATGGACCAGAAGCCGAAATACAGATGCTCTCCGCGTCGTGGAAGGCATCGCCAGCCTTTGCTGATGCCATTCATCAATATGTATCACAACTTTCCGTTTCCGGTATGCGATTCTTGCCGATCCGGTTCATGGACCGAACGGTTGTCAGTGCGGATGAAGTGGCAGCCATTTTCGCGCAGACAGAGGCGCACTGGCGGATGCCGCTGCGGATAGAGACGGTGCAAAAAGAGTTGCTGGCACGTCTCGATGCATTTGCCGAGGTGGAAGCGACTGCCGATTGGGTCGAAGATGAGCTGGAGTTGATGTCCGATGAGGATTATCAACAAGCTCATAAACAAGTGGAAAAAAGGCGTCGGCACGCTAAGCATTCGTTTGACGATTACCAAGCAGAGCGCGATGAACTCGCAAAGATATTGCTTAATCGCCGTCTAAAACCCGTTCGCAGGTTCATTCAACGCCTCGCCTTTGTCGATGTACCAGCCATTTATCAACAATGGTTTGAGCAAGCCTTGGCAGGCCAGCTTTCGGTTCCTTCTGAGGTAGCTCCAGATCTTTGGCGATCCATGTGCATGTATACCACGCAAGCGATTGCGAACCGTCGACTGCCGTATGAAGATGGTACACCTTATTTATATGTAAAGGAGTTGTTACTTGGCCAAGCCGTCAACACGGCGATGCGCCACGTATTCATCGACGAGGCACAGGATTATTCTGCTCTACAGTTGCACGTTATCCGGCGCCTGTTTCCCCGCAGCCGCCTGACATTGCTTGGCGATCCAAACCAAGCTATCTACGCCCACGTCCCGGGGATGGCGATGGCCGATGAATTGCGGCAAAGCTTTCCGGATTTGACGACTATCGAGCTGACGCAGAGCTACCGTTCGACGGCGCCTATTGTTCGCTTTACACGCGGCATGGCAAGGGATGGGGAAGCCATTGTGCCGTTTGATCGCGAAGGGCCGTTGCCTCTTGTGCAACAGGTCGCGCCTGATGATCAGGTACAACTCATTCGCACCTGGATTGAAGAGTACCGGTGTAAAGGATATCAGTCCATCGCGGTGATTTGCCGGACGCAACGAGAAGCGAGCCAGATGGCGGAGCAATTGAAGCTCGTCGGTTGCGATGTGCGCCAGATTGACAAAACGACGAGTACATTTTCTGCAGGAGTTGCCGTCGTTCCGGCGTATCTAGCTAAGGGTGTGGAATTTGACGGCGTGATCGTCGCGGATGGATCAGCGTCGGCGTATCGGCGCGCGTTTGAGCAAGAGCTGTTTTACACGGCGTGTACGCGGGCGATGCACGAACTGCGGATTGCCTGTGTAGGCAAGCCGAACCGGTGGATTGCCGAGCAACCGGCAGACACTTATACCCAGGCGTAAGGAGGATGCGGGCATGATGGTTTACCTGTTTCGCCATGGGCAGACGGTCTATAACGCCGATGGCGAACGGTTTTGCGGCACGTCGGACGTCGGCCTGACTGCACTTGGCTGGCAGCAGGCCCGCTGTGCCGCACAAATGCTTGCGGGCGTGCGCATACATGCATTTGTGCACTCTGGTTTGCGCCGAGCGGCAGAAACGGCGAAGGCCATTCAGGAGTCACATCCGCATTTGGCGACTGCAGCACTTTATGTCGAGCCGGCTTTTCGCGAGGTGGGTTTTGGCTCTTGGGAGGGGTTGACACGCGCCGAGGTCAACAAACGTTATCCGGATATGTACGCGCAATGGCTCGCTGATCCCGCGGATGTCAACATTCCGGGCGGCGAGGACATCGGGCAGCGCCAGCAAGAAGTACTGACTGCCTTTTCTCGGCTTATTGAGCGGTTCGTCGATTGTGACATTGCCGTGGTCGCCCACAACACCATTAATCGCCTGTTGCTGGTTGGCTTACTTGGCAGTGACGCTCGCAATTATCGGCGGATCGTACAAGAGAACGCGTGCATGAACATCATTGAATATTCGGAAGCGTCCGGTGTTCGCATCCATGCGGTGAATCGTCTTGCAATCTAATGGATAACTGTCGACTGTGGTAAGATACTGAGGGAGATTCGTTAGGTCTAGGAGGGACAGAAATGATTCAACTGCATCTGGAAAAAGTGAGAAAATGGTTCACTGAAGAACATGAGAAGCGTTTGGCACCACTTGCTGAGTTTGCTTACGGCGAATTGCAGAATCGCGATCGCGATGCATTCGGTAAGGGCTGGATGTCATGGCCTGTCGATCATCACGAGTCGTTGTATGCGGACATCGACAAAATCGCCTCTGATTTCCGTGCGAAGTCGAACGTGACGGTCGTCATCGGCATCGGTGGTTCGTATCTGGGTGCCCGTTCGGTCCTATCGATGGTGCAACCGGAGTTTACAAGAGAAGGCAAACACGAAGTTATCTTCGCTGGTCAACAGCTCAGCCCTACATACCATGCTCATCTCTTAAAGTACCTGGACAGCCGCGAAGTCACTTTGGTGGTTGTTTCGAAATCTGGGACGACCCTGGAGCCGTCGGCGGTGTTCCATACGTTCCGCGACTACTTAGAGAAGCGTTACGGTGAGGCGGAGGCATCCGCTCGCATCTGTGCCATCACGGATGCGCAAAAGGGCAGCCTGCGCGCGTACGCGGACGAGAAGAAGTACGCGACGCTGCCGATTCCAGACGATATCGGCGGTCGCTATTCGGTCTTGTCGGCGGTTGGGTTGTTGCCGATGGCACTCGCTGGCGTCGATTACCGGAAGGTGATGCAGGGAGCTGCCAATATGCGGGATCAGCTTGCGAAAGTAGCGATCACGGCCAATCCAGCGGTACAATACGCCTTGGCACGCCACGTGCTGTATCAACAAGGGTTTGTCGCCGAAGCACTTGTGACCTATGAGCCGCGCGTGGCTGATTTTGCCGGCTGGTGGCAACAGTTGTTCGGCGAAAGCCAAGGCAAAGACGGTATCGGACTTTATCCGACCATGTTGCAATATACGACCGATTTGCATTCGATGGGTCAGTACGTTCAAGATTCGCGCAAGGTGCTCGTCGAAACGGTGCTCGACGCGTTTATCGATGATGCGCCAGAATTAAAAGTGCCAGTGGGATTGGATGAAAAGAACCGCTATTTGGAGAACGTTTCGTTCCACAAGCTGCAGGAAGTTGCCGTCGAGTCGGTCATGATTGCCCACAGCGAAGCCGGCGTTCCGAATATCCGGATTGAGGCCCGCGGCGATGCCGAATCGCTCTACGGAGAATTGGTATACTTCTTTGAAGTCGCTTGTGCATTTGGTGGTTACCTACTTGGTATCAACGCATTCGATCAGCCCGGCGTTGAAGCATACAAGAGCGAAATGAGGGCTCGCTTGCAGAAGTGATGAATTAAGGGAGAAGGGGCAACGGGATGAGTGGAAAGTTGGCTTTAGGCATCGACATCGGCGGTACGAACGTCAAGTTGGCGCTCGTCAACGAAGCTGGTGAGGTCATCGCCAGCGAGTCCGTACCGACGGAGCCAGAGCGGGGAGCGGAGGCATTCTGCCGCGAAGTTGCCGCAACAGCCAAGACGATGACTGCCCAGGCGGGAATTGCCTGGGCGGAAGTCATCGGGGTAGGCGTTGGCATGGCAGCCTTTCTTGATGTCGAACGAGGATGGATTGAGGAGTCTGTCAATCTCCATTGGCGGGATGTACCTTTGGGAGAGATGCTCACGAGGGAACTGGGCAAGCCGGTTCGCGTTGACAACGACGCCAACGTCGCTGCGCTCGGTGAGGTATGGCTGGGTGCGGGGCGCAATGCCAACACCGCCTTGTGCGTGACGCTGGGTACCGGTGTTGGTGGCGGGATCGTCATCAACGGCCGCATTCACCGCGGTGTGACCAATATGGCGGGGGAAATTGGTCATATTATGGTCAAAAACGATGGGGAGTTGTGCAATTGTGGCCACCATGGCTGCCTGGAAACCTTGGCGTCAGCGACAGCACTGTCTCGTCATGCGGAACAAGCTGGTCTCGTCGGCAAAGAAGGGCGCGAATTGACCTCGAAGGAAATCTTCGAGATGGCAGAGGCGGGCAACGCGAAGGCGAAAGCGGTTGTGGACGACATGATTCACTGGCTTGCCGTCGGTTTGTCGATCGGAGCCAACATTCTGAATCCGGACGTCATTGTGATCGCAGGCGGGGTTGTCAACGCCGGCGATGCATTGATTGAACCATTGCGCAAGGCGTTTCATCAAGAGGCCTTGGCTCGCGTGGCGCGCGCCTGCACGATTGTTCCGGCGAAGCTGGGATCCCAGGCGGGCGTACTCGGGGCGGCGCGGCTCGTTCTTCAGGAAATCGAAACGGTGTAAGGTGAGCGACAGGCGACTTTGCCTGTCGCCCGCCATATCAGTGAATGTACTCTTTGACGCGTTGGTATACGTCTTCTGGGGACAAGCCATCGGCTGAGATGACCGGGACATTGTTGACTACGGTTTGGATGCCCATGATGTTTTTGTCCGATCCGGTGATGACGACCGCACATACGCCGGGCTGTTGGCGCTCGCCCGTCATATCGACCACTTGACACCCTTGTTGTTGTAGGTATTCTTTTACAGGTGTCAAACCTTGTTCTACCGCCACAGACTTCATCGTCATCCCTCCAAGGGTTATGGTCATGCATCCGGTAGTGTTTGAGTGTTGCGCGAAAATATGCAGTTGATGTGTAGAAGGGAGGGGAAGATATGGGTCATGTACACATGATTTATGGGGTGATTTTGATCCTGCTCGCGATTGTCGCGACAGCCTGGGAAATTGCGAGCAAAGCTGGGTTGCCGAAGGCGTTTCGTGGAATCGTCATCGGTTTATTCGACTTGCAGGTGATTTTGGGCATTATTACATGGATCGTTCGGCGGCCGCATTGGCAGTTCATCGGCCATCCAATTCTGATGGTTGCCGCGGTGGTCATCTTACACGTGATGACGTCGCTTCAACATGCGCGATCGCGCCGAATTGCGGGATGGATCATTGCGCTTGTGTTACTGATCATTGGCGCCGGAGCATATCACGCGTGAGTTTGGCTTCGCAGTCTGATCGGCCTATGGCAACCAAACAGCGCTTGCCCTAGCAACACTCTCCAACGACAATCGAACTTTTCACATGTACAATAGGAACGAATGAAGAGTCGATTGCCGGCTGCTTGAGGGGCATAGTTGCGTATGGCCGATCTATTGCAAATTCAAGTTAAGCATCCTGGAATCGCTTTAACGGAAAAGGAGCAAAAACTCATCGCGTGTCTGGTACAGCGAATCTGTGTGCACCATCTGCATCGTCGGCTTGGTCGGCGGTTTCGGATTCGACCAGCCAATGTCGATTCCATCCACCTTGTGGTGCATCAGACCGTGGCGATTGAACAGGGCATTTCAAACGAAGAACTGAACGACATCGTGCCTGATCTCGTCCGCGATATTCGGGAAACCTTGGCGTGGTGTGACGTTGTAGCAGAGGATATCGTGCTGGTCGCAAAAGCGTGATGACCATTTTGTGTGGGACGTTTGGCGTATTACAATGGGATTAGGGAGGAATACTGATGAAGCTACACATTTCCTTGTTCCAGTTGCCAGACGGTATGTATGTCGCGACCTGTGCAGAAATTCCTATGTGTCAGGTGCTACGAAAGAACAAAGGGCATGCAATGCAAGACGTCAAAAAGCTCGTTCGCCGATTTTTGGAGGAGCGTAAAGCAGAAAATCGTCCATTTGTCCCAGAGCTACATGAATTTGAAGTCGAAGATGTAAGTTCTGTTTGACACGGGCGAATTCCTGTGTTATATTTATAAGCGTTCGCCGGACACCCGGGTCATTAGCTCAATTGGTAGAGCATCCGACTCTTAATCGGCAGGTTGAAGGTTCGAGTCCTTCATGACCCACCAGTTTTATATCGCGGGGTGGAGCAGTTGGCAGCTCGTCGGGCTCATAACCCGAAGGTCGCAGGTTCAAGTCCTGCCCCCGCAACCACTTGGAGCCGTGGTGTAGAGGCCTAACATGCCTGCCTGTCACGCAGGAGATCGCGGGTTCGAATCCCGTCGGCTCCGCCAATATGATAAACCGCCGTTTCGGAGTATCCGATTCGGCGGTTTTTTTGTGGAATGCGGTGCACAATCCTTTGTATTGTGCCTGTGTTGAAGCTGCTTGCCGCAGAACCCAAACGGCGAGGAGGCGCTGGTCGCCATGCCTCGCCATGTTCATTTATGGATGGTTTTTCGCGGATGGATAGGATGGCCAATATGCAAAACGCCCACAGAGTGACGTGATGGCAGGAACGATGAATGGGCGGACGACAAACGTATCCAAAAGCACGCCTATGGCAGATACGATACCAAATTGAACGAGCACTTGAATGGGAAGACTGGCCAATACTGCGAAGGTGCCAGCCAGGATGAGTCCAGCTGATGTGATGACGCTACTCGTCGAACTTACGGCCTGTTCAATGGCTTCCTGATGGGGTACGCGACCCTTTGCTTGCCATATACGCGACAACACAAAAATGTTGTAGTCTTCGCCGAGTGCGACCAGAAACACAAATGCATACAACGGTATCGCACCTTGGATGGCGGGCGAGCCAAGGGCGTAGTGTATGACTAGCCAACCTGCTCCCAGTGCACCGACATATGACAAGACGACGGTGACGATGAGATAGACGACTGCAACAATCGAACGTAAGTACATGAACAGGAGTAAGGCAATCATGCCAATAACAATCGGCATTACGACGCCTGTATCGCGATTTGTCAAAGCCTTCGTGTCGGCCTGTGTGGCCGTTGGCCCACTGATCCAAACCTGGTTCTTTGCGCGATCAGTTGATTGCGCGTCCAATGCCTTCTCTGCGACACTGTGAATTCGGGCGAGATCGGCCATTGCTGTGTTGCTGTACGGGTCCGTTGCCAACGTGATGTCGACAAGGGCGACGCGATTGTGTGTATTGGTTGCGGCAACGTAGGCCGTGTCGATATATGGTTCGTCTTTGAGTGCCTTGGTTACCGCCTGTGCAGAATCGCTCGGTACGAGCAATTCGACAGGTGCGAGTGCGCCTTTGGCAAAGTGCTCCGATAAAATCGTATAGCCTTCACGAGAGGGCATAGATGGTGGAAACGATGAGATGAGACTGTACGTCGTTCGGATTTGAAACGTGAATAATCCGAGCCCGATTAAAATCAGCATCCCCAAGGCCGTGACGATGCCCGATCGCGATGTGACCGTGTGTCCAACCCACCGACTCAGTGCGCCCGGTTCACCGCGCCGAACGCGCGATGGACTTGGGGACGTGGTCTTGGTGCCCGCTTCTGGGCGCGGTATGAAAGGAAAGAACGCGACACGGCCCAGGATGGCGAGGAGGGCAGGCAACAATGTCACGCCGGCGAGAGCCATGATGGCAATGGCCAGGCAAAACGGAACGGCAAATTCATGGTACGACTGGTAATGTGCGAAGAGGAGTGACAAGAGTGCGAGCGCGACGGTAAGTCCACTCATGGCAATAGCCCCGGCTGAACCGCCGACAGCTCTGCGAATGGCGCTGTACTTGTCTTCGGATTGATACAATTGCTCTCGGTACCGGGCGACCATCAACAGGCAATAGTCTGTGCCAGCTCCGAACAGAAGGACTGTCATGATGGAAGTTGTTTGCGCGTCAAAGGTAATCCAGTGGTGAGCGGCTAACTCCCCGAGGATTGGGCTGATGAGCCCATATGCGATCCCGACGGTCACCAGCGGTACAAACGCGAGAATGGGTGAACGGTAGATGACGATAAGCAGTGCCAGAACGAGCAATGTCGTGGCCATAAGCAAAGCGAAATCTGCGTGCTGAAATAAACTGACCGCATCGACTGCGATGCCAACTGGCCCGGTAATTCGCACGTGAAGTCCATTGCCGCTCAGTGGGCCTTGGATAGCGCGACTGCCTGCTGCGGCCTCCACAGCGTGTTGAATCTGTACCACAGCTTGATGTAACTGCGCTTGAGTAGCGCTGCTTTTGAGCGTGATCGGTAATACGAGAGTCGTTTTGTCCTTAGACATCCATGGCGCGAGGGCAGCTGCTGGCATGGAAGCAAGAGGAGGCACTGCGATCTGCGAAGCAACCGGATGACTCCGGAGCCTCTCGGAAACGTTTTTGATGATTTCGATATCCGTGTTTGTAAGCCCTTTCTTGTCATACCACACCACCAGTGCCGGTGCCCCGGTTGATGCAGGGAAATTCTCCTCTATCCGCTGTTCTGCCTGCACACTTGGAGCAGAACTTGGCAAATAGGAAGCATTGTTGCGTTCTACTCGGCTTGCCGCTGGGAATGCCAATGATGCCACCACTGTGCAGACAATCCATATAAAGAGTGTAATCCACTTGCTTCTTGGTCCAGTGGTCCATTTGGCAAGTACACCTAGGGAACTTGCATCCACCATTCTTTCCACAAAACTCCCCCCGTTGGAGTCAGGATATCGATCCAAAATTAAATATACCGGAAGGTTAATTTGTCTGTCTATATTGCGCGAACCACAGCGTTTGCTTTGGGCGTGTTATACTGAAGTGTATGCGAATTGGACGGGTGTTGGATAGGAGGGCTGCGGCGTGCGAAAACAGGAATCACGGTCACGGCGTCCTGGGCGACCACCGGCAGATTCGGTGGATGTACCTACTGCTGACCGGATACTACAGGTTGCTGCGAAGTCCTTCATGAAATCTGGCTTTGACAGTGTCAGCATGAGTGAGGTTGCGCGCCAGGCTGAAGTGACGAAGGCTGTATTGTACTATTACTATACATCCAAAGCGGAATTGTTTCTGCGCTCGTTGCTGTATGTTATGGAGATTTCGCGACAGCGGACCGTTGCCATTCTTGAGAGTTCAGAGCCGCTGCGTGCTCGTCTTGAAAGGCTTACCCGTATTCGCTTAAGTATCGACGTCACCTTGGACATGAATTTTATTATGCGCGGCAGCGAAGACGCATTGTCGACGGAACAGTTGGCGGAATTGCGCTTGGCAGAGGAGCGTTTGCTTGCGGCCTTGGCCAATGCATTTGAAGAAGAGATGCACGCGGGTGGTATTCGCCAAGCATCCCCGGAGTTTATCGCCCGCACATATTTGTCACTGTTGGTCATTGGCAAGGGGCGCATGCAAAGGCAAGGTGCTGATGCCGAAGTGAACGCTATCGCGGAAGAAATCGTTTCGTTACTATGGCATGGCATTGGTGTGAGTTGAGACAAGTACTCCGATGGCGATCCGCCCAAAACACGGGCTACCGGGCAAATGCCCTTGGCACTGCCCAGCGGCTTACATATCGTATATCGAATCCACCATGACAAAGGAGGATGACGATATATGTACGGTGTTTTCGGTGGGTATACGCGTTGGGCGGTTGTGTTCCTCATCATCTTTGTGCTCTTTTTCCTGTTCGTTCCGGCAGCTCCGGTTGCAACTGCAACCTGCTGACGTCTGAGAAACAAAAAGCGGCGGCCCATCTCGGCCGTCGCTTTTTGTTTCTCACAAACGATACTCAAGCTTGCTGAAAAGCGGGATCGGCATAAGGGTGTGCCACCCACCCGGCGGGATCGATAAACAGTCGTACAGCGACCACTTTCCGTTCGTCTGTCAATGTGAAGAAGTGCGGATTGCCTTCCGGCACCGAGATCACATCGCCTGCCTGCAGGACGACGTCAAAGTATCCATCTTTGCCTTTGATCACGAAAATGCCGCTGCCAGCCGCGATAGCACGCACTTCATCCTCCGTGTGCGTGTGCACCTGCTCAAACTTTTTTAACATGTCTTCAATATTCGGCGTGCTGTCTGACAGGGCAATTACGTCCCATTTGACGTACCCTCGCTTCTGACTAAGCGCTTGGATGTCTTCATTGAGGGCAGCGAGAATTTCGTCCTTTTCTGCATCGGTCAAGACAAACTTGTTTTGTAGGTGGACAGGCATTTTTGCCTCGACGTCCCAGTGATCATAGTACACGTCGTTCGCGGTGAGAAACGTACGCACTTCATCTTCGCCGCGTATCTCTGTACCGGTGTCACGAATGCGGATGACCGCCATCGACCATTCCTCCTTTAAGTACCAAGGGTGGCCGATGGGCCACCCTTACCTAACGCTATCTTAAAATTGGTGTAGACGTTTGTCTATCTGCAGATTATCGCGAGATGTGACGGACCGATTGCGATTGTCTAGCCCCTGCTGTGCTGTGTCGATGCGATCTCGCTACGTCGGCGACGCTGGCTTCGTTGAGCGTTTGTTGTGTGGTTTCCGGTGCAAGCAGGATACAGACGACGAGACCGCCGAGGGTCACAAGCGCTCCAACGAGCATCGTGGGTCCGATGCCAAAGCGCGACAGACCCCAGGGGAACAAGTATGTTCCGAATACTGCGCCAAAGCGGCTGATACATGTCGTAATACCGACCGCGGTGCCGCGCACCTCTGTTGGAAACAGCTCGTTAGGCGCAAGCCATTCCATCACGTTGGGGCCGCCTGAGAATAGCGCGTACAAGATAAAGCCCAGTAGAATGATGGCAAGTGGCCCGCTTGGGAAGAAGCCCAGAAGGGCAATGCCGACAGTCATCCCGGCGAAAGCGATGATGATAAGGCGTCGCCGCCCCCAACGATTGACCAGAAAGAGAGCCGGAATACAGCCAATGAGAAACAATGCGCTGATGATGGCAGCGCCGTAACCTGATGCACCCGTGAATAGGTGGTAGGACGTAAGCATTTCGGGGCCGAACGTCAGCATCGCGAACAGCGGTGCGACGGCCGCCATGTAGAACAGGCCGACGTATAAAGTCCGTTTGACGTATGCACGCGAGAACAGCTTCAGGTAACTGGTGCGGCCTTTGCTTTCTGCGGGCACCTCGATATCCGCCAAGGAGGCTTCTGGTCCATATACCGACTGTAAGACCTGCAGAGCCTCATCCTTGCGCCCCTGTTGCAGCAACCAGCGCGGCGATTCAGGTGTACCCATGCGCAAGAGAACCAAGATGACGGCAGGAACCGCACTGCTAGCCAAGATCCAGCGCCAAGCCTCCGGGCCGATGGCGAGCATCCACTGGCCCACCAGATAGGCGACCGTCGAACCTACGTAATATGCAACCAACGTCACCCCGAGCATCATACCGCGATGGCGGCGCGGGGCAAATTCAGTCAACAGGGATGTCGCAATCGGGTAATCAGCACCGACGGAAATGCCAAGGACGATGCGCAAGGCAAACAACTCCCAGGCGTTATGAACGAAAAACTGCAATATGGAAGCGACGATGAGCAAGATGAAGTCGATGGTATACATCAACTGGCGGCCAAATTTGTCGGTCACATAGCCGAGGAATCCGCCAATAAAGATGCCTATCAAGGCAGATGCGCCTATCAGACCGCTCCACATTGCATTCAAATGCAATTGGGGCGTGATTTGGGTCAGGGCGATCGCGATGATGCTGAGAATGTATCCGTCGAGAAATGGGCCTCCAGAAGAGTAAATCGTCAGTTTTAGGTGAAACGGACTAAACTTCGCGTCTTCTACCACGTTGGTGGCTTTTGCAGACAAACCATCCATCTCCTTTCTTCTCTCGGCAACAAAGCTGTCAATGGGAAGCCCAAGCACGTGCAAATGAACAGCTTTGCTTGGCATTCAGGTTTTTGGCACGAAAATTTCTTGTAACGAAATATGTGGGTGTGCAACTTCCCGTGGCGATGGGGCGCCCAAAAGTGAACCCTTGTGTTGGTGCACAGTGCATGGTTTGAAGATCAAGGATTGGATGGTGGATCTGCAGTTAAAGATTCGTGGAAAGGTTTGAGCATGACAATACAGAAGGAACTTGCAGTATACAACATGGGCACAGCACTCCTTTCATGACGCTTGCGAGGTTAGCTGACGGGTTAGGGCTGAAAGGCGCCCCACGCGACAAATGCGTTTCACCCCAGGTATGGGTCCCCCGCTTCCCCATTCGGGAATTCAGCGCGGCAACAAACGTTGCTCTAATTACGTTAACGCAAATATTGCATGGTTGCAAATGAACTTGTCCACAATAGTCACAGGTTTTATCCACAATTCATCCCCTATTATCCACAGCGTGCTGTGGAGAAGTGCTGTGCTATGAACATAACGCTTGTGTATAATGACGAATGGGTCATCAACAGCCTTGTGGATAATTTGGTTGAAACGTGTGGATTGGATGAACGGGGTGTACATAGATGAACGACGTAATCGGTACAGATATGTATCGCGATTCGCGCTATATCGTGGCCACATATCGGTTGCGCGATCGCGAAAATCGGCTTGCAGCCCGTGCGGAAGGTATCGCCATTGGGCTAACCATTGGCACGTGGACAGATCTGCCGTCGTTGCGAAAGGAGCAGGTGGCAGCTCATTGTGGACAGGTACAGGGCATTCGCGTTATCGATGCGACAGAAGCAGGCGATGTGATCGCTGAAATCGATATTGCTTACCCTGTTGCGAATCTTGACGCGACCTTCGCGTCTCTGCTGACAACTGTGTTTGGTAAGCTTTCGATGGACGGCGAAATTCGCCTAGAGAGGTTGTCCTTGCCCGAAGCGTGGGAACGTGTCTATCCGGGGCCGAAGTTCGGCGTCAACGGCGTTCGCGAACGCTATGGCGTATTCGGGCGGCCGTTTGTGATGAGTATTTTCAAAGCTTGTGCGGGTCTTACGCTGGAAGAACTTGTAGACCAATTTGGCGAGCAAGCATCGGGTGGCGTCGACCTCGTCAAAGACGATGAGATTTTCTTCAGCGAGGCGCATGCGACGGCGGCCGAGCGCGTTGTGGCGTATCGCGAGAAGGCGCGTCAAATTGCAGTACAGACCGGGCGGGAAACGGCGTATGCGGTCAACCTGACGGGACCTGTGCACCTGCTGCGTGAGAAAGCAAAACGCCTGGCCGACCTTGGCGCCGGTGCTCTCCTGTTTAACGTCGTCGCCTACGGATTTGACGTCCTCGCCGATCTCGCTCGCGATCCCGATATTTCTGTACCGATCCTTGCACATCCGGCGGTATCCGGCGCCCTCTACGGGTCTCCGAATTACGGTATAGCCGCAGACATCGTGCTGGGTCAACTCATGCGATTGGCGGGGGCTGACATGGGCATTTTCCCGTCCATGTATGGCAGCGTGACATTGGGTGGCGAGGCCACGGATCGGTTACTTGCGCACCTGCGTAAGGACAGCGTCCATCGCAAGGTACTACCAGCACCATCTGCAGGGATTTATCCGGGGCTCGTTCCGCAGCTGTACCGGGACTTTGGTATTGACCTCATCCTCAATGCAGGCGGTGGCATTCATGGCCATCCCGGTGGCGCGCGCATGGGTGGACAGGCTTTCTTTGACGCGATCGCGGCTGTACAAGAGGGCGTACCACTCCAAGATGCCGCTGTGGATAAGCCGGCTTTAGCCGCTGCCATTGCAAAGTGGGGGGTGCGGGCGTGACGGTTCGCCTAATTTGCGATTTTGACGGGACGATTTCAGAACGTGACATGATTACTACGATTATGGAAAGATTTGCTCCTGAGGAAAGCAAGCCCATCATCGAGGCAGTCAAGCAAGGTCGACGAACCGTGAAGGATGGCGTCGAAGCGATGTTCCAGCTGATTCCTTCGGATCAATATGACGAGGTTGCACGGTTTGCACAGGATCACACACGAGTTCGGCACGGTTTTCCACAATTCATTCACACCTGTGCACAACTTGGGTGGAAGTTGTCCGTAGTTAGCGGCGGATTCGACTTTTTCGTGTTGCCGATTATCCACAAATTCTCCACAGGGGCTGTGGATATCTATTGTAATCACCTCGATACAAGTGGCCGCCGGCTACATGTGCAGTGGTCACACCCTTGTGATCCAGCTTGCGAGGGGGGTTGCGGACTGTGTAAGCCGAGCGTAATTCGGGAACTTGTCCAGCCAGGGGACAGCGTGATCGTCATCGGGGATGGCGTGACAGACTTTAAAGCGGCACAAATGGCAGATTTCGTGTTTGCGCGGGCGCAACTGTTGGCATTGGTAGAGGAGCGGGGCATTCCACATCTGCCTTTTACAACGTTCGACGATATCGTCGCAGCTATCGACGACAGGGAGGCTTCACTTCATGCATACATTCAGTGAACAGGCACAGGGCGTGATCGAACTTGCGCGCTTCGCGTCTGACAAGGGCTGGTTGCCTGCCACCAGCGGGAATCTTTCAATTCTGGTCGAACGCAATCCTCTCCTGTTTGCGATTACGCGCAGCGGTGCTGACAAGCAGCGCCTGACCGAGCAAGATGTGTTACTCGTTGACGCCGACATGCAGGTCCAAGGCGAGAGCTCGTACAGGCCATCTGCCGAGACGACCGTCCATGTTGCTTTGTATGACAAACTGTCATGTGGCAGCATCCTGCATGTACATACGGTGTATAACAATCTGATCAGCGAACTGTTCGCCAGGCAAGGATATGTCGAAATTGCGCATCACGAATTACTCAAGGCGCTCGGGCATTGGGAGGAAGACGCTTCTGTGCGGATTCCGATTGTCCCGAACTGGGCGGATCTACACCAACTCGGCCAAGCTGTCGCGGATGCGGCTAAGCCCGACGTGCCTGCCGTACTCGTTCGTGCGCATGGCGTGTATGCATTCGGCGATACCCCGGACGCGGCGCGCCGGCACTTGGAAGCGGTGGAGTTTCTCTGCGAGTATGTGTACCGGTTGGAGCTCATACGAAACGCAGGCTTCGTAAGCCCATAAAAACCCACCCGTATTCGATCCGCCCGATTCGGCAGATACTAACGCCAAAATGACGAAGGGCGGTGTCCAGATGGGTGCGGAGATGGCCACTTGGTTTCAGGATGTCGACACCGATACGGTCATGTGGATGATCATCTCGTTTTGCATCGTGGTGGCGACTGGGGCGGCCATGATTTATTGGGATCACTTCATGCGGGCACGGGAAAAAGTGCTCCAGGAGGCTCGTATCGACGATCCGCGCTTATAAATGCAAAAAGCTGCCCAGATCAACGGTTCCGTTGATTTTTGGGCAGCTTTTTGCCGCTATGCGGACGGTGACGGTTTAGTCCTGACGGCGGAAGCGAAGGTCGACATACGCCCACACGGCGCCAAGCCCAACAAGAAATGCAACACCCCAAATCCAGTCGTGGATCACGGCGGCCAACCCCCTTCAGGGCATAGCATCTGCCGAATCGAAGGAGGTATGCGATCCGTCATTTGACACGCACGTTGTAACGTCGAAGCCACTCGTTGACCTCGTACAGATAGTGGAACATCTGAGCCGTGCCCATAATTTGGCCGAACCATGGACGATGCTCGGACGGTTGTTGGCTGATCCGCGCAAGTGCACGCACTGCGTTTGCGTCAATGAAAGGCAGGATGGGAGATGACGGGTCATCCAACATCGCGAGTGCCTTGTTGCGAACCAGTGCTAGGTAAGCAGGATTTGGCGTTGACGGATAGGGACTCTTTTTGCGATAGAGCGCTTCGTGCGGCAGAAAATCCGACATGGCTTGGCGCAATACACCTTTGACTTCGTTGCCAGCCGTTTTATAGGCCCATGGTATGTTAAACACGTACTCGACCAACCGGTGGTCGCAAAACGGCACTCGGACCTCGAGGCCGGAACCCATGCTCATGCGATCTTTGCGATCCAAGAGCGTCGGCATAAAGCGCGTGATCGACAGATAGCCAATCTCGCGTACGCGCGCATCACGTCCTGTTTCTCCGGGTAGTCTGGGCACTTCCGACAAGGCTTCGAGGTACCTCTCCTGTACGTATGCCTGTGGGCGGATGGCATGTTTTAAGGCGTCCGACATTACGCCCATGCGCTCGTGTAAGCGCAATGACCAAGGGAAGGTATCCGCTGCGAGCGCGTCTTCCCGATGAAACCATGGGTATCCGCCAAATACTTCGTCCGCGGCTTCACCGGACAGGGCAACGGTGACATCCTCTTTAATCCGTCTGCAAAATAGGAAAAGCGATGTGTCGATGTCAGCCATACCAGGCAAATCCCTAGCCAACAGCGGATCGAGCAAGTGCCGCTCAAGATCCGGGGTATCAAAGATGACACGATGATGGATGCTGCCAATATGTTCGGAGATCATTTGTGCCCACGGTCCATCCAGACTCTTCTGGAAGGCGTTAGCCGTAAAGTGCTTCTCCATATCCTGAAATTCGATGGCGTACGTGTGCAACGCATCGCGTCCTTGACGTTGGAAGTAGCGTGCGGCAATTGCCGATACGACGCTGGAGTCAAGGCCGCCAGACAGAAAGGTCGCCAAGGGTACATCGGATACGAGCTGGCGCTCCACCGTATCGATCATCAGATCCCGTACCGTTTCGACGGTCTTTTCGAGCGAATCCGCGTGCTCGACACTCTCCAACTGCCAGTACCGCTTCGCGCGAATCCCGTCCGGCGTGCCGATGAGAATGTGGCCAGGGCGGAGTTCATCGATACCCACAAATACACCTACCCCAGGCGTGCGCGCTGGCCCAATCGCAAATATCTCAGCCAGGCCTTGTTCGTCAATCACGGGTTCGATGGCTGGATGTTTAAGCAGCGCTTTGAGTTCCGATCCAAAGACAATACCTTGGCCGACTCGGCTGATGAAGAGCGGTTTGACGCCCAGGCGATCACGCCCCATAAACAACCGCTGATTCGCGGCATCCCAGATGGCGAACGCGAAGATGCCATTGAACTTGGATACACATTCTTCTCCCCATGCGACATAAGACACGAGAAGTACTTCGGTATCCGAGTAGCCGTAAAATGAAAAGCCCTCTGCCTGCAGTTGTTGTCTGAGTTCGTCCGTATTGTACAGCTCGCCGTTATATACAATCGTATACGCGCGATCGCCAAAATGCCTTGTCATTGGTTGTTTGCCACCGTCGGGATCGACGACGACGAGCCTTCTGTGCGCAAAGAGCGCGTGTGGATCCGTGAACAGCCCGTCGGCATCCGGTCCGCGCGCAACAAGCGTGTCACCCATGGCTTTTACTGTTTGTGTTTCCGATGTGAGGTCGCGGGACCAGTCGATCCAACCTGTGATACCGCACATGCGCTCATTCCTCCTTATGGAAACTGCCCGCCTTTGGCGAAGCAAGGCAAAATCCCCATACCTTATGCGTGAACTGGGCGAATGGTGCCCAGTGTTAACGATGATGTCGCTCCACGTCGCGTAGGAGTTGACGAAACCAGCGCTCCTCGCGGCGCTTTGCGCGATGTTCGATCTCGTCGTAGATTCGTCGATTGGGCAGGTGCAGAAAAAGCTCGTGGCTCGGCTTGCCGAGGCGGTCGTTTGTGTTAACCTCGAACAGCCAGATCCGTCCATGGCTATCGAGCCCAAAATCAATGCCCACCTCGTCGAACTCGGCATACGTGTCGAGGATGTGGCAGACAGCGAGGCTGATGCGCCGCAAGCGGCGCAACACACGTCCGGATAACTCGCGGTTTTGGTATACTTGTTGAAGCAGATGCTGTGTGGGCATAACCTCACCGTGGCCGGTACCAATGTTTGAGACGATGCTGTTTTCGGCGCCAACCCGAGCCAAGTGGCCGGCTACCAACCAAGCGTCGTCATCGTCCCGTTGACACAGGACGCGCACGTCAAATGGCCGACCAGACAGCGTCAGAACGGACGCGGCTTGCTGGACGATGGTTTGCTCTGGCAGGTACATGGTGAGCAGTGTTGATAGCACGTCGGCAGCGCGAGCGAATGTCAGCGCTGTACCGACGGTGGGTTGTAACGTCCATGTGGCTGATGCAACCTTGGTGACACGAGAAATCAGATTTCCGCCCCATGTTTCGACAGGCTTGATGTACCAGGATGGGGCCTGTTCAAAATGGTCTGGCGTTACTTGCGATAAAAGGCAGGTAGCTGGCAAGTGCAGGCCTTTTGGCTGAGCATCTTGCATGGCAAGGTACATCTGCCATTTGTTTAAAAAAT
Source organism: Alicyclobacillus hesperidum (assembly GCF_900107035.1). Lineage (GTDB taxonomy): Bacteria > Bacillota > Bacilli > Alicyclobacillales > Alicyclobacillaceae > Alicyclobacillus > Alicyclobacillus hesperidum. Next base: position 70,607 of record NZ_FNOJ01000006.1, on the reverse strand, counting down.
GCCGTTCTTCGTCTAACGTTGCCCGTGGCACGGGGTTCTCACCTCTCATTGGCCAGCGTATGCTGACGTGCCGAACGATGACCTTGTGGGGGACTGTTCATGCCGATTGTCAATGTCACTGAGCAACTAGCGACGCAACTACTGCAGGATTCGGAAATCTATGACCTTCTCAAGTGCAAATGTGAGCAGTGCATTAGCGATGTGCTTGCGATGGCGCTCAACCGATTGCCTGCACGGTACGTGACTACAGATACTGGACGGGTGTTTGTCAACGCCAGTTACTATTTACATCCGCAATTGCAGTCGGACATTGTGACAGAGTTGACGCGCTCCGCGCTACAAGTGTCGAGCTACCCACATCACGCGCAACAGCCGAAGGTGGCTGATACCCCGTGACGATCCATGATTCGTTGCGCCATGAACATTGGATGCAAGAGGCCTTAGGGATGGCGAAAGTGGCGGCAGAACTCGGTGAGGTTCCAATTGGCGCTATCGTCGTCTGTGATGATGTGGTTGTGGGCCGCGGTTTTAATCGCCGGGAAAGCTGGCGGGATGGTACGGCGCATGCAGAGGTGATTGCGCTGCGCGAGGCAAGTCGGCGGCTAGGTGGTTGGCGCTTGACAGAATGTGATTTGTATGTGACACTAGAGCCCTGTCCCATGTGCGCGGGGGCTATTGTGCTGTCGCGCATTCGCCATGTGATTTATGGTGCAACGGACGCCAAAGGCGGCGCAATTGAGTCGAGGGTTCGACTGTGTGAACCTGGATTGTGGAATCACACACCAGAAATTACCTCTGGCGTTTTGCGGGACGAGTGTGCTAATATATTAAGGGATTTCTTTCGAGCTCTTCGCTCGTAGGATCCTACAATATCGACCGCGGAGAGATGTCTGAGTGGTCGAAAGAGCTCGCCTCGAAAGCGAGTAGCTCCGCAAGGGGCTCGTGGGTTCGAATCCCACTCTCTCCGCCATGTTTTCTCGGTGTCCGATGGGGCGAAGGTCTTATCGGACATTGCTATTTCACTGCAAAGACACTTGCTTAGGGCGCGGTTTTTGACCAAGCCCTGACCGGGTCCCATGCGGCGAAAACTCCTGAACCGTGTCAGGTCCTGACGGAAGCAGCACTAAGGGAGACCTTTCGGGCGACGTGGGAGTGCCTGGTCGGGGCTTGGTCAAAGGCCGCGCTTCGTGCGTCTTCGGTGTGTTTGTATCGCCATCAAACTTGCGTAAAGGTGGAAAGTGTCGGCTCGTGTCGAGCCAATGGAAGTTTTGTCGGGCGTGCAGGATTCTCGCTTTCGCGTGCGAATAATCCCAGGACAACACTGCACATAGGACAGGTGATTCTGGTGAAAACCCTGCGGAAGCCACACAACGTCCGTCGCCATTCAAAGCATGCGTTTGACGCCCAATTGCTCAATGCGGGGATCTTCTACCTCTCCAAAGAGCAGGAGCTGTCCGTCAAGAATGATATGGCGAGCGATCTTCTTGGTGTTCCTCGCGGTACCAACCAGGCATTTCTGCTGTCTGAAGCGTTTGACGTCAATTCGGAAGAGTATCAGTTCATGGTCCATGTCGTCGAAAGTGAATCTGAATACCGAGACGCCATTGTCAAGTGGGAAGTCGGTGGTTTGGTGCGCCACGTGCTTGTCGATACGTTTCTCGACGAGGACGAAGACGGTGCAAGCGGCATGTACATTGTGATGAAGGACATGGGGAACTTTGCACTGCTGAATCAAAACACACAGCGGGCGGAGCGAATTGCGACCGTAGGGCGGCTTGCAGCCGGCATTGCGCATGAAATCCGCAACCCACTAACGACGGTCAAAGGTTTTCTACAACTGCTTGAACAGCGGTTAAACAGCGGAATGATGGACGAAGAAATCCGCTATGTGCAGGTGATGATGGGGGAAATCGAGCGCGTCAATGCGCTTGTCACAGAGTTATTATTATTGTCGAAGCCACACGATATGGAATGGTCGACCTTTGATCTCCACGATGTGTTGAGAGAAATCTTGCCGTGGGCCGAAGCCGCTGCCGACGGCGCAGGAATTCAAGCCGAGTGTCATGTTGCGGACGGTGTCCTCTTGCAGGCGGATCGCAATATGATTCGGCAGTTGCTTTTGCATTTGGTGAAGAATGCAATTGAGGCGATGGATAAAGGTGGGAAATTACGCATCGAAGCTCGGGAGATGGATGGCCGGGTCGAGATTGAAATAGCCGATACAGGACCTGGAATTCCTTATTATTTATTTGACCGCATATTTGATGTATTCTATACGACCAAGGAAAAAGGGACCGGGCTGGGGTTGGCCATTTGTCAGCGGATTGTTGCCGATCACGGTGGCCAAATTCGGGTATCATCGAAGGGGTTTGGCACTACGTTCACGGTGTCGTTGCCACTTAAGCGGACGTCTTCGGTTCATCATCTGGTTGCACGGCGCAGCTGCTGACGGACCGTGAAAATGGGGCCCCTTCTGTGATAGTGTAAAACCGAGAGGGGGCCTCGCATGTCGTACCAGGCTTTGTATCGCACCTGGAGGCCGCAATCGTTTGCGGATTTCATCGGCCAGCCGCACGTGCGGCAAACGTTGATGAATGCCTTGCAAAGTGGAAAAATTGCGCACGCGTATCTGTTCTGTGGACCGCGTGGAACAGGTAAGACGAGCGCGGCAAAACTGTTCGCCAAGGCCGTCAACTGCCTCGCGCCGCAAGGGGTTGAGCCGTGCAATGAGTGTGCGGCTTGTGTCTCCATTACCCGTGGCAATAATGTCGATGTCGAAGAAATTGATGCAGCGTCGAACCGTGGCGTGGATGAAATCCGCGAATTGCGTGACAAGGTTCACTACCTGCCCACAAGTGTTCGGAAAAAAGTGTACATTGTCGACGAAGTGCACATGTTGACGACTGAGGCATTCAATGCGTTGCTCAAGACGCTGGAAGAGCCACCTGCACATGTGTTGTTTTTGCTGGCCACGACGGAGCCGCACAAGCTTCCCAATACGATTGTATCCCGTTGTCAGCGGTTCGACTTCCACCGCATCGCCACAGAGACCATCGTCGAGCGGTTACAGGAGGTCGTACGTCACCAAGGGTGGAGTGCACATGAGAGTGCACTTTGGAAGCTGGCCGAAGCCGCGGACGGCGGTTTGCGTGATGCGCTCGGCCTCTTGGAACAGGCAGCGGCGTTTGGCCAAGGCGAGATCGACGACGAGGTCGTGGCAAGCGTCGTCGGTGGTGTCGATACGGCAGCGCTTCTCGCACTGGTTTCCGATCTCGCGGCTACTCAACATCTCGATGCGCTGCGTCGCCTGGCCGCCTGGTATGCGGCAGGTAAGGATGCAACCCGCATTGTTCACGACTTGTTGCAAGTCCTGCGCGATTTGTTTATCGTCAAACTGTCGCCGACAGACGATGCGCTTGGTGGAAAACCGATAGCGCCGTATCGAGCTGTGGCAGAAAGCAAGCGTGTGACGAGTGAATGGTTGCTTACAGCTGTGCACAAGCTGGGGGAACTGTATACTCAGTTGCGCTATCTCGACCAACCGAGACTTGCGCTGGAGGCGGCACTCCTTAGCATGGTCTTGCCGAGCGCGCCTACATGCGTTCAGCAACCGGCCGTGCAAATGGCGCCGCAAGTCGCATCTCAAGCGCCGGCAACACCACCTGTAGTGGAGACTTCCGCTTCTGGAAGTGCCGTGCCGACAGCTTCCGTACATGAGGCTGTCGCCTCGCCTGCGGGGCGGGGGCAGGCTCAGCGGCCGCAGGCGGCTCGAGCGACACGGCGTGCAGCGGGGCCGGATCGAAAGCGGGAGACGTTGGCACGTTTATACGCTGAACGCAGCGTCGACGTCGAGGCGATGGTTCGCGAGCGTTGGCCGGACGTGTTGCATAAAGTCAAGGCGGATCGCATACAGACACATGCTTGGCTGACACATGGCGAAATTGCATTTGCGACAGAGCACGCCGTTGTCATGTCATTTGCGAGCCGGATCCACCGTGAAGCCGTCATGAAACCTGCCGACAGGCAGACGATTGAGGCAGCCTTTCAAGTGATTTTAGAGCGGGACATGCAGTTGTTTGCGTTGTTGAAGGCGGATTGGGACGAGTATTTGGCGTCATTGACGCAAGCGCCTGAGCCCCAATCAGAGACGGCTTCAGAGCCGGATTTGGTTGGACTTGCCGTACAGCTGTTTGGGCCTGATAAAGTGATTGCGGAAGATGAGGGATCGACAGAATGAAAAATATGAATCAATTGATGCGGCAAGCGAAGAAGATGCAGGAGGAGCTTCTCAAAGCACAGGAGGCTTTGGGCGAGCAGATTGTGGAAGGTACGGCTGGTGGTGGCGCCGTGAAAATCTCCATGAACGGTCATAAGGAAGTTACTGGCGTTTCCATCCGTCCTGACGTGGTCACGCCGGAGGATGTTGACATGTTGCAGGATCTTATTTTAGCGGCGTTCCAGGATGCATCCACGAAGGTGAATGAACTCACGGAACAAACGATGGGCAAGTACACAAAGGGAATGAACATCCCGGGGTTGTTCTAAGATGTGGGGATATCCGGAACCGCTGGCGCGGGTCATTGAGCAGTTTATGAAGCTTCCTGGCATCGGTCCGAAGACCGCAGCCAGACTGGCATTTCACGTGATGTCTATGGAGGAGACGGACGTGCTTGCGTTTGCCAAGGCGTTGCAAGATGTAAAAACGCAACTCACGGAATGCTCCATATGCTGCAACGTCACAGAGGCCTCTCCGTGTGCCATTTGCCAAGATCCGCGCCGCGACAAGCTTGTCATTTGCGTCGTCCAAGAGCCAAAGGATGTCATGGCCATGGAGAGAACGCACGAATATCATGGCACCTACCACGTATTGCATGGTGCCATCTCGCCAATGGAGGGCATCGGCCCGCAGGATATCCGCATCAAAGAGCTGGTTGTGCGGGTGGGCGAAGGCGACATTGATGAAGTCATTTTGGCAACAAACCCGAATGTCGAGGGAGAGGCCACTGCGATGTACATCTCGCGCCTGCTGAAGCCGTTTCACGTCAAGATCACGCGTATCGCGCACGGCCTGCCAGTGGGAGGCGATTTGGAGTATGCGGACGAGGTTACGCTCGCCAAGGCGCTTGAGGGACGTCGAGCATTGTAAAGTAAACGTGGGCCCATTGCACCAACCGCACGGGATTGTGCCGGGCTTGACCTTCCTTTGCGAGAATGTCAATTGAAGTAATCCTCAGCTAAGGCCTGCGCCTGTGCCAAGGTGCGGGGCTCCCCTTGGCGGGGATCCCGTTATGTTAGATTTGTCTGTCATGGCTTCATCCTGTTGTCTTCTCCTCGAAACAATGAGCCTTAGGTCACATACCATAACCCCATTCTGATTGTCCTTCTCCAGTTATGAATATCATCATTGAGTCATATTCGCCGTTTCTCCCGCCTATGATGTACTAACTTGGACAAGGGAGGGACTGGACCGTGACGCACTCGGAAACCAGACCAGTCGCTGCGGATGACGCCACGAGGCCATCCACGTTGCCCGTGGCAGCCAAAACAAATCAAGCCCTGCACGCCGATCACGACGCCGTCCTCAGACACGACCTCGATATCGATCCTATCAACCCTGAGAAATTTCTGCGTGAAATCCTAAAGAGTCACCGTGAACTGGAAATTGCCCGCAGGCAGTTTGAATACGTCTCTGACCCGCTACTCATTGATCACATTGTGTTCCGCATCGGCGCCGCCGAGCGCCAGTTAAACTACTTGTTTCGACTTGCGCGGGAACATGGGATTTCGTTTGATGGCCAGCAGTGGGACTGGACGTCAGATGAATGGCGAATCGATTAGTGCCTGACCATTTGGGTTGAGAAATCTGGCGTTGGCCTCTGGAGGTGTTAAGGTGCATATTTCATCGGTATGGTTGTGGTGCGGGGCTGTTGTGCTCGGGATACTCATTGTCAGTCAGTTCTTTCAGCAACCGGGTAGGGCGGCGTGGCGTATTGTGCGCAACGTCGCCCTTGGATGCTTGTTTGTCTTCGCTGTCGACTGGGTTGGCAGCTATCTTCACTTCCACGTGCCATTTAACCCAGTTACCGCATTGACAGCGGGAATACTCGGCGTACCTGGTGTTGCTGCGTTGGTTGCGATGAAGTTATGGATATTTGCGTGAGCGGATGGTGCCGCTGCGGCGCGGTTTGCGGAAGCGCCGTCCAAACCGCGCCAGGTACCGCCCTACGCCAGGCACGCTTCGCAACTCATCGTCGCCGAGCGCACCGGATCGGACAATGAGTATAAGATAGACGAGTACTCCGGCTCCACCCGCTACTAGAAGTTGCACGATGGCGCCGATCCGCCAAGGTGCTGCCGCCATCATGGTTGTATATGCCCAGTGTATCAACCAGTTGACTACAAACATGACGGCCGCCACGACGAGCGATGCCCGGAAAAAAGGCCGCATCAATCGCGTCACCGAAAAATACACCTGACTGTACTTTCGTACCGCAGCGATGTTCAGCAACGATGAGAAAAGATAGCCGATTGTGGTGGCCAGTGCAGCGCCAATCACCGAATGCGTGGTCAAGATGAGTACGAAATTGAGTGCTGTCTTGATGCCCACGCCGATGAACATATTGCGTACTGGCCGATACATCTTACCCAAGCCCTGCAAAATATACGTCGAGATGAGTTCCATACTGGCGAAGATGCTCATAAACGAAACCGTCGAAATAATGGCCGATCCGGCCGTTGTCCCAAACAGCGCTTCGTTGATCGGTCGGCTTAACACGAGCAATGCCGCAGACGTAGGGAAGCTCATGAGAAACATGCTACGCAACGTGAACACGATGCTGCTCTGTAGTTCCTGATGGCTGCGTCTTGCTCGGGCAGCCGATACAGCTGGCAACACAGAGACGCCGATGGCGTAGGCGAACGCCATCGGCAACATGACTAGATACATAGCTTGCCGCGTCAGAATGCCGTAATTCGCCACTGCTTGCAAATAACCTTGCCCAGTTGCCTGAAGCAAATTGGTAACCGTCCAAGAGTCTACGAGATTTGCAATGGGTACGACGAGGCCGCCAAGGCTGACTGGTAGCGCCAGTCGATATACCATCCGGAGAATTTGCCTATCGCGAAACGGGCTGTCCTCATAGCCAAAAGCGCGTTCCTTGCGCCGCAGCTTCCAAGCAAAGCCGATCAGCAGCAAAAGCCCGGCGACGCCCCCCACAAATCCGCCAAACGTGGCAGCCGCAGCGCCATCCACAGCGCGATCGCGGTGCCAGACGTCGACAACGAGATATGCCCCAACCACCATCGCGATGACGCGAAAAAGTTGTTCGAATGTCTGCGAATACGCGGGTCCTTCTAACTTTTGAAATCCCTGCAGGTAGCCTCGCAGACCACTCATCGCGGGAACGACGAGTAGCATCAAAGATACTGCTCGAATCGATGGCACATTTTGCACGATGGACGCCTGTCCGCTTTTTAGCGAAATGACATGAGCGAACAAGGGTGCGCCAAACCACATGATGAGGAACGCGCAGACGCTAAAGACCAATAGTGATCTCATCGTCACGCGATAGATGTGTTCCACAACCGGCCGCTCCCCGTTTGCGCGCCGTTCGCTGATCAGCTTTCCCATGGCCAGTGGGAAGCCGGCTGTCGCCAACTGCTGAAGAATATTGTAAATGGCGTACGCATTGCCGTAGATGCCGTTCCCGGTCTGACCAATGATGGCCGTTACCGGAATGATCCAGACAAGCCCTAACACTTTAGCCAGGGCGACACAAATCACATAGAGAGAGGCTCCGCGGGCGAGGCTGGACGTTCCCGGTCGACTCACCTCTCCACCTCCATTTCGATGAGATTATAGCACAGCCCGAAAATCGCCGTGGAAAGCCATCCTTGCGCGCAGAAACAAGGACTGGCCATACACATAAGGTGTCTGAGAAGACCGGGGGTGGCGACGTGTGACGACAGCAACCATCTTGACCCTAGTAGGGCTTGGTATTGCGGCAAACTTGGATAATGCAGGCGTTGGTATTGCATATGGCGTGCGGCGAATTCAGATTTCGACGATTGCAAACTTGCTTATTGCGGCCATAAGCGGCGTCGCGACACTTTTATCTGGTTGGGTGGGCAATACCGTGAGCCACTATATTCACCCACAGATTTCAAACTGGTTAGGTGCCATTGTCATTATGGCTGTAGGCCTTTGGGTTATCACAGAGCCCATCCGCAGTCGACGGAAACGGCGTCGCCGAAATGGCAGCGTGATCGGACGGATTCTCGACGATCCCGCGGCGGCCGATTTTGACAATTCGCAATCGATCAGCTTGACGGAGGCTTCTATTCTTGGCATTGCCCTTGCGTTAAACGCATTTGCCGGTGGTTTTGACGCAGGTGTTACACATTTGAGTATCTGGGCGACGACAGCCTCCGTGACGGCGTTTTCCTTTATCCTGTTGGGCCTTGCCGCGTATCTAGGCCGTCGTTATGCAGCGCAGGCCCTAGGTGACAAGGCGACTTACATCGCGGGAGCCCTGCTGATTCTCATTGGCATTCACCAGGTGTGGTAGGTATGGGCAAGAGTAAAGTGAGACAAACTAGAACGAGGGACGCCAACAGCGGTATGCAACAGTGGTATGTTGGTATAAGTTGAAGAAGGTGATGTGTGATGATGAATCCAGTGGAAAGTATGCAGCCGCCGCTGGCGGAATGCATCATCTGTCACAAGCCGAAGTTGTACGGCATACACATTTGCGGCCAAATGATTTGCTTGGATTGTGAGCGCGCGATTGTCCATGCCGACGTCGAGGACGAGGCGTATGCGTACTACGTCGAGGAAATGAAGCGCATTTGGCTATCCGCGTTGTCACTTTAACATGTGGGGACGCAAAAACAAAGTCGTTGAAAGCGCACGTCGGACGCGGTGGAGAAAGCTGACCTCCTCGTTTCGAGGTGCGTTTTTGCTTCAATAATGTGCAGGTATGTGGCCGATACATACGAGACAATGGCCCTTTCGAGTGCGTTCCGTTGAGCCCAAGATCGCGGCTTCTTCATATGCTACTATATGGGCAGGCATCCTTACGTTAAGAGGGGGAGAGATTCGGCGTGACGAAAATCATTTGGCCGTTGTGGGGCGTCATCTATGCCCTGGCGAGTGTTGTCGCGCTCGTTTCATTGATTCGCAATGAATGGAAGCGAAGAAAGAATTGATTTTTCCATAAGGGCCAGGGAGAATGGCGGTCCCCTGATTTTTCATTGGATAGCTTTCCTCGTCCGCTGTAAATCACCGTTATATTCAATTCTTGCAAAAGAACGTCTTACTTAAGTATATTCCGGTTTGCGTTTCACTTGACGCATGATGCGCCTTGCATGGATATGCGATGCTGTCGTGCGTTTACCTTGGAGAGGAGAACGAGTGTGTGCTGGATCACATTCGGGTGTCCGGCGATGGGTTGGGTCTAACGCCAATTCTCGATGCACTCGAGAAGCATGTGAAAGACGAACGAACGTCGCTTCATGTTCCCGGTCATCACAGTGGGCGCCTGTTTTACGAAGGTTTGTCCCCTTGGCTCGGCCAAGCGTTGCGCATCGATGTAACGGAACTGCCTGGATTGGACAACTTACACGCCACAGAGGGTTGCATTCTCGAATCCCAGCGGTTGACTGCCTCTTATTATGGCGCCGATGCCACGTACTATAGTGTCAACGGTGCGACGGCTTGCATCATGGCCGCGATTCGCGCGTGTGTGACGCCGAGTCGGAGACAGGTCATTCTACTAGGCCCTTGTCATGTCAGTGTCTGGCGCGGTCTTGTGCATGCTGACGCTGAACCTATATGGGTGCCATCTCCATGGCGGCCGGACTTACAGGCTTTCGAGTCCCCACAGTTAAGCACGCTGCGGGCTGCTCTAAAGAAACATGCACACGTTGCTTGTGTCGTCGTCACATCCCCGACATATCAAGGTTTGGTGGCAGACGTCGCAGGCCTTGCCGCTGTTTGTCACGATGCCGATGTGCCACTCGTTGTCGATGAAGCGCACGGGGCGCATTTTGGGCTTCATCCACTGCTGCCACCGCACAGCGTCGTGCAAGGTGCGGATATTGTCATTCAGAGTCCGCACAAAACGTTGCCCTGTTTGACCCAAGCGGCGTGGGTGCACGTAGTAGGCGACGCGGCACGGCAACGTGCAGTTCGCGAAGCACTCAGTTTTTTACAAACCACAAGCCCTTCCTACTTGTTACTTGCTTCACTTGACGCAGCGCAAGCCTGGTTGCATATCGGTCGCGAGATCGCGGAAGTAACGTTAACGACACTAGCGAAGTTTCGCGAACAAGAGCCGGGCAGGGATCCCATGCGCTTTTGGATCCCCACGGGTCATCACGCCGCCAGCAGGCGATTGGCCGATGAACTGCACAGGCATGGGATGTTTCTTGAATTTGCCGATGCGACAGGGGCGCTTGCCATCTTCGGTTTTGGCCAACACGAGCGCGAATTGGCACGTTTTTTTACGGTCTATCGCGCATGGCAAGAATCTGAGGCATCGCCGCTCCGACGTTCACATACGGATAGTCTCGAGGCCTTGTACCAGGTCGGTAGTAGCGAGCATGTGCTTCGCCCGCGTCAAGTCGAAGAGGCGACAGGGCGGCTGGTGCCACTCGCAAAGGCGGTCGGGTGCGTCTGTAAGCGCGCGATCGCGCCCTATCCACCGGGCGTTCCAGCGATTTGGCCTGGGCAGTTGGTGAGCAGAGAGGCCGTTAGAGTCCTGATGCGCCTTCGGGCCACAGGACAGACGCTTATAGGCATCGAACTTGGCGATCAGATTGAGGTGTGCGATGACTGACAGACGAGGTACATTCATCACGTTCGAAGGCATCGACGGGGCTGGGAAGACGACGCAAATCCAGCGACTGGCCACCTGGCTTGAAGAACAAGGGCTTCGCGTCGTCTGCACGCGGGAACCGGGCGGAACGCGCATTGGCGATGCAGTTCGGTCTGTGTTGCTCAACCCCCGACACACGGAGATGGCGGCGCGGACTGAGGTATTGCTTTATGCAGCTTCGCGCGCTCAGTTGGTTGACCAGGTCATACGACCGGCGCTTGAAGAAGGGGCCGTGGTGCTCTGTGATCGGTTTGTCGACGCTTCAATTGCTTACCAAGGGGCAGGGCTTGGTATCGGCGAAGAAGCAGTGCGTGCCGTGAATGCATTTGCACTGGGCAATCTGATGCCAGATTTAACCCTGTGGTTTGACATCGATTGGGTGCAAGCAAGGGAACGCCTTTTGGCTGCGCGAGGCCTTGGTAGTTTGGATCGCATCGAACAGAGGGGTGCGGACTTTTTTGATCGCGTAGCAAGTGCTTTTCGTGCGCTACAGATTGCGGAACCTGGGCGTATCCGACGGATTGACGCGCGTTTGGATGTAGAAGCGATGCAGCAGGAAATTAAGCGGGTTGTATGGAATCACATCAACAACGACTTGGAATAGGCGGGTGACCCCCATGAAGTTGATTATCGCAGTCGTACAGGACAAGGATAGTGCAAAGCTGGCACAAAACTTGGTTAAGGAAAATATCAGGGCAACCAAACTGGCTTCGACAGGCGGATTTCTTCACGCGGGCAACACCACGTTCTTGATTGGTACCGAAGATCACATGGTGGATCGCGTCAAAAGCATTATTCAGCAATCGTGCAAGGCGCGGGAACAAGTCGTGGCTCCGATGTCACCGATGGGCGCCAGTATGGAGTCATATATTCCGTACCCGGTCAACGTTCAGGTTGGTGGCGCGACGGTCTTTGTCCTTGACATTGAACAATTTGATCAGTTTTGAACACGGCGCTAACGGATGTAGGACGGAGGAATGCGTGTGGCTGCAGCGGGGGACACAACCAATGGGTCACTCGTAGGTTTACCCGAGCCGTTGATGACCTCGTTGACGGCCAGGAGCCTGTTGCATGCGGTACTACTGGTCGGTACTCCGACGGATACAGCGCGGGCGGCTGGGTTTGTTGCGCGCCATTTGCTTTGTGAACGGCCTGCGGACGCCCCTTGCGGGACGTGCCGTGCTTGCGTGCAAATGGCCGCGAGCGCGCATCCGGACTTTCTCGAGGTTGGTGCCGAAGGGCTCAAGACGGCGGATGTCGAGGCCGTACAGGACTGGCTGGCGACAAAGGCCCACGGCGGTCGCAAGGTTTACATACTTTACGGCGTGGATCATATGACTGGCGTGGCGGCAAACCGCATGTTGAAGACGCTTGAAGAGCCCGAACCGCATGTGTATGCCATCATGACGGCCAAGAGCCGCCAGAACGTGTTGTCGACCATTCGTTCGCGGGCATTTGCGTACGATCTCGCGCCGGCAGGTCCATACACTTCCACGGATCCGGCGGCGGCCGAACAACTTCACAGCTTGCTACATGCGACGGAAGATCCTTCGTTTGATGGCTTCGTCGATCAAATGATAAAATGGACGAAGATGTGGCTCGTCGAACGCGCGCCAGCGTGGACGCTGGCGGCAGCGTGGCAGTCGTTATCTGAACAATTACCCGCAGAGGACAGCCTGTTACTGCTCGCAGAGTGGTTGCGCGAAGTCCTGAATGTCCGTGCCAACATGCCGTGCGGTCGGTTTCAGGATTGGGAACAGGCCATTTTGCGCATCGCTCCCATCCTCGAGATTCATCAGTGGGCCGAAGCGATTGAAATTGTGCTGGAGTGCCGCCTACGGCTACAGTCACATGTGGTGGCCTTGCTGAATTTCGAGCAGATGTGCATCCGTTTGCGGGAGGTTTCATCCTAATGTACGACATTGTCGGCGTTCGCTTTAAGCCAGCCGGGAAAATCTATTATTTCGATCCCGGTGATCTCCCGATACACAAGGATTCACACGTCATCGTCGAAACGGCGCGCGGAGTTGAATATGGCCGCGTGGTTGTCGGTCGTCGCCAAGTGACGGAGGACTCGGTCGTGTTGCCTTTGAAACAGGTGATGCGTGTGGCGACGCCAGAAGACGAGATGACTGTAGAGGAAAACCGTGTGCGCGCACGGCAAGCCATGGTGACATTTCGCGAAAAGGTCGCGAAACACCGACTACAGATGAAGTTGGTCGACGCTGAATATACATTTGACAGAAACAAGTTGATTTTCTACTTTACAGCGGACGGCAGGGTCGATTTTCGCGAACTCGTAAAAGACTTGGCGAGCGTCTTCCGCGTTCGCATCGAGTTGCGGCAAATCGGCGTCCGCGATGAGGCAAAAATCCTTGGTGGGATTGGCCCGTGTGGCCGCCTGCTGTGTTGTTCAACGTGGATGGGCGAGTTTGATCCTGTATCTATTCGCATGGCCAAGGATCAAAGCTTATCACTCAACCCGTCCAAAATTTCGGGTTTGTGCGGCCGTTTGATGTGTTGTTTGAAATTTGAGAACGATTCGTACCAAGACCAAGACGCGATGGCGTAAAAGAGGTTGGTGTCCGCACATGGACAAGCAATCTTTGTTCGTACAAGTTGCGAATTTGGAAGAGCGGATTGGCGAGTTGTACGAGGAATTGGGATCGCTCAAGCACAAGATCCAGGAACTCATCGAAGAAAACCAGCGATTGCAACGGGAGAATGAACATTATCAAGCTGAATCGCTGGGCAAGACGGTCAACCTGGAGTCTGGTTCTGCGCAGGAAAACTTGCGCCGTATTTATCGAGAAGGATTCCACATCTGCAACGTCAAGTATGGGAGCTTGCGCACTGAAGGAGAATGTCTGTTTTGCCTTTCGTTTATCGATCGCGCCTGAAATCACAGGCGGGCTGTGCCTTCTGCGATAGAACAACTAAGGGTCTGTCGGTATCAAGCCGTCCGTTCATTGGGATGGATGTTCGGCTTGCGACAGGCCCTTTTTTGGTAGGTGAACATAGTTGGAGACGAGCGTAACGTCATCAGCTTGTCTATACGTATGCAGTACCCCGATTGGAAATCTTTCAGATGTCAGTTTGCGACTTCTTGAGGTATTGCGTGAGGTAGATCTTGTGTTGTGCGAAGATACGCGGCAAACCCGCAAGCTGTTCAGCCGCTACGATATCCCAGCGGATCGACTGCGCAGCTACCACCAGCATAACGAGCGGGCAAGTCAGGCGTGGTTGCGCGAGCAGTTTGCTGCAGGCAGTCGCATCGCGCTCGTATCGGATGCAGGTACGCCCCTCGTATCAGATCCAGGTGCAATTGTGGTCGAAACGGCCATCGCGATGAACGTTCCAGTGGTGCCCATTCCCGGGCCGAGCGCTGTACTGGCAGGATTGGTGGGTAGTGGGCTCGCCATGACACCGTTTGTCTATCTGGGATTTCCACCGCGGTCGCAGTCTGAGCGCACGCTATGGCTAGAACCGTTTCGGACTGTGCCGGCGACACTGGTGATGTATGAGGCGCCTCATCGCTTGCCGGGTACGCTTGCGTTTTTACGCGAGGCGCTTGGTGACAAACCTGCGGTTTTGGCCAAAGAACTTACAAAACTGCACGAGTCGTTTATGCGGGGAACGTTGTCCACGTTATGCGAGCGAATGGCTGAGGAGGAGCCACGGGGCGAGTATGTCGTGTTAATTGACAATCGGTTGACCGCAGAGGATGCACAACGCGCCCGTGCCGAGGAAGCTGAATGCGCGTGGCAGAGAGCCTTTGAAGAAGTTCACCGCGCCATGGAGCGAGGGATGTCGCACAAACAGGCTGTGGCCGAGGCGAGTGAGCGGTTTGGCGTGAAGCGTCGAGAACTTTACAATGCGACCCTGGCGCAAGGCGAGGACTGAATGCTGTCTTGCGTCGAGTAAAAAAGGCCACAGCAGGGGGTGCCTGCGGCGGCCTTGGCCTATACTCGTCTCAACTTACGCGTGTTGCATCTCGGAGATGCAAGACGGGCAGATGTTCTTGCCTTTAAAGTGGATAATCTCGTCCGCTTGTCCGCAGAAGATGCAAGCTGGTTCATACTTCTTCAGAATGATGCGATCCCCATCGACATAGATTTCGAGAGCATCCTTTTCGCCAATGCCGAGCGTGCGGCGCAGCTCGATAGGAATCACGACACGACCCAACTCGTCAACCTTGCGCACGATACCTGTAGACTTCACTGTACCATCCCCGTTCAATCAATAATATTTTTCTTTTTGAAATATCGCACAGCTCGGCAGCGACTATACCATCACTATCACGCCATGCAAATACTTCTATAGTCTTACTATACTGGATATCTGGCATTTTGCAAGACCTTACATTTCTGAAGGTAGCTGTTCGAATGATTCAGATTTCCGTGTTCGTGTGCGATGAAGCTTTCGGAGTATATCGATGTGTCGTATCATGATGTACTTTCGCTTTCAAACTACGCTCCAGAGCGCAAACGTGTGTTGGGTAACCGGCAGTTGCGATATGCAGGTGGATCGCGTATTATGGGGTGCAAATCAAGTCACAACTGCACATTGTGATTCGGTGAAGGAATGGTACCCAAAACGCAGTTGACAGCGAGCCGGGATGGTGGAAGCCGGTAACAGAGCGGTTGGGGAGTATGGTTCTGGAGAATCGCACGGTGAGGCTTACAGTTTGGCTAAGCCGGGCGCGGACGTTCCCGTTACAGAACAGGGCGCAAGATGAGCGCCTGCAACAAGGCCGGTAAACGAAAATTGCGGTGTACTGGCGAAGTTGGGTGGTACCACGAGCCAAGCCTCGTCCCAATCTGGGGCGAGGCTTTTTCGTGGTTGCCAGGAAACTGTGATGTGCCAGTAAGAAAAGGGGGAAGCAGCATTGGCAAAGCCGACGTTTTACATCACGACACCGATTTATTATCCCAATGACAAGCTGCACATTGGCCATGCCTATACCACCGTTGCCGCGGACGCGATGGCGCGCTACAAGCGATTGCGCGGTTACGACGTCTATTTCTTGACCGGAACAGATGAGCACGGCCAGAAAATCCAAACACGCGCGGCGCAGGCCGGGCTACCGCCCAAACAGTTTCTCGATCCGATTATCGACTGGATCCAATCGCTGTGGAAGAAACTCGACATTTCCTATGACGACTTCATACGGACGACAGAAGAGCGGCATACGAAGGTGGTCGCCGACATTTTTGAACGCCTTTTAAAGCAAGGCGACATTTACCTCTCTGAATACGAAGGCTGGTACTGCACGCCGGATGAGTCATTTTGGACGGAGCGGGAACTGAAGGATGGAAAGTGTCCTGAGTGCGGCCGCGAGGTACAGTTTGTCCGCGAGGCTTCGTATTTCTTCCGGATGAGCAAGTATGTCGACAAATTGGTGCAATACTACGACGAGAATCCAGAGTTTATCGAACCCGTTGGCCGCAAGACGGAAATGCTGAAGAACTTCATTGAGCCGGGGTTGCAGGATTTATGCGTATCACGCACGTCGTTTGATTGGGGCGTCCACGTCAAGAGCGACCCGAAGCATGTTGTCTACGTGTGGCTCGATGCCTTGACCAACTATATCACAGCGATAGGTTACGGTTCTGACAACCCGGAGCAACGGGCGAAGTTTGAGAAGTATTGGCCGGCCGACGTACACGTCGTCGGCAAAGACATCGTTCGCTTTCACACCATCTACTGGCCCATCATCCTTATGGCACTAGGCTTGCCGCTGCCGAAAAAGGTATTCGGTCACGGCTTCTTCCTGGCCAAGGGTGGGAAGATGAGTAAGTCGAAAGGTAACGTGATCGATCCGCTGCGCTTAATCGATCGCTATGGCCGCGACGCGTTTCGTTACTTCCTGTTGCGCGAGATTCCGTTTGGCCAGGACGGTGTTTTCACGCCTGAAGCCATGGTCGAGCGCCTCAATTACGATCTCGCCAACGACTTTGGCAACTTGGTGCATCGCACGGCCGCGATGCTCGGGCGGTTCACCGACAGAATTGTGCCTGAGCCGGGCGCACGCGTGGAACAGGATGAGGCACTGGCCGAGTTGGCTGAGTCGACGCGGGCGAAAGTCGAAGAGCACATGGACAAAATGCAGTTTTCCCTCGCGTTGACGGAGATTTGGAACCTTGTGCGCGCTGCGAATAAGTACATCGACGAGTGTCAGCCGTGGCGCTTGCACAAAGAAGGACAGACGGATCGCCTACAGACGGTGTTGTATCACATGGTCGAGGCCATCCGCGTTTCGACGATTTTAGTGCAGCCGTTTATGACTGATGCACCGGCGGCAATCCGGCAGCAGTTCGGATGGACGGCTGACGAATTTGCTTGGACAGCAGCTGTCATCGGGATGGGCGGTCACGGCAAGCATGTTGCCGAAGCGGCGCCTTTGTTCCCGCGACTCGATGTAGAAAAGGAGATTGAAGCATTGACTGAAATGACGACCAACCAGCATACGACAGCCAAGGCAGAGCCACAGGGGGCGGCAAAGGTTGCGCCAACCGGCAAGCCGCAAATCGGCATTGACGCGTTCGACCAAGTCGAACTTCGCGTCGGCCAGGTTTTGACCGCAAAAAAGGTCGAGGGTGCGGACAAATTGCTCCAATTCGATATCGATCTCGGCTCGGAGAAGCGGCAAATTGTTTCCGGTATCGCGAAGTTTTATCAGCCGGAGGAACTCGTCGGCAAAAAGGTGGTTGTCGTATCGAACCTAAAGCCTGCGAAATTGCGCGGCGTCGAATCACAGGGCATGATTTTGTGCGCCTCGGAAGGCGATAAGCTCTCCATTGTCTCGGTACCTGACTCCATGCCAAACGGAGCGATTGTCAAGTGAGACTGTTTGATACGCACTGCCATTTGATGGATGGGCAGTTTTCGGACGATCTCGACAAGGTGATCGCCCGAGCGCGCGAGGAGGGGGTCGACCGCGTGGTCATTCCGGCGGTCGACCTCTTAACGGCGCATGCGGCCATCCGCATCGCCGAAGCACACGAAGGCATCTATGCGGCGGTTGGCATTCATCCAGAGTCGGCGGCGGACGTCAAGAGCGAGGTCTATGATGAGATCGAACGCCTCGCCAAGCACGAAAAAGTCGTCGCAATTGGTGAAATTGGCCTCGATTATTACTGGGATCATGCACCCCGGCCCGTTCAGCAGGAGGTCATGGAACGACAGATTGAAATAGCCAAGCGGGTGGGGCTGCCCATCATCGTGCACAACCGGGAATCAACCGAGGACGTTATCACGCTGATTGCCAATGCTCAGGTCGGAACGAGTGTCGGAGGTGTCATGCACTGTTTCAACGAGCGCGAGGAGGTCCTTGTGCGGTGTTTAGACCTCGGCATGTACATCTCATTTGCGGGCCCAATTACGTTTAAGAAGTCGGACGATCTGCGCGCGCTCGCGGCGAAGGTACCGCCCGACAGGTTACTCGTCGAAACGGACAGTCCGTATTTGTCGCCCCATCCGTTTCGCGGCAAGCGCAACGAGCCGGCACGCGTGAAACTCGTCGCCGATACGGTGGCCTATGCGCGCGGTGAGTCCATTCAAACTTGCGCAAAGCAGACCTGGGAGAACGCTCATCGGCTGTTCTGGAAGGTGAAGCGCTAGATGACAGACGAACGGCCAAAACTCTCGGAAGTGGTGGTGGTCGAGGGCATTCACGACAAGCAGCGCGTCGATGAAGCCGTCGAGGCGGACGTCATTGTTCTTGGCGGGGATCGGCTGAGCAAGCGGGTGCTAGCGCTGTTGCGCCGCGCGATCGCGGTGCGAGGGGCCATTTTGCTCACCGATCCGGATGGTGCCGGCGAGCGGATCAGGCGCCGCATCGACAGATTGGCGCCCGGATGCAAACATGCGTATCTGCCACGTGCGAAGGCCATCGCAGACGGCGGGCTTGGCGTCGAACACGCACGTTCCGAAGACGTTAAATGTGCGTTGCTGGCAGCGCGATCGACAGATGTAGCAAAGCAGGTATACGTTCAGGAGGAATATACCTACGACGATTTGCTGCAGCATGGCTTAACAGGTCACCCGCAAGCGGCAATCCGCAGGCAGCGAGTCGGTGATGCCCTGGGTATTGGTTACGGCAATACGAAGGCGTTTTTGCACAAGTTAAACGCCTATGGTGTCACGCGCGACGAATTCGAACGAGCAGTGGAAAGGTTGACTGACTGATGGCTGGGGTCGATTTTGGACCGCGGGCGACGAAGGAGCTCTTGCGGCAGTACGGCGTGATCGCCAAGAAGCAACTGGGGCAAAACTTCCTGATTGATGCACGTGTGTTGGATGGGATTGTCGCCGCTGTCAACGCCGATGACCACACGGTGGCACTTGAGGTGGGGCCTGGGCTTGGAGCGCTTACCACGCAATTGGCGGAACGGGCTCGACAGGTGGTGGCTATCGAAAAGGATGAAACCCTGCGGCCACTGCTTGGTGGCGTGCTGGCCGGGCAAGGGAATGTGGAGCTCGTGTTTGCGGATTGTTTAAAGGTCGATATCGAGACCTTGGTGTCCCCTTTTTTGCAAGAGGATGACGATCTCGTCTTTGCCGCCAATCTTCCGTACTATGTCACGACGCCGATTTTGTTTGCCGTACTCGAATCCAAGTTGCCACTTCGTCGCGCCGTCGTCATGGTCCAGCGCGAGGTCGCGGATCGAATGGTAGCCGCGCCGGGCGGTAAAGACTATGGCGTCCTGTCGGTCGGCGTACAGTATCGGGGTGCGGTGCAACGGTTATTTGTCGTTCCGCCGAGTGCCTTTCTCCCTCAACCGGGGGTTGAGTCGGCCGTTGTGCTGATCGACTGTGAGCATCGTCCACCTTTGCGCGCTCCCGACGAGGAGACATTTTTTCGAGTCGTACGGGCGGCCTTTTCGACGCGCCGGAAAACGCTTGAAAATGCGCTGGCAGGCGGTCTAGGCATCGCAAAGTTGGAAGCAGCCGACCTGATTCGAAGGGCGGGCCTCAACCCCTCGGCACGCGCGGAGGCCTTGTCCATTGAGGATTTTGTACGTTTAGCTGAGCAAATGGGGCCCTAGAGCCCCTTATGCCCAGACGGTTATCTGGCGTACCCTGTGTCAGCAACACCGATGTTCCAAGCGTCGCGAATGGTGCCGCAACTTTGTCCTCCGATCTACATCGTCGTACTTAAATCAGAAAATGTATTGTTTTTGCTTAAAGTACGCTTGCACGAAGAACTGCATAAGAGGACTTGGCTCTTGTCGGATAAATTTGGGCTCGTCGCCGAATACCATGGCGTACGGCGCATCGGGTGTGCAGGGATACCAGTGTGGCAAATCTTGACCCGTCACATCTTTCCCATTTGGATCTCCAGAACGGATGAAGTTGGCCCAATAATCACACATTTGGCGAGCCAAGTCGTAATGTTTGCCGACAAACGGCCGCCAACACTTAGCCAGAGTCTCGAAGAAAAACCACAAATCAACCGAATGAAAGGCCCCTGGCTGATCCCACCCCGGAATTTCCGCATCAAATACGTAATAGTACAATGGCTCTTGCGTCTTCCAGTTGCTACTGGCTTGTACGGCGGTGCGGATAGCAAACTCCAAGGAATGGAGAGTGGCCTTTTTCAGAACGTCTTCGAAATCATGAGCATCTGCTTCGCAAAGCGCAAGATATGTTGCCGCGTCATCACCGAAACGTTCGACGGCCATTTGCTTTAATTCATCTAAATCTTTGACGTTTGGGGTGCTATAAAATTCGTCAGACGTGTGGCCAACAAGCACGGGAACCTGTAAGTGTTTACCCTCGACAAAGAGATCAAATCCGTTACCCATGCAGAATACGTCATCCACGACAGTCCCCCAGAAGCCCTTATATTCGAGTGCTTTGTCCCGGATATAGAAAGCGTCGAGCTGGCGGGCTTCGGCTAGGGAGGATACGCCAAGAAACGCAAAGAATTGCATCCCGTCCGCTTCAGCTTCCGCCAGCGTTCTCCCGTAACCTGGCATACGACCGCCGGGATAAACTCTGCCAAACATTCCACTTTGGATAATTGCCCTCTGTACGAGCCCTTCGTTCTGGGGGGACGTGAGTTGGCTTACTACACTTCCACCGCCAGCGGATTGGCCACCAATCGTGATATTCTCCGGATTGCCGCCGAATGCAGCGATATTGCGCTTGACCCATTGTGTCGCAAACTGTTGATCGAGATGTCCAAAATTGGTCGGAGCTTCGGGGGCTTCTGCTGTAATCTCCGGATGACACAAAAACCCAAACACGTTGAGGCGGTAGTTGACGGTAACCACGACGATTCCTCGGCGCGCGAGGCGTTCGCCGTCAAACTCCATTTCAGATGTGTAACCGACCTGCAATCCGCCACCGAAATACCAAACAAACACGGGAAGCTTTTCGTCAGGGCTGTGTGCCGGTGTCCAGATGTTGAGATAAAGACAATCCTCACTCATGGGGGTATCCGGATCGACATGCCATTCTCGACCGTAGATGTTGTTTTCATTGTGGTGTATGGGTGATTGCATGGAAATCGGTGCAAAGGTAAAAGCGTCGAGTACGCCGTCCCAGTCCTTTGCAGGCTGAGGAGCTCGCCAGCGATTTTCTCCGACTGGCGGAGCTGCAAAGGGAATGCCTTTAAAGCTTGTAATACGAGGGTCGGCTGCCGGGAGCCCCCGAACGAAACCGTTCTCGACCTTCACGACCCGCAACATGCTTTGCATAGCTCCTATCTCCCTTCAGACAGATGATTTGTCAGGCAGCCTGACCACGATTGAGATGGCCGACAGTGAAGCGAATATTACTGTGGGCGGCACGATACCGTGCAATCGTCCCTAGGACGACGCAAGCCTGAGCGCTTGACTTCCTACTTGTATACTATATTGCAAACTTACGATGTCTTCTGGTCTTTTTGGGGAAGGACACTTGTCCGCCGCGATGAACTTTTTCATGCAGTCTGACAGGCGGGATTTGTCATCCAAAGTGCAAAATCTCTATGTAGCCCGGACAGGCATCCATGCGTTATAATAGCGCCGTAACATACCAACCGGTCAGTACACAGGAGGGGCTCATGGATTTCTCCTATTCTGAGAAGGTCGCTCGGTTACGAGAAAAGCTCACGGAGTTTATGGAAACGAATGTGTACCCGAACGAAGCTGTTTACGTCGCCCAGCTGAAAGCGCTTACTACCAAATCGCGACGGTGGTCGAGCATACCACCGATTGTGGAGGAACTGAAGGCACGGGCAAAAGAGCAAGGATTATGGAATTTGTTCCTTCCCGATAGTGATTATGGAGCAGGCCTAACAAACCTCGAATACGCGCCGCTTTGTGAAATCATGGGTCGATCTATCATCGCTCCTGAAATTTTTAATTGTAATGCCCCTGATACCGGGAACATGGAAGTTCTCGCGCGATACGGATCCGAGGAGCAGAAGGACCGGTGGCTTCGCCCGCTTTTAGCTGGCGAGATTCGCTCTTGTTTTGCGATGACCGAGCCAGACGTCGCCTCAAGCGACGCCACCAACATCAGGGCGAGCATTGTTCGCGACGGAGACGAATATATCGTCAACGGCCGCAAGTGGTGGTCTACGGGAGCGGGGGACCCGCGTTGCCAATTCGCCATCGTCATGGGGTGCACAAACCCTGAGGCACCGCGGCATGAACAACAGTCTATGATTCTCGTGCCATTTGATACGCCTGGTGTACGAGTCGAACGCATGCTCTCCGTCTTCGGGTACGATCACGCTCCACATGGTCATGGTGAGATTATATTTGATCACGTGCGCGTCCCGGCAAGTCACATCATCTGGGGGGAAGGAAAGGGGTTCGCGATCGCGCAGGGGCGTTTGGGCCCTGGCCGCATTCATCACTGTATGCGCCTATTAGGTGCGGCGGAACGCGCGCTCGAGCTCTTGTGTAAGCGTGTACAATCGCGTGTGGCCTTTGGCCAGCCCCTTGCCGGCCAAGGAGTCATTCAAGACTGGATTGCACAGTCCCGAATGGAGATTGAGCAGGCGCGCCTTTTGACCCTGAAGGCCGCATACATGATGGACACGGTTGGCAATCGAGCGGCCCGTACCGAAATTGCAATGATCAAGGCTGTTGCGCCGAACGTCGCACTCCGCGTGATCGATCGAGCTATCCAAGCCCATGGCGCCGCCGGTGTGAGCGACGATTATCCGCTTGCGGCCTTTTGGGCAAACGCCCGAACCTTGCGCATTGCGGACGGGCCAGATGAAGTGCATCTTATGCAAATCGCGCGCGACGAGTTGCGGAAGTATCGTGAGGCGCCATAAGAGAGGGGAACTCCATGCATATCCGTGATTTATTTGATCTTCATGGCAGGGTAGCGATTGTCACAGGGGGTGGGCGTGGACTGGGTGAACAGTTGGCCGAGGCGCTTGCAGAAGCGGGGGCGGATTTGCTTTTGTGCTCGCGCAAGGTCGAGGCTTGCAGAGAAGTGGCGGATCGCCTTACAGCCGAGACAGGTGTCAAGGTGATTGCGATGTCCTGTGATATCGCGCAACCTGAGGATGTGGCTCGGGTTGTCGAGCGGGCCATGGCAGAGTTTGGCCGAATCGACATCTTAGTGAACAACAGCGGCGCGACTTGGGGTGCCCCTGCTGTCGACATGCCGCTTGAAGCCTGGCGTAAGGTCATTGACACAAACGTCACGGGCACGTTCTTGATGAGCCAGGCGGTTGGTCGCGTCATGATTCAGCAAGGCGGCGGGAAGATCATCAACATTGCTTCCACTGCCGGTTTTGGCGGCGTCGATCCGCGATTGATGGATGCCATTGGCTACAACACGAGCAAAGGTGCCATTTTGACATTTACCAAGGATCTTGCCGTCAAATGGGGGCCGCACGGCGTCACGGTCAATGCCATTGCGCCGGGCTTCTTTCCCACTAAGATGTCGAGGGGTGTTCTCGCCCAGGCTGGCGAGGCACTTTTGGCACAGACGCCTTTGGGGCGCTTTGGCGGCGACTTTGACTTAAAGGGTGCTGCTGTTTTTCTTGCATCCGCCGCATCCGATTACATGACGGGGGCTGTGTTGACGATCGACGGTGGTGTCTCGGCGCATCACTGATCTGCGGCCTGCATCGCCGCGGAATTGTAAAGGAGGTTGCGTAATGTTACAAGGCTATGGGTTTCAGCATTACCCCGCGCACATTCCGACGAGCATTGACGTGCCGGAGATATCGATGCGGGATTTATTCAGGCAATCGGTGAAGACGTATCGCGACTGCGTTGCCACGTGGTTCTACGGCCGGCAGATGACCTACGGCGAGTTGCAACAGGCAGTCGATGCCTTTGCTGCAGGACTTCAAGGACTGGGCGTCGGTAAGGGAGATAGAGTTGCCATCATGTTGCCGAATTGCCCGCAATATGTCATTGCGTATTACGGGATCCTGACGGCCGGTGCCGTTGTCGCACAGGTGAATCCGATGTCCGTGCCCCGCGAACTCCAACACATTCTGGCCGATTCCGGGGCAAAGGTGATGGTGACGCTCGACGCCCTCGCGCCGCGCGTACAGGGTGTGCAAAGCGAAACGGATGTGGCGTACATCATTAGTGTTGCGTTGCAGGATCAGAGTGTTACACCTGAGGGTACCACTCCGTTTGCCGCCGTGGTACAAAACGGTCTGGCAAGGCCATTGGACGAAGTGATGATCGATCCGGCAGAGGATGTCGCTGTGCTTCAATACACAGGTGGTACGACAGGGCTTTCAAAAGGTGCTATGCTGACGCATCGCAACCTCGTCGCCAACACCTTGCAATGCTACTACTTCTTCCGCGACAGTTATCATCCCGGCAACGATACGTGCCTAACCGTCCTCCCACTGTTCCACGTCTTTGGCATGACCGTGTGTATGAACGTTTCCATTTATAACGGCGCACGCTTACTCCTGATACCGCGCTTCGATCCGGCGGAGGTGGCACAGATTATCAAGGCGGAGCAACCGACGATGTTCCCTGGGGTGCCCACGATGTATACCGCGCTGTTACATTTGCCGAATATCGAAAATTACGGCTTGAATAGCATACGAGTTTGCAATAGTGGAGGCGCTCCGATGCCAGTCGAGTTGATGCGCGCATTTGAAGCGAAAACGGGTACGACCGTGTACGAAGGATTTGGCTTGTCCGAAGCTTCGCCGGTGACGCACTGCAATTCGACGTTTGCCCCACGTAAGCCAGGGACGATTGGATTGCCGTACCCGTCGACCGAATACAAAATCGTCGATCTGGAAGACGGCGTCACGGAGGTGCCTGTTGGGGAGATTGGCGAACTGGTCATTCGTGGCCCGCAAGTCATGAAAGGGTATTGGAACATGCCGGAGGAGACCGCGCGGACGCTGCGTGACGGTTGGTTATATACGGGCGATATTGCCACCGTCGACGAAGATGGCTACGTATCGATTGTGGACCGCAAAAAGGACATGATCATCGCCAGTGGTTATAACATCTATCCGCGCGAGGTCGAGGAGGTTTTATACGAACATCCGGCAGTTCAGGAGGCCATTGTCGTCGGTGTACCTGATGCGTACCGCGGAGAAACGGTGAAGGCGTTTATCGTCCTTAAGGCAGGTGCGCAAGCGACGGAAGACGAAATTATTGCACACTGTAAAGCGGGATTGTCTCCATATAAGGTTCCGAAGCTCATCGAGTTTCGCAGCGAGCTTCCCAAAAGCAGCGTAGGCAAGTTGTTGCGGCGTGCCTTGCGAGAAGAATCTACAGCGAAAGTGGATGGTGCATGAACGACGAGAAACCAGACATGAGAACACTCATCGCTGAGGTGAGCCTTGCCCTTTTTGAGAAACGTGGATTTACGGAGACGTCTGTCCAAGACATTTGTGATGAACTGGGTGTCACCAAAGGGACGTTTTACTACTATTTCGCCAGCAAAGAGGCCCTGCTCATGGACATCCATGAACAGTACATCGTGACGTTGCTCGAGGAACAGGGCAAAATTTTGGCCGATGCCGATTTGACTTATCGAGAAAAGGTTTGCGCCATCTTGTACATGCTGATTCGCGACATCGAAAAGCGCGGTGCTCGGGGGCGCGTGTTTTTCCGCGAGATGCGCCATCTCAACGACGAGCGAAAGGCCAAAATTGTACCATTGCGCAACCAATTCCGTCTCAATATTGAACAAATGGTGCGCGAGGGCGTGGAGGCTGGCGCTTTTCGATCCGCAACCAATCCAAAGCTTGCGGCGTTTGCACTGCTCGGCATTGCAAACTGGAGCTACCAATGGTTTCATCCTGACGGCGAACTGTCGGATCAAGAAGTTGCTGATGCATTCGCGGCGATGTTGCTGGAAGGTATAGAAGTGGCGTCGCGAGATCGATGACGCATGCGTGAAATAGTAGGCTGCGTTGGAGACTTGAGTGTCCTGTTGGAATGGAGAGGTGAGCCGATGGACTATGTGCTTACGCCTGAACTGGATATGTTGCGCCGGGCCATCCGGGAATTCGTTGAGGGCGTGATCGAACCGCGCGCGATGCAGATTGAGGACGAGGATGAGGTACCCGATGACATCATGGAAGCATCGCGAAGGCTTGGTCTTTTTGGGCTTAGCATTCCGGAGGAATACGGTGGCTTAGGGCTTGACATGGTTGGCAAATGCACGCTCTTTACGGAGTTAGGCAAAACCATCAACGGCTACACATCGATCATCGGAGCCCACAATGGCATTGGTTCTGTCGGGATTGTTGCGTTTGGAACTAAGGAACAAAAGATGAAGTATCTTCCGAAGATGGCGAGCGGCGAGTGGATAGGGGCATTCGCATTGACCGAACCGCAGGCGGGATCGAACGCGGCGGCGCTCAAAACGACAGCCGTGAAGAAGGGTGATCGCTATGTGCTGAACGGGCAGAAAATTTATATCACCAATGCGCCTTTGGCACACGTGTTCACCGTCATGGCCGTGACGGATCCCGAGAAGGGAGCAAAGGGGATCACGTCATTTATCGTCGAGCGCGATTTCCCGGGTTTTCGCGTAGGGCATATTGAAAAGAAGATGGGGCTGCATGGGTCACACACAGCCCAGTTGTTCTTCGACGATATGGAAGTGCCGGAAGAGAACGTGCTGGGCGTGGCCGGCGATGGGTATGTCAATGCCTTAAAAATTCTGGCCAATGGCCGGGCTGGTTTAGCCGCCAGGTGCTTAGGATCCTGCGAGTATCTGCTCGATAAATCCGTTCAGTATGCGCATGAGCGGGTGCAGTTCGGGAAGCCGATTTTTGAACAACAGATTATCCAGCACTACCTTGCGGAAATGGCGACCGAGATCGAGCTGTTGCGCAGTTTTGTGCACCGTGTGGCTTGGATGACCGACCAAGGCATGAATGTGGTGAAAGAGGCTGCGATGCTTAAGCTCTACGGTTCTGAGGTGTACAACCGAATCGCCGACAAGGCGGTCCAGATCCACGGTGGGCTTGGTTATATTGCGGAGTATCCAATCGAGCGGTTTTATCGGGACGCTCGTATCACGCGCATTTATGAAGGGACGTCTGAAATTCAAAAAAATATTATCGCCGCGCAATTGCACAAGGAATACCAACGCCGACAGCCTGAGTAGGCGGGCACATATCCTCTGTGAAGTTCGTTACTCTATGTAGTTCGACCATAGCTTTAGAAGCAGAATCGCAAGCAACTCATGGAGATGTCGGTAAAGTGATTGGGTTGAAAACGCTTACCGTGGTTGAATCGTCAAGCTGAGAAAAACAGAAGGGAGTCATTTGTATGGCGCGTTTAACGGGGCAGGTAGCAATAGTGACAGGTGCGGCACGAGGGATCGGCGCGGCGACAGCAAAACGGCTGGCGGCGGACGGTGCGAAGGTGGCTGTGTTCGATTTGAAAGAAGAGTGGACTGGGGACACGGTGAAGGCCATTCAAGCTGGTGGCGGCGAGGCCATCGGGTTCGGTTGTGACGTGACGGACAAAGTTGCAGTGGAAACCGCCATGCAGACCGTCGTCGAACGCTTCGGCCGGCTTGATATCCTCGTGAACAACGCAGGTGTGATTCGCGACAATTTACTCTTTAAGATGTCGGAGGACGACTGGGACATTGTGATGAATGTGCATCTTAAAGGCGCGTTTTTGTGCAGTAAAGCCGCGCAAGCGTACATGGTACAACAGCGTTCAGGCAAAATCGTGAACACGTCGAGCACGTCCGCCCTTGGCAATCGGGGACAGGCCAACTATGCCGCGGCGAAGGCGGGCATCCAGGGATTTACGCGTACCCTGGCACTCGAACTTGGGCCATTTGGCATTCGGGTGAATGCGGTCGCGCCCGGCTTTATCGAGACCGATATGACGAAACAGACGGCGGATCGCGTCGGCATGGACTTTGATCAATTTAAGGAAATGGCGGTGCAATCGATCGCGCTGCGTAGAGTCGGTAAACCGGAGGATGTGGCAAATGTGGTTGCCTTCCTCGTGAGTGACGATGCAGCCTATGTCTCGGGCCAAGTGATCTACATCGACGGTTGCAGGATGCGCTGAGGAGGTTGTGTCATGAGGCGCGATCGGATCGCGGCAATTGTCGGTATCGCGGAATCAGATATTGGCGTGACACCGGATAAGACTGTCCTTCAGCTACAGGCGCAAGCAGCCGTGCGCGCCTTGACCGATGCCGGATTGCATACACGCGACGTGCAGGCCCTGTTTTGCGCGGGGGCATGGACCACGTGGACCAACCTGATGCTCGCCGAGTATCTAGGCATACAGCCCATCTATACGGATTCCACTAACATAGGTGGTTCTTCGTTCGAGGCGCATATAGGGCATGCCGTGGCTGGGATTCAGGCCGGGTTGTTCGAGGTTGCCCTAATTGTCTATGGCAGTACGCAACGGTCTCAGCGCCTGCGTGGCAAGGTACCGGGGGAAGTCGGTCTCACCGAGCAGTACGAGGCTCCATTTGGATTACCTGTACCCGTAGGCGCGTACGCCATGGCGGCCATGCGGCACATGTACGAATACGGCACGCGCTCCGAGCAGCTTGCCGAGGTCGCCGTTGCAGCGCGCCAGTGGGCGATGCAAAATCCGCGTGCCTTCGCGCGCGATCCGCTAAGCGTCGAGGACGTCCTTGCCTCCCGGATGATTTGCGAGCCACTTCATCTATATGACTGCTGTCTAGTCACAGACGGTGGCGGCGCCATTGTTGTCACATCCGAACGCGTGGCGCGCCAGTGTCGACACAAGCCCATCTGGGTACTCGGGCACGCCGAGACGCACACGCATCACACATTGCTCTCGATGCCGGACGTGACATCCACCGGTGCCGCCGTGACTGGTCCACGCGCCATGGCGATGGCCGGCATTCGCCACGACGACGTCGATGTCGCCGAGATTTACGACTCGTTTACGATCACGGTGATTGTCACGCTCGAAGCTTTGGGCTTTTGTCACCAGGGAGAAGGTGGAGCGTTCGTCAGCGGTGGGCGGATCGCACCAGGGGGCAGTTTCCCAATGAATACGAACGGGGGTGGTCTGTCCTATTGCCATCCAGGCATGTATGGAATCTTCCTGCTGATTGAGGCGGCGCTGCAGTTGCGAGGGGACGCAGGTATGCGTCAGGTGCCCAACGCACAAATTGCACTCGTCCACGGAACGGGCGTCCAGTTGTCTTCGAGTGCAACTGTTGTCTTAGGGAGGGATTAGAGATGACGATGCAGGCTAAGCCCGTTCCCGTTCTCGACACGGACTCACGCCCGTTTTGGGAAGGGTGTCGCCAAGGTGTCCTGCGCATCCAACGTTGCAAAACTTGCGCACAATATGTATTTTACCCGCGATCCATCTGTCCCCACTGCATGTCGGACGATCTCGCCTTTGTTGAGGCCAAGGGGCTTGGCACCGTTTATACCTACACGGTTGTGCATCGCGGGTTCGGGCCGTTTCAAGACGAAGTGCCGTTCACCATCGCGCTTGTCGATCTCGACGAAGGTGTTCGCATGATGACGCGCATTGTGGACGCGGGTGAGGGCATAGGGATTGGCGACAGGGTCGAAGTGGTGTTCAGCGAACGCGATGACGGCCTGGTACTTCCATATTTCCGACCTATTTTGACAGCTACGCGATAGACGGTGCGATGCATTCATCCTGACATTCTCTTGAAGAGAGGTTGATGGAGCATGATGGACTATCCGCTTTTATTGAAATCTGTACTGTATCGCGCGAATACGGTATTCCCCGAGAAGGAAATCGTTTCTCGAGGTTTGCATGGCATCTTTCGATATACGTACCGTGATATGTACAAACGAGTCTGTCGACTCGCTCATGCCCTTGGGGAAGTACTGGGCGTAAAGCCCGGCGAACACGTGGGATCGTTCGCTTGGAATCACCATCGCCATCTGGAATTGTACTTCGCTGTGCCGTGCTCAGAGCGCGTGCTGCACACCATCAATATTCGTTTATTTCAGGAACAAATTGTATACACCATCAACCACGCAGAAGACAAGGTGCTGTTCATCGACGAAGATTTGGTGCCCCTCATCGAGAGCATTTCGCCGAAACTGAGTACGGTTGAGGCGTACGTGATCATGACCGATGCTACGAGGCTGCCAGAGACCACGCTTGCACCTGTCTATTCGTACGAGGAATTGTTGGCACAAGTGCCGGACGATTATGCATTTCCGACGTTCGATGAAAACACCACGGCCATTATCGGCTATACATCTGCCACAACTGGCAATCCCAAAGGAGTTCTTTACAGCCATCGGGGCCTTTACCTGCATTGTCTGACGTCGCTTATTGGAGAACTTGGCGTCGACGACGCGGACGTTACAATGCCGGTCGTTCCGATGTTCCATGTCAACGCCTGGGGCCGACCGTACTCAGACACTTGGATAGGAGCCAAGCAGGTCTATCCGGGTCCGCGTCCGCAGGCACAAGATCTTTGTGCATTGATTCACAACGAGCGCGTGACGTATAGCGCAGGCGTACCGACCATTTGGATGGCTGTGCTCAACCATGTGCGCGAGCATCTTGGTATGTACGACTTTTCCTCTGTTCGTCTCTTAATGTCCGGCGGGTCTGCGCTATCGCCGACGTTGACCGAGGCATACGAAAAGGAACTAGGCGTCAAGCTCTATCAGGGCTATGGTCAGACGGAGACCAGTCCCATCACGTTTGTCAGCTTTCCCAAGTCGTCACTTAAAGACCTACCGGAGCCGGAGAAGTACCAATTGCGGGCGAAAACCGGGTTGCTTGTGCCAGGGCTCGAAATGCGCATTGTCAATGCCGACGGCAAAGATGTTACACACGACGGCAAAGAGATGGGGGAACTGTGGTTACGCGGACCATGGATTATTGACTCGTATTACAAAGACGCCGAGAAGACGCGCGAAGCCTTTATCGATGGTTGGTTCCGCACAGGCGATATCGCGACAATAGACCAGCACGGCTATTTACAGATTGTCGATCGCGTCAAAGATTTGATCAAGAGTGGCGGCGAATGGATTTCGTCTGTCGACTTGGAGAACGCGCTGATGGGTCACCCGGATGTACTTGAAGCGGCGCTGATTGCCATACCGCATGAAAAGTGGCAGGAACGACCGCTTGCCTGTGTCGTGCTGCGGACTGAGGCCCGCGGCAAGGTCGCAAAGGAGGAGATCCTCGCATATCTGTCTGGTCGCGTGGCCAAGTGGTGGCTCCCCGACGATGTGGTGTTTTTAGAGGAAATCCCAAAGACAAGTGTTGGAAAATTCTCAAAAAAGACGCTTCGTGAATGGTGGGAGCAAGGTCGATTGGCGTCCGCGTATTAAAGAGAAGGGAGCGAGCTGTGGGCGTGGATATGCACGATTTTTTACCGCTGGTTGGCGTCTGGTCAGAGCCAGTGAAAAATGAAGTGGAAAAAGGCGCGATTCGAAAATTTGCGCAGGCCATCGGAGATGACAATCCCCTCTATAGCAACGAGGAGGCTGCGAAGAAAAGCCGTTACGGACGCCTCGTGGCGCCGCCGACGTTTAGCCGTACCTTTGACTACGGCCGCATTCCTAATCTCGTATTACCGACGGCAGGACTCATCCATGGTGAGCAGTCGTATGTGTTCCATCGCCCCATCTTAGCCGGCGACGTGTTATATGCGAGCCAGGCCTTGGTCGATGTCAAGGAGCGATCCGGAAAGCTTGGCCGCATGATTATACTCCTGTTTTCGTACAAGGTGGAGAACGAAGCGGGAGACTTAGTACAAACGGCGACATCGACCATCATTTATCGGCCGGAGGGAGGTAACAGTCATGACTAAAGGCATGCGTTTTGGTGTCGGCGACCGGCTCGCGCCGCTCACCAAGCCGCCAGTGACACGCACGCAGTTGGTGATGTACGCGGGGGCATCCGGCGATTTCAATCCGATACACACAGTCGAGTCGTTTGCACAGGAGGCTGGGCTTGGCGGCGTGATCGCGCATGGCATGTTGACGATGGCATTTGTGGGGCAGATGTTGACCGATTTGTTTGGCGAATCCGGGGAACTGTCGACCTTCGGGATCCGCTTTATCGACATGGTTAGGCCCGACGATATCATCACCTGTGAGGGCGTAGTGACAGAGGTTGAAGAAGCGCCGAATGGGCAGATTGTAACATGTGATGTTTGGGCCACAAAAGCGCCTGGGGACGTCAAGGTTGTTCAAGGTACAGCGCGCTTTCGCATATTTGCATAGGCTGTCCGGGACACGCGGTGCGCGGGTTATATTGTGCCTTTTGCGCACACACGTGCACGCAGTCTACAGCGATCTGGGATTGACGCCGGGCGTCACGCGAGTCATGCGTGGCGCCTGGCTTTTTGGTACCTATACGCCGGCGGTGGAAACCGCGTGTTCGATCAGTGTGCGTACCGCATCCCCGAAGTGAGCAAAGCGCGGATCGGTCGTCTTGCCCATTTTGTAACGAACATAAATCTGTTGCACGATCACGGCCAACTTAAACGTTCCAAGCACATAATAAAAGTTCACATGATCGACAGAGCGGCCGCTTGTGCGAGCGTAGATGTGTACGACTTCGTCGCGTCGCAAAAAGCCTGGCAGGGCAGTGGCGGAGGGCAGCAGGCTGCGCAGCGGCTCCGGATCAGAGGCCTCCACCCAATAGCTGAGCATGACACCGAGATCGAAGAGAGGATCTCCGATAGTTGCCATCTCCCAATCGACAATTCCGACGACTTCCGCAAGCGAGTTTGACTCAAAGAGCAGGTTATTGAGCTTAAAATCGTTGTGGATGACGGTGTGGTTGTGCGTGTCTGGGATGTTGCGTGCAAGCCATGTCATCAAGGCGTCGGCTCCTGGTACGCTTTCACCGGTG
Source organism: Alicyclobacillus hesperidum (assembly GCF_900107035.1). GTDB lineage: Bacteria > Bacillota > Bacilli > Alicyclobacillales > Alicyclobacillaceae > Alicyclobacillus > Alicyclobacillus hesperidum. Next base: position 37,444 of record NZ_FNOJ01000006.1, on the reverse strand, counting down.
CTCGATCTTCGAAAACGCTCCATCCAACCCTCGACCTGCCGTCGTAAAAAGCCATCGGGGTGTCCGAAAGTATGAAGCCCTGTCTCTGCGATGTCCACGTTGTGCAACTCGACGAGCGCGTGCACGGCTTGTTCGCCAACGGCTCTTGCTTTTTCCGGCGTAAATGGCACGTGGGACGGGAACGCCGTGTCGATGCAGATGCCTTTGCGATATTCCATCAGGAAGAAGGGGACTCCCATGATGGTTGTGTCCTCACAGAAAGCGTACGGTTGCGGCGCCTTGGGGAAGTGTGGATGCAATTTAGCCAGAAAAGCGGATTCTCGCTTCATGTCATGGGCCCGCGGAGGCAGTGGTCCGTGTGGGGGGCGACGCAGCACGGCCATCCATGACCCGCATTGAAGCAGGTAGGTCAGATTGGAAGCCCCAGTTGGAAACTGCACCACCTCGAAGTTTGCACTTTGGTCAGATGGTATGAGCTTTTCGCGGACGAGATATGCCCGAACAGCCTCGATATCAAACGCATCTTCCGACCGCACGGCGATGGTACCCGGGATATCGTGTATGTTCATAGCGAGGACCCCTCAGGACATTGTGTGATCTGGGAAATACGGTTTCTATTATGCGAAACGGGAGTTTTGTATGCAAGCGCTTTCTGCGCTGTGTCCGCACTGCCCCACCACGTGGCCTAACGGCTTGAACACGTGACCATCGCCTTTGGGAAGAATATACTAGTGATAGCATAGGGGGCGATGGGCATGATGATGTTCCGAAGTCCGACGCTAGGCACACTGACGTTGGCGCAGGTCGCCGACGATATCATTCGTGAACGGCGATTACATGAAGCCGATAGGTATCGTTTAATCATCGGTACCGATTCACAGCCGCGTGAGCGGCTACACGAAGCAACGTTTGTTACGGCGGTGATCTTGCATCGTGTAGGACACGGCGCCCGATATTATATCCACAAGGAACACCACTCCAACATGCGTGCGCTCAGGCAGCGCATGTTCACCGAAGCATCCCTCTCCATTCAGACAGGCGGCATCCTTAGCGAATATCTTCAACAGGACGCGGACAAGTGGCACATCGAAGTTCATCTCGACATCGGCGAGGCTGGCGAAACCAAGCAGTGGATTCGCGAAATTGTCGCCTGGATCGAGGCCAATGGCTACGAAGCCCACATCAAGCCCGATTCGTTTGGCGCCAGCAAGGTGGCGGATCGCTACACGAAATCATAGCTTTTGTCCTGTGCAGAACGAACTTGCATAATCGATCAGAGCGGACCACTCCCGACCGGGAAGGGTCGACAGAACGGATATACGGTCGCCCTGAAGTCCAAGGTGCGTTGCTGCAATGCGTGCGTCCAGGCGAATCAGTTCGGCAAGTCGGCGATTATGGGATACAGAGCGCGAGCGGTTGCCGACCAGGCCGATATTCCAACCGCGAAATCCTCGCCAAACCCAACCGGCTTGTACCGTCGCGGCAAACCAGGCGCCGGGCGATCCTAGCCAAATAGGCGACACGGATTGGAACACCGTCCGCGGCACGTATTGCGGCAGAAGGCACGGTATAGGCTTGTCACATGTCGAAGCGACGTCTAACACCGGCAGCCAAGCGGAACGAATGGCCTCGGCAAGGGGGCCGTGTTGCAAGCTACCCGCATCAATACCCACAATGGCTTCTGGTACCGCTTGGGCTTCGTCGATAAATGCCTGCAACATCGGTCCAAATGAACCGCCCCAGTCTCCGTCAATGAATAAAAGCGCAGCCAGATCCTGCTTTGACCATGCACGCAAGGCAGCGATGGCGCCGATCGCGCGTGGCACGTCGTGCCCAAGCGCACGGTGGAACTTGATGATGCGCACATCCATGCCATGCAACGCCAAGGCTTTCTCACTGGTCGAGTCCTCGCTTCCGTTGTCGACGATCACGACTTTCTTGACACCTGCGCGCAGCAATTGGCGCAGCACATTGCCAATGGTTTGCGCTTCGTTGCATGCCGCGATGATGGCTGCGGTGGTTTGCCTTCCATCTTTGCTCATGAGCCGCCTCCGCGTCTGTCATATCGAACTGACCTTGCATATCGTATGGCAGAGTCGTTCGTGAGGGGTGGTTGCATGTGGAAAGCGGGCGAAATGGTCACGCGTAAGTCCTACGGCAAAGACGTCTGCTTCGTCGTCGTGGAGGTGGATAACGCCACGGAAACGGCAATCCTGAAGGGGATCGACGTGCGCTTGATGGCAGACGCGCCTTTTGACGATTTGGAGCGCGTGAGCGAAGATGAACTTCGCCAATTTGAGGCGGCCCGGAATCAGGTTGAGGGCGAGTGTTTACGCCTGATTCAGTCAAGGCGCGCACACGAGTATGAAAAGCGAGCTTTGCGGCGTGAGAGCCGCTTCCAAAGCAACCCGGATTTTTTTGAGCGGCCCGGCCGGGTTCTGCACTTGGACGGCGACGGAACGTATTTGCAAAAGTGCATGGCCATGTATCGGGAACTCGGGATCCGGGCGGTTGGCCAACACGTGGCAGAATCGCAGATGCCTGATAAAGTTATCGGCTTGCTGGAACAGTATGAGCCGGATATCTTGATTATTACCGGTCACGACGGGGTCATCAAAAAGGGCAAGGATTGGTCGGATATACGCAATTACCGGAACTCCCAAAACTTTGTCAGGACGGTCGCCAATGCACGGAAACATGTGCGCAATATGGACGATCTCGTCATTATTGCGGGTGCCTGTCAGTCGCACTTCGAGGGAATCCTTGATGCCGGGGCCAACTTTGCCTCATCTCCGCAGCGCATTATGATCCACGCGCTTGATCCAGTGTTCATTGCGGAGAAAATTGCCTTTACACCGATTCATGAAACGGTCAATTTGTACGATGTCGTCAAATCGACATATACGGGAACCGACGGTATCGGAGGGCTGGAATCAAGAGGGAAATACAGGCTGGGGTTGCCTAGATCAGCGTACTGACGGGCCGTCAACGTCGTAAATTACCCATTGACAACGAAAAACATACGCTGATATAATGTTTGAATTTTGTTGACATAGCCTCTTTGCCGTGCTATAATCAAGCGCGGAAAGAGGTGGTGTGTGTTGGCCAAAAATGCGCTCCACGAAATTAAAAAGAGTCTGGATGGACTCATCGGCGAACGCGTACTCCTTCGTGCAAACGGAGGACGTCGTAAGACGGTTGAGCGCTTCGGGGTTTTGGAAGAAACGTATCCGTCTGTCTTTGTGGTGAAGCTTGACCCGCCTGACGGATCGTTTGAGCGCGTTTCGTACAGTTACGCTGACGTGCTGACTGAAACTGTTGAGCTCATGCTGTGCACAGAGGACGGCAACACCGCGAAGTTCGCTGTTGAACAATGAGATATTACGATGTTACATCGTTGTAGGCGAGGCGCGAGCCTCGCTTTTGTTTTGTCGAGAATTGTCGTGCCAAAGGCCTGCTTATATCCATCGCGCATTGGGATAAAGGTGACACAAGTGCGGCATATTAGGAATTGTCGTCCTCTGACTCAGGGAGGGATTTGGCATGGCAAGGCATGGCGGAACGATGTCCGATGCGTTGAAAGTGGAACTTGCGAAGGAACTCGGGTTTTACGACACCGTCCAGAAAGAAGGATGGGGCGGAATTCGAGCGAGAGATGCAGGGAACATGGTCAAACGCGCCATCGAGATCGCAGAGCAAGCTATGGCAGACAAAACCGGGCAGAGGTGACGACGATGGCCGGGCGCGTTCCCGGCCATTTTTGTTGGAATATACTCCAACCTGCGTGGAAAAAGTACTAGCATCGCCTATCCGCAGGCGGCGCTCATAGGTACGCGAGGAGGAGAACCGTTTGGCAAGTCAGTCGGGGCCATTGGTTATTGTCGGCGGCGCCGAAGATAAAACGGGCGAGTGCCGCATTCTTCGAAGGTTCGTCGAACTCGGGGGCGGGAAGCACGCGCGCGTGCTCGTGATTACGGTCGCAACGAAACTTCCAGTGGAAGTCGGGGCGGAGTACATCGACGTGTTTCAGCGCATCGGCGTGGAAGACGTGCGGACGTTTGACGTGTCGCATCGAGATGCCGCTAATGCTGCGAGCGCGATTCAAATGATCGAGCAGGCGACCTGTATTTACTTCACTGGAGGGGATCAGCTCCGGATTACGAAGCTGCTCGGCGGCACGCGCGTGGATGCAGCGCTACACGAGGCGCATCATCGTGGCGTTGTGCTCGGTGGGACCAGCGCTGGTGCCTCGATGATGTCAAGTACGATGATTGTCGATGGCCAGGCGGAAACCAATCCGCGACCCTCGATCGTCGACATGGCACCGGGCATGGAGTTTCTTGACGGCTGCGTGATCGATCAACATTTTGCACAACGAGGTAGGCTTGGTAGATTGTTGTCGGCAGTCGCCCAGTATCCGCATCATCTCGGCCTTGGGATCGACGAAGATACGGCCGTCATTGTGCGCGATCACGTCTTGCAAGTGATTGGCCGGGGGGCCGTTAGCATTGTGGATGCAGGAAAAGTGTCATATTCGAATCTGGATCGCGTGCGGCGGGACGAGTCCTTGGCCTTATGTGGGGTCCAGTTGCACATGTTGCCCGAGGGGTGCGGGTTCTTACTGCGCGATCGAAAACCAATTCCCGATTTTGAACAATGGCTTCACCGCAAGGAGCTTTCCTCATGAACATTCAATCAGTTCGGCATATCGAAGGCCCGAACGTCTATCTGTATAAACCCATCCTTGTTGCGCGCATTCACTTGGGTGAATGGACGGAAAAAGAGAGCGTGGATTACCCTGGCTTCACGGAGCGCCTGCTCGCACTTTTGCCGGGACTTGCCGAGCATCACTGTGCCAAAGGTGCGCCAGGGGGCTTTGTGGGGCGCCTTCAGGGCGGAACATACTTCGGGCACATCTGTGAACATGTCGCCATTGAGCTGGCAAACTTGGCTGGGCTCGGCGTCAACTATGGCAAGACGGTGTATGCCGATGGGCCAGGTATCTATGACATTGTCTTGGAATGTGCATGCTTTGAGACGCAGCGCTGGTTACTCTTGCAAGCAGTAGAACTTGTCCGCGCACTCAGTCGCGACGAACGCGCGCCAGATGTTGCGCAGATTATCACGGAGGCGCGCGACATCCACGCGCAATACCAGCTTGGCCCCAGTACACAGGCCATCGTTGACGCCTGTAAGCGACGAGGCATTCCGGTTCGCCGCCTGCAAGGCAGTTTTTTGGAACTGGGGTACGGCGTTCATCGCAAGCGGGTTGAAGCGACGATCACGCAAAAGACGTCATGCGTCGGTGTTGACATTGCGAGCGACAAGGCGTTTACCAAACGTTTGCTGGAAGACGTCGGGATTCCTGTGCCTTATGGCGGGGTTGCCACATCGCCCGAGGAGGCCATCGATTGGTTGTGCGACGTGGGGGCGCCGGTCGTTGTAAAGCCGCTGGATGGCCGCCAGGGCCAAGGTGTCTCATTGAATTTAACGACAGAAGACGAGGTGCGCAAGGCGTTTGCTGTTGCGTCGGAATTTTCGCGAAGCGCCGTCGTCGAAGAGTACATCCCTGGGTCCAACGTCCGTTTGCTTGTCGTCGCCGGGCGCTGTGTGGCTGCATCGTTGCGCCAACCTGCGATGGTGGAGGGCGACGGTAAGGCGACGATTCGCGAGTTAATTGAGCGGGTGAATCAGGATCCGAGGCGGGGCGTCGGGCACGAAAAGCCGCTCACACGCATCGCGATCGACGCGGTTGTCGAACGGGTTTTAGCAAAGGCTGGCTACACACTTGAAAGCGTCCCGGCACAGGGAGAACGTGTCACGGTGCGCGACAGTGCCAATCTATCAACGGGTGGCGAAGCTTGTGACGTCACGGATGTGATCCACCCGACGTATCGGCGAATTGCGGAACAGAGTGCGATGCACATTGGGCTCGACGTGTGTGGTGTCGATATGGTGATCCGCTCGCTACATGAACCTGCAGCACGTGGCAATTGCGCGGTGATCGAAGTCAACGCGGCGCCAGGCATCCGCATGCACGAACATCCTTCCCAAGGCGAGCCGCGGCGGGTGGCGGAGGCGATTGTGGAGTCGTTGTTCCCAAATGGCCAGAACGGGCGTATTCCCATCATCTCCATCACGGGCACCAACGGCAAGACGACGACCTCGCGCCTAGTTGCGCACGGCTTTGCTACGGCTGGCAAAACGGTGGGTCACACGTCGACAGGCGGCGTCTATATTGGTGGCACGTTGGTACAACCAGGTGATACGACAGGACCGCGCAGTGCTCGCTTGGTGCTCTCTCATCCAGAAGTAGAGGTCGCTGTGCTCGAGACCGCGCGAGGCGGCATCATCCGTGGCGGTCTTGCATACGACTACGCGGATGTCGGAGTCATCACAAACATCTCGCTCGATCACGTCGGTCAAGATTGCCTCGATTCCATCGATGACATCGCGCATGTCAAAGCATTGGTAGGCGAGCGTGTACGCCCGGGTGGAATCGTTGTGCTCAACGCCGACGACGATCGCGTCATGGCGATGCGTTCCCGCTTTCAGGCTGAGGCATTTTTGACCTCTTTGTCGCAGCGGAACGAGCGGATCGCCCGCCATATCGCAGCCGGCGGCACTGCATTTTACGTGGAAGACGGACAGATTGTCGAGGCGAATGGGCGCGTGCGGCGGACGGTTGTTCCCGTTGCCGAGATTCCCATTACGTTAGGCGGCACAGTCGGTTTTCATGTGGAAAATGCCTTGCTTGCGACCGCGGCAATGCGTGCGGCAGGCCTTCCTCGGCGTTTGGTCGCAAAGGCCTTGCGGACGTTTGAACCGGATCGCAATCAAGGGCGTTGTGCGATGTTTCAGTTGCAGAATGGCGCTCATGTCATCCTTGACTATGCTCACAATCCAGCGGGCTTTCAACGCGTCGGCGAGTGGCTGGAGCGGGTGCCGCACAAACGGCTGCTGGGTGTTGTTGGCGTTCCGGGAGACCGGGCCGATCACGTCGTCGAGCAGGCAGCACAAGCGTTGGCGCCATGGTTCGATCAGTTTATCGTCAAGGAGGATCAGGATTTACGGGGACGCAAACCGGGCGAGATCGCCCGCATTTTGCAGACAGCCATTGCGCAGGCGGTGCCTCACAAGCCGGTGAAGGTGGTCTTGTCGGAGGTGCAGGCGATGGAGGCGGCGCTATGCGACATGCAAGCCGGGGATGTGTTGTGCGTCTTCTACGAAAAGTTGGCGCCGCTTGAGCAACGACTGACGCAGTTGGGTGCAGTGCGCGTCCACGGGCTTCCGGTGCAGTCGGATGGTCCTAGTTACGCGATGCTGTAACCGGAGCTTGACTTTGCCGCTCCACCTCGGCATGCTAGTCCTAGTCGAGGTGGGGCATTTGTTGTTTAAGCGGGCGTACGCGAAAATCAACTTGACGTTGGACGTATTGGGTCGCCGCGACGACGGGTACCACGAAGTCGACATGGTCATGCAAAGTATTGACTTATCCGACTTGGTGTGGCTCGATAAGCGCCCGGCGGGAGAGGTGACCATCGAAAGCACATCGGCTGCCATTCCTGTTGATGAGCGCAACCTCGCGGTGCAGGCGGCGCGCTGTTTTTTTGAGCACACGGGCATAGCTGCAGGCGTGCACATCCAGCTTGAGAAGCACATTCCGATTGCGGCCGGCTTGGCAGGCGGATCGAGCGATGCGGCTGCGGTTCTACGCGGGTTGAACGAGTTGTTCGGAACCGGTATGTCGCTCGAGGAACTGTCACAAGTGGGGGCTCGCATTGGTTCGGATGTGCCGTTTTGCATGTATGGCGGTACGGCAATTGCGCGCGGTCGTGGCGAGAAATTGACACGCATTCCTTATGTGCTTCCGATGTTTGCGGTGCTCGTCCATCCACGTCTGTTTGTGTCGACGGCGGAGGTCTATCAGGGGTTACGACCGGATGACTTTACGGACAGCCCGGCAAGTGCAGCGATGGTGAGTTGTCTGGCGGAAGCAAACGGACAGGGGATCGCTCCCTTGGTGCGTAACGCATTGCAGCGCGTCACGTTTGACATGTATCCGGAATTGCGGGCCCTGGCCGAAAAGGTTGAAGCAGTGACGCACCATCCTGTGCACATGTCGGGCAGCGGTCCGACGTTGTTTTGCCTTGCTGTGACGTCGGGACAGGCGCAGCGGATGTACAACGCCTTGCGCGGGATTATGAAAGACGTGTACATATGCCGCTTTGTCGGCGCTGAAGAAGTGGTGGGGCAAACTGCCGCTGAGTAAGAGTAGGAAACGCCCAGTTCGCGGGAAAGGAGCGTCGCCATGCAGCGACAGGAACGACTGATTCGCCTGACCCAGCGACTTGTCGAACAACCTGCGGCGCCGCTTCATGTGACACAGCTCGCAGATCGATGGGGAGTCGCAAAATCGACGCTAAGTGAAGATATTGCGCTCATTCGGGAGACGTTTGCGGGCGCAGGAACGGGGAACGTCGAGACGATGGTAGGCGTCCAGGGCGGCGTGCGCTATCGGCCCGTTGTCGCCCATGACGACAGAGCTGCATTTCTGGGTGAACTTGCGGCGCGACTCTCCGATCCGGACAGGGTGTTAGCGGGGCAGTTTGTCTACCTGTCGGACGTTCTGGGGGATCCGGATGTTCTCGATTTTGTTGGGCGGTTAGTGAGTGCGCATTTTCAACACGCGGGCGTCAACGTCGTCGTGACGGTAGAGACCAAGGGCATTACGCTCGCGGCATCGGTGGCTCGCTACCTCCACGTTCCCATCGCGATTGTACGGCGCGACCAACGCGTTACCGAAGGGGCGTCCGTGACCACGCATTACGTATCTGGATCGGCGAAGCGCATTCAGACGATGTCGCTCAGTAAGAGGCTGGTGCCAAACGACGCGCGGGCCCTTATCGTCGACGACTTCATGCGGGCGGGTGCGACCGCGAGGGCAGTGGCGCAATTGTTGGCCGAGTTCGATGCCGAAGTGGTTGGCACAGCCGTCTTTATGGCGACTGCGATGCCGGTGGCCAAGATGGTCGATTCATACGTGGCTCTGTTACAAGTGAACGAAGTCAGTGAGGCTGGTATTGAAGTTCGCCCGTTTCCCTTAACACAATGATGATGGGCGAGAAACCCTTGAGGAGGATGTAGCATGGATATCATTCAAACGAATGACGCACCGGCCGCGATTGGCCCGTATTCACAGGCAGTCAGTGTTGGTCCGTTTTTGTATACCTCGGGACAAATACCGCTGACGAAGGAAGGCCACATCGTTGAGGGTGGTATCGCCGAGCAGGTCGCGCAGGTGTTTGCGAACTTGGACGCAGTCCTCAAAGCTGCAGGTAGCACGCGCGAGCAAGTCGTCAAGGCGACCATTTTTATGACGGATCTCGCGGAATTTCAGGTCGTCAATGAGGCGTGCGCAAGTTTTTTTGGAGATCATCGACCGGCGCGATCGACGGTACAAGTTGCGGCCCTTCCGCGCGGGGCGCGCGTAGAAATTGAATTCATTGCGTATCGTGGTTGATGTACCGCATGTACGTGAATTTTTGAATAATGTATGACGTTTGATGCAGGAGTTTACCGCCTCGATGTTGAATTGGTGTTTTAGGTAGAACTGACCAATCGCGACATCAGGGTGGTGAAAAGGGTGCAAATCACCGATGTAAGGCTTCGCAAGGTTGCGACAGAAGGCCGTATGAAGGCGATTGCTTCTATTACCATTGATAGCGAATTCGTAGTCCACGATATTCGCATTATTGATGGAAACAATGGGATGTTTGTTGCGATGCCGAGTAAAAAGACCCCAGACGGCGAATTCAGGGACATCGCGCATCCCATTTCTGCATCGACGCGGCAAAAGATTCAAGAGGCAGTCCTCGATGCGTATTTCCGCGATGCTCAACAGCCCGGCGAAACCATCCAGGCGGAAGAGCAAGTGGTCGGTGAGACGACCAGGTAAAGCGTACCCCTGGAAGGGCAACTGACCTTTTTGAACAACTTTTGAATCTTGTTTGAAAAGTCCCTGGCAAATGCCAGGGCTTTTTTGTGGATAAGGGCGTTTGAAATTGAAATCGCAAATGTCCTTCAGGTACACTGGGGGTCGACAACATCAGTCAAGATCCGCAGTGTTACGTTGTGTGGGGGAGATCCGAATGACGAGGAGTGCCATTGTGTTGGCCGCTGGCCATGGCACACGCATGAAATCGCAGACGCATAAGGTGTTGCATCCGGTCTGCGGGAAACCGATGATTCACCATATTCTCGACACACTCGAAGAGGTGGGCGTCGACCAAATTGTCGTTGTCGTCGGCCAGCAGCGGGAACGCGTGGCGGCAGCAGTCGCTGGGCGTGCAGACATCGCAGTTCAAGAAGCTCAGCTTGGTACTGGCGACGCCGTCAAGGCGGCTCTTCCCACATTGCGTTCGGATACAAATACCGTGGTCGTGCTGTACGGCGATGCGCCGCTCATCCGTCCGCAGACGATTGCAAGTATGTTTGAGGCGCGCGAAACGACTGGTGCAGCGGCGGTCGTATTAACGGCCTCTGTTCCAGATCCGACGGGATTAGGGCGTGTCTTTCTGGATGACGAGGGCGGCGTTCTTCGCGTCGTCGAGGAAAAGGACGCGTCTGTTGAAGAGCGCAAGCATCGAATAATCAATACTGGCATTTACGCATATCGGCTGGACGCACTTCAAGCGTCGGTGGGTCGGTTACAAGCAGATAACGCTCAACGTGAATATTATTTGACGGACACGCTCGCCATCCTTCGTACCGACGGCGAACGCGTGATTGCCCGGATGGTCGAGGATCCTTTGGAAATCGCCAGTGTCAATGATCGCGCACAACTGGCGCACGTCGAGCAGATTTGCCGCCACAATATCGCCACGCGATGGATGCGCGAAGGTGTGACCATTGTTGATCCAAGCAATACCTATATCGATGCCGACGTGGTGCTCGCTCCGGATGTTACACTGTTGCCTGGGACGTTGCTCAGCGGTCGCACGGTAGTTTGCGAAGGCGCGGTGATCGGCCCGCATACCAGGCTCGTCGACACGCGGGTTGAAGCGGGTGCCGTCGTGCAGAATGCGGTTGCGGTGGAAAGTGAAATTGGTGAGCAAGCTCAAGTTGGGCCGTTTGCCTACCTGCGGCCGGGTTCGCGCGTTGGTAAGCGCGTCAAGATTGGCGATTTCGTCGAAGTCAAAAATAGCAATATTGGCGACGATACAAAGGTAAGTCACCTCGCGTACGTCGGCGACGCAGACGTGGGTAGCCAAGTGAACGTCGGCTGCGGCGTGATCACGGTCAACTACGACGGCGAGCGCAAACACAGAACGGTGATTGGCGACAACAGTTTCGTCGGATCGAACGTCAATCTTATCGCGCCGCTCGTCATCGGCGAGGGGGCGTACATCACGGCCGGATCGACCGTCACAGACAACGTAGGGGATGACGCGTTTGTCATCTCTCGCGTTCCCCAAACGACGAAGCCGAACTATGTACGAGCGTGGAAAGCGCGCAAGCAGAACCAGAATCTCGTGAAAGGCGGGGACGACAGTGGCCATTGACAGCGATTTGAAGCTTGTCACGGGAAACGCCAATCCAGCCTTGGCGCAGGAAATTGCTGATTATATTGGCGTCTCTTTGGCCGAGTGCAAGGTCAGCCGCTTCAAGGACGGCGAAGTGCAGATCAAGCTGGGCGAGAGCGTTCGCGGTAGCAACGTGTTTATTATTCAACCGACGAGCGCGCCGGTCAATGAGCACCTCATGGAGTTATTGATCTTGATCGACGCTGTCAAGCGAGCGTCGGCGCGCACCATCAACGTTGTCATTCCGTATTATGGATATGCGCGTCAGGACCGCAAGGCGCGCGCTCGCGATCCGATCACGGCAAAATTGGTCGCCAACCTGCTTGAGACAGCAGGGGCTTCCCGCGTGATCTGCATGGACTTGCACGCAGGTCAGATTCAGGGCTTCTTCGACATCCCGCTGGATCATTTGATTGGCATGCCGATTCTGGCTGATTATTTTCTGGACAAGCAAATTGAGAATCCCGTCGTCGTGTCGCCAGACATGGGTGGTGTGACGCGAGCCCGCGCATTCGCCGAGCGGCTGGGGGCGCCTTTGGCCATCATCGATAAGCGACGTCCCGAAGTCAACGAAGCAAAAGTGATGAACATCATCGGCGATATTGAGGGCAAGACGGCTATTCTTATCGACGACATGATCGACACCGCCGGAACCATCTCGGCAGGGGCCAGCGAGTTGTTGGCACGGGGAGCGAAAGGTGTTTACGCGTGTTGCATTCACCCGGTGCTGTCCGGTGCCGGGGTCGAGCGCATCGCGAAATCCGAGATCCAAGAAGTCGTAGTCACCAATACGATTGCCTTGCCGGAACATAAGCGGATCGATAAAATTCGCGTCTTATCCGTAGCCGAACTGATTGCCGAGGCCATCATCCGCGTGCATACACAGCGCTCCATCAGCCAGTTGTTTGACTGAGCGCCATCGCCACAGGAGGATACAGACTTTTGAAAGCAATCATTGGGCTTGGTAACCCAGGCTTCAAATACGAACGAACCCGGCACAACGTCGGCTTTTGGGCGATCGATAACGCCGCTCAAAGGCTCGGCGTCGTTGTCGATCGCGCCAAATTTCAATCGCTCATCGGTGAGGCGCGGATTGCGGGGGAACCAGTTCTGCTCGTGAAACCGCAGACGTATATGAACGTAAGCGGAGTTGCAGCTGCCGAGATCGTCCGCTTTTACAAATTGGATGTCGAGCAAGACATCTTGGTGATATACGACGATATGGATTTTCCACCCGGTCAACTCAAACTGCGTGCGCGCGGTTCGGCGGGCGGGCACAACGGTGTGGTATCGCTGATACAGTCGTTGGGAACGGATACCTTTTGCCGTATTCGCATCGGCATCGGGCGTCCACCGCGTGGATCCGACATCATTCCGTATGTGCTGGGCACCTTCCCTGAAGAGGAGCGCGTGCGGGTGGAAAAGGCAGCCGCGGCCGCCGCGGAGGCGGCAATGCATGCCGTCGAGCACGGTTTTGAACATGCGATGAATCAATATAACCGCGTTTCGTTTTAGTTGGATCGGCTTGTGCGTGCAAATTTGCTGTGTGACGTATGTCCATTTTGTTCTACCCCCATACTAATGGCAGACATCGTTGTCGGGGGTGGCGCAGATGCGCTTTGAATACGTATGCCGGTATTGTAAACAGCCGGTTGGCGTCGTCGATCACGAAGCTTGGTCATACGCCGACGCCGTATCACGGCTTGGGTTGCATCATTTGGACGTTGAACATCAGCGCGACGTGATTCATGCGGGCCCGGACAAGTATGAGATTCAGACGGTTTGCGACGCCTGCGAACAAGCTGTTGCGATGCATCCAGAGCTCTTGATAGAGGGCAACATCATTCAATAGATCCAACTCCGTGCGCGGACTGGGAGGGGGAGTAGTGTGAAAGGTCTCGTCCAACTCATGGCTGCTGATGACGCGCTTCAAGCGTTGGCCGGCGGGATGGGGCCACGGCGCAATGACGCACTGATCACAGGCGTGACAGGCGCGGCTCGACAATTGACGATGGCCGCACTGTACGCATTGCGCAATGCACGTGGGCCCGAGTCCATGATCGTGGTGACGCATACGGCGAGTCAAGCGCAAACCGTTTGGGAAGACCTGAAAGAGTATCTTCCAGATGCGCGCGTCTATCTGTTTCCGGAGCGCGAAAACGCTTTGGTCGACTATATCGCAGCTTCATCTGACGTCATGTCGGATCGGTTGCATGTGATGGAGGCCCTCGTTGCGGAGGGCCCTGTTGTCGTGGTAACGACGCTTTTGGCCGCTTGGCAACCTATTACGAAGCGCAGTCAGTTTATGCAAACGCTCGTTCGGCTCGAGGTTGGCCTGAATCAGCCACTTGACGATGTTGTGGCGCAGTTGGTGAAAGGCGGTTATGAACGTGTTGATCTGGTTGAGAGTAGAGGCCAGTTCAGCGTTCGCGGCGGCATTTTGGACGTTTTTCCGATGGCGGCGACACAGCCCTATCGGATGGAATGGTTTGATACCGAGATCGATTCGATTCGCACGTTCGATCCCGACACGCAACGCTCGCTTGAGAAGCTGAACGAGGTATCTTTCGGACCTGCCATCGATTTGGCCGTGCCCCCCAGTGTGGCGGCAGAGGTGGCGGATCGCGTTGCCGAACACCTTGAGTCTCGCCTGCGCACGACGACGGACGCCGATGTACGCGATCGATTGCAGACGGCGATTGGTGCAGATTTGCGCAAGTTGCAGAGTGGGCAGTCGTTCCCAGGGCTCGCCCGATACCGCGGACTTCTTACCGATCACGTGGATACGCTGTTCGATCATGTCACGGGTTCGACGTTTGTCTGCCTGGACGAGACATCGCGATTGCTGGAGCGTGCGCAAGCTTTAGAGAGGGAGTTCAATGAGTGGCTCTCGGGTGCGCTCATGCGTGGTGAAGTCTTATCAGGCACGGTCGAGGCCGTTGACTATGAGGCGAAGATTGCAGAATTGTCGAAAGCGAAGGTGCACTTTTCGACGTTCACCCGCAGCCAGGCAGGTACGCGTTTCGGGCAGGTTGTCAATCTGACGGCGCGGAGCATGCAGAACTTCCATGGCCAGATGAATGTCTTGAAGACGGAAGTCGCACGCTGGCAGCACGCCGGTATGAACGTCGTGTTTGCGGCTGCGACCAAGGAGCGTGCGGAGCATCTCGCGCGCGTGTTGGACGATTATCGGATCGGTGCGGACGAAGTGGAGTCGTTCACACCTGGCGCCAAAGAGCCGCAAATCGTCGTCGCCAACTTGTCGAGTGGCTTTGAATTGCCGATGCAGCATATCGCGCTCATCGTCGAGACCGAGGTGTTTACCGCCAAACGCAAACACCGGCGCACGCGCTCGAACGTCTCGGACGCCGAGCGAATTAAAAGCTATCAGGAATTGAATGTTGGCGACTATGTCGTCCACGTCAACCATGGTATTGGCAAGTACATGGGCATCAAGACGCTCGAAGTCGAGGGACGACATAACGATTATTTGTACTTGAGCTATGCAGGCAACGACAGCTTGTATGTACCGGTCGATCAGATCGATCAAATTCAGCGCTATATCGGCTCGGGCGAAAAGGAGCCCAAACTACACCATCTGGGTAGTGGCGAATGGCAAAAGGTCAAAAATCGCGTCAGTAAGACGGTCAAGGATATTGCGGCCGACCTCGTGAAGTTGTACGCGCAGCGCGAGGCGACGCCGGGACATGCATTCTCACCGGACACACCATGGCAAGTTGACTTCGAAAATATGTTTCCGTACGAGGAAACACCGGATCAATTGCGTGCGATCGCGGATATTAAGCGCGACATGGAGCGGGCAAGGCCAATGGATAGGCTGTTGTGCGGAGATGTCGGATATGGGAAGACGGAAGTCGCTGTCCGGGCTGCCTTTAAGGCTGTTATGGACGGCAAGCAGGTGGCCGTCCTTGTACCAACAACTGTGTTGGCACAACAGCACTATGAGACATTTAAGGAGCGTTTTGCCGGGTTTCCGGTGACTATCGACATGTTGAGCAGGTTTCGATCGCGCAAGGATTCGCAGGCTTGTATCAAGGGATTAAAGGACGGCACAGTCGACGTCGTGATCGGAACGCATCGTTTGCTGCAAAAGTCCATTCAATTTAAGGACCTTGGCTTGCTTATTGTCGATGAAGAGCAGCGCTTTGGCGTGACGCACAAGGAGCGCCTAAAGCAGTTGCGCGCCAATGTCGACTGCTTGACGTTGACCGCGACGCCTATTCCGCGAACGCTGCACATGTCGATGATGGGTGTGCGTGACTTGTCCGTGATTGAGACGCCTCCAGAGAATCGCTTTCCGGTACAAACGTATGTCGTCGAGTACAACGAGGGGTTGATTCGGGAAGCGTTGGAGCGAGAACTTGGGCGCGGTGGTCAGGTGTACTTTGTTTACAACCAGGTTCACAACATTCATCGCATGGCCGAGCGGGTGCAGGAGATGGCGCCGGACGCCCGCGTGACCGTTGCCCACGGGCAGATGCAGGAGGCTGAACTCGAGCGGGTGATGCTCGATTTTCTCGAGGGCGAGATCGACATTCTCGTTACGACCACCATCATTGAGACGGGACTTGACATTTCCAACGTCAACACGTTGATTGTCTACGATGCCGACAAGTTCGGGCTTTCACAGTTGTACCAACTGCGCGGGCGCGTTGGGCGTTCGAATCGGATCGCTTACGCGTATTTCACGTATCAGCGGGACAAAGTGCTCACAGAGGTGGCAGAAAAGCGGTTGTCAGCCATCAAGGAGTTCACAGAACTTGGCAGCGGCTTTAAGATTGCCATGCGCGATCTGTCCATTCGCGGTGCAGGCAATTTGCTCGGCGCTGAACAACACGGATTCATCAATTCCGTCGGCTTTGATATGTATACCGAGATGCTGGCGCAGGCGGTTCGCGAACTGCGCGGAGAGCAAGTGGAACAAGGCGTCGAACCGAGTATCGATCTGCCGGTTGAAGCGTATATCCCGGATACCTATATCTCCGATTCGGCGCAGAAAATTGCGATGTATAAACGCTTCCGTGCGGTCCAGACCTTGATGGAGGCAGACGATCTCGAAGAAGAACTCGAGGATCGCTATGGCGATCTGCCCACCGAGGTACGCAACCTGCTCAACGTCACGCGGCTCAAGAGCCTCGCCGCCAGCGCCGGCGTCGATCAGATCTCGGTGCATGGCGCTGAGACAGCTATTCGCTTTGGCAACGATGCATCGCGGCCTGTCGACTATAGCAAAGCGTTGGCGATGGCGATGAAGCACCACGGTCAGCCGACAAGCCGACCCAATGGCCTATTCTTCGTGTCGTTCCGCACGAAGGGTATGCCTGGGGAAGAGATTCTGAACAAGCTTTCCGCATTTTTGCGCGATTATCTGGAGATGGTCCGCCAGTCCAAAACGCAGGAGGAAGTGGCCGGTGTTTAACGACAACCCTCATGCTTCCTTGGTGCATAGAGGATCTTATGGTGTCACATAATACAGTCACGTCAGACATCCGTTGCACCAAACTTCATGAGGGTGAGGGATCATTTCTTGAAAGCTACAGGCATCGTACGGAGAATTGATGACCTCGGTCGTGTTGTAATTCCGAAGGAAATTCGACGCACGTTGCGGATCCGCGAAGGCGATCCCTTAGAAATCTTTGTCGATCGCGACGGGGAAGTCATCTTGAAGAAGTACTCGCCGATTGGCGAACTTGGTGATTTTGCAAAGGAGTACGCCGATTCATTGGCGGAGTCGACTGGACATATCGCTATGATTGCCGATCGCGATGTCATCATCGCAGTTGCGGGTGCCTCGAAGAAGGATTTCTTGGAGAAGCAGGTCAGCGAAGACATCGAACAGGCGATGGAGGATCGCAAGACGGTGATCAACTCTACACCCGGCGACTACTCGATTGTCCGGGATCGGAGCGAGCGCTTTGGTGCACGCGTGATCGCTCCCATTATCGCCGCTGGCGATCCAATTGGTGCAGTCATCCTGGTGACGCGCGAAGACAATGTGCGGATGGGAGAGACGGAAACGAAGCTTGCCGAAACGGCAGCCGGCTTTCTTGGTAAACAAATGGAGCAATAATGAGCTTGCTCACGGAATCCTGGTATTGTCTGCTGTTTTTCTGAAAAGGCCTGTTGCAGGAGAGTCCGCAACAGGCCTTTTCGGCGTAAGGAGATTTCCCGTGCAGTGGCAGATTGTTTATACTGGCCAATGACACGTTTACGTTGCAGAAGGGCGGTTTTTACGTGGGAATCGTGCATGTAGTAGGGCTCGGACCGGGGGATTTGAACGGGTTGCCCCTTGGCACATATCGTTTGCTACAATCCGGATGGCCTGTCGTGTTGCGCACGGCCGTGCATCCGGTCGTCCGTTCGCTGCCCGAACTCGGCGTCGCGTATGAGTCCCTTGACGACATCTATGAAACAAGCGAGACGTTTGATGAGGCCTACGCTCGGATGGCCGAGCGGGTGCGGGAGCGCGCGCGAACGCACGATCACGTGATTTACGCCGTGCCAGGGCATCCGCTCATCGCGGAGTTGAGTGTGCAGCTTCTACTCGCAATGAACGACCCTGAGGTCGCGATCGAAATCGGACCCGGGCAGAGCTTTCTGGATGTTGCCGCATCGAGGTTGCGGATCGACCCCATAGAGGGACTCCTGTTGCTTGACGGGACGCAACTGGCGAGCCGTCTGTTACACCCGCGCCTGCACACGCTTATCGCCCAAGTATATCAACGGCAAGTAGCGACTGATGTGAAGTTGAGTCTCATGGATGTCTATCCGGACGACTACCCAGTAACCGTGATTCGCGCTGCCGGTGTGACAGGGGAGGAGCGCATAGAGGTCGTGCCGTTGTACGAATTGGACAGGCTTGATTGGATCGATCACCTGACGACTGTGTATGTCCCGCCTGTACAGGAGGCTCGGCTCACCTGGCGAGAACCGTTTGCGGCTGTTGGCATCGTCGAGACGTTGCGAGGTCCGGATGGGTGCCCGTGGGACAGGAAGCAAACGCACGAATCGTTGCGCAAGTACGTCATCGAAGAGGCCTACGAAGTCGCGGCAGCCATCGACGAGCAAGATCCAGACCATCTGGCGGAAGAGCTTGGGGATCTGCTTTTGCAGGTGTTGTTGCACGCGCAGATTGCCAGCGAAGTAGGCGATTTTGACGTGCGCGACGTATTCGCTCGACTGTCAGAGAAGCTGGTGCGTCGCCATCCGCACGTGTTTGGTGAGAAATCTGCACAATCTGCCGAAGAAGTAAATGCCATTTGGGAGCGTGTGAAAGCGGAAGAGCGCACAAAACAAGAGAGTCAGAAGAGTGTGCTTTCCACGGTATCCTTTGCAGGGCCTGCGCTCGCGGTTGCACAGGGCGTTCAGGTTGCCGCCGCCAAAGTCGGATTCGACTGGGCAAAGCTCGAGGATGTATGGGACAAGATAAAAGAGGAAATGAATGAACTTGAAATCGAGCTTGTCCGCGATCGCAGGCGTGATACAGCGGTGGCAGAAGAGTTGGGGGATTTACTGTTCGCTTGTGTCAATATCGCCCGGTTTCTGCAACTGGATGCCGAGACGTTATTGGCAAGGGCGACGCGCAAATTCACCAATCGATTTCAGTACGTGGAGCGGCGTGTGGCGGAAAGCAACGAATCCTGGTCAGACATATCGCAGGAAACGCTCGATCGCTACTGGAATGAAGCAAAAATAACGCTTCCGAAGGAAAATTAGCAGGATTCCTGCGGCGAAGGACGAATTAGATTCCCGACATTCCCACGAAAGGGGTATCTCGCGAGTGAATAAGATGGAACTGATAAACAAGGTGGCCGAGAAGACCGGTCTGAAAAAGAAGGACGCCGAATTGGCTGTCAACAGCGTCTTCGACACCATCGAGGAAGCTCTGGCTGCAGGGGAAAAGGTGCAGGTCATCGGTTTCGGCACATTCGAGACTCGTTCGCGCGCCGCGCGTTCCGGCCGGAATCCGCAGACTGGTGAAGTCATTGAAATCCCGGCGTCTACCGTTCCTGCATTTAAGCCGGGCAACAAGCTGAAGGAAAGCACGCGGTAAGCCTTGCGTCTCGATAAGTTTCTCAAAGTATCGCGTCTCATCAAACGACGTACATTGGCGAAGCAGATTTGCGACGCTGGTCGTGTGAGCGTCAACAGGCGCACAGCGAAAGCATCGACAGACGTCGCGGTCGACGACGAACTTATCATTCGCTATGGTAACAAGACCATGACGGTCGTCGTTCGCAAGCTGACCGAGAATCCGCGCCGGGATGAGGCTGCTTCCCTGTATGACGTGATCGCGGTGGAGACGCGCAAAGATCAAGTAGATGCCGCGTTTGTCGACGACGAAGACGAAGACGTCGCTCGCTAAGTGGGAGGATCGATCCGTTTGTAACGGATCGATCCTTTTGCATTTACCGCCGTTCTATATCGCAAACGTCCTCATAGACTAAAGATGGACGACTTGGGTCGATGGAGGTGGCGGTATGGCTGCGGCTGAGGAACACGATGTGCACTTGACAGGGCGCCGCGAGTTGCAAATCACGGGGGTCAAGCGCGTCGAGAGCTTTGACGTTCAGGCGTTTGAATTGTCCACCACGGCAGGCAATATGCGTATCGCAGGGCAGTCGCTGCACATGAAGCAGTTTGATAGACAAGCAGGTATCGTGTGCATCGAGGGCGAGATAGGGGCCATCGTGTATGACGATGGCAAGCCGCGGGGATTGATGGGGCGGTTGTTGCGATGAACACAGCGCAAAACGCCGCATACGTCGCATGGATGGTTCTGTGCGGCATGGCTATGGGAGCGACGTTTGACTTCTACAATACCATCACGGGCGCATCGCGTTGGTTGCGTCGGTTACGGCCATTGTTCGATCTCGCCTTTTGGCTTGTCGCTGCTGTTGTCGCATACGTATGCACGTATCGTACCATCTCCGGTGCGTTCCGCATTTGGACATTCTTGTTGCTTACCGCCGGGTATGCTTTGTATCGCTTACTCCTGAGGCGCTGGGTCGTGGGTAGTGCCTTTGCCATCCTGCATGTGATGCGCGTTGTCGTACTCATCTGTGGCCGCATGTTGTACATGCTGTTTGGCGTGCCAGCGCGTTTGATTTGGCGATTGGTCAGTGGCTTGGCTACGTTGTTGTATCGGTTGGGCTGTCGGTTCGAGGATGTCATGGCCAGACTGCTGTCGATTGTGTTCTTGATACTCACGTTTCCAATCCGACGATACGTGGCGGTAGATGCCGCTTGGCGGAAAAAACTTTCGCAATGGCAAGAGGAGTTTTGGCAACTGACGGCGAAATGGTTAAGGCGTACTCGAAAGCCGGTACAGTAGTCCTCAGCTTTGTCAACGTCCATGAGGGAGCGTATACTCGTGCGAGCAGACCGTCAACGTTATGGTGCCGAGCAACATAGAAGCCGTGCCGTTCGGCATCCGTGGATGCGCGTACGCTATCTTGCGATGATCGTCATTTGTGGTTGGGCCGCAGTGTACTTTCTACATGCGGAGCGTCCTCAGTTGAAGCAACTTCAGGCCCAAAACGTCGAGCTTCAGAATCAACTGCACCGCATACAGACACAGCAGCAAACCCTTCAAAAAGAGAAGCAACAATTGAATGATCCATCGTATATTGAAAAGTACGCAACGGAACATCAGAATTTGGTGATGCCAAATCAAGTTCCGTTCGATTTGCAACCGAATGGTCATAAAGGCTAAGATTGTCGTAATTCGCAGTCGGTCCTTGTGTTCCATTCTTGCAAAGAGGATATCCTGATCCAAGGATGACTCGTTGGATAGCTTCGCACTCATCAGAAATGATTCTTTCGTCTCATGCGAACAGGGAGGAACAGACGTCTTTATGGCCATTGAGGTCGGCAGCAAGGTGACAGGGAAAGTTACAGGCATCACGAAGTTTGGGGCTTTTGTAACTTTGCCCGAGGGCGCAACTGGATTGGTGCACATCTCCGAGATTTCGGACAGCTACGTGAAGGACGTCCACGACTTTTTGAAAGTCGACGACGAAGTCACAGTGAAGATCATCAGCATCGGTGGGGATGGAAAAATCGCCCTTTCCATTCGCCAGGCCAATGAGTCTTCCAACAACGGCCAATCAGGCCGTGGGCACGGTGGTCCGCGCGGGGGCGGTCACCGCGGTGATGGGCGGCGACCGGGGTTCGAACAGATTATGAACCGGTTTCTAAAGGACAGCGAAGAGCGCCTTTCAGCGCTGCGCCGCAATGAAAGCAAACGCGGTGGGCGCGGCGGACGCCGCGGCTAATGCACAAGCAAAACACCGGGCTTGGAAGCAAGGCCCGGTGTTTTGTTGTGGAGAGGTTGGTTGCTCATGAATACCTATTATTTGGAATACGAGTTGTCTGACGGCCAACGTGTGATTCTAGCCTTTGATGAGGAGAACGACCGCGATGGGTGCCACATATCTCTCGATATGTATAAAGCCCAACTTGGTCCTGTCACAGAGGAAGTTCTGTCGCGCATTGTAAACAAATTTCATGGCCGCATTGCCAGATAGCGTTGAGCGGTGCAAGGTCAGTGGCTTTTCGAGGCGGCCCAGTGTGGCCGCCCGTTTTATGTTCGCGTCTGGCGATAACGGTAGAATGCTTGATTAAGCATCAGGATGGACTTTCGATCGCGATTGAGGAACGCTCGCCTGAGCTGACTACGAAGCCATTCTGGCATTCCACTTCACCTCGCCCATCGCGGTGTTCGCCGCGGTTCTTCGGTGTTTGTTGTTAGTCTACGCACGATGGCTCCAATCTGCGCCCAGAATGACCGCATTCTTCTCACTTGACCGCCGAAAATCGACGTCATCGGTTTCCTTCGCGAAGATCCAGAAGCAAATCGAGCCTACTCGTGACTTGTTCGACAAAAATCCCCGCTTTGTTCAACAGTTCCTGCGCGTATGGATCGGGACGATATGCAAACTCGTAAAATACTCTTGCGATTCCAGCTTGAATCAAACTTTTGGTGCAGTTAAGACACGGTGTATGTGTTACGTACAGATCTGCACCCTCCGCCGCGATGCCAAAGCGGGCACACTGCAGCAACGCGTTCTGTTCGGCGTGCACAGCTCGTACACAATGGCCGGAGATGACCTTGCAGCCAACATCGATACAATGTTCATCGCCGTGGATGCTTCCGTTGTAGCCACTGGCAATGATCCGTTTTTCGCGGACAATGACACATCCGACCGCGAGTCGTGGACAGGTTGATCTCGCCGCCATCACGCGGCTCTGTGAGGCAAAAAACGTATGCCAATCCATGCGTTCGCGCGACGGTGTTTCTTCCATGTCGGTTTCTCCCTTTCTTATGCGAACCTTCTCGTATCATGTCACAATTTTTGTTCCCTCTACGGACGCCGTTTGACAAATTATTCAGGCATACCACCCGTATAATGGCCATACACATTCGAGGAGGGAGTTACGTCTCATGGTCCAACTCTCATCGCTTCATAAGCGCCAGAAAAATCAACAAGCGCCCGTTCGTACGGCGGTCTCCCCACGGTGGACTTGGCGGGCGTGGCGGCGCGTTGCTCTGTTGGCGGTACTTGGCTTATTGCTCGGACGAGCCAACATCGATCACGTTGTATCTCCGTTCGGCCTTGCCTATTTTGCTGTGCTCGCCGAGGTGGCAGGCCAGCGCCGCGCTTGGCCTGCCTATGCCGCTGTGATTGGAGCGCTAACCACCGGTATCGACAATGGTTTTTTGATGTTTGCCTCGCTCGTGCTTTATAGGCTTGTCCGGCGTTTCGTCATTCGTCGCGAATCAACCGATCTGATGTGGATCCCCATCGCTGCAGGCGGAGTTGGCTTTTTGGCCAAACTCGGGATGTATGGTACAGGAATCACTGGACTCGAAGTGCTTGTCAGCTTCGCCGAAGGAGCTCTCGTCACCATATTATCGTTAATTTTCATTCAGTGCATGAACCTGTTTGTCGGCCAGGAAACATCACGCACACTGCGATATGAACAACTCTTAAGTGTCATCATCTTGATTGCGTCAGTGATTATGGGCTTTGATGGCCTACAGGTGCACAACGTGTCTGTTGCGCTCGTTGCCGTCGACTGGTTGGTGCTGGTCATGAGTGCCGGCGGAATGGGCATGTGTGCCGCAGGTGCCATCGCTGTGAGCATGCTCACGCTGCTCAACCACCAGTCCTCCCTTCCGGAAGTGGCCATCTTTGGCTTTGCGGGGCTGCTATGCGGACTTTTACGCGATACACACAAGGTTTTGATTGCCTTGGCGTTCGTGCTGGCCACGACTGTTTTGACACTGACCTATGCGCATGGCTATACGTTGCTCTTGGATCAAATGATTGCTGCCGGCGTCGCTTCGATTGGCTTTCTTATCACCCCTCTCAGCCTGTCCCGCGAGTTGCGTTCGTTCGTGCCAGGCACGACGGAACATTCGGCGGAGGAGCGAGCCCGCGCGCATCGAGTGCATGCTCTACTTACGGAAAAGATCAGTGAGGTCAGTCTCGTGTTTGACGAACTGTCCGAGAGCTTTGCCGATACGAGCGACAGTGAATTTCAGACAGCCCAGCAACTCGTGACGCAAATGGTCGAGGCCACAAGGCAGACGGTGTGCTCGTTGTGTCCGCGGCGATCTCGCTGTTGGGAGAAAGAAAGCGTGCAGACGTATCACGCAATCGCGAACACGTTGCGCAATCTCGAAATGTCCGCTGGGCGTCGCGCCGTTCCCAGCCCGGAGTTGCGCGAACGATGCATCCGACTTGACCCATTGCTTGGTACGCTTCGCTATAACCTTGACATCACGCATCGCGATGCCAAATGGTTGCAAAAGTTGCGCGATCAGCGGACGTTACTCTCCGCTCAGCTTTCCGGGGTCGCGGAAGTCGTGCGTACAATGGCTCGCGAACTCGATGCTGAACAACAGACGCTCTTGTCGGATGAGGAGCAAATCCTAGGGGCCTTGGAGCAGCTTGGATTATATGTCGACGATGTACATATCGTCAGCTTAGAACCAGGCAAGGTCGAGATCGAAGTCGTGCAACCGACCGAGGGAGCTTATGAGACGGCAGCCAAGATGATTGCGCCCCTCTTGTCCGGCGTGTTGGGCGAGCATATCTCGGTCTCGCACGTCCATGTGTCCGAAGGAGGAGGCCCATGCACGAGCGTCTTTGCTTCCGCCCGTTTGTTCCAAGTGAACACTGCAGTGGCTGCGGTCGCTCGCGATGGTCGCTTAGTTTCCGGCGACACGCACACGACAGTGGATCTTGGCAATGGGCGGTATGCAGTGGCCGTCAGCGACGGTATGGGTAACGGCGAACGAGCGCGCCAGGAGTCGAAGGCTGCCATCGACCTGTTGAAAAAACTAATGAAGGCCGGATTTGACGAGAAACTAGCCATCCGCACCGTCAATTCGACACTTTTACTGCGGTCCCGCGATGAGATGTTCACAACGCTCGACATGGCGTTGATCGACTTATTTAACGCAAAGGCGGAATTCTTAAAGGTCGGCTCTGCACCCAGCTATGTGAAGCGTGGGAACGATGTCATCGAAATTACCGGTAGCAACGTGCCCATCGGCATTTTGCAAGACATCGAGGTACAGGCCATCGAGCAACAGTTGTATCCAGGGGATATCCTCATCCTTGTCTCGGATGGTCTATACGACGCTCCTTTGCATCGATACGACGGTGACAGTTGGTTGAAGAAAGTGATTGCGGATCTGACGGTGATGGAACCGCAGGCCATTGCCGACGAATTGATTGAACACGCGGTACGCATGAATCACGGCCTTGTGCGCGACGATATGACCGTCGTTGTAGCCGTAGTCGAACGCAGTCAAGAGGAATGGGCGGCCATTAAACTGCCGAACATCCCCAGTCTGCGCAAACCACACAAGAGCAAGCGCGGCGCGTAAATGGCCGCGCTTTTTGTGCAAGCGAATCTACTCTCTTTTTTGGAATGAATCGCCGATTGGTCGGCGATACTGGCAACTAGACATACGGAGGTGGATTCGTTGAGTAAAGAGGCAACGATTCGACAAATTCTCGTGATTACCGACGGTTGTTCCAATATCGGGCCGGATCCGGTGGATGCAGCGCGACGTGCCTACGGGCGAGGAATTGTCGTCAATGTCATTGGCATTGTTGGCGACGGTGAAGCGGCACAAAAAGGATATGAAGAAGCACAATCCATAGCGGATGCCGGTGGCGGTATGTGCCGGATCGTGCAACCGGCCGACATTTCGGCTACTGCACAGATGATGACTCATCAGACGATGCAGATGACCCTGCAGCAGGTTGTCAATCAGGAACTCATGTCGGTCATGGGGAAAACAACCGAGGATTTGCCACCCACGGAACGTTCGCGCGTGATGCAGGTGGTCGAGAAGCTCGAGGAAGAGGTTGCATTACAACTCGTCGTCGCCCTCGATATGAGCGCGAGCATGCGCGACAAGATTCCTACCGTGCGCGAAGCGGTGCGCGATCTTTCATTATCGTTGCAGGTCAGAACCGGATCGCTTGCGGTCGCCGTGTTGAGTTTTCCCGGGAAAGGAGAGGAAATGACAAAACTCGTGCAACCATTCTCGGACAAGGTTGATGTTGCCGCTCTTGAATCGGCATTGGTCGCGCGTGGAGGGACGCCGACCGGGCCAGCCATTGACTATGCAGTATCCCTGATTATTGAACGTCGCGGCGAAGTCGACGGGTTTGACGGGCCAAGGCGTGACTTTGCATGAGCGATAAGTCGCAGAAGCAGATTCCGAGTGGCACGTGGATCCACGGGAAGTGGACCGGTCGCCGCTGGCGCGTGCGCGGTTGCCTGGGCGTTGGTGCCAATGGCGTCGTCTACGCTGTCGATCGCGATGATGGACTGCCGGGGGCGATGAAGGTCTGTGCGGGCGCAGGACAAGTCGCGTTCGAATGGTCTTTGCTGGAGCGCGTAAAAGGTGCCCGTTCCCCGTTTCCTGCGCCCCAGCAAATCGACGACAGTGACCATCCCCTTGCGCAATATTTTTACGTGATGGAGCGGGTGGGGGGTAAATCCCTCGACCAAGTGTGGTCTGGATTGACACCAGCGGATCGCCAACGTGTGTTACTCGACATTGTGGCAGGGTTAGTCCAATTGCACGAGACCGGATATGCATTTTGCGACGTGAAGGCACAAAATATCTTAGTGGATGTATCCGATGACATGCGTGTACGCTTCGTGGACGCGGGGGGTGTCACGCCGTTTGGCAAAGCCGTACGGCAGTTCACGCCGACTTCGGACGGGGCGTTTTGGGGCGTCTGCGAGCGCCGCGCGTGCGCGCAGTACGATCTCGTCGGCGTCGCACTTATGGCTTTGCTGCTCGACGTCAAACCTCCTGCGAATCTATCTAGTCAATCCCAAGAACAGCGGCGAGCATGGCTCAACAAGGCCATTGTGCAAGCACCGGGAGCGTGCTGGCAGAGCATTCTGCAAAAGGTGTTACGCGGTTCGGTGACAGATGCTACTACCTTTGCAATGTTACTGCACAGCATTCCGTTACCAAAGGATCCGGAGCGACCTGATTGGTCGGCAAGGCTGATGTGGGGAAGCCTTGCCAGCGCAACATTATCGACAGCCTGTGCATGGGCACTGTATTTGCGCCTGATATAAAAATGGATGTCCTGTTTGCCGTAGTTTGCAAAGCTGAGTGGCATATTTGCTACAATGATGGATATGTCATCGAAAGGCGCGGACCGCGATTGAACAACGGCCAGATCGAACGCGAATTTGCTCATTTTTGCAAAGTCCATCAACTTCAATCTGCCCACGCCGTGATTGGCGTTTCGGGTGGTGTCGATTCCATGGTGCTGCTGCACTTATGCCATCGCGCCACGCAGGGAAGTGAGCCGCTTTTAGGCGGCTTTTCTGTCGTCCATGTCGATCACGGGCTGCGACCGTCTGCGGCCGAAGATGCGAAGTTCGTGGCCCACCAATGTGCTCGATTGGGAGTCGCTTGCGAGATCGTCCCGGTACAAGTCAAGGACCATTGCGGCGAAGGAATTGAGGCTGCCGCACGGCGTGCTCGCTATGAGGCTTTGTTGACCAGGACGAGATTGCACCACCATGGCGTTTGCTTGGTTGCGCACCACAGTCGAGATCAGTTGGAGACGTTTGTCATGCGTTGGTTGCGCGGAACAAGCCTCGCAGGCCTCGGAGCCATGCGCGCTGTTACCATGCGGGAGGGCGTGCGCTTGTTCCGGCCTTTATTACAGACAGGGCGCAGTGAGATTGAACAGTATGCAAAAGCGTGGGGCATTCCGTTTCGAGAAGATGAGACAAATGCGGATACGCGCTTCTTTCGCAACCGCATTCGGCACGAGTTGCTTCCTGTTCTCGAAACGTTTCAACCTGCCATCGAAGTGCGAACTCTTGATCTGACCACACAATTACAGGCGGATGAGTCCTTTTTGCAGGAACAAGCAGAGCGTGCGCTTGAACAGGTGGTTGTGCGTCGCTCCGAGCGTTTCGTCGAAATTTCAACCGAGGCGTTTGCCGCGCTTCACGTTTCTTTACAACGCAGGGTTATTCACATACTATTGAATTGTTTCTTCGCGCAGGATTGGCTTTTTTCACATGTCGAGCCAATTCGAAAACTCGCCCTGCGCCAAGATGCTGCCTCGGCTGCTGTGAGCTTGTCGCACGGTTTGGGCGCTTGGCGAGAGTATGGGCGCATATACATAGGACATCAGGCACCACCGCATGGCTGTGAAGCGCTAGGTACCCGTTCACTTGCACAATGGGATCTGGTGCGCGTACGGCACTTGTCATTTGCTTCTGCGGATGTGTTCTGGCGTTTTCGTGCGATTCCGCTCGCGAGACGCCCAGCACAACTACGCAGATCGCCTTGGCGAGCATATGTTCCCGATGTGGAACGGGTGGAAATCGTCTGTGGTCTGCCGACAAGTCTACGTGTCCGTCCGCTGGGACTCGCTGGCAGTAAAAAACTGCAAGACGTGTTTTCAGACAGCAAAATTCCGCGTCGGCTTCGCCCTGCGTGGCCCATCATTCGCGTAGGTGGCGAGATCGTCTGGATCCCAGGCGCGATTCGCACAGATGTGCTAAGGTGGGATGGCGCAAGCGGGGGGTACGTATTGTTTGCGCGGGCGTCGAGAGCCTAGGACAGGATCGCAAGGGTCGGGACATGTACGGCAAAGGGTCAGCGTATGATAAAGAAACCACAGGTGTTTTGGGAGGCACTCATGCATCCGGATTTAGAACGCATCCTATTTGATGAACAAACGATTCTAGAAAAGGTGGGCCAGCTAGGCGCACAGTTGAGCGCGGACTACTATGATAAAAATCCGCTGTTTATTTGCATTTTGAAGGGTGCCGCGCTGTTCATGGCCGATTTGGTCAAGCGGGTAACGGTTCCGATGGAGATGGACTTCATGGCGATTTCCAGCTATGGCGCCTCCACGCAATCCTCCGGTGCGGTTCGCATTTTGAATGACCTTGGCAAACCGATTGAGGGGCGAGACGTCATTATTGTCGAAGACATTGTTGACACTGGTCTTACGCTGGCCTATTTACGAGATACATTACTTCGTCGGCAAGCGGCATCGGTTCGTATTGTAGCCTTGTTCGACAAACCTGGTGGCCGCAAGGTGGAGATTGCCCCGGATTACTATGGCTTTACCGTGCCTAATGAATTTATTGTCGGCTATGGTCTCGATTATGCGGAACGGTATCGGAACCTCCCATTCGTCGGCGTGTTGAAATCTGACATCTATGCGACAGGCAATTCGGATAAGCCGGAACAGGCTTGACGATTGCTAGGAACGCCCATATGGGTATGGTACAATAGTCGCGCCATGACCGAGAGGAGGTAAGGCATGAACCGTTTTTACCGGAGCATCCTGTTATACGTGCTGATTTTGTTGGTACTCGTTGGCGTCGTGCAATATCTGACTGGCTCAGAACGGGCGCGCGGGCCAATTCCATACACGCAATTCGTGACTTACGTCAAAGATGGAGACATCAGTGGGACGGTGCAGGTGACGCCGGAAGGGCTGACTGCAACCATTGATGGATCGCTGAAAAATGGGCAAAAGTTTGAGACGCGAGCCCTATATGACAACAATTTAGAACCGTTCTTGGCGAATCACAACGTTTCCTTCAATGTAACACCACAACCGCGTGGAAGTGTCTGGATTTCGTTCTTAGAGCAAGTGGTTCCTTTTGTGTTCCTGTTCATCCTGATGTTCTTCCTGTTTAATCAGGCTCAGGGTGGGGGCAGCCGAGTGATGAATTTTGGCAAGAGTCGCGCTCGCCTCTATTCTGAGGAAAAGCGGAAGGTCACTTTTGCGGATGTTGCAGGGGCGGATGAGGAAAAAGCCGAACTCGAGGAGATCGTCGAGTTTCTGAAGGATCCGAAACGCTTTTCGGCACTTGGTGCCCGTATTCCGAAGGGTGTCTTGCTCGTTGGGCCACCTGGTACAGGTAAAACCTTGCTTGCACGGGCCGTAGCCGGGGAAGCTGGCGTTCCATTCTTCAGTATCAGTGGTTCTGACTTCGTCGAAATGTTCGTGGGTGTCGGCGCATCTCGTGTGCGCGACTTGTTTGATAACGCCAAGAAGAATGCACCTTGCATCATTTTTATCGATGAAATCGACGCTGTAGGTCGCCACCGGGGTGCTGGTCTTGGCGGTGGGCACGACGAGCGCGAGCAGACGCTCAACCAGTTGTTAGTCGAGATGGATGGTTTCTCAGCCAATGAGGGTATTATTATCATCGCGGCGACAAACCGACCTGACATTCTTGATCCGGCTCTACTTCGGCCTGGGCGCATGGATCGGCAAATTGTCGTCAACCGTCCCGACGTCAAGGGACGCGAAGAGATTCTACGTGTGCACGCGCGCAACAAACCCTTTGCCAAGGGTATTAACTTGGAGACCATTGCGAAGCGTACGCCAGGGTTTACCGGTGCTGACCTTGAAAACGTCCTGAACGAAGCCGCTTTATTGGCGGCGCGCAGACGGGAGCGGGAGATCACGGAAGGCGATATCGACGAAGCGATTGACCGCGTGATGGCTGGGCCTGAGAAGCGAAGTCGTGTCATGAGTGAACAGGAACGTCGGTTGGTGGCGTTTCACGAGGCGGGGCACGCGGTGGTTGGCTATTTCGTACAACCCGAGCGCACGGTACATAAGGTGACCATTGTGCCGCGCGGCATGGCTGGCGGCTATACCCTATCGCTACCCAAAGAGGACAGGTATTTCATTACGAAACAGCAAATGCTCGATGAAATTTGTATGACCTTGGGTGGTCGGGTTGCAGAAGAGATTGTGTTTGGGGAAATCAGTACCGGTGCATCAGGCGACTTGGAGCGCGTGACCACGGTCGCTCGTCAAATGATTACCGAATATGGCATGAGCGACCGACTCGGTCTGTTGCAATACGGCAACCGTCAAGGCGGACAGATATTCTTGGGGCGAGATTTACAGGGAGAGCAGAATTACAGCGACCAGGTTGCCTTCGAAATCGACAAAGAGATGCGCGATATTGTCGAGGCGTGCCATGAACGTACGCGTAAGATTCTGACGGAGAAGCGAGCTTGTCTCAATGCGCTGGCAGAGCGACTGCTGGAAAAAGAGACGATTGACGAACAAGAGGTTCGTGAGATCATGGAAAGCTGTGGCTGATTTGAATCACAAATTGTGCCTCCGAGGCAGGAACTCGGAGGCTTTTTTGTGAAATAGTTATGGGATTCGACAACAATCATGATATCGCGATGGAGGGATTTTTCCCGTGAGGTGGGTCGCCTTACAATACGTTAAGCCAAACTCTGTGTTAGCACAAAGGGTGGCGGACAAACGAGGAAGGACCCTGTTGGCACGGGGCGTTGTACTGACCGAGAGTCTGATTCGCCGTCTTGGCGAGGTGGGCGTCCGTGCGGTCTGCATCGAAAATCGGGCGACGGATGACATTTTGGTACGTGAAATTGTCGACGAGCGCACGAAAGTGCAATTGCTCGGGATGACGTACGATACCTTGCACGAACTTGCCACCACTCAATTTACACCGTATGTTCAGCCCAAGCGGTTGCGGCAGTCCTTTGCTCCGGTGGTCGAGGACGTGATCGCGCAACTTAAAGAGAGTGGCGCCGCGGGCGACCAACTCAGCTCGGTCTATGTGACGGATGGTGAACTTTTTCACCATTCGGTGAATGTGACATTTTATGCACTTGCGTTGGGTATGCACATGGGACTGAACAAATCGGAATTAATTGATCTTGGTATCGGAACCTTACTACATGATGTGGGTAAGCTCTGCATCGACGCCAGTGTGCTGCAAAAGCCTGGGCGTTTGTCAGATGAGGAATTTCAAGAAGTTCAGCGCCACGCGCAGCTCGGTTATGACATACTCAGCCGGCAGGGGGACATCTCTGCACGTTCTTCCATCATTGCGCTGCAACATCACGAGCGCATGGATGGGAGCGGGTACCCAGGCGGCCTAACAGGGAAGGACATCCATCCATTCAGTCAGTTGTCGGCGGTCGCTGACGTGTACGAAGCTTTGACCGCAAATCGCGTGTATCGGCGGGCGTTTTTGCCTCATGATGCGATGAGGGTGATCCAAGACGAACACGCGAAAGGGCGCTTTTCGGATTTTGCGGTGCGGGCCTTCTTGGAAACCATCTCGATTTACCCAATCGGGATGTCCGTACGTCTTTCAAATGGGCATCTTGCCGTTGTTGTGCGTTCCTCAGAGCATCTTCAGTTTCCCATTGTGCGGGTTATCGAAGATGAACATGGCCAAGCGATTGTCCCATATGAGATCGACCTAGCAACTGTAAGTGATATTCGGATTGAAGCGTGTGAATCTTAACAAGCAGTCTAGCTCAAATACGGGGGTTGGAGGATTACCATGACGACGGATCGAATCATTCGAGCTATTGCTCGCGAAGGTCGTGTGCGTGTGCTCACCTGTGTGACGACGGAACTTGTCGCGACATTACAAAAGCGGCACGACACGTGGCCTGTAGCCACCGCCGCGCTTGGCCGTACCGCTTCGATCTCGGCGATGATGGCCATGCTGTTGAAAAATGAGGAGTCACTTACCGTCAAAGTCGCAGGGGATGGCCCGATTGGACAAATTTGGGTGGAGGCTCTGCCTAACGGAGACGTCCGCGGTTATGTGGACAACCCGTATGTCGATCTTCCTCTCAACGCGGCTGGCAAATTGGACGTTGGTGGTGCTGTCGGGCGCGGTCAATTATATGTCATTCGAGACACGGGCTTGCGGGATTACTACACGAGCAGCAGCGAACTGCAGACAGGTGAGATCGCCGATGATTTTACGTATTATTTCGTAACATCCGAACAGACGCCATCCGCCGTCGGTGCGGGTGTGCTCGTCGGCACTGATGACGTACCCATTGTTGCCGGAGGATTTCTTATTCAATTGATGCCAGACCATCGTGAGGACGATATTGCCTACGTCGAAGAAGGGCTGAAGCGAGTGCCAAGTGTGACTTCGTTCCTCGAGTCACATGCGAGCGCAGAGGCTCTGCTACACGAAATTTTCCCTGATGCACAGATATTGGCTATGCAAGATGTGCGCTTTCGCTGCAAATGTTCGTATGAGCGCATTAAACGGATTTTGCTCAACTTGGGGACGGATGAGCTTGGGGCCATCCGCAGGGAGCAGGGTATTGCAGAAGTTACTTGCCACTTTTGTGGGAACGTCTACACGTTTGAAGAAGAGGAACTTGAGTCGATGATGGCGACACTGCAGACAACCGTGGATCATGAGGGTGAAGGAACCGTATGACACGTGTCATGGGCATCTTGAATGTCACGCCGGATTCGTTTTCTGATGGTGGGCGTTATGTTGATCCGGGAGCGGCAAGTGAGCGCGCGTTCGCCATGGTGGACGAGGGGGCTGAGCTGATCGACATCGGTGCGGAAAGCACACGCCCGGGATTCAAGCCTGTTGATCCCGATACGGAGTGGCAACGATTAAAGCCCGTCCTTACGAGATTGTGTCGCGAACTATCGGTGCCGATTTCTGTCGATACGTATCACGCACAGACAGCGCGTCGGGCTGCCGACATGGGCGTCGACATTATCAATGATGTGTCTGCTGCTGCGGATCCCGATATGGCCCGCATCGTTCGCGAGACCGGTTCACAGTACGTGTATATGCACAACCGTTCGCATATCGAGCCGTCGCTTACCGTCGACGGCTTCGTGGCTGAAGTTCGTTACGGAATTGATCGCCTTCTGGAGAGCGGTGTGCAACCAGGACAACTGATTGTCGATCCGGGGGTGGGTTTTGCGAAAACCCAGGCGCAAAACCTTGCGTGCATAAGCGAGATCGACAAGTTTCGTGCTTTGGGTTACCCGGTCTTGCTTGGGACGAGTCGAAAACGCGTGATAGGTAACGTGTTGGACTTGCCGGTGGGCGAACGGCTCGAGGGCAGCCTTGCGACCGCTGCTTACGCAGTGATTCAAGGTGTGGAGATCATCCGTGTTCACGATGTGCGCGCGACGGTTCGATTGTGTCGGATGATGGAGGCGATTGTCCATGCTTCAAGCGCATGATGAGGCACATGATGTCTATATTGGGGCAGGATCCAATGTGGGCAAGCGCCTATTTCATCTCGATGCTGCAGTGTGTGGGTTAAGCGATATTGGAACAGTTGTGCAATGTTCACCTGTCTATGAAACAGAACCTGTGGGATATCTAGATCAAGGCAAGTTTCTCAATATGGTCGTTCATTTGCGTACCAACGCCAAGCCGCGCGAGATCCTCGGGCACCTATCTCGCCTTGAGCAGGAGGCGGGACGCGAACGCACAATCCGCTTCGGACCACGTACGCTCGATCTCGACATCCTGTTGTATGACAACGAATACTATTGCGTTTCCGATTTGCAGATTCCCCACCCGCGAATGTGGGAGCGGGCTTTTGTGATCGTTCCGCTGGCGGACATGACGCCGGATCGCCCGGCGTTGGGGGGGATCCGGATGGCAGAACTTGCAAGGTCTTTGCAGGCTGGAGATGAGGTGCGATATGTCGGACGTTTTTGGTAGAAAGCTACGGGCGTTTCGGAAACTGAAAAACTTGACACAGGTCGAATTAGCGCAGAAATTAGGTGTCAGTGTCGCGATTGTGGGTTCACTCGAGCGTGGCACCCGAGTTCCGACTCCCCAGCTGATCGGCGAAATATCCCGCATCTTGCAGATTAGTGAAGATGAGTTGTTTGGTCGTTCCGGGTCTGAAGCTGTGGACAATGATGACACAGAAGCCAAGCGGAACGTCCGTTGACAATCTGTGGGGCCGTCTCTATAATGGCGCATAGATCATCGACAGCCTCTCGCTCGGCGTCTTCTCGACAGCGATGGCCCTTGGAATGCGCGTGCTGCCATATACATGGTAGGCACGCTTGTCGCATATGAATCGTTCACTGGCTTGTGTAAAGGAGAGAAGGCATATGGCAGAAAAAGAAGTTCTTTTGACGCCGGAGGGTCTGAAGAAACTTGAGGAGGAACTGGAACTCCTAAAGAGCGTAAAGCGGCGCGAGGTCGCAGAGCGTATCAAGGTCGCGATTAGCTATGGAGATATCAGTGAGAACTCTGAATATGAGGACGCCAAGAACGAGCAGGCGTTTATTGAAGGGCGCATTATGACGCTCGAAAAGCAATTGCGCAATGCGCGAATTATCAATGAAGACGAAGTCGATACCAACGTGGTGAGCATTGGTTCTACGGTAACACTTCGCGACGTGGAATTTGACGAAGATGTGCAATATACCATCGTTGGTTCGGCCGAAGCAAATCCGGCGGAGAACAAGATTTCGAACGAGTCCCCAGTCGGTAAGGCGCTGCTTGGCAAGACAATTGGTTCCATTGTTGAGGTCAATGTCCCTGCAGGTGTCATTCAGTTCAAAATTCTCGATATCAAACGCTAAATCATCTGCCATGATCGATGAACTCGGGACGAGGCTGGGCCTCGTCCATTTATGTGCAACCATACATAAGGGGAGTGGCATCTTGGAAGATAACGACTTGATACAAATGCGTATTGAAAAGATGAATGCGCTCCGCGAGCGCGGGATCGATCCATTTGGCGCGAGGTATCCTGTTACTCACCATGCGGCCGACATTCTGGCGTTTGGTGAAGGTAAGGACAAAGATGAGTTGGAAACTGTGTCCTTGCATGTGCGTATTGCGGGTCGAATGATGGTGCGCCGCGGCCATGGTAAGGCGACATTTGCGGTCCTTAACGATTTAACTGGGAACATTCAAATATATGCGAAACTTGACGTCCTTGGGGACGCGCAATACGACATGTTTCAGCTGTTGGATTTAGGCGATTTTATCGGCGTTGAGGGCACTGTGTTTCGCACGAACCGCGGAGAAATTACGGTGCTTGCCGAGCAAATTACAGTATTGGCAAAGGCGTTGCGGCCGCTGCCAGAAAAGTGGCACGGTTTAAAGGATATCGAGACGCGCTATCGCCAGCGGTATCTCGATTTGATTGTAAACCCCGACGTTCGTCAGATTTTTATCATGCGGTCGCGTATCATTCAAGCGATTCGCGACTTCTTGGCGGATCGCGGCTATCTTGAGGTCGAGACACCGACCTTACATACGGTGGCAAGCGGAGCTCATGCACGGCCGTTCCTCACGCATCACAACGCTTTGGACATGGAATTGCACCTGCGGATCGCAATTGAACTCCACTTGAAAAGGCTGATTGTCGGTGGGTTGGAGCGCGTGTATGAAATCGGGCGCGTGTATCGCAATGAAGGCGTATCGACCAGACACAACCCCGAATTCACTATGCTGGAATTATATGAAGCGTATGCAGACTTTCACGACATTATGGATTTGACAGAAGCCATGATTCGACACGCGGCACTAACCGTGACAGGGTCGCTGCACCTTGTGTACGGCGATGCTGAGATCGATCTCGAATCGCCATGGCGCCGTGCCCATATGCTCGATCTCGTGCGTGAGCATACTGGGGTCGATTTCCGGACGATCGACGGTGACGATGCTGCTCGCGCGATCGCCCGCGAACATGGGGTGCGCTTTGAGGAGCACATGACGTATGGGCACATCCTCAACGAGTTCTTTGAACAGCGGGTTGAGGACAAGCTTATTCAGCCTACCTTTGTATATGGGCATCCCGTGGAAATTTCACCGCTTGCGAAGAAAAACGCGGACGATCCGCGGTTCACAGATCGTTTTGAACTTTTCATTGTGGGGCGCGAGCATGCCAACGCGTTCAGTGAGCTGAATGATCCGATCGATCAAAGGGAACGTTTCATGGCCCAACTTCGGGAGAAAGAAGCAGGAAACGAGGAAGCACAAGAGCTCGATGAGGACTTCCTGACTGCGCTCGAACATGGTATGCCGCCCACGGGAGGTCTCGGTGTTGGGATCGACCGTTTAGTGATGTTGCTTACGGGGCAACCTTCGATTCGCGATGTACTGCTGTTCCCGTTGATGCGTGAGCGGTCAGAGTGATTCACAGCATGTGCGGGTGGCGCTTGACACAGGCGGCGAAAGGTGTTAGTATGCTTTTCGCCGCCGTGATGGCGGCCTTCATCTTGCTACACTACGCGTTGTGAGGTTCCTCAAAGACGAGTTGGTTCACCAACATCTTCTAGTGGACAATCTCCTTCCTGCGTAGTATAGTAGTCGATGCCGCTGCGGACGGCGCAGTTTGCGACGCCCGGTGGCCAGTCGGTTACGATGCTATGCTCGCGAGTGCGTGAGCGGTGCAAAACTTACCGGTTGACGATGAAGTGTGAGATGTGATATATTGATTGGGCTGCCTCGAACGGTAGCGTCGCTCCTTGAAAACTAAA
>NZ_FNOJ01000005.1 GCF_900107035.1 Alicyclobacillus hesperidum | reverse complement strand
CAATCTGGTTGGCTGCGAGCGTCGCAAAAACACACAACCCAATTCTAAAAGCCTTTTACGAACAGAAGCGGGCGGAAGGAAAGCATCCCCTAGCCGCCACTGGAGCCGTTGCACGCAAGTTAACGTATGTGATTCATGCGGTATTGCGAGATCGCAAACCGTATGAACCGATAGCTTGAAAAAGTGCAAATGAATATTCGGATCACCGTCTGTTTCCCTGAAACAGGCTTGGTTCCGTGCAACCTAAAACTCATCCCCTTCATTGCTCTAAGACTCGATAAAGGACTTGACATTACATAGCTGGTCTACTCGATTAAAATGATGCGAAGTTTAGGACTATGCCCAAGCGTGAATGGTTAGGTAACCAGCTGTACCCGTCAACAGTAGAACAGAGAGCGCTAAAGCGGTCCGCTCTACGTAATGAACCACGCGGTACAGCGTTTGAATCGGATCTTTGCTCATCTTGTCTGGCTTCACAGCACACGCTCCTCCTGTCAGGCATCCGATAGCATCAGTCTAACACCGAACAGGACTGTTCAACCGTTGCTTTCGAAAAAGTTTTGTGAAGCTTATGTCACAATATTCGCGAATTCTGACGAACGACCATACTCGGTGTCGAACAAGCGTCATTCTGCATGGTGAAGGTCAGTTCAAGTCCGAGCGCTCCCCAGAAATGATGTAAATCACGCTCTCTCCGATGTTGGTTATATGATCCCCAATTCGCTCTAGATAACGACCACAGAACGCAGTAGCCATCGCCTGTTGAGCTGTTGTGCTTTCGCCATCGGGACGGTTAAACAGTTGTTCCACCAAACGACGGTAGTGGTGGTCGATCTCGTCGTCCATCTGAGCTAACCGCTTGGCAGCCTCGACGTCACTGTTTACATAGGCGTTCAACGCTTCGGCGATCATCGCATCCACCATCTTTGCCATTGCCCCAATGTCTTTCCACGCTTGGGCTGATGGTGCGATACCCATGCGCAGTACCGATTTGGCGATATCGACAGCGAGATCGCCCATGCGTTCGAGATCCATCGCGAGACGCATCCCGGCGACGATCCGCCTGAGGTCACCCGCGACAGGCTGTTGTGTCGCAATCAGGCGAATACACAGATCCTCGACTTCGTGGTCCTGCGCATTGATGTTGCTATCGCCATTGACCACCGCTTGTGCCATGGCTACATCCTGTGTTTCCAGGGCGGCAATTGCTCGCCGAATAGCTTCCTGGATGTCGCCACCCATGCGCAGAAGCTTCCATTTCAATTCTTTTAACGCGATATCGAATGCTTGTCTCTGCTGCATCCTCATTCTCCTTTGTCCATCATCCAAAACGACCAGTGATATAATCTTCGGTTCGCTTGTCGTGCGGCTTTGTAAAAAGGGCCGACGTTTCGCCGAACTCGATCAGTTCGCCATTCAGAAAGAAAGCGGTGCGATCGGCAATGCGCGCAGCCTGTTGCATGTTATGTGTGACGATCACGACGGTATAGTCGGCCTTTAGTTGTTCGACCAACTCCTCAATGCGCATGGTAGAGATCGGATCGAGTGCAGATGCCGGTTCGTCCATAAGGAGTACATCCGGTTCGACAGCGAGCGCACGGGCAATGCACAGGCGCTGCTGCTGACCTCCGGAAAGAGCCGTTGCCGGTTTGTTAAGCCGATCCTTGACCTCATCCCAGAGCGCGGCCATACGCAAAGAGCGTTCTACGCGTTCGCGCAGTTCCGTTGGCTTACGGATTCCGCCCAGGCGCAAGCCGATTGCGATGTTGTCGAAGATGGACATGGTCGGAAATGGGTTGGGTTTTTGAAATACCATACCAACCACGCGTCGGACATCTACAGGATCGAGATCACACAAGTTGTCTCCACCAAGCAGGATATCTCCCTCGACCTTTGCGTACGGAGATGTTTCATGCATCCGGTTTAGGCATCGGATGAAGGTCGATTTGCCGCAACCGGATGGACCAATAATCGCCGTCGCCATTTTAGCTGCCAACTCTATATTGATGTTCTTTAATGCGTGTTGTGTCCCATACCATGCGTTCAAGTTGCGAACAGACATGGATTTTCCCATGCAAAATCCTCCCCAATCGCGCAATCCATTGTGTTTCCATATTGGTTCTATCTGTCGTCCCTACGATACATGGGGATTGTTAAAGGTGTGTGAGGTTTTCATTGAATTTTGCTGAAATGAACAAGGAGCCTTTGTGAAGGGGATGAAAAACACAAGAGCCACGGCTTATGCAGCGTGGCTCTTGCGTGGGGCATATCTGAAAAGATCATACCGTTGACTATAGAGTAGCGTATGGACGGGCATTGTGACACGGACATCGTGCCTCGCTTTTTGTCGAAAGTGTGACGATGTCGGGGCACCGTTGGAAGACATGGGGGGCACTTCCGAATCCACTCATATAAGCAAATCGCGAATGTTTATCAAAAACGATTTTGCTATACTAGTTTCACTGGTTTTTGTGGGGGGCGCTTATTTGAGAAAAGTATATATTTTGCATGAGAACCCAGAGTGGACCATTCATTTGACGCGGCGCCTCGACGAACTATCGGCTCCGTATGAAACATGGGATTTGGCACAGGGACACTTGGACTTGTCGAGTGTTCCGCCGAAAGGCGTGTTCTATAGTCGTATGAGTGCGTCCTCACATACGCGTGATCACCGTTATGCGGTTGAGTATACGTCGAGTGTTCTGGCTTGGTTAGAGAGTCATGGCCGCCGCGTAATTAATGGCAGTCAGGCACTTCAAATTGAGGTGAGCAAAGCCCACCAGGCGATGGCGCTCTGGCGCGCCGGCATCCCTTCACCTCGGACCAGCATTGCCGTGGGAGAAGAGCAATTAATGGCGGCAGCACAGGCGTTTGCTGGGATTCCGTTCATTGTAAAGCACAATCGCGCCGGCAAGGGGCTAGGGGTGCAGCTGTTTCGCGATACCGCAAGCCTTGCATCGATGCTCGCGAAGGGAGAGTATGACGCGCCAGTCGATGGCGTTTGGATTGTCCAGGAGTACATTGAATCTCCTGATGCAACCATCACGCGGTGCGAATTTGTCGGTGGAAAATTTTTATATGCCGTGCGCGTGGACACATCGGAAGGCTTTGAACTGTGCCCTGCAGACGCATGTCAAATTGGGGACATGTTCTGCCCTGTTGGGGAAGGCGGTACGCGCTCGAAATTTGAAATTGTTGAGGGGCATCCACACGAGTGGATCGAATCGTACGAACGCATGCTGGCGGAAAACGGAATTCTTGTCGCCGGCATTGAGTCGATCCGCGACCGCAGTGGGCGTGTTTACACTTATGACATTAACACGAATACCAATTACAACAGCGACGCAGAAGCGCGGGCAGGTATCTTCGGCATGCTTGAAGTCGCCACATTCCTAAAGTCGGAGCTAGACAACTTAGAAGGCATGGCGACGCCACACGAGAAGGTTCCAATGAGGTGAGATACGGATTTTGGTTGCCTATTTTCGGGGGGTGGCTACGTAATGTCGATGACGAGTCGATGCCGCCGACCTTTGAATATGCCAAGCAGGTTGCAGTCCAGGCTGAGCGCATGGGTTATGACGTGACCTTGATTGCGGAACTTTACCTGAATGACATCAAAGGCCCGCAGGAGCCAAGTCTAGAGGCGTGGACGACAGCTAGCGCGATCGCGGCCGTCACAGAGAAACTTGAGATCATGACGGCGATTCGCCCCGCGTATCACAATCCTGCGGTAGCTGCGAAGATGGCTGCGAATATCGATCAACTTAGCAAGGGACGCTTTACGTTAAACGTCGTGTCGGCGTGGTGGGCGGAGGAGGCTCGCCAATACGGTGGCATTTTTACCGAACATGACGATCGCTACGCCCGCACGCGGGAATTCCTCGAGGTCATGAAAGGCATGTGGACGCAGGATTCGTTTACGTATGAAGGTGAGCGCTATCGAATCCAAAATGCGCGTTTGCAGCCGAAGCCCGTGCAACAACCCTATCCTCGTCTCTATGCGGGAGGCGAAAGTGAAGCAGGTAAGGATATGATTGCCTCTTTATGTGACGCCTATGTCATGCATGGTGGTACGGTTGAGGAAGTTGCCCAAAAAATTTCAGACATGCGGGCACGTCGTGAGCGCAAAGGGTTGCCACCGCTTGCTTCGTTTGGTATGGCTGCCTATGTCATTTGTCGAGATACCCTCGAAGAAGCGCAAGCCGAGTTGGAGAGGATCACCACTCTGCGTCCAGGTGACGCGTATGCCAGCATGGATGACTTTGTTCAAATGTCACAACTTGAGCAACAGATTCGTCTTTACGATTATTCGGTATCCAACCGTGGTTTGCGGCCACAGCTCATTGGTACGCCAGACATGATCGCCCACCGCATTGTCGAGTATGAACAGGCTGGATTGGATCTGTTACTGCTTCAATGTTCACCACAGTTGGAAGAAATGAAACGGTTTGCGGAGCAAGTCATGCCTCGGGTTGCCGAATTGAGAAGGACTGCCGATATCACAGCGTAAACAATAGATTTACAATGCGATCACGGTATTTTTACACAGACTCTGTATCGTGTTCTTGAGCAGGGAGCTAATCCCGGCGTTTCATGCAAGATCACCCCAAATCGTTTGCCGTTGCGAATTGCGACGGCAATTCTTTTGACGCAGCGTGTGTAAGGCAAGGCGCCACGCTTTGGCATGCTGAAGTGAGCACTGAATTCTTTCGTGATTGTGTATTTTCTATTTCCGTGGAAAACTCGATAGGCGGTTCGTAATAAATTGCCACAAAGATTTCGTTTGAGTTTTCCTATACATTTGATGTATATCTCTAATAGGACATCATCCTGACTTTACTCCAAAGGAGGATCATACGAATGCCGTTTGTCATTACCTCGCCTTGCATTGGCGAGAAGGCTGCGGATTGTGTCGAAACCTGTCCGGTTGATGCAATCCACGAAGGTCCAGATCAATATTATATCGATCCGGATTTGTGCATCGATTGCGCTGCGTGCGAGCCGGTTTGTCCGGTTAGCGCGATTTTCCAGGAAGATTTCGTTCCGGAGGATGAAAAGGACTTCATCCAAAAGAATGCTGACTTCTTCAAGAAGTAAGCAGATGGACGGTGCCGTCGATTCGCGGATGCGAATCGGCGGCTTTATGTTTCATAGAGAACCTGTAAAGGAGGGATAGGGTGTGCGAAAACTATGGATTTGGCCGCTTTGCTGCATACTTCTGCTGACCGCCGGATGTGGCACAGTCCAATCCGATTCAACGAACACCATGCCAGCGAACCATACGGTGTCAAGTGACGGATTGAATCAGTCTGCCAGTCGGTCGGCCAACGAACGTTCCGTTGACCCGCATCTTTACCAAGTGTGTGAAACGATTTATCACGGAGTTTCGAAGACGATTGCAGAAAATCGCAATGTCAGTTACGACACACAACTGGAGACCATCACGGATTTAGGTACCCGTAGTGCCCCAAATTCTCCAAACGGCATTCTGTTTGAACAAGCCGAGGCCGTCGTGACGATAGAGGATGCTATCAATGGCGAGGGTGCGCCGGCATCGGCATATAGCAAACTGCAAACTGCATTGGATGCGTTAAAAAACTCTT
Source organism: Alicyclobacillus hesperidum (assembly GCF_900107035.1). GTDB lineage: Bacteria > Bacillota > Bacilli > Alicyclobacillales > Alicyclobacillaceae > Alicyclobacillus > Alicyclobacillus hesperidum. Next base: position 169,497 of record NZ_FNOJ01000005.1, on the reverse strand, counting down.
TGCAAAAATACCGCCCAACTGCCTAAGATAACGCAAGGGTTGCCCATCAAGGCAACCCTTGCACGCTGTTCGAGACGATAGGAACATCATTGCGCGATGGCTGTCCAATCACACATGGACGACGCGGTAATGAGTCCTGGTTGTGCAGGCTGGAGAGCAGTGTCACCGGGTTCGCGCCGCAAAAATGTGACCGTCTTTGTCAGCCCCGGAACGAGATCAAAATAATTGTCTGAAAAGACGCCTTCAACAGATGCAGTTAACATCACACTCTTGGCGAAGACGTTCGTTTCTACCAAGAAGGTCATGCCATTGTCGGGATTTACGGGTCGAACAGTGATGGTTGCCTTGTCTAGTCGCAACTCTTTCACTGGAGTGAAGTAGTGGCATTTTTGATCGAGCGTGTGACCTTGATTCTCGAGTGTAGCCACTAGGACAATCTCAGGCAGAGAGCAGCCTGTCGTCCAGTCGTTTTTGTTCAACGAAAACGCAGTCATTACGCGATTGGCTTCGACGTGTACCTGTGTCGTGTGCTCGCGAATCCGTTGGCCATCAAATTGAAACAACTGGACATGAAGTGTAGCTGCGAGATTTTCGCGTCCATCCGAGATGATTTGGACCGCGATGTGTTCATCATCTTCTTCGAAGGATATCGCGATGTCACGAAAGCTTCGTTTTGCATAATACTGTAGCGCTTTCCAGCGTCCGAAATAATCCATGCTCGACCAGGATGCGACGGGCCAGCAGTCATTGATTTGCCAATACAGACTGCCCATACAGTACGGTTTCTTGCGGCGGTGCGCTTCTATGGCTGTTTGGATGGCCTCAGCCTGCAAGACTTGACTCATCGTCAAAAATGCAGGGAAGTCCTTTGGTTTGGGCAGATAGATGTCCATATACTCTTTAATGAGTCGGTTGCCATCGCCGCTGCGCTGGTGCCATTTCATCACATCCGATTCCAGTTCCATATCAGCTTCGCTAGCGTAAGATCGCACTGTGCGCAGTTCAGGAAATGACTGAAATCCGTATTCGCTCATGAAGCGGCCAAGGTAGACGTTATAGTTGGAGAACGGTTCTACCGCATGCCATACGCCCCAGTAGTGGATGTCGCCTCGTGTTGAATCGTTTTTGGCATGTTGATTGATGTCTCCCGTGAGTGCTTGCATCGGGGAGGACGGCCAATATGCGGCTCCAGGCGCCAATCGCGCTACGACATCCGGCAAGAGGCGGTGGAAAATGGCTTCATAGGCGGACCAAATTTCTGCCCGCTGTGTAGAGGTGTACTGTTGTTTCCAACCCCAACCTCCCTGTTCATCGTATTGTGCCCAAGCGGTGTCGATCTCGTTGTTACCACACCACAAGACAATGCACGGATGATTTCGGAGTCGCCGGACGTTGTCCTTTGCTTCTTGTTCCACATTGCGCAAAAACGCTTCGTCGCCGGGATACATGCTACAGGCGAACATGAAATCTTGCCAGACCATAATTCCATATTCGTCACACAAGTTGTAAAAACAGTCGTCTTCGTATACGCCGCCGCCCCATACTCGTAACATGTTCATGTTGGACTCTGCGGCCGTTACAATTTCATGTCGATAGCGCTCTTCGTCGACTTCCGTGATGAAGCTATCATTTGGAATGTGGTTGGCTCCCTTGGCGAAAACAGGGACACCGTTCACTTGGAAATAAAACGAGGTACCCATGTCGTCATTCGTCTGAACCAGTTGAATATCGCGTAGGCCCGTACGCAGCGTACGGCTCGCAATTACCGTTTCAGCAATCAACACTCTTGCCCGGAACGTGTATAAGTTGGCTTCGCCATAGCCGCGTGGCCACCAAAGCCGAGGGTCTGGAATATCCACAGGGATTGTGTACGTCTGCATGCCTCGACGAAGTGTCACTTGTCTCTCGATAACTCGTCCTTCCACATGCAGTTGAAGAAGGGCCAGGCCATCTACTTCGGAATCGATATCAATATTCGCTTCTAATACGGCATGCTCAAGCGTCACGCTAGATTGGTGAATATAAACATCTGTTATGCGTGCTTGTGACCAGGCTTCAAGTTTGACAGGTCGCCAAATGCCGCTTGTTACAAGGCGTGGGCCCCAATCCCAGCCGTAATGGTAAGGGGCTTTACGGCTGAATACACTCAGTTTTTTATCACCTAAACCTCCACGCTCTGACTGGTCATTCGTTGCAGGCAGACCGTATCCTAACCTCTCTAGTTTTGGCAAATCCTCCTGAATCGGCGAACGAAAGCGGATATGTAACCGGTTACTACGGGATTTTAAGAAGCGCTTGACTTCTGCGCGCCATGTCCGAAACATATTGTCGGCCGAAAGAATGAGCGTGTCATTCAGGAATACTTCTGCGTAGGTATCCAAGCCTTCGAAGACGATCTCGATTTGTGATTCATTCAAAACCTCCTGAGGAACATCGAATGCGGTTTCATATAGCCAATCTTGTTTATCGATCCATTGTATCGAGCCTTCATGAGTTCCGTAAAACGGATCAGGGATGAGACCGTTTGCTTGCAGGTCTGTGTGGATGCACCCAGGGACCGTAGCGTTATGCCAATCGATTTCGTTGGCCGCAGAAAACCGCCAGTTGTCGTGAAGATAGAGCGTGGAAGTCATAGTAGCCTCCTAACAATGACATAGGTCGTACAAGCGACATTATACAAAACGGTGCACCAAGTTGATAGACGAAACCGATTGTTGCGGCAGTCGTGGCAGCCACGGCGCAAGTTTGGAGCCCATTGGGGCCTCTCTGAGCCCAACAGGCATCGAGCTATCCAGGTTCGGAACCGTTTTCGAACATGTTCTATATTTTTCTACTCGTTCAACCAAATTTCGCACTTGAAAATGAACAACAAATGATGCACAATAACCATTGTCTAGGGCGAATCGCACTAGTGTTCTTGTCGAAACCGTTTTCGACAATCGTTGTGTTGTCGCTTGTTGTCCGATTCGATGCAAGGCGAATAAAGGATTGTACACCTAGCGACAGCTGGAGGTGCGAGGAAGCGGATTCGTCTTCGAAATGGCCGAAAGCGATTTCGGGTGATTCGCGTTTCTGCACAGCAATTGTTGCAACATTAAAGGGGGACTTATGGTGTCAAACAAACGGATTTTTGGCATCGTTGGCTCGGCGGTCGTTGTCGCACTCGGGGTTGCGGGATGTGGTACAGCGACGACGAACGCTTCAAATTCTACTTCGACAAGCGGAAATCAAAGTGTTACGACCAGTGCTTCACAAGGGTCGGCCAGCACAAGTAGTGCAGTCTTGACGGTGGCTCCCAATGTCACGGGTAGCTTCGCTGACAACTTCAACCCATTTTCGGGAACAAACAGTGTTGATGGAACACTTGGGAATATTTATGAGACTATGTTCTACTTTGACAACACGACAGGCAAGCAGTTCGATTTGCTCGGTAAGTCTTTTGCTTTTAGCAACGGTGGTAAGACATTGACCGTTCAGTTGCAGAACAAGGCAAAATGGACAGATGGTGTTCCGTTTACGGCGAATGATGTCGTCTTTACATTTGAGTCGCTGAAGAAGTATCCGGACGCCGATACGAATGGCATTTGGCAACAGCTTGTAAGCGTTAAAGCACAAGGCAAGTACACCGTCGTATTTAACTTTAAGGCGCCGAATATCCCGTTTGCTGAACAATATGTACTCGGTGGGACGTATATCGTTCCGCAACATCAATGGAGCAAGTTGGGTGACCCTGCGAAGGCAAAGATCACACATGCCAACGCGATTGGGACAGGGCCGTTTAAAATCTCCTATTTCTCGTCACAAGACTACAAGTTTACTGCGAACGAGCAGTATTACGGCGGGGCGCCCGCTGTGAAAACGCTCAACTACCCAGCGTTTTCTAGTAATTCAAGCGCGGATTTGGCCCTTGCAAGCGGTGAGATTCAGTATGCCGGCATCAACATCCCAGACATTCAGAAGACGTTTGTGGCGGCGGATCCGAAGCACAATCACTACTACTTCCCGCCAAACAACCCTGTCGAGTTGTATCCGAACTTGCGCAACCCGCTGTTGGCGCAATTGTCCGTGCGCGAAGCGATTAGTTTGGCTATTGATCGGAACGCGTTGTCACAGAAGGGTGAGACGGGGTACGAACAGCCAGCCGTACCGACCAGCTTGGTCTTGCCGCCGCAAAAGGCTTGGCTTGATCCGAACCTCCCCGCTGCCGATAAGTCCTTTACGGTCAACGACGCCAAGGCCGTCAAGCTTCTCGAAGCGGCTGGTTTTAAGAAGGACAAGAATGGCATCTTTGCGAAGGGCGGCCAGGAGCTATCCTTCAACTTGTTGACCGTTTCCGGCTGGAGCGATTGGGATGAGGATGCACTTCTCATCAAGCAACAACTGCAAAAGGTTGGCATCAACGTCAATGTTCAGCAAGATCAATACACGGCGTACTACAACTCCATTGATCCGGGTGCCGGTCAGACGCCACATTTTGATCTCGCGATCTCGTGGACCAACACAGGGCCGACCCCATACACGACGTATTATGACATGCTGGATTCGAATGGCTCGTTCAATATCGAAGGATACAAAAATCCAAGCTTGGATGCGGTATTCAACAAGTTCGCGGCGACCTCGAGCCTCAGCCAGCAAAAGCAGTATATGTATCAGGTCGAGCGCGTTGCAGCAGAGCAATTGCCTGTCATTCCGCTGTTGGACGGCGCACTCTGGTTCGAGTACAACGACGCGAAGTTCACGGGCTTCTCGACCCAGAGCAATTTGTGGATCGATCCATCGCCGTATAACTATCAATCTGCAGCGATTGTCATGGATCGTTTAAAGCCGGTAAATTAAGGTTTGTAACCGCTTTTAGCATCGGCTAGGATAGAATTAATTTTGTGAGGCGGGCGAGAGGACTTTTTCGAACAGTCTTCTCGCCTTTCGAAAAGGGGTGTGATCCATGCGTTACTTCCTCAACCGCTTAGGGTTCTTAATTTTATCCCTATGGGCTGCCGTGACGCTCAACTTCATTTTGCCGAGGTTGATGCCTGGCAATCCGGCACAGGCGATGATAGCGAAACAAGCCGGCAACATCAATCCATCTGCGCTGAAAGCGATTGAGCAGGAACTTGGATTGTCGAACGGTCCGCTGTATCAACAGTACTTCCAGTATCTTGGCAATCTTTTGACAGGCCACTGGGGCAGTTCGTTTCAGTATTTCCCGACTTCCGTTGTTAGCATTATTTCCAACAGTTTGCCTTGGACAATCATTTTGCTCGGCGTCGTCACCATCATTGCGGTTGTTGTCGGTACCTTGGTTGGCATACTCATCGCTTGGCGCCGCGGTGGCACGGCGGATAACGTCATTCCGATTGTCACGATGTTTGGACAGGCGATTCCAAGCTTCTGGCTGGGACTCATCTGTATTTACTTTTTTGGGTTTATACACCACTGGTTTCCGATGGCGCACGGTTCCGGTGACGATGTGACGCAAGGATACAACTTGCCGTTTATTACGAGTGCCATTTATCACAGTATCCTGCCGGCATTCGTCGTGTTTGTGGGCAGTATCAGCGGATGGATCATCGGCATGCGGAACAATATGATGACCACGCTTGGGGAAGATTACGTCGTTTTTGCAGAAGCCAAGGGCGTGCCAACGCGTCGTTTGATATTTTCGTACGCTGCACGCAATGCGCTGTTACCGCAATTGACTTCGATCGCGATCGCGCTATCTTCCATTATCGGCGGTCAGATTTTGATTGAACAAGTGTTCTCCTATCCGGGTATCGGTTACGGATTGACGAATGCGGTTTCGAGTGAGGATTATCCGCTCATTCAAGGCATGTTTCTCATTATTGCCGTGACGGCGTTGGTGATTAACTTCATCGTCGATATGTTGTACGGCCGTTTGGATCCGCGCGTAAGAAGGAGAGGTGCAACGTCGTGAGTACACAGAGCGTTGCCGTCAATACAACTGCCAACACTCCAAAGCAAAAAGCGAAGCGTAAAAACTCCGCACTGCAGACGTTTTTTAAAAACCCGAGATCGCTGGTCGGTGTTATTCTCTTTGGATTGTTTGTCGTCATTGCGATATTTGCACCGTTGATAGCGCCATACAATCCTTCATCGACCAACTTCAACATGTTGCAACCGCCTTCAGCGAGCCATATTTTTGGCACGACAAGTCTGGGGCAGGATGTGTTTTCACAATTTATCTGGGGTACACGCGCGACGCTGATCGTCGGCATTGGGGCTGGCGTGCTCAGTACGATTATCGCGGTGCTCATTGGCGTGACAGCGGGATATCTAGGTGGCGTGACCGATTCGATTCTTAACGCCATCTGTAACATCTTCTTGGTCATGCCTGGCTTGGCACTTCTCATTATCATCGAATCGTACGTCAATAATTCGACGCCGTACATGAACGGCTTGATCATTGCATTGACCGGTTGGGCGTGGGGCGCCCGTGTGATGCGGTCCATGGCGATGACGATTGCAAGTCGAGACTATATCGCGGCAGCGCGGTTGTCGGGTGCATCGACATTTCGCATCATTCTTTTCGAAATTGTTCCGAATATGACATCAGTCATCGCATCGAACGTGATGTACGCGTGTCTTGCTGCTGTACTTGCGGAATCTGGCTTGGCTTATCTGGGCTTTGAAAATGTGGCTTCCACCAGCTGGGGCACGATGTTGTACTGGTCGTCCCAAAACGGAGCGATGATTAGCGGCGCATGGTGGTGGTTTGTACCGCCAGGTCTCGGAATCGCTTTGCTCGGCACAAGTTTTGCGTTGATGAACTTCGGCATCGACCAGGTGACGAATCCACGCCTCCGTACTTCGCGCAAAAAGAAGGATGTGCAGAAGTTGCTGAAGGAGTTGCAGCAGAGCCAGACGAAAGGGGTGTCGACAGATGGCGGACAATAAACCGGTTCTGGAGATTGAAGACCTGTCTGTCGCATATGTCACAGGTAGCGGACTTGTTCACGCTGTCAACGACGTCAATTTGAAAGTGTATCCAAACGAGATTGTAGGGCTCATTGGCGAATCGGGGTCTGGCAAATCGACGATGGCTTACACCATCATGCGCTTACTCAAGGGCGATGCGGTGGTAACCAAGGGTCGGGTGAAAATCCTTGGCCAGGACGTTTACCAACTCTCGAAGAAAGAATTGCGGCAATTCCGGTGGAGCAAAATGGCGATGGTCTTTCAGAGCGCCATGAGCGCCCTGAACCCCGTGATGACTGTGGAAACTCAAATTCTGGATGCCTTGTTGTCTCATCGCAAAGATATGACGAAGGAGCAGGCACGGGCCCGTGCGCGGGAGCTAATGGAGCTTGTGCGCATTGATCCCAAACATCTGAAGAGTTATCCGCACGAACTCTCGGGCGGCATGCGTCAGCGTGTCGTGATCGCTATCGCGATTGCACTTAACCCTGCGCTCGTGATTATGGACGAACCGACAACAGCTCTCGATGTGGTGGTACAGCGCTCAATTCTTGATGAAATCCGCAAGATTCAACAAGAAGTGGGATTTGCGATTTTGTTTGTCAGCCACGACTTCAGCCTCGTAGCCGAATTGGCGTCCCGAGTTGCCATCATGTATGCAGGGCGGATTATCGAAGTCACACCAAGCGACCTTTTGCATCTGCAAGAGAAACACCATCCTTACACAGAAGGCTTGCTGAAGGCGATTCCGGAGTTGACTGCTGAGGATGTCACGATTCAGGGCATCGGTGGCTACCCGCCTGATTTGCAGGATCTTCCATCTGGGTGTGCTTTTCATCCTCGTTGTCCCTATGCGACGGATATTTGTCGACGCGTGCGTCCGGAAAAGTTGGCTGTCGGCGATAAATTGATCGAGTGCCACCTGTTCAGTGAAAAGGAGTTGGTCTCCCATGTCTAATGCAACAAAGACGCCTGCTACCGGGACGGCGCTCCTGGAAGTCAAGGACTTGGTGGTTCATTTTCCGATTGGCCAGGGGCAATTTATTCGGCCTGTCGATCGCGTCAGTTTTTCGATTGGGCCTGGCGAGGTTCTTTCTTTGGTCGGTGAATCGGGAAGTGGAAAGTCGACGATTGGCAAGGCGTTAGTCCGGATGATTGAGCCTGCGGGCGGTTCGATTATAGTCGGTGGACGCGATGTGACACACATTCGTGGGCGCGAGATCAAGGAATACCGCAAGGAAGCGCAGATGGTATTTCAGGATCCGTTTGGTTCGCTAAATCCAACGCGATCGATTGAACAGCACTTGGCGTTTCCTGTGCGCAAGTACCGTGCAAACAAGGGTGTCAGCGTCAGTGAACAAATCGATGAGCTGTTGACCAAGGTTGGTCTGACGCCGGTTGCTGAGACGCGTCGTAAATTTCCGCACGAATTGTCTGGAGGTCAGCGTCAGCGTGTGGCGATCGCCCGGGCACTGGCTGTCAACCCTAAGTTCATCGTGGCCGACGAACCCATTTCCATGCTTGACGTATCGATCCGTGCAGGCGTTCTGAAATTGATGAACGATTTGCGCAATGATCTCAACCTGGCTTTCCTGTATATCACGCATGATTTAGCTTCGGCGCGCTATATCGGCAACCGCATTATGGTTTTGTACGGCGGCAAAGTCATGGAAACTGCACCATCGGCGGAGTTGATTAAAGCGCCGACACACCCGTATACAAGGCTCTTGCTCACTGCGACACCCGGCACGCGCCACCGCGGTCCGTTGCCTGAAACGAGTAACAGTGCACCGAATCTGCTTGAGGGGCGCAAAGGATGTCCGTTCGCCAATCGCTGTCCTCTCGTGACCGACGTATGCCGAAACGAGGAGCCACCGTTGCGCGAGTTGTCGAGTGGCCATGCTGTCGCTTGCCACCATCCTGCATAAGGGGGATATGATGATCTATGAGTCAAAACCGTTCGTTTCCGGACGATTTTATCTGGGGCGCTGCGACCGCGTCCTATCAAATCGAAGGGGCCGCTGCCGAAGATGGCAGAGGACCGTCGATTTGGGACACGTTTTCGAAGACGCCGGGCAAGGTATTACACGGCCACACGGGTGACATCGCCTGTGATCACTACCATCGCTACGAATCTGACGTAAAGCTCATGGCGGAATTGGGAATCCGTTCTTATCGCTTTTCCTTGGCTTGGCCCCGCGTATTCCCAGCGAAGGGAAAGGTTCTAGACAACGGGTTTGATTTCTACAAGCGGTTATTGGAGCAGTTACACAAGCATGGCATCACCCCGGCGGCGACGATTTACCACTGGGATCTACCACAGTGGATTGAAGATGAGGGCGGTTGGTCGAACCGAGCCGTCGTGGATTATTATCTCGAATTTGCAGAAAAGGCATTTCGGGAGCTTGGCGATCAAATTCCAATGTGGATTACGCACAACGAACCTTGGTGTGCATCGTTGCTGAGCTACGGCATCGGCGAGCACGCGCCAGGTTTGCGCGATTGGCGACGGGCCTATCGTGCAGCACATCACCTTTTGCTCTCGCACGGCGAGGCGGTGAAATTGTATCGTTCACTCGGGTTGAAGGGCGAGATCGGCATCACGCTCAACCTGACGCCCGCGTATTCCGCCTCCGACTCGCCGCAGGATGTAGCTGCGGCCGCGCGCCAAGATTGCTTTTCCAATCGCTGGTTCCTCGATCCGCTTTTCAAAGGCGAATATCCGGCCGAGTTCATGGAGAGGGTGGAGCGCTTCTGTGGCGATTTAGATGTGGTCCGCGCTGGGGACATGGAGGCCATCGCCACAAAGATGGATTTTCTCGGCATCAACTTCTATACGCGCTCCTTAGTTGCGGATGACCCAAACGACCCGCTGCTTGGCGTGAAGCACCTGAAGACGGACAACCCCGTGACCGACATGGGTTGGGAAGTGTATCCTGATGCGTTGTATGACCTTTTACACCGCTTGCAAAAGGATTACACGGATCTCCCTATCTACATTACGGAGAATGGGGCAGCGAGCGCCGATGTGGTCGAAGATGGAAATGTGCATGATGCAGATAGAATCGCGTACTTGCATCAACACCTGGAGGCGGCGCGTAAGTTTATTTCGGAAGGCGGGAACTTGAAGGGATATTACCTTTGGTCCTTGCTGGATAACTTTGAATGGGCTTTCGGTTATACCAAACGCTTTGGCATCATTTACGTCGACTATGATACCCAAGAGCGCATTCCGAAGGACAGTTTCGAGTGGTATCGCCAGGTGATCGCCGCAAATAGCTTGCCAGAAACCGTGCAAGGAACGGTATAAGCTTCATAACTAGATTGAAATTGCAAAAGGCCAGTGGGTAGTATCCCTGGCCTTTTGCAATTACGTGTCCCATGGCACATGAAACCAGGCGAGGAAAAGCGACATGATGAGTCCAGACAAGCCGACGGAAATCCGCCAGTTTTCGTTGTGAAGCCACATGACGAAAAACATGCAGGCATCCAGTAATAGCGACCAACCAAATGACCAACCGTGACAATAGATAATTTCATGGGTCGCACACAGCAAGGCCTCATAAATCCCGTAGACCGCGAGAAAGCACAAACCGTAGATGATTTTCGCCATCGGCCGGCGCGGCATGTTCCGCAGAAACAGTAGGGTGGTACAGGGGAGGAGAACAAATATTTGCACCAATTGCGAAAACTTGTCCGTCATCAGCCACCAGCGCGGATGATACCAAAGTGGGTAGCCTCGGCACAGAAGATTGTACAACAGTGCGATCACGGTCACCCAAAGCACGCTTTTGCAATATTGAGTAAGACATGGATGTGTTTTTGTAGCGAAAACAATCACGAGAAATATTGCAGAAAAGGACAATATCACCACACGGATCGCCTCAACTCCCATCTTCAAGCGTATCCAGTGTGCCGATCAACCATGCGGTAGACACATGACATTGCTGCGGGCATCCGACTGCGTATTTGCCATCGCTTCCGGAAACACTGCTACTATAGGTGCAAAGGATGGGATGGGCATGGCGCACGCAGGTCTTGCGGATATCGGCTTATTGGTCGTTCGCTTGGTGATGGGTTTGACGTTCATTGGACACGGCACGCAAAAGTTGTTTGGCTGGTTCGGTGGAGCCGGGATCTCCGGAACCGGACAGTGGCTTGAGAGTTTGGGATTTCGTCCGGGTGGCCGAATTTGGGCCGTCGTAGCCGGAACGTTGGAATTTCTTGCGGGCGCTATGCTGTGTGTAGGCATTTTGTTGCCTGTGGCGGCCGTCTTTATCATCGTGGTCATGCTGGATGCCATCATTACGGTTCACTGGCGCAATGGGTATTGGGTCGATCGCGGAGGATTCGAATACAACGTCATGTTGATGGCAACCGCGTTCGCCTTGGCTTGTGTCGGTCCGGGGAACTATGTGTTGTTTACGTTGCCGTGATCGGACAATACGTTACAGTAAACGCAAAAGGGACTTCGGAAGAATTCCGAAATCCCTTTTCTATGGTGCGGTCGAGAGGACTTGAACCTCCACGGGGTTGCCCCCACTAGAACCTGAATCTAGCGCGTCTGCCGATTCCGCCACGACCGCGCGTCTCATCGAGACAACGATTAAAGTATACAAGGAATTTAGGTGGATTGCAACGAATATTTTCGATCGGACGAAAAAATTTTATGTCTGAAGCCAAGGGGGTTGCCCAATGAGGTTCACCAAGATGCATGCGCTTGGCAACAACTATATCTACGTTTCAACCGCAGAGACACAGCTGCCTTCTTTGGACCTTGCCGAGTTGGCAAGGCGTGTGAGCGACGTGCGTCGCGGCATTGGCTCTGATGGATTGATTGTGATTCAGCCTTCGGACGTGGCGGACGTGGGGATGCGAATTTGGAACTCGGATGGGTCGGAAGCGGAATCGTGCGGCAATGGCCTGCGTTGCGTTGCGAAATATGCGTATGAGCACGGGCTTGTCGATACAGGAGTGTTCTCCATCGAGACGAAAGCGGGCGTCGTGGAAGCGCGGGTACATATGGATCGTCATGGGCGAGTGCCCCTGGTGACCATTGATATGGGGCAGGCGAGCTTTGGTTCGTCTGTTGTGCCTTACACGGGGGTGCATCGCGGAGACGACGTGGCGGTGGATATCGATGGCGTCCCGGTCTGGGGTACGCTCGTCAGCGTGGGCAATCCCCATTTTGTTGCGTTGGTCGACCGCGTCGATGACGAGGAGGTTTTGCGCATAGGGTCCCGCATTGAATCCCATCCGGACTTTCCTGAACGAATGAATGCGGAATTTGTGGCGGTCAAGTCGTCAACTGAGATCGATTTTCGCGTCTATGAGCGCGGGTCCGGCGTGACCTACGCGTGTGGAACGGGTGCTTGTGCGAGCGTGGCCGCCTTGGCCCGCAAGGGATTGGTCGGAAGCAAAGTGACCGTGCACCTGCTTGGGGGCGATCTCGACATCGAATTGCGGGATGATGGGCATATCTTGATGACCGGTGAGGCTGTCACGGTCTGCGAAGGAGATTACTTCGTTTGAGTCAATAAAAGTGGCGCTTACCGACCGTCATACGGCGATAAGCGCCACGCCGGCGAGGATGACGCCAACCCCAACCCAGCGCAGGGCAGGAATGTGTTCGTGAAACACGAACATGGATACGAGAATGGCAAGTACATATGCCAAACTTTGCAACGGGTAGAGCAGGCTAAGCGATAGCTTGTTGAGCAGAAAAATCCAGATGACAGTAGCGACCACGTAAAGAACAATGCCTGCAATGACCCATGGCGAGAACATCGCGACGACAATAGACCGAATGTCCGTTAAATCGCGGTGCTGAAGGCCATACTTCCAGAGCGTTTGTCCTCCTACCAAAAGACATACGTTGGCCAGAATCAATACGACGTACAGCATGGAAACGCGCCCTTTCGCCGTCGGCTGCTGCCGGTCTTCAATCTTTGAACTCATTTTGCAACAGCTCGTAATTGTCCCGGTGGTTGCGGACAATCGTATCCAGAATAAACCCACACGTGAGCGAGTTGGTCGCAAGTACCATCAGACCGACAGCTAATATGGCCGATGGCATCTTCGCAATCCGACCGCTCGCGAAAAATTCGGTAATGACTGGAATGCCTACGGCGAGGCCGGCGATGAAGAAAAGTAAGGCAACCGTGCCGAAGAAGGCGAGCGGTTTATAATCTTTGAAAATCCAGAACACCGTCTTGAGCACGCGGATGCCGTCGCTTACGGTATTCAGTTTCGATTCGCTGCCCGGTGGCCGATCTCGATAGCGGATCGGGATCTCGATAATCCGGAAACGCTTGTCCAATGCATGCAATGTCATCTCTGTCTCAATTTCAAAGCCTTCGCTTTGAATCGGCATCGTCTTGGCAAAACGCCGATTAAAGACGCGATACCCAGTCATGATATCGCGCAGTTGGGATCGGAACAGGCGATTGATCAAAGCCTTCACAAACTGGTTTCCGAAGTTGTGAAACGGTCGTTTGTTTTCACTCGAATACGATCCATCCGAGTGGCGATCACCAATACTCATGTCCGCCTCGCCAGCAGCCACAGGCTGGATTAAATCATGCACAAATTCGGCGGGATACGTATCGTCGCCGTCGATCATCACGTAAATATCGGCGTCGATATCGCGAAACATGGAGCGTACGACATTGCCTTTTCCTTGGCGAAATTCTCTTCGCACAATGGCACCTGCCGCGCGCGCGATATCGGCTGTACGGTCCCGGGAATTGTTATCGTACACGTAAATATCGGCATCAGGCAATTCCCTTCGAAAGTCGGCAATGACCTTGCCGATGGTCAGTTCCTCGTTGTAACACGGGATGAGTACCGCAATCCGCATTGAGTTTTGTTCCTCCGTTTGTCGTTAGTCCCCTTGCGAAGTTGGTGTAGCACCGGCTCTGCGGAGCCAAAGTTGTTGTAGTCCATACAGCACGACGCCCACGCCGAGAAAGAAGAACGGCATGGTTGGATACGCATAGCGATTGATGGGGATAAACGGCAGTTGCACGACGATGAGAAAGAGCGCAAGTGCCGCAATCCACCGCAAATACGGGAACCATGCACTCATCAGAAGGCCAATCGCCCCGACGACGACCCACAAGATATGCAGGTGAGCGTAGGCAAAGGTGGCACGCGTAAGGAGTCCCGCGTGTTTTGCCAATGTAGAATTATACCAGGGTGTGTCGAATAACAGACCAATCTTGTCGAGAGTATACCATTTTAAATACATCAGTGGGTGAGTATGAAAACCAGCTTCAATCCGATGAATAGCCAATGCCTTTTGCTGTTCTAAAGACAATCCACTACTTAAAGAAACGTCCTTTTCAAAATTTGGGTCCGAACCATACAACAGTGGATTCGCCGAGTCGAGGTCCGTCAGGATCAATTGGTGCATGACCACGGCGTTGCGGATCCACCAAGGCAGCATGAACAATACGAAAACGCCGACATACGAGGCGAATTCGCTTAGCCAGTGCCGCCATTGCGTGCGTACTGCGCGATCAAAAAGCAACAGCAACGGCGCCACGGCAAGCGGCATGACGCTTGGTCGAACCAATGTGGTCACGGCCAGCCAAAAACCTGCCACGCCAAAATGCCAAAGCGTTTTATCGCGAATGGCTGTGAGGAACGCAAAGGTAAACGCCAAGAGACAAGGAATGTACAGGTTCTCGGTTAGCAGCTGATTGTTCGCGTAGATGACAGGCGGATACACGAGCCAAAGCAGGGCTCCGATGAAGCTGGCCCAGCGCGGAAGGCAAAAGCGCATCAGCCTATACACGAGCATGACGGTGACCACAGAGAGCAGGTGTTGTACCGTCTGTGCCGTATGCATCGCCACTTGGTGACTTTGCGAGAACAAGGAAGCAAATCGGTAAATTAGGGACAGGAAGAGCGGATATCCCGGCGTCACTTGCGCCGCAGGGCCCCAACTCCAATAGGAGTATAGATGCAAGGCGTTGAGCACGGTGGCTGAGTGATCGTAATAATATGCGTCCCCAAAAAGTATCACTGGTTGTTTCCACGCACTTACGATGAAATACATATGAAACAACACTGCGAGCGCAAGTAAGATAAGGCTCCAGAGCCACGTCTTTGATGCAGAATGTGTGGGGGTCAAGTGCGAGATTCCTCCTCAAGATTTGCTCGTTGCGAGCGGTCTCGTCTCTGGTGTAAGGGAACTGATTGGGCGCAACGAGCGGTTACAGACGTTGTTCTGTCAAAAACGCGTATGTATGCAGCCGTGTTTAGCCCATTTCGACAGTGAAAATGGCCGCTGCACGGCGAGATGACCCATGATGGGCCAAAGGGTAGCCAGCTTTCATGTTAAAAGTTTGCGTGATTCCGGTCAATTTGATATTCCACGAAGTTCTTTCAGAACGGTGACGGCGTAGGCATGGGGGTCATAGGATGGGCCAGAGATGGCTGTCGAAGGGGAGAATGCCTATGTCAGAGCAAGCCTTGCCTATACGGATGAGGCAGGTATTTCAACCGTTACATCCGGCTTGGGGGATCCCTTTACGCGATCTGCGCCGTTCATTGTACGCAGAACAGATTATGTCAGCGCTTATCGATGAGCTTCAGGTCTGCGAGCATAGCGCGAAGATCACGGCAAAGTTGGGGCTGATCCAACAGGAAACGAGCCGCATGCGGGGTGTCGCGATCGGTCACTGTATTCGTTTGCACTTCATACCGGACGAGGCGTCAACGGAACAGGAACGCACGCGCCAGTTGCTCCTCATCGCCATGCGCCGTGCCGATGAAGCGGATGAACATGCGGAACGCGAACTCACCGGACTCCAAAAACCCTATGTAGAGGCGGAATGGCTTCGTTCGTTAGGGTTGTGGCATCGTGAACGGAGGCGTTGGCTACATAAGGCACTAGCGGCCCTCGCGCGGGAGGAGGAGTAAGCAGTTCGTGGGTGAGCGTGGTACACTTCTTCTGACTCTTGTACGGAAGGACGTGTACACATGGCAGGCCAGCCACTCCAATTCGATATGTCTACATTGTGCAAAGGAGGTTCATTTGAGCTCGCGCTTCTCGATCTCGACGGTACGTTGTGGCGCGGCAGCGACGTGATTGAGGGGGCGCCGGAGTTCGTCGAGCGGTTGCGACATTCCGGCATACGACCAGTCTTTTTTACCAACAATTCCTCGCGGACGCCCGAGGCTGTGGTTGCTGCGTTGCAGCGTATGGGCTTTACGGCGTCGGTCGACGAGGTTTGCACGTCGGCCCAGGCTGCAGCTGACGCCGTGTCGCAGCGGGTGCCACAATCGGGCGCGATCGTCGCATATGTGGGCGGAGAAGGGCTGCGCGAGGCGCTGCGGAAAGCCGGATTCGACGCGCGTCGAGCCGACGGGAAGGACATTCGCGAACCGTGGGTGAAGCTGGCACAAGCGGCGGCAGTTGGCCTCGATCCAAGTGTGACATATGGCGATCTCGCCGTCGTATCTCGTATCGCCTATCGCGTAGGTTGGTTCGCCTTGACGAACCCTGACGTCCGACTTCCTGTCGAGGACGGATTCATGCCCGGCAATGGCGCAATTGGGGCATTTGTCGCTGCCGCCTCGAGCGCCGAGGTCGTTGTGACAGGCAAACCGGACCCTTCGTTTGTGCGATATGCTTTGTCGCGATACGGCGTGCCAGTGGACCGAGCCTTCATCGTCGGCGACAATTTGCACACGGATATTTTAGCGGGCAACCAAATAGGGGTCTACAGCGTATTCGTCCGCTCTGGCATTAGTGGAGAGCCGAAAGATGGCGATCCGCAACCCGATTTGATTGTGGATTCGGTAGCAAATCTTTTTCGACAAAACGCTTGAGAGATTGTGATAAAATCGCGATTTTATGCGGTTTAGCGGCGATCTCGCCACGTCTTGTCACACGCACATCTAGCGTGTATAATGCGAATGTTTCTTTGGTGACACCACATATGTGGGTGTTTGATGGACGAGCTAAGGTGGTGACTCGGGTGAAGTGTCCGTACTGTGACGCTGAGAACACGCGTGTTGTCGAATCGCGTCCGGGGGAGGACGGCAGCACCATCCGGCGCCGTCGCGAATGTGTCAACGAAGCTTGTGGTCGCCGATTTACGACGTATGAGCGCGTTGAACAAAGGCCGCTCATGGTGGTTAAGAAAGATCAGGAGCGAGAGGAATTTTCGCGTGAAAAGCTATATCGCGGCCTGATGCGGGCATGCGAAAAACGCCCCATTTCGGTCGAGCGGCTCGAATCGGTATGTGCTGATATTGAACGGGCGTTGCGCATGGAGTACGAGCGGGAAGTGCCTTCGTCGGCCATCGGTGAGCGGGTGATGGACGAATTGCGGGAACTCGACGGAGTTGCCTATGTACGATTCGCTAGCGTATATCGCGAATTTCGAGATGTGGAAACATTGGCTAAGGAAGTACTCTCACTTTTAGGAGAAGCAGGAAAGGCGCGCTGACGGGGTGCGCGGGATGGAGGATACATATGTCGAATGCAACGGAGACGCCGATGCTACAGTTTACTGAAGATGACTATTTAGGTCCGACCGGCGAGAAAATTTTGGCGGATCGCTACCTACAGAAGGATGTGCGCAAAGACTCGCTCGTTGTGGGATCCCTTGTGGTGGCCGTTTTGGACACGAAACGTGCGTATCACGAATTGGCCCGCGTCGTTGCCATTGATAGCGAAGCGTCGCAAGTGACAGTGGAGTTGCGAGATGGCGTTCAGGAGACATTGCCGTTGCATCAGGTGGATGTATTGCTGGAAACGACGCCGCGCGAAATGTGGCGCCGTGTCGCCCGTGGAGCTGCTGCAGTCACCAATGATCCGGCGCGTTGGGAAGAAGCGTTCTATCAATTGCAAAACCGTTGGCGCTATGTGCCCGGTGGTCGCATCAATGCGTCTATGGGGACAGGTATGCAGACGACGAGCTACAATTGTTTTGTCATCCCTAGTGTTGGACCCACGCTTCGCGATTACGCGGAATCATTTGGGCAGACGCTCGAGATTCAGGCTCGCAGTGGCGGCGTCGGGATGAATTTGTCGCGCATCCCACCCCAAGGCACGCTCGTGCCTGTGTCGAGTGCGTCACGCAAGTCCGAGCTCTGTCTGGTACTCGATGTGTGGCATGGTGACGTGTTCGATTTCCTTGAGGCAGACTATCCGAATTCGACCAAAGTGATACGCATCAGTCAGGCGTTTCTAAGGGCTGTGGAAGAGGATGCTGACTGGACGTTCCAGTTTCCTGACACTTCCGTCGAGAATTACGACGAACTGTGGGATGGTCGAATCGAAAACTGGATTGCAGCCGGACGCCCGGTCATTGAATCTGGCACGGTTTCGGCGCGCGAACTATATGATCGAATCTTGCAAAGCGACGTTAAGGTGCTTCCAGAAGTGGTGGGTGTGGTTCTTTATCCCGGAGATCAGCGAAGTACCATTGCATCGACGCTCGGGGATATGTGGGAATGTATGCGCGAGGGCAAACGGGTCAGCGTGATTTTGTCCTCACTGCGCCCGCGTTACAGTTATGTTCGAGGCGTAAACGGCCGTTCCTCTGGCGCGTATTCGTGGGGGCAGCTGTATGATAAAGGGAATCAAGTGTTTGGCGACGGCTTCGGACCTGTCGGCGTCGGCGAAATTATGAGTGTCGGATGTCAATTGACATTGCAGGGCGGATCGCGCCGGGGAGCGCTCATGTTGATTTTGAACGACCGCCACGCAGACATTTTGCGCTTTATCCGCGCCAAACAGGTCGATGGTGTCATCACTGGTGCGAACATTAGCGTTGGCATTTCCGAGCGCTTCATGCAAGCAAAGGCCGCTGATGAGCCGTGGCAAATCGGCTTTGTCACGGGAGAAACAGCACAGACGTTCGATGGCGATTTCGAGACTTGGCTGGCTGACGGAAAGCCGTTTGCAGCGACGCAGACGCTTTCGGCGCGCGAGCTCTGGGATGAACTGTGTTTATCTGCCTGGAAATCAGCTGAACCGGGCGTCGTCTTTCTTGGACGTGCAAACCGGATGAGTAACTCTTGGTATTTCAATCCGCTGGTTGCCACGAACCCCTGTGGTGAGCAACCCTTACCGGCAAACGGCATTTGCAACTTGGGCGCCGTGGTCTTGGCCCGTTTTGCCAATGGGTTCCGAGACAGTGGGGTACGTACGGAGTTCCAAGATAAAGACCGGGAAAGCTACGTTCGTTCCTGTCTACGAAAGCACTTTTCGGAATCTGAAGCCGAGTTTTTACTCCATCACATTCGTTGGGAGGAACTTGAGCAGACCACGCGTAGCGGCATTCGCTTTCAGGACGCCGTGATCGATGCGACATATTATCCTTTCGAAGAAAATCGAATCAATCAGATGTCGGAGCGCCGTGTCGGACTCGGTATCATGGGTTTACATGATTTGATGCTTTACTGTGGCGTCCGATATGGTTCCGAGGAAGCTGTGAAACTCATTGACGCTGTACTGGGACTGATGGCGGAATGGGCATATCTCGAGTCAGTAGAGCTGGCGAAAGAAAACGGGCCATTTCCGAAGTTTGACGCCGAACTGTATTTGCAGTCCGGGTTCATGCAACAGATGGCCGCTCTGCGTCCACACGTCGTCGAGGCAATCCGCCGCTATGGAGTGCGCAATGTGACGACCATGACCATTGCACCGACAGGCACGACAGGCACTATGGTTGGTTGCTCGACTGGATGTGAACCATATTATGCCTGGACATACTTCCGCAATTCTCGCCTTGGCATGTTTGAGGAACACGCATCCATCGTCGATGAGTACTTCCAGACGCACCACGGTGAGAAGGAATTGCCTGCCTACTTCGTCACGGCAATGGAATTGACACCGGAAGAGCACGTTCGCGTGCAGGGCGCCTTACAGAAGTGGATCGACAGTTCAATTTCCAAGACATGTAATGCGCCTAACTCGTACACGGTCGAGGATACGAAGCAATTGTACGATCTCGCGTACGAACTCGGTTGCAAAGGCATCACCATTTATCGCGATGGTTCGCGTTCGGAGCAGGTTTTGTCGCTGAAGGCTGATGAAGAACATGCTACCGAGGAGAACCATGTGCAGTCGGGGCGGGAGCAGTCATCCACACCCGAGCCTGTGGCAGCACTTGCAGCGATGGCTGGCTACGTGAAGCGCAAACGGCCCGATGTGTTGTACGGTGCGACATACCGCAAGGAAACGCCACTTGGCAAGGCGTTTATCACAATCAACGACGATCCCGATACACATGTGGCAACAGAGGTGTTCGTCAATATTGGCAAGGCGGGATCCGATGTCTATGCGGCGAATGAGGCATTAGGTCGAGCCATCACACTATACCTCCGCGATTCGAACAATCCTCATCGCGAGGCGGAATTGGTCAAGCATTTCTCAGGAATTGGCGGTTCGAATGCCGTTGGCTTTGGTGATCGTCGGATTACGTCGGTTCCGGATGCGATTGCGAAGGCGCTGATTGAGCATGCTGAGACGTTCCCAATGCGTCAGCTTGCGTATCATGAGTGGGCGAGTGGTCAGGAAACGGTCACGACAGAGCAGGTGCAACCAGAGCGGGTCGAACTGCGTTCATATTCAATTGCAAAAGACTGGTGCCCTGAATGTCACCAACACACCTTGATTCGCACCGGTGGTTGTTATGAATGTGAGGCATGCGGTTATAGTAAGTGTTAACCGAACGGGATTTACATGTTTGAGCGGTTCTCGAGATTGGCAGCAAGTAAAAACAGGCGTGGGGAGCGTTGTTGCCCACGCCTGTTTGTCCATGATGTTCAATTCAGCCGCGTATGCGAGGAGAGGTGAGTCGGTATGAAGCCTGAGTTCAAGCATATTGTTGCGAAACGAATCCTAACCGAGGCCAGGGGATATTTAGACGTTGGTTTCACGCACTCATTAAATCCGTATCGTGGTTGCACTTTTGCTTGCGCCTATTGTTATGTGAGAGAAATGCCAATTCAGAAATTTCATGCTGTCCCATGGGGAGAATGGGTCGACGTGAAAAGCAACGCGGCTGAAAATTACAGTATGGAAATGGTTAAGCTCCGTAGGAGGCAGAAGCCCGTCCATATTTTTATGTCCTCCGCGACCGACCCTTACCAGCCGATTGAACGTCAGGCTGGAATCACAAGAGCATTGCTTGAAGCGATGTTGAATTATCCGCCCGATGTGCTTCAAATTCAGACGCGGGGGCCGCTTATCACAAGGGACATAGAACTTTTAGTTGAACTCAAGAAGTGCTGTGATTTGCTGGTGTCCGTGACCGTCGAGACAGATCGAGATGACATCCGGCGAATTTTTGCTCCTTTTGCCCCAGGCATACAAGCAAGGATCAAGGTTTTACAGCAGTTGCATGAGGCTGGAATTGCAACACAGGCAGCCATCTCTCCGGTTCTGCCATTCTCTGCGGAATTTCCGAAATTATTGAGTGGGAAGGTGGATCGCATCTGGATCGATACGCTAAGCATTGGGGATGGTTCCTTTGGCAAGCGTTCCGTCCGACTTGGGATGCCCAGACTTTTTGATGAACATGGGTTGTCCAAGTGGTATCGACCCGATTTACATACCATGGTGGCCAAGCATTTCACGAAATACTTTCCGGAATGGATGATTCGGGTCTCAAGGTCAGAGGCCTTTCCATTAGCGGGCGAGGGAAAAGTGAAAAGTCATCGCTGCGACGTGACGCGAGGACCATCACATCAGGATATGGATTAGACATGAACGAAAGCGTTTCGTTCCTCCATTTGCGGAGGCTCTTCCATTCATCCGTTTAGGATCATCCATTTTGCACCCTCATGTGCGTACTCAAAAATATCTTTCAAAAAAATGGCTTGCTAGATGTGAGCGACTTCAACCGTATCATGTCCGCTTCTTCGCAAACGGGTTCAGTCCCCCAGAATACTTCGTACGTTGCACGAATTCCACAGACGGCGGCATCGACACGGCTGGCGAACGCAGAAGAAGTCTTCGCCGCAATAGATCACGTGTGCACTTTTGTAGCCATCCTGGGTTATAGATGTGAGATCCTGATACAATTGGATAACACCCTCGCGAAATGGCATCCCGATGTTCAATGTGTGCATGCCCATGTTATTTGTTTTATGAGCCGTGATTGGCGATATTGGTTTCAAGCGTACGCCGCCATGGGTCTGAGCTAGGCTCATGGTTTCCCTGTACGTGTAAAGCATGCGTTTTGACATATGGGATGTTTTTCACAAGGGTATTGCACCACGTCACACGAAAGAATATGGTGAGATTGACAAAATGCATCGGTCAGGCGGATTTATGAAGCGGGTTCGGTGCATGGATACACGACGAGGAGTTTGCGCATCATGATGAACCACACGCACGATGCTCATGAGCATCACCATCATCACGATCACGGAGTCTTTCATATACACGCACCGGCTGGCAAAATGCGCAGTGCGTTTTTCTTAACCGCACTAGTGCTCGCTGTTGAAGTCGTCGGAGGTTTATTGTCGGGCAGTCTCGCACTGCTATCCGATGCGGGTCATGTGCTGACAGACATCGCTGCCATCGGCTTGTCTTGGTACGCATTAAAACAGGCCGAGCGCCCAAGCAATCAAAGGATGACCTATGGGTATCACCGCGCCGGCATATTGGCAGCTTTTTTAAATGCGATTACGCTGATTCTGATTGCGATATGGATTTTGGTTGAGGCGTATCGGCGTTTTCAGACTCCAGAGACCGTACAGCCAATCTGGATGTTTATCAGTGCGGGGATCGGCCTTGTCATCAATCTTTCGATGGGGCTGACCATGCATGGTAGCGACAATTTGAACGTCCGTAGTGCGGTCTTGCATATGCTCGGCGATGCCGCAGCCTCGGCTGCGGTGATCGTGGGAGGCATCGTGATCGTTCTCACGGGCTGGTATGTCGTCGATCCGCTGTTAAGCGTGTTGATTGCTTTACTGGTTGCATACGGTGCTTGGCGAATTGCACGCCAAACCATCGTCATTTTAATGGAAGGAACGCCATTGGACGTCGATCTCACGACAGTAGCCGACGCGATTCGGTCTGTTCGCGGCGTGTACAACGTGCACGATTTGCACGTATGGACCATCGCAAGCGGGCGCAATGCGCTTTCATGTCACATTGCACTCGATGGCGCCTCGACGATCACGGAGAGTCAGTCGGTGATTCGGGAAATTGAACATCGGCTGCTGCACTTAAATATTGGGCATGTGACGATTCAAGTGGAAGATCAGAACCATCCTCATGACCAAGCCGTCTTATGCGCAGCCAGCGACTCGGGGGAAGGGCATCACCACCATCACGAATGAGAAGTGGGAGACAAATTGAGGATGATGACGCCTGCCACGATGAGTCCCAAACCAATCGCCGAGGGAATTGAAATGGACTGCTTCCACACCAACAAACCAATCAAGGTCGTGGCTGCTGTACCAATACCTGACCATATCGCGTATGCGGGGCCAAGGGGAATGTGTTTTAATGCCTGGGATAGTGAATAAAACGACAGTGCGTACCCCAGAACGACGCCAATACTCGGCCATAACTTGGTGAAACCATCTGTCACTTTGAGCAACGACGTTGCACAAATCTCACTCGCAATGGCGACGGCTAGAAAAAAGTAAGGCATGTTATCTACACCTTTCTGAGTGTGCCATAGCCTCTTGTCCGGGCATATGCTGATGGCAAGAGGCTGATGTGGAGGATCGACGAGCGATGTGGCATGGCATACAACAAGATTACCTGAAATGGATGGCTGTCGCCGCCTTTTGTGTCGCATTCGCGCCAGTGGTCTACACGTACTGGCGGGCACGTGCGTGACGAAATGTTCGTCACGCACTTATATACCGGACAAGCTAAACATTGTTAGACGATGTACTCAGGATTGGAGTTATCGCCATCATGTCGGTTTTACATCTACTGTATGTTGTCATCTTCGTGGTCGATGTTGGAACGGCCGCGGTCATCATTTTTGTCGAACGTCACAACGCCGCTGTCACTTGGGCATGGCTGATGGTTCTTCTGTTTATACCGATTGGCGGTTTTCTTCTCTATGTATTGTTTGGTCAGCATATTAGTCGTTTTCGTTTAGCTCGTTTTCGTTTGCGCAATGCAACGTGGGTCGCCCGTCTGGCTGAGCGCCAGCAACGGCAGCTTGCCCAAGGCGGGGGCATGCAGTATAACGATCCGGCAGCAAAACAATACCAAGATTTAATCGCCATGAACCTGACGACCGCATACGCAGTCTATACGCAGGACAACGGGGTGCAGGTATTCACCAATGGCAAAGATAAATTTGAAGCCTTGCTCGCGGATATAGCTCGCGCGCAGGATCATATTCATCTTGAATACTATATTTTTCGCCCAGATGGCCTTGGCGAGCGGCTTGTAGCGGCGCTTGCCGAACGCGCCAAAGCGGGGGTGGAAGTTCGATTGCTCTACGACGCCGTCGGCTGTGCGTGGACACCCAAATCATTTTTCCGCCGTCTCGAGGCGGCTGGGGGACAGGTGGCTGCCTTCTTTCCATCTCGCATCCCGTATATCAATTTGCGGATGAACAATCGCAATCATCGAAAGGTCGTCGTGATCGACGGGAAAATTGCCTACGTGGGTGGATTTAATGTTGGCGACGAGTACTTGGGGCGCGTCGAGCGCTTCGGATTCTGGCGAGATACGCATCTGCGCATAACGGGGAGTGCCATTGTTGAACTGCAATCCATCTTTTTGCTGGATTGGAACTCTTCATCGCGAGATCCCATCGAGTTTGAGGACCGCTATTTCAGACGAGCGCAGTCCAGCCTTGGCGGCGTCGGCATGCAGGTGGTGGCGAGTGGTCCGGACACTGCGTGGGAGCAAATTCGCAACGCATACATCAAGATGATTTACGCTGCCAAACAGAGCGTCTACATTCAAACACCATACTTCATCCCGGATGACAGTTTGCTGACCGCGCTCAAAACGGCGGCACTCTCGGGTATTGACGTCCGCGTCATGTTGCCGCAAAAAGCTGATCACATTTGGGTATTTTGGGCGTCGCGTTTTTATTTGGGGGAGTTGCTGCAGGTTGGCGTGAAATGCTACTTGTATGGCGATGGTTTTTTACATGCGAAGACGGTCGTTGTCGATCGCGCCGTGGCCTCGGTGGGGACCGCGAACATCGACATCCGCAGTTTTAAACTCAATTTCGAGGTCAACGCCATTCTCTACGATCGCGCTAAGGCGGGTGAGTTGGCCGACATTTTTGAGCAGGATCTCACCAAGTGTGATAGATTGACATTGAAGATGTACAATGGTCGACCGCGCTTTGAACGTATTGCAGAATCGTGTGCGCGACTGCTGTCGCCGATTCTCTAAAGTGGCGGGCGCCATGTATGTAAATGAGCTGGAGTGAAGGCTATGAACAAAAAGGAACTCGCTGGAGTGGAAGCAGCCAATTATGTGAAGGACGGCATGAAGGTGGGACTCGGGACCGGGTCGACCGTCTACTATACCATTGTGGAACTGGGTCGGCGTGTTGCCGCAGGATTGCGCATTGTCGGTATTCCTACGTCTGCCGCCACCGAGGCACTTGCGAAAGAGTTACATATTCCGTTGACGACATTTCAAGCATGCCCGCGGCTGGATCTCACCATCGACGGCGCGGACGCGGTGACACCTGATTTTCAATTGATCAAGGGTGGGGGCGGTGCCCTGCTTCGCGAGAAGCTGGTTGCGGCGGCGTCTGATCAATTGCTTATCGTCGTCGACGACGGAAAGTTGTATGATTCCTTCGCCAACCTTTCGATTCCCATTGAAGTGGTTCCCTTTGCATGGGAAACGACGGCTCAACGGATCGCAAACTTGGGCGGTAAGTGGACGCTTCGCGAGCGGGAAGGTGTGCCTTTTGTCACCGATAACCACAATTATATTCTAGACACCGTCTTCGACTCTGTCGCCGATCCGGGTCGGTTGCAAGACGTCCTCAAGGCGATCACGGGCGTCGTCGAGACCGGACTATTCATTAACATGGCCGACGCTGTCATCGTGGGGCGAGCCGATAGTGTCGAGACGTTGTCGCGTGCGGATTCACCATGATGTCCGATACTTTGCGGCTGGCGGACGGGGCTTGGCGTCTCCGTCCATTTCATTTGCGGCGCGATCTGCCTATTGCTATCCGGTGGTATGATGCCGAATTAGTGGAATGGCTTGAGGGTACAACGGATGCCCCTTATGATGAGCGCCAGATTGTTCGAATGTACACGTGGCTCGCGAGTCGTGGGCATTCCTTTGCCATTGAAAGGAGAATGGGTCGCAAAGACTGGTTCATGGTCGGCGATGTGACCTTGTGTAAAGATATGTTGCCCATCGTCATCGGGGATTCGCGATGGCGTGGGATGGGCATTGGTACGATGGTTATCGAAAGGTTGGTTCGCTTGGCTACAGAACTCGGTTGGTCAAAGCTCGTGGCACATAAAGTGCTGGCCAGAAATCGGGCTTCTTGGCGGATGTTCGAGAAGGCAGGCTTTGTGCGGATCGCAACGCACGTTGATACGTCTGGGCTTGAATATTACGTCATGGAGCGGGACCTTGGCCAAGGCCTCGCTACATCCATTCGATAAAGGCTCGCCACTTATGGAGATTTCACCCTCCCTTTTGGTATACATAGCTTCACCACAGGCGGGCAGGGTAAAGGCACGAGGGAGGGATGTTTGTGCAAGGTCAGACACATCGCAAGCCAGGGCCGCCGATGCGGAATTTCGATCAGCACGAACTCATGGAGCGCGATCGCGAAATTGCAGAGCGCTATGCCATCCACACGACAATCCATGATCACTCTTTGGCACCGAAGCCTGAGGACTCCAAGCGGATCGGGAGCAAACGCACGTCACCCATCGATCCTGTGTAACGCAAAGCGTGAACTGTCGTTTGAGCGGCAGTTCACGTTTTTGGCTAGGGAAACGTTTGAACGTTTGCTCGTGGTCTGATACTGTGAAGGAAGAGTGGATAGTTGAGCGAGGAGTCGTGGGCGTGGCGGGATTCATCAAACAGTTACTCACCGATTGGCGCACCATTTCAATGGTCGTCTTGGGCGCTGCGATGGCCGGTGTGGTACTGTATCTAGATAGAAATCATAGACTGACGGAACTCATACAGTCGTGGGGATTTTGGGGCATTATTTACGGAATCATTTTGATGGTTATTTGGTGCCTCACACCCATCCCGTCAGAGGGCCTACTCATCATATTTTTACGAGTGTTTGGCGTTTTGTATGGGACTGCGTATGCTTGGATTGGCTCTACCATCAGTTCCATTATCATTTATTTCATTGCCCGCCATTTTACTCGCATCATGCTTGGGCGTGTTGCGTCACACGAGCGGTTTGACCAGGTTAACCTCTGGGTTCGCGAATGGGGAAGCTGGGGTCTATTGCTCGCTCGTCTGCTACCGGTGCCTGCGTTTGTCGTCAACTATGTCGCAGGCATGATTCCTGCGACCACGCTGTGGTCGTACACATGGACTGCGGTAGTCGCGATGCTACCTTATTATCTTGGTGTGGCACTGGTCTATGCAGGGGTGTTCGGCAACTGGATTTATATCATCATCGGTTGCATACCGCTCGCTGCTTTAGTGTGGTTTGGTACGCTGTTGCGCAAACGCGTATCAAAATCGTCGCGATCGTCTCATGAGACAGAGCAACGTATGCCTCGCTAATCCCCGGATGTGAGCACGGCAGCTGCCATGCGTTATGGGCGGGCTGCCTGTATCTTTGATTTGGAGTGAATGTCGGTGAACACAGAGCGTCTGGATATCGTTCAAAAGCTGGATACTATTGTGGAACGCTTCGTGCGTGGCATGCGTGCGCATTTCCCTGAGAACAAATCCGGCTTAACGACCACACAGCTCTTTGTCATGCGGTACCTGAGCTTTGTTCAGCAGGCAAAATCATCTGAAATCGCCCGTATTGCTGGATTGAGCCCGGGTGCCATCACGCAAGTGTGCGACGAGCTGGTCAGGTTACATTATGTCGAGAGGGTCAGGTCCAATGAAGATCGTCGGGTTGTCTATGTGAGTTTGACGGAAGATGGAAAACGTCAATTAAGGTTGTTGTCCATCGAGCGAACAAAAAAATTGGGGGACTTGTTGGACAAGCTCGGTGAAGACGATGCGCGGCAATTTCTAAACTTGCTGGAACGTATGGTGGAAATTTTAGACAACGAGTGCGATGCGCCCTGTCACGGAAGAAAGGGTGAAGCGGAGTGAAACTTGGCTGGTTGGGTCTTGGCAATATGGGGGTACCCATGGTGCAAAACCTAGCGCGCTTGGGCCATTCCATCACGGCGTACAATCGAACCGTGAAACCGTTCGCGCAAGATATGCCTGAAAATGTGACGGTCGCACTCGATGTGCATAACGCGGTAGCTGTTCAGGATGTCGTATTCGTGATGGTGTCAGACTTTGCTGCAGTCGAATCCGTGTTGTTTGACTCGGGTGCAGTTGAAAGCATGGAACAGGGTACGCTCGTGGTGAATATGAGCACCATAGGCGTCGAGGAAAGTCGTCGATTGGCGGATCGTATAAATAGCTTTGGTTTGCGGTATCTTGAAGCCCCAGTTCTCGGATCGGTGAAACCCGCTCAGGATGCAGCCTTGGTAGTTGTAGCTGGCGGTCAAGTTGACGACTTTGCGCAAGCAGAGCCTCTCCTTGCTGCCATGGCACGCAAGTCATTTTATTTGGGTGGTGTCGGCCAAGGTGCGGCGATGAAGCTGTTGGTGAATTCATTTCTGGGTGTCGTCATGGAAACGATGGCAGAAACGGTCATCTATGGCGAACTTAGCGGCTTCGCGCGTGAGACGGTATTTGATGTTCTGGAAGCGAGTTCTATTTGGTCGCCAGTTTTGTCTGCGAAACGGCAACTTGTCGTCACGGATGACTATCCCGCTCAGTTCGCGTTAAAGCATCTGTTGAAGGACATGCGGCTTCTATTGCGTCAGGCGGAAGTGGTACATGGGCGACTTCCTTTGGCATCGACCGCTGCATCTGTGATGAGCGAGGCTGTCGCATCAGGATTTGGCGATCTCGATATGGCTTCGCTGGTCGCCTTTATGGCTGCGCAAACCGGAGGCGAGCGTCAGGCATAAGCTATAGGAGTCTCTCATACGGGAGGGCTCGGCATGGTGCAAAATGGTGACGCGAGGGAACCCGATACGTGGTACGATTGGTACGAGGATTTAGAAGAGCCTTTGTGGTTGGGGCAAGGAATGGGTTTGCTTCCTTGGTGGTTGCGTAAGGGTTCGTCCGAAGAAGCTCAGTGGTTTGTCAACAGCTATCCTGTTCTGGCACCGTATTATCCCATCGGTTCGCTCATTGAGCAGGATTGGTTGGCGATGCACACAGGCTATTGGTGGCCATAGTGCTTTGAGGATGGTCGAACTCGCTACGGTGAGCAGACCAAAGGAGTTGTCAACTTGGACTTAAGTATTATTATTCCGTCCTATAATGAAAAGGATAACATTCGTCCGATCGTGCGGCGTATTCACGAAGCCATGGCATCTCTGCGTGATGTCTTATATGAGATCTGGTTCGTCGACGATAGTTCTGACGAAACACTAGAGGTGTTGGCCGAGCTGGCAGCGACGGACGAGCGTGTGCATGTGCATCATCGAAATGGTGAGCGCGGGTTAGCCAGTGCTGTTGTGCAAGGATTCAAGTTGGCTCAGGGCCGTTATTTCATCGTGATGGATGCAGATTTGCAGCATCCTCCTGAGTTGCTTCCTGCGATGTATGAACGACTTAAACAGGGTACCGATATCGTGATTCCAAGTCGCTTTGTCGAAGGTGGATCGGACGGAGGATTAGGGCCATTCCGAAAGTTGGTTTCGTGGACTGCGCGCGTGATCGGGCAAATTGCATTACACCGTCTACGGCGTATTTCGGATTGCACGAGTGGATTCTTCGGCTTGCAGCGCGACGTGGTAGCAGGCGCCGAGCTCGATCCGATTGGTTGGAAGATCCTGATTGAAGTGTTGGTGAAGGGGCACTATCGAACGGTTCACGAAATCGCGTATTCTTTTTTGGCCCGTGATGCCGGCGAATCGAAAATGAGCATGCATGAACAGTGGAACTATTTCCGGCACCTTGTGCGCTTGGTCTCACAAAGCCCCAGTGATAGACGGTTCTTCTTGTTCTGTATCATCGGGGCAAGCGGCGTGATCGTCAATGAGGTGGTACTGTCCATCTTGCTCTATGGATTTCATATGAAGGATACCATGGCGTCCATTCTCGCTTCCCTTGTCGCCATGTTGAGCAATTACATTTGGAACGATCAAATTACTTGGCGCTCGCAGGGGGCGGGCCGCAAATGGAATGTGAAGCTACCAATCTTTGTCGCGATTTCGCTCGTCGGCATCCTGATTACGACGCTTGTGATGCATACCTGTGAACGGATCGGCTTGATTGTTCCAATTGGACAAGCCGTTGGCATTCTCGTTTCAACGGTGTGGTCATACGTGATGAACAACAGGGTGACATGGCGAGAAATTGAGCATCGTGAACGTGGCGATATCGTGGTCACGCGAGAATCGGCATCGACTGCATTCACACGTGCGAAGAGCGGCGTCTAACATGCGCCGCTCATTTGCTGCTTCGTTCAATGATCTGAGTCGGCAGGTGTCGTCCAAGTGCGGGTCAATTGGGGATCCTGAATGGTGTTTTTGGGAACGACTCCATCGATAAAGAAGCGCTTGGCGACATAGTGGGCCTCTTTTGGATTCACGATCCAGTAGCTTAAATCGCCCGGTCTCGTTGCGTCCGGATCGTGAAACGATCCCGGCAGTGTTGCGTGGATGGTGCTGTAGGAGCGATACGTGTGCGCATGCGCAATGAGCCGGCCGAGATCGACTGCGGTCAGATCGGTGTCCACGCTGCGTAAAAGATCGTACGCGATTGCGGGCAGTTGCGGAATGGTCTCTGGGCGGAGCAGTTGGTTTTTGACGGCAACGAGAAATGCTTGCTGTCGTTCGGTGCGGCCGATATCGCCTAATGCGTCGTGCCGATAGCGGACGAAACCCAACGCTTGCTCGCCGGTGAGATGTTGCGTGCCTTTGTGCAATCGAATAATCCCATACTTTTTGTCCCCGGTGCGATAGTACATATTTCGCGGGACGTTGATGTCAATACCGCCCATGCGGTCGACGATGCGCACGAGTCCGTCAAATTCGGTCAAGGCATAGTGATCGATGGGCATGCCAATTAACTGTTCGACCAGACCGCATGTGAGCGATGGACCTCCTTCTGCCAAAGCGTCATTGATTTTGTGATAGTGGCCGTCCGGAAAAGGCACTTGGGTATCGCGCGGAATGGACAGAAGTTCAATTCGGCGATGTTCATCGTCAAGGCTTGCGACCATCAAAACATCGGAGTTGCCATTGCCCTGTTTTGGCCGCTCATCGCTTCCGATGAACAGAATGGTTTGCCTGGTCGCGGAGCCGATGTGACTCATTTGGGCATGAGGCCAGATTTGCGGCTGTATTGGATGGCTTGATGAGCCTGTGGCCGGCGCGAACTTGTGTGCGAGGATATGGCGATTGCCATATACGAATGTCGCCGCGGCTGCGAGGAGGCCGAACGCGACGGCGGCGTAGCGTCCAGCGCTAGCAAGTCTTCCTTTGTATGGCTTCTTGGGTTTTTCCGTCAAGAAAACCACTCCCATCTCCTCGACATCTATCCTATGATTTGAGGAGATGGGGCGTTTTATGCGTTTTGGTTAATCGAGGATTTTATTCGTGGTGCAACACTTGGTTGCAATTTGTGCAGATGTACTGGTATTGCTCGCGCAGGATGCGCCCCGGTACCGGTAAGTCGGGTCGTATGACGACGCTCGAGTCAAGCTGCACTTGGCGTTCTTCTCGGAACCAGGTATGATCGCAATGCGGACAGCGGATGGCGTGTTGGTTGCTGGCCACGTGTCTCATCTCCTATCAGTGCTGGGGTAGCTGTGCCAAATAACCATGACTATTATAGCGATTTGACAGGAAAGCGGTCAAAGTTGCGAAGGTTGGAATGAGGTGGAGAGGTTGCGCATACGCGCTGGGACGTGTGCATTTGCCGATCACGATTCGTTCTACCCTCGTCAGTTGGCCAATGCGGACCGTTTGCGCTATTATGCTTCGTTTTTTTCCGTTGTCGAGATCGACAGCACGTTTTATGGCATTGTAGCCGCTCGGACATGGGAGCGGTGGTTGGATCAGGTTGACGGAGATTTTCGTTTTCACGCGAAAGCACCCGCTGCGATGACGTTGCACGCGCATGGTATGACGCGACAGGAGCGGCGAGAAGTAGGCCGAGCGTTTCTCGAATCACTGCGCCCAGCTGCCGAACGACGGGCGATATCGGCCATCTTGTTGCAGTTTCCACCGTGGTTCGGTGCAACGCGCGAGAATATAGCAACCGTTGAGCGGTTGGTGGCGTTCTGTCAGCCCCTGAACGCGGCTGTAGAATTTCGGGAACGCAGTTGGTTTCAAGATCCCGAGCGGATCGAAAAGACCATCGCTTGGATCTCGTCGCTTGGCGCTGTTCATGTTATTTGCGATGAACCCCAAGCCGGTCGCAAATCGGTGCCCTATGTGCCGCGTGTGACGCATACACAATTAGGAATTTTGCGGATGCACGGGCGGAACCTGGAGATGTGGGACAAGCCGGGGCTGACATCTTCCAAACAGCGGTTTGACTACCGATACAGCCGCACCGAACTAGAATCGTTTGTGCCAGACGTCGTTACGCTTGCCAATGGGGTTCAAGAGTTTCATGTCCTCATGAACAACAATTCTAACAATGACGCGGTATGGAACGCGTTTGATTGGCTCGATTTGATCGGAGGGGCGAAGCGTCCGCGCCCGATGTTACAGCAGTCGGAGCAATTGTCGCTTTTGCCCGACCACATTGTAGACGGCGGTGAAGGATATTCATGAATTACGGTTTTCCTGACTGGATGTTTGCAGCAATTGCGATTGCCGCGTATGAGTTGGCAGCGTGGTTACATCAACGATTGGGCGTACCTTGGCTCATGTGGGTGGGGTATGGAGTCGTCGCGTTCTGTGTCCTCGTCGTTGCGATACGCTGGGTGGTGCGTCGAATCCAGCAACAGAAACGGCCGTCGGAGCAGGAGGAAGACGACTGGCGAAACTACTGATGGCTCACGTGCCGTTCGAGCCAAGAAGAATTTCCATTTGCTTTGCAAAGTGCGACGAGAGACGAGTGTAAAAGGAAACGCGCGATTGTTCGATCACGCCGCTTTCCGTGATCAGGTACATCAGGTTCGCGACAATTTTGTATGGCTTTCCGAATCGATCGGGTTTCGTGCCGTACACGGGCTTGGCATGGCGTTCATATTCCGAATCGGCACACTCCACGAATCCTAAAATATGCTCAAGCGCGATCCGATAGGTTGTTCGACCACGCTGTTGAATAAACTCTTTGGTGGTCAACTGATATTTGACTTGATTGCGAATTTCCGTGCGCTTCAGTTCACCGCGTAGCATTTTGATCTTCGGAAACTGATACATCCATCTTCCCCCGTTCTTCAATCGTATTGTAACACAGCACCTAGACGCGCTTGCTGACGATGTGCAGTTGTGGGGAAAATCTGTTACGTTGAAGACAGCGTTTGTCGTTTCGAGTGAGGTGTCGGATTTGAACCGTTTATTGTCCATTGTCACTGCCACTCTCGTGGCGGTTAGCATTGTCGTACAAGTAGGTCGCTTTGGTGATATGCCGCAGTTTTTTGCTGCCGCAATTGCTATTATTCCGCTTGCCGCGCTCATGGGGAAGGCGACCGAAACCATTGCCGCACATGCTGGTGCACGTTTGGGAGGACTGTTGTCAGCGACGTTTGGCAATGCCGTTGAGCTGATTATCGGGATTTTCTCGTTGCACGAAGGGTTAACATCCTTAGTAAAGGCTTCGATCACCGGTTCTGTTGTCGGAAATCTTCTCTTTGTACTGGGGCTAAGCTTTTTTGTGGGCGGCATCCGCCACCCAATTCAAGAATTTAATGTGCGTGTCGCTCGTAGCAATGCTTCCATGCTGATGCTGGGTGTCGGGGTTGCGTTTGTCGTACCCACAGTGTTTGCCCGCACGGCTCATCCAGTTTCGTCTGTGTTGTCCTTTGGCGTTGCGGGTGTATCGCTCATTGTTTATCTTCTTGGCCTTTACTTTAGCCTGTTTACGCATCGGGACGTGTTCGCATATATCGGGCACGAGCAGGAGGAAGCACAAGGTTCGCAACCAAGGCTTTGGCCAGCTATTTTGACACTTGCCGTGACCACCGTACTTGTCAGCGTCGAAAGCGACTGGCTTGTCGGTACCGTGCGATCCATCGCGACGCAACTCGGTTGGAGCGAGCTATTCATCGGTGTTGTCGTTGTCGCCATTATCGGCAACGCCGCCGAACACGCTTCGGCCGTTTGGATGGCATGGAAAAATCGCATGGATCTGTCTGTCGAAATTGCGGTTGGAAGCACCTTACAGGTGGCGATGTTCATCGCCCCCGTTCTATTCTTTGTCGGCGTGTGCATCGGTGTACCTTTTAACTTTATGTTTACCTGGCCCGAGTTGGTCAGCATGATTGCCGCCGTGCTACTCGTGGTTGTTTTAATGCTCGACGGAGAATCGAACTGGCTCGAGGGCGCCATGGCGGTTGGCGCTTATCTCGTCCTCGCTGCCGGATTCTACAGTCTACCGGCAGCAGCCGCTTAAAGGGGTGATTGCGATGAAGGGGCTGTTGCGTGCAGCGGCAAAACATTTTGGTATCGGACTTGCCACGGTTTTGCCGTTTGTGTTCGCCGTTTGGGTCGTCGTATTTGTGGTCAATCAGGTAGACGGCTTGGTCAGTTGGTATGTGCCTTGGGCCTATCTGCACATCCCTGGCCTCGGCTTTGCCATCGTGATTGTCGCGATTTTTATCCTGGGATTGCTGTCTCGGATTTACGTCAGTCGCGTGTTGCTGTCCTGGGCGGACACTTTGTTCATGCACATCCCTGTGATCAAGTCCTTGTATACAACGGCGAAGGAGCTTATCGAGAACCTGTTTCGCAGACGCCAGGCGTTTCAGACGCCCGTTTTGATTGAGTGGCCAGACGAGCGTGCACTCGTACTTGGTTTTATCACATCTGAAGAATTGCCCGAAAGTATAGATCCAACAGGGGATTTGGTAGCGGTGTATCTGCCCAATGCATTTCAGTTCGCTGGAGCGACGGTCATGGTTCCCCGATCTCGGGTGCGCGAAGCAGGTATGACAGCGGAACAAGCCTGGAAGTTCGCCTTGTCTGCAGGATTAGGCCAATCGCGTGCAACGAAGCGTGAAGAGGGGCCTGAAAGCACACAGACTCCGACCCAATTGCCGAAATCGCCGCCGATGCCGATGTAACCGACAGGTGACGTCAGGTGTGTGCTGGGCTACAATGGACATAACGTATAGAGGCCGGAGGTGCCAACCATGTTTGATCCGAATGTGCAGGTTCGCCAAAATCTGAAGGACATCGAGCCATATAAGCCAGGTCTCAGTGATGAACAGTTGCGAAAGGAACTGGGTAATCGCCCGCTTGTTAAGCTGAATTCCAACGAGAACACCCTTGGGCCTTCGCCGTTGGCATTGCGTGCGATGGAACGTGAGTTGCCAAGGTTGCACCTGTATCCTGACGGCGGCAGTGACTTGGTCAAAGTTGCCGTTGCCAAGCACCATCACGTGCAGCCTGAACAAGTATTCGTCGGGAATGGGTCAGATGACATCATCAAACTGTTGTCGGAGACGTTTCTCGATGAGGGAGACGAGATTGTGACGCCGTTTCCGACGTTCTCACAATACACGTTTGGCGCACAGGTCATGAAGGCCACGGTCAAGCTCGCACCGTTGCGGGCGGATTTTACATACGACGTCGAGGCTTTGCTGGCCGCGGTGACTGAGCGAACCAAGTTGTTGTATCTGTGCACGCCCAACAATCCAACCGGAACCGTTCTTAAGCAGGTTGAGTTCGATCACTTAATGGAGCACTTGCCGGATCATGTGTTGGTCATTGTCGACATGGCCTATGATAACTATGCCACGGACCCGGAACGGTTTCAGTTTAATACAGGGGTGTTACGGCACTCGAACGTGTGTCTTCTGTACACATTCTCGAAGCTGTACGGTCTTGCTGGATTGCGTGTAGGCTATGCGATTGGCCATCCGGAGGTATTCGCCTATGTCCATCGCGTGCGGGAACCGTTCAACGTCAACCGCATCGCGCAAGTTGGTGCTGTCGCCGCGTTGTCTGATGCAGAGCACGTGAAACGTTCACAGGAGCTGGTTCAGGCGAGCCGCCGCCAGTACGAGACGTTGCGTGAGTCGGGCATGCATGTTGTCCCGAGCGAGGCGAATTTCGCGCTCATTGAAGTCGGAGATGGGAAGCGCGTGTTCGAGGCTTTGCGCAAGCAAGCGATTCTTGTGCGAACAGGATTTGTAGGGTTGGAATCCTATGTGAGAGTGTCGTTTGGCACTGAGGCTGAGAATGAGGCGTGTATCGCCGCCTTGCGCGAGGTTGTCGCACACGCTTAAGGTTACCAATCTCGCTTGTTTGACGGAGAAAAAAGCCGTAAAATCACAGCGGCCCCCTGTGGTAAACCAACCAGATTAGGGGGCCGTGTCTTCAATCAGAGTACTGATTTCAAATACGATGTTACCCGTACCAAGCACAGACTGGCAATCGGGGGCTGGTGGGTTCCATACCACAAAATGGTTGGCAGGGCGAAGGCGTCATTCAACTTCGCTTTTAGGTGGGATCAACGGTATCATCGGTGTCGCTTTCGTGTGCAGCGGAGAGCCGGTCCGAGCGAATCAGATTGCTGTCGCGAAAGCGGCCGCTGACCATTTGGCCTTCCAGCCACGGAGAGCTCTTGCCAAGGCGTTTCTCGTTGGTTGCCGCATCGTAGGGCCCTTCTGGGAATTCTTCGACAGCGAGATCGTATGTCGTCGCTTGGGCTTGCCATAATTCGGCTGTTGGGTAGTCGGTTACACCTTCGTCGAGTGGACCAGGATCGTAGGCGCCCGAGTTCGGGCTGACGTCGACTTTCCGAAGGTTTGGATCGACTCGTCGTGTCATGTGCTGTCACCTCAGCTGTATTGTGTGCTTTGACGGGTTGGCTATCCCCTAGGAGGTAACTATGGACAAGCAGGTTCGAGTTCGCTTTGCGCCGAGTCCGACGGGTGCACTGCACATCGGTGGTGCCCGTACGGCCTATTTTAATTGGTTGTTTGCGCGTCAACAGCAAGGTGTCTTTGTACTTCGCATCGATGATACGGACAGAGCCCGCTCAACGGAGGAGTCATATCGGCAGATTCTCGACAGTTTTCGGTGGCTCGGCATCGACTGGGATGAAGGCCCTGATTGTGGCGGACCGTATGGACCGTATCGGCAGTCGGAGCGCACGGAAATTTATCGTAACCATTTGCAGAGGCTGATTGCCGAAGGTAAAGTATATCCATGTTTTTGCAGTGCAGAGCAGTTGCAGGCGGATCGCGAGGAGGCGGCGCGAGAAGGTCGGCCGTCGCGCTACAGCGGAAGGTGTCGCGACTTGTCGGCCGAAGAACGGGAGCGTCGGTTGGCGGCAGGAGAACCACATGTCTATCGATTGCGTACGGATGCAACGGGGGAGACGGTGGTACATGATCTGATTCGCGGCGATGTTGTCTTTCAGAACAGCGAGATCGACGATTTTATCGTCTGGAAAGCTGACGACTCGCCGACCTACCACTTTGCCTCCTGTGTGGATGATCTCGCTATGCGTATCTCGCACGTGATTCGAGCTGAAGAGCACTTATCAAACACCCCGCGGCACGTGACGCTGTTTGAAGCGTTCGGTAGCGAGGCACCAGCGTTTGCGCACGTGCCCATGATTCTGGCGCCGGATCGCAGTAAATTAAGCAAGCGCCACGGTGCGACAAGCGTTTCCGAGTACCGAGAGATGGGGATTTTGCCGGAGGCGCTGGTCAACTATCTATTGCTACTCGGCTTTTCACCCGGTGACGATCGCGAAATTGTCGACCGAGAGACGGCTATCGAAGTGTTCAGCCTGGATCGCGTCGCGAAACATGCGGCTGTCTACGATGTGAAAAAGCTTGAATGGTTGAATGCGCACTATTTCCGTGCGCAATCGCCAGATGTGGTGGTCGGTCAAATCTGGGATGAATTGGTCCGGTTCGGCTATGTTGCGGCGAATGAAGTGGATCGGCATGTGTTGGCTTGGATTCGGACTGTCGTGGAGTTTGTGCAGACGCGCAGTCGCAACGCCGCGGATTTGATCGACGGTATGCGCCCGTATTTTGAAGGCATAACGGCTTATGACGACAAAGGTGTACGCAAACAGTTTAGCGATCCGGCCACTCCTGAGAGGCTGCGGGCGGTCGCACAGCGACTCGCCGGCGTTGCGCCATTTACAGCTCCGGTCATCGAGTCGTCGTTTCGCGCCCTCATTGACGAACTTGGTTTGAAGGCGGGGCAGCTCATCCATCCTGTTCGTCTGGCGTTGACCGGTGTCACCGTGGGTCCGGGGCTGTTTGACGTGATCGCCATGCTTGGTCGCGAGGAAGCTTGCCAGCGGCTTGAAATTGCAGCCGAGCGCATCGCTTCAGGGACGGTAGCGACAAAGTAACGACGGTTCATGCTAGGTTGACGATGCACGGCCCTCTTTTTCGGAGGGGCGGAAAAAGTAACCCATAAAAAGTTTTGCAGAGTGGTTGACAAAATGGGCGTCAGTGAGTATAGTTAATACCGTTGACGCTCGCTCGTTGCCGAATGGTGTAATGGTAGCACGACTGACTCTGGATCAGTTAGTCTAGGTTCGAGTCCTAGTTCGGCAGCCATGGCCCTATCGTCTAATGGTTCAGGACGCCGCCCTCTCACGGCGGTAATAGGGGTTCGAATCCCCTTAGGGTCATTAGGTCGAGGGTCATTAGCTCAATTGGTAGAGCATCCGACTCTTAATCGGCAGGTTGAAGGTTCGAGTCCTTCATGACCCACCATAGATGACGCGGTCTCCGTTGAGGAGATCGCGTTTTTGCGCTTTTAGAAACTCATGGCAAACTTTTGGCGATTGCTGGTCCTGTCCTTTCCGACGAGGGTTCGGTATGATGGTTTAGGAATTCTGGAACGGGAAGAAGGAGCTGCGGTGTGCAAAGGCGGTTAAGTGGCAGTGAACGCAGGCAGTTGGTCGAGCGCTTGCTCGAGCGCTTCGCCGCACAGGTTTGGGAATTACTCTGGAATCGCTATAACGACCGCGTGAAGGCCGAGGACGCGTTTTTACAGGTCTTTGTCGTCGCCATTCGTACAATTCGGCGTTCCGAAGTGCAGACGATGCCCGACAGCGTGATCGAACGTTGTTTGCAACAAGTGGAGGCGGCCACGGTACCACACATCGACGTCGGTGAGGCTCTGGACGATTCGCACGATCTCGACGAGTGGCCCGAGTCGGGCGAAACGGCCGCGTTGCCCGAGGTGGCCGAAGCTGCTATTGGCGTTCCGCGGCCACTGCTTGTTCGCGCCGTACAAGTCATGCGCGCGAATATCGCGTTTGATGAAGCGCTGAGGCACCATCGCGGGCCGGGGTTTGTGCGGATTGGTGCGGCAGGACTGGCACTTGTCGGTGTGGGGCTTGCCGTGTACGGTGGGTTTGGCGAATGGCAATCGGTTTACGGCGCCAAACTGTCGACGCACGTCCAGGACAAGACGGCTGCGGCTATCCAGTTTGACTCGCTGCCGCTTAAACTGAAGGGTTTGTACTCATTGGCGCAAGGCCAACAAGTCGATCTCACGCATGCGACAGTGGGGTCAGGTTCGTTGTTTCTCGGAAGTATTCAGCAGTATGGCAACGGATCTTACGCCATTGCGGTGCGCCGTTATCCGCTGCAAGCACCAGGTTCACTGGCGACGGCAAGCCGCCGTTACGCCTTGGCTTTTGTGACCCCGGTCGCCTCGGGCGTCGAAGAATCGGCATGGCAGTTGAGCAACTGGTCGCTGGTGGCGATTCCGGGGTGGCTTGTGGTGCTGGCGAACTGGCGTGCGCCAGGCGGCATCAGTGACGAACAGATCTACTCTTTGTTACTGGCGAATGGACGTTCGGCACTGGTCAAGTCGATCCCGCAACAGCCATCGACGTCTGCTGTCGTCGCTGTTGGACACGGGCAAATTGCCATCCAATCAGGAATGTATCGAGATGGTGCGTGGATAGGTACGCCCATCGGCGAGTATACATTGGTCGGCCGCAGTCCGGCGCAAGCCTGGACCGAGGTGCGGCAGATACCGGCAGCTTTCGGGTTTATGCAAGGGCCCAGCGTCGTCGGGGATGGGCTAGTCTTTCAAGGGATTGTCGGCAAGCCTGAACGCGCCTCTGCAAACAGCGGATCGACGTGGTATGGCATCAGTCAAAGCGGGCAGGTCACGCGCTATCAAGGACCGCCGGTCGACGGGCAACCGCATTACGTCGCAGAAGGCGCGTCCGGTACTTTATGGTGGCTCGAGACGACACCGAATGCTGGTCGCGGTCTGCAGTTGACCATGGCGCCGTTGATCAAGTCTGGAGGCACGGCAAAGCCGATGCAGTTGCAAACGCCTCTGCAACAATTTTCGACATGTGGTTCCTATGTATTGTGGGTGCAATCGGGCAAGGGGGGGCCGGAGCTTGTCATCGCAGCCGTCCAGTGAGGGGGTGATTGAATGAACCAAATGATCCGCGATAAATTGGAATTGTTGCCGCAACGCCCAGGGGTGTACCTGATGAAGGGCAATAAGGGCGAGATTTTGTATGTCGGGAAGGCAAAGATTTTGCGCAATCGCGTTCGGTCGTACTTTACAGGATCACATGATCGCAAGACACAAGCTCTGGTTTCGAACATCTGTGATTTTGAGTACATCGTGACGGACACGGTGGCCGAGGCGTTAATCCTCGAGTGCAACCTGATTAAGCAGCACACGCCTCCGTACAACATTATGTTGCGCGACGACAAGACGTATCCGTATATCAAATTGACCAATGAACCGCATCCGAGATTGCAAATCGTACGGCGGGTCAAGCGCGATGGAGCCAAGTACTTCGGCCCTTATCCAAGTGCCACATCCGCGCAAGCGACAAAGCGGTTATTGGATCGACTGTATCCGTTGCGCAAATGCAAAACGCTCAAGAAGCAGGTTTGTTTGTACTATCACATTCAGCAGTGCCT
This sequence comes from Alicyclobacillus hesperidum, assembly GCF_900107035.1. Lineage (GTDB taxonomy): Bacteria > Bacillota > Bacilli > Alicyclobacillales > Alicyclobacillaceae > Alicyclobacillus > Alicyclobacillus hesperidum. The sequence continues at coordinate 128,332 of NZ_FNOJ01000005.1, read as the reverse complement.
TGCACCGTGCGTGTACACAGTCGACGCAACGGAATATCAGGAGATGACCAAGCAAATTACACATTTTTTGAGCGGTGGTCATCAGGACGTTGTGCGGGATTTGACCGCGAAAATGGAGGCCGCGGCGGAAGCGCTGCAATTTGAGCGAGCGTCTGAACTGCGCGATCTGATCCGGCACATCGAACAGGTCATGGAAGAACAAAAGATGACGACCGCAGACCGCGTCGATCGGGACGTGTTCGGCTATGCGGAAGAAAAGGGCCTCTTGAGCATCCAGGTATTTTATGTTCGCAGCGGCAAGGTCATCGAACGCTCCGTCGCGATCATGCCACACTACGATGAACCGCTGACCGACTTTATGTCGTACGTCGAACAGTTTTATCACGAACGGGCCGATCTGCCCAAGGAAGTGCTCTTGCCGAATGGTGTGCCATCCGAGGCTTTGGCAATGGTGCTCGATGCCAAGGTTATTCAACCAAAGCGCGGTGCGAAACGAGACCTTGTCGATCTCGCTTGCGAAAACGCCCGACAGGCACTGTCGGATAAGATCCAGTTGATGGAGAAGAACATGGATCGCACGTTGGGGGCCGTCATAGAGCTCGGGAATGCCTTGGCCATTGAAGCGCCACGCAGGATTGAGGCGTTTGACAACTCCAATATCCAAGGGGCGGACGCCGTTGCGGCCATGGTTGTCTTTATCGATGGCAAACCGGCGAAATCGGAGTATCGGAAATACAAAATCAAGACGGTTTCGGGGCCCGATGACTACGAATCTATGCGGGAAGTAGTCCGCCGCCGATATACGCGCTTGCAACGCGAAGGTAAACCTTTGCCAGATCTTATCGTGATCGACGGTGGGCGTGGGCAACTTGCGGCTGCATTGTCGGTGATCGAAGGCGAACTCGGCCTCGACGTTCCAGTTTGCGGCTTGGCGAAAGACGATAAGCACCGGACGAGTCAGCTCTTTTTTATGGACGAAGAGATTCCTGTTGCCTTGGATCGGCACAGCCAGGCCTTTTACCTGTTGGAGCGCATTCAGGACGAGGTGCATCGGTTCGCCATCGAATTTCACCGACAGCAGCGCAGAAAGACAGGGTTTGCGTCAGCGCTTGACGATATCCCGGGCGTTGGCCCTGAGCGAAAAAAGGCGTTGTTGCGCAAGTTTGGAAGTCTAAAGGCGATGGCAGATGCCGATTTGGACGAATTTCGAGGCCTTGGGATTGGCGATAAACTGGCGAGCGAGATCGTCACGCATTTGCGCGCGGTGCTAAACGAGCGAAACAAGAATATTCGACAGGATGCTTCTTCTAAGGCACCGCTTTCTTGATTCTACGATGGCCAATCATTACAATTTAAAAAGTGCAAAGCAGGTTTGAGAACCGATGTTCCCCAGTCATGTGGAGTCTCGAACCAGAATTCTGTACCCTATCCGGCAAGGCAGTCAGAGGGCTGCCGATACATACGAACTGGCTAGGAGTCGAAGGGAGGAACCTTTGTGGCGGTGGCCCAAGCAGCGCACAAAAATCGGGAATTCCTGTGGCGGCGTTTGCATACGTTGTCTGGCGTGATCCCGGTTGGGCTTTTCCTGTTGGAGCACCTGTTCACAAACGCGACAGCATTGCGCGGTCCGGCGGCGTTCAACGACGCGGTCGATGCGATTCAGACGCTGCCGCTGTTGCATTTCATCGAGTTTGTCTTTATTTTTCTGCCAATCACCTACCACGGGGTATTTGGTCTGTACGTCGCATTTGTGTCGGGGTACAACGCGAATCGGTTTTCGTTCGGCCGCAATATCCTGTTTGTGTTGCAGCGGGTGACGGGCGTCATCACGTTCGTGTTTATTATTTTCCACCTTTGGACGACGCGGTTTTCCGGGAATGCACCGAACTATGACATGGTGCACAATCTCGTCAGCAACCCGGCCTATTTCTGGTTTATGATCATTGGCGTGGTCGCCGCGACGTTCCACTTCGCCAACGGTCTTTGGTCGTTCTGCATCCACTGGGGCATCACCGTGGGCGCTCGCGCACAGCGGATCACCGCGTGGGTCACGATGATTGTGTTCGTCGTCCTCGCGGGGATGGGCGTGGCTTCGATTATCGCATTCACGCATTCCGCATGAGTTTGTAAGTATTTGAAACGTGCAGGAACCACGGAGCATGGGAGGGATTCTGCGTGGCTAATCAGACAATCATCGTCGTCGGCGGCGGTTTGGCAGGTTTGATGACAACCATCAAAATCGCTGAGGCCGGTGTGCCGGTTAAACTGTTCTCCCTGGTGCCTGTCAAGCGCTCGCACTCGGTGTGTGCACAGGGCGGTATCAATGGTGCGGTCAATACCAAAGGGGAAGGCGATTCCCCGTGGGAACACTTTGACGACACGATTTATGGCGGCGACTTTCTCGCCAACCAACAACAGGTTTTGGGCATGTGTGAGGCGGCTCCAGCCATTATTCACCTGATGGATCGCATGGGGGTTATGTTTAATCGTACACCCGAAGGATTGCTGGACTTCCGCCGTTTTGGTGGTACGAAGCATCACCGTACAGCTTTTGCCGGAGCCTCGACAGGGCAGCAGTTGTTGTACGCGCTGGACGAGCAGGTTCGCCGTTACGAAGTGGCCGGCCTAGTCGAAAAATACGAAGGTTGGGATTTCCTCGGCGCCGTGCTCGACGATGAACAGGTTTGTCGAGGTATTTGTGCACAAGATCTGCGTTCGATGGAAGTTCATTATTTTAAGGCGGACGCAGTTGTCATGTGTACGGGCGGTAATGGTCTCATTTTTGGCAAGAGCACGAACTCGATGATCAATACGGGATCCGCCGCGTCAGAGCTGTATCAGCAGGGCGTCAAGTACGCCAATCCGGAAATGATCCAGGTCCACCCGACCGCCATCCCAGGCGACGACAAACTACGGTTGATGTCAGAGTCAGCTCGTGGTGAGGGCGGCCGCATTTGGACGTACAAAGACGGAAAGCCTTGGTATTTCCTCGAAGAGATGTACCCAGAGTACGGAAACCTGGTGCCGCGCGACATTGCAACGCGTGCCATCCATAAAGTCTGTGTCGAGATGGGGCTCGGTGTGGACGGCCAAAATCAGGTTTACCTTGACTTGTCGCACATTCCGGCTGATGTGCTGAATGTCAAATTGGGAAATATTTTGGATATCTACGAGAAGTTCGTAGGTGATGATCCGCGCAAAGTTCCGATGCGTATCTTCCCGGCTGTGCACTACTCAATGGGTGGACTTTGGGTGGATATCGATCAAATGACAAACATCCCCGGGCTGTTCGCGGCAGGCGAAGCGGACTTTCAGTACCACGGTGCCAACCGTTTGGGTGCAAACTCCTTGTTGTCGTGCATCTACGGTGGCATGATTGCGGGGCCCAACGCGGTTCGCTATGCAAAGAATCTACGTAAGGCTACGGATAGTTTGCCTGAGTCGTTGTTCGAATCGTATCGCAAGAAATATGAAGACGAGTTCGAGGGGATTCTGCGTATGGAAGGCGACGAAAATCCGTATCAGATCCACCGCGAACTGGGTAAATGGATGAACGACAACGTTACGGTCGTGCGCGTTAATGAACGGCTGCAGAAGACCGACGAAAAGATTCAGGAACTGCAAGAGCGGTTCAAACGGATCAATATGTCGGATCGATCGCGCTGGGAGAACCAAGTAGCTCAGTTTACTCGCCATTTGAAGAATATGCTCATTATGGCGCGGGCGATTACCTTGGGTGCGCTCAATCGTAATGAAAGTCGGGGTGCACATTACAAGCCAGAATTTCCGGATCGCGATGATGAAAACTTCCTGAAGACCACCATTGCGGAATTTACGCCTGATGGTCCAAAGCTTTCGTATGAAGCCGTCGATGTCTCCCTGATTAAGCCACGCTTACGCAACTATGCGGTTAGCAAGGAGGCGACCAAAGAATGAGCACGACAGCGGAAACGATGGAAACAACGCGGACGGTGCACTTGATCATTGAACGCCAAGACAGCCCGGAATCCGATCCATACACCGAAGAATTTGTCGTTCCATATCGTCCGGGTATGAACGTGATCGCCTGCCTGATGGAGATTCAGCGCAACCCTCGCAACAAAAATGGCGATCCTGTGGCACCTGTGACCTGGGAAATGAATTGTCTTGAAGAGATTTGCGGCGCGTGTACCATGGTCATTAACAACAGGCCGCGGCAGGCTTGCTCGGCTCTCGTCGACAAACTCGAACAGCCCATCCGGATCCGCCCGATGCGTACGTTTCCCGTCGTTCGCGATCTCGTGGTGGATCGTAGCCGCATGTTCGACGCGTTGAAGAAGATCAAGGCTTGGGTTCCGATCGATGGGACGTATGATCTCGGCCCTGGACCGCGCATGTCGGAGCGGGATCAACAGATTGCGTACGAACTGTCGCGCTGTTTTACGTGCGGCGCATGCGTTGAGGCGTGTCCGAATGTGAATGACAAAAACCCGTTTATCGGACCGTTTGCCATCTCGCAAGCCCGTCTTTTCAACATGCACCCAACCGGTGCGATGCACAAAGAAGACCGGCTGGAAGCCTTGATGGGCGAGGGCGGTATTCACGAATGCGGCAATGCCCAAAACTGTGTCCAAGTGTGCCCGAAGGGCATTCCACTGACGACGTCGATCGCGGCCATGAATCGACAGGTTACGTACCACGCACTTGGCGCCTGGCTGCGTAAATAATGTGAAACATTGCCCTGGCCTTCGCGCTATGCGGGTTGCCGGGGCAGTGCCTTGATTTTCAAGCGGGGGGTTCGCCGATGAATACTCAGGCGCAAAGGCGTCGGCAGCGGGCGCAGACGCGTGGATTTGTCACTCTGATCGTGGCGCTGTTGATCCTCGGTTTCGGGAGCTACTTCTTGTTGCGTCCGACCATCGATAACCAAACCAGCAACACGCCGGTAAATACCGTGCGGCGCTTTATCGGATTTGTGGAGTTAAAAGAGTTTACCCAGGCGCGTAATCTGATGACGCCCACGTTCCAAAACACGCCTGGTTGGCATGCGTCGTTGTACAATCTGTACGTTTCGCTCGATCCAGCGGAGACTTCGTATGCACTTACGGGCCAGCAAGGCGATATTGCGCAAGTTCAGTTTTCCAGTGAACAGGGTGGCGTGTTGTATCTGAAAAAGATCAATGGCCGTTGGTTGATCATGAGTCCGAATGAAGTGGATCAGTCGCTTGGCGGCGGGGCAACGGCAAGCGGTTCTTCTTCTGCACAGTAAACGCACGGATGTCAGGAATCAAGAGATGGGCCGGGGCTCGTTGGCGGGCCTCGGCCTTTGCCGTGTATAAGATGTAAAGGAGGCATTTGCATGTCATACGAAATTTTGCTGTTCTATAAGTTCATTCCGATTGATGATCCGGATGCTTTGGTTGCGGAGCAACTACAACTGTGTGAGATGTTGGGTTTGCGTGGACGTGTGATCGTCGCACATGAAGGGATCAACGGCACACTCTCCGGCCCAAAACGGGCGACCGAGGCATATCGAAAATTCATGCATCGCGATGAGCGCTTTGCCGATATGGTCTTCAAAGTCGACGAAGCGGAGGACCATGCGTTTCCCAGGCTATCCGTGCGGCACAAAAGCGAGATCGTTCACTTTGGCGTCGAAGACCAGGTTCGTCCGTGGGAATTAACAGGGAAACGGCTGTCGCCCAAAGAGTGGCATGCCATGTTACAGGAGGAAGATGTCGTCGTGATCGACGGACGAAACGATTACGAGTACGACATCGGCCACTTTCGCAATGCGATACGTCCAGACATCCGCACGTTTCGCGAATTCCCGGAGTGGATTGCAGAGCATAAGGATGAGTGGAAGGGCAAGAAGGTTCTAACCTACTGCACGGGCGGCATTCGCTGTGAGAAACTGTCTGGCTACCTCATGCGCGAAGGCATTGACGAAGTATATCAACTGGATGGCGGCATTGTAACCTATGCCAAAGACCCAGAAGTCAAGGGTCACCTCTTTGATGGGAAGTGCTATGTGTTTGACAATCGGATAGCCGTTCGCATCAACCAAACGGAAGAGGATACAGTGATCTCCCGCTGCAGTCACTGTGGTCAACCATGTGATCGCTATATCAATTGCGCATATTTAGATTGCCATCGTCAGCACTTATGTTGCTTTGCTTGTGAAGTGGAGCGGCATGGTTTCTGCACACCGGAGTGCGAAGCCAAGGCCATTGCTGAAGACAGAGTCGATCCGCTATTTAAACATCTGTCGACGTCGGGGCTGGCACAAGGCTGAGAATGAGCGCCACCAAGGCGAAAACTGCGGCGACAATGAAACTGCCGCGGTATGCCGTTGCGACGGCATGCTGACCCAATGCGGCTGTTAGCAATTCCACGCTCAATCCGCCTATCGTGACGCCGACCCCCATGCCGAGAGTGCGCGACATATTCAGGATTCCGCCAGCCACGCCGAGGTCGTGTTTCGGCGTGGCATTCATCACGCGGGCGTTGTTCGCAGGGGTGAACGCTCCGACGCCACATCCGATGCAGAAAAGGCCGCAGAGAAAAATGGGGGTGCGATACGCATACAACGTGAGCAACACACACCCAATCCCTGCAACAGCCATGCCGACTGCGGCGACACGCTGCTGTGACCATTTGTCTGCCAGACGCCCGGCAAACGGTGTGCAAAGTGCCATACCGATGGGCAAGGTTGTCAGTAGAAGCCCAGCGATGGCTGACGAGCGATGTTCGATATGCACGAACCAGTACGGTACAAGCAGCGTGATCGCGTACATGACGCTGAATGCGAGGATAGAGCTGAGATTGCCGAGCCATATGAGGCGACGTTCGATGTATGCCAGAGAAATCAAGGGCGAGCTGTGCCTTCTCTCCAGAGTCACGAAAAGTGCTCCGAGCAGGACAATTCCCAGAACGATACACGCGGTCACCCCAATGGAGCTATGTGGGCGAAATCCTTCTTTTAAAACATACATTGTCGCCACAAGCATGCCGGCCAATGTGATAGATCCCGCCCAATCGAATGCTGGGTGAGATTGACCATCGCGATCGCGCGGGAGGCAAAGAATGGCCGATAAGATCCCGACAATGCCGACGGGAACGTTCATATAGAAAATGAGACGCCAAGATCCCATGTGTGTCAGAACACCGCCCAATAACGGCCCCAAGCTCAGACCAAGTCCTTGCGCGAGCGCTTGAAAGCCGATGGCTTGGCCGCGGCGGCTTGCGTCGGTCGCTGCGGTGATTATGGAAACGCTGTTGGCCTGCAGCATGGCAGCGCCTATGCCTTGAAGCACGCGAAAAGCGAGGAGGGATGGCAAGCTCCACGCCGCGCCGCAGAGGGCAGATCCGACCAAGAACACGCAAAAGCCAAAGGTATACATCGGCCTTCTACCCAAAATATCGGACAGTCTCCCAAATGTCACGATACAACCCGCCAGTGCGAGCAAATAAATCAAGCTGACCCATTCGATTTGTGCCATCGTTGTTCGAAATGACTGTTCCAGTTTTGGTAAGGCTATGCTGATGATACTCGCGTCAAGGGCCGCCATGAAGGCTCCGAGGCAGACTGTACCTACCACAAACCAGACGCCATGGGGGCTCGAGGAAACAGCTTTAAGGGGAAATCGGTGCAACACTGTACGACCTTTTACATGTGAATGCATCGTGGTCACCTACCGCGTGCGGCGATCCAAAGCCAAGCAAACCTGGTGTCAGCTCGCCAATTCTATGGTCACTATGCATATACTTGTTATGACATCATAACAAGAATGATTCAACACGACCATTGTAACGAAGGCCGTGTCTTTTGTATAGGTCGAATTAGTCCGTGTGTCGAAGGAGGTTGAGGTGAAGGCGATAGCGAGAGGCAGGGTAGCGAACATGGGAATACTCGACGGCTGCACCAGACTCGTCACGCGTGATACGTTCGATTGCAAGCACGGCAGCGGGAGGTTCGAGTTGAAAGACGCTGCAGTCCGTCTCGTCTGCAAGTTCTGCCGAAATCGTCTGATTACCTGAGTTGATTCTCACACCGTTTTGCTCAAAAAATCCATATATGTAATCGTACGCCAAACGTTGGCTAATCACCTTGGCGAGGTCGATGTGATAAGGGGGGACAATGTACGAAGTCTCCCGAAAATAGCACAGGTCGTCGACGTGTGCCGTCCGTTCGATATAGAGAATACGTCGGTTTTTGTTTTGCCGTAAGATGGTGGCCACATCCTCTGGACACTCCCGTTCTTCAAGGCGATCCAGTACAATATTGACCTCGTATCCCGCTGCTCTTAGTTCTTCCGCAAATCCGTATAGTGTTGTGGCTGTGGAATGAAAGGCCTGTTCTGCCACATACGTGCCTTTGCCCTGGCGGCGTATGACAAATCCCGAGCTGACCAAATCGCCAACAGCTTGCCGAACCGTCGTCCGGCTTACGGCAAACAAGGTTGCCAGTTCCGCTTCCGACGGAAGTTGCTGCCCTGCTTCCCATTCTCCGTTGCGAATTTTCGATAACAGCTCGGCTTTTAATTGTTTGTAAAGCGGGACGCTTTCGCGCATGAAACTCGATCCTTTCTCGGGCGGGTATGGTCCCTATCCGCCCTGCTTTCGCTGGCATATACGGAGAGGGGAAGCCGCGGCCTGTGCCAAAGGCTTCCCCTAATACCTTACCAGTTGCGAATGGGTCCGTCATCTATGCAGCCGGGGCGAACGACGCCGCGGACGAAGTTGTCGCTAAGCGGCAGTGTCAAGGCGTACTCTAGCCAATGCGCTTGCTCTTCGACCGGGATGCGATGCACCCATGCGTGCGCCGGGATATGTATATGCCGGTCGCCTTCGCCGCTGATACCGAAATCGACGCTCCAGCCACCCGGCTTACTCAGCCTGCCAGACGTGTCCGTGCGGATGATACGGAAACCGTCGCGCTCGCGATACGCATTCAACACGCTCGCATCAAAAAACAATTGCGCTATATCAGGCTTCTGTTTGGACGTCATGGCTTCAAGCAAGCGCTTTGCCGGAGGTTGCGCGTCAGCGCGATAGAGTGTGTGCTTATCGCTCAATGGGCACCCCTACCATGCTGCCCCATTCTGTCCACGATCCGTCGTAGTTCTTGACGTTTTGGAAGCCAAGCAACTCGCGAAGGACGAACCAGGTATGTGAGGACCGTTCGCCAATGCGGCAATATGCAATGACCTCTTTGTCAGGGGTAACGCCGACCGATTCGTATAACTGCTTAAGCTCAGCTTCCGATTTGAAGGTGCCGTCTTCATTGACAGCCTTGCCCCACGGTACATTGACTGCGCCTGGAATGTGACCGCCGCGTTGAGCTGTCTCTGTCATGCCGGGAGGTGCGATGACCTCACCCGTGAACTCCTGTGGACTCCGGACGTCGACCAGAGCGACATTACCCTTGTTGAGCGAATTCAAAACGTCGATTTGACGAGCGCGAATGGAAGTGTCGAGATCGCGGTTTGGAACAGGGTATTGCGTTTTCGTGCGCGACGGAACTTCCTTGACGAGTTCGCGACCTTCGAGTTCCCACTTTTTACGGCCGCCGTCCATCAGTTTGACGTTCTCGTGACCGAAGATCTTCAATTGCCAATAAGCAAATGCAGCGAACCAGTTGTTGTTGTCGCCGTAGAGGACGATGAGCGTCTCTGGCGTTGCGCCGCTATTGCTCAACAGCTCCGCCCACTGTTCGTGGTTCAGAATGTCGCGGCGAACTTGGTCATTCAATTGGGTCGTCCAGTTCCACGCGATAGCGCCTTGAATATGACCACTTTCGTATGCGCTGGTGTCGACATCGACTTCTACGAGAAGTACGTTGGGATCATTTTTGTGGGCTGCTACCCACTCTGTTGTGACAAGTACGTCCTTTGCCATGGTACGACCTCCTTGAAATCGGAACGTAGAGGTGGCAAACCGAAAACCTTGTTTTCCGACCCCTTAAATTAAAATTAGAGAATGTCGCGTCAATACGCAAGAGGAAATTCTCCATTTTTCTAGCGCTTCCTTCCGGCAGAAAGACACTATCCGAGGTGCTTGTGATAGAGTAGATGTGTTGGTATGAACCGCCGATGCGGATGGATCACCCAGTGCGCAGGCGGGTGAACGGAGGATGCAGCGTGTCATACGATTTTGATCAAGTCATTGACAGGTGGAATACCGCGGCCTCGAAATGGGACTCCTTGGCCTCGCGATTTGGCCGCACAGATGTTTTGCCCATGTGGGTTGCTGATATGGATTTTCCGTCGCCTTCAGCCGTACAAGAGGCGTTGATGCGCCGCGTTCAACATGGAGTCTATGGGTATACCATTAAGTCTCAAGCCTATGTCGACAGTATCGTGTCTTGGATGCAGCGCAGGCACAAGTGGACCATTGCGCCTGAAGCGATTGTCCCCGCACCAGGGGTGGTGCCTGCATTATCCGTGATCGTCCAGGCCTTCACAGAACCAGGAGAAGGTGTGCTGATCCAGCCGCCCGTATATCACCCATTCAAGCGGACGATTGCGAGTTGGAATCGAACTGTCATTGAAAATCCACTCGTGGAACGTAACGGTCGCTATGAAATCAATTTTGCAGACCTTGAGGAGAAGGCGCGTCAGGCCAAGATTATGTTTTTGTGCTCTCCTCACAATCCTGTGGGGCGCGTCTGGACAGAGGATGAACTCAGGCGGGTCGGTGAGATTTGTCTACGTCACGATGTGCTCGTGGTGGCTGATGAAATTCATGCGGATCTCGTCTTTGCGCCACATCGCCATATTCCGTTTGCGTCGCTGGATCCAAGCTTTGCGGCTCGCTCGATCACGTGCGCGGCTCCGAGCAAGACCTTTAATTTGGCTGGGCTGAATACTGCTTACATCATCGCCGAAGATGGCGATTTGCGGCGCAAGTACCAGACTGCGTCGGCGCGCGCCGCGATGGCGGAGTTAAATGTATTTGGCGTTGAGGCGATGATTGCGGCATACAACCACGGTGAAAACTGGCTGGATGATTTGTTGCATTACCTTGCAGGCAATCTCGATTTTATGGAGTCATTTTTACAACAAAACGTTCCCGAAGTGCGCATGTTCAGGCCGGAAGGAACGTATCTGGTATGGCTCGACTTTCGTGCACTGGGGTTGAGTCCGAAAGAACTCGATCAGTTTTTGATTGAAGAAGCTCGCCTAGGCTTGAACGAGGGCCACCTATTCGGTCGGGAAGGTGAGGGCTTCCAACGCATGAACATCGCTTGTCCACGCGCCTTGCTCGAACAAGGACTGCAACAATTGGCCGGAGCGATAAAGGCACGAAGGAAAGGGTAAAGGGAGGGAGAAGGCTTGGCGTGATTGGCTGCCAGCCGCCCATCCCGGATACGTCGCGGAACGCTCGCTTACGAGGTGTCATACTATACCCTGACTGTATCCCGCTCTTGTATTACTCGACAAGGAGGGATAAGGGGATGGCACCTGCCAAGGACGCGCGCGTAAAATCGCTGCTTACAAATCGGGAACGGGAGGTATTTGAACTCCTTGTTCAGGATAAGACGACCAAAGAGATCGCCGGGCAGCTGTTCGTCAGTGAGAAGACGGTTCGCAACCATATCTCGAATGTGATGAAAAAGCTGAACGTCAAAGGCCGGTCGCAAGCGGTTGTCGAATTGGTTCGATTGGGTGAGCTTGTGATTTGATCCGAACACCCCTACTTAGGTAGGGGTGTTCAGCGTCTTATTTGGCAGTGAACTTCATGTCGAGATTTGTCCGTTGACCGTCGAAATTGCTGAGTGGTACTATTTACTGGACGCAAGCATGGACGGGATGTGGACAAGGCTTGGTGGAGTTCAACGAGTACGTTGAGGAAATTGAAAAGTCCCTTCGCTTAGTGGCAGCTGCTGTCCGCCGCAAGGGCCGTGTTTTATTGCGAGAACACGACATTACCTCGCCGCAGTTCGATGCTCTCATCGCACTCAACAACGAGGGGGAACTGACGATTGGTGAGTTGTCGTCCAAGCTGTATCTCGCGTATAGCACGACGACCGACTTGGTGGATCGATTGGAAAAGGCTGGCTACGTCTGCCGACAAAGGGACTTGGTGGATCGTCGCGTTGTGCGCGTTCAATTAAGGCCGCCGGGGGCACAAATTATTGAAGAAGTGCTTCGTGCTCGCCGCGCCTATTTACATACTATATTAAGCCATGTCGACGTTTCGACGCGCAAGACAATTTTAGAAGCACTCGAACTGCTTTTGACGAATATGGCTAATCAGTAGGCGCCAGCCTACGGCGTGTTGCAGGTCGTAGCGATTGGTGCTCATCGACACCTGAGATCAGCGTGAGGAGTGCACATACCTTGGAAACGTCGCGGCTGCCGATAGGTGTGTTCGATTCGGGCATTGGCGGTTTAACAGTGATGCGTGCTATACAAGAGCGCTTACCACATGAGTCTGTGGTTTACTTTGGAGATCGTGCTCGTTGTCCGTATGGCGACCGTCAGCCAGAGGAAGTCATTCGATTTTCGGAAGAAATTGCAGATTATCTGTTTGCGAGCGGCATTAAATTGTTGGTCGTCGCGTGTAATACGGCAACAGCGGTCGCCTTGCACAATCTTCAAGAGCGACTCCCGATTCCGGTCGTCGGCGTGATCGCTCCTGGGGCTTTATCGGCAGTCAGGGCGACGCGCAATCGTCGTATCGGTGTCATCGGGACATCCGTGACCGTCTCGAGCCATGCTTACCGGAAGGCCATCTGTACAATCGCGCCTGACATCGTTGTACATGAGTTGGCTTGTCCGTTGTTTGTGCCACTCGTTGAACGGGGCCAATTGGATGGGGATCACGTCGAGGCTGTCGTCCGCCAATCGCTTAAGCCCTTGGCCGGCAGTGATATCGACAGTTTGGTGCTCGGTTGCACCCATTATCCGTTGCTTGCACCGATCATCCGACGTGTGATGGGTGCCGCGGTGCAGGTCATCTCGTCGGCCGATGCGACGGCGGCTCACGTGGCAAGGTTGCTTGCCGAGCGCAACCTTCGTAATACAGATTCTGCCAAACCTATGTACCGCTATCTCACATCAGGGGACTCAGCCAGTTTGAAGGTGGCACTCGCCAACTGGTTTGCGGAACCTGTGGTGGCTGCAGCGGTTGAACATGTGGATGCTCCACTCGTCGTGACAATTGAGCGCATGGTGAATCCCTAAGGATGGTCTGATAAATGATGCGATTGTTCATTGCCACAAAGAATGTGCATAAGGTTGAGGAATTTCGGTTGCTACTCGCAGATATCCCGGCTGAGCTTCTGCCCCTGCCTGCGGAATTGCCTGAAGCGCCTGAGACTGCGACGACGTTTCTTGCGATTGCCCAGGAAAAAGCCCTGTTTTATGCGCGACAACTCGGTGCTATGGTGTTAGCGGACGATTCTGGCTTGGTTGTACCCGAACTCAATGGCGAACCAGGGATCTATTCAGCGCGCTATGGTGGAAAACACGGCGATGATCTCGCGAATCATGCTAAGCTAATTGCACGCATGCACGAGAAAGGGCTTTCGTCGGCAGAGGCGTACTTTGCATGTGCTGTCGCGTTTGCCAACGCAGATGGTGTCATCGGCGCCGTCGAGGGACGAGTGACCGGGACCGTCCACGACTTTGCGCGGGGTACACATGGCTTTGGCTACGATCCGCTGTTCACACCACATGGCGAAGGGCGTCGCTTCGCAGAGATGTCCATGGAAGAGAAAGCTGCATACTCCCATCGCGCGAAGGCAGTTGAACTCATTCGACCTATCTTGATATCAATGGCGGAATCGACTAAACTATCATAGGTGGAGTTACGCGTGCGGGTGTAGTTCAATGGTAGAACTCCAGCCTTCCAAGCTGGTAGCGTGGGTTCGATTCCCATCACCCGCTCCATGTCTCAGTAGCTCAGCTGGATAGAGCAACAGCCTTCTAAGCTGTGGGTCGGGGGTTCGAATCCCTCCTGGGACGCCACGGTGGCCAATGCTTGAGCATCCCGACAGGGGTGCTCGATTCGCAAATATGATATTTGTGCGTTGTCTGGATAACCGTGATTTGCCGTAGGTGGGCTACTCCGCCTGAAATCGTGAGTGATATTGAAAGCTGCCGGTCCGACGGTTGCGAGGACTGTTAGGAGGAAATGATGGATGACGGCTAAGTGGGAAAAGACCGAGGCGAATGTGGGTGTGCTGGAGGTCGAAGTCGCCAGCGAACGGTTTGCGAAGGCTCTGGATGAAGCGTTTAAACGCGTGGTGAAGCGCGTAAACGTGCCTGGTTTCCGCAAGGGTAAGGTACCGCGCAAACTGTTTGAAGCTCGTTTTGGTGTGGAGTCTCTGTATCAGGATGCGGTCGATATCCTGTTGCCGCAAGCGTATCAGGAGGCCGTCGTTGAGACAGGGATCGAACCGGTGGATCAACCTGCCGTCGATGTGGTGCAGGTGGAGACGGGCAAACCGTTCATTTTTAAAGCTACGGTCACGGTCAAGCCGGAAGTCCAACTGGGAGAGTACAAAGGGCTCGAAGTCGAGGACAAGTCGTTCGATGTGACAGATGAGACCGTTGAAGAAGAATTGCAGAGCATTTTGCGCAGCCATGCCCAAATTGAAGTGATTGAAGATGGTGCAGTGGAGAACGGTGATACGGTCAGTATTGACTTCAAGGGCACCATCGACGGCGAAGAGTTTGAAGGCGGCGAAGCGGAGAATTTCCAATTGGAGATTGGGAGCAACGCCTTAATTAAGGGGTTCGAAGAGCAACTGATCGGTATGAAACCCGGTGAGGAACGCGATATTGAGGTCACGTTCCCTGACGATTATCACGTCAAGTCTTTGCGTGAAAAACTCGCGAAGTTTCATGTGTTGCTGCACGATATTAAGCGGCGCGTGCTGCGCGAACTGAACGACGAGTTCGTCCAGGAAATCAGCGAGTTTCAGACGGTGGACGAGTTTAAGGCTGACTTGCGCAAATCGTTGGAAGAACGAGCAAAAGTTCAGCATGATCGATATATTGAAGATGAGGTCGTCAAAAAAGCTACGGCCAATGCGACGATTGAACTTCCAGCGGTTATGGTAGAGCACGAGATTGAGCATCAACTTGGTCACTTTGCTCAACAGCTGCAAATGCAGCAGATTCCGTTCGATGCATACCTCGAGTTTACTGGGTTGACTCTGGATGAGCTGAAAGACCAGTACCGGGAGGCGGCAGAGCAATCTGTGCGCATTGGCTTGGTGCTTGAGGCGATTGCAAACGCGGAGAATGTCGAGGTTACATCTGAGGACATTGAGGCAGAATTGCAGAAGATCGCAGACAATACGCAACTGGAGCTCGAGCGTGTACGTCAGTTGATGAATATGCGAGATCCCGGTTTGGCATCGTTCCAGGGCGAGTTGAAGACCCGCAAGACCATTCAACTATTGGTGGATCATTGCAAGGTTGTGTGATTTGCGCAAGTCTGAAGAAAACTGAAAGATGGACTGACAACAAGACAAGGTGTGATGCCTTGTCTTGTCCCGCACATAGCGTGAATTGCAAAAGGAGGCCGGGGTATGAGTCTGATTCCGTATGTCATTGAACAAACCAGCCGTGGGGAGCGGTCGTATGACATTTATTCGCGGCTGTTAAAAGATCGCATCGTATTACTTGGAACGGCAATTGACGACAACGTAGCGAATGCGATTGTCGCCCAACTTTTGTTTTTGGCGGCTGATGATCCGGAAAAGGACATCCAACTGTACATCAATAGCCCCGGCGGTTCTGTCACCGCGGGACTGGCCATATATGATACAATACAGCATATTCGTCCGGCTGTTTCGACCATGTGCGTCGGGATGGCAGCGAGCATGGGTGCTTTCTTGTTGGCTGCGGGCGAGAAGGGAAAACGCTATGCATTGCCGAATGCTGAAATCATGATCCACCAGCCGCTCGGGGGAGTCCAGGGTCAGGCGTCTGACATTCAAATTCATGCTGAGTGGATGCTCAAGACGAAAGACAAACTCAACCGACTTCTGGCTGAGCGGACGGGTCAACCGCTTGAAGTCATTGAACGCGACACGGATCGCGACAACTTCATGTCGGCCGACGAAGCGAAGGCGTACGGTTTGATCGACGAGGTACTGGGTACTCCGTAAGCGGATCGTTGCTTGGGATTGTGCTTTGCCTCGGACGGTGGGTGTGGTAACCTCGAATTGGGGAGGGAACGAGGAATGTTCAAATTTAACGAGGAAAAGGGCCAACTGAAGTGTTCCTTCTGTGGCAAGACACAGGAGCAGGTACGCAAGTTGGTCGCTGGACCCGGTGTCTATATCTGCGACGAATGTATCGAATTGTGCAACGAAATCGTCGAAGAGCAACTGGGTGAAGAAGACGATTTTGAATTGAAGGACGTTCCGAAGCCCACTGAAATCAAAGCGATTTTGGATCAGTACGTCATTGGGCAGGAGCAGGCGAAGCGTTCGCTGTCCGTTGCGGTATATAATCACTACAAGCGCATTAACGCCGGAACGCAAAAGAACGACGATGTCGAGTTGGCAAAGAGCAATATTTTGTTGATTGGGCCGACGGGTAGCGGTAAGACTTTATTAGCACAGACGCTCGCCCGCATTCTCAATGTGCCTTTCGCCATTGCGGATGCGACATCGTTGACAGAAGCGGGATATGTCGGTGAAGACGTGGAAAATATCCTGTTGAAACTGATTCAGGCGGCCGATTACGACATCGAAAAGGCGGAGCGCGGGATTATCTACATCGACGAAATCGATAAGATTGCGCGCAAGTCGGAAAACCCATCTATCACGCGTGACGTGTCGGGTGAAGGCGTCCAGCAGGCATTGCTGAAGATCCTGGAGGGCACCGTGGCAAGCGTGCCTCCGCAGGGCGGGCGTAAGCACCCGCATCAGGAATTCATTCAGATTGACACGACAAATATTTTGTTTATCTGCGGTGGTGCGTTTGATGGCATCGAGCCAATCATCAAACGGCGTTTGGGCAGTAAGGTGATTGGGTTTGGCAGTGTCAATTTGGCGCAAGATACAAAGGATACCGCCATTATGCACCATGTTTTGCCGGAAGATCTGCTGAAGTTCGGCCTAATTCCGGAATTCATTGGCCGTCTGCCGGTTGTGACAACGCTTGATGCGCTTGATGAGGAGGCGCTTAAGCGAATTCTCACCGAACCGAAGAATGCGCTCGTCAAGCAGTTTCAAAAGTTGCTTGACATGGACAATGTGGTGTTGGAGTTCCATGAGGATGCACTTGAGACCATCGCAAAAGAGGCAATCCGTCGCGGCACGGGGGCTCGTGGGCTTCGTGCCATCATCGAAGCGATTATGCTCGATGTGATGTATGAACTGCCCTCGCGCGATGACATCCAGAAGTGCATCATTACGAAGGCGGCCGCATTGCGCGAAGATTCGCCTATCGTCTTGAAGAAGGACGGAAGTTCGATACCGTTTAAGCATAAGTCGGAGGAGACCGCGTAAGGTCGATAGCAATCCATAACCGGAACCAACCGTTTCGACGGAGGTTCCGGTTTTTTCGTTTACTACAAATTCTCCCGGGCAATACTGCAAAGAGCAGCAAGGCATGGGAGGGTATTGTGATGACAGCGAGTATACTTGCCGCCATTCAAGTGTTTTTTGCGCTCGTGATCGGCATTTACTTTTGGAACCTGTTGAAAACGCAGAATCACAACAAGCACGCCATTGAACGTGAATCTCGCAAGGAATTGGAAAAACTCCGCCGATTGCGTTCGATCTCGCTTTCTGAACCACTCGCTGAACGGACTAGACCCGCCGCGATTGACGATATCATTGGTCAAAAGGATGGTATCCGCGCCCTGCGGGCAGCACTTTGTGGTCCGAACCCACAACATGTGATTATCTACGGTCCTCCTGGAGTTGGTAAAACGGCTGCGGCACGCGTGATCCTGGAAGAGGCCAAGCGGATGCCAACTTCACCGTTTCAGTCTGATGCTAAGTTCATCGAGTTGGACGCGACAACTGCCCGATTTGATGAACGCGGTATTGCCGATCCGCTTATTGGATCGGTCCATGATCCGATTTATCAGGGTGCTGGCGCAATGGGGATCGCGGGTATTCCGCAACCCAAGCAAGGAGCGGTGACCAAGGCGCATGGGGGCGTATTGTTCATTGACGAAATAGGAGAACTGCATCCGATTCAGATGAACAAACTATTGAAGGTTCTGGAAGATCGCAAGGTCTTTTTGGAAAGTGCGTACTATAGCAGTGAGGATAATAACATTCCGGTTCATGTCCACGATATTTTTCAAAACGGTTTGCCAGCGGATTTTCGGTTGATTGGGGCGACCACACGCTCGCCGGAGGAGTTGCCACCTGCGTTGCGATCGCGCTGTGTTGAGGTGTTTTTCCGCAGTTTGTCCCGCGACGAGATTGACCAAGTCGCCACCGGTGCAGCACGCAAACTTGGCATGCCGCTCGGTGAGGGTGTGGCCGAGGCTATCACAGAGTATGCGACGAATGGACGAGATGCTGTAAATCTTGTCCAAGTAGCCGGAAGCGTGGCGATGATGGAAGGTCGCGCCGAAATTTCTATTGAGGACATCGAGTGGGTCGTCCAGTTTAGCCATCTGAGCCCACGGCCTGAGAAGAAAATTGCCGACAAACCGCAGATCGGCGTCGTCAATGGCTTAGCCGTCTACGGTCCGCAGTCCGGTATTTTGCTGGAAATTGAAGTTACTGCGGCTCCGGCTGCGAATGGCGATGGTCGTTTGACCATCACGGGTCTCGTCGAAGAAGAGACGATTGGCGGTCGCGAGCGAAGCATGAAGCGAAAGAGTATGGCAAAGTCCTCCTTAGAAAACGTGTTGACGACGTTGCATCGGCTGTATGGTATACGCGTTGAGGACTATCATATTCATGTCAACTTTCCCGGAGGTATGCCGGTCGACGGGCCAAGCGCAGGAGTGGCGATGGCGGTTGCGATTTATTCCGCCGTGCGCAAGCAGCCGGTGTTGAATACGATTGCGATGACCGGGGAACTCTCGATTCTGGGGTCTGTCCGCCCTGTTGGCGGCGTGCCTGCAAAAGTCTTGGCTGCCGTGGAAGCAGGCGCGAAGATCGTGCTGGTTCCAAAGGCCAATTGGCAGGAGACATTCCGGCAGATCGAAGATATTCAGGTGGTTCCTGTGGAGCGACTGGAAGACGTGCTAAAGCTCTCTTTGGTTGGCGCTTTAGAAGAAGACACAGAGCGGTTTTTGGGCGATATTGTGGCAAATTCTATCAACAAACCACTGTCTTCAGCGCAGTGACCCTTGCCAATTAGACTTGGCCGATCCGTTTCTGTACAATAAGGCCATTCCAGCGGGGAGAGCGTGAAAATCGGAGGTGGGGGCATGGCAACAGATCATACCGACATCGGGCAGTCCAGAGATGTGTACCCGTTGTTGCCACTCCGCGGGTTGCTCGTTTATCCTTCGATGGTGCTGCACTTTGACGTCGGGCGTCCGCGCTCGGTGCGAGCACTCGAAGAGGCGATGGTGGAAGACAACTTGATTGTCCTCGCTTCCCAAGAAGATGGTCAAATTGACGAGCCGACGACGAGTGACTTGTATCGAGTTGGCACGCTGGCTCGTGTAAAACAGATGTTGAAGTTGCCGAATGGCACAATCCGCGTTCTCGTCGAAGGGTTGTGTCGCGCGGAGATCCTTGCGTTTGTCACAGAAGATGAATTCTTCTCGGTTCGTGTCCATACTCAAGAAGAGCAGGACGAGGTCAAAGTGACCCCCGAGCTACAAGCGATGATGCGCTCGGTGTCTCAGCAATTTGAGCAGTACGTCAAGTTGTCGCGCAAGCTTGATCAAGAGACGTATGCGGCGGTGGTGGATATCAATCATCCCGGCCGCTTCGCCGATGCTGTGGCGTCACACCTGCCGCTCAAGGTTCGTGAAAAGCAGGACATCCTAGAGGCGTTTTCCATCCAAGAGCGATTGGAACGGTTGTTGCAAATCTTGTCAGATGAGCGCGAAGTTCTTGAGCTTGAGCGAAAGATCCATCAACGCGTGCGAAAGCAAATGGAAAAGACGCAGAAGGAGTACTATCTGCGCGAACAGATGAAGGCCATCCAACGCGAGTTGGGGGACAAAGAGGGCCGCACGGCCGAGATTGAAGAATTGCGTGAGAAGCTTGCCAAGAAAAAGCTTCCGCCGGCTGTGTACGAGAAAGTGGATAAGGAAATCGCGCGGCTTGAACGAATACCAACCGCGTCGGCCGAAGGTACGGTGGCAAGGACATACATAGACTGGGTATTGGCGTTGCCCTGGACGGAAAAGGCCAGAACGCAAGCGGATATCGCGCGGGCGGAGCGGATTCTCAACGAGGAACACTTTGGTCTTGAGAAGGTCAAGGAGCGTATTCTTGAGTTTATTGCTGTGCAGGCACTGACGGAAAAGCAGTCGGGGCCCATCATCTGTTTGGCCGGTCCGCCAGGCGTTGGTAAGACGTCTTTGGCTCGTTCGATTGCGAAGTCGCTCAAACGCCC
This sequence comes from Alicyclobacillus hesperidum, assembly GCF_900107035.1. Classification (GTDB taxonomy): domain Bacteria; phylum Bacillota; class Bacilli; order Alicyclobacillales; family Alicyclobacillaceae; genus Alicyclobacillus; species Alicyclobacillus hesperidum. The sequence continues at coordinate 107,837 of NZ_FNOJ01000005.1, read as the reverse complement.
ATTCGTCCGTGTTTCTCTTGGCGGCGTGCGCGACGACGCAGAAATCCGTGGCCATCGGCGAACCTATATCGGCGCCATGCCAGGGCGCATCCTTCAAGGCATGCGGCAGGCCGAAGTGGTGAATCCCGTATTTTTGCTGGACGAGATCGATAAAATGGCGAGCGATTTCCGCGGTGATCCCGCGGCGGCTATGCTGGAAGTGCTCGATCCAGAGCAGAATGCGACCTTCTCGGATCATTACATTGAAATGCCCTATGACTTGTCCGACGTCTTGTTTATCACGACCGCAAACAACGTGTTCCAGATACCAGGTCCGTTGCGAGATCGAATGGAAGTCATTCAACTGTCCGGCTACACGGAGTTGGAGAAGTTGCACATCGCAAGGGATCATCTGCTTCCCCGTCAACGCGAGCGCCACGCACTCAAAGGGGATAAGATGCGAATTGGCGAGGACGTGCTGATGGAGCTCATCCGGCATTATACGCGCGAAGCTGGCGTGCGCCAGCTCGATCGCACGATTGCCACGGTTTGTCGTAAGGTTGCGCGCATGATTGCGGCAGGGGAAAGCAAGCGTGTCGTTGTGACCTCGACTATCTTACGGTCCTTTTTAGGACCGCATCGATACGAGTTTGGCGAGATCGAGGAAGTGGATCAAGTGGGCGTCGTTGCAGGCTTGGCGTGGACCGAGCTTGGCGGTGACATGCTGACGGTGGAAGTGTCTGTGATACCCGGTTCGGGCAAAGTTGTGTTGACGGGCCATTTGGGCGATGTGATGAAGGAAAGTGCACAGACGGCTCTATCGTACGTGAGGTCTCGAGCGAAGGCGTTACACATTCCGGTCGACTTCCATGAAAAGGTGGATTTGCATATCCACGTTCCGGAGGGTGCCATCCCGAAAGATGGGCCTTCTGCGGGCATCACGATGGCGACCGCGATCGCGTCGGCGCTGACGAACTGCAAGGTGCGACGCGATGTGGCGATGACAGGAGAAATTACGTTGCGTGGTCGCGTGCTTCCCATCGGCGGTTTGAAAGAGAAGAGTCTCGCCGCGCACCGGGCAGGAATCCGCACGATTGTCATCCCAAAGGGCAACGTGAAAGATCTTGAGGATGTGCCGTCGGTGGTGCGAGAACAGGTTGAGTTTCGACCGGTTTCCCACATGGATGAGGTTCTCGCGATCGCGCTCGTCGACAATCCGCTTGACGCTCCAGCAAAGGGTTTGGATCACAGCGCTTGGTTCGCCGATCTGAGCGAGAGCGGCAGCTACGGTGGAGGAGAAGCACACCAGTGATTGTCCGTGGTGCAGAATTTGAGATTAGTGCTGTCCGGCCGCAACAGTGGCCGGATGACGGCCTGCCCGAGTTTGCGTTTTTAGGACGGAGCAACGTCGGCAAATCGACGTTGCTCAACCGTTTGCTTAACCGTAAGGCGCTCGCAAGGGTATCGGCACAGCCAGGGAAAACGAGGCAGATTAACTTTTTTCGGATCAATGACGCTTTTCGATTTGTCGACTTGCCAGGGTATGGTTACGCTGCAGTGAGCAAGCGCGAACGCGAACAGTTTGCCAAGATGATTGACCGCTACCTCCTGGAGCGCGAACCGCTCGTCCGCATTCTTCAATTAGTTGATATTCGCCATTTGCCAAGCAAGGACGATGTGGCGATACACGCGGGATTGTTGGAGCTTGATGTGCCAGTCACCGTCGTTGCCACGAAGCTTGACAAGGTTGGGAAATCGCAAATTCCTAAACAGGTTCGAGACATTCGCGATGCCTTGCAAACAAGGGTCGAAATCTATCCCATCTCTGCGGAAAAGCGCTTGGGTCTCGACGAATTGTGGACGCTGTTGGAGTCGGATTTAGATCGTGCACAAAGCGGCGGAACAGACTGCTAGGCCCGTGATGGGGCGCTCGTAGCGAAGTTCATACACGTGTCACATGGCGGTGCTTCGCGCCGCCGTCATGTGCGCGGGGACGTGCTATAATGTCGAACGGTGGGAGGTGTTAGTGTGCATATCATCGTGGTTGGTATGAGTCATCATTCTGCGCCCGTCGATCTGCGTGAGCGCGTGAGTTTAAGTGGCGATGCCCACAGTCACGTATTGACGCAGCTCGGCGGATCGCGGACAGTGCTGGAGAGTGTCGTGCTTTCGACGTGCAATCGTACTGAGGTTTATGCACTCGTCAATAGCACGCATGCGGCTCACGATTTCATTCTGACGTTGCTGGCCAACACGTCGGGGGTATCTAAGCAGGATTTGTCAGAGCATATGTACCTTAAGCAAGGGGAAGCAGCGGTGGCGCATGCCATGCGTGTCGCTTGTGGACTGGACTCGATTGTCGTTGGCGAGACGCAGATCCTCGGCCAGATGCGCGAGGCGTTCCAGACTGCATTTGAGGCGGGCAACACAGGCGCGATGTTCAACCGCATGTTCCGCGAAGTCTTGCACGTTGGCAAACGGGCACAAACCGAGACAACTGTTGGCCAACATCCGGTCTCGGTGAGCTATGCAGCCGTCCAACTGGCGTCCAAAATTGTGGGCGGTTTAGAAGGCAAGGTTGCACTTGTCATCGGCGCGGGCCAAATGGGCGCCCTGGCGGCGAAGCATTTGTCCGCGCAGGGCGTTAAGCGCGTGTTGCTGGCTAATCGTACGCTCGCCAAGGCCAGCGCGATCGCGTCGGAGATTGGCGCACAGGCGTTGTCGCTCGATGGCGTTGAAGCTGTACTCAAGGATGCGGATATCGTCGTGTCGGCAACCGGGCGTCCCGGCCACACGGTAAGGGCCGCTTACGTTCGCCAGGCACTCGTTGGGCGGCGCGGTCGTCCACTTGTATTGCTGGACATTGCAGTACCCCGCGATATCGATCCGGCCTGTGCCGCGTTGCCGAACGTCTACCTGTACGACGTGGACGACTTAAACGGAGTGATCGACGCAAATGTACAGGAACGCGCGCGCCAGGCCGCGCTTGTTGAGGACATGGTTGCGGCGGGTGTGCGCGCATTCTCGGATTGGTTGACGGAGCAAGAGGTCGTACCTCTGATTGTCGCGCTGCGGCAAAAAGGTGAAGCCATCCAACGCGACGTCATGGAGAGTTTGGTGCGCAAACTCCCGCATTTGAGCGAGCGCGATCAAAAAATCATTCATAAGCACACGATGAGTATCGTCAATCAATTGTTGCGCGAACCGATTCAAAACGTCAAAGAGTTGTCCATTGCCTCTGGCGATCTCGCTTATGCTTCGCTGTTTGCACAGTTGTTCGGGATCGATTCGGTAAAGACAGACGACGCGGCGGCGGAGTCTCGTGCGGTGCGTTTGATGGATGTGCTGTCTCGCGTGCTGGGCGAGGTTTCGCACCAAGGACAACCCAATCTTCACCCCGTGTTGCGGTGATGCCTCGTGGGGTGGCCCAGCGTTTGCTTTGATGTCGCGATCGTCGCCTATGCATTGAGCCTTTCGTTGCTGTTCTCGGATGTCGTACATCCAAGCCGAGTACGCAATCGGACAGCCGTGGCAATGCTTTTTACCGCGTTTGTGGCCATGACAACTCTGCTGTTTTTGCGCCTGTCGCGGTTGCCAAGCGCAATCGACTATTCGAAGTCGGATTTGGCCTTGCTCGTATCGTGGCTCATGCTCACGGTGACGCTGGTGGTGGATGCCCGTTTCCGCATTGGTGTGGTGGTCTTTTTCGCGAATGTGGTCAGTTTTGGACTGGCCCTATTTGCAGGGGGGCTGCAGGCGGATGCACGGGAGCACTGGTTGCCAGCTGTCAATTTATTGATTGTACACATCGCGCTTGCGACTTTGGGTGAGGCGGCCTTCGCCTTTGCATTCGCGTTCGCCTTAATGCATTTGGTTCAGGAACGGCGCTTGCGTCAGCATCGATTCGATCGCTGGTTTTTGCAACTTCCTTCGCTTGCCACACTTGACACATGGGCCCTGTTTGCGAGTGCTGTGGGCTGTGCGTTGATGCTCTTAGCGATGGCGACGGGAAGCTTCTGGGGTGACTTGGTGTTGCACAGGTGGCTCTTGTTGTGGCCGAAGTTCATCGCGACAGCCGTCTGCTGGGCGATGTATGTCATCTACTTGGGGTTGCGCATCGTGCGGCGAGCGGCGGATCGGCGGCTCATGTTTTATCAGGTGGTCTGTTTTGTGGCGCTCCTATTCAATTTGTTTCTGGTTAGCGGCCGGACGCCTGCTGGCGTCGCGTGAGAAGGCGGGGAGGCGATAGCCAATGCGGACAGTGCGTGTAGCAACAAGGACAAGCCAATTGGCGATGACGCAAACGCAGTGGGTGGTGAACGAACTCCGCGCGTTGCGCGAAGACTGGACATTTGAGTTGGTGCCCATTCGCACCAAGGGAGATCGCATTCTTGATCTCACCCTTTCGAAAATCGGTGGCAAAGGGTTATTCGTTTCGGAAATTGAGGAAGCGCTTCGCTTGGGGCAGGCCGATCTCGCTGTACATAGCATGAAGGACGTTCCGTACGAGCTGGCCGCAGGGCTTGTCATCGCCGGGATACCGATGCGCGAAGATGCGCGCGACGTGGTGGTGTCAAGGGCGGGGTGCTCGCTTGCCGAACTCCCGAACGGGGCGCGTGTGGGGACCTCGAGTCTGCGTCGCATGGCACAATTGAGGCGCGCGCGGCCGGATTTGCGGATCGAGCCTTTGCGTGGGAACATCGACACGCGCTTGCGACGCGCCGAACAAGGTGATTTTGATGCGGTGGTTCTGGCGGCGGCTGGACTGCATCGGATGGGTTGGCAGCAACGGATACACGAGTACCTGCCTGTCGACGTCTGTGTTCCGGCCGTTGGACAAGGTGTTCTGGCAGTCGAGTGTCGCGAGGATGACGAAACGCTGGTCAATATGCTCAACCGCTGGTCGCATCCGCTAACCGTCACGGCGGTCGCGGCAGAACGAGCTTTTTTGCGGCGCTTACAAGGAAGCTGCCAAGTGCCCATAGCTGGCTATGCCACCGTGAGTGGCGAAGGCCTTGACCAGGTTATCCGTTTAACGGGCGTAGTCGCGCATCCAGCAGGAAGCGAATTGTTGAGGCTGGAGGCGGACGGCCATGATCCACAAGCAGTGGGCGTAAAGGTGGCCGAGGAGCTTTTGGCGCGAGGTGCGGATCGGTGGATCCAAATGGCGCTTGAAGAAGGCCAAACGGATGCACGATAAAGTCGTCTTTGTGACGCAGTCGGGGGCGAATGGCAAAGCACTGGTACGGGAGTTGGCTATACGGGGGCACAGATGCTTGCACGTGCCACTCATTGAGACGGTTTCTTTACTACCCTCGACAGATGTGGTGTTTGATCGGGTCGATGCGTGGCTGTGCACATCGGCAGCCGCGGCCCGAGTCATTGCTCAGGCAGGACTTGATTTGCGTGCGATCCGCCCGCCCGTCTGTTACTGCGTCGGCGAGGCGACGGCCGAGGCTTTTCGCAGCCTGGACCTTTTCGTCAAGACGTTTCCCGATGTGCGCGACGGACGTTCACTCGCTGTTCGTGTCGCTGCGCAATACCAGCACTCCCCCCGTCGCTTCGTCTTTGTCTGCGGCCGGCAGGCTAGGCGAGAGCTGCCAGAACTACTGCGCCAATACGGTCATCTGGTCATGGAGTGGGTCGTCTACGACACGGTTCCAGCAGTCGTCGAGCCCGAAGTGTTTCTTCAACATGGCCAAGCTGTGCTAACTGTATTTTCACCTTCGGCGGTCGACGTGTTGTGCTCGTTCGAACCGCTACGCCTGTGGGCGAAGCAGCCCGGCATACGAGTTGTTCCCTTTGGTCATACAACCTTGGACAGGCTCGTCCAACAGGACATTGCCGTGACTGTGATCCCAAAGCGCCCAACGCGTGCTGATATGTTGGTCGCGATCGAAAGTGCACTGTCTATACAGGACTAGGAGTGATATGTATGGCAACGTTTCAGCGGCATCGCAGATTGCGACGCACGGCTTGGCTTCGCGATTTGGTGCGAGAGCATCGCGTACACGCCGACGATCTCGTCTATCCGATGTTCGTCGAAGAGGGACTTGCGGACCGATCCCCCATCACGTCCATGCCTGGCATCGATCGGTTTGGCTTAGATGCGTTTCGTCGGGAGATTGTTCGTCTGTCAGAGCTGGGGTTAAAGTCGGTCATTCTGTTCGGCATTCCCCTGGCCAAAGACGAGTTGTCGTCTTCCGCGTACGCGGAACGTGGTGTCGTTCAGGAGGCGATCCGCGCCGCGAAGGCAGAAAACCCAGATTTGATTGTCATGACGGACGTGTGTCTTTGTGAATACAATCCGCTCGGCCATTGCGGGGTCGTTCACGACGGGAAAATCGTCAACGATCCGTCGCTCGACCTGATTGCGAAAACGGCTCTGTCGCACGCGGCGGCCGGCGCGGATGTCGTCGCTCCGTCTGACATGATGGACGGACGCGTTGCACGTATCCGCGAGACGCTGGATGACGCGGGTTACGAGGACGTGCCAATCCTGTCCTATGCAGTGAAATACGCTTCTGCCTTCTATGGTCCCTTCCGTGAGGCCGCCGATTCGGCGCCCGCCTTTGGCGATCGCAAGACGTATCAAATGGACCCTGCCAATGCGCGTGAGGCATTGCGCGAGGCGCAGGCTGATATTGCGGAAGGCGCAGACATGTTGATGGTTAAACCAGCCCTGTCGTACCTCGATGTCACAGCTCGCCTACGTGAAACTTTCGCGCTGCCTATTGCCACGTACAACGTAAGTGCAGAGTACAGCATGGTCAAGGCCGCCGCAGCAAACGGCTGGATCGACGAGCGCGCAATCGTCTTGGAGATGATGACGTCTTTTAAGCGGGCTGGAGCCGATATCATTTTGACGTATCACGCGCCGGATGTGTTGCAATGGCTGCGTGAGGAGCGGGGTTGAGGGAGGCTGGACGATGACAGGCCAAGCGTCAAAAGCAGCGTATGCAAAGGCGCAGCAGGTACTCGTGGGCGGTGTGAATTCACCGGTGCGAGCTTTTCGCGCCGTCGGCGGAACGCCGTACTTTGCCGCGCGCGGCGAAGGACCATATTTGTACGATATCGATGGCAACCGCTATATCGATTACTTGATGTCCTGGGGGCCACTCATCTGGGGGCATGCTCATCCTGACATCGTGCAGGCGGTTACCGAGACGGCGACGAAGGGAACGAGTTTCGGCGTGCCAACCGAGTTGGAGACGGAGATGGCGGAAACGATTTGCCGTTTCGTACCATCTGTCGAGAAAGTGCGCATGGTCAACAGTGGCACAGAAGCGACGATGAGTGCCATCCGGCTCGCCCGCGCTGCTACGGGTCGACAATATATCGTCAAGTTTGTCGGTTGTTATCACGGACACGCGGATTCGTTCCTCGTCAAGGCTGGTTCCGGTGTCGCGGCTCTGGGATTGCCGGATTCGCCTGGCGTACCCCAGACGACGGCCGAACGGACGCTGACGGTTCCATATAACGACGAAGTTGCCTTGCGTGCCTTGTTTGCGGAACGAGGATCTGAAATCGCCGCCGTGATCGTCGAACCGGTGGCGGGTAACATGGGTTGTGTGCGTCCGCGCCCAGGTTATCTAGAAGCTGTTCGGAACATCGCGAACGAGCATGGCGCTTTGCTCATTTTCGACGAGGTGATCACGGGATTTCGTCTCGGTCTCGGCGGGGCGCAGGAGCGGTTTGGCGTGAAGGCTGACCTGACGACGTTTGGCAAAGTGATTGGCGCGGGGTTGCCGGTTGGCGCCTATGGTGGCCGTCGTGACTTGATGCAGATGATTGCTCCGGAAGGCCCAGTTTATCAAGGTGGTACGCTCTCCGGCAATCCGCTTGCGATGGCGGCTGGCCTTACCTCGTTACGCATGCTCGAGGAGGCTGCAAAGCGGGGCATTTACGAGCAGATGGAGGCGTATGGAAAACGCCTTGTCGATACGTTCTGCGATCTCGGTAAGAAGTACGGCATTCCTACCACAGGTGACGCCATTGGTGGTATGTTTGGATTATTCTTCCATGAAGGCCCAGTGGTCGATTTTGCCACCGCTAGCGCGTCCAATCAGTCGCTATACGCGCGTTTTTTTCACGGGATGCTTGCGGAGGGTGTGGCATTTGCACCTGCGCAGTTGGAATCGGGATTTATGTCATGCGTCCATGGTGAAAGCGAGATCGAACAGACCATTGCGGCGATGGAGCGCGTGATGGCATCGCTCTCGCAGGGCTAAACGGGAAAATGTATGGAAAGCCCCTCGCAAGCGGCAGGGCAAACCAAGGGATGTCTCTCTGAGTTCGACATATGTCGCTAGACGAGTACATACATTGGTGGTGGAATCTTGCCGTTTGAGGAGGGGCTTAAATGTCTGAAGGAGGGCGTGAACCGCTCATTCGCCTCCCGGTCGACCAAGAAGTGTATGTGGAGGCGGTCACAGCCGGGGATACGGTCGAAGATGCCACGGTCGCCACAGAAGTGGTGGCGTTTGATCGGGATCATGATATGTACCAACTCGAAGGTGCCGTTGTCTTTGCTGGCTACGTGCGAAAAGAGGCCGCTTCGGGTGCCGGAGACGCCGCTGGGATCGTACATGTTCACCAGCGCCTTCCGTTTGTCTTGCGAGTGCCAATCTCTGCACAGACCCCCGGCCTTGTCAACGTAAAAAGCCGCTTGAGCGGATTTGCGCTGACCGTGGCTGGGGATCATTGGCTGCGTGCGAGAGGGCACTTGGAAATCCACGGGCTGTCCGGCGAACAAGGCTATCATTTTCGCTGCGGGGGACAGGAAATCGGCGAACTAGGGCCGCGAGATCGCGAAGGAGAAGAACTGGAAGTGGCCAGCGAGGCAGTAGAGGCAGTTCGTGATGCAGCACTTGACGATACGAAGTCTATTGTGGCCGACGCGGTGGAAAAGGTCGCTAAAGATGTCGAGATGGAAGGCGCGGGCGATTCGCCTGACTCGTTTGCGGCGGCATCTACAGATGCTGAAATAGCGGAAGTGACGTTTGCAGAGCCTGCGCATGCTGTCAATGTCGATCCGGCCGTATGGGGCGAGTCGCGTTCGGCCGACGAGGAAAACGTGCCCCCCGGCGATGTGGAGCCTCAAGCGTTAGTGGAAGCAGGTGACTTTCGACAAGCTCCGGCAGACGACGAAACGAACGAGGAACGGTTTATTCGTGAGCAAGCCGTCGAAGACGTCTCTGCTGCTCGCGCTGGCCACGGCTGGGCAGATGCGTCCAGTGAAACTGAGTTTGCCAGCCGTGGGGAAGAGACAGCTCGTAAGCAATTGAGCGAGTTGGATCGGTTCTTTGTTCAACCAGTGCAAGCCGTGAGCGAGCCGTCGGTTGTAGAACCCACCGCGCCTGTGCAGACTGGCGACAGCCGCGCAGAACCCGTTGCCTCGTTTGAGTTTGAACACCAGGTTGACCTCGAGCAGGCCGCCGTTCAGGACGCAGCGCCTTCCCTTTCATTGCCCGTGGAAGTGGCACGCTCGGAATTGGCGGAGGAAGCTACCGTGGCACCCATGGTCACGATTTCTGCTGCGGTCCCATCCGATATCGACGTTGACACAGCGGGCGATGTTGCCGAGACCGCAGGCGGTGCCACCTTGGAACGCAGTGAAAAGACGCTCGTTTCCATTGGCGATCACAGCCTTTGGTCGTTCGTCGATTTTAACGGGCCTGAGACCCGTTACACTTTGCGATATGTCATCGTCATGGAAGATGAAACGTTGGAAGCGGTGGCGGATCGGTGTGGCTGCTTGCCAAGCGAGTTACAGCGGGCGAACCCGTGGTTGGACGGTCCTGTGGTGCCGGGGATGGCGCTCGCGGTGCCAAGTCAGCCCTTTACGCTGCCGAAAATCGTCTCGTTTTAAGACGGTTGATTGACCGACATCATCGCAACACACTTGCGGGAATCGTGCCGATACCGACGCGGTTCCCGTTTGTGTATCGCGCATGTAAAGCTACGGCCCGCCGATGAACATCGCCACGAAGACGATGAACAGCATCATAAGGATCAGAAGATCGAGTGCACTCGGCCAAAGGATGGCGCGCAGAAACAGGAGGAAGATGGCGAGCGCCAAGATCAGTTTGACGAACCGAAGCAGACTGTTAAAAAAGCCCATATTGCCAACCCTCCTAACTCGACAGCCCCTACATGTATATGCGCACAGGTGAAGGATGTATTTGTCCTGTCAAGCGGTTGTCTGATTTGATAAGATAAAAGAATCGAAGATTCGCCGTCAGCAGTTTGGAGGTTCTTTCTTGGATACGACGCATGCAGTTGATATGCAAAAAGGCATTTGGCGCGGCTGGTACTGGCGATTTGATGCCTTGTTAGTAGCCGCTATCGCCATCTTGGAATGCATTGCATTCTACGTTTCAAAGGGCCGCTACTCGTTCGTTGCGAGTGGCGAATTGGGCATGTTTGTGGCGGTGCTCGTCGTCGTGCAGCGCGCCAAGGTGAAGCGCCGCTTAAATGCTGTCGCGGTTGCCATCGTCAGCTATCTCATCGATGTCGTTTTTCAATTGACGTTGGGACGCTCTGACACGCTGTACATCGTCAAACATCATGAGACGACGAGTTTGATCGTTCAAAACGTGATCATCCTTGCGATTGGCGTCTTGTTCGCATTTGTGTATGCTTGGAGCACGGAAATGTCGGATCGCCGTCGCGCAAAAGCCGAAGCAGAACGGGCTCTGAAGCGGGCGCAGGAACGCGAACAGGACGAGCCCCCGCGCGTGCGTGTGCACCGCGTGAAAAAGCGGCGCGGTCGTGGCAAACGGCCAAAATCTTGACAACTTTGACCGGATTTTCGTACGATACAGACGAAACTTTTGATATGAGAGCGGCAGTGAAGGGAAGGAGTAAGGCGTCACCGGTTGTTCAGAGAGGGCGGGCATGAGCTGAGACCGCGCCCCTTCCGGCCGTCTGAAGGTCGTCCTGGAGCCGATTTCGGTTCATCCCGTTAGCGATGGTTGAGAGCCCTCTGGCTTGATTTTTGCCTGCAGGGAATTCAGGTGGTATCGCGGAGCCCTCCGTCCTGAAGGACGGTAGGGCTTTTTCATTGGAGGAGGAGTCTGCAGATGAGTACACCTTCGAAGTCGCTATCGACCGTTTACGATCCGCGGTCGGTCGAAAAACGCATCTATGCGATGTGGGAGAACGGCGGCTATTTTCAGCCCCGAGCGGATATTGGCAAGGGTGCGTATTCCATCGTCATGCCGCCGCCGAATGTGACGGGTGTTTTGCATCTAGGGCACGCGCTCGATTCGACCTTGCAGGATATTGCAATCCGCTATAGGCGCCTCGCCGGCTATTCTACGCTTTGGGTACCGGGGACTGATCACGCAGGCATTGCCACGCAGGCGCGCGTTGAACAGTCGCTCAAGCAGGAGGAAGGAAAGACGCGCCATGATCTCGGTCGCGAGAATTTTGTCGAGCGCGTCTGGACGTGGAAACAAGAATACGGCGGGACCATTACGCAGCAGATTCGAGCCTTGGGTGCCTCGTGCGACTGGTCCCGCGAACGGTTCACGATGGATCCTGGACTGTCCAAAGCGGTGCGCGAGGTATTTGTCACGCTGTACGAGGAAGGGCTCATTTACCGTGGAAACCGCATCATTAACTGGTGCCCGCGCTGTTCGACAGCTTTGTCCGACATTGAGGTCGAACATGAAGAGGAAAAGGGTATATTGTTCCATGTGCGCTATCCACTCGTAGATGGCAGCGGCGCACTGACGATTGCCACGACGCGCCCGGAGACCATGTTCGCCGATGTCGCAGTCGCCGTTCACCCTGCGGACGAGCGTTATCAGGCGTACATCGGCAAAGAGTTGCGGTTGCCACTCTCGGAACGAACCATTCCTGTCATTGCAGACGAATATGTCGATCCCGAATTCGGTACGGGGTGTTTGAAAATCACGCCAGCACACGATCCGAACGACTTCGAAGTCGGAGCGCGACATGGATTACCTATGTTGCAATGTATCAACAGCGATGGCAAGCTCACGGATTTGGCCGGCGCATTTGCAGGATTGTCGCGTGAAGAGGCGCGATTGGCCGTTGCGAATGCCTTAGCGGAACAAGGGTTTCTCGTCGAACGTGAAGAGCATGATCACGCCGTTGGTCATTGTGAACGTTGCGGAACGGTTGTCGAGCCGTTTCTGTCCGACCAATGGTTTGTCAAGATGGAAGCTCTTGCACAACCTGCGTTGGAGAGGGCTCGTGCCGGAGAGTTGACGTTCGTGCCGGGACGATTTGGGCGCATTTTTGAGCAGTGGTTGGAGAATGTCCGAGACTGGTGTATCTCGCGCCAACTTTGGTGGGGGCATCGCATTCCAGCATGGTACTGCGATGAGTGCGGGGCTATTACGGTGTCGCGTGACGATGTGACATGCTGTTCGACGTGTCAATCCACGCGTGTGCGTCAGGACGAGGATGTGCTCGATACGTGGTTTTCTTCGGCATTATGGCCGTTTTCGACGATGGGGTGGCCAGACAACACGGCCGACCTCGAGCGTTTCTATCCGACCAGCACGCTCGTTACTGGCTATGACATCCTGTTCTTCTGGGTCGCTCGCATGGTCTTTATGGGTGTGCACTTCACGGGTACCATGCCGTTTCAAACCGTCGTGTTGCACGGTTTGGTGCGCGATGCCAAAGGTCAGAAGATGTCCAAAAGTAAAGGTAATGGTGTCGATCCGATGGACGTGATCGAAAAATATGGCGCGGATGCCTTGCGCTTCACTCTCGCGACCAATACATCGCCCGGCAATGATCAACGTTTCGTCTGGGAGAAGGTCGAGGGGTCGCGTAACTTTATCAATAAAATTTGGAATGCGTCGCGATTCGTACTCATGAACCTCGGCGACGATTTTGCTCCGCAAGCGTTGCGTGTTCTGGAGTTGGATTTGGCGGATCAATGGATTCTAGATCGCTTGCAGGCTACGATCGCGGAAGTCAGTGAGCACCTGAATGTGTACGATTTCGGTGAGGCTGCCCGCGCCATGTACGACTTCGCGTGGGACGACTTTTGCGACTGGTATATTGAATTCGCGAAAATTGGCCTTTACGGTGAAGATGAGCAGCGCAAACGCAGTGTACAAAACGTTTTGTACACCGTTTTGACGCAATTGTTGACGCTCTTGCACCCTTATATCCCATTTGTGACAGAGGAGATTTGGCAGGCGTTGCCGAAGACTTCTGGTGCATTGGTCGCCGCGCAGTGGCCGGAACCAAGCACAAATTGGGAAAATGCGGATGCAGTGCGCAAAATGAGCTTGGTGATGGATGCGATTCGTGCGGTGCGCAATGTTCGCGCCGAGTTGCAATTGGCACCGAGCAAGTCCGTTTCGATGCGAATCGAGTGTGACACAGACAGAGATAAGGCGCTATTTGAGCAAGTTCGCGACATGATCCAACGCTTTTGCCATGCAGATGATCTTGTCATCACGGTGGGAGGAACAGCCCCTGTGCAGTCTGCGACACAAGTGGTCACTGGGGCGCGAATCCACATCCCACTCGCTGGTCTCATTGACATGGATGCGGAACGCGAGCGGTTGCGCAAAGAGGAGAAGCGTCTCGTAAGTGAAGTAGAACGACTTGAGAAAAAGCTGGCCAACGCAGGGTTCATTGCGAAAGCTCCAGCTGATGTCGTGGCGGCAGAGCGTGAAAAGTTGGCGGATTATGCTGCAAAGTTAGTCGCCGTTCGCGATCGCATCACTTCGGTAGCCGAATAAGGGCGCATTGAAAAGAGGTTTGTGCTTTTGAATATGGCAGAAGCCTACGCATGGATTGGCTCGCTCCGCCGTTTCGGCATCAAGCCGGGACTGGAGCGGGTTCGGCATGCGTTGTCGAATTTGGGCAATCCAGAGCGAAACCTGCGTTTTTATCATGTGGCAGGCACAAATGGCAAAGGTTCAGTATGCCAAATGTTGGCCAATCTTTTGGTGGCGTCAGGACGGCGGACGGGCCTTTATACGTCGCCTGGCCTTGGTGGCTTTAACGGCCGTATGTCTATCGACGGCGAGCCAATTTCCGCAGAGGCCTTTGCTGAATATGCGACACGGGTCCGATCTGTCACAGAAACACAGATGAAGGATCCATTGACGGAATTTGAGGTACTGACCATCATTTCTTTACTTTACTTTCGCGACGCAGGCGTCGATGCGGTCGTCTGGGAAACGGGGCTTGGCGGTCGCTACGATGCAACAAATGTTGTCCATCCCGTGGTCACGGCCATCACAAATGTCACATATGATCACGTGGAGATCCTTGGCCCAACCATCGTCGATATTGCCAGTGACAAGGCGGGCATTATTAAGTCGGGAATACCGGTGGTGACCGCTGCGGTCGAAGACGCGTACCGTGTCATAGAGAGGGTGGCCAAAAGCCAAAGAGCGCCCCTCATTCGGATCGGCTGCGATGCGGTGTTCGTGACCACGGGTACGCACGGTTCAGGGCAAATCGGAGCTTATCGGGGGCTGTTCCGGGATGCATTCGGTGTCAAGCTGGGCCTTTTTGGGGAACATCAGGCTGCGAATGCCGGGGTCGCCTTGGCGATGTACGAGTTGGGGGAAGGCCCCACTTCACAGGCGAATTGGCATAGGACGCTCGCTTCGCTTGCGTCAGTTCGTTGGCCCTTGCGTTTCGAAGTGTTCCGCGATGGAGAGCGGCCAGTTGTCATCGACGGCGCGCATAACCCGGATGCAGCCTTGCAGCTTGCCAAAAGTCTAGTCAAGTTCAATCGATCTATGGCTTTATGCGGTTGGAAAATGGTTGTGGGCGTCTTTGCAGACAAAGATTTTCGACAGATGCTGCCGCACGTACTCCCGCTTGCGGCGGAAGTCATTGTCTGCAAACCCAATCATCCGCGTGGCGCAGAGCCACAGATCATCGCCGAGGAGATGAGAAGGCTGCGCCCTGAACTAAAGGTGACCGTCGAGCCGGATATCGATGCGGCTGTGCGAATGGCGCTTCAAAGCGATTCCTTGCCTGTTGTGATTTGGGGAAATTTGCATATGGCGGAAACGGCGAGGAAGACTATAACCACGCTCGGGTTGGACTATTGGATGTGAGGACGGTGAGGCGCGTGCGCGGTTCGGAACACGTGCATTTTGTTGGTATTGGTGGTTATGGAATGAGTGCGATTGCCCGCGTCATGCTCGATTTGGGCTATAAAGTATCTGGCTCTGACGTGTCGCGGCAAGAGTTGACAGATAAGTTAGCTGCTCGAGGGGCGCAAGTGTACTACGGCCATGCCCGAGAGCAGGTCGAAGGTGCCGATATCGTCGTTCACAGTACCGCTGTTCAGGCGGACAATGTTGAGATACAGGAAGCTAAGGCGCGCAATATACCTGTGATTCATCGCAGCGAGATGCTGGCTCGTTTGATGGCGGATCGCGTGGGCGTGGCGGTGACCGGAGCACACGGTAAGACGACCACGACATCCATGATCGCGTATGTCATGGAGCGTAATCATTTGGACCCCACGTTTGTCGTGGGTGGCGTGGTCTCCAATATGGGTGATAACGCCAAGGCTGGCGGGGGGCGTTTCGTCGTGGCTGAAGCTGATGAATCGGATGGGTCGTTTTTACACTACCGGCCTGCCATCGCCGTCGTCACGAACGTTGAAGCTGATCACTTGGAGCACTACGGTGGTGATTTTGAAAACCTGAAACAGGCTTACCAGACGTTTATCAGTCAAATTCCCGAAGACGGTCTTGCCGTGTTGTCAGCGGATGATGAACATTTGCGTGAATTGCGCAAGTTTGCGAAGTCGCGCGTCATTACGTATGGCTTTGCGGAAGATGCCGACGTGCAAGCGCGCAACGTCCAGCTCTTCGACCGTTCGTCAGCTTCCGACGTCTACGTCCACGGCGAGTTTGTAGGACGTTTGTTGCTGTCGCTGCCAGGACGTCATAATGTGGCCAATGCGTTGGCTGCGATTGTCGTGGGACTGGAAGCGTCCTTGACGTTTGAACAAATTGCTGTGGCACTCGTCGAATTTCATGGTGCAAAACGCCGTTTTCAAGTGATTTCGGAGAAAAACGACGTTCTTATCATCGATGATTATGCCCATCATCCTACGGAAATTCGGGCGACGATAGCCGCCGCTAAGGCGACTGGCCGTCGCATTATTGCAGTGTTTCAACCGCAGCGGTATACACGAACCTACTTTTTGTTTGACGCGTTTGCCAAGTCGTTCGCGGAGGCCGACGAAGTTATTATTTCCGAGATTTACTCGCCCGCAGGAGAAAGGCAAATCGAGGGTGTGACTGCATCGGCTCTCGCTCGCGAAATTGTGCTTCAAAGTAATCCAAACACGAGTTATATCGGTTCTCAGGACGATATCGTCAGTTATTTGCAGCAGCATATTCAGCCCGGGGATCTGGTTCTGACGATGGGGGCGGGGGATATTTGGAAGGTAGCAAAGCGCTTAGCGGAAGATGCACCATTTGCTCAACAACGCGCTTTGGTATAAACGAGGGCCCGCGAGACAGTCGCTCTACTTAAAGTGGAGCGGCTGTTTCGTTTTTTGTCGGAATCTTTTAAGCATCCCTGCATTTGCCCGACATCGTTCGCCAGTAAGTGTCATACGATTCTTTATAAAATATCTCCAACATCTGCGAGGAAACGAAGGTTGACAAAAGGTGGTTTGCAATTGATTGGTGGTATGGCTATACTGAGCCCAGCCTGATCCCCTATTCGCCTTCTTTCTCTCGTAAGATACGGAAAGAGGTGAGGGAGTGCGTCTACCTAAGTCGAAGGCCGTGTTGGCAGCGGTCGCAGCGGCTGTTGTTGTTCTTGGCGGTGCCGGAACCGCGGTCGCAAGCACCTATAAAACCATCACGGTGAAAGACAACGGGCAGCGCAGGACATTGCGTGGATTTGGCACAGGCACCATCGCCGAATTTTTACAAAAACACGATGTCCACGTAAGCGATCGCGATCGCGTTCGCCCGGCGCTCGACAGTTCCGTTGTCAACGGGGAGACCGTCGAGATCGTCAGTCCGAAGCCAGTCACGATTGATTACGAAGGCAAGGTTGAACACAGATGGACGTTCGCCCATACGGTTGGTGAGCTACTCCAAACGGAGGGGATCACACTTAAGCCGTCGGATCATATGAACCTGACGACAAAGGACCGTGTGACGAGCGGGGAAACGGTTGAGATCCACAGTATTGTCAAAAAGACGACGACGCAGATGCAGGAAATACCATTTCAGACCATACGTCGCAATGCATCCGATTTGGTAGTCGGGCACAAGGAATACGTGACGCACGGTGTGAAAGGGTTGCTGGAAATACAGACAACAAGCGTCTATCGCGACGGGCATAAGATTTCGCAGCACGTCGTAAAGCGCGTCGTTCGCAATCCCGTGGACGCAGTGGTCGAGGTGGGTACGATGCAGCTTGTGCATCATCCTGTGTTGGCCACGCGTTCTGCCAATCCGGATCCGGGACTCATTCGGAGAAGTTTGACCGTGCTTGCCACTGCGTATGCAGCAGGTGGCTTGACGGCCACGGGGGTGCCAGCTCAACCAGGAGTGATTGCGGTCGATCCAAGTGTCATTCCACTTGGCAGTCGCGTCTATATTCCTGGCATTGGCACTGTGGTCGCGGCAGATACGGGCAGTGCAATTATCGGTGACCATATCGATATTTGCATGGCCAGTAATGCACAGGCGGATGCGTGGGGTGCTCGTACCATCACCATCTATGTCCTACAGTGACCACGCAGGCGATAGGGTAAAGGGTTAGGTGAAAAGAGGGCGCGATAGCGCCCTCTTTTGTTTTAGTAGCTTCATCCTACTTTGAAACCAGGATTCTTCATAGACTTCCAACAATTGAATTGAACTGCATGGCCAGTCATTTCGTCTGTAGATCCGAATGACGATTCGGCTTCGCCTGTTTTGAGTGCGTGGTTCGCATATCAACTATCTGCCGCTCATAGACTGGTTGAGAGAAATTCGCCAGTCCCAAGGAGGCGGTGGACGTTGAACGATACGCGCTTTCATCGTAGCTACACATCAACCAGGCCGTCGTCGTCTTCGATTTTAGTGCGCGTCGGCGAGCGCAGTTGGCATACATCGCAGAGCGCGTCTGAAACGGTTGCGGAAGATCAACCTCCACGCGTGCTAACCATTGAGAAGTCATCCACCGCGCCGATCACGCTGCGCGTTATGAGGGAGCGTATCGCAAATGCTCAGCGCGAACAGCAGGCAAGAGAGCGGTCTAAGCATTGGCGTTGGCTTCTAGAAGTGTGCAAGGACATGCTGTTTCCAGCAGGCGAAAAGCGGCTGTGGTCTGGACTTCGGGGCGGATTGTCCATTGGCATGGCTTTGGGGTGCATCGTCATGATCCTATTTCACCAAGTTCCCCTTCTGGCGGCAGGACAAGCTGGCGATGCAGAATTCTCGGTTCCGCCAACGCCAGCGGTGGTTAAAGCGCAGTCTACATCGCCCCAAACGCGTGTAGCGATGGAATTGCCAGGATTGCAGTTTGTTCTCGTCGAGGGAAACGGCGCCAAACAGACAGGAAGTGAGAAGCCTGTATCCATCAATGGCAAACAAGTCTATGCACTCGCCTTGACGAAGACAGGTGCTCATTCTTTTATCCGAAGCGCTGGTCTGGGTTCAAGTCATGTGCAGGTTCAGGATGTACAGTTGCCGGCTAAGATGGTCCCTGTCTTAGGAACTGTAGACAAGCCCACTCTCAACCGCACGGAGCAATGGCTCTCTGCCTCGGGCAGCGCACTGCGCAGCTTGACCGCATGGCTGTCGGATGGCGGGCGTGAAGCCGATGCAGCCATGGCGTTACACACGGCACTCGCCTTATATCCGGGGGATAGCAGGTTGGCGAAGATGGGTGTGGAGCCCCAACTACATGCACTGTATAAAGCACTGGTGGCTGCAAATGGCGCATTCGTACATCGCGATCGCGCCGCTGCCATGGACGATGCGATCCAAGGATTCGACGATTTTATGAGTTTCGGCGGATTGAATATGTAAATTCCGGGGTCAAGCATTGACGAACAGATGGGAACATGGTCACAATAATACCGACACGGTTCGCCAAGTTACGAGGAATTGGAACGACTCGGCGACAGCCAGGCTGAGGGTGAAGTTGTGCAAAAACGAGGTTGGAATACGCTCGGCCTGGTTGCGGTGACTACAGTGGTTGGGACGTTGGCAGACCATCTCCTTTCCTCAGATATTCCCATTCTCAATTCGCAGACAAAGGTTTCATGGCACCCCGGGTTTGATCTCTCAGTTGTACGTTTCTCGATGAACCTGCAATTTGCGATCAACTGGGGAACCCTTGTTGGACTTGTCATTGGTTTGCTGTTGGCCCGCAGGGCGAAATAATTTTCGTGATTCCGTCGGCGACAGTACATATGTTTAATGGATTGGATTTGTATGGACTACCTTTCCTTCGTACTCTATGCGTGAGTAGTTTGAAGGGGTGGTTCCTACGATGGACGGAGAAACTGCGGTGCGGGCTTATCAATTGGAAGATGGTCCGCGGGAACGTTTGCTGCGTTTGGGCGCATCTGCTTTGCGAATTGACGAATTACTGGCCTGCATTATGCAATCCGGTAACGGCAGGCAAAACGTCTATGCCATCGCACAGTCGGTAGTGGACCATTTGGGCGGGCTGGATGCACTTGCGGATATCGAAGTGGCGGAATTGTTACAAATTCCTGGAATTGGCCGAGCGAAAGCTGTGCAAATTGCGGCAGCTGTTGAGCTAGGGCGCAGAATTGCGCGTAAGCCAGCGACGGAGAAGAGACAAATTCGGACGGCGGACGATGCGGCCAAGTATGTTATGGACAGGATGCGGTATCTTAAAAAGGAACATTTTGTTACGCTTCTATTGGACACGCGGCACCACGTTTTGGCGGAAGATACGTCGTCCATCGGCAGTCTCGACGCCTCGATTGTGCACCCTCGGGAAATATTCCGACGTGCGGTGCGGTGTAGCGCCTCGGGAATTTTATGCGTGCACAACCATCCGAGTGGAGATCCGTCGCCGAGCCCAGAGGACATTGCGGTGACAAAGCGGTTGGTTGAAGCGGGAAGGTTGCTGGGGATTGACGTTTTGGATCATATTGTCATCGGAGATGGCAGGTATGTCAGCCTTCGTGCAGCAGGCTATTTGGATCACGGATGACTATTTGGATCAGGATGAGAGGAGTTTTGACCAGGAATGTTTTCCGTTCGCGATATGGGTGTCGACTTAGGGACAGCGAACACGCTGGTGTACGTAAAAGGGAGGGGCATCGTCGTTCGCGAGCCGTCTGTCGTCGCTATGCGTACCGACACCGGAGCCATCGAAGCCGTTGGTGCAGAGGCCAAGCAGATGATTGGGCGAACCCCTGGCAACATTGTTGCGGTAAGGCCCATGAAGGACGGCGTGATCGCAGACTTTCAAACGACGTCGACGATGCTCCGCCACTTCATTCGTCAAGCGATGAAAGCAAAGTCGAATTGGTCGGGGCGCCCAAGGGTGATGATCAGCGTTCCTTCGGGTATTACTGCCGTGGAACGGCGTGCCGTCGAAGATGCTGCGTTGGAAGCTGGAGCAAAGGATGCACAGGTTATTGAAGAACCCATGGCGGCTGCCATTGGCGCTGGGTTGCCAGTAGGGGAGCCAACCGGTTCGATGGTTGTCGACATCGGTGGCGGAACGACAGAAGTCGCCATCATCTCGCTCGGCGGAATCGTCACGGCGAGATCCATTCGCGTCGCTGGCGACGAAATGGACGAGGCAATCATTCAGTATGTCAAGAAGACATATAATTTAATGATTGGCGAACGGACGGCAGAAGAGTTAAAAATCCAAATTGGTGCTGCAGAAGATCTGGAGGTCGAGCGCACGCTCGATATTCGTGGACGCGATTTGCTCACCGGTTTGCCGCGAAACTTTACGATTTCTTCGCGGGAAATCAGCGAGGCCCTGTCCGATACAGTCGGCAGCATTGTGGAGGCTGTCAAGGTAACGCTTGAAAAATCGCCTCCGGAATTGGCTGCAGACATTATGGATCGTGGCATCGTGTTGACAGGCGGTGGCGCATTGTTGCGCAATCTCGATAAACGGCTCGCCAGGGAAACGGGGATGCCTGTCTTGGTGGCAGAGGAGCCGCTTGATTGCGTCGCGATCGGAACGGGCAAGGCCTTGGATAATTACGATGTTTACCGCAAGCGCACGGTGGCTTTGCGAAAGGCGCAGGGCAGAGGCTAAGATTCGAGGGGAAGAGGGATTCGGGTGTCCCGTTACCTTACCAGCCGCAGGCTGTTTTTGCTCCTTGGGAGCGTCATTGTACTAATGGTCATCGCGGGTCTGACGCTGGCGCAGAGTGGGCGTCGGGCCAGCTTCCCTGAGCGCGTTGTCATGGATGTAGAAAATACGGTGGCTGGATGGATTTATCGACCTGTCAGTAAGATTACCGGATTTTTTGCTGGTTTGGGCGACATGCGTAGCATGTACCAGGAGAATGCCCAGTTGAAGCATGAGATGCAAAAGTACCAGGCGTTGCGCGCTGAGTTGAGCGATGCCGAAGCGGAAAACCAGCGGCTTGCAACCATGCTCAACTTTTACAATCGAACAAAAAATACGTTGCATGAAATCCCGGCAGCGGTGGTAGGGCGCGAGCCGTCGGAGTGGAATTCGCAATTGACCATTAATGTTGGCACGGCCGATGGTGTTCAGCCGAATATGGCCGTGGTCGCTCCTGATGGCAGCTTGGTTGGTCGTGTAGACACGGTTGCTACGCACAGTGCGAAGGTCATTCTCATTACGGATACGCAGGTTGGAGATGGCGTCGCTGCTTTAGTGGAGGCGGCAAAAGCTCAACCCTTTGCTGTGGTCACAGGATCTGGCGCAAGTGCAGGAGAATTGGCGCTCGATTTTCTTGGCCAAATCGTGCAAATGCCAGCCTCTCAATTGATCGGGGATGAGGTCATCACCTCCGGGCTAAGCAACGTATTTCCACGAGGTCTCGTCATCGGCACGATTACAAAGGTTCAATACGGCGCCCACAACACGGTGAAGTCGGCAATCGTCGAACCGGCCGCACAAATGGACTACCTTCAGGACGTGTTTGTCGTGCGGCAATCGGGAAGTGCTACACCATGAGATGGGCCATTACGTTTATCACGTTGTGGCTGGGCTTGATTTTGGAAGCCACACTCTTTCAAATTCCACCGATGAATGCGATTCATCCCGACTTTGTGTTGGTCATTCTTGTTCTCGTTGCTTTGATGCGCGGATCGAACACGGCAGTCGTGATGGCGATTCTCATTGGCCTTATCGACGACATTTGTTACGGTTCGTTTATTGGTCTTAATGCGTTTGCGTTCGGTATTGTCGCGTATTTTGCGGCTGCGGTTTTTAGCCAATTTTTACAGCGGAACTTGGCGGTCACATTCTTTACCACAGTCGCCCTGACATTTTTACATACATGGGTGACTTACGGCCTCATGCGCTTGTTCCAAATGACGGCCGATCCGGCACATTACGCATTATCTGAGTCCTTGCAGACGATGATTGTCAACGGTGTACTCGTCCTCCTGCTATATCCTGCCTACGTCAAGTTGCTCCGCGACCGTCGCGGCGGCCGTTATGATGCCCGCGGCAGTGTGGATGCAAGTTGAGCTTACCTTTCTGGGGAATTGCTCGCCCAACTGTTTCTTTGCACATGAAGGAAAATCGATATCTGAACGCGAATAGTGCCTGTTGGGCGAGTGCCCACCCTGGAGGGAATTGTCGTTGATTGTCAACAGTGAAACGCTATCCGATGCGAAGCCTCCCGTCACGGTCAAAGGTACCCGCGACGGACTTCTTTTTCTACTAGATGAGCAAGCGGACATGGATCATCTATGCGAATATCTGCATTCCCTACTTTTCGGTGAAACGGCCAGCATCTTTGATGGCCCTGTGATCGAAGTGGTTGTCGATTACGGCAAGCGAGCGTTGACACCCGAAGAGGCATGGCGCATTCTTGGTCAATTTCAAGCGCGCGACAACTTCTTGATCAAATCATGGGGCGGGGGGACAGATGCGCGACAGTCGATGTTCCAACGTAAATCCTCGGCACGAGCGCAACATATTTACCATGGTCTCGTGCGGTCCGGCCAACCTCTTATGTTCGACGGAGATGTTGTGATTATTGGCGATGTCAATCCAAGTGGGCATGTCCAGGCGACCGGTGATATTTACGTGTTTGGCCGCTTGCTCGGCATTGCACATGCCGGAATGCACGGAGACACGACGGCGATTATTGCGGCAGCCGAATTCGCCCCTATGCAATTGCGGATTGCGGACGTCATAAGTCGTGCACCACAGCTCAAAGCTACGATGGAGTATGCGTACCTTATGGACAATCAGATGATGGTTGCCGAAATGAAGCAGTTCATGACGTGGAACAAAGCTCGACGCAGACACACGAATCAAGAACGAAGGTGATTGGCATGGGGTCGGTAATCGTAGTCACATCGGGCAAGGGCGGCGTCGGGAAAACGACGACCACGGCCAACATGTCGACGGCACTTGCCCTTCTCGGTAAAAAGGTTTGCATCGTCGACGCCGATATCGGCCTGCGCAATCTCGATGTCGTCATGGGATTAGAAAATCGGATTATTTATGACATTGTAGATGTCGCAAACGGTGATTGTCGATTAGAGCAAGCGTTGATTCGAGATAAGCGTTTTGAACACCTTACGCTGTTACCTGCGGCGCAGACAAAAGACAAACGAGCCCTTACCGAAGCCAAAATGGTGGACTTGGTGGGGCAATTAAAAGTCAATTATGACTATGTCGTGATCGACTGTCCCGCAGGCATCGAGGAAGGATTCAAGGTAGCGGTGGCTCCGGCTGATTCGGCTATCGTCGTCACGACGCCGGAGAACACTGCAGTCCGAGATGCGGATCGCGTCATAGGGCTGCTTGAGCGTGACAAGGTCGGAGACCCACGGCTCATTGTGAACCGAATTCGCCCTGATATGGTCAAGCGCGGCGAAATGCTCGATATCGACGAGATTGTTCAGATGTTGGGTTGTGACCTTTTAGGGGTCGTACCGGACGACGAAGCTGTCATTCGAAATGCGAATCGCGGTGAACCGATTGTTATTCAACCTAACACACCAGCATCTCTTGCATATCGAAACATAGCGCGCAGGATTTTGGGAGAATCAGTACCGCTTATGCAGTTGGAGGAGAAATCGGGTCTCTGGGGACGGGTTCGTAAGTTAATTGGAGGGCGTTGATGCAGGTCGTCATACTTGTCCTCCTTTGCACATAACCATGTGGTGTATGTGAGAGGAGGAACGCCTCATGGCGCGGGTGAAGCGAAAGTGGCCTTGGCAGAGCCCCAGCCGGCTCAAACATGAACATTGGGCGAATGGAGCTCTGCCCAGAGATGGGTCTGGGCCAGTTAAAACAGATGCCAGTGAGCCTGCTCCTAGGCGGTGGATCGTCGACGCGGATGAGGATAAAAGCCTACAGAAGCAACCGGTTTCGCCGCCAGTGTCACCATACGGATTTGCGGACGATGACGGAGGCATGCGCCAGGTGGAAAGTGAAATCTGGCGGCGCCCGCCGATGGGCAGTATGAAACAGAGTCGCGGACGGAGTTTTGTTCCGGCGACAGGTGCAGGTCCACGTGCGCGATTTGGCGCGAATTGGGCGTGGCAATTGCTTGGTGCCGTCGTCCTCGTGGCAGTTGGCTATACGATTCAACATGATCCGCGGATTCCCGCCTCGGTTGCTGCGCGGGCGGTAAGCGTGTTTGACACAGACTACACATCTTCCGTGCAACCCTCGATTGATCGCGTCTTCGCCAAGTTGCACCTGCGACCACCTTCACTCGAAGCGGTATCAGGGCCCATGCATGCTCCTGTCTTCGGCTCCATTGTGGCGGATTACGGTCCGGATCATCCAGAAGTGTGGATCGCAGGCGATGCTGGAGATGTCGTGCAGGCGGCGGCGTCGGGTACTGTGCTAACCGTGGTCAAAAGTTCCGGCTCTTATTTGATAAAAATCGATCACGGTGTGTTAGGTACCGCTGTGTATAGTGGTTTAGCAAGTGCAAGTGTACAACCGGACGAGTTTGTATCGGCCGGTGAAGCGATTGGTAGATTGCCGTCGACGCCAACACACCCTGTCTTTCGGTTTTCGCTCGTGAAGGATGGAAAATACGAAAACCCACATCAGTATATCTCGTTCCCAGGAGCCTCGTCATGACGGCTTTAGAGCGCTTGGAACGAGTGGTCGGGCGATGGTTTGGCGTATCGCGGGTGCGCGTGCACCCGCTTTTTGTCGCCTTACTCGTGGCTGCCTACTTTGTAGGCATGTTGAAGCAAGCCCTGTTGTTATTCATGTTTGTGTTTCTTCACGAATGCGGGCACGCCGTCGTCGCGAAACGGTTAGGTTATGAAATTGAGGAAGTTTCGCTTTTGCCCTTTGGCGGTGTCGCACAGCTGTCGTACGTCAGACTTGGGTTTTCCCCAAAGTCTGAAGCAATGGTCGCCATTGCCGGTCCAGCCGTAAATTTGCTTTGCGCGCTACTCGCACTCGTCCTATACACGGCAGGGGTAATCGATGGTCGGATTTACGGCGAAATCATCGGACTGAATGGTTGGATTGCTGTATTCAATTTACTGCCTGGTCTTCCGCTTGACGGTGGGCGTATTTATCGAGCTGTCCGATCTCGAGAGAAAGGGTATGAACCTGCGACCGAGGAGGCATACCGAATGTCGATTGCGCTCTCTGCTGTTCTTATGTTCGCCGGTGTGGCCGCATTGTTTGCCGGCAGGCCTCATATTGGAATGGTCGTTCTCGGTTTATTCTTGTTCGTAACAGCATGGCGCGGTCGGCGCGATTTGCGTCTCGAGACGATGCGCTTTCTGGATGCGAAGCGGCGGGATGTAGGGTCAACGATGCTTCGCACTCGTGCGCTGGCGGTGTCTGCGGCAATTCCCATTCGCGATGTGGTTGTGCGATTTTCACCGGATCGATATCATATCGTCTATATTTTGCACGAGGATGGTACCGTTGCGAGTCTTGTAGAAGAGCCAGAGCTGCTCGATGCAGTTTTTGAAGGTAGGTGGTTGGAACCGATAGCCAGCCTGCGGCTGTAATTTGCATTGCAAACACCTTTTCCTTGTGATAATATATTGCGGGTATAGCGCTACAACCGCATGGTTCCAGGTTGTTAAATGGGTTGCAGCCCATACCTGGAGCAGCGAGTCTGAGTGAAGGAGATTAATCATGTACGCAATTGTTGAAACGGGTGGAAAGCAATTTAAGGTTAGCCAGGGCGATACGATTGTCGTCGAAAAGCTGGAAGGCGAAGTCGGATCGACAGTCGTGCTGGACAAGGTGTTTCTCGTGCAGGACAACGGGCAAGTGAAAGTGGGTTCACCGCTGGTCGCTGGGGCAAAAGTGGTGGCCAAGGTCGTTGAGCATGGGCGCGGGAAGAAGATTATCGTCTTCAAGTACAAGGCTAAGAAAAACTACCACAAGAAGCAGGGTCATCGTCAACCGTATACGAAATTGACCATCGAATCGATTGAGGCGTAATGATTCGATTTGAGATTCTACAGCGTGGGCAGCAGGTTACAGGTTTTCGTGTTCAGGGGCACGCCGGATATGCGGAATCTGGAAACGACATTGTGTGTGCTGCTGTGAGCGTTTTGGTTTACAATGCCATCAATTCGTGTGAACGATTTGCTGGCACAACCTTGGATGTTTCTGACGCTGGGGACGTTCTTGAATGTCGTCTTCCGAGTCAGCCTTCCGAGGCAGTCAGGTTACTGATGAACAGTTTGTTTTACGGGATCGAGCAGATTGCGGAGCAATATCCTGAATTCGTGCGTTTACGTGCAGTTCAGGCAGAACGATGAAGAAAGGAATGGATGTCATGTTGTTGATGAATCTGCAACGTTTTGCTCATAAGAAGGGCGTATCGTCGACCCGCAACGGCCGCGACAGCATTTCTAAGCGCCTTGGTGTTAAAGAGCCCGATGGAAAAGTTGTAACAGCGGGTAGCATTCTCGTTCGCCAGCGGGGAACGAAGATCCATCCTGGTCATAACGTTGGCATCGGTAAGGACGACACGCTGTTTGCAAAAGTTGAAGGTTGCGTTCGCTTTGAGCGATTTGGACAAGGCAAGAAGCGCGTGAGTGTGTATCCAGTCGCTGCGGAAGTTGCAGCTCAGTAATTGGATGAGAGCAGAAGGGGCTGTCTCATGGGCGCAATGGCTACGGCGCCTGAGCCAGTCCCTTTTGTGTTGAAAAGGTGGCTATCAATGCCGAATGGTATGCAACAATCCAATCCGGCGGTCCAATTTCGGGCGCATCGGCATGACGTATTAAATGAATTACAACTCATTCGGGCGTATCTTCAGATGGAACGCCCGGCGCAGGCTGTCGCTGTAGTGGATCGTCTTTCAACCTGGTTGCAGTCCCTAACCACATGGCAGATTAACGCAGGTGCTTTCGGTGAACAATTGATGTGGACGGCAGCAGTCTGCCCGCATGTCCTTTTAGAGTCTTTCGCGTGTCACAAAGAGCCGGACGATGAGGCAGTGGAGCAATTTCGAAAGTGGTTACAAACGTGGAATGACGAACTTTCGATACACGGACAGCGAGGTAGAATGCGGGTTACTGTGGATGAGCATGGATTTCAAGTCGTTTGTTCAGGTGAGGGATGGGAACGGTTCGATGAATGGGTGCGCATCTACCCAGCCCTCAACTTTGTCGTCAATAGGTGGTGATAACGAGTGTTTTTTGATCATGCCAAAATTTATGTAAAAGGCGGCGATGGCGGGAACGGGATCGTCTCATATCGACGCGAGAAATATGTGCCGCTCGGTGGACCAGCCGGTGGTGATGGGGGGCGGGGCGGCGATGTCGTATTCGTTGTCGACGAAGGTTTGCGGACGCTCATCGATTTCCGCTATCAACGCCATTTTAAGGCAAAACCGGGCGAGCAGGGAGGCACCAAAAATAAACACGGTGCGGATGCCCCAGATATGGTGATCAAAGTTCCACCCGGAACGGTCGTACGCGATGCAGATTCCGGACAATTTCTCGGCGACCTGACGCAGCACGGAGATCGTCTTGTGGTTGCTCGGGGCGGCCGCGGGGGGCGTGGAAATGCGCGCTTTGCCACTGCTGTCAATAAAGCTCCTGATATGGCCGAGAAGGGTGAGCCAGGCGAAGAGCGCTGGTTAGAACTTGAGCTTCGTGTCTTGGCAGATGTCGGTCTTGTCGGTTTCCCATCTGTCGGGAAGTCCACATTGCTTGCGGCAGTGACGCGCGCGAGACCAAAGGTTGGCGCGTATCACTTTACGACGCTTAACCCCGAACTTGGTGTCGTCGAAACATCGGACGGCAGAGGATTCGTCATCGCCGACCTCCCGGGCCTTATCGAGGGCGCGCACGCGGGGCATGGCCTGGGACACGAATTTCTCCGCCATATTCAACGAACGCGCGTGATCGTTCACGTAATTGATGTCGCATCAGTGGATGGTCGCGATCCGGTTGCGGACTTCCGCATTATCGAAAGAGAATTAGCTGCGTACGACCCGGTGCTGGCTGAACGTCCACGCATCGTCGCGGCAAATAAGATGGATTTGCCAGGCGCCGCAGACGGGTTAGAGCGGTTTAGGCAAGCGTATCCGGAGCTTGAGGTGTTTCCCATCTCGGGCGCAACACATCAGGGTCTTGAGCCTCTCATTCGCAAGCTGGCTGACATGCTAGATGCCCTGCCACAAGAGATAGAACCGCAAACCATCACGGAGGACGAAGAGGAGCATAAAGTCTATCGGCTTGTGCGTAAGGAGCCATTCACAATTCGCCGTGAAGGCGGTGCATTCATTGTCGAAAGTGAAGAGCTTGAGAAACTTGTTAAAATGACAAATTTTCAGCAGTTCGATGCGGTGAAACGATTTCAGAGAATTCTCAAGCAACGCGGAGTCGACGACGCGTTGCGTGAGCGCGGTGCGAAGGACGGCGACAGTATTCGCATTGGAGATATGGTGTTTGACTTTGTGGACTGAAACCAGTCACTCGTTACCTAAAGAAATCCTGTGCGAACTGACGTCGATCGCGGTGGCAAGCCATCCCTACGAATGCGTGGGTCTTGTCGTTTGGCGGCGTCGGTATTGGACAGTGCCTCTTCCTGCGATAGCATCGCCGCGATCCGTCTTGGTCGATCCGGCGGTGCTCATTCCCACGCTCTATCTTTTAGATCACCATAGTGTGTGCATCGTTGCGTCTTTCCATAGCCATCCGAATGGATTAGAACGTCCTAGCAAATTGGATGACGGGTTTCGCTTGTACGGTGGATCGCATATTTTGCTCGTACGTGAACACGAATCGTTCACTCCGCGCACCTTCATTTGGTCTTCGTGATCTTCCCATCGTAAAACGTGATCAAACTCTGTGAAAATTTACATAATGATATGCGCCTGTATGGATAGAAAACAGGCGTTTTTTGTGTTGCCTAGAATTCTTAGTGCCAAAGGAGGAGTCGAGTCATGGAAGCTTTGACGACGGCCAGGATGGTGCAAGACGTTCTGGATGCAGCCATTGCATTGGGTGCCAGCGATGTTCATCTGAAGATGTACGAAGGACAGGTCACCGTTTCCTGCAGAGTTGATGGCACTGTGCGTCCGCTTATGTCGTTCTCGTACTTAGGTGAGGAGTTGCTGCGGAGGTTTAAAGCCTTGGCACGCATGGATGTGACCGTTCGGCAGTCCCCGCAGGAGGGTAGTTTTGTTTGGGAGTGGGCGAAGGGCAAGGTATTTATACGCCTGTCTGCCTTGCCCATTTACCGTGGAGAATCGGTTGTCATGCGGATCCTGATGGATCAAAGGGCTGCTTTACCGATGAGGAGTTTGGGATTTACGGACGCGCAGCTTCGCGAGATTGAACGTTGGTTGTGCCATAGAAGTGGTCTCATCGTCGTCTCTGGTCGCACAGGCGTCGGGAAAACCACGACGTTGTATAGTTTGATGAACGAATTGGCTAATCGTGGCCACCAGGTGTTTTCGTTAGAGGATCCGGTCGAAATGCCACTGCCGAATTGCAGACAGATTGAGATTCACGAGCGTTCGGGCTTGACCTTTCATGCCGCATTACGTTCGCTTTTGCGGCAAGACCCGGACGTGATGATGATTGGTGAAATTCGAGACGAAGAAACCGCGCACGCGGCCTGCCGAGCAGCTTTGAGCGGTCGCTTGGTGTTTGCCACGACGCATGCAAACAGCCTTCGTGGAACGATGATGCGCCTTATCGATTTTCGCGTACCGGAGGCTGTGGTTCGGGATGTGCTGGCTGGCGTGATCGTGCAGCATGCAGTTCTCTCAGATGAAGGGAAGGATCAACAACAGTACACCTTGGAGACACTACCGTCTCCCGTTGTTGGAGGTGCTCAACAGCAAGGTGAGTGGAACGGATTGGGTATTCTATGTGACGAGTCGTTGGCGAGGGTGGAGTGTCTGCCATTCGCTTCGAGTATGTAGTCAATTTTGGCGCACGTATTTTGCCCAACGAAGATGGCGTAGTATGCGTCGCCTGCACGCCACGCATGTTTGGCTGGAGTCTGTTGGCCAGATGCTAGGGTCTGGCCTCGACATTCGCCGAGCAGCCGTAGCGGCGATGGGCGAGGGCAAGGTCGGAAGGGAACTTGCCGCACGGACACTCGGTCGCGTGGAATCGGGGGCCAGTCTGACACCCGCCTTTCAGGACTTTTTGACTCCGGAACATTTGCTTATCTTGCGCGCATCGGAGCAGGCAGGAACATTTGCAGATGGCTTACTCTCTGTGGCGAAGCGCATTGATGAACAATTGGAGTGGAAACGAACGATATCGCGGTCGCTCGCTTATCCAAGCATCTTATTGATTAGTTGTTACGTTTTAGCGCTGTTCGTGCGATTTGAGGTCGACCCCATGCTCAGGCAACTGGTGGCGTCTTTAGCGGTTTCTCATGACCGCATGAACCCCATTCTGGCACTGGCAGCTAATTTGCCAGTCATGCTGATGGTTCTTTTGACGTGTAGCGCTGTCGGTTTGCTACTTATCTGGGCATTACAACGACGAACTTCGTTTGCACATCAACTACGCCTACCATTTCGCCTATGGATAGTCCGCCAGCGAAGTGAACGATTGGCTTACCAGTTATCGATTCAACTTGCCGCTGGAATCCCGTTGTTGGATGTGCTACAAGCGGAGAGTGAGCAGACGACGAAGCTTTATGCCCATGAGGCTGCACGGCTGCACCAAGCCTTGCTTCAAGGGCGTTCGCTTTCCGTAGCTTTACAAGATGCCTCCGGCCCCACTGCTTACGATCCGCTTTTACTCGAACTTGTACGCGTCGCGGAGGAAACGGGCGATATGGCGAGTTGCATGGCACGCGCTTGTGAACTGTTACGTCGCCAGATCATCAATCAACTGGACACCACTCGGCGCTATCTTGAGCCGTTGGTGACTTGCATCATGGGCCTCATCGTCGGAAGCGTTGTGTACAGCGTGTTTGGTCCAATGTATACGGCCATTGCGCAGTTGAGCTAGCCATTGAACAATGTGGGGGGATTGCGGTGCCGACGCACACGATTAGACGAATTCTAGATCTGAAAACGAAACAGGAAGGGTTTAGCTTAATTGAATTGATGATTGCTGTCGTCATCGTCGCCATCATGGTCGCTATGATTACTCCACAGTTGATGCATGCGTCCGCGCGGGCAGAGGCCACTGCCTGTTCCGGGAACGTGCGGACGATCTCTGCGGCACTAGCCGAGTATCAGCTTTTACATCAGTCCCTGCCGGCAGGAAATTCTGCACAACAAATTCAGGCTTTAGTGGGAGATGGTTTGCTTTCAAATGACGCATTACAGGGTAACTATGTGATTCAGGATACAGATACCAACAATATCAATGTGAGCTGTTCCGCAAATGGGAACAGCGCGGAGAATGAGTAATGGTCCCAGTCAAACAGCACTCGCCCTTCAGGCATGACGCGGCTGCTTTTACGCTGTTTGAGATGATGGTAGCCGTTGCGCTCATGAGCGTAGGTATCTTGTTTGCGGCTGGGGCAGGAATCGGCATGATTCGTGGCAGCGAGCTGGATGTGGGAGCCTATCAGCTACTCGAACAGATGAGAATGGTACAGACCTTAGCCGCGACGAGCGGGACATTTGCAACTGTGTGGCTCGATCCGTACGACACGCGGTACCACCTTACGCACGGGGTTGTCACGATCGAACAGGACGAATTTCCCCCTGGTATCCACTATGTTGACGGCTACCTTGCGTTTCCTGTTCACGAAATATCTTACGACAATCTTGGTGACGCCCAGGCGGCGGGTGTCATTCGCATGACCGATGGTCCGGATGAACGAGATATCCATCTGTATATGGGATCCGGGTTACAAGCAGCGGGGTGGATCGATTCATGAACGTATGGGAGAGCCTTATCGCGACCTTCGTGTTGGCTTGTGTGCTGCCTTTATCTGCAATGGCCGAGAAGAATATCTTAAACGCTTACGCGATGGCTCGCGAACTGCAAGGAGCGGAAATGGTCTACAGCGCGATCGCGGAATTGACGCTAAGCGGCCAAGCGGCGCCAACAAGCGTTGAGGAGGGAGGGATGCGCTATCAAGTGGTTCAGATTTCCTATGAGGCACCGAGTCAGGCGGGGTGTAGCACTGGTTACCAAGTTGAAATCGACGCAGGAAATGGTCCCCTTGTTGCCAGCCAAATACCCAGATGCGATACTAGCCTTTTCTCTCATTGAAACTATGATTGGCTTCAGTATCGGAACACTAGCAGTGACTCTGGCAAGCGCGCTGTTTTTTCAGGTCCATATGTTTCTTCATAAACAGGAGGAACTGGTGGAAGACATGGCAGCTGTCGATGGTATCCATCGTGTGCTCACGCAGGATATTCACGCTGCCACTACGTGTTCGACGCTCGGATCAAACTTGTTGCTCGACGAACTCAATGGAACGCAATACACGTATTACGTAAATCGCGAACACGAATTGATTCGCTATCGGACAGGCGGGGGTACTGCCGTCCTTGCTCTTCATGTGCAATCGCTTCAGATGAAAATGGAAGGAGGGGGGATCCTTGCGTGCCAATTGACTTTGACGTCAGGAGAAAGAGATTGGTTTGTGGCTCGAATGAGTGGCACATGATGCAAAGCGGAAAAATGAATTGTGAGTCGGGGGCGGTTCTGGTCTACGTGCTGACCATTGTAATAGCCCTAAGTGTTCTGTTGTCGGCCCTCGTGTATACGGGGCGGATCGCATGGATGAGCCAGGCAAGGCAACTCCAGTTTGTTCAGTGCAATGTGGTTGGGCGAAGTATTGCGTTGACCGTACTGCAGGCTCTCCAAGCGGGGCAAAAACTTCCCAGTGCTGAATCCTGGACGATAGCGGGCGACCACGTTACCATGGAATGTATGGTCGATGGGCGTAACGTATCTACACAAATTGAGATTGTGAACGGGGCTGTTTCCGATACAATTTCGTTTGTCTATGATACAATCGCTCGTACAACACGAGCGTGGCAGGACAATGGTCCTGAACTGACGGAGTGATCATCATGCAGCGTTTAGCCTTGATTGGCTTCATGGCTAGTGGTAAGTCGACGGTTGGTGAGGTTGTCGCGACACGATTGGACGTGCCGTTTGTCGATCTCGATCGCTATGTCGAAACCAAAACGGGAATGACAATCCCAGACATTTTTGTGACACTGGGTGAACAACGATTTCGCGCTATAGAATCAGAAGCACTTCGTGCCATTGGACGAGACATGCAGTGTGTCGTTTTGGCAACAGGGGGGGGCGCCATCGTCCATCCGGCAAACAGGGAACTGTTGAAGGCGTCGTTTACGACCGTGTATCTACGCGCCAAGCCCGAAACGATTCTCGACCGTCTAAAGAATGCCGCCACACAGCGTCCGTTGCTTCAAGTGGGTGGCGATCCAGTTCAACGCGTGCGCGATTTGCTGATGCAACGTCAGTCGTGGTACGAGGATGTAGCGTCGTGGATTGTCGATGTCGACCATGGAAGTGTTGAGGAAATTGCGCAGTCCGTAATTGAAACGGCTATAGGGGAGTAGGTGGCGAATTGCATGCGGCACATTGAAAGTCTCTTTCCCAAGCAGTTTTCCGGACATGACACAGGATACGACGTCGCGTACTTCCGCAGGCAGATACCCGAACTCCATGAATTAAACGTTTCCGATGCATTCATTCACCGCCATCGCGCTGCACTGCTCGAGTATCTGCGGCAGTCATCCATATGTCGGGCATGCCGAGGTTTTGCCACATGTGCAAAGCACGGGGACATGAAGGGTTTTGTCCAAGTTCTCGAACCGAGTACTGCAGGGGTTTCGTTTGGCGTTCGCCGTTGCCAGCCATTTCATGAATTCATGGCGAAGGCCAAGGTCGATCGGTTCGCGCGCGTGGCTGGCGTGACAGAAGTGGACGACTCATTTCAATTTTCCAATTATCCATTGGAACAAGCTAAGCGTTATCCAAACGTAATCAAGTATGCCCGGGAATTTGCGCGCGACTTTCAGCCGTCAGCTGCTGGTGATAAGCCTGGGTTGTATATCTTTGGCCCACCTGGCGTCGGTAAGACCCATCTCATGTTTGCTGTCTTTCATCAGTTGCGTGAACGGGGTGTACCATCGTTAATTGTCCGCTCCGACTCGCTTTTTGATCACATGCGCCACCTGATTGCAGATGGGCAAGATCTTGAGCCCTTTCTCGAGGCACTGTCGACCGTCCCGGTGCTTGGAATTGACGAATTCGCCCAGGAACGAGCAAACGATTTTAGTATGGAGAAGCTATTCCGCGTCATCAATCATCGCTTCCATGCAAAGTTGTCGACTTGGTTCACGAGCAACTATAGTCCTCCTGACGCATACCGAAAAGGGGCAGACGACATCCATGATGCGGTGGCTCCTTTGCGATCGCGCGTGATGAATATGGCAATTCTTGTGAAAATGGATGGGCCAGATGCCCGTCAACGCCATCTGAAAACCCTGGTATGATACATCCGACTCGCTTTATGTATGTGTCCGCAGCGGGAGTCCGATGAGAGCTATCTGTGCAACCTCCATTTCGACTCGGGGCGTGCTTTTCTCAATTAGGGCCTGCCGTTTTTTGACATGCTCTCGCTGTAGCAGGTCGCGCTCCTCGGGAGGGTAATCCGCTTCGATGCTCCGATAATAGGCGTCGAGTTGGGCGAGATCGTCCGCCAGACGAAGGCGGGCTTCTTCTGCCCAGGCCAAGTCACCTTGCTCCACAAGACGCGAGAGATATGTCGTCACAGCATCTGCTGCTTCCAGCAATGAGTGTTTGGCTTGGCCAACGATGATTTGAGGAGAGGTGCCCGTCATCTCCAAATGTGCAATTTTGTTGTAAAACGATTCGACGATTTGCAAGTTCAAGAGGCAGACACCAATGGACCACCAGGTTTCGCTTACAGAGTCGGTCACGTATCGCGTAAGGCCATTCGTCATCAGCCAAGGGATGAGTTGCGTATGGGGGTGTTCGCTGTATGGCGTGACACAAACCGTTTGTCCGCGCCGACGTGCACTTTCCAGTATTTTGTCCAGACGAAAGCTACCGAGATCGACGAGTTCGGTCTGCTTAGGCTTGCGAAACAAGATATCCAATCCGCTTAGGGGTTGCGCTTCGGCCAGGGACTGCTGGTGTAACTGGGCAAGGTGTTCATCTTCTCGCAACTTTGCCTCTTGGTCAAAGGCGAGCCGGAGTGTGGTGGGTTCAACGGTTTGATTTGTCTTTTCCACCCACATCCAATAAAAAGGACGATCTGTCAACTCTTTATCGACATCGATCGGCAGCACGAATTCGCGATACATTGGCCGTTTGCAAATGACATCTGCCCCGACCGCGGCAAAGTATCGATCACAAAACGCCAGACGCTCGTCACTTGTCCGCAATGGGTGGCCGTTTGTCAATGGGTTCACCGTCCCTTTCGCACTGACATGTCTCTTGGGTCAAGCGCCCGCAGTTTCGTTGCGAGTTCTTCGTGTGACGAACTTGTCATGGTTGCTTCAAAGACCCGTTTTTCCCATGCATCTAATCGAGTATCACTTACAATATCGTCTAGCGTCCCAATCACGCTTTCAAACATGCGAACCTTTTCATATAAAATTTGCACGATATGTTGTTCAATCGTGTCGCGTGTCGCAAGATTGAAAACATGGCACTCTTCGGATTGTCCAAGACGATGTATACGGCCAATCCGTTGCTCAAGGCGCATAGGATTCCACGGCAAGTCGTAGTTGATCATATAGTGGCAAAACTGAAGGTTAATTCCCTCCCCTCCTGACTCAGTTGCGACGAGAACGCGGACTTTGCGGGAAAATAGCTCGGTCATCCAGTCCTTTTTGCCGCGTTTAAAACCCCCGCGAAAAGGCACCGCCGAAATACCGCGTTTCTTCAGCATGTACATGATGAAGTCTTGGGTTGCGCGGTACTCTGTGAAAATAATGCACTTGTCGTCAAACTCATCGACGAGTTCTAGGACTTTGCGAATCTTGGTGTATTCAGGTATCGCGGTACCCATTTCAATCAGTTTCTGCAGGCGCTCCTGACGGATCGGGTGGCTTGTTTTTTTCAGCATCTTCTCCAGAGAGATCAGTGCAGCATATGACGAGCTGCAAATTTCACGCTGCAAGGTAAGCAGTGGCAACATCGAGGCATGCATCGACAGCCTTGCTTGATATTCGTCCCTTAAAAATTGCTGAACTTCTTCGTAGAAAGACCTTTCCTCAGCCGAGAGATCGAGATCCACAACCTGCACGTGGCGTTTCGGTAGGCGCGTTCCGCCGTCCTGACGGCGATTGCGAATCATGATATCGGCAATGGTCTCGCGCAGTTTGTCAGGATCCTTGGCGGTTCGCTTGTCCGCGACGTATTGTACAGAGAACTGATTGGCGCTACCTAAATGTCCAGGTTTCAGAAGTGTAACGAGCGTATGAAGTTCCTTAAGTTGATTCTGCATCGGTGTCGCCGTAAGCAACAACAAATACTTATTCGGAATTTGGTTTGCCATCTGCCAGTTTTTCGTCTTCTGATTCTTCAGCTTATGAGCCTCGTCAATGATCACGATGTCCCACGATTGTCGCAACACAATGTCTCGATGGGGTGGGCGTTTCGCAGTGTCCAAGGATCCGACGACGATGTCTTCCTGTTCCCAGGTCCACTCGTTGCGTTGCGGGATTGCGTTGATCCGAAACTTGTCATTCAATTCTTTGGTCCACTGGAGAACCAACGAAGCTGGTACGAGGATTAAAGCTTTTTTGACGAGGCCACGCAATAAGTACTCCTTTAAGATAAGGCCAGCCTCAATCGTCTTGCCAAGCCCCACTTCGTCGGCCAAGATGGCGCGTCCACGCAACTCTCGAACTACCCGTTTGGCGGTTTCAATTTGGTGTGGTAGGGGCGCAAAGCCACGCACGTGTTCCAGTGCCAATAAGTCTTCAAAAGTTGGCGCCATATTCGCCTGTGTCGCAATGGCCGCCAGTTGGAACAACTCCCAGTGTCGGTGGTCGTAGCTTTGGCCAAGATGGAGCATTGCATTGAGTTCCTGTGCAAGCGACAGGCCCGTCCACTGGATCGGCACACTGGTCGAATTCGGCCGAGCGAACGAGTTGCGCCAATCTGCTTGCAACATCGTAGGCACAGGGATCCCCTCCTGGTTGCTTGTTTCTCTCTTATTGCGTCATGTAGTATGTGACAAGTGGTGTGTATTCTTTCACAAATGCGCTACAGTTGATGCGAAACATATTTGCGTCAACACGCGGGCTGGCTGTGTGGCCATCATCGCTTCGGATACCTTCGCAAAGGTAGGGATAGCAATGGGAAAGCGAACGTCGCTATATGATGCCCATTTGCAGTTGGGCGCAAAAGTGATCGATTTTCACGGCTTCGAGATGCCTGTTCAGTATCGCGGCATTCGCGAGGAGCATGCGTCGGTTCGTTCGGCTGTCGGCATCTTCGATGTATCGCATATGGGCGAGATCGAAGTGAAGGGTGAGGACGCTCGGCGTTTTCTCCAGTACATCGTGACCAATGATGTCGAACGCCTGCGGGTAGGGCGTGCTATGTACACTTTGATGGTTGATGAAACTGGCGGCGTGATCGATGATTTACTCGTGTATCAACTGGCTGAGGATAGCTATTGGCTCGTCGTCAATGCTAGTCGTATCGCAGAGGATGACGCCTGGATTCGCGCGCATGCAGATGGATACGAAGTGACGGTGAAGGATCGATCGGACGAGGTGGCGCTTGTTGCCATTCAGGGGCCTGAGGCCGCAACGCTGCTACAATCCGTCGCCGATGTCGACGTGACCGAATTGCGACCGTTTTCATTTGTGCGTACAGAGCTATATGGCAATCCAAGTATCATATCGCGCACGGGGTACACGGGTGAAGATGGTTTTGAAGTCTATGCCAGTCCAACTGCGGTAGAGCGCCTATTTGCCAGCTTGATCGATCACGGTGCACTTCCGTGTGGACTGGGTGCCCGTGACACACTGCGGCTTGAAGCGTGTTTGCCCTTATACGGCAATGAGTTAAATCGCGACGTCACACCGCTGGAAGTGGGGTTGCAGGCGTTTGTAAAGCTCGACAAAGGACCCTTCATTGGTCGCGATGCGCTCGTACGCCAACGTGAGGCTGGCGTTTCACGCAAATTGGTCGGACTCCAAATGGATGACCGTGCAATTGCCCGCGCCGGCTATCCCGTGTGGCATGGGGAGAAGATGGTGGGACAGGTCACTTCGGGTACGCTTTCGCCGACATTAGGGGTGCCCATCGCGCTTGCCCTTGTCGATGCCAACTATGCTGAAGTCGGCCAACAGCTCGCTGTGGAGATTCGCAGCAGGCGCCATGGAGCACATGTAGTGCAAACACCGTTTTACAAACGGCTGCGAGGCAATCGTCCCTCGTAACACCTGGTTGTACATCTGGGAAGAGAGGAGTTTGTGTCTTGAATCGATTCGGGTATATTCCTCACACGCGAGAGGATCGCGAGGAAATGCTTGCTGCACTTGGCCTAGACAGCACGGAGGCGCTGTTTGCCGACATTCCAGATTCGCTTCGCTTGCAGCAGCCGCTTGCGATTCCGCCGGCGATGTCAGAACTGGCGCTGGCGCGGCATCTTGAGCGCTTGGCAGGGCGCAATCAGCACTTGGGTGAATTGGTCAGTTTCCTTGGGGCAGGTGCGTACGAACATTATCAGCCGAGTGTCGTCGACGCCATAGTCAGTCGATCTGAATTCTACACCTCGTATACACCATACCAACCGGAGATGAGTCAAGGATTGCTCCAGGCAATCTTTGAATATCAAACGATGATCGCCGAATGGACAGGCATGGATTTGGCGAATGCAAGCATGTACGATGGCCCAACCGCGTTTGCGGAAGCGGGTTTGGTGGCATGCGCTCACACGCGGCGCAATCGCCTGTTGATTGCGGATAACGTCCATCCCGAATATCGTCGTGTGCTGGAGACATACGCATCCGGACAAGGTGTTGAAGTTCTTTATTTGCCGGCTGATGGTGGACAAATCGAGATGGCGACATATGAAGGCCTTTGTGACGAGACTGTGGCTGGTGTCATGATTCAATATCCAAACTTCTTCGGCGTCGTCGAAGACGTGCGGTCGATTGCCGAAAAGGCGCACGGTGCTGGTGCACTCCTAATCGTCAACACGTACCCTATCGCCCTTGGACTATTGGAGGCTCCAGGCAACTTGGGAGCCGACATTGTCGTCGCAGAAGGACAGTCCCTGGGTAACAGCTTGGCCTATGGCGGCCCGTATCTCGGGATTATGGCTGTGAAGGCACCCTTGATGCGCCGTATTCCAGGGCGCGTCGTTGGGCAAACGACAGACGCTGACGGGCGACGCGGCTTTGTCTTGACGTTGCAGGCGCGCGAACAGCATATTCGCAGAGAAAAGGCGACGTCCAATATTTGCTCCAATCAATCGCTGTGCGCACTTGCGGCCACCGTGTTTATGTCGTACATGGGCAAGGCGGGCATGCAGGAACTTGCACAACAAAATTTTCATAAGGCCCATTACTTGCGAGATCGCCTGCTTGCGATCGATGGTGTAAAACCCGTGTTTTCGACGCCGTTCTTCAACGAGTTTGCTCTACAGTTGCCAAAGTCTGTCGCGGACGTACAGGTTGCGATGCTGGAGGCTGGATATCTGTTTGGTTACGATTTGTCGCAGGATTATCCGCAATATGGGAATAGCGTGTTGCTTACAGTGACAGAGATGCGTACTCGCGAAGAAATGGACGAAATGGTGCAAAGATTAAAGGAGGTGCTCGCGTCGTGACCATTCAGCGCGATGGGCAGGAGCCGTTAATTTTTGAATGGAGCCGTCCGGGTCGGCGTGCTTACACACTCCCTGATCTTGATGTACCAGAAAGTGGAGCAGAAGAGCTTGCCCCGTTTTTGCGTAGTGAGCCAGCCAACTTGCCCGAAGTCAGCGAGTTGGATGTCGTGCGCCACTACACGGCCTTGTCGCAAAAAAATCATGGCGTGGACAGCGGCTTTTATCCGCTTGGCTCCTGTACGATGAAATATAATCCAAAGCGCAATGAGCGAGCGGCACGCCTGGATGGCTTCGCTCGCATCCATCCGCTTGCGCCAACTCAAACGGTGCAAGGGGCGCTTCAGTTGATGTACGAGTTGCAGAACGACCTTGCGGCTATCACAGGTATGGATGCTGTGAGTTTACAGCCTGCAGCAGGGGCACACGGCGAGTGGACCGGCCTGATGATGATTCGCGAGTATCATCGTCGCCGTGGTGACGTGGGTCGCGATAAGGTCATCGTGCCGGACTCTGCGCATGGTACCAACCCGGCGAGCGTCAGTATGGCAGGTTTGCGCGTGATCACGGTTCCCTCGCGGGCGGATGGACGTGTCGATCTCGACGTTTTGCGCAGGACGGTTGGCCCTGATACCGCCGCCTTGATGCTCACCAATCCGAGCACTTTGGGCCTGTTTGAGTCGGATATCTTGGAAATTGCGAACATCGTTCACGAGGCTGGCGGTTTGTTGTACTACGACGGTGCCAATATGAACGCCATTTTGGGATATGCTCGGCCGGGGGACATGGGGTTTGATGTGGTTCACCTGAATCTGCATAAAACCTTCTCGACACCGCATGGGGGTGGGGGCCCGGGAGCAGGGCCTGTTGGTGTGAAGCAGTTCTTGGAACCCTACTTGCCAAAACCCGTGATTGTTCGATACAACAACCGTTACGATTGGAACTGGGATCGTCCTTTGTCCATCGGTAAGGTCAAAGGCTTTTTCGGCAACTTTGGGATCTTGGTGCGCGCGTACGCGTATATACGAACGCTTGGACCGGACGGGCTCAAGATGGTTTCCGAGTCGGCGGTGCTCGCGGCAAATTATTTGCTCAGCCAATTGTCCGACGTCTATGAAGCGCCTTTTGCTGGTCCGTGTAAGCATGAATTTGTGTTATCAGGTGCGCGTCAAAAGCAGCAAGGCGTGCGCACCTTAGATCTCGCCAAGCGGCTTATTGATTTCGGCATTCATCCGCCGACCATTTACTTCCCTCTTATTGTCGACGAGTGTTTGATGATCGAGCCGACAGAGTGTGAAAGCAAAGAGACGCTCGACCAATTTATTGCGGCCATGCGCCAGGTCGCAGAGGAGGCGGCGACCGATCCGGAGTTGGTGAAGTCCGCGCCTCACCGAACGATTGTCGGCCGCCTCGACGAGGTGACGGCAGCGCGCTCACCGGTGTTGCGATATCAGTTCCATCGCGGATCCGCCGTCTAAGTGAGGTGTTTCGTTGACGCCTAGGATGTCAAAGCCATTCGCGCGCGCTCGCAGCCGAGTGATGCTCGTGTTCGCGATGGGCGGATGGCTATGTCCTAACCAATTGAGAATGGATCGAATGACACCGCCGTGGGTTGCGATGAGAACGCGACCTTCGGCGTGTCGCTTCGCAATGTCTTGTAGGCACTGTGTAACGCGAGCCTGCAACGCTTCTGGTGGTTCGCGATCCGGCGCACCATTGGGAAACCTGCGGTCGCTTTCTTGTCGCAGCAAGCCTTCGGCTTGGCCAAATCGATGTTCGCGCAAGCAAGCGAGCGGGGTAATCGGAGCGCCCACCGCATCGGCGACAATGCGCGCGGTATCCAGCGCCCTCGTTAAATCGCTTGCGTAAATATGTGCAAATGAGATAGACCTAAGGCATTGCGCCAGTTGGGATGCCTGTTGCCGCCCTCTAGCATTGAGCGGAACGTCGGTCCATCCTTGAACGCGGCCCTCGGCATTCCAATCGGTCTCGCCGTGGCGAACGAGCCAGATTTCCATGAGCTTTCCTCCTTCGCGAGACCAGTATAGCAAGGTTTTGTAGGCCTGTGATACAATGATGGCGGTTTTCGCGCTGGAAGGGTTGGGACACAAGGGAGGATACGCCAATGACGGAGCCATATCTGCTGCTGGTGAACGGACCAAACCTAAATCGTCTTGGGGTCCGCAAACCGGAAACCTACGGCAGCCGGACCTTGGCGGATGTCGTGCAAATGGTTCGCGATACGGCGGCATCATACGGCTATGGCGTTGTCGATAAACAGTCGAACCACGAGGGTGAACTGATCGATTTTCTGCAGTCCTATGGCCCAAACGCCCACGGAATTATCATCAATCCAGGAGCGTTTGGGCACTATAGCTACGCCTTGCGGGACTGCTTGGAGGATATCGATCGCCCAACCATCGAAGTGCATATCTCGAACGTGCATCGACGGGAGGCGTTTCGACACCATCTCGTGTTGAGCGATGTGGTCCGCGGCCAGGTTGTTGGCCTGGGGACAGAAGGGTATCGCTACGCGACGCTCGCTCTTTGTCAGCCGAGGCCGTGATTTTGCCTATTGATGTGGAGGTTACCAACATATGATCTCAAGTAATGATTTTCGGACGGGTACCACAATTGAATACGACGGAGCCATTTGGCGCGTGATCGAATTTATGCACGTGAAACCCGGTAAGGGCGCGGCTTTTGTACGCACCAAGTTGAAAAACGTCAAAACGGGTGCCGTCAAGGAACAGACGTTCCGGGCTGGTGAAAAGGTGCCGCGTGCTCACATCGAGACGCGTGAGATGCAGTATCTCTACAACGATGGTGAGAATTACACCTTCATGGATACGGAGACGTATGAGCAAATCAACATCAGCCGGGCGCAGCTCGAGTATGAACTCAACTTTTTGAAAGAGAACATGAATTGCTACATTGTCCTGTATCAAGGAGAGACCATCGGCATTGACTTGCCGAACACCGTTGAGCTGGAAGTCGTCGAGACGGAGCCTGGTATTCGCGGTGATACGGCGACGGGGGGAAGTAAACCGGCAACCGTCGAAACGGGATATACACTACAAGTTCCGTTCTTTGTGAACGTTGGCGATAGGTTGATCATCGACACGCGTTCAGGCGAATATGTATCACGTGCGTAATCGAAAGGTGATAAGCCGCATGCAGGAGGCACGGGTCTCCTCATGCGGCTCTTTTGTTTGTCTTTATATTGTTGCCCAGCACAGACATGCTTACAGGATCCCGCGCATATGTACAGGCAAAGGAGGCATGTTTACATGTTTGGCAACTTGGGTGATATCGAAAAATGGGTCTATCCGATGGCCGCTCTGCGTTTCTTGTCCGGTCTTTGCGAGTTGACCGGTTGTTTCGCCATGCTCTGGTATGGCACGGTCGGACGT
Organism: Alicyclobacillus hesperidum; assembly: GCF_900107035.1. GTDB lineage: Bacteria > Bacillota > Bacilli > Alicyclobacillales > Alicyclobacillaceae > Alicyclobacillus > Alicyclobacillus hesperidum. The sequence goes on along the minus strand of NZ_FNOJ01000005.1, from coordinate 64,050 downwards.
GCTCTGCAAGTGAATGGGCTGCTGGCCTTGGTGGGGCCTGTCATTCTCGTTTCCGTGACTGCGCTCGGGCTGACCGGGCTTGCGGGCGAGGTGAGACTGTGGCGCATGGCCCTCGTCGTGATTGGAGTGGGTTTGGTTTTATATGGCTCGCGTCCTTGAATCACCTCGCGGCAAGCAGGTCTGACGGTCATGCTTTCTTTTTGAGCAAGCTGAAAACGAGCGCCATCAACAAGACGAAAATAATCAGAAACACGACAATCCATCGGATCATGATTGAGACATCCACGGCGCTACCTCCCCAACCTTCTCCCTTCAGTCAATGCAAGTGAGCGGTAAACCGTTCGTGTTTCCGGCGATTGTTCGCATATGCTTGTACCCCTGTCCATATATATTGCAGTAGATGGGAGGTGGACAACGATGTCGATCCCGCCGCCATTCCGACCTCAGGAAACGGATGGCTGGAATCAGGCCCTTGCTGTGCTTCCGGTCGATCTTCAGCGCTTACTCCTTGCCCTCGACGACACCATTTTGGCTGAGCTTGAGGAAGTTCGCCTGCGGATTGGCCAGCCAATCGAATTACGGTTTGGAGTAAATAGTCAATACCTGAAACAAGGCGGTGGACTCACGCTGATGCCGCCAGCCGCTGCCGTGCTGTCGCAAGCCGCTCTCGAGCACGTCATGCAGCAAGTTACACAGTTTTCTCTGTACGCGGTCGAAGAGGAGTTGCGCAAGGGGTTCATTACGTTGCCTGGAGGCCATCGCATCGGCGTTGCCGGTCGTATCGTCACGGATGGCGGACACATTCGCTCCATTCGCAGCATCTCATCGCTCAATATTCGCATCGCCCGCGCCCATCCAGGGATGGCGACACCCCTGCGGCCGTGGTTGGCGGATCGCGGAGATGGGCACCCGTTGTCGACCCTGGTGATTTCACCACCGCAGTGTGGAAAAACGACGTTGGTTCGCGACATAGCTCGCCAGTGGAGCGAAAATCTTGTCACACGGCGCAGGTCTCCCAGCAAAGTCGTCATCATCGACGAACGTTCAGAAATTGCAGGCATGTTCGAAGGGCGTCCACAGTTTGCCCTCGGTCCGCGGACCGACGTCTTGGACGGGTGCCCGAAAGCAGAAGGCCTACTCATGGCGATTCGCAGCCTCTCGCCCGATATTGTCGTCACCGACGAAATTGGCAAGCACGGAGACGTCGAGGCCATACTCGAGGCGGCCAATGCGGGGGTTGCGGTCATCACTACCGCTCACGCCTCGTCGCTGGCAAGCTGGCGCAGACGACCACACATGGAAGAACTGTTTCAGGCGCACGCGTTTGCACGCTACATCATACTCAGCCGGCGGCGCGGCCCCGGCACAATCGAGTGCGTGCTGGACGGAGACGGCCGTTCGTTGACTTGAGGGGGCGCATCGCGTGTTGAAACTAGTTGGGTCCGTGATCATCGTCTTCGCGACCACGCTCATTGGGTTTCGCATGGCACATGCGTATCGGGAGCGCCCACGCGAACTGCGCCGTCTTTTACAAGCGGTGCAACAACTGCAAGCGGAAGTGGAGTATCATGCCAAACCCTTACCACGAGCCCTTATCGATGTCGGTCAGAATAGTGGAGGCGCATGTGGCAAGTGGTTTGTTACGGCTGCGAAACACCTGCAGGAAGACGGACGTAGTGTCGCCGAATCGTTTGCTGCCGCAGCACAGAGCGTCGCGTCGGAAAGTGCGTATCGATCGTCCGATTTCGATCCGTTGGATGGCGTGGCAGCATCCTTGGCCACGATGGATGCGGTGCATTTACATGGACAGTTTCAGCTTGCGGCACAGGCGCTTGAACAGGCCGAGGTACAGGCTCGGGAAGAGGCTGAGCGAAGTGCTCGCCTTTGGCAATATCTTGGTGTCCTCGCCGGCGTTCTGCTTGTCATTCTACTCTATTGAGATTGTTTCGAGGAATTTGGCCTGTGGATGGGGAGATGGGGGGGCGACGCGGTGTCACCGGAGATTCGGGACATCTTTCGAATTTTTGCAGTAGGCTTTATCGCAGCCATTTTTCACACCGTGCTTAAGCAAAGCGGCAAAGAGGATTTTGCGCACTGGGCGACGTTGGCTGGCCTTGTTGCTGTATTTGCCATCGTCATTGGCTACGTCGATCACTTGTATCATGAAATTACCAGTGTATTTTTGCTGCAGTAGGTGAGGCCAATGCACATCTTCCAATTGGTTGGCATTGGCTTAACCGCCACGGTTCTAGCGACCATTTTGCGGCAACACTCGCCGCAGTTTGCGACACTTATCAGCATCTTTGCTGGTGCTGTCTTGCTGTGGATGGTCGTGCACTCGTTGACTGGTGTGGTGCAGGAGTTACGCGGTATGGCGACGGATGCCAAGATAAGCCAGACGTTTTTGACTACTGTTCTCAAAATTATTGGCATCGCCTATATCGTTGAATTTGCAGCACAGGTGGCCAGGGATGCGGGGGAGTCAGCGCTTGGCGGGCGGATTGAACTGGCGGGCAAAGTGGGGATTGTGGTACTTGCGCTTCCGATTTTCACGGATGTCGTGCAGACCATCGTACACTTGTTGCCGTGAGAAGGAGGGAGCGGGGGTGCGGCGGATCATCATGATGTGTGCGTGCGTCGTGTGCTGTTTTCTGGTGCTGATCGTTCCAGTGACGATTGTCTCTGCGGATACGACAGCCCCCTCCTTGACCCAGGCGGAAGCTCAGGCACAAAGCGCCATACAACAGGCGGCGCAGACGCAACTGGATCACCTGCCGACCCGGACGATCGATGAATACTGGCAAGATCTGTTAAATGAGTACGGTGGTTACTTGCCGAATCTGTCTGGGCCAGGTCTGGTGAAATCGATCCTGCACAATGGCCCCCCTAATTTCGTCTCTGTGACACACGGTCTCTTACGCTATTTTTTTCAGGAACTAGTCGATGACGCAGGGCTCTTGGGTAGCATTCTCATCCTGTGTGTTGCAGGCGCCGTGCTAAAGACCTTGCAAACGTCGTTCGAGCAGGAGTCCATCAGCGAATTGGCCGATATGGTCGTGTGTTTTGTGCTCATCGCACTGGTCGCCCACTCGCTCATCGAGACCATTGGTGCAGCTCGCCATGCGATTGAAACCATGAATCATTTCATGCTTGCAACCGTGCCGCTCACCGTGACACTACTGGCTGCGTCTGGCTCGCTTGCGTCCGCCGCTTTCTTCCAACCGATGCTGTTATTTACCGTTCACTTCGTCAGCAACTTGGTGTTTTACGTGGTCTTCCCGTTGATCTTTTTTGCTGCTGTTCTCGATCTCACGAGTGCCCTATCGGTTCGCTACACATTATCTCGCTTAGCGGGATTGATCCGAACCGTCAGTGTCGCTGTCCTCAGCTTTGGATTGGCTGTGTTCATTGGCATATCAACCGTACAAGGTGCTGGTAAAGGCATCGTTGACGGTGTTGTGCTTAGGACGATGAAACTTGGGGTCAGTACATTCGTACCAGTGGTGGGCAAAGCAATTTCGGACGCGGCCGAGACGGTATTGAGTGCCTCGCTGTTGGTGAAGAACGCGGTTGGCGTCGCAGGGTTAGTGATCATCACGCTCATCGCCGTCTTCCCGGCGTTAAAGATCCTCGCAGTGGCGACGATGTACGGCGGTAGCGCTGCCTTAATGCAACCCCTTGGCGAGACACCCATCGTCACCTGTCTGGGGGCCTTAGGCAAGACCATGGTGCTTGTCTTTGCCTGTGTCGCGGGTGTCGCCCTGATGTTTTTCTTCGCTATTTGCATTCTCCTCGCATCGGCGAATCTGGCGGTGATGACCGCGTGACCGCGCTAGGGGAATGGCTGAAACAAATCGTGGCAATTGCCATGTTGGCTGGGATTGCCGAAATGTTACTTCCGACAAGGGTGCTTGTGAGATACGTTCGAAGCGTACTGGGCGTTGCGATGATCGCCGCCATGCTGAGCCCGTTGGTGCCGATGCTGCGATCCAATTGGCCATCACAGTTGGCTACCCAGGCTTCTGCAGCCTTGTTTGGTAACACGTCGGCGACGCAAGCCACGAATGTGGACGATGGATCCGCTACGGCTCGTGGGTATGCCGCCGCACTCAATCAGGAGGAGAGCCTGGATGCGGACAAGTATCTGGCACAGGAAGCGAAGGCAGCTTTACCGGAGAATTTGGCGAAGTATGTGACAAATGTGCAAGTAGAAAACGCGATGAATCCCGCGAAGCTCAGCGTTACCGTGGCAATCCAAGCAAACGGGACACCTTGGAGCGGCGAGATCGGGCAGACAATCGCTGAAGCACTTGGCGTTGAATCGGATCAGGTGCTTGTCGTCGACGATGGAGGGCGATGAGGTTGGATTGGCAACAGCTTTGGAAACAAAAATGGCTGCTTTTCGTAGCTGCCGTCGGTGTGCTCATGCTGGTTGTCGGATCGATGGTGCAAGCGCATCCAGCGAACACTTCAAGCGCTCTGCCGGTTTCAACGTCTACGTCGTTCACCAATGCATTGAGTCCTGCAAATTCGTCCGATCCCTTGCCAGCAGCACCGATCGAGCGGCATTACGACGACGAACTCGATGCGATACTCGCCAAGATACAAGGAGTGCGCGCGGTCAATGTGATGGTCGTACTGACTAACCAAGGCAACCTCGCCGGCAGCGGCAGCACCGGGGTTGGTGTCGCTGGAGTGCTGGTCACGGTCGCTGCGGATAATTTTTTTACCGCCAAAACCGAAATCGTGGACGCAATTACGAATGTGTTGGACGTGCCTGCATATAAGATTAGTGTGGAACCTCAAAAGGGAGACTAGACGCTAGATTAGGAGGATGTATAGCATGGTAAAGCGGCAAACAGTGTGGTTGTCTACGATGATGGTACTATCGCTGATGCTCATCGGGTACTACACCATGAATAATCAAGCAAGTCCGACGACGACAACCCCGACAACTTCGAACACGACCACGGTCGTAACGACTCCAGATACGGGCAATAGCGCCCAGACTCAGTCGGGGGACAACCAACCAAGCAACAGTTCTAGTGAGACGGGTATGACTTCAACGGGCAACTGGTATAACTCTTTGCAGACATTGGTCAATAACCAAATCAGTCAGCGCATCAGCAATTATCAGTCGGTGATTGCCAATAACAATGCGTCACAATCCCAAATTGCAGAGGCACAAAAGGCCCTCGGCAATGAAGAATCTCTGTATAACAGCCTCCAACAGGCGACACAGGCGGTTCTGGCAGAAGGCTACGCAAACGCAGTAATTGAGCCGGACAAGGATCAGAAGACCTTTACAGTCTATGTTCAGGCTAAAGACATCTCGCGGGCAGATGCAGTGAAAATCATGAATGTCGTCAGTCAGCAACTCGACGTATCCATTCTGAACATCTCTGTTAAGCCCCATGCGTAAAGCGTGCTTGTGCGCCGCCAGCATCGACAGCCGATGCGGCGGCTGTTTTCATGTTCAAGGAACCTAGAGGTACGGTCAAAGCTATGGTATACTTGGACGAGCATTTACGAGATATGGATCGGGGAGAGAACAAATTGCTGAAATTGGAAGACATCCACGAGCTGATTCGTCTTTTGGATGAAAGTAGTTTAAGTGAAATCAATATTGAATTTGAAGATGGAAAGCTGCAACTAAAAAAGGCGGCACCGGAGGCGGTTGCGTACATGCCAGTACAGTCCGCGCCGAACCTTGCTGCTCCGGTTGCGCCGGCGCCGACCCCTGCCGCTACGCAGGCGACTCACTCGCAAGCACAGGAACTGCAAAGTGCAGATGTTCATGTGATTGCGTCGCCGATGGTCGGCACATTTTATCGTGCTCCGTCGCCTGAGTCGGCGCCTTTCGTCGAAGTGGGCTCACAAGTGACCAGCAAGACCGTCGTCTGCATTATCGAGGCGATGAAACTGATGAATGAGATCGAGGCAGAAGTGTCTGGAGAAGTCATAGAGGTCTTGGCCGAGAACGGCCAACTGGTTGAGTATGGGCAACCGCTGTTCAAAGTTCGCCGTGCCTGAGGAGTTACCACAGGAGGCGTGGCCTGTTCTACATCATTTTGAATTTTCGACAAGGGGCAACGCGGTATGTTTAAACGTGTACTTGTGGCTAATCGCGGCGAGATCGCTGTCCGCGTCATTCGCGCTTGCCGCGAGTTGGGGATCGAGACGGTCGCTGTCTATTCGACGGCAGATCAGGACGCTTTACACGTTCGTCTCGCCGACGAGGCGTATTGCATTGGGCCTGCGGCGCCAAAACTTAGCTATCTACATATTCCAAGTTTAATTTCTGTGGCGACGTTGCGCGGAGTGGACGCTGTACACCCGGGATATGGCTTTTTGTCGGAAAACAGCGATTTTGCTGAGGCATGCGAAGCGTGCGGCATCACGTTTATCGGGCCAAGTCCGAAGGCCATCGAACAGATGGGCGACAAATCGGCAGCGAAAGAAACCATGCGCAAGGCTGGGGTGCCAACGGTTCCTGGCAGTGATGGGCTTGTGGAAAGCCTACAGGAAGCGTTGGATATCGCAAATGCAATAGGCTATCCGCTGATTATCAAGGCGACGGCTGGCGGCGGTGGTCGCGGCATCCGCGTGGTGCGCGATGAACAAGCCTTGCGGCAGGCGGTCGACGCGGCTCGTCGCGAGGCGGAGGCGTCGTTTGGCAACGGTGGCATCTACATTGAGAAGTACATTGAGCGCATGCGGCATGTTGAGATTCAAATCTTGGCGGATCGTCACGGGAATGTAATCCATCTTGGAGAGCGAGATTGCTCGGTGCAACGTCGTCTGCAGAAATTGGTTGAGGAGTCTCCTTGTCCTGTGTTGAGCGATGAAGTGCGCGAACGAATGGGGCGGGCTGCGGTTGCGGCTGCGCGTGCAGTCGACTATGTAGGCGCGGGCACCATTGAATTTATTTATACAGACGATGGCGATTTTTATTTCATGGAAATGAACACGCGTATTCAGGTTGAGCATCCGGTCACCGAATGGGTTACCGGTGTCGATCTCGTTCGCGAAATGATTCTCGCGGCTTCCGGCGAGCCGTTGTCGGTGCGCCAGGAGGACATCCGACTTCGTGGACATGCAATTGAGTGTCGAATCAACGCTGAAGATCCATTGCGGCAGTTCGCACCGTCTCCCGGAACCATCACAACGTATCTACCGCCGTCGGGACCGGGTGTTCGTGTCGATTCAGCATGCTATCAAGGCTATACAATCCCGCCGTTTTACGATTCAATGGTGGCAAAGCTCATCGTTTGGGCGCCCACGCGCGAACAAGCGATTGCTCGGATGCTCGCCGCTTTGGACGAGTATGAAATCGATGGCGTTCGGACAACCATTCCGTTTCACATCGCCCTGATGCAGAACGAGAAGTTTCGCAGTGCGGATGTGACGACTCGCTTCTTGGAGGAGAATCACATACTTTAGGCGAAGCTTGTCATAGGATGAAGGGACAACGATAATCAGGAGTGTGATAAGCGTGGCTGACATGGAGTACGAACTGACAGATCGAGGTTCCGTCCATATTGCAGACGAAGTGGTGCAAATTATTGCTGGCGTCGCGACGAGCGAGGTCGAGGGCGTAGCGGGCATGAGCGGTTCGTTTGCGGGCGGCTTGACGGAATCGTTGACAGGTCGTAAAAACCTGTCGAAGGGCGTGAAAGTTCAGTTCGTAGAAAACGAACGGGCATGTACGATTGACGTCTCGGTTTCGCTCCGGTTTGGTGTCAACATTCCTGATACAGGATATCAAATTCAAGAGCGGGTCAAAGCGGCGGTAGAAGGGATGACTGGTCTAAAGGTCGTCGCGGTTCACGTTCACGTCGTAGGGGTCGCGTTTCAATCGGACGGAGACGCAAAAACGGCCGATGCGGATCAAATTCTTAGTACTGAGCGAAGTCCGGGCCTCTGACCCGTTGGGGGGATAGCATGAGCCTGTTGGATCGTTTGTTGTTGTTTTTGTTCTCCGTAATCGGTTTGGTTGTTGGCGTGGTGCTGGCTTTGGTCGGCGCCAACGTGATCTCCGTCACGTGGTTGAGTACGGAGTTATTGACCGTGCCCTATAACATGGTGGCAATTGTCGTCGGAGTCGTGGCAGCCCTTTTGTCGCTCCGTTTTTTGTTTTATCGACTATCGCGTATGCAGACGGCGGAGTACGTTGCGCTGACGGGGGATCATGGCCAAATTCGGATTTCTTATGATACCTTGCGCCAACTCGCCAATCGTCGGGGGTCGCAACTCAAAGGTGCGGAGTCGTTTGACTCGCGAATTCGCCAGGGGCAGGAGGGAATCCTGATTCTGGTGCGGATGCAGGTGTTGCCTGACGTCGATATTGCGCAGTTGAGCCGGGATGCGCAGACAGCCGTGAAAGAATATGTCGAGCGGGCGACGGGCGTCGTGGTGGAGCGCGTACTCGTGCATGTGACGGAGTTGGCTGGCGGTGCGCGTTCAGGTAAGGCGTGGAGCGGCGTATGAACGCGTTGCGTCGCGCGATTGCGGCATTTCGGGCTTGGCCCCGGCGCTATCACGGCCTGCTCGTAGGGGTTGTGCTTTGGATTTTGTGGCTTCTGTTCGGTTTCTGGCGCACACTGTTGCTGGCGGTACTCGCTGCAATGGGTTACATGGTTGGTCGCGTGCTCGAAGAGAATCAATCATGGCGCGAGATTTTGGATAAACTACTTTCAGATCGATATACGGAGTGACTTGCTTGACTCGACATGAAGCTAGAGAGTGTGCGTTGCAGGCTTTGTATCAAATTGACCTGAGCGATAGCGGCGTGATCGACGCCGTTTCGTTTGTTTTGGAGGACAAGTCCTATACAGACGCCGATGTGGACTATATGACGAGGCTTGTACGAGGCGTCATGGAGCACTTGGATGAGATCGATGGCGTTCTTGCCGGAAGTATGGACCGTTGGTCGCCGGAGCGGATTGGTCGCGTGGAGCGAAACGTGTTGCGGCTCGCTGTCTTTGAGTTGCTGTATGAGCCAGAGATTCCGATGGCAAGTGCTATTAATGAGGCGGTTCGCTTAGCGAAAAGGTACGCGACAGAGCAGTCAGGGAAGTTTGTTAATGGCGTTCTTGCGAAAGTGTTGCCGACCATTGCGCGTGAACGTGATGTGCCTACGGAAGAGGTTTCTGATGTGGAGGTCGAACCGGTAGATGGCGAGCCGTCGTAAAGTAGCGTGTGTGCTTGGCATCGATACGAGCAACTATACGACGTCTTTGTGTGCTATCGATGCTCAGGATGGAAAAATGCTCGCCGAATCCAGAACGCTTTTACGTGTCGCGAATGGCGCGAAGGGTCTGCGCCAGTCCGAAGTCGTATTTCAACACGTACAAAATCTGCCCAAAATGATGGCGGCCTTGCAGGATCAACTCACACGTGATGGGATAGAGCCGCGCTTTGTGCATGTCGCGGCCAGTGTGCGGCCGCGACCGTGGGCGACTTCCTACATGCCAGCCTTTCACGCGGGTGCTTCGTTTGGGCTTGCCATTGCCCAGATGCTTTCCATTCCCATGACACGTACATCCCATCAGGAAGGTCACCTGGCGGCGGCAGAATATTTTGAGCCGATGCCACCAACTCCATTCGTAGCTATCCATATTTCTGGTGGAACGTGTGATGTCATGGTTGCCAAGCGTACCCCCTTTGGCTATCAAATTGTCCGAGTCGGCGAAGGGGCGGACCTGCATGTGGGACAGTTTGTCGATCGCGTCGGTGTGGCTCTCGGGTTGCCTTTCCCAGCCGGTCCACATCTTGAAGCGTTGAGTCGAGTTGATCTTCATCTCACCGATCAATTCGAGTTGCCTGCACCTGTGCGCGGTGCCAGAATGAGCTTTTCCGGGCCGTTGACGAAGGCGCTCACGGCCATAGAGCAGGGAGTACCCGGTCCAGTCGTAGCTCGCGCTGTGCAGTCGTGTATTGCTCGTGCACTTACCAAATCTGTCGAGTATGTGATACGGACACATCGCGATCCACTCGCTCATGTACTCATCGCTGGAGGAGTCGCCGCGAACCGAGAGATTCAACGAGAAGTCGTCGCCCGACTGGGCAGGCGTTTGCGGAACGTGCATATCGCGTTTGCACCGTCTCTATTTGCGCGCGACAATGCGCTTGGGGTAGCGCAAATCGGATATTGGCGAATTCATGCATAAAAAACCGGGTAAACAAGTTGGCAAAGACCGAATTGTCGACAAAACACATAGGTTTTCGTAGTCTTTTTTTTCTGTCTCTTGTATAATGAGCGCAAGTGTGTTTTTACGTTGACTAAGGAGGTTTCACGTTGTCAAATCAGGCTTTTGTCCAAGAAAACGTCACAGACATGCTGATCATCGGCGGCGGTCCAACCGGACTGTTTGCGGCATTTTATTGCGGTATGCGCAATTGTACATGCAAAATTATCGATAGCCTGCCGGAATTGGGTGGGCAGTTGGCTACGTTGTATCCTGAAAAATTTATTTACGATGTCGCCGGATTTCCGAAAATTCGCGCTCGTCAACTTGTCGATCAATTGATTGAACAAGCGATGGAGCGCAATCCGGGCATCCACCTAAACGAGTCGGTTCAAACCCTCGTTCGTCGTGAAGATGGTTTGTTCGAACTGCATACGGACAAATCTGTGCATATCGGTCGTGCAGTCATCATTTGCGCAGGTATTGGTGCTTTTTCACCAAGGCCTCTGCCGGCTCCGACGGCTAAGGATTTTGAGGGGCGTGGCGTTGCCTATTATATTGATAAAGTCGAAAACTACCGCGGCAAAAATGTTCTGGTCATTGGTGGCGGCGACTCTGCGGTGGATTACGCACTAATGCTCGAAGAAGTAGCCGCCTCTGTCACGTTGATTCACCGCCGGGATCAGTTTCGCGCACACGAAGAAAGTGTGCGGCAGCTTTACGAGTCGCGCATCCAGATTAAGACGTTCTACGAACTGTCCGACGTGCAAGGCGGCAACTGGGTAGAGCGCGCGGTAATCGTGAATAACCAGACGAAGCAGACAGAGACCATCGAAGTTGATGCGATTGTCAGCGGCCTCGGATTTACCGCTTCGCTCGGACCGATTAAAGAGTGGGGGCTTGAAATCGAGAAGAATGACATCGTCGTCAATTCGAAAATGGAGACCAACATTCCGGGTGTATACGCGGCCGGCGATGTGGTCACCTATCCTGGTAAACTGAAGCTCATCGCGACTGGCTTTGGAGAAGCACCGACGGCAGTCAACAATGCCAAGACGTTTATCGACCCGCAGGCCAAGTTGTTCCCGGGTCACAGCACAAGTATGAGTCGCTAAAACGAGAGTGGGCTGTCTTGCTCGGATGCGTGATCGGGTGAGACGGCCCCTGCTCGTTTCCGAATTTGTACATGTTAGGTGTCGGATGGAGGTGTGACATGTGACGCAAATCATCGATGGTAAACAGGTCGCAGCTGAAGTGAAGCGAGATGTGGGAGAACGCGTACAGCGCTTGCGCGGGCAAGGCGTTGTGCCTGGTTTAACGCTTGTCCTCGTCGGGGATGATGCAGCTTCGGCCTCATATGTGCGCAGCAAACGCAAATTGGCCATGGATTTGGGACTGCATGCAGTGATTCGCGAATTGCCCGCCGATGTAGAAGAATCCGAGCTGCTTCAGATCATTGGGCAGTTGAACGAGGATGACAGCGTGGATGCCATTCTCGTTCAACTGCCGTTGCCCCCGCATTTGAACGCGGAACGCGTGCTGGAGGCCATTGCGCCCGAAAAGGATGTCGACGGTCTGCACCCGATCAACCTCGGACTGACCAGCCGTGGCGCCCCGTCGGTTTGGCCTTGCACGGCAGCAGGCATTGCTCGGCTCTTGGATTTCACTGGTGTACCCATTGCGGGTCAAACGGCGGTCGTCGTCGGTCGTAGTCGGTTGGTTGGCTGGCCCACAGCGCAATGGCTATTGTCGCGTGGTGCCACCGTGGTACAATGCCATCGTCAGACCGTTAACTTGCCAACCTACACGAGACAAGCAGATGTACTTGTCGTGGCTGCAGGTGTACCGCATCTCATCGGCAAAGAGCATGTAAAACCAGGAGCGACCGTGATTGATGTTGGGATGAATCGCGTCGATGGCCGCTTAATTGGTGATGTCGACTTTGCGCACGTCGCGCCTCTGGTCAGTGCCATCACGCCGGTCCCGGGCGGCGTCGGGCCGATGACTGTAGCCATGCTCGTCGCCAATGCGGTTTCCCTTTGCGAGCAGAGGCGTGGAATGAGGGGGGACGTCGATGAGTGAAGCAGCGCGATCGCCCTCGTCAGCGACGGTTTTTACGGTTACTGAGCTCAACCTGCGGATTAAGCGCCGGATTGAGACGGACCCAACTTTTGCACAGTGTTACGTGGCAGGGGAAATTTCTAATTTCAAACACCATTCTAGCGGCCATATGTACTTTACTTTAAAGGACGAAACCAGCCGCATTCGAGCCGTGATGTTTGCCGGGCGGAACCGTAGGTTGCGGTTTAAGCCGGAAGATGGCATGCGAGTCATCGCACTGGGCACGGTCAGCGTGTTCGATCGCGATGGTCAGTATCAGTTGTATGTGGACGATTTGCAGCCTGATGGCATCGGGGCGTTATATGTTCGGTTTGAGCAGTTAAGGAATCAACTGCAAGCGGAAGGCTTATTCGCCGCCGAGCGAAAGCGGAAGCTACCAGCGTATCCCAAGCGGATCGGCGTTGTAACTTCCGCAACAGGTGCGGTGATACGCGATATTTGTACGACCTTGGAGCGCCGCTATCCGCTGGCCCGTGTGATTTTGGCACCAGCCCAGGTACAGGGCGTTACCGCAGCCCGTACCATTGTCGCGGCCTTAGAACGACTATGGCAGTTGTCGGAGCCGGTAGATGTCATCATCGTGGGGCGCGGCGGTGGATCGCTCGAAGAACTCTGGCCATTCAATGAAGAAGAGGTGGCTCGTGCCGTCGCACGGTCTCCGGTTCCGATTGTCTCCGCGGTCGGGCATGAAACTGATGTCACCATTTGCGACTATGTCGCAGATGTTCGCGCGGCGACACCGACCGCGGCGGCGGAGTTGGTAGCGCCGCACCGACGAGATTTACAGTTGCAACTGTCGCAGGCGTTAGCGCGTTCGCAGGCGGCCGTTGCGGCAAAGGTACAGTTGTATCGCAGAACGCTGCAACAGTTCGAAAATCGACCGCTGTTTCGCTTCCCATCTCGTCTGTTGATGCCTCAGCGTCAGGCCGTTGACTTTTTGGAAGGCAGGCTGCGCGAGTCTTTTCGGCGCCCGACAGCCCAAGCCCGGCGGCGCCTCGACGAGCTTGAACGCCGCCTGCATCGGGTCGATTTGCGACATGGTGTCGGGGCGTCTCGCCATCGCATTGAGCGGTTGGAAAGTCGACTGGGCGAGGTTTTGCGGGCGCGCATGGCGCGGTCACAAGCCGATCTCGACAGAACCATTGCGGCTCTTGAGGCGTTAAATCCTTTGGCGGTCTTGCGGCGCGGCTACAGTTTGGTACTCGATGAAGCCGGTCGTCACGTGCTGGCGAGCGTCGAACAACTGACGCCGGGCAGAGACATTCAAATCCAGGTAGCCGATGGAATCGTCCAAGCGGAGGTGAAACGGCATGGTAGCAAACGAGAACGAAACGAGCAAATTAGACTTGACATTTGAACAAGCGATGCAACGACTTGAGGAAATCGTCCGCAAGTTGGAGGCCGGCGATTTGCCGCTTGACGCATCGATACGCGCGTACGAGGAATCGATGCGGTTGGTTGCCTTCTGCCGTGAACAGTTAGACAAAGCGGAGTTCCAGTTAGAGCAGCTTACCCTCGATGCGGTGGAAGAAACACCTGCAGGCGAGGAAAGGGCGTGATCGACATGGGGTCCTATTTGGAATTCTGCAAGACAGAGTTACAAGCGTATTTGCAAGGTCTTCTTCACACGGACGGTCTGGCGACGCGTTTGTATGAAGCGATGAATTACAGTTTGATGGCAGATGGAAAGCGTCTCCGCCCGGCGTTACTGATGGCGACGGCCCAGACATTTGGCGTGGAACTCCAACGTGTGTTGCCGGCAGCGGCGGCTTTGGAGATGATACACTGCTATTCGTTGATTCACGACGACCTGCCTTGTATGGACGACGACAGTTTGCGACGTGGACAGCCAACCAACCATGTGGTGTTCGGCGAGGCCATAGCATTACTCGCAGGCGATGGGTTGCTCACTGAAGCGTTTGCCTTATTGGCCAGGCCCATACCAGAAGTTCCTGCTGAGCGGCAGTTGCGCATGATTCAAATCCTGGCTTCGCGTGCGGGAGCAGACGGTATGGTCGGCGGACAGGCGGTCGACGTCGAGCGAACCGGTGGACAGGGGACGTTAACGGATGTCCAGTTTATTCATCTTCACAAGACTGCGCGCTTGATTCAGGCTGCAGTGGAGATCGGGAGTTTGTTTCCAGATCTAGATGAAAAAGCACAAGAAGCCCTTTCGACCTATGGAGAGGCTTTGGGACTTGCGTTTCAAATGGTTGACGATGTGTTGGATGTCGTGGGTTCAACTTCCGAACTGGGCAAGACTGCCGGCAAGGACGAGGCGGAAGGCAAGCTGACCTATCCGCGGTTCATAGGAATTGAGGAAACCCGCCGCCTTGCTGAGGAGACCATCGCCCGCGGGCAAGAAGCATTGCACAGGTGTGGGATTCATTCTCCGTACTTAGCGGAATTACAATCGCTTGTACTCGTTCGTTCCCATTGACACTGTAAAACGCCAACAGTTGCCGTCTCATCTCAGATTTGCGTAACACTCCAGAAGACGACTACAGGTATTGGCCTTATGATGTGCTATAATACAAACATGTAAAGTCGCTTTCGGTCTATGACAATGTGCTTGCGATTGTCATTGGGTGGCGCAGTATTCTAGTCAGCCGTCCGCGCCTGAAGGCGGGGCTAAAAATCCGTCAAAGGGCACATCGATGAAGTTCCTGGTGTTGGCTTGGGGCGCCCAGCCTTGGGCTTATGCTGGGAGTTAAGAAAGTTGGGTAGCCCGCAATGGCATGCGGAGACTAACCCAGCTTTCGCGGAGGCCCAAGTGCGTAGCTCGCAATCCATGGGAAGGGTTATGGCTTGGGGTATGAACCTGCATGCGGAGGCAATCTGTGTGCAGTGTAGCCTGCCTTGAAGTGGTGCTGAAGGATCCCAGGAATTCAGGCGGCGTCCCGCGGCCACGGAGATGCCGCCGGTGCTGGGTGAAATCCGTACTGCAAAAGAGGCTAGGGCGCGTTCGCGGCTGTTGCGGAAAACGCCTAGACTGTTCGCTACAAGGCGAGGTTTTCTGAGGATTATAGTGTGGACTAAGTGGTAATCCAGTCTGACAGTCGGTGACGCTGTCAAGGTGTTCATAATGGGAAACCACCGTGACGGCGACGTCTCGGTGAACGCTTGGGAAAACCTACTGGACCTAAGCCACAGCGTTTACTCAGGAAACTGCCACCCTTTGATTTCATTACATAGGTGCGTGAGAACCCAGCTTTAAGCGAGGTTTCGATGAAGAAGAACGGTTCGAGGTCAGCCAATTTCAAATTTGTTTGGACTATCGCCGCACTGACTTTGCCCATCAGTGCGGTTTTCGATACGTCTACAATCTTTTTAAATCAGACGAGTTGGTACATCGGAGCCGTGATCGTACTGCTCATCGTTTGTATCGGCGCCTTGTTCGACATGCTTGGTATGGCGGCAGCTGCGGCGCGGGAGACGCCGTTCCATGCGATGGCATCTAAGCGGGTTTACGGTGCCCGTCGTGCCATCGCCATTGTACGCAACGCAGAGAAAGTTTCGAGCGTATGTAGTGATGTGATTGGCGATATCGCGGGTGTTTTGAGCGGGGCTGGCGCACTGGCTGTCAGCGTGCAGGTATTACTTGCTGTGCACGCGCAGGGCTGGGCACAAGAAGCGTGGAAAATTGGAATTACGGCTGTCATTACTGCCCTGACGGTCGGAGGCAAGGCCGTGGGAAAGACCGTGGCTATTCACTCACCGACGCCCATTATCCTATTTGCCGCACGTGTGTGGGAGACAGTCGCTCTTGTCGGGCGCAATCCGGCCCGGCTGCGGCGGACAAATCGGACGTGAGGCAAGAAAGGAAGACACCATGACCAAGGTTCGATTGGACGTCTTTTTACATGAACGGGGTGACTTTCCAAGCCGCGAGGCGGCGCGCCGGGCTGTGATGGCCGGTCTTGTCGATGTCGATGGCGTGCGTGTCGAAAAGCCGGGGACGCAAATTAACCCGGAACGACAGGTTACGGTGAAGCGGCCACCGCATCAATTTGTTTCGCGCGGTGGGTTGAAGCTGGAACGGGCGTTGACGACCTTTGGTATACCCGTTGTGGATCGCGTCGCTATCGATGTTGGAGCCTCGACGGGTGGCTTCACGGATTGTCTCTTGCAGCACGGGGCGCGCTTGGTTTATGCAGTCGACGTCGGATATGGGCAATTGGCGTGGTCGTTGCGCCAAGACGATCGCGTCCGCGTGATGGAGCGATTCAATTTCCGCCATGCCGATCCAGTGTTATTCGATCCGACTCCAGATTTGGCTGTGATGGACGTTTCGTTCATCTCGACCAAATTGCTATTTCCGAAGTTAGCAGAGGTATGTAATCCTGTTGCTGATATCGTCAGTCTGATTAAGCCACAGTTTGAAGCAGGCAGGGGGAGAGTCGGCAAGGGGGGGATTGTCCGAGACAAACAGGTTCATCTCGACGTGTTGTTGGACATGCTGGATCATGTCACAACACTCGGCTGGTCCTGTTGGGGGCTCGATTACTCTCCAATTTCAGGTGGCGACGGAAATATTGAATTTCTTGCATGGTGGCGAATGTTTCCGAGTCCAGAGCAAACCGCTACATGGAGATCGCGCTGTTCTGACCTCGTCGATTCTGCATGGCACGCTGTTGGAAGCGAGGGAAGGGAGCCAGGTTGACCAGCCATAAATCTGGGTGACGGTTGGGAGTTGGCTGTCACATGCTGACGGGCTTGGCTTTGCTGGCGGCGTGTATCTGTGTTGGCATCGTCATTCGCTCCTTGTGTCGCGAATGGCTCTATCGTGATCGCGAAGTTGGTGTCGATGGCCTGAAATCGGTTGCGCGCAAGTGGCTTGAAGAAAATGGGTACGATATTCTGCGGATCGAAGGCAAGGCGGAATACGTTGGTTGGGTTGACGATTCACAATGGAGTTATTCCATGAGCGCCGACTTCATTGCGCGTAAAAATGGACGCGAGTATGCTGTGTTTGTAACGCTAGAGAAGGTACCAGAAACTGAAGTGAATGAAAAATATTTTCCTCTTACTGTGATTCTTGGTGTCCACGGTGTGCTCTTTGTCGATGTGTTGCATGAGCGAATTCAGCGTGCCGAATTTTCGATTGCCAAACCGCGGCGTCAACTAATGCGACAATGGCTGCACAATCTGGCTTGGCTTAGTGGTGGTGCTCTTGTCGTGTTCGCTTGGCTTCACCGCATGTAGGGATGGGGGAGGACATTTGCGCCAAATTGCTCTCTTGTATAATCCGCAGAAGGCCGAAGCGTGTTCGGTTCGCAATGATGTCACTGAGCAATTGGAACGAGCCGGCATTGGCGTGATCGACGTCTCGGTCGCTCACGACACAGACATTATTGCGAGTAACTCGCAGGTCAAGACAGCAGAATTGGCTATTGTTCTTGGCGGCGATGGAACACTGCTCGGGGTTGCGCGTCAGCTAGCGCCATATCACATTCCGCTACTTGGCATCAATGTAGGACATCTAGGATTTCTTACGGAATCTGAACCTTCCCAACTAGAGCCGGCTATTCGTCGCATCGTTGACGGAGATTACCATTTAGAAAACCGATTAATGCTTGAAGCCTTTGTGTATCGCGACCTCAAAGAAGTCGCGAAATTCACGGCGCTCAATGATGCGGGCATCGGCAAGGGATCGTTTGCACGCATGGTGACTCTTGACGTTTACGTCGACGATGTATACGTGGATACGTACACGGGGGATGGTGTCATCATATCGACACCTACCGGGTCCACAGCCTATTCTCTGTCCTGTGGCGGACCGATTGTGAGTCCGCACTTACAAGTGATGCTCGTTACCCCAGTTTGTCCGCATACACTGTTTTCCCGTCCGTGTGTTATCGACTCGTCGTCTGTCGTCCGTCTCACCGTACATGCGCGACATCGCGACGTAGCACTCGCCGTCGATGGGCAAGAGGGTATTTGGTTGCAAGAGGGCGATGAAGTCTTGATCCGACAGGCACCGTACGATGCGACGCTGGTTCGATGGCCGGATCGCGAATTTTTTGATGTACTGCGAAACAAACTCCACAATGATCCGTCCTCTGCTATGTGAGGAGGAAATGGCATTGCTTATTGAGTTGTATGTTCGCAATTTTGTCCTGATTGACGAATTGCGGCTCACGTTTGGCAAGGGACTCCATGTCTTCACAGGCGAAACGGGAGCTGGGAAGTCGCTTTTATTCGATGCGACGCGCGCGGTACTCGGCGCAAGGGTGTCTTCTCAAATCGTGCAGGTGGGGGCGGACCATGCGCTGATTGAAGCTGTGTTTGCCGTCGGCCGGAATTCGGCCTGTGTAGAGCTGTTGGAGCAATGGGGAATCGACTATGACGACGTGCTCGTGGTCTCGCGTACGGTGTACACAAACGGACGCTCCCAGTGCCGGATCAACGGACGTGCGGCCACCGTGCAGATGTTGCGCCAGGTTGGCCAAGCTCTGGTCGAAATGCAAGATCAACACGAATCGGTTGCGTTAGTCACGCCTGTTTATCAGCGGCGCTTGTTGGATCTCTACGGCCGACATGGAGAACTATTGGATGCGACTGCTTCAGCATATCTAGCATGGCAATCGCTTGTGCGGGAGTTGGCACAGACGCAGGTGACTGAACGGGAGCGGGCGCAACAGATCGACATGTGTCGCTTTCAAATCGAAGAAATTGAAAGGGTGGGCGTTGTCGCCGGAGAAGACGACGAGCTTCGCGAAGAACGACAACGTCTCTTGGCTGCCCAAAAACTTCGAGGGCATGTCGACGTCTTGGCCAACAGCCTGGACGATCCGCGCAGTGGAGCCATAGCGCAGTTGACGATAGCGGAGCAGGAAGCTGCCGAATTGGCTGAACGTGTGCAGGAGTTTGGCCAAATCCATGAATTGATCGTCGCTGCAAAAATCCAGGTTGAAGAGGCTGCGTTTACGGTGAGCCGTTACGCGGGACGCCTGGATGTCGATCCAATTCGTTTAACACAGATTGAAGACAGGTTGGCCGAGTTGCGGGGACTGACGCGCAAATATGGCGCTACCGCAGCCGAGATCGCCGAGTATTTACAACGCATGAAGATGAAGCTTGCTGAGCTCGAATCGCATGAACAGCGTCTCGCCACTCTTGAAGAACAAGTGACGGTGATGGAAACGCAATATATCGAAGCTGCACGCCGACTGCACGATGCGCGTGTTGAGACGGCGAAACGGCTGCAAGTCAGAGTCAACGAGGCGTTACATCGGCTGCAAATGACGGATGCTCAGTGTGAAATTGCTGTTCATTGGCAGGACAGCGCACGGTCTGAGGATGGTATGGACGACATTGAGTTTCTTTTTCGTGCAAATCTCGGTCAGCCGTTACTGCCACTGCAAAAAGTTGCATCGGGCGGGGAGCTTTCGCGCACGCTATTGGCTGTCAAAGTCGTTGTCGCCGATATCGAGCAAGTCGAGACGCTCGTGTTCGACGAGATCGATACGGGTGTGAGCGGTGATGCGGCGCAACGTGTTGCAGAGCTTTTGCGGGAACTGGGTAGCGACAAACAAGTCTTATGTGTGACGCATTCACCCCAGTTGGCCGCAGCGGGGCATGTGCATTTTGAAATTCATAAAGAAGTGGTCGCTAACGCGACTTCGACGCGTGTTCGCCAGCTCGAAGAGCGCGAACGGGCGTTGGAGATCGGGCGATTGCTCGGGGCTGGCGTCTCGGATGAAACGGCAGTGCGCCATGCACGTGCACTATTGGAAAGCTTCCGAAGAGGGACCACCATCGCGAAGTAGGTGGGAGCTTTTTTACGTTATAGATCGGCCCGCCGCGGGCACCTTAGGATTACGCTGCACGAGGTGTCATGTCCAAGGGGAGGGAACGAACCATGGCGGGTTGGTTGCGTGCGCTGAAGTTTGCCAGTTTGATTGCGGTTACACTTGCTTGCTTTGCGCCACCGGTTCGGCACCTGGAAACCTTGCCGACCAATATCGATATGACGACCGACGATGATATCTTGGTACCTCGAACGAGTGGTTTTCGAATCATTCATTCCCCAGAGCAAACGCGTTCTGATTTTTCCCATCCGACATTTGTCGATCTTTCGTCGCAACAGCCTGGTGAAGTCGATATTCAAAATCGTGTATTCGGACTCATACCTTGGCACACACACGTTCATGTAGAGCAAGCGGAACGGGTGATCGTCGGTGGACAGGCTGTGGGGATCCGTCTGTCGTCCATGGGCCCCATTGTTGTCGGGTTTCATCGAACATCCGATGGGTCGTCGCCCGCAGCCAATGCACACGTGGAAATTGGTGACATGATCCTTTCTGTCGACAAACATCCCGTCCGTACGGCGACTGAATTGCAACAAGCGATACGCGATAAGCGAGGATCAATCGTTCTGACCATTCAGCGCGGCCAGCGCAAACGGGATGTGGTTGTACCTGTTCCAGCAACTGCTAACGGATCGCAATTGGGCATCTATGTTCGAGACAAGACGGTCGGTGTTGGAACCTTGACCTTTTATAATCCCCAAACGGGCGCATTTGCAGCGCTTGGACACATGATTAGTGATGTCGACACGGGGCGGCCTATTGTTGGGCAGGGCGCCATGTATCCTGCTGTGATCACGGGGGTACAGGCGGGTAAAATAGGGGAGCCGGGTGAAAAAAAGGGGATGTTTGTACATTCCAGCCGTGAGCTAGGCCATATCGCGGAGAACACACCATATGGCATCTTTGGGAAGCTTGATGTCGCGGCTTGCCATGCCACTGGAGGCTTGCGTGAACCTATACCCGTCGCGCTGCCGACGCAGGTTCACCCGGGACCGGCAGTTATCTATACGGTTTTGCACGGGCAAAAGGTGGAGCCATTTCAAGTCCGAATTGAAAACACATCACGACAGCGTACGCCTTCGACCAAGAGTCTGATTTTGCGAGTGACAGATCCTCGTTTGTTGTCCACCGCTGGTGGTATCGTTCAGGGTATGAGTGGCAGTCCCATCGTGCAGGATGGAAAACTCGTCGGAGCCGTGACGCATGTGTTTGTTTCAGACCCTACGCGTGGATATGGCGTGTATGCCTACTGGATGTTGCATCATACCGGGCACGACGAGGAACCTGCTTCGACAGCGCTTACGAGTGGTCCGGCGAAGGCTGTATAAACGACTCTCCTGAAAGCAATTCGGTGCACGACAAGGGCCATCCAAGATGGTCCTTGTCGAATGTTGTCGAAAAGCCATATATCGACACGAAAAGTATTACATAGATTTGGCAGGAGTGTACGTTTTGCCGTCGAATCTTTAGACTGACAGATAAGCAGGGAGGGTGTTAATTCGTGTCTTCTCGAATGAAGGTGCTAATTGCGGACGATAATCATGAGTTCGCCGAACTTTTGGGCGAATTCATTTCGGCCCAGCCGGATATGCAAGTTTGTGGTATTGCCTATAACGGAAGCGACGTTCTCAATCTGATTCGCGATACAGAGCCCGATGTCTTGGTATTGGACATCATTATGCCAGTTCTTGATGGCATTGGAGCGTTGGAACGACTTTCCGAAGTCACGAGGCGTCCACCGAAAGTTATTATGTTAACTGCATTTGGTCAGGAGACGGTTACGCGTCGCGCTGTCGAGTTGGGCGTGTCGTATTTCATTCTGAAGCCTTTTGATATGCCGCTTCTGGCTGAGCGAATCCGTCAGGTAATGAACGGCAATGCCGCGCCTGTGGCAGCTACACAACAAGTTGTAGCCTACAACAGTACGAATACATACACGCCAGCGCAGCCTACCCGTCGCTCTGTAGATGCGCAAATCACTCAAATTATTCACGAGATTGGGGTCCCAGCGCATATCAAAGGCTATCATTATTTACGGGAAGCCATTGGAATTGTGTATGAAGATGTCGAAATTCTAGGTTCCATCACAAAAATTTTGTACCCTAAAATTGCGGATCGATACAAAACAACCCCTTCTCGTGTTGAAAGGGCCATCCGCCATTCCATTGAGGTCGCTTGGGGGCGTGGCAATATCGATGCCATTCGAAAAGTGTTTGGGTATACCGTGAGCGCTTCCAAGACGAAACCCACCAATTCGGAGTTTATAGCGATGATCGCAGACAAGCTGAGAATGGAGCATAGAGTCGGCTAAACCCTGAGCCGCGAAAATTGGAAAGAAGAGTATTGCGGGAACCAAGGGGTTCCATACCAGACGCCAAAAACCATGTCCGTGGGGACGTGGTTTTTGACGTTGTGCACCTCCTGGATAGGTAAGTTCCACGCTTCGTGCCCTTTTTTTCTTATCCTACATGCTAAATCGTACGAGGTTGAGGAAATATCCCTTATTGCTTGCGCCATGCTTCCTCTGTACGCGTCTTCTCTTCAAGTTTGTTGAAAATGTGCTTGATAAAACCGTCACAAATGCCGTCATTCAACGTGGTGGGCAGGATGGGAAACGTAAATGAGTGTTTGTCACTGTGAATCGCACGGAACAGGTGATAGAGGCGGAGGCGCTGCTTGTCGACAAGGACTGCAAACCGTACACGGAGTCGTTAAACTTGAGCGCAGCTGGCGCCAAGGTCGGTCGTCAGGGGAGCGTCCACGGATCTTTGCGTATCAAGCCTTATTGAGAATCCAGATGGACGTACCCGGACCATGCTGTAACTCTCCCGGCGAGTCGACGCAACTTCACGGGCTGTGCAAGGAGACTATTTGACGCTTGCGCTGGCGCCATCCTGTCAAAAGCGACACAGCGCAGAGAACTGCTGCGACACCGCACCATAGCCACACGGTTACGTCGCCATAAGCTGCCGCCACAGCACTACACCAAAGGAAATTTAGCCCATGAAAAATCGCGCCAATCCATAACTTCCACAGGGCGACCAAACCTGCAGCGCAAAAAGCGAGGCCCGCGATGGTCTCGGCGGCACCAGCCGCTGCAAGTTGATCAATTTCGTTCAGGGCCCCTGCTCGTGCGATCATGAGGGCCGAACCCGTGCTGTACACAGCCATGGCAACTGAAATTGCAAAGACGGTCCATTTCACAGTACGAACCATCATTCTCCCTCCTGCCCGTCCAAACATATAGAACAATATGCCGCGTATCATTTGAACATGCATCCTCGCGCCTTTGGGCCTGTGCTTTACCTTGCTATAATGTGGTCACAGGCAAAGGAGGAAGGTCGTTATGGGTGCGCCCCAAACACTGGATGGATGGTATGTTTATCACGACTTTCGGAAGGTTCGTTATGACGTATGGAAGAACACTCCACAGCCCAATTCGGTGCTGCGCACCTATGCGGAGTTTGCGGAAAGTCAGTATGCGCTTCAGCGTGATCGCAAGGGCAGCTTTGGTCAGTTCGTGATTGCTGGTCACAAGGCGGATGTCTTGTTTTTGTATATGCGTCCGTCGCTGGAGGAGTTAAACGAAGTGAAGGCGGCTTTTGCGGCAACTCCCATGGCGGACTTGACTGAATCTACATATTCGTACATCTCGGTGGTTGAACTCGGCGGGTACTTGGCGAAGCCTGGTGTAGATATCGAGCAGGACGAAGCCATCCAAGCTCGACTCAAACCAACCATGCCGTCACACCGCCATATTTGTTTTTACCCGATGAACAAACGGCGGATGAATCCGGATAACTGGTATATGCTCGATGAAGACGAACGGCGCAAGTTCTTGCAAGCTCATGGGGCCATTGGTCGGCGCTACGCAGGAATTGTCAAACAGATCATTTGTGGATCGATCGGTCTTGACGATTGGGAGTGGGGTGTGACGCTCTTCGCGGACGATCCGCTGCAATTTAAAAAACTGGTGCATGAGATGCGCTTTGACGAGTCGAGCGCGCGTTTTGCAGAATTTGGTCCGTTTTATGTCGGACACCAAGTCGACACAGACGGATTGTGGCGATGGCTCATGAGTTCACGCGGATAATTCGCTTACGAGAGGGGAACCGGGGAACGATGTCAGAAATTGAACAATGGGTCAAGGCGATTGAGCCAGATTTAGTCCGCTGGCGGCGCCACCTGCATGCACATCCTGAACTTTCGTTCGAAGAGGTTCAGACGTCACAGTTTGTGTTTGATGCGCTCTCACAATTGCCTGAACTTGAAATTTCCCGTCCCACCGAGACGAGCGTCGTGGCTCGGCTCGTTACGGGTAGGCCGGGCAAGGTGCTCGCGTTGCGAGCCGACATGGATGCACTTCCGATTACGGAGGAAACCGGGCTCTCGTTTGCGTCGCAAAATCCAGGTGTGATGCACGCCTGCGGCCATGACGGTCATACCGCCATGTTGCTCGGTGCGGCAAAGGTTCTACACGACCGACGAGATTTATTAAGCGGCGAAATTCGCTTCATATTTCAACATGCCGAAGAACTGAATCCAGGCGGCGCGCAGGAACTCGTCGACAAGGGTGTTTTGGATGGCGTGGACGCGGTTGTTGGACAACACTTGTGGCAAGAGCTTGCAAGCTGCCGCATCGGGGTGCGTGAAGGCGCATTGATGGCTTCGCCAGATACTTTCCACATCACGATTATCGGGCGCGGCGGCCATGCGGCGCAACCGCATTTGAATGTCGATCCGATAGCCATCGCCGCACAAGTCGTCGTCAACCTGCAACACATTGCAAGCCGGATGATCGATCCGCTTGAACCATTCGTATTGAGCGTGACGAAATTCATCGGGGGCACCGCCGACAATGTCATTCCAAATTCCGTGGAATTGGCTGGCACGGTGCGCACCTTTCGAGAAGAACGTCGCGATCTTGCGGCGCGCTCTATGGAGGACATCATTCGTGGCATCACGTCCGCGCATGGGGCGAGTTACACGTTTCATTACGACAAAGGCTATCGCCCAGTAAACAATGATCCAGAACTTACGCGTTTTGTTCGCGATGTACTGCAAGCTGAGTTGGGCAATCTGGTGACCGAAGCCGTGCCGACCATGGGTGGTGAGGATTTTTCAGCTTATCAAACGGCGGCTCCCGGTACGTTCTTTTTCACTGGCATTCGGCCAGTTGTCAAGGACGCGTTTCCTCACCATCATCCGCGTTTTGATATTGATGAAGATGCGCTTGCTGTCGGTTGTCGGGCGTTTGTCGCCATCGCTTTACAGTTTCTTAAGAGCGAAACCGTGTAACAGAGTGCGGCGTTCTACGCTATGCCAAGATAAGGTGGATTTGACAAGGGCGGCTGTCACTTGCGGGGCAATCGAGGCCCTCATACACTACACCAGAATTGAGCGAGGGGGTGTAGTGATGTACGGAGTGTTTGGCGGTTACACCCGCTGGGCGGTTGTGTTCCTCATCATCTTCGTCCTGTTCATCTTGTTGGTTCCTTATGGTACCACCACAACCTGCACCACGACCCCGGTGTATTAATGCATGGTGGCTCAGAAAACGGTCCGACTCGAAAGGCGGACCGTTTTCTACCATGTGGAATTTGGCGCCTGTTTAGAATTGCACCCAACCATCCGCTCGTAGCCGAAACAAATCATTGCCATACTGCTTTAACCAGTTGCGTGCTTCTTGCCAATTAGGCAGGATGGATTCGACGATGGACCAGAAGCGCACACTGTGATTCATCTCGCGCAAGTGTGCCAGTTCGTGGATGATAACGTAGTCGAAAATCCATTCCGGAGCCTGTACAAGCCGCCAGTTCAATTGGATATTACGCTTGCTTGAACAACTCCCCCATCTACTCTTTTGCTCTCTGACGCGCACATTGTCCGGCAAGAGTCCGTGCGCATTCGCCAATTCCCAGGCTCGCTTCGGCAAAACTTCCGCCGCCATCTGCTTGATCAAAGCATATAGCACCTCGTGTTGAGAGGAGGGTGGCGCCTCTGGTACATAAATGCATCTGTGAAGTGAATCTGGACCAACAATTCGTCCAGCTTGGCGGATGGACCATGGCACGCCGAGCAAGCAGATGCTGTCGCCGGGGACGAGAGGGCGGATGTGAAGCGTGGATGACGCTTGCTGCCGTGCCAGAACCCACTTGCAGTTGCGCTCAATCGCACTTTGAATGGTTGCCTCCGGTGTTCCGCGCGGCGCACTGACGCACAGTATGCCATCCTGCCACCGCAGAATGATACGCACCTGGTGTGGTCGTGGTGGCATCATCTTGTACGGGATGATGCCACCGTTTAGCTTAATTTGGTGGATTTGGTTGCTGTCTTGTCGCTCGTTTCCCTGGGCTTTGCGCTTGTCCATAGACACATTGTAACGCACGGGCATAACCGTGTCGCTGGGAAGCAGACTACACGATAGTCCATCCAGTCCAAGATTGGAGGTTAGACCATGCATCGGCTAACATCTGTGGCTGTCGCTGTTTTCTCTGCTACATGGCTTCTTACTGGCTGCGGTGATGAAAACCGGCCAGCGAACCAAGCTGCTCTTGCCCAACAAGCTCTACCCAGCGCGATCGCCGATCCGCCCAACAAGGTCGATCTCCCTCATTATCAGGCACGTAATCCGCACTTTGACGTTATGACGAAAGACGGCAACATCGTCGTTCGGTCGGACGATCACGGTTGGAACGGGCACACGATTGACATTTATTACGCACCGTCAGAGGCTGTTATGATCCACGACGGCGACTATGTGCTGCGCGACACAACGCACTTGCAACGTATTGCTTCGGTTCCGCTTAAAGGCAATCAGACTTGGGTGGCCGTCTGGAATGTAAAGGGTCATACATTGCCGCGGGAATTTTACTTGCTTGCAAAAACGAACGTCGGGCAGGCCAATATCGAACATGTGCTTTGGATGAACCAACGGTATATCGAGGGAGGCGCGGAATCGCGCGTGCAATGATGAACCTTTTGCGGGCATTTGTCGTCAGCGAAATCGCTGCCAGTGTCCCCAAAGCCCTTGAAAAGCTATGCCGCCTGCAATGGCCATCAGCAAAGACACTGCCGTTTTGAGCGCAGTATAGCGGATCCCGAAAAACGGCAGTTCTGCTGGCAGGCGGCTAAGTGATATTAACTGCCACGACGTCACGAATGCGAAGACGGCACCAGGTGCGGCGTCCGCTGCCAACAGTCCAGCAGCAAGTGGATACACGGCAAAGCGGGATCCAGTGCCGACAAGCCCCAAAAAGGCTGCCAATGTGATACCGATCACACCAGACTTAGGTCCCAGCCAGAGGGCGATTGCCGCCGGATCGAAAAGCTGTGCTATGAGGCCAGCGGCAAACATGGACACTAGGATCCACGGTGCCGCTTGCACCAACATTTCCATGGCCTCATGCCAACCTTCGGAGGCTAGTTCTGGGCGCGTCCATGCGCAAATCGCGTACCCGGCAATCGTCACAGCTGTGAGGCCGATCAGCGTTTTATCCATACGCATCTCCCCCTCGACATCAACTGGCGGCGTGGCTCGTTTGAACGCCTTCTGTGCGTAAGGAGTGAACCGTCGCTGTCCAAGTGCTTGGATCTGACCATGCAAGCGACCATACCGCGACGCCAGCAAGCCCATTTTGTGTTACCAGCGACAAGGTATCCTGATAGGTGTTGGCCGTTGGATACCATACCTCTGTATAACCGTCTGCACTTGGGAATTTTGTGTACATGAGATCGAGCTTCGGGTCCCATACGCCTAAAGGCGCCTTGTCCTGACGCAGGATATCGGTGACCGCGCCCGCACTGACCGCTGAACTCGTGACGCTCCCATCGCTGTGTACGTACCAGAAACGCGTGTAAAATGGCATACCCAAAATCAGCTTATCAGTCGGCACGCCCGTGTCGAGTAAATCGTTGACGCCTGCCGTCACCCATGGCAGATCGGCGACAGGACCGGGATCGGGGTCTGTACTCCAGTGTTCGTCGTATGCCATTAAGACAATTTCGTCAGCATTGTCAGCCAACCCCGCATGGAAAAACGCGAGACTGTCGTCTAGTGGAACGATGTCAGGCGAAATGTCGACCGAGAGATTGACATGGATGGGGGAGAGCGCGCGATGCAAATTCCCGATAAATTGCGTGAACAGGTTTCGATCCGCCGCCGCCAAATTTTCGAAATCGATGTTGATACCATCCAAGTGATAGAGTCTGGATTGATATACCAATTCGTCGATTAGGTTCGACTCCGCTTTGGGATTGGCCAAAACCTCGTGCGTCAAGGTCGCGGAAAATTGATTGTCGACCATCACCCAGACCTTGATGTTATGTTGGTGAGCGTACTCGATCACGGACGGCAGTACGCTACCGCTTAAATTTCCAGAGGCATCCTGAAGATGCAGCCATCCGGGACTCACGACGTTCATTCCAGGATTATCGGCCATGAGCTGAATGCAAGAGCTGCTTGACGTCGATGGCAGCCAACCAAGGACAATGTCCTGGGGGTTGTTGGCGATGGTCGTGATCGACTGGAACAACGACGTCTGTGCACCGCTATTCTGGACAGCTTGTGCGCTTGTTTCAGGCAGTAAGGAGGTCAACATCTTAAGGGGGTTAGAAAACGGCAGTCGGACATGAGCCGCGACAGCCGACGCGATGGACTGCGTCTGTGTCGTGGACTGTCCTTGATAGTCTGCCGTCCCATAGAGTTGGTTTAATTCGATATTCGACAGCTCGTCCGCTTCGGAGGTGGCGATTTGCTCCATCCCGGACTTGCCAAGGAAGGCCCATACCGTGCACGTGCAACCCACCAAGAGGAGCAGGAGTGCGGCGGAAGCGGCAATGAACTGCGAGACGACATTGCGAAGCGTGGTACGATCCATGGCCACACACCTCTCTATTGACATTCCTGTGAGAGTCTATGACCGGATTGTCCCGTTTAGAAGAATAAACGCAACGTGCTAGAATAAACGACGGGCAGCCATTACGGATTCGCCCGCCAAGCGGTTGACCCGTCTGCGAAGAACTCCTTTTTCCAAATCGCAGCTTCGCGCTTAAGGCGTTCAATCAGCATGTACGCCGCCTCAAAGGCAGCGGCGCGATGCGGCGAGGATGCCCCACAGATGACGGCGATGTCCGTGGGCACGAGCTTTCCAATCCGGTGCCATTGCAGCGTTTGAATACCCGGGAAACGCCGCTCCACATCGCTTTGAATGGCCGCCAACTGTTTGTATACCATCGCCGGATACGCTTCGTAGAACAGGTGATCTGTGTGTCGCTGGCCGGTCCATTCGCGAACGGTTCCGACGAACAATACGGTTCCACCGTGTTTTGGGTTTTCTAAAAGTTTATACGCTTCCTCGACGACGAGCGGCTGTTCACTAACCCGCAGCCACGGTGTCGCATTTTCGACTTCACCGCCGCCGACAGGCGGGATGAAGGCAATTTCGTCGGTCGGGCGAAACGTGTCTGCCGGCCGTGCCAGCGCATGGTTTTTCGCGACGAGAACGTTCGCCAGCGCATCCTCCAGTTGTGGATATCGGCTTGCAACCAAACTGGCCAGTTCACTAGCTGGTAGCCCGTCTGGCACATCGATGCGAATTTTGTCTTGTCCCATGATTTCCTTTAAATTTGCAAACAGGCGAATTTCGATCTGCATGTCGGATCACCTCGTGCCAGTCGTACAATTGGACAACAGGAGCGATGTCATGTGTCGGAGCAAAGCTTGAACCACTTTACACAGGACGGCCGACCACACATGGTCGACGTCAGCGAGAAGGCCATCAGCAAGCGTACAGCTGTCGCCGAATCACTGGTGCGCATGCAAAAAGCGACGCGCGACGCTATTGTACACCAAGCAATGCGCAAAGGCGATGTCCTAGCGATTGCAGAATTAGCTGGGATTATGGCGGCTAAAAAGACGTCCGACCTTATTCCCTTATGCCATCCTGTGCCCTTGCACCACGTTGCGGTCGATATAGACTTCGAGGAGCGGAATAATCCAGATTATGCCTGGTTGCGCATCGAGGCGCAAGTCGACACCGCACACCAGACGGGTGTCGAGATGGAGGCGCTCACCGCTTGTGCCGTCGCAGCGCTCACAGTCTACGATATGTGCAAGAAAATCGATCGCGCCATCGAGATCGAACATACGCGCTTGGTTTATAAGAGTGGGGGCGAAAGCGGCACGTTTGAGCGCCGCTAGAAGCTCGAGTTCGCAAGCGGTACAATAGAGAGAGGACGAAAGCGGGGTGCCGCTTTTGATCTCACAAGTTGGGATGATGAAAATGAGTGAATCGACGATTGGGGCGAAGGAAGAGCGGGCCCAAAAGATAGAGGAACAGCGTAAAAACCGCCCTGAATGGCTTAAGGTGACAGCGAAAACAGGCAAAAACTATACGGCGCTCAAGGACATCATGCGCACGCAGTCGCTACATACGGTCTGCGAAGAGGCACATTGCCCAAATATTTTTGAGTGCTGGGAGCAAAGAACAGCTACGTTTATGATCCTCGGCGATATTTGCACACGAGCTTGCAGGTTTTGCGCCGTGCATACGGGACGACCGACGGAACTCGATTTACGGGAACCTAAGCGAGTCGCTGAAGCAGTGGTCGCCATGGGTCTTGAACACGTCGTCATCACGAGTGTTGCCCGGGACGATCTCGCCGACGGCGGCGCGTCAATGTTCGCTGCGACGATTCGCGAAGTCCGTAAACAAGTGCCAAGTTGTAGCGTCGAGGTGCTCATTCCTGATTTCGATGGCAATTGGGACGCATTGCGGCTCGTCATGGACGCTGAACCAGATATTTTAAATCACAACGTGGAGACAGTTCGCCGTCTATCCGACAGTGTCCGTTCGCGCGCGAAGTATGATCGCACGCTGGAACTTTTGCGCCGTGCCAAGGAGATGAAACCCGACATTCCGACCAAGTCGAGTATCATGGTTGGCGTGGGCGAAACTATGGACGAGATCTATGCGACCATGGACGATCTTCGCGCTGTCGACGTCGATATCTTGACCATTGGACAATATCTACAGCCGACGGAAAAACATTTAGTCGTTGAACGGTTTTATACGCCGACCGAATTCTTGAGGCTGCGCGGCGAAGGCTTGAAGCGTGGCTTTCGACACGTCGAGTCAGGACCTATGGTGCGCAGTTCTTATCATGCCAAAGAGCAAGTGCCAGCAGGTGCACGAAAATTGCGCTGACGCGGCGAATACGTGGTGAAATGGTTTACTAGCGGATTTTCATTCTGGAGGTCATAGAGATGGCAGTTGCGCTTGATTGGCAGTCGCTCGGCGAGATCGACTACGATAGGGCATTGCAATTGCAATTGGCTCGCGTCGAGGCACTACTTGCCGGCGTGGATGAGCGACAGACCGTGTTCGCGTTGGAGCATCCACGGACCATCACCATCGGCCGCAACGGCACGCGCGATCACATTCTGTTACCGGCTGAAGTGCTTGAGCGTCAGGGCTTCGTCGTGCGCGAGGTCGACCGCGGCGGCGATGTGACGTATCACGGACCTGGACAGCTCGTCTTGTATCCGATTCTTCACCTTGCCCCATGGGAAAACGATGTGGCCAAATTTGTTCGCAACTTGGAGGAGTTTGTGATCCGTGCTTTGGCAAACGTCGGCATCACGGGTACTCGTGTCGGCGATTTACCAGGCGTATGGGTTGGCGATGACAAGATTTGCGCCGTAGGTGCGCGCGTCAAGCGGCGCCCGAGCGGGGAGTTCGTCTCTTACCATGGCATTGCACTCAACGTCAATACACAGTTGGCCGACTTTGGTGCGATCATCCCTTGCGGTATTCAAGATCGCGGCGTGACATCGGTTGCAAAGGTATTGGGCCAGGCTCAATCCATGCCATTTTGGGAGCAGGCCCTTTGTGATGCATTCTGTGATGTGTTTGACTGTGCGCCGACCCATTCTGGGATGAGCCATGCGGACGTGTGAGTCAAGCAAGGGGCGGGAGGGCGTGATCGAACTTTTCTTCGATCTCGTCGCCATCCCCAGCCCTTCGTTTCAGGAAGGGGCAATCGTTGATGCATGCAGAACTTGGCTCGAACATTTCGGGTGCGAGGTGGAAATCGACAACGCCAATGAGCAATTCGGTGGGCAAACCGGAAATCTATGGGCATCTATGCCTGGTAGAGCCGGCATGCCTGCCGTTTTATTGTGCGCACATCTGGACACGGTAAGTGCAGCGACGGGAGTCCTGCCCTATATGGATTGTCAAGGCATGATTCGCAGTCGAACCGGATCCCAGCTAGGGGCTGATGATAAGGCAGGGGTTGCCGCCATTCTCGCATCCATTCGCCGTTTGCACGAAGAGCACCTACCGCATGGGGATATTCAGATCCTTATGACCGTCGGCGAAGAGGCAGGACTTTATGGTGTGCGGGCACTTGACCCGAGTGCTCTGTGCGCCAAGCGAGCACTGGTACTGGACTGTCATGGGCCGGTGGGGTCCGTCGTGCTATCTGGAGCCGGTCTCGTTCGCCTGACCTGCACGCTAGGCTTGCCGACTGGCGGGGTTGTGCCACGAGTCGGGCTGGTGCAAGCGGCCACGCAAGCCATCGCGGCCATGCGCCAGCCACAGTTTGGCGGTGCGACAATCGAAATCGATTCGTTTCAACCGATCGAAAATGGGATACAGGTTGTGGGGAGGGTGGTATCAAGCGAAGCGCTTGGACTCGCTGAGGCTGCCCGTATTGCGTCAGATAGGTTTCGGCAGACAGCCACTTTATGGGGATATGACGCTCGAGTTGAGCAGGAACTGTTGTACCCACCCTACGCCATCGCGCGCGATGGAGGTTGGTATCGCGCAGTGTCTTCTGCGATCCGCGATTGTGGCCTCGCATGTCAAGAACTTCATGTCATGCATGGCAGTGACGCGAATTGGTTATCCACACTTGGCGTGGAAGCCTTGAACCTAGGCACTGGTTATGAAGGCGAGCACTCGGAGGACGAGCGCATCAGTGTAAACAGTCTGTACCAGTTGGAGCATCTCATTGTTAAGATTTGCAGCGGACTCGGTATGGAAGAGGAGGGATTGTGACGTGATTCATCACGAAGAGACGATTGGCGAGGAATCTTTGTTTACCGGACGCATGATCCAACTGAAGCGTTTGACGGTGAAACTACCCAACGGTTCGACCAGTACCCGGGAAGTGGTCGTTCATCCAGGTGCGGTGGCGGTGTTGGCTGAGGTCAAACCCGGTTCCATCGTGCTTGTGCAGCAATATCGCAAGCCGTGTGAAAAGATCTTATGGGAAATCCCTGCGGGCAAGTTGGAACCGGGTGAGGCACCGGAACAAGCTGCGCTGCGCGAGTTAGCGGAAGAGACGGGTTATGTGGCGAAGGACGTGCAATTGGTACACCGTTTTTTCACAGCTCCTGGATTTACAAACGAGCGCCTGCACGTGTACTTCACGAGTGTTGTAGAAGCGGGTGAAGTTCATCCGGACGCAGATGAATTCGTCGAAGCGCGCCTGTTTACGAGGGATGAAGTCGAGCGAATGCTCGAAAACGGTGAAATCGAAGATGCGAAAACGCTGGTGGCGCTTTACTGGTGGCGCCAGAACGGCCGATGAAGACCTACTTTGCTGACTTCCACATTCATGTAGGGCGCGCAAAAGATCGGCCTGTGAAAATTGCCGCTGGGAATAATCTCACGCTCACGAACCTGCTGGAGCATTCACAAAAGGTCAAGGGGCTCGACATTGTCGGCGTGATCGACGGCGTGTGTGACCCGGTGTTGGCCGAACTCGACGAGTTGGTCGCCGCAGGGGAGCTCGCCGAGTTGCCGGAAGGGGGGCTGTTATACCGGGATCGACTGCTGGTCATCGCTGGGGCAGAGGTCGAGTTAAAGGGGCCGAAGGGACGTGCCGCTCACTTTGGCTGCTGGTTTCCCAACCTGGCTGCGGCACACGATTTTAATGCGTGGTTAAAGACGGTGCAAAAGAACACGTCCTTGTCGTCCCAGCTTGCCCGGACCAGCTCTTTTGCGCTAAGTCAGGAGACGCATGAGCGCGGCGGGCTGCTTGTCATCCATCACGCGTTCACGCCATTTAAAGGTATTCTCGGCGCTGCCGTCGATCGCGTCTCCGACTTTATCGATCTCGGCGCCATCGATGCGTTGGAACTCGGCCTTTCGGCGGATACATCAATGGCTGATCGCATTGAGCAAATTCAGCCCTTCACATACCTTTCCAATTCCGACGCACATGGTCTCGATACCATCGCTCGTGAATGCAATCGCGTTCGTCTCGACCACGTATCGTTCGCCGAGGTGCGTCGCCTTCTCGCACGTCAGGATGGCAGGGAGATTGTCGAAAATATCGGTCTGCATCCGGTTCACGGCAAGTATTATCAGACACGTTGCCGGCGCTGTGGCGAGATCGCAGGGGATGGCCGCGTGTGCAGTTGTGGCACGGATCGCAACGTCGTTACCGGCGTCTCGGATCGGATTGACGCTCTGGCCGATTTTGATGAACCGCAACACCCAGAGTGGCGGCCACCGTATCGCCACATAGTACCGTTGCTAGACATCCCCGGGGTTGGACCGAAGGCGTATCGCTCACTTGTCGATGCGTTTGGTAGCGAATTGGCGTTGCTCCGCGAACATGTCGCCAAACAAGATGTGCAACAGGTCGTCGGGGCAGCGCTCGGCGAACGCGTGTTTCAGACGTTGCAGGGTCATGTCTCGTTTGCTGTTGGCGGGGCAGGCACTTATGGCAAAGTTTTAGTGTGAGGCGGCATCCTTCTTTTTTCGCCGAATCTTGCATTCCATCATGTCATCTCAATTTCGAAGTCTAGCGGCGATGTTCGTTTCATAGAATCCTGATGAGAGGTGGCTGAGGTACTACCTTTCGCATAAACGGCCTGTCAGGCCAGGCAGCCGAGGCCGAATTTGGGGGATGGAACGTGAGATCGACCGCATTCGTACCACAACGACGCCGCTGGGATCTACTCACGCATACGATCCGCCGCCAGCTGCGCGCACAGGTCGGAAAACATGCGCACACATGGTCGTTTTTGCTTGGTATTGCCGTTTGCGGACTGGTGTTTGGCGCAATTGTTGCGGGACAACTGGGGCAGGCGGACAAATTGGTTTTGGGCAATGCCTTGGAGCAGCTTTTTATCGCGCTCGCACATCATCAGGTAGCTTCTGGCAGCGAAGTGTGGGCACAGCGAGCATTGTCTGACGCAGAACTCATTGGTTGCATTTGGCTATTTGGCGTCTCGGTCATCGGTATTCCCTTCATTGTGGGTGCCGTGTTCCTTAAATCGTTCACGGTAGGCTTCGGTGTCGCCTATACCACGCTTCAGTTCGGATGGAAAGGATTTGTCGTAGCCTCCATCGGCATTTTTGCACATCAGTTGATTTTCCTGTTCACGCTGTTCATTGCGAGTGCCACTGCCATCCGTTTTTCATACGAATTGGTGATGCAAGCAGTGCCGGTGTCTCGTCTCACCGTGCAGTTTTTGCGATATACTGGTACATTTTTGTTATGCAGCGGCGGCATCATGTTGGGTGCGTCGATTCAGGCTTTCATGGTTCCCGCTTTGCTGACTCAACTCATTGGGTGAGGTTTTAGCTCTTGTCTCGTTTTACGCATCGCAACGAATCGTTTACCTGCATAAACTGCGGGCTTCAAGTCGAGCCGAGCGAAAGGACATGCCGCAATCACTGTCCACATTGCCTATACTCTGTGCATCTCGACGTCTTTCCGGGTGACAGACAGGCGAACTGCGGCGGCATCATGGAACCTTTGCGAATAGAGTACAATTCGCGCAAAGGGTATCAAATCGTCCATCGTTGCCAGCGATGTGGTCACGAATCGCGCAACATTGTACTTCAAGATGTGGCGGTTCAACCCGATGAACAAGAGGCTCTTTATGAATTGATGAAACACCCAAAGGCGTGATCGTTTTCCGGCTCGTATGGTTGTTGCAGGACTTTCAGTTCGGATCGTGGAATACTCCAATGCGTGTAGTTTTGAACGGCAAAGGAGCGTTCTTATGGACGAGTGGATTCGGCAGTTTATGGAACATCTTCGTGTGGAGCGAGGGTTGTCCGTCAACACACTCGACTCGTATGAGCGCGACTTGCGTGCCTTTCATGCGTTCTTAAACGAACGCGGATGTCGCTGGGAGGACGTAGAAAGGCACCACATCAACGCATACTTAGCTCATCTGCATGCTCGAGGTCGAGCGAGTTCAACGTTGTCGCGCAATTTGGCGAGCATTCGCTCGTTTTTTCACTTTCTTGTACGTGAGGATCTTCTTGAGCGGGACCCAACGCGACATGTGGAGACGCCACGAACTGAAAAGCGGTTGCCGCGCGTATTAGCGCCGGAAGATGTGGATCGTCTGCTGCGCGCACCAGACCCTAGTGGCCCGACTGGACTTCGCGATATAGCGATGTTGGAACTGCTTTACGCTACAGGCATCCGCGTGAGTGAGCTCGTCGCACTACGCTGTGAAGACGTTCATCTTGCCGCAGGCTTTTTGCGATGTTTTGGCAAGGGCGGCAAAGAACGTGTCATTCCCATTGGGGAGTACGCCTTGCGAGCGCTTCTTTTATATCTTGAGCATGCTCGCCCTACTCTGGTTCGTGTGGGTGAGGCTGCACTATTTGTCAATCATCATGGCACGCAAATGTCCAGGCAGGGATTCTGGAAAATTATTAAGAAGTATGCGCGTGAAGCAGGCATCGTATCGGACATTACGCCCCACACGCTGCGGCATTCATTTGCGACACATCTTTTGGAGCGGGGCGCCGACTTGCGGGCAGTACAGGAGATGCTCGGGCATGCTGACATCTCGACGACGCAAATTTATACGCACGTGACGAAGACGCGCATGAAGCAAGTGTACGCATCTGCTCATCCACGTTCTTAAGTGTTTTAGGAAGGAGATGTCATGTTGGCATCGCGACGCTGTATTTGGATTGTCCTTGACAGTTGTGGCATTGGCGCCGCACCAGACGCGTCATCGTACGGTGAACCTGACGCTATGAGCAATACCATCGTTCACGTCGCCGAGGCCGTGGGCGGCCTGGTTGCTCCCAACTTGGCGCGCCTGGGCTTGGGGCGGATCGATCGCGTGCCAGGTGTGTCGGCCGCTGCGGCGACAGGCGCATACGGCACAATGGTCGAACGCTCCGCGGGAAAGGATACGACTAACGGGCACCTCGAATTCGTCGGTGTCGTTTTGTCCGAGCCAATGCCGACGTACCCAAATGGATTTCCTCCCGAAATTATAGAGCCGTTTGAGCGGTATGTTGGCAAACCTGTGCTTGCGAACAAGCCGGCTTCAGGCACCGTCGTGATCGACGAATATGGCCACCTTCATATGCAGACCGGTCGTCCAATCGTCTATACGTCGGCAGATAGCGTGTTTCAGGTGGCTGCTCATGAAGCGATCATACCCGTCGACACGTTGTACGATTGGTGTGCGTATGCGCGTTCTATCCTGACAGGACGGCATGCGGTCGGGCGCGTGATCGCTCGTCCGTTTATCGGTGAGCCTGGCCATTTTGTGCGCACGGATCGCCGCCGCGATTTCTCTTTACATTTTGGCGATACGGTGTTGAACGCTGTCGAGCAAGCTGGGTATCCGGTCATCGGGATCGGAAAGATTGGGGACATTTATGGTGGATCGGGCATTACCACGAGTATTCATACACACGACAACGACGATGCGATGCGCATCCTTCTGGAGCAGATGCAAGTCGTCCAAGAAGGTCTCATTTATGCAAATCTAGTGGACTTTGATGCCAAGTATGGACACCGCAATGACCCGGTCGGGTTTGCGCGGGCCATCGAAGCATTCGATCACTCATTGGGCTCTTTGCTCGCCACGATGCGGCCGCAGGATTTGCTCATTGTGACGGCAGACCACGGATGTGATCCAACGGTTCCTGGTACGGATCACACGCGAGAACGCGTTCCGCTGCTCGTTTGGCACACGCGGATGTCCTCCCCCATCGATTTAGGCGTACGCTCTACTTTCGCCGATGTCGGTGCGACGGTTGCTGCGTTCTTTGGCGTGGAAGCGCCACCCGTAGGTGGTTCGTTCCTCGATTTGCTCGACTGCTAAACAGATTTTGGACATCGTGTAGAGACTGTGGGGTATCGGCCAGCGCGGGCGTGTAGATGCGTGATTCTCTGCACAAAATAACCCCGATTCGATTCGAAACCGAACGAAAAGGGGGTTGTGCAGGATGAAACGGCACTCCAAACGTATGCACAAGGCCGTCGCCACAACCGCGTTGCTGGCGACTCTCGCCGGGCCATGTGCACCCATGGTGTACGCGGATGCAACTTCGAAACTTAGCTCTGGCGTCCAGGTTAAGGAGATACTAGAAACACCCGTACCACCAGAATCGGGGGCGTCTGTCGATCTCGCCAAACAGGCCCGTTCTGCCGTGCTCATGGACGCGACAACAGGAAAAGTGTTATACGCCAAGGACGCACATGAACGGCTTCCCATGGCGAGCATCACGAAAATCATGACCCTTCTTCTCATCTTTGAGGCCATCGACTCAGGAAAGCTCAAGTGGACCGATTCGGTTAAGGTCAGTGAACACGCGGCGAGCATGGGTGGGTCACAAATTTTTCTCGAACCCGAAGAAAGCATGACGGTCCGCGACATGGTCAAAGGCATTGCCGTCGCTTCTGCGAACGACGCATGTGTGGCGATGGCGGAACATCTGGATGGCAGTGAAGAATCCTTCGTCGCTCGCATGAATGAGCGTGCCAAACAGCTTGGCATGACCGATACGCACTTTTCGAATTGTAACGGGCTTCCTGTCGCAAACCATTATTCGAGTGCACACGATATTGCGGTGATGTCGCGCGCGCTGTTGGCACATCCGGAAGTAACGTCCTTTACATCCATCTACAGCGACTATCTGCGCAAGGACACCGATCACCCGCTTTGGCTGGTCAACACCAATAAACTGGTGCGTTTTTACGATGGTGTCGACGGATTGAAAACGGGGTATACACAGGAAGCCAAATATTGCTTATCGGCGACTGCCAAGCGCGAAGGATTTCGCGTGATCGCGGTGGTCATGGGCGAGCCCAAGCCTGCGGTGCGCAACGCAGAAGTCAGCGGTATGCTCAACTGGGCGTTCGCTCATTATACGACCGTCTCGGTATTTCCAAAGGGGCAAGTTGTGGGTAAGGCAAAGGTCTTAAAGGGTAAACGAGATACGGTGGAAGCCGTCACGCAACAACCTGTCGCCTTTGTTACGGAAAAGGGAATGCGCAAGCCCTATACGACAGAGGTACTTCTCGACAAGGTCAAGGCGCCAGTGCATGCGGGGACTGTGGTCGGCAAGGTCGTTGTACGCTCGGGAGGACAGACGGTCGCACAAGTGCCTTTGGTGGCCAAGGAGTCCGTGGACAAGGCGAATTTCTTCCAGGGGTTTGCGAAAACCGTCAAAAAGGTCGTCACCTTTGGTCACGCCGAGTCATGACGATCTCGTGTCGAAATTGCAACTCGTTCGCTCGACTCCTATCGACAACGTGTCGAGCGAACGAGTTTTTTGCTGATGAATCTTATTGTCTTGGAAATATCCAAAATGTGAACGGTGCTATCTCTTGCTCTTGGTTTTCGTCGGCGGAGATTGTTTGTTCCGCTTGTGCTTGACAAAACTTGATAAGCTCAGCGTCAGCTCCAATTTGGTGTAGAACCTCGCACTTCAAGCGGACATAGTCCGTGGGCAACGCCGTTGCATCGTCTTTGCAACAACCTTCCAATCGATCCAATTCAGCATGCGCGTTCACAAGATCCTGAAGTTGTAAAAAGATCTTGATACGCAACGTTCGCAATGCGACCTCCGCTCGTCTGTCAAGGCGTTTTGATGTAAGCGCGATTTCGGTGTGTTCAATCCCCTCGTGTAGCCGTTCGAACTGCAAGCAGAGTTGAGCGAGTTCATGGTGTATGGCGGTCCGAAGTAAACTGTCATGCGGATTTACATGCGCACCAAGCTCCTGCAGATACGTGTAGGCCTCGTCGTAGCGATTCGCCATACGCAGGATGAGGCTACGATTGATCCGGCAGCGCATGGCGTTGCCGATGTTCTGTAAGCTTTGGTGTTCTTCGACGGCTCGCTCACAGTAAACTAAAGCGTCATCATATTCGCCTAAGTAGGTCGACGAACACGCTAGACCATGGTAAATCGTCGCGAAGTCAACACGGCTCGAATATGTCTGTGAGAGTTCGAGTAGTTCGAGATAAATCTCCTTTGCCTGTTTAAAATGACTCGATTGCAGGTAAAGTCGCGCCAAACTGAGCCCTACTTTGATTGACATAGAGGAGTAATGTTCCACATGAGTGCGGATGATTTCGCGAGCACGTTCTAAGTACGCGATCGCAACATCGTCGTGACCTAGTTTCCGGTGCGCCAACGCACCATGGTAATATCCACTCACCACCACCGAAACTTCCGAGCGGTTGCATCCCAACTCGACGAGCGACTCATACATATTGGCTGCCCGTTCGTACTCCCCAAGTCGGAAGTAACAGGTGGCCACGTCCAGATAGATGGAGTCTGGACGAAATTGTGGCGCTAGTGGCCAACTTAGGGATTGGAACAAGTCGATAGCCTCACGGTAATTCCCTGCC
Source organism: Alicyclobacillus hesperidum (assembly GCF_900107035.1). Taxonomy (GTDB): domain Bacteria; phylum Bacillota; class Bacilli; order Alicyclobacillales; family Alicyclobacillaceae; genus Alicyclobacillus; species Alicyclobacillus hesperidum. The sequence goes on along the minus strand of NZ_FNOJ01000005.1, from coordinate 23,278 downwards.
TCCATGTGTTCTTTTGCTGACCGATAGCACTGCAGTTCGTCCGATTTTTCAATGAACTCAGTTTCAAAATAATTGAGTTCGACACCGAGACGATTTGCGAGTTGTTCAAGCAATTGTGGTGACGGTGTTGCTCGGTCACTTTCAATTTGACTAATCATACTTGGCGTTGAAATTCCACTGGCGAGTTGTAGTTGAGTTAAACCGCGTTGCTTGCGCAAAGCCCGCATTTTTGTTCCGAGGGTTTCCATAAAGCTACCTCCACGACCGCTTTTGTCCATTTTACTACGTAGAAGTTTAGCTTGAAATGGGAGAATTGTCGAAAACGCAAGAATCACAACTACTTTTGTCAACGGGCAGGAATTGACCGTTTGAAGCGTGAATTTCTTGGCCAGATCGCTGATATGGAGGGAGAATGACAGTGCCGGTAGAGACGAGATACGAACAAGGTGTCTTGGTCATTGGACTCAAAGGTGAGTTGGACCACCATGCTGTGGAACAAATTCGGGATAGAATCGAACAGCAGTTGGAGGAACATGGGTATCGGGGCTTAGTGATGTCGTTTCGCAACATCGACTTTATGGACAGTTCGGGGTTAGGGCTGATTCTTGGCAGGTATCGCACTGTCATGGAACACGGTGGTAAGATGGCTCTTTGTGAAGTGAGTGCGCCGTTGCGAAGATTGTTTGAGATGTCAGGCCTGTTAAAAATACTGCCCGTGTATGAATCTGAGGAAGCTGCGATGGCAGCCATTCTGGGAGCGTGATATATATGGATCACATCGCTGAGGATGTCCGCCTTGACAATTACCTGCGTCTGCAGTTCCCAAGTAGGTCGGAAAACGAATCACTGGCCCGGGTTGCCGTTGCGTCTTTTGTTGCAGCATTGGATCCAACGATGGAAGAGCTGACAGAATTAAAGACGGCTGTTTCGGAGGCGGTCACAAATGCCATTATTCATGGCTATCAGGAGGGTGACGGAGAAGTCACCGTCGAGTGTGCGTTATTTGAACACACGGTGCGCGTCGTCATCGAGGACCATGGTGTAGGTATCCCTGATATTGAAATGGCCAAACAACCCATGTATACATCGCGTCCCGAATTGGAGCGATCTGGGATGGGCATGACCATCATGGAGACATTTGTCGACTCGCTGGAAATTGTCTCTGAAGTGGGGGAAGGAACTCGCGTCACGCTCGTTAAAACGTTTCGAACCGCCCCTGACGTCATGTAAGGGGGCAGTTTCGCGATGGACTATGCGAAAGAGTCGTCTTTGAAACATCAGAAGCTCTCCGATGACGAGGTACGCAAGCTGCTTGAGTTGAGTCACGATGGTGATACAGAGGCACGCGATAAGTTGATCGTACATAATCAAAGGCTTGTGTGGGCGGTAGTGCAACGCTTTTTGGGCCGCGGGTACGAGGCGGATGATCTTTTTCAAATCGGTTGCATTGGCCTGATGAAGGCGGTCGATAAGTTCGACTTGTCTTACGACGTGAAGTTTTCCACGTATGCCGTCCCCATGATCATCGGCGAAATCCAACGATTTTTGCGCGATGACAGCACGGTAAAGGTGAGTCGTAGCCTTAAGGAGACGGCAAAACAAATACGACACGTGCGCGATCGGCTATCCAAAGAACTTGGCCGGCAGCCGCACATTACCGAGGTCGCAGAAGCTATGGGCATGGAGCCTTCGGAGATCGTCTTTGCGCAGGAGGCTTTGCGGGCACCCGCATCGATTCATGAAACGGTGTACGAAAATGACGGCGATCCGATTTATCTGATGGATCAAATTGCCGACGAAGAGACGGATGGGAAGTTTGATAAAGTCGAACTTCATGAAATTATCGGGCGTTTGCCCGAACGAGAGCGTTTCATTGTGTACATGCGCTTCTTTCGCGACAAGACGCAAAGCGACGTCGCCCGCGTCTTGGGAATTTCGCAAGTTCAAGTGTCGCGGCTTGAGAAACGCATTTTACAGCACATCAAGAAGGAACTGGAGTGACGGGTTGGAAATTCTTTAAGTGGATAATTGCAAAGCCGCCATTGGCGGCTTTTTTCATTTTGCACTGGGCATCCTATCGTCGATCAAACGAACGCTTGTGGGAGGGATGTGCGTGTCGCTGGTCACAAAAGAGGATCGCCTTCGTTATCAAGAATTGGTCAAACGCGAGCGGCCTGCTCGCCGAATTGTACGAAACACGGTACGGGCGTTTATCGTGGGTGGTCTGATTTGCGAACTTGGACAGGTCATCCAAACGCTGTTTATCCGCTACGGACACTTCAAACCTACAGAAGCTGGAAACCCTACCGTCGCAGTGCTCATCTTCCTCGCGGCCTGCTTCACCGCTTTTGGCGTGTACGATCGATTTGCGCAGTGGGCCGGAGCGGGGTCCGCTGTGCCTGTCACAGGATTCTCCAACACGATGACTTCGGCCGCCATGGAACATAGGAGCGAGGGGCTTGTTGCAGGTATCGGTGGCAACATGTTTAAGGTGTCCGGCCCGGTGATTGTCTATGGGGTCGTGAGTGCCTTCTTTATCGCGCTCATTCGTTATATCATCGAGCACCTGTAAGGAGGATGAGGACATGGCGCGTCTGGGGCGATCCACGTGGGATTTGCAACAAAACCCTGTATACGTCTCTGGCGTTGGTACGGTTGCCGGTCAGGTCGAAGCGCAAGGACCGCTGGGACAAGATTTTGATATTCGTCTTGACAACGACCGCATCGACGATGACACGTGGGAGCATTCAGAACAGCGAATGTTTTCGCAAGCGGTACAGACTGCCATGGAGAAAGCACATGTGACGAGCGAAGATGTTGACGTTTTAGTCGGGGGCGACCTCAACGCTCAGTTGACGGGATTCTACTTTGGTACGCGCGCCTTTCTGCGGCCTGCCTTAGGAGTGTATAGCGCCTGTGCTTCGATTTGTGAGTCGTTGGCGCTTGGTGCCTTGATTGTTCACACTGGTCACGCACAGCGGGTGATTGTCGGGACGTCCAGCCACACCAGCACGGCAGAGCGTCAATTTCGCTACCCGACAGAGTACGGCGCACAAAAGCCACCGACAGCGCAACGGACCGTGACAGGGGCTGGAGCCGCAGTTCTTTCTCGAGCATCGAGCACCATTCAACTGACTCACGCGACGATTGGCAGTGTTGTCGACTACGGTATTAAGTCGCCCTGGGAAATGGGTGCCGCCATGGCACCAGCCGCTTGCGATACCCTTTTGCAACATCTGCGCGATACAGGGCGTACGTTTGCCGATTACGATCTGGTCGTCACGGGAGACCTTGGCCACATCGGTTTGCGGCTGTTGCGTAAGCTCTTGCTAGAACGTGGTATAAACCCTGAGCCAGAGCGCTTAAACGACTGTGGGGCGTTGATTTACGATGCGAAGCAGCCTGAAGTTTTTTCCGGTGGAAGCGGCGGAGCCTGCTGTACCATCGTCACGTTTGGGCATCTCTTTAAACGACTTCTCGACGGTACCTACAAACGGATTCTGGTCAGTGCTACGGGTGCCTTGCTATCGACGGTCAGCGCCCAGCAAAGCGACACCATTCCTGGCATTTCCCACGCGATCGCGTTCGAACGAAAGGATGTGTAAGCCATGCCAACTTGGTCGACGTTTCTTTGGGCGTTTCTCGTCGGAGGTGCCATCTGTGCCGTCGGGCAAATTCTGATGGATTCGACGCGAATGACGCCTGGACATGTGATGTCCATATTGGTCGTGGCTGGGGCAGTGGCCGACGGGTTAGGACTTTACGATCCGCTCATTAAATTTGCGGGTGCGGGTGCGACAGTTCCCATCACCAGTTTTGGCAATGCGCTTGTCCACGGGGCGTTGCTCGAAGCGCGGACACATGGCTGGATTGGCGTTATTACTGGCATTTTTGAAGTGACCAGCGCAGGCATCTCTGCGGCAATCGTCTTCGCCTTTTTGGCGGCCATGTTTGCTAAACCCAAAGGGTGAGTGCTATGTCACATGCAAATAGCGGCAGAGGGGGATGCAGGAGGCGAGTCATTGTCGTCACCGATGGCGATCACATGGCCTTACGTGCGCTCAAAATGGCGGCGCGGCGTACGGGCTGCCAAGTGATTGCGGAGAGTGCCGGCAATCCGACGCCAGCGACAGGCATCCAACTAGTCGACTGGATTCGCCAGTCTGCAGGCGATCCTGTGATTGTCATGCTCGACGATAACGGCAACAAGCACGAGTCAGGCGGAGAGTCGGCGTTAAGCGTGCTCTTACACCACCCTGACATCGAGGTCATTGGAGCGCTCGCCGTCGCTTCCAAGACTACAGATGTCGAAGGTGCGGCGGTCGATTTTAGCATCGACCGTTTTGGCAACCGGGTGGAACGGGCAGTCGATAAGGATGGCTTTGAATTAAACTCATACATCGTCGAAGGGGACACGGTCGATATTTTGCGGCGACTTGACGCCCCCGTGGTCATTGGCATCGGAGACATCGGCAAAATGCAAGGGCGCGATGCTCCGCAACGTGGCTCTCCTGTCACCACCTCCGCAATCGAATGGGTGTTGATGTTGGCGCACAATCATCGGCAAGAGCGCCCACAAGAATGACCTCGCCAGCGCATATCGTGCAGAAGAGAGGTGGAGGTGAGAGCCGTCATGCTCAGCATGTTGATGTTCCTTCCCCGGCTATTCCGCTATTTCGGCATGTTTCAGACGTTTGTGGGGATCGTTCGCCCTGTTTGGCCGTTTCTTTCACGGTTCTGGTCACGTCAGCCAGCGACAGCGACAGCCTGACGTCGTTCCGTTATACTAATTGCAGACTGATTGCGATTGGGGATGACGTGCGATTTCAGAACTATTTTCTGGACCTGGTTCGGTGCACGATTGGATAGAAGTCATCGAAGACGGACGCGTGCGCCAAATGCGATTTGGAAAGCGGGGCGGGTGGCAGGGAGCGGTCGATCTCGCCCGGCCCGACCGGCCGGTTTTCCCTTATCAACGTGCGTTTCGGGGACTTGTTCAAACACGACCTCAGTTATCTTCGTTTTTATCAATAGGTGTGGGTGCAGGTACAAGTCTGTACCATGTTCGTAAGGCACATCCAAACTGTCAGCTCCACGGCGTCGAGATCGACGAAACGGTCCTTGGGCTCGCTATCGAGTACTTTCAAGCGCCAACACACAAGGAGGCCGACTACTGGGTGGGTGACGGCTTCGCGTTTGTTCGCTCGGAGATGGCCGAAATATACGATCTCATTTTCGTCGATGCCTACCTCAAGACGCGCATATACCAGCCAGCCCTGGCCACTGAGGTGTGGGATTGGTTGCGTGCCGTTTTGCAACCGTCAGGGATCATCGTCTACAACATCATCGCATCCCATTATCGGGCTGGACAGTTGCGAGCGTTTGTCAGAGCAGGTGCCGAACGTTTCGCATCTATCGTCGATCTACCTGTGGGCGTGCCGTGGACGAGCCAAAATCGCCTGCTCATTGCCAGTGACAAACTCAATCTTGCCGGCGAATTAAAAGAGGCTCTCCTGTGCACGGATGCCGCTTTCGTAGAGCGTAGCCTATGGCGTGCTCGTCTGCGTGACTTGCGCGGGGCTGTGCTATAATTCGTCTATCGATCGCGGCGGGAGGTTTCGCTTTGTTCGCTCAATGGTCGTCGCCAACCTGGATTTTGCGCGTTTTACTGGTACTTGCGAGTCTCGTTCTTCATGAATTTGCCCACGCTTTGGCAGCTGATCTTCAAGGAGATAAGACGGCTCGCCACGAGGGACGGTTGACCTTGAATCCACTCGTTCACCTTGAGTGGACAGGTGTCATCGCCATGCTCATCGCGCCAATTGGCTGGGCGCGCCCTGTACCCATCCAACCTGCACACTTTCGCCATCGGCGTCTTGGCGTGATCGTCACGGCGGCCGCCGGTCCATGTTCCAACCTTGTGATCGCGGCGGCGAGTTATGGCGTGTTGCGGGCGATGCAACCGTACACATACGGAATTTTGGGCACGGTACTTGGCATGCTCTTTGAGATCAATATTGCGCTGTTCGTGCTGAACATGATTCCCATCCCGCCGCTTGATGGCTCGCGCATTTTATACGAACTGTTGCCGTATCGGCAAGCGGCTGTGTACAGTCGGATTGAACCTTACGGGCCGTGGATTCTGCTGTTCGTTTTCCTTGTGCCGCCATTGAACGCCGCTTTTTCCGATCTCGTGTATCTGCTCATGTCTTGGTTTTACGGGACGTGAAGGGGTGTGTGCCATGTCTTACGAAGTTCGCCTGGCTCAGTTTGAAGGCCCACTGGATTTGTTACTACACCTGATCCGCAAGCACGAGGTCGACATTTATGATATTCCGATGGCATCCATTACGGATCAATATATGGAGTATCTACACGAGATGGAAACTTGGTCTCTGGAAATCGCCAGTGAGTTTTTGGTGATGGCTGCAACGCTTTTATCTATCAAATCGCGGATGCTTCTGCCGCGCACGCGTACCAACGATGAAGAAGAAGTCGAGGATCCGCGCGCTCCTCTCGTCGAGCAATTATTGGAGTATGAGCGCTGCAAATGGGCAGCTGCTCAATTGTCGACGATGGCTGCCAATCGTGCCGAGGTTTATTCCCGGCAGCCGATGGATTTGCATCCGTTTCGCACGCGTGAAGTACCTCCTTTATCCGGCGTTACACTTTGGGATTTGGTGGACGCCTTTCGCAAGTTGTACTTGCGTTTACCGCCTAGCGAGCGGGTCGCCGAAATTCGGGGCCATGTTGAGCGCGTCGAACACGTTATGGAAGAAATCGTGGAAAGAATGCGCCGCTACCGGATGACGGAGTTTGCCGTGTTATTTCAGGGAGCACGCACGCGCCCAGCGCTCGTGACGGCGTTTCTTGCCGTCCTTGAACTAATTAAAGATGGCCGCTTGGCGTGCCGCCAAACAGAACCTTTTGGTCCACTTGAGCTGATTTGGGTAGGGGATTGATATGCACTTGTTGTCCGCATTAGAAGCCGTCTTGTTTGCAGTCGGAAGCGACGGTTTAGAGACGAGGGACATCGCCTCCATTCTCGGTGTTTCCCTGGGCGAGGCGGAGAGTCTATGCCTACAGTTGCGGGCACAACTGGACGAGCGCGCGGCCGGGATCGCCGTGCAACAAGTGGCCGATACGTGGCAATTGGTCACTCGCCCTGAATACGCAGATTATCTTAAGCGGATGGCGCAAACGCCGATGCAAAGCACATTGTCGACCGCGGCGCTCGAGGTGCTCGCAGTCGTGGCCTACAAGCAACCCATCACACGCGCGGAAATCGACGAAATTCGCGGCGTGCAGTCGGATCGCGCCTTGGCTACATTGGTTCACCGCCAACTTGTCGCAGAGGTCGGTCGTCAGGATGCCCCAGGTAGGCCCATTCTCTATGGCACAACAAGCGAATTTCTACGCCAATTCGGTCTTCGTTCGCTCGACGAACTGCCCCCCTTGCCAGAAGATTTAGGGCGCGAAGGCGTCTCACTGTTCCAACTGCCGTCCGATATCGCTCGCGACTGACAGGTTAAGTATAGGAGTGCTGGAAGGTACGCATAATGTCATCGACACGAAAGAGGTGGCGTGCGTACCATGTGGCTGCTCCTCATTGTATTGGCACTGCTTGTACTCGTCTTTTTGTTCCTTTGCCTTCCTGTTGAAATTTCGCTTGCCTATGAGCGCGTGCATGCGGACGACAGCGCGTCTATTGAAGTTCGAACACTGCTTGGTCTGGTTCGCGTGCGGCGCGAGTTGACGAAACTGGAAGCGACGCAGACCGAGGGAGGACCGGCCGTCGTTGTGCATGGCAAAGCAGGGCACGATGGCCCAACCGACGAGGGAGGCATTTCGACGGCGGATGTTCCCCGGCGCTGGGATCAAATTCGCGAGTTCGTCGCGTTTATTAAGCGTGCTCTGCACATCGCCAAAAACACGTCCCCGCACATTCACATCTACAATCTACGTGTCGAAGCCCACATAGGGGTCAACGACTCGGTGCAAACGGGCATGCTTGTAGGCACCATGTATGCAGCGATCAGCACGTTGCTTGGTTGGCTCAGTCACCAGTGCAAGTTTGTCGATCGCCCGTATATTCAAGTACGTCCCGCCTTTCATCAGACTCTGTTTCATCTGCGAACGCAAAGCATATTGCGGATACGAATGGGGTACGTTATCAGCGCAGGAATCCGACTGCTTGTAGCCTGGAAAAGGAGGGCTTTTTGACGTGGAGCACCCAATCCAAGGATTGATGCAAACGGCGATGGCCAACATCAGAGAAATGGTGGATGTCAATACTATAATTGGTGATCCTGTTGAAACCCCTGATGGGACTGTCATTTTACCCGTCTCAAAAGTGGGGTTTGGCTTTGCGGCTGGCGGTAGCGAGTTTGAAGGCGGCGACGGGGGATCTGGCCAGGGAGGTGAACACCCGTTTGGCGGAGGTTCTGGCGGCGGTGTTTCGATCACGCCAATCGGCTTCCTCATTGTACACGGAAACAATGTGAGGTTACTTTCAACCGACAATCAAAACCAGTTGTATGACCGGTTAATCGATATGGCTCCTAGCGTAATCGAACGCATTCAACAGTTGTTTGCCGGCGGCGGTGGACAGGCAAACAAGCAGCACGGCCAACCTCCTGTGATGTGATATCGAGTTCCGGCTTTGGCTCTGCGCGAGTGTTATCTGGGCCAAAGTCGGCATACCCTGTACGGACAAGGTGTTGTCCGACGGGGGTGTTTCCTGCGTGATCGACTTTATTTGGCTCACTTTGTTTCTCTCAGGCATCGTCACAGCTATGTTTACAGGCCAGATGTCGCACGTCGCAAACGCCATATTAAAAGGGGCGGAGAGCGGCGTGCAGTTGTCGATTGGACTGATTAGCGCAATTGCGCTGTGGCTGGGTCTCATGAAGATTGCGGAGCAGGCCGGTGCGGTGGGGTGGTTATCCGCTCGCTTGCGACCTGTGGCGCGTTTTTTGTTTCCGTCCGTGCCGCCGGACCATCCGGCTATGGGTGCAATTCTCGCAAACATGAGTGCCAACTTGCTTGGTATTGGCAATGCGGCCACACCGCTCGGTCTACAGGCGATGCGCGAGTTGCAGACACTCAATCCCGACAAAGAGACTGCCAGTGACGCCATGTGTACGCTGTTGGCAGTCAATACGGCGAGTATCACGCTGATTCCAACGACCGTGATCGCCATGCGCATGCAATATCATTCGGCGCATCCGACTGCGGTCGTCGGTACCACACTCATCGCATCGGCCATCGGAACGGTCGCCGCGATCGCGCTGGATCGCATGTACCGTGCAGTTGATCGGCGACGGCGGGGGAGAGCGTGATGCAGCAGGCGATTTCGGCAATTAGCGAATGGATGTTGCCACTGCTTGTTGGCGTCATTTTGCTTCATGGCATCGTGAAACGCGTGCCCATTTATAGCGCGTTCGTCGACGGTGCGAAAGGTGGTTTTGGCACGGCAGTTCGTTTGATCCCGCATTTGATCGCGATGGTTGTGGCGGTCAGCGTGTTTCGGGCATCAGGTGCCATGGACTTGCTCGTCAAATGTTTGCATCCCGTACTCAATTGGTTGCACATTCCTGCTGAGGTTGCCCCTATGGGCATTCTCCGTCCTATCAGCGGCCAAGGTAGTCTAGCCATGATGATCGACATTTTTCAGAAGCATGGTCCAGACTCGTGGCTTGGCATGCTAGCATCGACGATGCAAGCTTCTTCGGATACAACGTTATATATTTTAACTGTTTATTTTGGCAGCGTGGGCATCAGCCGCTTTCGGTATGCGCTGAAAGTAGGTTTACTCAGCGACTTCATCAGTGTCCTTGCATCCGTGTTCGCCGTATCGCTCTTTTCTGGTATGATACACTTCTGATACATCGCGGGATGTTTTGAAGACATCTACATAGGGCGGCAGACGGGAGTATAAGCATGGAACGACTGCAAAAGGTTTTGGCACATGCTGGCGTCGCATCTCGACGCAAGTGTGAGTCTTTGATTGCAGATGGTCGGGTAAGCGTCGATGGAAAAGCAGTGACCGAGCTTGGTTATAAAGTCGACCCCGCTCGTCAAGTGATCGCCGTCGACGGCAAGCCGATTCGCCTCGAAGCAAAGGTTACTATTCTGCTGAATAAGCCGACGGCTTACGTGTCGACGGTGTCCGACCCGGAAGGGCGACGGACGGTTATGTCTCTTTTGCCGAAAATCGAAGAGAGGCTCTATCCCATTGGCCGGCTCGATTATGATACGAGCGGGCTCTTGCTGTTCACGAACGATGGCGCATTGACGGAACGCTTGTTGCACCCTTCTCATCATGTCGAGAAGGTTTATCGGGTCACGGTGCAAGGCCGAGTGAACAAAGAGGCCCGTCAATTGTTGCAGCAAGGTGTTGAACTTGACGACGGGTTAACCGCACCTGCAGTCGTCGAGGTGTTGCGGCAAGGGGAAGAGTCCGTTGTTCACTTGACGATTCACGAAGGGCGTAATCGGCAGGTTCGCCGCATGTTCGAGGCGCTCGGCTTACCGGTGAAGCGGCTCAAGCGAATCGCGTTTGGCCCTATCGCACTCGGCCACTTAAAGACGGGTGAGTGGCGCATGCTTGAGCCTGATGAATGGAAGGCGTTATATCGGAGTGTCGATTTGACGGCGCCGCCATACACAAAGCCGACATTTCTTGATTCACCACGCCCGAAGCGCGATTCTCGACGCGGTGTTACGCAGGCGCGCAAGGAGAAATCTGCAACAGGAGCGCGGAGGAAGGGCAACACGACTGGCTTTCGGTGAAATTCGCTACGTATTTTCCTTCGCCTAGGCCACATGCTAAGGGCGGAGGAGGTGTTGCCAAGTGAAACGTGTTGTACGTATGGTAGCAGTTGGTTTGGTTGCACTGTCCGTCGCCGGTTGTGGTACAGGCAAAAACGCAGCGCAAACAGGTACTGATGTTTTGAATGCCACGCGTCAAGCCGGCAACGCGGTGACAAACGCCACAGGCCGAGCCGGACAGATAGCGGACAAGGGCGCGCGCGATCTCGCGAATGGCGCGGCGACGGCAACTCGTCGAGCAGGACAAGCTGCCGCCGACATTGGCAATCGCGTCCCGGGCGTCCCGGCCAATCCCCAGCATGCAAATGCTGTGCACATGCAGATTGCCCAAAAGATCTCCGATGATCTTGTGCGGGCCGGCTATGCTAAACGGGCCGTGACGTTTGTCGCTGGCGACACGGCTTATGTTGCACTGCAACAAGCCCACCCTGCAACGACCAATCAGGGACTGAAGGACAAACAGGCCATCAGTCATCGCGTACGTCGCATGAATCCGCAAATTCGCACAGTGTATGTAAGCGCTAATCCAGACGTTTATACGCGTTTCCAAAGTTTTTCGAAAGACCTAGCTGCAGGTCGACCGGTAGATGCAGTCTGGAACAACTTTCGGACCTCTGTTAGCCGGATGTTTCCGACTCAATCCTAAACAGTCGATCCGTCGGTTGCAGGGCTTTGAGCGCTCTGCGATCGGCGGATCGTTGTTGACGAGATCTTCTGGCCTTATAATGGACAGAAAGACAGGGACGGAGGTCGCAAGATGCCACAACCACGTATTCTGGTCGTTGACGACGAAGAGCGCATAAGGCGATTGGTTCGAATGTATTTGGAACGTAGCGGATTCTCTGTTGCGGAGGCGGAAGATGGCATTGAGGCTGTGGACAAGGCGCTGTCCGAGCCCTACTCGCTGATCATTTTGGATCTGATGTTGCCAGGAATGGACGGGCGCGATGTGTGTACGCAAATTCGACAACATAGCAACGTGCCCATCATTATGTTGACGGCTGCGGGCGATGAATCCAATCGAATACACGGATTCGAACTTGGCGCGGATGACTATGTTGTCAAACCGTTTAGCCCTCGTGAATTGGTGATGCGCATCAAGGCATTGCTGAAACGAACGGGAGAAGTCGATTACGCTCGTAATGATTTAAACCAGACGCTTACGTTTCCCGGGTTGTCCATCCAGATTGATGCCCGCCGCGTGGAAGTGGATGGAAATGAGGTGGGTTTGACCCCAAAAGAGTTTGACCTCTTGGTCTACATGGCACAGCGTCCCGACAAAGTGTTCAGCCGCGAAGAGTTGTTGCGCGATGTTTGGAACTATCAGTTCTACGGAGATCAGCGCACGGTCGACACGCATATCAAACGACTCCGAGAAAAACTTGGACAAGTGTCGCATAGCGTCAGCCAATACATCGTCACGGTTTGGGGCGTCGGTTACAAGTTCGAGGTGGCCTCGTGATTCGCAACAGTGTGGTCGCGAAGCTGTGGCTGACCATCGTAGGTATGGTATTCGTCATTCAGGCCCTGTTGTCCGTGCTTTTGCAACAGGTCTTTAACAAATACATTGTCCAGCGGGAAGTTGAAACCTTGACTCAACTCGCCACGTCAATCCAGTCCGTGTTGACATCTAATTCCGATCGTGGTGTCAAGGAACGGGTTGCGAGCGATCTCGCACGAAATGTGGAGCGAGCGGAGATTAAGTATGGAATTCCTTATACAAAAACCCCCACATTGCTTCAAGCATACCGCAGTTTGACACCGTCGCAAAAATCCCAATTTAACGCTGGCGAGCCGGTAGCTGTGCATCGCGTGGGGAACAAATCCGATGAGTTGGCTGTCTATGTCAAGCTCGCGGATGCGGGGGCGCCGCCCGGTATGCTGGTAGTCACGCAGCAGATGAGCGTTCTTGATGAACCTGCGCACGAGATGCGCAACTTAGTTATTTTTGATACGGTTTTGGGTGTTATCCTCGCGACAGGCTTCGCTTTTGTCATTTCGAACAACCTATCACGGCCGTTGTTGCAAATGAATCGTGCGGCGGAGCAAATGGCCCGTGGACACTACCGGCAGCGAGTCAAAGTCGTAACCAATGACGAAGTCGGCAGGTTGGGCCACACCTTTAATGCACTGGCCGAGGAGTTGTCCGCAACGATTGAACAACTTTCGATGGAGAGAGAAGGGCTACAGCGCATCTTGTCTTCACTCGAGGATGGTGTTGTTGCAACGGACATGCAAGGCCGTGTGGTCCTTGCCAATCCTCCGGCAAGGAGAAGGTTGCGCATGCTATCGGTTGCCGAGCAAGGCGTGGTCAATGAACAACTATTGCCGGATCGATTGATGAAGCTGTTTGCTCGGGTTACCCAAGAACAGGAACCGGTCTTCCGCGAAGATACGTGGGAAGGTCGCACGATGGCCATCACGATGCTTCCTTTGTACGAGGCCGATGCTACGACGATGCGGGGAACGTTATGCGTATTGCGAGATGTGACGGAAGAGCGCAGGCTAGACCGCTTGCGCAAGGATTTTATTGCAAACGTGTCACATGAGTTACGTACTCCTCTGAGTATGATGCAAGGGTATACAGAAGCACTTCTGGATGATATCTCGGACGATCCGGCCATGCGTCACGAGCTCACCGAGATCATTCACGATGAAACGCTCCGCATGAAACGCTTGGTCAACGACTTGCTCAACTTGGCACAGTTAGAAAGTGGACAATTCCAAATGAATATTCATCATATCGATTTGGTGCAACTGATCCGGCGCACAGCACGGAAATTTCAGGCGCTCGCCTCTGACTATGGATTGGCGTTCAAGCTGTCTACGCAGGACGAACCGGTATGGATTGAGGCGGATGAAGACAGGCTTGAACAAGTCTTTACAAACCTGTTGGACAATGCTTTTCGCCATACAGCGGAAGGCACGATTTCCTTTGCGTCGGATATTCGCAACGGCTACGCATACATTCGGGTGTCCGATACGGGAGCAGGCATTCCTGAAGAAGATTTACCGTATATCTTCGAGCGGTTTTATAAGGCGGACAAAGCGAGAACGCGTTCTCGATCTGGCACAGGTCTCGGCTTAGCGATTGCGAGACAAATTGTGCTGGAACACCACGGCGACATATTGGTTGAAAGCCGGTTCGGCGAGGGCACAACGTTCACAGTTGTTTTACCCATCAGCACCGATTCAGAGCAACGTCAATCCGACGAGTGGGAGTGAATCAACGTTGGCCTGGGTATATTATTATCGATTGGTTGATACTCGTTTTCAAGCGGACTGCCTTGCAGCCCGCTTGGAAGAGGGAGTATGGTGGATGCCAAAGCGTCCGCCCAGGTTCATCGGTGTCTTCCAAACGCAGCGTGGACGCTATGGCGTCAAGGTTCTTTGGGACTGATGCGCCCCTTGCGACGGGGTGGAACAAGTACCTGAAAAATCGGATGAGACGGCGATAGTACCCGCACCGTTTTGTCACGGTTTGCGGTTCTCTTTGTCGGAGTTCATCAGGCATTTCCGTTGTGCTAATAATTCGATAACGACGCGTAAAAATGATGCCTCTGCTTCGGATAGTGTAGCCATTCGCTGGGCTGCTTCAAGGTAGGGCATGGCCGATTCATTCAAAATAAAGTTTTGCATGGAGAGCGGCAGTTCATCCGGCGAGTTGCGCATGTTCGGCGCTCTGTACGCCGTATGGGGATCACATAGAACATGCAACGGTACGCCCAATGCCGCGGCCAATCGCTGGGCATAGTCCAACGACGGGTGACGCTTGTCGCGTTCAATCGACGAGATGTGCGGTGTCGAAATTCCCGAGCGCATAGACAATTCCTGTTGTGACCACGATCTGCTCTGTCGAATGGCTCGAACACGGCTCCCAAAAGAATCCTTCATGTAAATCCTCCTAACAATTAGTGAATCATGCTCACGGTGTAAATATATAGGCTGAGCGTGCATATGTAAATACAATACTGGAAATAATCTATAAAATTTTGTATAGGTGTGCGATGAAATGGTTTTTTACTGTAACGGTAATATCCTGGATACCTTAAAACGCATCGATATGTCACGGTTTTACAGTTCCCAATTAGTGGCCATTACAGGTGCAGGCATCAGTGTGGAAAGTGGTTTACCTGTTGGAACCGGCGCCGTTATGGGTGTTTCGCTTGACGACTTTTTTCGACGGGATATTTGGCTGGATGATCCTCACTCAGCTTTTGATGCTTATCGTCACATGGTGTCGACATGGCGGAGCGCTTCTCCCAATGCCGCACATTTGGCATTGGCACGTGCGGGCGTGCGCATTGTCACCCAAAATGTCGATGGCCTTCATCGTGATGCTGGTAGCCAAAGCGTAATTGAATTACATGGGAATTTGCGGGAATTGCGATGTGATGCATGTAGCTCGCTTTTCACCGCCAAGTTGGCCTTTCGGGAAGCGGTTCCCCGATGCCCAACGTGTGCGGGAAGGCTATTCCCTGGAGTTGTGTTTGAGGGTGAACAGGTACGCCACATCGCGAGAGCGACGGAATGGGTCACAGCTGCGCGCTGTGTGCTCGTTGTGGGCACAGAAATGAATATGGATCCCGTTCGCAGGTTACGAGAAGTGGGGGTGCGAGCTGGTGCGGACATCATTTGGGTGTTGGATGACGCGGAGGCATGGGTTTGCGCATTGGTAGATGCGTGTCGTTAAAGTTCGTACAAAATCGCGAATTTTCTACAGGAACTAGGGCCCGTCCTATTTCTTTCTCGACTTTTGTCATGTATAATGAGAACAGACTTTCCCATATCCTTATGCGCAGATCGCCCCCTAATCAGGTTGGTTTACCACAGGGGGCGTTTTGCATGGGAACATATTCGAGATGGCCGGTGCGCCGTCTGCGAGAAAAAGTAGAGGGATGGACGGTTGACAGAGCGGATAGCGCATCATGCGCTTGTATTCGACAATAGCCGTAAAGCAAAATCGGTCCGGCAATTATATGACGTCCTACGCGCTCGCGCACAGCAAGAGGATCTACTAGACGTTGCGGTGTTCGGTGAGGTAATCGGACGGGATGGCGTGCGCGTAAGGGAGCCAGATCGCTACAAAGTGTTAAACCTTCGTCTGCAAGATGAGCACATGAGCCCTTATTTCCGTACGTCCATGAATTTATTTCAAATGCTGATGCTAGATGAAAGCATAGAGATGTCTATCTTTCGTGCCGAGCGGGCCTGGCTCTTTGAATTTCATGGTGTCGCTACTGGACCGGTGCCGTTTGGACAGAACGGGTTTGATTTACGCTAGGCACCGGTTTGCAGTTGTGCTAGCTGTTGCGAAGGTGTACTGTCCTACGCCGTGTGGCGCCGACATTTCGTAAAATTTTTGCAGACATTTCGGCGAGAACGAGAAGCAATACGGCCAAGATCATGTCGGCCCACAAGGTGGAGGCCAGCGCAAACGTGTCGTAGGTTCCGTGAGCAAGCGCTGGCAGCAAATATGCGAAAGCTTTGTTCTTGCCGTCAAACTTAGTTTTAGCGAATCGATATCCCATGATGATGGCAAACATGAAGTGAGCTGGCACGGCTGTGACCGAGCGTACGATGGCCGTCAAAAAGCCAGAACTTGTCACATATAAGATGTTCTCGACGGTTGCAAAACCAAGTCCGATAGCAGCCGCATAGACGATACAATCGACACGGCCTTGGATAAGACTGCTGTGAAGGACTGTGCGGTCAAAAATCGAGGCTTTAAGAAATTCCTCAATCATCCCTGCAATAAAAAAGGCCGTAATAATCCGTCCCTCGAGACCTCCTTGTTGAAAGCCTGGGCTATCCATTGTCATTCGCTCGATGAGCCCTGCTGGAAAGACGATGGCGGCCCCGAGGAGGAACAGCCGTATGATTTGCCGCTTGGGTTCGGGGTGGAGTTGATCGCGCGTGTAAATAAAGATCAACAAAAATAAGCCCGGAATGACGGCGAGTGCAACATACAACATTGGGCCCACTCCTTGTCGGAAATTGTGCCCGTAGTTTGGCGAATGGAGGCGGCAAATATGTTTGAAGGAGACATCCGGGAATTAGACCCGCAGGTAGGTGAGCCCGTCACCTATCGCTTATCGTTATCGTCGGGAACGATAGAACTTGCCAGTTGGTTTAACAAGACGGTGCGAGTGAACTTTACAGGCGTCCGGCGATGCATTGTTTGTGGGCGGAAGGTAAACAAGCTTTTTCAAAACGGATATTGTTTCCCGTGCGTTCGCTCATTGGCTGAATGTGACCTTTGCATTGTCAAACCCCATGACTGTCACTTTCACCTCGGTACATGCAGAGACGAGACGTTTGCAGAAGAACATTGCATGGTTCCGCACTATGTATATCTCGCTTGGAGTAGTGGTTATAAGGTTGGTCTTACCAGAAAGGGAAGACAGTTTAAACGATGGATGGATCAAGGTGCCACACTGGCGTTGCCGATAGCGGAAGTTCCAACTAGAAAGTTAGCTGGGGAACTGGAAATGGAAATTGCGAAGCACTTGCCGGACAAAACGGATTGGCGAAAAATGCTTAAAGAAGAGCAACGGCCGGAACAGTCGCTTGCGGAACTTCGTCAAGAAGTCGTGGCACGATTGACACCAGAGTTTTCACAGTACGTGCTTTCGGATGTTACAACATACGCGTTTCGTTATCCGCGGCCGGAAGGGTTTAATGTCAATATAAAGTCTGTTCAATTGGACAAGCAACCGATTTGGGAGGGGACGTTAAGGGGCGCTAAGGGCCAATACTTGTTGTTTGACGAGGGGGTGTGGAATGTAAAGAAGTTCGCTGGTTATGAAGTGTCAATTACATGTCTGTAGACATTGGTAGTGTAGGAGCTATCCGTAAAACCATTTCATGAACTCATGCTATGTGGACACACTATCCCATGCGAGGGGGATATCACATGACATGGGTGTATGAAGCTCGCCTATACGACTCGAAGTCGGTGGCGTCATACGTCGCAATGTGCATACGGGACGATCATCTACAAAGTGGCAATACGGATCTTCGCGTCCAGGTCTACAAAACACGACGGGGCAACTATGGTGTGCGCTATCGGAGAAATATATCGGTCTAAAGCCCGTTTTTGGAAACCCATCTCACGCCCGTTTCTCCCCAAGAATACAATGTACAACGCATCGTCGTGGGCGTATGCGGCTTTTGTTGTTCTTAGGGGTGACGCACATGATGAAAAAGTCGCAGGTGTCGGCTGGGAAGCGGCATTCCGGAGCTGCGATTCCCAATTTCGTGAAATTGGTTGAGCGTTATAAAAAGTCTGTCCTCGGCATTGAGGTTGTTCAGACTCCGTACCGCGATCGAACGCTGTTTTTCCCCTGGGATCGCCCTGTGCCAAGAGTCGGTCGCTCCGCCCTGAACATTGGAACAGGTTTTGTATTCCACCCCAAAGGGTACATTTTGACCAATGAACACGTGATCGCCGAGGCAGATCGCATTATGCTACGTGCTTTTGGGCGCAAGGAACTCATCGATGCCGAAGTTGTCGGGCGCGATCGCCGGCATGATATCGCCATTTTACGGGCTGACATGCCTGTCCCTTCACCCATCCTAAGACTTGGCCACAGTCGAGACATTCACGTGGGAGAATGGGTGTTGGCCATTGGTTCGCCGCTCGGCCTCGATCATACGGTGACGGTAGGCATCGTTAGTGCGAAAAACCGTCCGCTACAAATTGGCGATCGCGACTACCCAAATCTCATCCAAACAGACGCGGCCATCAATCGAGGCAATAGTGGTGGACCACTCATCAACCTTCGTGGCGAAGTGATTGGCATGAACACAGCGGTGTCACAAAGTTCACAGGGCATCGGTTTTGCCATCAGCGCGGATGTGCTTAGAAAACGAGTGAGCGAAATTTTGCATGAGCCACTCTGATATTCATTGCCTCACGATTGTGGTACAGTATCGATGTCCGTCTGCCACGACTAGGTTGCGAGGCGGAGATAAATCTGTACCTTGGAGGCAGTTATGGTCAACGATATTCCTCAGTACAATGCGGATGAACTGAAGCGGTTGCTACAGGCTGGCGATGTACAGGTGATCGACGTGCGGACACCAGAAGAATACGCAGAGGGCCACATTCCCAACGTGCCGCTGCGACCGATGCAGGAAGTAGCAGATTGGATGTCAGAGCTCGATCCGCAAAAGTCGTATGTGTTTGTCTGCCGTAGCGGCAATCGATCGCAGCGTGTTGCGGAATTTTTACGTGCCAACGGTTTCGAACATGTGGCCAATTACAGCGGCGGCATGTTGGTGTGGGATGGCGAGCTTGAATAACGGCGGAGAAAAAATAATTGGCGTGGGTTTTGCTCGTACCACGTCTTCAGAATTTCGTCCGTCGTCCATTCATTTTCGGAGTCGAGGCGACGCCGTAGATCTGCGGTGATGTCGCGAATTCGGATGTTTAGTTCATCCACCTTCACACCGTCGACGAGCTGATCCCAAGCGTAGCGCATGCAAGTGCGACGCAGGAGGTTGTGGCGAGCGCTCTCGCTATATATTTGAAAATCCCCGCTCTCCATCAGGATGATCACTCCGGACGGTGTGAAGATGTAATCCCCTGCTTCCTCAATACTTGCCTCAAAGATACGCCTGATCTTGGCCATGTCAAGTTCCCTCCTGGTTCGTTTCTTCACTGTACGAGATCAGACCAGGCGCTGCAACCTTGCAGGTTGTCGGTGTCTAGGCATTCATCGGGTTCGTAAAGCTTCTTGGCCGCATACAATGGGCTGAGGAGGGGCGAGCGGTGACATATCATGATGCCTTGGCACAACTTGGAATTCTTCATGCGCACCCTGGCGGTGAACAATTGACTACGTGGTGGATGGATCGCGTTTCGTTGCGAGAACACGCTCGTGTCTTGGATGTTGGCTGTGGTAACGGTGCAACTGCATGTTTACTTGCGCAACGTTGGGATGCAAATGTCACCGTGCTCGATGTGCGTCGCAAGATGATCGATCACGCTCTTCGTTTGGCTTCCGAGCGCAATCTACGTTTGCGTGGAGTGGTGGGTTCGGCCGAGGCGATGCCGTTCCAGCGCGAATCGTTCGATGCGATTGTCAGTGAATCTGTATTGGTCTTTACGAAGTCCCACCGTGCGCTTCGAGAATATCGACGCGTGATGGAGGAAAGTGGTGTCGTGATTGCGGTTGAGATGATGACACTTGGCCCTGTGACGGACGCCTGGCGAAGAGAAGTCCGAAATCTGTATGGCGCTCAGTATGTGCCCGATCTGTCCGGGTGGAAACGACTTTTTCACGATGCCGGTTTTGAGGTCAAGGTGCTGCGCTCCGGCTCGGTGTCAAGTTTGCCCCTGCCGGTAAATCAGCAAGACTCAACTTTGGCTGATCCGAAGGCATTATTGGATCCTCAAATTAGAGCAGTTCTGCAGCGTAATGCCCAATGGATGGATGAGCATGGGAAAGAAATGGGTTACGGCGTGTTTGAACTACGTTGTAGACGAACATAAACCTTGTGCTCACTGGACATAGTACAATCGACATCGTTTTCGCGATCGCGATCGTATTTGCTCCAAACGTCCGATGATGCAAGCCTATGTTGAACCCGGTCTCGACGGATATCAGGGCGACGGATGTCAGTTGTGTAGGTTGCAGAGGACGGTTTGGGCCTTATGGGATTCAACAGAGCTGTCAAACGCCTGAACTTGAATTCCAAGGTTAGTCGGATACGGGGGAATCGCGAAGCGGTGTTTGATGCCGGCGGTTGGGTGACCGCCGGCCGTATTTATAACAGCCATTCATCAGGAATACGAAAGGGTGCAAACCCGAGATAATCGCTGCTTACAAGCCGGTAGTAAACGCCTTCTAAATGACCGTTATAGGCAAATTTGTGTGACGCCCCGTGCAAATGCCCATATAGACAAACCTTCACGTTATAGGACTGTAACAGTGACGAAAAAGTGCTTGACTCACCGGTGCTGTCGACGGGCGGGTAATGCATCAAGCATACGATAGGTAAGTTGGTGCGACTCGCCTCTTCTAATGACAGCGTTAAGCGGTGTTCTTCTCGATGCAAAAGCTTGGCGTCATCTTCTGTGAAGCTTGGGTGTGATGGCAGGAGCCAGCCTCTGGTACCTGCAAAACAGACTCCGCCAATGCGTATACAATCATTTTGTAGCGCGAATGTCTGCGCATCCATGCACTGACGAACTTTTTGAATCCCGCTCCACCAATAGTCATGGTTTCCACGAATCAATATTTTGGTGCCAGGGAGCTGTTGGATCCAATGTAGGTCGCTCCGGGCTTCGTCCAGTGTCATGGCCCACGATATATCGCCAGGAATACATACGATGTCCGAATCAGTAACGCGTTCTTCCCATGCAAAGCGAATGCGAGCAACGTGATCCTTCCACAGGGCACCGAAGATGTCCATCGGCTTATTGACCGAGCTTCCCAAGTGTAAATCGCCGATTGCGTATATTGCCATATACGACGCCCCCTTAAATGCCCATGATACCACGACTTCTGAAAGAATAAATCGATTGCGGATTTTTTCTTGAATCAGTTCGAATTGGTCTAAACATTATCGACTGCTCGCGCCACATTTGCCAGGATGATTGTCGAGGTGAGTGGCGAGATGTGGACTGATGAACAATTTAGCATTATTTCCCCGCGTGAAGGATCAACATGTGTAGTGGCCGCACCTGGTAGCGGCAAAACTTCGGTTCTAACCGAACATATTGCACAGGTTGTCAAGGCTCGTCGGGTTGCGCCAGCCTCTGTGTTGGCGATGACTTTCACCAGGCAAGCCGCTGAACATATGCGCATGAAACTTCGTACTCATCCCTTGCTCAACGAAAAGGAGGTCGAGTCTATACAGATTGGCACATTTCATGGATCGATGTTTCGCTTCATGATGGAGCTGCGTTCTGATATTCCGGTGCTACTCAGCCGTGAAGAACAATTCGCATGTATGCGAGAGGCCATTGAGAAAGTCATCGGTCAGTCAAAGGCTGTAGGTTTCTACGAAACCGCATCTTGGCTGACGCGTTACACAAAATATGTCGGCACAGGCCGAACGATGGGGGAGCGGCACGAGCATAAGATTTATCAGGCCTACAATCGCATCAAGCGTTGTGCCAATCGGTGGGATCATGACGATATTCTTGCTGAAAGTTTGGCCGTTCTTCGATCCGGAACGAAGCCTGAGCGGTGGACCAAAATCCGGTATATTCTTGTCGATGAATTCCAGGATACGAATCAGCCGCAGTGGGAAATTGTCCGCCTGTTACACGAATCCTACCATACGCCTATCTTTGTTGTCGGCGATGACGATCAATCCATTTATGGGTTCCGCGGAGCCTCACCATTATTTTTGCAACACGCGTCCGAACAACTGTTTCATATCGAGCAGTTTCTACTCACCAAAAACTTTCGGTCGTGTATCTCTATCGTACATGCAGCTGAACGACTGATTCAGCACGTGTCATCTCGCATTGATAAGCCATTACGGTCCGTGTCGAGCCGCGAGGGATACGTTCGTGCTGTGGAAATAGATCATGAGGGGGCTGAAATCAACTGCATCAAAGATATCCTGAAAAGCTGTCTGGAAATCCCCTGTTCGATAGCGATTTTAGCGCGAACCCGTCGGCAGGTCGCTCGCGTCTGGGGGGCGCTACAACGTGAACTAGGAGTCACATGGGGTTCGTTGCAAAGAAGAGTGGAATTTCGAACGTTCCACGATAGCAAGGGAAAGGAATGGGATATTGTCATTTTGCTAGACACCGTCGTTGAGCGTGTTGATCCAAATGTCATCAATGATGAGGAACGCCGTCTATTCTACGTGGCGATGACTCGTGCCAGATCGGTATTGCTATGCCTTGTGCCGCGGACCATTGACGGTGTCAAAACCCTGCCGAGTCCCTTTCTGTTTGAATCTCAAGTCTTATTTGGGACGTGGTCACAAGGGGAAGTGCAACAAATTCAACAGTGTTTGACGGTAGAGGCGTAACACATATTGAGAAAAGATGCGTGTTGCAGGTTGCTATTTGGACCTATTTCCCAGTAGACAACCAGCATCCTGCGTAGTATAGTAGTCGATGCCGCTGCGGACGGCGCAGTTTGTGACGCCCGGTGGCCAGTCGGTTACGATGCTGAGCTCGCGAGTGCGTGAGCGGTGCAAAACTTACCGGTTGACGATGAAGTGTGAGATGTGATATATTGATTGGGCTGCCTCGAACGGCAGCGTCGCTCCTTGAAAACTAAACACACACCACGCCAGTTCATCTGTCTCGCGTATGCGGGATAGTGAGATTTCATTGAGAGTTTGATCCTGGCTCAGGACGAACGCTGGCGGCGTGCCTAATACATGCAAGTCGTGCGGACATCTTCGGATGTCAGCGGCGGACGGGTGAGTAACACGTGGGCAATCTGCCTTTCAGACCGGAATAACACTC
>NZ_FNOJ01000036.1 GCF_900107035.1 Alicyclobacillus hesperidum | reverse complement strand
GCGAACACGTGATACCCTGAGTGACCACATGTATTTTTGGCCTGATAATGCGGTTTTTAAGGGGGATTAGTGGATGAAAGTGACTTGAATCTGTCCGTCTGGTTGTACATCAATGCGCTGCACAATGTATCGTAGAAGGTCTCGACGTTCATCGGGCGATGCATATTCCCACATATCTCGAAAGCGGGCGAGAACAGGCAGCATCTCATCGAAGTGTACTTCTGCCTCCTGTGGACGAGCGGAATCGAGCTTTTTTCGCAGCGCCGACTCCTGGTCGTTGAGTTTCTGCAACCGGTCGCGCAGCTGCATCGTGTCGATAGCTCCCGCCTCGAACGCATCCATCCAACGTTTACGGCGCGCCTCGAGGCTCGATAGCTGGGCGTCGATCATTGCCCTCTCATCGTCTTTAGGCTGCGCTGTCTCGATCAGTGACCCGGCACTATTCGATAGGTCATGGTAATATTGCTCAATGGCGTCAAGTACCGCAGACTCTAGCTTCTCCTCGCGAATCTGAGGCATCCTACATAAGCGACTATGCATGCGTTCCTGACAGATATATGATCGATACGGGCGTCCTTCAGCCTTGGATCGCCGATACTTCGTGATGCCGGACATTCGCGCTCCGCATTGGCTGCAGAATAGGAGCCCTGTGAGTGAATAGCTGCCCAGCGTGGTCTGACCAGGTACAGCTCGTCTACGCTCTCTCATGCGTTCCGCCGCCGCCCACGTATCCTCGTCGATAATCGCCTCGTGCTGACCGCGGGCAATTGTGACATGCTGCTGACGGTGGCCACTGCGATCTCGATATCCAAACCGCACATAGCCTGCATATAGGGGATTGCGCAGCAAATATTTGAGGCTCCACTGTGTCCATCGTTTGTTCGGCGCGGGCTGCGGGTTATCGGGGTTATTCAGCCATTGTAGGAGTTTCACTGAGCCCTCGCCGGATACATATCTGCGAAATATCTCCCGCACCACCGGCGCTTCGATTTCGTTTGGCACCAGGCGCCCGTCCACATAATCATAGCCGAACGCAGATCGTCCGCCTGACCAGTGGCCTTGTTTAGTCGCTTCCACGAGGCCTAAGCGCGTGCGCTCGCCCAGGTTCTCGCGCTCCCATTGAGCCAACGCCGCGACAATGGTGATGAATAGACGGCCAATGGCAGTGGTTGTGTCGAATACCTCCGTCGCGCTCTTGAAACCCACGCCGTGACGGTCAAACTCTTGCAGTAGATCATCGAGGTCGCGCACCGTGCGCGTGAGGCGGTCGAGACGGTAGACCAAGACGACATCGAACTTTCGTTGACGCATGTCTGCAAGCAGGCGCTGAAGCTCTGGACGATCCATAGTCTTAGCTGATACACCTTCATCGGTATAGACGGCTGCAATCGTCCATCCTTGGCTTTCGCAGTAGGATCGTAGTCGGGCGAGTTGAGCATCCAGCGAGAAGCCTTCTTCCGCCTGTACATCCGTCGATACCCGTGTATATATTGCAGTTCGCAAATCCATCATCCTTATGGATTACTGAGAGTTCGATCATGATGGCCGCAGTTGCGCAAATAAATCGTACCGTTGCCCTCATACTCCCATGTGATACGCAAGTCCATGTTTGCGGAGGACTCCCATACTGAGCGTGTACCGCGTATACGTTTCGTTCGGAGACTTACATGACTCGGATCGCGGGCTAATATCTGTATCGACTCACGTATAATCAGTTGAGACAGCCGGTCGAGCTTTGAGAAGTTTTTTAAGAATCGTTTTGAGTATTTAAGCGTAAATTCACTCTTCATCCTTAATCAAATCATCCAGAACCTTTATTGCCTCCTCGACATTTAGTGGCTCTGTTCCTCCCTGTTTAATCTCTCGATCAACTTCACGTTCTTCACGTTGCCATTCTTCAGTCCAGTACCATGCTTGATCCCTTGGCACGGCCACTGCCGGTATTAGCACAATGGCTCCGTTCTCTACACGCGCTTCGAGCAGATCATTTTCATGCAGTTGTAGCGATTCGAGAATGGACTTAGGAATAGTGACTTGCGCTTTTCGCTTAATGCGCACAGTCTCCATACAACATCCCTCCATAAGAAGTTAGAAAATCAGAAAGTCATACTGTATTATACTCCAAGGCCTTTTCGAAGAACCATTGCGATTGATGTAAAGCGTTCGGAAAGACTATAGAGACTTTGGAAATCTAAAGGTATACCGAACAATATGAAAGACGGCACGAGAGCGTCAAACGCGAATTTGCGTGCTTGGTGTTCCTGATGAAGAATTTTCCATGGATCGATTTTGGTAACCATCAAACCGCGAGCACCTTGACAGTCCCCACCGATACCCCGACCATTCGTCAGAAATAAGAAATCCCCACTGCACCCGCCACTTGGGTGTTCATAGGTACTCGAGTATACAATGCTGCCTGCACGTTGACCTCATTTATAACGTTTTTGTCGATTACCCTTCCATTTGTCCCACTGTTGCAGTTTATATTGCAGCATAGCACCATGCCAGAATTCAATTCGCCTTTCCCGTGCTTCTACCCGCGCTTGGTGGGTTACATCAGAAGATGTTATTAGCATGGCATAATGACAGGCTGGTTTCGTATTCATTCGTGCAGAGTGCAGTTCGCGAATGATATTGGGGCCAACATGACGATGATCGTTCCAGTGTTTTGCTTGTATAGCGGTTCTCTCCTTGGTTCTTTTATCAACAATAACCAAATCTACACCTCCATCGTTCCCTCCTATACCTGTTTCTTCCACATAATATCCGTGGTCGCGAAAATACAATGCCAAGAGTCTTTCAAACTCCGCCCATGTCAAACTATCAATAGAAGATTTCAAAATTTCAGTATCATGCCGCCTTGTTGAAGATGTCCGGTGATTGCCTTTCACGCTTGTTTTTTGTTTGTTACTTTTCGATTTTGCAGCTCCCTTGCTTATGACAGAAATTGATTTACTAACGATAGTAAGGGACAGCATAGAAATGATCATCCAATAAATACTATGAGGGAAAGTTAATCTCATTAATCACATCTCCTACTTGATGGTCTATCGCTTCCTCATGTAATCCAGAGTTAGAGTCATAACGCAACGAATTCCGATTTTTCTTCTGCGACCGCCACAGGACATGAGGAAAGACGTTCATACATCCATTCCACAGGCACATTAAAGCGCTCAGAGAGGCTACTGAGGCTTTCAGAGAGCACAGAAATGGACTGCAACATAAATGATGGCGCGAGTGCTTCGAAAGCAAAATTGCGAGCCTGATATTCCTGACGTAATCTCCCCCACATCACTATTTCGGTTTGATCCCCTGTATGGAGAATCGCGTGACCCATCTCATGGGCAAGGTGCACTCGTTGAACTGATCGATTTTGACGCTTATCCACAATTAATTCATATTTGCCTGCGAGCTTGAGACAGCATGAACGACGAGGAATGTAATGTACCTCGAAGCCAAGCTTTGCGGCTGTATAGTCGAGGTCAATATGTTCTGGTCGGCAAATTCCATGTGATAGATACAAGTTTTGAATCAGTGCGGGTATATCCATAATCCATGTCCCCTTAATCCGAACATTCGTTCGTATTGTACATAGATATGGATAGGATTTCAAGTTAACATAGGGAAACTAAACATTTCGGCGTTTTTTCTTTATCTTCCATAAAGCTCTCAAAGTGTCCATGAGTTCTTGTTTCATTTCTTCGGGCGAACCATGAAATTCATAGAAAAAGACATCCTCAAGATTACTCCTAACCCATTCCAAAAACTCGGACTCCTCAGATGACACAGAGGGGGGGTCATCTCCAATAAGATGGCTTATGGTCACACCTAATACACTAGCGATTCTTTTCAACATATCTAAATCGGGTTCGCGCTTGTTTATTTCGTAATGAGCATATGTACCCCGACTAATTCCTAGTTTGTCGGCAACATCTTGCTGTGTTAATCCTTTTTTCTTGCGGATAAATGCCATCCGTTCACCCAAATTCAATAGAACCACTGCCTTTCACCGTAAGTGTAGTAGCAGTGCGCTACAAAATATATTGATGTCGCGATAAAGTACACATAATATTGACATGTAGCGATTAGACACATAAAATCAAAAATAAAAGTAGCGATTCGCTACTATAGGGAGGGGAAGTCATTGAAGAGATATTGGCTTATCCATATGAGATTGTCTCATGGTCTCAGACAAGAAGAAGTTGCAAAAAAATCTATAATTAAAAGACCGTACTATTGCCAGATAGAAATGGGCGTTCGAACACCAAGTATCGATGTAGCTAAACGGATCGCTGATCAACTTCAGTTCGATTGGACTCGCTTCTTTGAGGAACCGGACAGTGAGGATGAATCATACGATGCTGCAAAGGGGGAGTGAATGAACATGACAAAGAAGGATGAACCGTTGCGGGTTGTATGCGTCAACGAACCATCGCCAGAGGCGCTGGAGCGCTTCCATGAGGCTTGTAAACGTGTAGCCGTGAATATCATCCGGCGCAAGATTGAGCAGGCCAGGGCAGGTGCTGAGCATTGACCTGCCGGAGTGGACAAGCTTCCAAACAAAAAAAGCGCCCAAAACGTGAGAGGCGCATGCAAAACAACGATACGACCAGTGTATTGAGAAACTGGATCGCCGTCAACACTATAGAGTTTCTCATATAGAACTCATTTTCATCTTTTTGCGTGTTCACATTGTCGAAAGTCGTAGAAAAAGCGAAATCATCTAACAGAAAGAAGGGCTGATGCTTTTGTGGATTGAGTCGCATCAAGAACTGGGTCGTCACCCGAAAACAAAGAAACTTGCGCGGCTTCTAGGAATTACATTGCCGGCGGCGGTAGGGCATTTGCAGTTTCTTTGGTGGTGGGCACTCGATTATGCTAAAGATGGGAATTTATCCGAATTTGATTCGATGGATATTGCCGACGCCGCTATGTGGGAGGGGGATCCAGAACGGTTCCTCTCGGTTCTAGTCGATGTCGGGTTTGTGGACGCATACGGAAACGATGAAGCAAAGCGCTTCCATATCCATGACTGGATGGACTACGCAGGAAGGCTGGTTGAAAAGCGAGCTCAAAATGCAGAACGAATGCGTCGATCTCGTGAACGTCACAGGAATGTACATACGGAGAATGCGCACGAATCTGTTACGTTACGCGAACGTAATGCGCACGAATCTGTTACGTTACGCGAACGTAATGCGCAGGTTGCGGGGCTACCTAACCAGACACAACATAACCAAACCAAAACACTGAGTGGTGGTGAAAGCGCGCGTGCGCGCGAGGAGATATCTCTGGAGTTGAACCGGTTGTTGGGAAAATCTCCAAATCCCATGCAGGTGGAACTTATGGCCGCATACTCGGAACCTGGTATTGGTATGGATGTCGAGTTGGTGAAACGAGCGATAAGAGTAGCCGCGCTCAAAAAC
>NZ_FNOJ01000033.1 GCF_900107035.1 Alicyclobacillus hesperidum | reverse complement strand
GGGTAATCACTGAGCCGTTCGCGGATATGGTTGAGAAAGGGTTCCATCATGCTCCTGCGTGAACGCCTGGTGACGACATCGTCAATCGGGCGTCCCTCGTCCCGTGCTTGTTGCATCTTCGTCAGGTACGCAGCAACTGTCTCCCGGTGAATACGCAGCCTTTGGCCAATAGCGACGTTGGTTAAGCCCTCGTCTTTTAACGTCTGAACCTGTATCATGGCTTTGAGAGTCTCTCGCAAAGGTCCGCGCTCCTCGCCGATATGTTGTTTGGTCGCACTTACAACATTCGACAGAGATTGTGCGGATCTTTTTTATCGCCTCCCTGACGGAATCTCGTGCCCACTCATGTCGATTCTATCGTGACCAACTACAAACATGTAACATTGCTTCAACACTGACGTCTAATTCTTATAGAAAGGGGTGACGACCATGAAGAAAATTTTCGGTCTTCTCGTTGTTGTTTTGGGTTTGTCAGGTTGCGGAACCACTCAATCTTATGCAACTTTGCCATCCGGGACAATCCTTGGTTGGAAAAATCATATGTACAAGATTGTGGGAACAACCAGTTCATATAACGTGGGCAAAAAACTTGGTACAGTTTCATATCACGGAAAGGTTTCAGGTGTATTCACGATATTCGAACTTAAAGGAACCAACTTCACTCGAGCAATTGTATTTAGGCCAGTATTCGGGTCATCGAACGGATGGTATTATGAAGCTAACGTTCAAACAAACGGTTCACAATGAATCAATCGTTCAACTGGCGGTTATATGCCGAGTATTGTTGAGCGAGTGATAACAATGGGTGTGACACAACAGGCCAGGTTCCCGTTCTCCAGTATCGTGAGATACCAAGAAGATCCGTCCAACACCTGACCCTGTAAGGATCGGTTCGTTGCAAATTACGCAAGTTCCTGTTGGAACAGACGACTTGTAGCGAATGTTCACTCCGTAGTGGCTTCGGTCTGATAGAGAGTAAGCCTTGCAAGGTCAAGAACAAAATTCCCCGCCATGAGCAAATCCAGTCCGATCAACCCACTGATTCCGTAATCAAGCCGACCAAAATCCACCTGGAAATCACTCGCACGAAAGGTTCCGAAGTCCACCCTGTCGATGCGCTTACGAATGGCAATGTCCCGACCACCAATACCAAAGGCCGTGACAATTTGATCCCCATCCTCGGGTGCAACATCCACATCATCCTCAACAGCATCAAGGTTAATCCAGGTGTGTGCCGACCCCGTATCAATAATCATGTTGTCTAAAGTCTTGGTGGTTCCCTTATGCGTGATCGTCATGGAGGTCATCAAAATACCGCCAACAATTTCGATCTTCATGAGCGCACCGCTCGGACCATCGGCTTCATTACAACGTCCATGACAACTTTCTCGTTTGACGTATGATAGATAAAGCGATTGTCTTTGGACTCTTTCAGCGCCTCAAGCGTTTCCCTTGAATCTAGCAACGGACGGATCAGCGCTACTTCCTCGACGTATAGTTTCCCCCCTTCGATTTTCGACTTCAAATCTTCCACGAATACATACTGATCCGGGAAGAGCTTCCGAACCTCTGACCACTGCATACCATCCACCGTCCTTGTCCTTTGCCACGATTGTACCATCAGAGTTGGAA
Organism: Alicyclobacillus hesperidum; assembly: GCF_900107035.1. Lineage (GTDB taxonomy): Bacteria > Bacillota > Bacilli > Alicyclobacillales > Alicyclobacillaceae > Alicyclobacillus > Alicyclobacillus hesperidum. The sequence goes on along the minus strand of NZ_FNOJ01000033.1, from coordinate 6,080 downwards.
TTGCTTCATCATTGACTCGCTGCGAGCTTGGGGTTCAGCGAAACTCTCGGGTGAAGGACAATTCAATACCGTCAATCGAGTGCTGGGGCGGTGCGTGTTGGTTCATGGCGAGTCGTCTCTAACAGCGAACCGGGAAAGTTTTCTATTGCTCCCCCTCAAATTCTTCACCGTTTTCAAGAGCTACCAGTCATGCACCACAACACTTTTTGTACTTCCTCCCACTTCCGCAAGGGCACGGTTCATTCCGACCGACCTTCTTCTTGGATCGATTTTCCACAGCCCTCTCAAACCGCAGCCGTCTTTCAAACGCTTCGTCGATTTCATCGAGAGTTTCCTTCCATTGTTGGACTTCCCGATTATCGATTCCATTGATGACGCAATTTGCATACAAAACTTCCAGCAAGTCCAGGTTATAATTTGTTTGCTCAAATAGCTCCTTCATGGTCGGAATATCTACGGCGGAAGTCAGCCTGCAAAGTGTATCGGCAAGCATTACTTGCTCTTCGATGTCTGTGGCCTTCTGAAACAGCCGCAAGGTCGCCGCTTCCGAGTACGGTGTTTTGATTCCAGCAAGTACACCCGTAGCGTAGTTGTGGAAATCCCACTCAGACTCACCGAATCGCTTCTCAACAGCATCAACGACGGATTGAGTACCAATTCTCACTAAGGCGTACATGGCACGTTCCTGCAAGAGGTCGATATCTGAATCCAGGGCGTCGAGTAAAGCAGGAACCGCCGATTCGTCCTTCAGATAACCCGCAAGGACACACGCCATTGCTCCTTCGTAGTCGTCGTACCAATCATCGGGATCGCCATCCTGATACTTCCGAATAGTTTCACTCAACTCGAGTTTTGGCAAATCACTTCTGCGTGCGATTTCCCGTGCCATTGCGATGACAAACGAAAAATCGACCACCGAGTATTCTTCGCCCCGAATTTCTTCGGCAAACCTCCGCCATTCTTCAAGGAGAGCCGGGGTTGCCAAGCGGACGAGATTGATACGCCGCTCAATCTTTTGACGTAGCGTTGCAGGGAGGCTCAACAAACCATCATTGACTCCCATTAAGACATGAGGGTGCGCTGAAAGGATGATTTTCGCATAGTCCTGTTGGAGTGCGGGCTCGTCTTTTATCCGGCGGAATAATTCGGAAGCCATTGTTGGCGACACGACAAATTCACGTGCGCCGTACAGGAACTCCCCACGGGCATCCGTTTGATCTCCCATTTCGCACGCCTTCAAAACAATGGGCAGGAACTCTTCATCGTCTGATTGAGCTTCTTCGAAATAGTCCAAGGTAAATCGCCGGATTCGGTGTTCGGAGTGAAGGATGAATTGCTTCATTACATCACGAGTTTTCATGTCGGGGCACCTCAATTTATGTGCTGCCTTACAGCTTCGCCACAGCATGATCCGATCCTGTCATAATGCACAACAGTCCTCGTTGGGGCGAAATTTCGATTCTGAACGATGATGAATCCCAGGCGACCCCATCCAGATCACGGATGACCATCCGCCAAGTTTTAACATTCGGATCGAATTACTTTTGTCCCGCTCAGCTTGCCTTGGCCTTTGTTACTTCGAAATATCCTCTTTCGTATTCGACTGGAACTAGATAGCCAACTGATGAGTGTACAGGCTGCGGTTGTACCACACCTTGATGTACTCGAAAATTCGCTGTGTGGACTGTTCTCTCGTTTCTTAAGATTTCATTCGTCTCTCGCAGTTCAGGTTCCGCAAGGCCTTCGTCTCAGGCTTGAGGTTTTCGCTACCAAACGAACAGGGTAGCAGGATCCTCCTTATACTCGCCACCCAGCCATACAACGTCGTTTGCGATATGCCCAGTTCCCGAGCTACCCGGCTCACCGGCTTCCCTCTCACCAAAGCCAATTGAACTGCATGAAGCTTGAATTTTTATCGTATCTCAGTGTTATGTAGCTCAGCATGAATCCCAGTATCCTTACGTTCTCGATTCGTGGTGTCCACTATTTCAGCCTAGCACCAGACGACGTGTGTGCTGTCCTTTGCATGGACATCCAAACCTAAAAGGTAGCGGCTGTCAGGGATGTTCCCGTTTGGTCAACGCTTATTCTTAGTTCTGGAGACGATTTGAATGGGATTCCCATCTGGATCTTGTACCCAACCAACTCTTAATTCATCGTCAAGAAAATCATGGGGCTCTGATAACATCGTTGCACCATGCTCTACTAAATATTGAACCGCTGCATCAGTATCATCGGTCCAAAATACAATTTCACAACCGGAATTTTTACCTGGGCTTAAACCATGGACTTCGCGAGCAGATTCTTTCGTTGCGATACCCAAGTTCCAGCCATCAAGTATCAGTTCGTGATGGACTGCCTGCCCCGCAATTTCTGCAGTAAAGTTAACTTCGAATCCAAGCTTTTCATAGAACTCTCTGGATACCTCCAAACACTCAACATATAGGTTAATCTGAGGCGAATAAAATTTCATATGAATCCCTCCAACTGGAATGCCATCCTTCACGAAATTCGCATAAAATTCGCATGTCGTGTTGTGTTAAACTGCCCGTTTGCGACAAAATTCCATACCGGCGGACATACACTTCTATGCAGTAATAAATTAATGAACCTTAAGTTGAATTCCGTTCCCACAATAAGAATATCACTTGGATCTTCCCAAGTTAACATTAGTCGAAAACACGGCCCTTATTAATACTCCATAAGCGTCAACTCCACCACCGCCGTCTCCACGAGTCTAAACACCGTCGCACTCGCCCGCGCCCCTCGCGGCGTGTTGGCAAACAGCCCAATTCGCTGGGGTTTGGCGAGAGAGGTTCCGTTCATGTTGGATATGCCTTACGCATTCAACACCGCGGATCGGATTCCTCTTTTGTGCCCTCAAGTGGCGGAGCGCGCGTGAACGGATCGATGCGCTTTCGGCTGCTCGAGTGGAAGGCCGTCCAGGAGCCAGTTCAGATCTCGCCGTGTGATCACCATGGTCTTGGCATCGCCTGTCTCTGGCCAATCGAATCGACCGCGCTCTAAGCGCCGATAGTACAGCCAAAAGCCGTTGTGCGACCAGTGCAGGGTTTAGAGCTTGTCTCGCTGCCGGTTACAGAAGACAAACAGGCATGGCGAAAACGGATCGAGTTGAAACGATGCCTGAACGAGTGCGGCGAGTCCGTCAATGGATTTGCGCATGTCTGTGGCGCCGCAGGCGAGATACACGCGGTGATCCGAAATCCAGTCTAGCAAACATGCATCACGAGCCGTATGAGCTCAGCAAGTGTCGAGGCGTCATAGCCGGGACGGACGTCAATTTCGACCGCACCCACGCGCAGGGTCAGGGGCGAACAGCTTACTACATCCGAAGGTGATGAGGTCGTCACGACCGATACGAACGTCGTGTCATGCGTGCCAAGCGATTTCGTTTCCTAGTCGGCGAAGCCAGTACCACAACTGATAGGGTTTCAGACCGTGCTCAGCGCAAAACTGACTGGCGGACAGCCCGCTGTCGTAGAAGGCAGCGATACGTTCACGCCAAAGTTCACGACGCTCCTGGTGAGACAAGTGCTCTCGCATACAAGAAACCTTCCGATGCTTGTTGATGACATTTTCAAGCGACGAGAGGATGAAAGCCACGTGGGTCTCAGTTTACGTTTACTTCAAGCAGCGGGAGGGCGAACGCCATGTGGGGGGAATTGACGCTTACGGCTCTACAACAGGCAAAAACCCATCTCCAATAGGAGACAGGTTTTTTAATGGTGGAGGCGACCCTCCCCAAACCGATTTAATCCTCAAGTTTAGCCTGGAGTGCTGAAGATATTATTTAGGTGGGGTTACAGATCACATTGCACAAAGGAGGCAACTTGAGCTCGCTATGGCGAGCTCTTGTGCTTTCAACAAATTTCGTGACAAAGTGTTATGCGGACCCAGCACGCCCCCAAGTCATTCAGCCAATCTAAGCTTATCCGATCGATCCTTCCACTTCCTGGATTATGTTGTATATGATGTCTTCTCGTCGTGCTCGCCGCTGTTTATCTGATGCTGCTCGAGATACGGCCTCGTAGTAATCACTTATCGTTCCATCAGATATTTCTTGAGTCCTGAAGTTACGGGCCTTTTGCAATAGATCCGTAAGCTGAGCAGCAATTTCGGACGGATTTCTGAACGTAGTGCGCTTGTACGTCCTGTAATAACGCACGCATCCACCGAACAGTGAATAAAAGTTGCTCTTGGTTTTGAAGAGACTTTGGTTCTCTTCCGTGGTAATTTGCTGGAGCAAGTTTATCGATGTCCTAAACTCGAGCAAGTACCTCGCCTCGTCTGGAAATTCTTCATTGTTTGCGGCGTAATAGTCTTCCAGGAAATCTTTCTTGTTTTGCACTCCACCCATTACCAAGACCAACAATTCGCTGACAAACTCGATATCTTCCATTCTTCGTACTTCTTTTGGGGTAAATAGTCCGATGTTTTGAAAAAACGGATCGTCCGCCAAATCTTCGCATGCTTGTTTGAACCGCCCTGAGTATCGAGCGTTCCTCAGTTCCTGGTCGTTAAGAACGATGTTGTTTGTATTCAATCTTTGAAACAGTTCACGTATCTCAGCATCGTTGGTATTACGCAACATACGAACGACAACTTTATAATCCCAAAAGTTGCGCTTCGAATCTGGCGACAGTTCCTTAAAATCTTCCCCCTGCCACTCACTGTCTGTAGGTAAGGAAACCTCACCATCAATAAATCTTAGAATGCTTGTTATCCTTTGCTGCCCATCTACTACAATGTATTGCTGCTCCCCTGTCTCTTGGTTCGTGACCACCTGTATGTACACTTCTGGAAACGGGAGCTTGTCACAGATCGTGGCTATCAATTCTGAACGTTCCTTATCAAGCCACACTGCTCTCCGTTGAAATTTGGGGGATATTTCAAGTTTTCCTGTTCGACGCAAGTCATTGAACCAAGCAATGGTTTGAAGACTGACCTCATAATCCATTCGTTTTCCCTCCCCTTAGTTTTACAACGCCACGTTTGTAGTAATCAATGACTTCCTCTCGACTCTTGAAAAAAAGAGCATTAACTTTACGGGATCCCAAAACGTCCGAACGCAAACTTTGCAGGATCTGAATAAATCTGTATCTACATCTATTTCCCTTTTGGGGAATCCATAGAGGCGATACAAACCCGGCATAGATGTTTTGTCCGTTCCTATTAAGTTCATCACGTTGTCGCTTATTCAAAACATACCATTTGGATCGATGAAACTTTCGAAGTTCACTCCAAGTATCATTGAACTCAACGGGTGAAATTATCACTGTATCGATGTCCGACCACTGATCAAACTCTTTCAGATTTTTATCCGGATTTAAGCTGAATCCCCAGTTCCCACTGCCCATTATCCGTACGGCCTCAACACCGGAAAAAAGCTGTGAGACTTCCTGGCAGAACGTCATGTATTCGGCGGCGGAGCAAGCAGCAATTTCTTCACGGTCCAAATAATAGCCAACCAATTCCTCGGGAGTAGTTGTTTCTTTCATATGCCAAAAGGAATCCAGTTGATCTGGCATAATGCAACCCTCTCTATATCTAAGGATATCCACCAAATCTTGATCAAGTCCTTTTTTGTGTGTAAATTCGTCCCTCTTCAGTTCGTGAATTATGTCAACGGATTTGATGGACCTTCGTCACAGTCTTTTGGAGCTCGAGCTGTTCATCTCTCCACGTCAGATACTCCGCCATGTCTAAGTACTTGTGCCCGGTCTGCCACTTCTCGTCCATCTCCATGAGCAATGCGCCCACAAGCCGAATGGTATTAAGTCAATATAGTGGACACTCCAGAACGGAGAAATTCCAAGTTTTAATATCCTGATATGATTACTTTTGTCCCGCTCAGCTTGCCTTGGCTCTCGATACTTGGAAATATCTTCTTTCGTATTCAACCGGTGTTAGATAGCCGATTGATGAGTGTACCCGCTCCCGGTTGTACCACACCTCGATGTACTCGAAAATTCGTTGTATGGCCTGCTCTCTCGTTTTGAACTTTTCCAGGTAGACGAGCTCTCGCTTGATGATGCTGTGAAAGGACTCGATGCACGCAT
>NZ_FNOJ01000023.1 GCF_900107035.1 Alicyclobacillus hesperidum | reverse complement strand
AGTTGCCCCGCCGGGGAACCGGCGGGGTTTATTGTCATGTACGACTTTGACGCAGCGACGGCGGGAATGCAAGATGGGCGGGATTTGACGCTCACTTTTCTACGCTATGTGCTACAGTACGTGTCGTACTTGACACAGCATTTACCTCATCCCTAACCCCTTGAACCATATTATGTTCGATTTTTTCCACTTTACCTGTAACGCCATTCCAATCTTTCTGCGCAACCTTGGATGCCGACTGATAGATACTCTGCACTCGATTTAACACATGTGCAGCTGATACTTTCACGTCACTTATTGCTGTTTCTGCATCGCGTGTGATGTTTTCGAACAATTGCTCACCCCGAGTAAAAACGGTATTTTCTGTTGACTGTACCCATTTCCCAAGTGAGGACACCAAACCTCTACTTGATTGATTCTGATCATTTTTTGAACTGGGTGAGTTTAAATTGACTTGCGTAATGATATGCGAATTTCCGGATGTCGACTTCGTCTCACGATTAGCGAGTGAAGCGTTGTATAGACGAAGTGCCTCTGGGGAAATCGTAAGATGTGCTGCCGTCCACGAGAGGGATGCGGATGTCGCATTCGATGGGGTATGTCCTGTATCTACTGCCGTTGTAGAATGTGCCTTATCTTCTGTCTTCGACACTAATGATTCTTTTCGTGAAGCAGGATGACTGGATACTGTCTCATGACGAGTCCAGGACATAATATACGGCCTCAAACGGAACTCCCCCTATTCCATAATTGGTTCTCACATCCTAAACACCTCCTATTCTATGGAATTTTCTTGTATATTCAAGATAGATGTTTTGCTACTTTACAAAAAAGGGGCCAGAAATGAACTCTGAGCCCCATCCTTCACGAAGTCCGCCATCTACGGTACCTTCAATGCAGACGCTTCTTAAGTTCTTCCAACTCTTCACGAGACAATCCAGTTGCCTTTTCAATCACTTCCGTAGGAACGCCTTCTGCAAGCAGGTTATTCGCAATCTCGCGAGCTTTTAACCACTCACCTCTTTCGACAAATTCCTTCTCCAATTCCTTGAGAAAATCCGTCATCTCCAGCACCCTCCTTAGCTGCTCCTTTTGCTCATCCGCCATCACACGTCCGCTGAAGCCGAGAATCAGCGCCGCCAGATAGTTCTGCTCATGCACATCGGGCACGCGCTGCACAACCTCGACGATTTCCTCAAACGCCTCATCCCGCGTCCGGCGCTCAAACCGCATATGAAACGCGAACGCCAAGCGTACCCGGTCTTCCTCCGTCCACTCATGCGCGGACAGGTGGCGTTTCACGGTCTCCAGCGCCGCGTCCCCGTCTAAGCGTCCCAGGTACACATTCTCGACGGTGTATTGCATGCTGCCTGCGTCCAACGTTTGCGGTGCCTCGGTCACGTCGCGCGTGTACAGCACCACCGTTCGGATCGGCCGCTTGTACCGTTCGGCAATCGCCCAATCATACGCGCCAAAGCGGTACAGGTTCGGTTCACGTGTGGTCTGGAACTCGAGATGCAACAGACGGCCATCTGCAAGTTCCAGCATGATGTCCGTGAACTCCTGTCGCACCTCGACCTTCGGCAACTCGGTCGGCAATGCGCGCACCACACGTGCGTTATGGATACCGATGACCGACAGCACCTCGCCTGCCAACGCGGTAGTCAGGTGTTTCGCCACAATATCGTTTCCGGTTCGTGCGATCTCCATCGTGCTCTTTTGCCTCCAGTATACCGCGCCGCTCTCCCCTTGCGCGATGTCCATCGTCTGGCATTGCAGAATCATTCCGTTGTGGTATGCTTAAACTGAAAAGGGAACTCGGAGGGGCTAGCTCCGAATTCCCCTGGCATGGATGCCTTGAGCATCCCACCCGCCAGTATCTATCTGGACAGGCGGTAACCGCCCCAAGGCAGTCGAGCGCGATGGGGCGGTTACTTGCGTCTAAACGCCAGTACCAGGGTCACGACAAGCGCCAGAAACGCAACCACGAAGGATGCAAACTGGAATACGAGCGATAGCGCATCGTACACACTCATCGGCCCCACCTCCTCCCGCTCAGCGGGTGAAGGTGCCCCAAGGCTTGTTCCATACCGGGGTCTATTGTACCAAAGTCATCCTCCTTCGCATCTCACGAACCTTTCGCCTCGTTCCACAACGCCCGCTGCTCAAATCGCACCACCCGCCCCATCCGACTCGGCATCGTTGGCACGCGCTTCGCGGCCTCCATCAACTCCGCAAGCTCCGGCTCTTTCAGCACCGTGGCGAGCATCCGCCCCACGTGTACCGCCATGTCGCTGATTTCACGGTTCAGCGTCCGCGACGACATGTGCAGCTCCATCGCACAGGCCACGAGCTTCTTGCCCTGCTGATACCGCAACCGGAACAATTCCCACCATTCCGTGCCCTCCACAGCCTGCTCAATCAGCCGCATTTGGCCTTCCAAAGCGCGGAGCGACTGCCGCACTCGCACCTTTGTCTTCAAACTCGTTGCCTTGATGCGCTGGCGGGATTGCCACAGCACCCGGTACAGGTTCAGCGCCGCGTACCCAATCTCCTGATACGTCGCGTCATCGAGCACATTCGGAGCGGCAGATGTCGGTTCCGGCGGCATAGGCAAAAGGCACGTCTGCTGGGCCTCCCGCATGTCCTTGACACGGCCGTGGACCAGTTGCCACCCGCCTGCGCCTTCTTGCACGTAGATCCGCAACACGAGGTCGTCCAAGCGAATTCCGATCGTCTCGAATGCCCCGCGCAGAACCTCCACGAACGTGTCCGGCTGCATCTCGCACGTCACCATGTGCTCACTCGTCGGACCCATGAGCGCGTACGTGTAGTGCCCCTCCATCGCCGTCACCTCCTCACTCATCCGGGAAGAGTGCATAGAACGCCGCGTACCGCTCGTCGCGGATGCGCTCCTTGCGTGTCAGCTGAGATGTGCGAGTTCGGCTCGTCCGGTGAAGTGACGGCGAAGGTTGAGGTTTCGCGCAATGTTCGCGATACTCGGCCCATTTTACAGCCTCGACGGGCTGTCGCTTGGCGATCTCCGCCGCCCAGCGCTCCTTGATGACCTCCGCGCAATACGCGAAACTCCGCGGGCGTCGGTCGGCGAAAGTGGCGAACGTGTAGTCAATGCCGGCCAGGATGAAGTCCATGGGGACGCCGCTCGCCGTAAGTTCCTTGAGTGCCCGATAGTCGTTTCCCTTGGCGAAGTAGGGGCATCCCAGGTGCATCGTCATGCGCTGGTCGATGGCCATGTAGGAGTCGTCATCATTCGTCCAAGCGCTTGGAGGAGTTGCACTAGGCAAGCTGGTGTTGTATGTATGCGCCGGTGTCTCATCTGTCGCTGAGATTTCGGCAGGCATGTCCAACAGGTCCGTGAGTAGGCCTTGCTCAGATTCCTCGATTTGGAACACGCGCGCGTGCGCGCGATCTTCGTCTTCATCATCATCTATAATCTCTGTATGTAGTCTCTGGTATTGCTGTCCACGAAATGGACTCCGAAGTCCACTTTCGAAACTACGAAGTCCATTTTCTTGACTTCGAAGTCCATTCAGTGGACCTCGAAGTTCATTTTCTGGACTCCGAAGTTCATCCGCGACAGAGACAAGGATATCGAGCGGTACCCGGTATCCCTCTAACGAGTATCCAAGTCGCATTAAATCCCTTTGAATATTCACGATGTTGACCCTATACTGGTACGTCTTATCCATTTTGTTCTGAGGATTTCGGCGTTGCTCAATCCATCCAGCATCAATAAGCGATTTGAGGTGATTACCGATCGCGGTTTTTGACAAGTTCAGCATGGTCTCTTCCGACAGTTCTTCTGCCTTTTTGTAAATCCACCCCTGGCGCAGTTCAATATTCAACTCGTCTCCGATATCGCGAGCGCGTTGCTGCTCCTCGAGAATAAACAGGTCGAAATCCTCTACGCGTTCCGACCAGTACAAAAATTGATTAAGCAATATCGCTTTAATGTAGTCGCCAGTGAGCGCAACGAGTTCCTCTTTAATGACCACACGCTTTAAGCGGATAGGTCCTTGTTGCACGATACCACCTCGTTCGTTGACGGACCTCAATTATCCGTGTAAAATATATACTCAAAAGGCATTTTATAATATTTAAGTATCTTAAAAATGGTCTTTCCCCCTGGATTTCTCTTTCGATTAATAAGAAGATACATCATCGAAGTGGATATCCCTATGTCTTTGGCTACCTGTTGAATAGATACATCCTGAAGGTAGCGCTTGATAAACTCCTCTCTTAACCGAATCATGTTCTGATCAAGCCTCCAGGATTTAATTTCCTTTGACAAAAGTCAATATAAGATCTAATTTAACTTTTGTCAACACTTTTGAAAAACGAGTATTTATCGAAGCCAAGAGCGCTACCTACACTGAACTTAAACTACAGTTCAGGTGGGTGCGTTTGTGTCTCAATTTGGTCAGTATCTCCGAAAACTCCGCAAGGAACGCAATTTGACAATAAATCAATTAGCGTTGTACTCAGGTGTGAGTGCGGCATTGATCTCTCGAATTGAGAACAGCCAAAGGGGTAGGCCCAAGCCTCATACACTGAAGAAGCTAGCTTCTGCTTTGAAAGTTCCTTACGAGGATTTGTTATTACACGCAGGTGTCCTGAATGAGCAGGTCAATCGCACGTCTGAATCTCGTGATCTAAAGCCTGTTGACCCGTCTTGGTATAAACGTCAAATTCCCATTCCTCTTCTGGGTTCCATCCGTGCTGGCACACCCATGGAGATGTTGGCCCTCAACAGTTCGGAATTTTTACTTGTTGATTCGGATCTCCTTGGGAATCATGAGGGCTTTGCGCTCGAAGTCGTCGGTGACAGCATGATTGGAGACTACATCTTTCCTGGAGACTTGGTCATCGTCAAGTATACGTCCAACTTCTCACCGCAAGACATCTGTGTCGTAGCTATCAATGGAGAGGAAGCCACTCTAAAACGCGTGAAGTGTCAGGGGAACATTTGCATCCTATCACCGAGCAATCCTGCCATGGAGCCAATGGTTTACAGTTCGGTAGATGTCCACGTCATCGGGGTAGTAATCGAGGTGAGAAGGCGAATTTAAAAACAAGTAGAGCCAGGGTTCCCGAATTGAAACCCTGGCATATTGGTTATCACGAATTGGATACGTTACTCGAATTCGTCATAACGCTCGTCGAGCCTGTAGTATTGGACGACACAGAGGTTGAATTCGTGCTCATTGTCACGGTGCTATTCCCCGTCGCATTCGACGTAGACGTCGAGTTCGTTCCGCTCGATGCAGTGCCGGTTGATGAGGATGATGCTCCCGTTGTATTGTTCGACCCTGTTGAAGTCGTGGTCGAAGTGGAGGTCGTTGTGCTCGTAGCGGCATTGTCAATCATGGTCGTCACGTGGTTCAGGCGTTTAGCCGCCGAGTTGAATTCATTCGTCAACTGGTTGACACGTGCTTCGGCTTTCTTGAGATCGCTGTAGGCCACTTGCAAACGATCCTTAGAAATATCAACCTTAACCGTTTGAATATCACGATCGATCAAGGACTGATCGGTTTCGAGTTCCTTTTTTACGGTGTTCACGAGCGTCGTGACCGTAGGAAGCGTCTTGACGATGATACCGTGATCATGGCCTTTGTACTCCCTGACGGCCTTCTCATAGTCAGAAATCGCTGTTTCAATATTTTGGCGAGCAACTTGCTCTTTCTTCAAATCTGCCTGATACAGCGTCAACTCGTTTTCGACTTTCAGTTGTAACACCGTTCGATGCTCGCGCTTCAGCTGCTTTTGTAGGTTATCAATCTGAGTCAAAACTGATTGATTCGCTTTACGACCTGTCGTCAACGTCGTCTTTGTGGCTGCAAAAGCTGTCGACCCAAGTGCTAAGACTGTCGAGGCCGCTACAACGGAGCTCAACAATGCAAAACCTTTTTTCATCGCACTTGCCCCCTCTAATTTTCTTGTTGAGGATACATTATGACGATTAGGTCAAAAACCTATCAAAGATAGACAACTTTTAGCTCAGCACTGATATTTGGTTTCGCAGCTACCATGCATGCAAAAGGCCGCACATCCGCGCTGCGGCTTTTGCATTGACGTATAAATCCCGTGTGCTACACTAAACATGAGAAGAACGCCGGAGTTCACGGCTCCGACGCTCGGGCACCGACGCCTGGGCAGTGTCCCTGCCCGTCAGTTAAACACTTGCGAGCAAGAGACCGCCCCACCGGCGCTAACCAATGGGGGCGGTCTACTTGCGTTTCATGGCAAGAACCAATGCCACGACGAGCGTCAGCAACGTGACGATGAACGATCCAAACTGGATCATCAACGACAACACGTCGGCTACGGTCATGGCCCCACCCCCTCCCGTTGCACGGGCAGGGAGCGGCCCCCAAGGTGGTGCCTATACTCAGTCTAGCACAAGCCTCTACGAGCCGGCATAGCTTTGCACCATCGGCACCGTGATCGTGAACGGTTGAACGTTTGCGGCGTAGCTCGGCATCGTGAACTGCACCACAACCACCATCGACGGTGCATCCAACGTCTCGTTGATGCCATACGTGCCGTTGACGTAGTGGTACGGGAAGGTCGCGTTGCTCCAGTCGTAAAACTCCTCGTCCACAATCTGCGGTGCGACATGGAACGTCGAATTCGGCAGCGGTTGGAGCGTCGATGGATCAAGCCCAAGGTTATTAGCCAGCGTCGCCCGGAAGGTCTGATCCGCCTCGGTCTGGTTAAAGATGGGCTGGCCGTTCGCCGTACTGGACGGCACCACATCCTCCACCGCGTCCTGGCTCGCGAGCACCATGGCGTTTTCAATCCGGTGGTACACCACCGTCTCCATCTCCAAATTCAGCACCTGTTCATGCGTCCAAAACTGCAACACGACAAGTAATAAGGCCATCATGATCCACTTCATGACGGATTGATCGCCTCGCTGTCCGCACTCTCGTACGCCATGAGCGTCGCTTGATTCGAGCTTGGCGCCATGGAGAACAGGTTGATATGTGTGGGGATGGAGATTTGAATGTCAATCGGATTGCCGCGCATCGTGGGTATGGTGGTGCCTTGCACCTGGACTTCCGAGACCGGATAGCCCAGGTGCGTCGCCACCGCTTGCTGGATGTTGGAGAGGTCGGTCGCTGAAAAGTAGCCCTTGATCTTCGCCTCCGAGATCGCCGTTTCCGCAACCGCCTGTAGATACTCCAACCGCGCGCCATTGATGACGTCCATGTACGGCTGGTAGTTCCACGACAAGATGAAGAAGAACATCAGCGCGAAGATTATGGCGCTTCTCATGCATGACCACCTCCCCTAAACATCCTCATCAGCCACCCGACACTTGACCCTGCGCCGAAGTAATCTGCTGCTGGGTAAACGACTGGACATTCGACTGCTGCGAAGAACTCCACGTGTTCATCGCAACCGTTCCGACCACGCCGCCAATCAGCACAAGAAGCGCGACGACGACACCGACAATTGGAGAGTTCATGTCCATCCCCCTTTTACGAATTCGAGCGAGACGCGAGGTTCGCGGATGGCGCGTTCGTGATCGCTGTCACTCCGGCTTGTCCGACTTGCGCGAGCTCCTGCTTGCCAAAGCGAACGTTCGCCACCGCGAGTCCGATTACGACGACCATCACGAGCAATCCGATGATGAGTTGCCGCATGCCCAGCGCCTCCTCTCAAGTTTCACGATACATCCTGAAAATGTTCATTTTACGCCAACTTTACGCCATATTCTTATCCGCCCACGCTGGCTCGCATCAGAGCCCCCGAGTAAATTTGGATGACCACCATGAGATCAAAGCTCGTGGCCCCGATGCCCAACATGGTGAGCGCAGTCGCTAATAGGGCACGTGCATTCAGGTGCGCGCGGAACGCGGCAATACGGTCTGCACGGAAGCGCTCCAGATTCGTCTGTAACACGTCGAGCGCTACGGTGACGCCTGCCTCCTCAATTCCCGTGAGCATCTGCGCCAAGGCTTTCGCTTGGGACGTGCCCACTTCGTCGCCGAAACGCTGCAACGCCAGGGCGGGATCGTCCACCCAATCATGCAGGCATCGCTCCAAAAACGGCCGTAGGACCGACACACGATGCAGTTGCCGACGTATCATGTCATACACCCCGAGCGGCCGCCCCTTGAACGCGACCGCCTCTTGAAGGAGCAGGCGGTAGAGGAGATAGAGCGCCTTATCGCGTTCCATCGCCGCTTGTTTCTGGAGCGCCAGAAAGCCGTAGTACATCGGGAACGAACGTCGGTATTCCAGTCCAAACCACACGACAAACGGCAACATCATGGGCAAGACGCGCCCGTGTACCAGGCCCAACACTCCAAAGAGCAAAAAGACGAGAGTCAACCCCATCCGCAGATAGTGGTACTGATACGCCTTTATCGAGAGTCCGCTTTTGCGGAGGAGCGAGACCAACAACTCATCTTCGAGGCGTTTGCGCACGCGTATTTTCGCCCCATACCACCCGGCCGCAATCCGTGCGCGCGTTCGTATGCCCGCATACTCACCCTGTCCAGACCCCATGACCAACAGCGCGCTTGGGATGAGGCCCAAAGCCAAAATCACGTAGCCCATGAAGTTGTCATCCCCCTTCAGATGTCTTGCTTTGGCTTGTAGAACGTGACCCCGATGATGAACGACCCCAACGTCGCGAGAAGCGTCAAGAGAAACCACGTGAAGCCTGTCGGATTCGCAAACTGGTACTGGAAGATGTTCCGCGACACAAAGAGGTAGAAGAGCACCATCATGACGGGCCACATCAGAAACGGCACACAGGAGATGAGGAGCGTGTCGATCCGAGCCAGGTTCTGCGACTTGCGCGCGTCTTCAATCTCCTGAAACTCCTTGTGCAAAAGCGCCAGACTGGCTTCCACGTTCACACCGTCCAACAGGGCGTGCTCGATGTCACTTGCGAGTTGCGCCGCCCACGAGGTCCCGAGCTCCTTCACGAAGCGATGCAGGGCTCGCCTCGCATCGTCAGGCGTCGTGTAATCCGTCAGTCGGTCGGTCAAGCGCGCCACCGCCCGCCGAATCGGGCTTGGCGGAAGATGCTCCACCGTCGATTGCAGAGCATGCAGCATGCTCCCGTGTTGTTTGCGGTACTCCGGCACGATGACCGAGAGCAGCATGCCGATGTCGTAGGAGTTCCGGATGCTCATGTGATAACGGCGGATTTGGAGCACGCCGTACGGTGCAACTACGGCCAACACAAACATGACGAGCGCATAGAACGGGTTGTGCGTCACCACAGAGGTGAGCACACCCACGATCACGGCCGCCGTGACTGAGCCCACGATGAACCGCGACACCGCGTCACGGTGCGGACGTTTGAGCGTGGCCTGCAAGAGCGTTTCGAGGTGGTCATGCCAGCCCATCCACCACGGCAGTTGCGTCGTCTGCCGGCCTCGAAACCCCTCGCTCACGCGGAGGAGCTGTCGATGCCCGATGCCGTAGTACGTCCGCTTCACCCACCTCCACCCGTCGCGCCACACCTGCTCAAAGAGCCAAAGGAGCCCCGCGCAGGCCACGCCATACAAGACGATTTGCGCAAGGGTATTCAGCGCATTCGCCATGGTTTCATCCCCCGATCTTCACGCGACGTTTGGCCTCGCCCTGAAAGGGATAAGCCGACGCCAAGCGTTGAAACTCCGCCTCAAACGCGGCCAGGACATCCGGGTATGTGTCCTCCAAGCGCTCACGCATCGAAGGCGGGATTTCCGCATGGAACGTCCACGTGTCCGCCTGGCGGTGATACTTCATCCACGTCGTGACCGTGTAGGATTCCGTCTCGTGATCGAATTCGTAAGCGTAGACGCCGGTCACGATCTTTCGTCCCGTCGGGTCTTCCCACATCGTGATCGCCACGTCCAGGCTTTGCGCCGTACGGATGTAGGTCGCCCGGTAATCCCGATTGGGGTTGTTTTCAAGCGCCAAATCGGCAAGTTCTCGCGGAATGTTGGTCACGTACGGACTGTGATAGCTCGCCAAACACCCGTTGCCGCGCTCGCGCGAGAGGATGAGCAAATCGACCTCACTACTTCGGATCTCCGGCACCATCATGTAGTGGGCGTCTGAGCGCAGAAAGGCCGGAAAAAGCGACGTCATCTCATCCAGCGGTGACTTGAGCGCGACGATCCGTCCCGCGCGTGCCGGGAAGTCCCGCTTCAGATGCGCCTCAAAGGTGCCGCGTTCCACTGTCACCACTTCGAGATTCGGATCGCGCGCGCCAAAGATGACCTTTAAGAACGTGGTCTTTCCCGACCGCCGAATTCCGGTCGTCACCATCGTGAGCATGAGACGGCTTAAGAGCTTCCACCACTCGACCGAATCCGCCGGAATCGTGCCCATTTCGGCCTCGTGTTCGAACGTGTAGCGATGAAAGGTGTACTGCCGGAAGACGAGCACGTACGTCTCCGACAAAGGCGGCGCGAAAATTGTCACGCGCGTGCCGTCGAGCATATCGACCTGCGTCCAGTGATTTGTTTGATTGACCTGGTTCGCCGGATCACGGAGCGTGAGCGTTCGCACCAACCGCTTCACCTGGTCGATGGAGTCAAACGCGAAAGGTTGTAAAACCTTCGTGCTCTGCCCATGGACGCCAAACAGGATCTGCGTCCCATTGACGGTTGCGGATTCGGTCGGATTCGCAAACCACACGCTCATGGGCCCAAAACCGAGCGCGTGTTGCAAGATCGCTTCCGGCAAGTCCGGGTAGTACCGCGGATACCGGGTGTTTTGAAATTCCGGGCGTTCCCGCAAAAAGTCATGGATGCGATGGATGAAATACTGCTTTGCCGCCTCATCCCCGATGAGCGCCCGGTACTTGCGGTGCAGATACTGCGAGTCCACATCGTCTTTCCCGCCGACTTCCTCGCCAAGATACTGCTGAAACGCCTCGATCACCCGGTCAAACGGCACTTCCCCATAGTCTTTGGCGCGCTCGCGCTGCGTCTCAAGCACATACCGATCCGCCCGAAAGGGCTCGCTTGGCAGAAGCTCATGCACGGACACTTTCGGCCACCTCCGTTATCGCAGGCAACGTCACAGCCGATTGGGCCAAGGTCTCGACCGCCTTGCGAAAGGTCTTTTCCGCCAGAAACACCTTCATCGGCTCTGGGGATTGCTCCGCGAAAAGGTCAATGGACGGGTAATACGGAAGTGACGTCACCTGCATGAGCCCAACCGCCTTCGCCAGGCCTCCCTTGCCATGAACTTGACTGCCGATGAGCATCAGGTCGCTTGGCTCAACACCTAAGGGCCGGAGGATATAATCCATCTGCCGCAAGAGTTGGCGTTGTGTCGCCACGAGGTCATTGGCGATGACGTAGCGGTGTGTGGCCGCTTGGAGGCCTTCAAGCGCCAGCGCCGTGTTGAGCGCGCTTCCCACGTCCAGCACCAACACCTCAAACTGCGACCGCGCCACGTGGAGCAGGTGCCGAACGTGCTCGGGCATCACCGCCAACGCGCGCGTCTGGTTTTGAAGTCCCGGCAGGTACTTCGCACGAAGCACAGGCTCCATCGCGGCCTGCAGGTTCTCCGGATCGAGCTTTTGCTGCGCGAGATACGACAGAATGTCGTCCAGGTGATGTTCGGCGCCTGGCACCATGGCCGTGCCTGGATCATAGGCGTTGAGACCCAGTACTCCAACGGATTTCCCGTGCTGTGCGGCCAAGACGTGTGCGACGGCGAGCGCAATCGTCGTGGTGCCAAGCCGCGGATACACGCCCCAAAACGCGAGGATGGGCGTCGACGCATGCTGTCCCATTTCTTCGTCCAAGTACGAAGCGAGGCGTGTTGGATGCACAAGACGAATCTGGTGCGCTGCTGCAAACGCCGTGAGTGCAGTTGTGAATTCATCCACGACGTAGGTGATGGACGCATCCGGAAATTGCCCACGAATCTCGTACAACTCCGTCTCTGGCACATGTTTCGCGTCCAAAAGAAACGCATCGACCTGGCGCATCTCAAGATCGCGCCAATCCTCTACTCGCTCGACGCGCCCGGTAAGTTCCCTCTGTAGCGACTCACGAAGCCCCACCGCGATCACTTCGCCCCGCCTCCCGTCCGATTGTCATCCGACACGCCCACGATGAGCAGCTGATACTTCTGCTGAATAAGGCTAGCCAAGGCCTGCGCTTCAGCGGATGTCATTTTCACGTCCACACTCGCTGGGACACCACTGCCATTGCCGCGCGCGCCGACCGATTGCTGGGCCCCCGTCTGTTGGGACGTCACTTCCGCGTTGTTATCGGTGTGCACGGATAACACGAGCAAGTGTTTGAAATCGGAGGCTTCACTGGTTGTCGTGAACGTCCCGACGTTGTTGGCGCCGGCTTGCGGCTGGGCGATGGGAATCAGATCGACGTAATCCCCTTGGCGAAGCGTCTCCGACACCGACGCAATCCACGTCGAGGGAATCGGCACATCCTCCGTGCCAGCGGTGATCGTGAAGGGGTCGGGCTCCGTATCGAGCGCAGTCAAGACCTGGTTCTCGTCGACCGACTGCGCCGTGTACGCACCAATCAGCCCCCCTGCATTCGTAATCGCGTCTGGACTCACCTCACTCTTTGGCACGCGGATGCGTTCGACATCCGCCGCTTGGATGGGGGTATCCACGGGCAGCTGCGTGCGCGCGACGTACACCCATTCACTCGAGAGTATCGGGGCCACGAACTGGTTGTACGCGATACTGCCCCCGACACCGACCACGAACAGCGTGGTCGCAAGGGTGTATCTCACCCAGGACTTCATCTCCTCGCCTCCTATCCACCGACGCGCGCAGGTAAGAGCGGTGTCACTACGCGTTCGGTCAATTCGTGTAACTCACTCGCCCAAGCCGAGACGTCCGGAAACCGCCCCGTCCAGAGCGCTTGTTGCATCATCTCGGGTGCGAGATACGGCACCCGCACCGCATCTTCAAACAAGTCCTCGTAGTGCGCGTACCGCGTCCATTTGTTCAGCACGGTGACCATGGACCCGCCGTATTTGGCGTTGAGCGCCCGGTATTGGTTGCCGAGTTCGGCAATCGAGAGAAACGTCGGATCGCAATCGAGCACGCACACGATCTGGTCTGCCACGCCTAAAAGCATGTCGCTTGGCGCTTGTGCCCCCACGTCGACGAGCGTCACCGGTTTTCGCATTTGCCGGAAGATGTACTGCACCATGGGCTGACCGTAATCGGCACTCCCAATCCAACCAGGCGGCAGGGGCACCAAATCCACCCCATCTACCTCGATCTCTTGTCCCACACCGTCCACCGTCCAGTGTCGATAGCTCTCGGCCGGCATCCGCGCATCCAGCTGAAAGTAGTCCCACATCCGCGGCCATGACCTCGGATGCTCGATACAGGTCACAGAGCGCATGGGCAGCTGTTTCGCGAAGAGCTTCGCGAGCAGGTACGTGATCGTGGTAACCCCTGCGCGCGGCCAAAGGCCAAGGACCACGACAAGCCGCGGTTGCACGACTTGCAATCGCTCCGGCGGAGACGAACTCACCTTGCCCCATCGTGGACGCCGCCAGCGTGGACGAACGGGTGCTTCATCCTGCATAGGCTCGTCCGTATCCACTTTGGGGGTCTCGACCTCAACCACCACCGGGTCTTCCCGCGCCAAGTGCCATACCGTCTCGTCCACGTATGCGCGCAAATCGAGCGGTGTCCGCGGGTGTTCGATGAGATCGTCAAGCACGCCGAGTACCACTTCATCGCCGAAAAACGCGAAGTCGTACACACCAAGCGCACACAACTGCCGCTTCCAGTCGTCAGTCTCGTCCTCTTTTGAGCCGACAAAGATCACGCGCGCGCTCTCTTGTCGCGCTCGATGAATGATTTGCAGCTGCTCCGCACGATGCGGAACCACCCACGTGGAGAGAAGCAAGATGTCGCCTGGCGCAAACGACGTCTCAAGCACTTGCTTGTCGTACACGAGCCATGTGCTTTCCGCGTAACGTTCGCGTAAATCCGCCGGAAACGCGAGATAGAGCATATCCCCACCTCCCTTGGCCTTTCGCTGTCATGCTAGCGCATGTGCCATCATGATTTACGCCAACTTTACGCCATCTTAGAGACTGCCGAAGTACGGCTCCAGCGCCGGAATCCACTGCTGCGTGATCGCCGCGACGTACTCGAGCGTCTGGCTGTTCTGCGCCACCGTGTAGCCCTGCGATAGCGCCTCTTCTTCGGCGCCAGGACCTGCGTTGTAGGCGGATAACGTCTCGTCCACGTTCTCGTTGAACGCGTGATACAGCTCCGACAAAAGCTCCGCGCCAAGCAGGATGTTCGTCGACGGATTCGCCAAGTCCGCATACCAATTCGCTCCGACGGGCACGCCGTTTATCGTGAGCCCGGCTGCCGTACTCGGTTCGACCTGCATGAGGCCCATGGCACCTGCATACGACGTCAGCACATGTCCGGTCGCATCCACCTGGTTGCCGCCGGATTCCTGGTACATGACGCCCGCAATGAGGACAGCCGGGATGTTGAACATCTGCGCTGCGGCCTCGATATCAGCTTTGTAGTGCAGGATGTTTTGAATCGTATCCCCGCTTGGTAATGCTGTAGATACGTGTGGAAGATTGGTCGAGACAACACCGCCTGGGAACAACACAGACGTGACCATCTTCTGCACCTCTGGATCGGAGATCGTGTAGTCCACCGCCCCGATGAAGCCGGCCAAGATGTCCTCGTCCTCTTGCGATTCCTTGATGTGCGTATGCTGCGCCGTCAGAATGTGCTGGAACAGGTTCCATACACGCGACCAGTCGTACGTGCGCGTGGAGGAGGTAAGTTCAATTTTCTTCGTGTACACGCCGTTTGACGTGGTGCCTGACATCGATGTGACCCACTTGTACGTGTCGACCAGCGTCCCATCCCAGGTGTTCGCCGTTTGGAGCATCGTGACGGGCGTGTCCACTTCGTGCGTGACCACATGACAGCCGTTTTTGTCGCACACCGCCTGATACGTGATCGTCACGTCGATATAGGTCTTCCACGTGTACACGGGTGCCAGATAGTCGTAGTATTCTTGGGCGTTTGGCATATTGAGGTTATTGATCACCTTGCCGATGGCCATGAGCACCGCGGCCGGCAGATCGACCTGTTGCTGTTCGACCTGCGCGATTTCTGACGCGGACAGACCCTGTTGCCACTCATCCGCGACCTCTTGATACGTGTTTTTGAGCGCCGTCTCTTTCGCCTCCGTGGCGCTTGACAGCACAATGTTCCCGTCTTCCACCGTGCCCTTGCCATTCGCCTGATAATCCCCGATGAGAAAGCCAAGGAGCGACAACGCGACGATGAGAAGCGCCAGATAGCCAAGCGTGCCACCGAGACCAAGCGACAGCACGAGGCGCTTCACAAGCCACGGAAACACGTCTTTCGGCTCGGTCGGTATCCGGAACAGACCCAATCGCTTCATACGGGCACCAACTGCCCGTAAGACTGCGCTTGGACAAGTTCGAGAAACGCAGGTTCCACCTGCAAAAGCCCTGTGACAAGCATGCCGTCAAAATCCAAGTACATGCCTTCCACGAGCGCCTGCTTCACCTGGTGCCACGATTGGCCCGGCTTGTAGGGTCGCGGACTGAGCCGTGCGTCAATAACATCGACGAGATGCACGACGCGCGCCGCAATAGGAATCTCCTCGCGACATAAGCCCTCGGGATACCCGCGTCCATCCCAGCGTTCGTGGTGATACAGCGAAACCTGCTGGGCCAGTTCAAACAGCCCGCCGTCTCGACCGGCATATCGACGCGCCAAATCCGCGAGCATATCACGCCCATGAATCGTGTGCTGTTGGACATACTGCCGTTCGGCCGGCGTCAGAGGGCCCGGCTTGCGCAGCAGTTCCCGTGGAATCGCCACCTTGCCGACGTCATGGACGAGCGCCGCAAGTGCCAAGCGTTCGCACAGTTCCGGGGCGAAGCCAAGCACGTGTTGGCCGATAAATCGCGCGTAGGTGGCGACGCGCTTCACGTGCCGGTCTGCGTCCGGTTCGCCGTATTCGGCGACATAGGCAATGGACTCGAAGATGGGGGTCATGAGGTTCGCATGCACGATAATCAGCTCCTTGTGCGTTCAGGGTAACGTGCACACACAAGAAGAACGCGCCAAGTTTGCGCCATTTTTGCGGAAACTTGCGAAGAAAACACGGTGTGTTATAGTGAGGATAAAGATGTGACGTGGTGTTCATGATAAATCCACCCACCAGCGTGTATACTGGTGGGTGGGAAGGCCTGCAGCGCATGCTTCGGGCCGAATGCGTTAAAGGACAACCAGCCCTGAACCTGGCCAGGTTACTCGCGGGGCTGGTTGTGCTGTTGTTTCGACAGCTTGAAAGTTCGATCTCGTTCGATTTCTATGCCAAAGGCAATGAAACCGAGAATGCGAAACCAAAGCTTTAACCTCCGCATCGCGACCACCCCCTCTGCTTGCAAAGTACCCTTTGCAAGCGCTGCAAGGCCTCACAGCGGGGTGGTCACGAATGCATGCGCTGGTTGGGTTTGTCCCAATAAGCTCATTATACATGATCAGCGATAGCTAGAGAGGCGAACCGGATGATGAGCATGATGGGGTTCGGGTTCATGAGTGCGTATTGGTTACTCTCCGTTTTGATGTTACTCGCCGCGATCGTGCTTGTTATCTGGTCCATTTTTCGCATCCGGACAAGTTCGGGGCATTCGAGCGACGAGCCCTATGACCGCGCGATTCAGGTGCTCCGTGAACGATATGCCCGCGGTGAAATTGACCGGGAAGAATATCTACAGCGTCTCGAAGACTTGCAAGATTAACGGCCGACTCAAAAACGAAGCGGACACGACGTCCGCCTCATTGTTCCAAAGACGCTTTCTTCACCTTCGCCCGCCGCCACGGCAGCGTCTGATCCAACACCGCCTCAATCCGCTGTTGGCGCTCCAGCCACTCCGTCCACCCGGGCATCAACGCCAAATCCGCCTTATCCAGCGTGGACATGAACGCAATCCGCCGGCGCCGCTTCTTCCATAGGTGCCGTAACGTGAACCATCCGACCACCGTCCAACCGAACGTCGCCGCACGCGGCCAGGGCATCGGGGCCCAGATGGCGTAGGCGATCCAAAGCCCGTAGTACGAGTACTTCCGCCCCCGACGCTTGATGACCTCAAGCGCTTCCTCATACTTGAACCACTCGAAGCCCGAGAAGAGCACGCTGAGCAAGATCATGAGGACATAGCCGGCCGGCACAATGCTCAGTACGATGAACCCCGGCATCCAAAACGGGATCGCGTGCCACACGTGGCGGAAAAGATGCGCTTCCGCCGGGCTGTACGGGATTTTGAAATACCAGTGATGGATGAAGTGCCACAAGCCCTTCATGCCTCTTCACCCCGCTTCTTAACGAGCTTTTTGCCGGGTAGAACGATGAGTCTGTGCTTTCGAAGTTCAGGATTCACCGTTTCTCGCCAGATTTGCGACTCTTGTTCTTTGTCACGCCTTTCTTTCCGATCCTGAAAAAGCTCCCACTCGCCATACGTAAGCCCCTTAGAGAATCCACCCCAAGGGTCCAGATTTTCAAGAAAATCCAGGATGTGAACGCACCACTTGAACAGGAAAAAGCTCGTGATTCCAACCACACAAGGAACCCCGAAAAACGCCACCAAAAACTCTGTTCCGGTATGGGGAAGCGCAAACCACATCGCGTAAAAGATGACGCATCCCCAAAAGAACATAACAAACCAAGGGCTAAAGACCTCAATCGGAGGATCTAAGAAGATAGATGGCATCTCGTCATAATGCCGATGAGGATACTCCATCGCCCAGAAAAATAACGTCCCATACCACGCCAACATCGCGGGTGACCACCATGGAAACAGGTGGCGCAGGTGCAAAAAGAACACGCCTGGATGCATATGGATCACCTCTTACTTGCAGCATACCACGGCGTGTTCGCGGATGTTGGCGTGTTGGGAACCAAGTTATCGCCGATACATGATCGCATTCCGAGCATCGTCGAGAAACGCCTTGCTTCGTTGCGTCTGGACCTTGTGCGGGTCTTTCGGCTTTTCGAGCACCAGACGACCTTTTTGCACTGCATCTCGCGCCTTTTGGTCAAGAAGCGCCGGGCGATATGCCGTAAAGGCCTCCCGATACGCCTGCCTTGCCTCGGGTGACCATGCACCTTGGCCAGACAGATGCTTGCCATCTTTCCACTTCGTCTCCGCTTCCACGAGCAACGATTGCACAACCGACGGTGACATTCCGGAACGCTGGAGTTCATGGAGCCACTGCGCTTTCGCGGCCTCATACCGCTTCTCCGCCTGTGTCAAAGGAAGCTGAACCCTTGCCTGGCCCTGCCCCACAGACTGTCCACCAAGCGCGGGCCCCATTGCGGAGATAGACGTACCCGCGGCAGGACTTGGGGTAGTTCCGGCTCCAGAAGCGAATGACGGCGAAGATGTTGAGTCCACAGAAGGCTCTCCGGATGAGTCCGCCTCAGTCATCCATTCACTCGCAAGACTCGGCAGGCGCGTTTTCAGTTGGTTCAGTTCGGCCACTTCGCGTAAATTCGCGCGCAGCGCCTCCAACCGCTCTGTACGGTTCTTGTCATGGGTTTGGTACTTTTGCGCCAAACCTGCGGTCAGATTGGAAATGCCCGTGACGGGCTTCCCGACCCAAGGTTTATCTCCCAAGGTACGTTTCGCATATCCCGCGATGCGCTCAGAAGCATCTGCTGTTCGACGCGCAATACGTCCCGTCACACCGCCCTCGTTCTGATACCCCTGCCACTTGGTTTGAAGCCAGAGCCCGGCATGGCTTTGCACGAATCCTTGCTTGACGCTCCGCGCCGCATCCGCCAACGCGCCGACCGTGTGCGACTCGTACCGCTTCCCTGCTCGCGCAACACCGCCCGGTCTCGCATTTGGAGCCTGTCCGCCACTTGCCTCCAATCCTGCGCCATCCGCATGGAGGACATCCCCTTGAGAACCGAGCTTATGCTGCATCATGATATCCTCGATGGATGCGCCCGACTTGATAGCACTCGCATGCACCTCAGCACGTTTTTGCATCTGCTTCTGTGCCGCTTTGCTTCCCCATTGGTTATCCGCGGCATGCAACATCTTCCCAATCGTCGCCCCCGTCGCCTTGGCCGTGCCGGTCACCGCCATCTTCCCAGCCAGGTCTCCCGCGACAGCCGACGCACCAACCATCGCAAGATTGCCCCAACGCATGCCGTGATCCGAACCGATGAGCGACGCTCCGAATGCCTGGGCCACCACGTCAATGAGCTTGCGGACATAGACCGCGGACGACAGAAGACCTATCGTGCCAGCCAGGGCTACGAACACGTCCTCGGCCGTCAGTTCCGTGCCACTCGCCGGGGACGCGACCGCACTCGCCACCCCGTACACGACCGCTTGGCCCAAGGGCACCGCCATCTGATACACCCACTCGGTCCACCAAACCTTCGTGATGCCACGGGTTTTGTCGTTCGCGTAAAACGCCATGGCGAGCGGGAAAAAGAGCATCCAGACGTACAGGAACACCTCGCGGAACTCGTACACGATCCACACGATGAACGCCAGAAGCGCCTGGAGGAAGTTCACGATGCTGTTCAATAGCGCCTGTCCGCCACTGGTACTGAGTGGCGTCCATTTTTGCGGCGCGCCAAGGTGGAGAAAATAGTCACTCGCGTAGTAGAAAAGCTCGGTCACCAACAGCGCCAGGTGCTGACCCTGCCAGATGAGAAGCGCCGACACGATCAACCCCACGACGCCTTGCTTCATCCGTTCCCGCTGGACGGCGCTTTCTCGTACGCCCGACACCTGCACGACGAGTAGGTAGATCGAGATGAGAAAAAACGACCAGCCGAACACCCAAAACGTCGTGGCAAACGGTTCGAGCGACGCGACGGCATGCGCGTCCATAACATCGGAAAAACTCCCCGTACCCCAGCTTGGGGCACTAGCCGCATTGTGAAAGTATCCGCCGAGGATGATGTTCCCCATCACATCGGGCGCCAGGTTGTTCCCGGCGGCCACGGTGTGGTCGAGGAGCGACTGGAGTCCGTTCGCAAGCGCGTTAATGAGATTGGCGATGAGCCCCGCAAACCAATTCACGCGAGCCCCCTCCTCTGCATCGCGAGTTCCGCGTCCGACTGGACAAATCTCGTCGTAAAGAGATTGAATTCATCCGCGAACGTGACGAGCTGGTTGTAGAAGACCTCGCCACCAACCCACCAACGGGCTTGCCCGTCGCGATACCCGATGAGCTCTTCAAACTCGTGTTCCTCCAGCCCGAAATTCGCCATGACTGCTTCCTTGTCGAGCTTGTCCTGACGGAGCAAAACCTTGGTGTCGGAGTTTTGGAGAATCGCACGACCGTGCTCGCTCTCCGCAAACTTCCGGAAGTCTTGGCTTGCCGCGACCGCGGAACCCGAACGTTTACGGATGCGCCGGAACACGTCCTCCATGAAAATTGCGTGGTCCGGGTGTTCGAGCATCTTTTGCGCCTCGTCGATGATGACCCGCTTTTTCAGGTGGACGTTCTTCTTGATGAACTTCTCCATGATCCACTCGAGGACGACTTGCATGCCGAGCTTGCGGGCCATAGACTTCTCCGGAAGACGACTGAGGTCGAAACTCACGACCGGAACGTCTTGCAGTTCGACGTTGGAGTAGCAGTCGAACATGCCCTCCGTGCCACCTTCGCGGAACCGACGCAGACGCATCGCCAACTCTTCCAAGCGCGAATCGCTCGCTGCCCGCGCTTCAAGCTTGGTGTAGAAGTCCGAAAACCGTGGCTGAGGCCGCTTCACGCGTCGGACAAGCCGGTCGCCTTTGGCGTCCCGTTGCCACGTTTCATGCCGCTCATACAAGCTCTCCGGGTCGGTGGTAAAGCCGAAATCCCGCTCGTAGAGTTCCTGCAGCATGTCGTTGATGGCGTTCGTGGTGTACGAGTCGATCCGGTCATGGTCAGCGTGCAAATGCGCCATGCTGACGATGAGCCGCTCCATGTCGCTGATTTTCTCTTTGACGTCCACAAAGCGCCGGATCGTCCCGTCGGATTGCTTTTCCTCTTCCTCTTCAAGCTCGAACGGATTGAACTTGTAGGGCGACTTCTCGTCGATGCGAATCACGACCCCGCCCAGGGCCTCAACCATCGGGGTGTACTCGCCCTCGTAGTCGACAATGGCGTGGCGGATACCCATCGCCGCAGAACGTGCCACAAGACCTTTCACAAGAAAACTCTTGCCGGAACCCGCCTTGCCGATGATGACCGCATTGGCGTTGACGAGTTTCTTATGCCATGCGTCGTATCGGTTCAAGTGACCGCTTGACCAGTCGACGCCAATCGGTACGCCGTATTCGTGCGAAAAGCGAGAGTTCGTGAAGGGAAAGCCATTCGCGAGCGCGCTGGCGGTCATCTCGATGGGATGGCGCAGGACGTTCTCGCCGATGGGAGCCACCGAACGGAACCCGAGATCGTGTTCCTTGTAGGCCTCACGGATGAGAAACCCCTCGAACCCTTCACGCTCAACCCGCTCACAGGCCGCTAGAAATTCATCACGATCCGGCGAACTGACGGCAAAGACGACGGTCACGTAAAACAGGCGCTCAATCCCCAGGCGCAGCTCCTCGCGCTCTTTTTCGAGCAATTGATATTCCTGCTGTAAGAACGCGAGTTGCTTATTCGTTCCCGCCTTTTGCTCCGAGATAATTTCCGACTCGATCTTCGTCATGAGTTTGGTGCGCTTGGACATCGCTAGGGCGGAATCCGCTGGCTCGACGTGCATCGATATATGGACGTCGGCTCCCACGCGGAAGAAACGCTGCAGATAGCCAAAGTGGACGGTGGAAGGCAGCCCGGTCACGTAGTATGTCTTGGTGAACCCGCTTGGTGACACATAGACCTCACTCGCACGCACCTCGATCCCATCCGCGAGCGTCATCAAGTCATGGAGCGTGGGTGCGTGCTCCCCGATAACGCTCGGATCGTGCTCAATGATTCGCCTCGTGGCTTTCTTGCGTTTGATCCCGAACAATGTCTTCCACCCCCACATCGGCACCGTAGATACGTGGCGCATGCGTGCGGCGCATCACCGCATCTCGATAGCGCTGACTCACCGCCCGCTCCCGGTTCCAGAAGTTTTGCACCGCTTCAACTACCTGCACGGGTTCCAGCGCCTCGTAGGGCAGGCCCATCCCGGATAGGCCGGACTCGACAAACGACTGCTCGCGCTCCAAACGCTCCAATTGCAACCGCTCTTCTTCCCCGCCCACTTTCGGCAACACGCCGACAACAATCAGGTTTTCGCGGTCGGTGCGCGGCTTTCGGGCTTCGTCTCGTAGATAAGTTTTCAGCGCTTCGGCATACGCAGCAAACGCTGGATTCTGATATGCCTCGACAACCTCATCAATCGTCGACTCCGCGTAGGCGACGAAATCCGTATAGTTGGCGCGCCGAGCCTGGACGGAGATTTGAAACGGGTTGTCGAGGCGCATGAGCATTGCCTTAAACCGTTCTCGCACTGACGCGATTTCCTCCATGGACATGGCATAAAGATTCAGATCCCCTACGCGGATGAGCTTGCGGAATCGCCCATTCACCACGACCGCGCCCGACTCATGGAATCGCTCAATCGGCAAGAATTCTTGCAAGGATGGCGTGACCTTGCGTTTGCTCCGACGGCCTACGCCTTTCTGCTTGCGCTGATCCCGAATCACAAAAAATGCAAGCATCGCGACGATGAGGACGCCGAGGAAGGCAAATTTCACGAGGCTTCCCACCTTTCCGCTGCCCATTTGCGGTGCATGCGCACGCGGTGTTCGCGGGCATACAGAATGACCTTGGGACGCCGCCAGTACCGAAACGAGAGCCACAACCACTCGGCCAGCGGACGATTGGCGACCGGAACCATCGCAAAGGCCACACCGACGCCCGCCCACACCATGAGCGCCAAGAATCGCGGTTGATGTAGAAGTGGCAACACGAACCAGAGGACACCCGCCATCGGGGCCATGAGGCAGACCCCGATGGAAAAGTGCGCGATATGCTTGGTCCGAATCCCGAAGACCAGGTTTTCACCTTCGGTCATGGGAATCGGCGAATGAACTTCTAACATGATCCGGACCTCCTCAGAAGCTCTTTCCGAGGTTGTACAGCGCACCGGCCAAGATAGCCCCGCCGCCAAGCATTACACCGCTAATGGCTACCCAGATGAGATGACTTTTGGCCTCTTCGCGCCGCTGGGCGTGATGAGAGCCAGCCATGAGGCCGATGATCGCCTTATAGAGGTGGAACAAGAACAATGCCCCGGCCACAGCGAATATGGCATCATCCAGCCACCCGAGCGCCTGGTTGAGGACGGAACTAACACTGGACGAGCTGCTGGACAGAGGGTTGTTGATTCCGCTTGTATCGGCCTCGGCCGTCATGGCTGTAGAAACGAGCGCGACGCCGCAGGTATACAGCCCTTTCCCCGCTTGGCGAATCCAATCCTTCATGTGCATACACGCCTCCTATCGCTGAAACGTAGAATCAATGGCTACAATGACCCCTGGCAAAATCACCGCCGCGAGAAAGCCGACGATAGCGTACAACGTGATGTGCGCACCCGTTCGCTTGATGCGCGCATGACTCCCAATCGAGCCGACCAGCCACACCAACGCCCCCACCAGTACGCCGATTTCCGAAAGGAAGTACACCCAAGCGAACACGACCTCAATGAGATGTCCAAAGCCTGTTGTGACGCGATTCAGGAGCGCCCATGGGTTCACCGGCGCAAAGCCAAGCTGGGTGATGGTTTGCGTCACATTCGACGCCGTGCTTCCCGCCATACCCTCACCTCCCCTCGCTTGGACTGGTCTTGATGAGAAGAGCGTATCGGAAGACGAAGAGCTAGTTGCGCCAACTTTGCGCCATCTTTACGCAACGTGAGATAGGCGCTTCCCCTGGCCGTGGCGTAAACGTGGCGCGTTGTCCATGCACGAACGTGGTAGTTTCAACACATAGCTGCACGCAGAGCTGACAGAGAAGGGATTGATGAAGATGGAGCGAGTGGAGTACGTGGATCGCGTGAAGCACGTGTACAGCGAGTACCGCACGAATGACGAGGAACTGGCCTACGCGCTGACCATCGAGGAAGAGGCCGAATCCATCGATGTCACGACGAAAGACGGCGTGACCAACGTAACCGTGTTCACACAGCAGGCGGTCTATCACTTTGGTACATTCCGCGCCGACTACATCGGTCATGCGTCGCGCGCATTGGTAGAACTCCTGCAACACTTCCGGGTCAATCTGCCCATTGAGTTCGTCGTGGCTCATCAGACATTCCATGTGTATCTCACGGGCGAAAAGATTGTCGCTGGCGAGCGCGAATACCCGATCGCCCCCCGTAACGAAGGTTATGAACTCGTGGAATCTGTAGAATGGATGATGGCGTCAAGCGTACTCGATGTTGTCTTACGACTAGCCGCAGAATACGAGGCAACACCTGAAGAGATTGTAGAGAGTGCCATCGGTTCGTTTTACTCGCTGCTTAGCATTGCTGAAGAATATGAAGTTGAGCCAGACACAATCATCTCAATGTTAACAGAAACAATGAAACAGGAATGGTCTCTAACGTCCCCAGCAATGGAATAATATCTATGCACTCACCGATCGAGTGCTTATCAGAGCATGTGTGGATTTCCTACACATGCTCACTTCATTCAACAGTAAATGATAATCCACCACCATACACGTACACCTTTTAGGTTTACTTTATCCCTATAGGTATATCATGTATTTCTATAAAATACACATTTTAAAAACGTATATCATAATACACATTAAAAATAGTATACTTTACACTGAATACATATAGATATACTATAAAGGTTAAAATACGGAGGTGTACTATGTGGGTAAAGTTATTAGTGTTGGGTTACAAAAAGGCGGCGTCGGGAAATCCACCACAACAGGACTGACATCCTATATATTGGCGCATCAAGGTTTTCGAGTCTTAGCGGTTGATTTCGACTCACAAGGTAATCTCACACAATTTCTCACAAGACGTAGTCCGTATGATTTTGTACACAAAACAAGTTTGGAAGCTTGTAAAGAACGGAACCCGAAACCGTATGTTTACGCAGTGTCAGATCGTCTGGATCTTCTACCAGCCGAAGATTTTCTTAGTCAATTTGATAAGTGGTTATATACCGAAGTGCCTGTTTCAAAACAAATGACCATTCTCCAAGACACTCTCGACACAGTGAAAGACGACTATGATTTTATACTCATTGATTTACCCCCAAATCTCGGAGGTCTTACATTAAACGGAGTATGTGCCTCCGACTATTGCGTTGTTGTATGTCAATCAGAGCCTTTTGCTTATGATGCACTTGACAGATACATGGAAATTGTCCAAGCAGCTCAGGAAAGAGTGAACTCCAACATTAGAATTGCAGGTATCCTCATCTCTCTGTTGGACGCAAGAACAGCCATCGGAAACTATATTACTGAACGCGTGAAGGAAGAGTACGAAGGCTTTGTGTTTAATACTGTGATCAGACGAAAATCAAGAATCATCGAGTTTTCTGTGGAAGGTATTCAAATCAAAAGTAAAGCCGATCGCGAGGCATTAGCTATGTACGAAGAATTTGTTGAGGAGTTGAAAAAGCGTGTCTCCGAATGATAAAAAGAAACGTTTTGAAAGCCTGATGCCATCTAGAACAGAAACCCCACCGCACAAAACAGAAGTGATTGACGGTCTGATGGGAGGAAATACACCCAACATCAATACTGAAAACATACACAGTGTACGTACACTAAACACAGACACCAAACACATCACCGAAGTACCTTTAAACCGTATGAATACTGTACAAGAATTCAGTAATGCTACAACGAACGAAGATATATCTGATGTGCCTACATCATTTGATATAGCTTCAAAGATACGTGCATATGAACAGGAAAAGAAAGCGAAGAAATCCTATGATGAGTTATATACAAAACATACCTTCGTAATTCGCAGAGATTTACTCGAACGACTAGAGAAACTTTCAAAGAAACACAGCCGAGGTTTCAAAACGAGGTTTTTGAATGAGATATTGGAGGCTGGGTTAAATCAATTAGACTCGACACCTTAGAACGAACGTTGACGCTTTTGGGGATAAACATGTCGAAATGCTTATTCACAGCGAATAGTCTTTGTGCTAGAATATCGATCATCAAAGAGGAAAACTTCGCTGTTTGTGGAATGAACAACTTATGTATTAGGCAATAAAAAGCTCCGGCAGGTTCCCAGGCCTACCGGAGCTGTCACCAAGCGTTCTCGACCAACGCTGGAGACGTTTCTGCCTGTAATTATAGCATGCTATGAGTATGAGTGTCTACAGGAAATAACCTTTGACACTACACATTCTCAGCATAGATGAGCAGAGACTGACTCCCAGTGATACATGGTCGTCACTGGGAGTCAGTCTTTTTTACCGCTGTCATTTTATTGAGCATAAATTTAAGGGCGGAAAATGAAAGAAACCCCGACTCGGTTTGGCGGCCAATCGGAGTTTCTTGTCCCATGTGTTGTTGTATGGTTTCAGTATATCACAAAACACTGACCATGCAACGTCTTCTTCAGTGTACACAGAATGAAGATTATGGGGCGCTTTCCGATTTAACTTGGAAAGCGTTTTTTCGTCCTCACTTAGGAGGATGCACATACATGAGTAATTTGGGAAGAGTGAAGAAAGGCTGGACTGAAAATTGGTTTAGAACTCCTAACAGCATTTACGAAATAGATTATGTCAGTGGATATGCAAAAGCTGTTTACATCTTTCTATGCCGCTGTGCTGATGGTGAGGGACAAAGCTTCCCAGGATACAACGCAATCGCCAAAGCGATTGGATTTGGTCGTACCCGAACGATAGAAGCCATTAAGGAATTAGAACAAGCAGGGCTCCTGGTGAAAGAACACCGGCGAAACGAAGAGACGGGTGAATACTACAGCAATCTTTACACGGTGATTCACCCTGATGACGTCGCTTTTAGGGGGAGTATGTCGCCAGACGACACACCTATGTCGCCACACGGTATACCTATGTCGCGTGACGACACACCCCTGTCGCCGGACGACACACCTATGTCGCCACACGACAGACGTATGTCGCCAGACGGACGAGAAGTAAGATCTATAGATCAAGATCCACTTACAAAGATCTACATACACACACGAGGCCAAGCAGCTGCCACGTTGGCTACCAGCAAAAATGAGCACCTGACATCTAACACTGCACTTGAGGAAGTGTGTGAGACGGTAAATGAAGCGTTGATCCAGCTAGGCATACGAGCACAAAAAAAGACTCTGCTCAACTGGTTACAAACCGCAACACCAGAAGAGATTATTGAGGCAGCTTCTCTCGCAACTAGAGAAGGAGTCAAGTCTCCGGCAGGCTACATAGGATCTGTTCTTCGCAACGGTCTAGTGCGAGTCGAGAAGACAACTGCAAAACACAAAGACTCTAGATACAATGAATTCTACAAGTTGTTTCCTTAACTCCTTGAATACGGGTTGTAATTGCAAGCCAGCACGAGACTACGGGCGACGGAGAGGTGTGCCGTCGCTCCAAACTCACTGACGCATGTTGAAGATTCTGCAGATGATGGCTGGTTCACGCTGTTCTTCGAAGCCTGAGATTCCACGGATTTCCTGGCGTACGGCTGGTCGTCAGCGACGCACATGCGGGTTTGCGCCAAGCGATTGCCGAGGTGCTCACAGGTGCAACCTGGAAACGGTGCAAGGTGCACGCACTGCGCAATGTGCTGAGTCAGGTGCCGAAAAAGGAGCAGGCGATGGTCGCATCCATCCTGCGGACGATCTTCACCCAATCGTCCCAGGAGGCGGCTCGCAAGCAACTCCGGCGCGTCGTGGACGAATTAAAGGGGCGATTCCCGAAGGCGATGGATATCCTGTCCGATGCGGAAGACGACGTGTTGGCGTTCATGGCGCTGCCCTTCGAGCACTGGCGGCAGATCTGCTCGACCCATCCGCTGGAGCGCTTGAATCGGGAAATGCGGAGGCGGATGGACGTCGTAGGCATCTTCCCCAATCGGGAGGCCGTGCTGCGACTCGCAGGCGCCATTTTGCAAGAGCAGCACGAAGAGTGGATGGTGGCACGGAGGTACTTCAGCTTGGAGTCGATGGCCAAGTTGAAACCGAATCAGCCCCAACTCGCGGCAGCGGCATGGTTGCACAAATAGGCGCATGCGGCGAGGTGATGCGACCACGCACACCGAGGCTTTGGCCCTAACGAATTGGAATCGACCGTCGAACGCCCGTCAAGGGCGTCCAAGAGGGACGAGCGAAGCGCCCCTTGACGGAGCGTGACGGAGGTCGATAACGTTCGCCAAGGGTCAAAGCCGACAATGTCACACATGAGACACGCACGGCGAAATTCCACCACTTGACGGGACACTACCTGTGGATAGGCCGCTCTCGTAGAGAACTGTCATGCGTCGGCACCACACTTTGTGTTTCTCACGATGAGACATCCCAGATATCAACAAAAACCTATTGTGCTCTATGTTTACATTATCTATAAAAAAGGGGATTTGTATTGAGTCAATACAATCAACACTCCGTAATCCACAGTGTACGAAACGGAGCCGCTCAGTTCGTTAAAACTGACATACAGGAACGATTTGATTGTTTGGCGAATCCAAAGCCGTGAGCGTCAAATCCCGCCCATCTTGCATTCCCGCCGTCGCTGCGTCAAAGTCGTACATGACAATAAACCCCGCCGGTTCCCCGGCGGGGCAACT
>NZ_FNOJ01000012.1 GCF_900107035.1 Alicyclobacillus hesperidum | reverse complement strand
GAAGGGACACTGCAATAGGTTCGATGAGTGGATTCGCCGTCGGTTACGAATGTGTATCTGGAAACAGTGGAAACGGGCGCGAACGCGACTTCGTGAGCTGCGCGCGCTCGGACAACCGGACTGGATAGCATTTATGATGGCAAACTCGCGACGAGGATATTGGGAAATGGCGAGAAACTTGAACAACGCTATGAACAAGACCTACTTTGAACAACTTGGTTTGAGGAGTTTACAGGAGAGATACTTGAAACTTCGTAGTGCTTTGTGAACCGCCGTATGCGGACCCGCTTGTACGGTGGTGTGAGAGGTCGGGGGCTAGGCGCCCCCTCCTACTCGATTCGCTACCATTCGGCATATACCGTCAAGTTGTCCGTTCAAACCTGTAGTCGAATGGTCACACTGTGCGATGGATGGCCGGGCGTAACCCGTAGCCCAAGTTCCGTTTGTTCCACGGTTCCACCGTCCACTGTTGCCACTTGTGCACAACCGCCGCGCAAACAAGCGGTCCACGGCTTTGCAAGGCCGTCTGGCACCAGCTCGGTCACGCCTCCACGACGCTCTACGGTTAGCGATCCTGCAGTGTCGCCAGCGGCTCCATACAATGTGAAGTTCGCCACAGCATCTTCTTCCACTTGGAACACGTGAAATTCGACGCCATCTGCAAACTCGTAATCAGGGCGATCCACTCGTGACCCGAAGGGCAAGATCGAGTTTTCCCGCACAAATAGCGGCAGGCTAAAATAATCATACCGCTCACGTCGCCACGATCCGCCCACAACCACTTCGCCAGTCAAAAGATGTGTCCATGTTCCGTGTGGAAGGTAATACGAAACGAAGCCGTCCTCCTGAAACACGGGTGCCACCATCAGCGATGGGCCGAGCATGTATTGCCGGTCCAGGTAGTCACATGCGGGATCGTCCGGAAATTCAAGCAACATGGCGCGCATCACGGGAATGCCTGTGCGAGCCGCTTCTTTGGCGGCCGCGTATAGGTATGGCATCAAGCGATACTTGAGCTCTGTGAAATGGCGCAGGACGTCAACGGCCTCCTCGTCGTAAATCCATGGCACCCGGTACGAAGCATTGCCGTGCAGTCGACTGTGGCTAGAGAGCAGGCCGAACGCTGTCCAGCGCTTATATAAATCCGGCGTCGATGTCTCCTCGAATCCACCGATGTCGTGGCTCCAAAAGCCGAAACCCGAAAGCGTGAGCGACAGCCCGCCGCGCAGACTTTCGGCCATCGACTCATAGGTCGCGCTGCAGTCGCCGCCCCAGTGCACGGGAAATTGCTGACCACCCGCCGTGGCGGATCGTGAGAAGACGACGGCATCGTGCTCCCCAACGTGTTGTTTAAGCGTGTTAAAGACCACCTGATTGTACAAATGCGTGTAGTAGTTATGCATCTTCAGCGGGTCCGATCCGTCGTAGTAAACGACATCTGTCGGAATGCGCTCGCCGAAGTCTGTTTTGAAACAATCGACGCCCATGTCGATGAGCCGCTTCAACTTGTTTGCGAACCAAGCGCACGCCGCAGGGTTAGTGAAGTCGACGATGCCCATGCCCGCTTGCCAAAGGTCCCACTGCCAGATGTCGCCGTTCGGCCGTTTCAGCAAGTAGCCAAGCGTAGCTGCCTCGTCGAACAACGGAGACTTTTGTGCGATGTACGGGTTGATCCAGACGCAGATGTTTAAACCCTTTGCCTTCAGTCGCGAGAGCATCCCCTCGGGATCTGGAAAGACCCGACGATCCCATTCGAAATTGCACCATTCAAATTCCTTCATCCAGAAGCAGTCAAAGTGAAACACGCGCAACGGAATCTTGCGTTCCGCCATCCCATCGACGAACTGATTGACCGTCTGCTCATCGTAATTGGTGGTGAATGAGGTGGTGAGCCACAGGCCGAACGACCAAGCGGGGGGCAGGGCAGGCTTGCCTGTGAGCGATGTATAACGTTCAAGCACCTGTTTGGGCGTCGGCCCGTTGACGATGAAGTAATCCAACGATTCGCCTTCGACACTAAACTGCACGCGCGAGACAACCTCGGATCCGACTTCGTAGGAAACCAGCTCGGGATGATTGACAAATACGCCATATCCGCGATTGGTTAAGTAGAAAGGCACGTTTTTATATGCCTGTTCCGAATTTGTGCCACCGTCGCGGTTCCATATGTCCACCGTCTGTCCGTTTTTCACAAACGAGGTGAAACGCTCACCCAAACCATACACGCACTCGCCTACCGACAAGCCCAACTGTTCCCGCATGTGCGCAACGCCGTTGTCGATCACGTACGCCAAGCCCTTGTTGCCGCTTTGGGTAAGGAGGCCGCGATCATTTATAAATGACATCGACCATGGATTACGCTGTACCCGCACTTTAAGAGTACCGCTAGTCATCTCGATGGTATCTTCTGTCTCGGCAATCTGAACCGGGCATGGTTCTTCGTGAAGCTGAAATGCCGGCCCTGGATCTCCTTTTCCTTTAAAATGCTGTACCTGCACGCGGATGATATCTTGCATCGGCGAAGATAAGCGGATGGTCAATAAGGGCCCATCCAAAGTGGCTCCGCGGTGGTGAATGGGCTTACATGGTGCGTACAGCGTTACCGCGTTCTGTTCGATCACGGCGTCATGAACGAGTGCAGGGCTGTGCACAGAAACCCCTTTTCGATTGAGCCAGTTGCCGTCGCTGAATTTCATGGTGGTCACTCCTTGTCATGGTTACTTGATGGCGCCCTTGGTGACGTTATTCACAATCCACTTTTGGAAGAATATATAAAGTATAACCATCGGTAGTAGTGCCAAAAGGTATGAAGCGAAAGCCAGTGAATAGTTGGTGCTATATTGCGATTGAAATGCGTACTGTACAAGAGGTAGTGTATATTGATTTGGATTCGATAGCATGACGAGTGGTAATAAAAAGTCGTTCCAAGCCCACAGTCCTGTCAGGATAGCAACTGTTGCATTCATGGGTGCCATGAGTGGAAAGACTACCCTCCAGAAGATGCGCCACCGATTCGCGCCGTCAACGAGGGCGGCCTCCTCTAGCTCCATCGGAATCGATTTCAAATAGCCGACATATAGGAAAACGTTTTGTGAGATTCCATAAACAATATACAGGATAATCAGACCAACCCGATCCGCCAAACCCAGATGACTCATCTGACGAACTAGTGGCAGCATGAGAATGGGAAATGGCACGAACATAGCAGCAAAGAAATAGTTGTAGAGATAGCGATAAAATCGCTTATGCATATTACGGGCGATAGCGTATGCGACCATAGAGTGCGTGAGCACTGTCAGAATGACCGCGAAACACGTGATGAACAGGCTGTTCAAGAAGGTATGAAAGTAGTGTGTGACGGCCATCGCTTGCTGGAAGTTACCCCAATGAATTTGTGCCGGAAAGCCCAGCACGGACTGTGCCAGTTCTTCAGGATTCTTCACTGAAACCATGATAGCCATATATATGGGAAAGAGAATGCATAGTGATCCAACAATTAGAAATGCCATGGCGATCCAATTTGTTTTCGTTCTTCTGAGCATTAAAACTGCACCTCCCGTCCCCTTGTTAGTCGGACTTGAATCAAAGCGACGCAAACCAGAATAACTAGGAAAACCACAGCATTGGCAGATTGATACGCCAGTTCGCCACCACCAAAGCCATTCGTATAGATAACGAAGGTGTTGGATTGTGTTGCGGTTCCTGGACCTCCATTGGTCATGCCGACGACCTGGTCGAAGACCTGTAGGTAGCTCTTTGCAGCCAGCACCATGTTTATTGTGAAGAAGGGTAGAATCAACGGAAATGTGATTTGCCAAAATGTCACCCAGGCAGATGCGCCGTCAATATTTGATGCTTCATAGACGTCCTCAGGAATAGTTTGCAAACCGGCCAAATAAAGCAATGTATTAAACGAGGCGCCTTGCCAAACTGACACAATTACGATTCCAACCCAAGCCCACTGCGTACCTAAAATATTTTGGGCAAGGAATGGTAAGTGCAACGCTTGTGCAATACTAGGGATAAGGTTTGAAAATAGAAAATTAAAGATAAAGGAAACTATAAGGGTGCTCAACACATATGGTAAGAAGAACACTGCGCGAAATGTACGAGACAGTTTTATTTTGGAGTTCAAAGCAAGAGCAACCGACAGGCTCACAATGTTTACGAGTATGGTTGTTACGATTGCGAACTCGAACGTAAACACGTATGCGTGGCGAACTTGTTTATCGTGTAAAAGATCGATGTAGTTTTGCAGACCAATGAAGTGGTATGGACCGAAGCCATTCCAATTAGTAAAACTTAGGAAAATGCCGTGCAGAGCAGGCCACGTATGGAAATAAAAGAATAGAACGGCCATTGGTACAGTCATAAGAATAAACGCAAACGAGTTGCGTAGTGATTTCAAGAAAGATCACCTCCTGAACAATGGCAAGCGACCGGAGTCGCTTGCCAACAAGTTACTGATGAGCGGCAGCGGATTGATAGAGACTGTCAAGTTGCTGTAAAAGCTGCGGTGTAGATTGGTTTTTCGACAGAGCACCCTGAAGTACCGATTCATATTGGTTGCCTGCTGCCATGGCCGCAGGGTAGTAGTGGTCATCAAAGTCGACAACCCGTCCACTTGTAATGTACGGTTGTAGAGGCGTAAGCGCGGGGTCAGTATTTTTGACACCGCTAACTGTTGAGAAGAGACCCGCGATCGTAGCATACTGTCCAGCATTCTTTTGTTGGAGCAGGAAATCAATGAATTTCATAGCGGCGTTTTCCTTCGTCGCGTTTCCAGAGTTAGCTACGGCGAGAAGTGAATCGACACCAGATACCATCTTTATTTGACTGGGGTTGTTCGTGGCTGGTACGACAAAGGTGCCTAGTTGGATCTTGGGATTGTCAGATCGAAGCACGGGTATTGTCCAAATCCCTTGGGCGTAAAAGACAGATTTTCCATTGGCAAAAGCAGCATTGGCGTCGTTATAGTCAACACCAAACTGGTTCGGCTGACCAAGTGCTACAAATTGTCGAAGTTGATTAGCTGCTGTCACATCGCTTTTGGAGAAAGTCGTTTTACCGGACGCCAAGTTCTTTAGGAAGTTTGAGCCCTCTGTGTTGGTGGACAAAGCGTTCCAAATGGGGGCGATTGTCCATGCGTCTTTAAAACCATTGTAAAATGGTGTGCCACCTTCTTGTTTGATCTTTTCTGCCTCGGACATAAGCTGGTTCCACGTCTTAGGGACAGACAAGTGATATTTGTCAAAGAGTTCTACGTTATAGATGATTGGAACCGCATTCACCGTATAGGGAATTGCATAAGGTGTCGTTTTGCCTACTTCCTCTTCAAGCATCTTCACGTAAGCTTGCGACACTTTCTGTAGTTCAGGGGCACCGGACAGATCTTTGAAAACGCCATTCTTAGCCATTTGTATAAAAGTGGCGTCTGCACCCATCGCGACGACGTCTGGTACTTGACCTTTGGCTAGGTCGGCTTGAAGCGTAGTGTCGGTATTTGGGGGATTAATTTGTTTAACCTGGATATTAGGGTTTTGTTGCTCAAACTTCTTAATCAGAGTGTTCCACTCATTTACAACTTCCGGCTTGTTCTGCAGGAATTCCAGTGTCACCTTTTGTCCATTTCCCCCACTCCCACCCTCGGAGGTTCCATTGGTTGAAGTCGAATTGCTTGATGAGCCGCAACCGGTTGCAAGCAAGAGAGTCGCAACCACAGTAGCGGATGTAAAGCCAAGGTAGCGTTTCATGTTCTTCCTCCTTAGTTTCAACGATATAAATCATAAAATGATATACGTATGTCAAAATAACTTGAAATATCACCACCCTTTTGTAAAGAAGCAACGTTTCAAACTGAAAAGAAATCGATTACAGATGTAAAATTGGGGCTTATGCAGTTATTCTACGAGTCAATCAAGCTGATGTAAATAAAAACATCAAATCTTTTTCGCATCTCCATACGCACACAATGACATACGTATATCAAATTGGGTCAAGCGCGACTGGCGCCCCAGAGAAATTCAGATGTAGAATTCTGCGTTTCGTCGCATCACAATCTCCAACTGAGTAATGTAGGCTGTTTTTTTAATTTCTTCTCCAAGTGCTATGTGTCCAAAAAGCTTCTTAATTGGAAGATAGCCCTGTTGTCTTGGGTTCTGACAAATAACGGCGGTGATGGCACCCCTATTCAAATCCTGAAGTACATCAGGGGTCATATCGTGTCCGATCAACACCTTTCCGCTTGCAAACGGTGACATTGCAAAGCTGTGTACCTCTGCGTTGGACACGTAGATGCCATCGACTGTCGACAAATCGTTCTCCATATTTAGAATGGATAAATTCGGGTCTTCGGGCTCCATTTTTAGTGGGCCAACTAATTTGACTCCTGGGTAATAGGAAAGCTCCTCTCGAAAGCCAATGATCTTTTGCTGGGACTGGAACGAAGTCCATGAGTCAGTAATAAGTGCCACTTTTCCCTGTCCACGCAATAGTTTTGCCATCAGTTCAGCAGCGAGACGTCCAGCGTTGGCGTAATCGCACCCTACATAGAATAAACGTTTGCTACTCGGAGCATCGATGTTGAAGGTGCACACTGGAACTCCTGCGTCGATAGCTCCGTCTATAACGTCAACATACGCCAAGTTGCCTCCAGGCAGAGCTAGACCGTCTATCTTGCCGCTGGTGATCCGGTCTAAAATGATCTTTTGGCTGGATTCGTCAGCGTCTGATACTCGGATCCACTCTACGTGTAGACCGAAGTCACGAAGTTCCACCATGGCATCTTCGACACCACTGGCGATTTGCACCCAGAAATCAGATGGATACTCATGTATCACGACGCCAATGGTTACTTCACGCCCTTTGGAGAGCAGGCTTGCTGACTTGTTTACCGAGTAGTGGAGGTCTTCAGCGGCCTCCATTACACGCCGGTACGTTTCTGGTTTAACACCTCCTCGTCCGTTAAGCACACGATCTACAGTAGAGATCGACAGTCCCAAACGTTCAGCAATTTCCCTTTTTGTAATGCGCTTTCTCTCCGACATTGTCACAAATCCTTTACTTTAGTGTGGGATAGGCTGGCAAGGAGCGCATCAGTGCCTGCCTTTTGTTAAAATTAGTACAGATATCATGATGCACAGTGAGTGCCGAAAAATCTATAGGGGTTTATCTGGCCTAAGGTTAACCGTATTTCGCTTGTTTAAATTTATTCTGAAGGGATGTTGTCGCTTATGAAACTTTGTTCGCTTTACCAAAATGGTAAACCCCGCCTTGGACTTGTGCGTGGAGATGAAGTGATCGACGTCCAAACATCGGCTCAGATGCTCGGTTTGACGATGCCCGAGGATGCCATGGTGCTTATTGCGGGCGGTGAACAGGTGCGCGAGCAACTTCAACACGTGATTGCACAGGGTACTGTCACCTTACCTGTGGACGAAGTCGTCTTTGCGCCACCTGTTACCCATCCAGAAAAAATCATATGCGTCGGTCTCAACTATCGCAAACACGCGGAAGAATCGAATATGCCGATCCCGACTTCGCCCGTATATTTCACCAAATTTGCGAACAGTCTGTCTGGGCATCGGGCAACGGTGACGATTCCGCCAGTTGCCAAGCAATGTGACTATGAGGTTGAACTTGTCGCCGTGATCGGACAGCGCATACGTCAGGTGTCCGTCGAGGACGCCTTAAGGGCAGTGTACGGGTACGCTGTCGGCAACGATCTCAGTGCCCGCGATTTGCAGATGCGCAATAGCCAGTGGCTGTACGGCAAGGCCGTGGATGGGTTTGCACCACTTGGCCCGTATCTGGTGACGGCTGACGAAGTGCCAAATCCGCAGGCTTTGCGCCTGCGTACATGGGTAAACGGGGAGTTGCGCCAGGATTCGACGACGGCCGACATGATTTTCAGCGTTGCAGAAGTGATTGCGGATTTGTCGCAGGTCATGACACTCGAGCCGGGAGACCTCATTTATACAGGTACACCGGAAGGGGTCATTCTCGGTATGGACGACCAGCGCTGGTTAGATGCCGGCGACGAGATTGTCTGTGAAATTGATGGGCTTGGACGGTTATGTACGCGCCTTGCGCGCTAGTTACTCGTTCATGGAAACCTAGCTGACGAGGAACAGCTTGAGAACAGACACTCTGTGGATTCCAGCACTACAAACAAGTTGAGGCGAAGTGCAATGAGTATCGGAGCGAGACGTCGGCAGCGGGCTGTCGTGAAAGTCGGATCGAGTTCCTTGACAGATGGCGCTGGGGTGTTGTCGGTCGCAAAGATGGAACGGTTGGTCAAGCAGATCGCAGAGCTACAAAGAGAAGGGTGTTGGCACATTGTGCTGGTGTCCTCGGGTGCGATTGCCGCGGGGCTTGGCAAGCTAGGCTGGCAGCGCGCCCGTATCTCGATGCCTGAGAAGCAAGCGGCCGCGGCGGTTGGGCAGACGGCGCTTATGGAGGAGTACGAGCGATTGTTTGCGCGAGAGGGTCTGCATGTGGGGCAGTTGCTGCTGACGCGCGCGGACGTCGAAGATCGCAAGCGGTTTGTGCATATTCGGAACACGGTGCAGGCCTTGCTGCGACACGAGATCGTACCCATTATCAACGAAAACGACACGGTGGCGGTCGAGGAAATCCGGTTTGGTGACAACGACTCACTCGCGGGTCTTGCTGCGTTGGTCTCAGAGGCGGATAAACTCGTCTTGCTGACCGACATCGA
Organism: Alicyclobacillus hesperidum; assembly: GCF_900107035.1. Taxonomy (GTDB): domain Bacteria; phylum Bacillota; class Bacilli; order Alicyclobacillales; family Alicyclobacillaceae; genus Alicyclobacillus; species Alicyclobacillus hesperidum. The sequence continues at coordinate 66,941 of NZ_FNOJ01000012.1, read as the reverse complement.
TGGTCTGTACACGGCCAATCCGCGCACACATCCGGAGGCAACGCGCATCGATGAGGTTGTTGAAATCACGGACGAGATCGAACGCCTTGCAGGGGGTGTGGGCAGTGCCGTCGGCACGGGGGGCATGCGTACGAAAATGACCGCTGCCAAGGCGGCGGTACAGGCGGGGGTCGAAGTCGTGATCGCCAGCGCACAGACACCCGATGTGTTGCGCCGCGCCTTGTCCGGCGAGCCTGTGGGGACGCGCTTCTTGCCGGCTGCGCAACCGGTGAGCCTGCGCAAGTCGTGGCTGATGCACGCGCCAAAGCCAGAAGGTGCACTCACCATTGACGCAGGCGCCGTGCACGCGCTGCTTACAGGCGGAGGAAGTCTGCTCGTGCCGGGCATTGTCTCGGTCACAGGTGACTTCCAAGAAGGAGCGGTCATTCTTTTGCAAAGTGTGAAGGGCGATCCGGTGGGCAAGGGCATCACGAGTTTTTCCGCTCGCGATCTCGACGATTTGCTGGCGCGCCGCCGATCCGGTGAGGACTTGCACAACGTGCACGAGGTGGTACACCGCAACGACATGGTGCTCGTGATGGAGGCGAATGCGAGATGACGGAGATTTTCGATGGCGCGATGGAGCTGCAGAACGCAGTCGCCGACGTGCTTCGGCGCGCCCAATCGGCGAAGCGCACGCTGGCCATTGCGCCGACCAAACAGAAAAATGACGCCCTGCGCAAGATGGGGGAAGCCCTATGGGCGGATCGCGCGGCCATCCTTGCTGCGAATGCGGCCGACGTCGCCGCGGCTCGTGAAGCAGGACAACCGGAAGCGCGGATCGACCGACTTGCCCTGGATGAGCGGCGGATTGAGCAGATGGTGGATGGGCTGGAGGCTCTCATCGAGCTACCGGACCCGGTCGGGGAGCAGATGGAGCATTTCGTGCGTCCGAATGGCCTGGATATCCGCAAGCTTCGCGTGCCGATGGGCGTTGTCGCGATGATTTACGAAGCTCGCCCAAACGTCACGGTCGACGCGGCGGGGTTGGCATTGAAGACCGGCAATGTGGCCGTGTTGCGGGGCAGTCGCGAGGCGCTGCAAAGCAACCAGGCGATTGTTCGGGCATTGCATCGGGGGATCGCGACGGCCGGTTTGCCAAGCGATGCCGTGTTGCTTATTGAACGGACGGAGCGCGAAACGGTCGACTTCATCATTCGTGCACGCGGCTTGGTCGATCTCGCCATCCCACGCGGCGGCGAAGGTCTGATTCGGCGCGTCGTCGAAAACGCCACCGTGCCGGTCATTGAAACGGGCGTCGGCAACTGCCATGTGTATGTCGATAAGGAGGCAGACTTTGCCAAGGCCACGCCTATTGTCGTCAACGCGAAGACGCATCGCCCGTCGGTCTGCAACGCCGCCGAAACGCTTTTGGTACATCAGGACGTGGCAAAGGTCTGGCTGCCGCAGGCTGCCAAGGCTCTGCGTGCCAAAGGTGTCGAGTTGCGCGTGTGTGAGCGTGCGTATGCAGTCCTTGCCGAAGCCGGCCTCACGGATGGCGTCGAATATGCAACCGAGGAGGACTGGGCGACTGAGTACCTCGCACTGACGCTCGCCGTCCGCGTGGTGGATTCGTTGAATGACGCGATTGCGCATATTGAGCGCTATGGGACCTTGCATTCGGAAGTGATTGTGACCGAAGACGAGGCAGCGGCTCAACAGTTTTTACGGAGGGTCGACGCGGCGGTGGTGTATCATAACGCATCGTCGCGGTTCACCGATGGCTTTGAGTTTGGGTTTGGTGCCGAGATCGGCATTTCGACGCAAAAAATGCACGCGCGTGGACCGATGGGGCTGCGTGAATTGACGAGTTACAAGTACGTGGTGCACGGAGACGGACAAGTGCGCAAGTAAGTGTGTAAAAGGTCACGGCCCTTGTCGGTTGTGTCGATACAAATGCGGACGTACGATGGACCATTCCTAACCGAAAGGGGAATTGGTTCATGGGTACATTTGGTGGATACACGCGCTGGGCAGTGGTGTTCTTGATTATCTTCGTATTGTTCTTCCTCTTAGTACCGGCTGTCGGTGTCGCTGCAAGCAGCTGTAGCTGTGCAGGCGGTTATGGCATGTATTAAACGGTAAGTCTTGCGTATATCGCATGCAGAAAATGGCGGGCCGCTCGTTCTGGCGGCCCGCCATTTTCATGTCAGCACGTCCATCTTAATTTGCTGCGTGTACCCGTAACCCTGTTGCAGCGCCCGCCATATGATGCCCCAACATCAGCCTATACGGGTTGGGGGGGCATGGCATGCATCTTACGCCTTCACATTGGATTTACCTGGCTGTGGTCGTCCTTGTCATCATTGGGATGGCTCTGCGCAAAGGCGTTATACCCATCTGTGTGTTGGGTACGTTCGCCATCGGCTGGGTGTACACGCACAGTTTCGTGAAAGGGTTGCAGACGCTGTACAATGCGAACTTAGCGAGTGCAACAAACCTCTTGGGGATCATCATCATCATTGGCCTGATGGTCGCGCTGTTGCGCTTGATGGAGCGGATTGGGGCGGACCAACTCCTGCTTCGGCCATTTCGCAACTCCGTTAAAACACCTGGCGTCGCCTTTTGGGGTACAGGGCTCATCAAAGGTGCCGTCTCGCTGTTTGTCTGGCCGACGCCGGCAACGATGATGGTCGCGCCGCTGATGACGCCGATCGCGATGCGCGCAGGATTGCCGCTCATTGGCGCGGCCATGACGATGAACCTGTTCGGCCACGGCATTGCACTTTCCGGTGACTTTGTCATTCAAGGCGCACCCAAGCTGACCAGCTCAGCCGCAGGTGTATCGGTGACTTCTGTACTGCAGGCGAGTGTGCCGCTGGTGTTGGCGACAGGCGTGGTCAGCACGGTGCTCGGCTATCTGTTCTTGCGTCGAGATATGCGCCGCGGCAAGCTAACCGTGGGCGAAGTGCAGGCGGCGCAGGTGCGTACCGAGTTTGGCGCCGCCGCCAAATTTGCCGCCGTCGTCGTGCCATCGGCTTTTCTGGCGACGATATTGACCACCATTCTCCTGCCTTTGCGGGGAGGTGACGCAACTGCGTTCATTGGCGGTGTGGCGCTTCTATTATTCCTTGCGATTGCGATTTTGGAGTACGGCCTAAAGGCCCCGGCCGCGGTCATGACGTTTCTGCAGGATGGGTTTATTTTCTCGATCCGCGTCTTTGCGCCGGTTATCCCCATCGCAGGATTTTTCTTTATGGGCTCACCTGACGTTTCGCCGCAGATCTTAGGCACCGGTGCGCCTGGTTTCCTGCTCGATCTTGGCAAGGCCCTGGCCGCACATGTGCCGCTATCGGTTGCGCCGGTGGCGATTATTATCGTGCTTGTCGGCGTGATTGCAGGACTCGACGGTTCTGGATTTTCTGGTCTCGTGTTGGTAGGAACACTGGCACAAGCGTTAGGCACGCCGATTGGTGCAAACGTGGCTGTGCTTGCTGCGCTCGGTCAGATGGGATCCGTGTGGAGTGGTGGTGGCACCCTGGTTCCGTGGGGCGTACTCGACATCGCAGGTGTGACCGGGTGCGATCCGGAAGAGTTGACGCGGCGCAACTTCATTCCCGTCATCTGCGGCTTGGCGGTGGCGACGGTCGTTGCGATTCTGCTGGCGTAGATGCAGGACAGTCTAGGCACATGCCAAGTATATTCGGTAAGTGGCAGAGGGCGGGAGACCGCCCTTTGCTCGTTCATCCTACGGCGTTTTTTGACAGGCGCGATCGCGATCGTGTAAATGCGCTTGCGGTGATGATGGTTATCAACAGAATGGCGGCAAAGGCGCCGAGACAAAGTACCGCGACCACAGTGCTGGAACGCGTGATCAGCCAACCAAAAACGGTAGGTACGATGGCGCCGCCAATTCCGGCAAAAAAGGTGACAAGGCGCGTGACGAGGGCGGTCATCTCCGGAAATGAGTGATTGGCAAAGACGAGAGTGACAACATAGATGCCAGACATGAAGATCCCGGTGGCGCACGCTTCGATATACGCAACAAACGCCAAACGCGTCGCTGAGATTGCCAAGATCACGACGAGCGTACCACCAGTCGCCAACATGAGATATGGGCGGTACGGCAATCTGCGAATGACCCAACCTGTGGCCATGCGACCGATGACCATCGATATCCAAAACAAGCTCACGGAAAGCGACGCAGCGCTTGCCGAGAGGTGCAAGTGGTTCGCAAAAATGGCGGGAAAGAAGTTGTTGACGCACGACTCGACGCCGACGTACACGAGGATGGCGAACATAAAGAGAGCAAAGAGGAGCCATTTCTCGGACCGCCGGGCAATATTCACGGCTGCGGTCGGAGCGTCGATTGGGCCTCTGTGGTGTTCCGGCTGAACAATCGGCGTCATGAACGTAACCATTGCAAGCAGGACGGCGAGGGCCCCGACGACAAAAAAATCCAATCGCCATATGCCGACGCGGATAAACCAGCTTGCCAAGAGAGGGGTGATCACACAACCAAGCCCAAAGGCAGCCTCGGTACGACTCATCACGACGGCGCGACTGGCGGGAAACCACTCGACGAGCGATGTCGAAATGGTGGCTTGTAAGAGAGCCATGCCAACACCGTTGATGAACGACATCGCAATACACCACCAAACCGTCGGCAGGGCGCCAAAAGCGATTTCTGCAATGCCTGTCGCGGTTGCTGCCATGGCAATCGCTGCAGGGTAGCCGCGCGTCTTGACGAGGACTGGTGAGAGAGGAACGCCGACAAGATAGCCAACAAATTGTGCAAAGACGAGATCGCTACCAAACATATAAGACAATTGATAGTGGTGAATGAAAACTGGTAATACACTGCCAAGTGCGACCGTTGCCATCCCGTTCATGAGATACATACCGCAGGCTAGCCAAACATAGAGAGGCAACAGAACAACCTCCTTGATGGGGAATCCGTTTGCGAGACTGTGATCCATCGTACTCCATCCCGGCGCAGGGGGCTAGATGCGTCTTGGATCCTAGATCAGCGCGTCGGTTACATAGGAACAGCGTGTTATGATGAAGGACAAAAGGATACGGAAATGGACGTGACACGATGGACGAGTTGCTCGACGTCTTGGATGAACAGATGAATCATATAGGTACGGCACCGCGCTCTCAAGTGCATGAGGTGGGGTGGTGGCACCAGACGTTTCATTGTTGGCTGTACGACTGTATCGCTGGGGAAGACATGTTGTTGCTTCAGCGGCGGCACCCGAGCAAGGATACGAATCCAGGCAAATGGGACGTGAGTTGTGCAGGGCACCTGGCGGCAGGGGAATTGCCAGAAGACGGCGTGCGCGAGCTACAAGAGGAACTTGGAGTTGCGATTTCTCCTAGTCAACTCGTCAAGCTTGGCGTGGCAAGGCATCACTTTCGTAAGAACGGAGTTATTGACAATGAATTTAGCCATGTCTTCGTCCTGCGCTTTGGCTACGTGCACGACGTGCGCAGGTTTCGAGTGGCCGCCGATGAAGTTAGCGGGCTCTACCGAATTGCGGTGCACAGCTTTAAGGAGTTGGTCGACGGCAAGTCACAAAGCGCCGTTCTCGAAGGGGCACAGTGGACCGATGAAGGGTGGAAGCATGATGTCCGAGAGGTGCAAATGGTTGATCTCGTCCACAGAGAACCCGATTATTACCGCTTGCTCTGGCAATACTTTCGCGTTCTATGATGAGGGTAAAGGAGCACATTCAGCACATGTACTCCTTTAACCCGGGCGTTTGTCTTAATCTACGAATGGCCCGTTGAAAATGGGACGCTCGCCGACAGGCTCGCCGAACACAAATACGGCCCGCAGATCATCTTGCGCGCGCACCGGCGTCAGTGGCAGGCTTTCGACGTCGCCGGTAGCCATAAAGACGAGCAAATCTCCTTTGTTGATGGGCGTTTCATCCTCGCCCAGGTAGCCTTGGCCGGCAAGAACGTAGATAAATCCTTGATAGCCTGTTGGTACCTGCAACGTGTGTGTCTGTCCTGCGGCAATGGTCACATCTTCAAACTGCATTGACCTGCGCGTCTTGACCGGTGATAATCCACCGACAATCCATGTGCGCTCAACACCTGTTGTAACCTGTTCGCGCGGTAGTGCTGCAGGCATGATGTCTTCGTAGCCGGGATCGATCCCTTTTTCACTGCGCGGCAGGTTAATCCAAAGTTGCAATCCGCTGTCGATCCCGTCGGTGCCAGGCATCTCTGAATGTACAATGCCCTTGCCGGCTACGACGTGTTGGACACCTCCCGCCGGAATGACGCTCTCGTGGCCCGCGCTGTCTGCATGAGCCAATGCCCCTTCCAGGACATATGTCAAAATTTCAAAGCCGCGATGCGGATGATCTGGAAAGCCGTAAGGCTTTGCAACGGCAAAGTGGTCAAGCAATAAAAATGGATCGATATAGGGCGTGTGGCGAGTGGGAAAGACGCGGGCATGCTCCTGTCCCATCGTAGTTGCGCGCTGTCCACCAGGGTATTTTAACCAAGTCATCCTACTGTCTCTCCTTAACTGGTATGTTGGGCGGACAATTGAGCATTTGGCGTTGGCGGTATTCCTGCGCAGTCATACTGGCCAGTGGGGACGTGGGTATCGCGTGTAAGCAGTCGAGACATTCGCGAATCCATGGCTCAAGTGACATTTTGGCAACCTCCTGCACTGCGCCTTCAGTATGGAGCATCACATCTATCGTCATTGTATCAGTTGTTGCAGGAATATAAGAAACGTGGCACACAGGGTGCCCATTGCCTGTGGGTTACCCATCAATCGTTCGTGCATGTGGTAACGTTTGAACAGAAGGCGCCTTCCTCAGTAAAACGGTATTGCGCTATTCATACACCTGTTATGAAAATGATTTGTGGATATAGAAAGACAAAATTGACTCTTGATCGCGCCTTGTGTAAGCGGTATACTACGTGCAAACGTTTGCATCATCTCGTTCAGTCCTAGGGAAAGAAGAATTGTGTATTTCAAGGGGGAGTTTTGAGATGAAAAAGTGGCAAATCGTCACGACGAGTGTGGCGGCGTTTGCGCTAGCCGGCGGCGTTTTAGCCGGTTGCGGCACAAACGGCGGCACAAACACAGCCAATGCTGCAAACACCAGCACAGGCCAAGCCGATACTGGCGCCGCCAGCACGTTGCCCAAAGGGCAGACCATCACCGTCTGGTCTTGGGCCGGTGGTCCTCAGCTCACCGATGTCAAGAAAATTGCGCAGGCATGGGCAAAGCAACATGGCGACAAGGTCAATGTCGTCGACCAAAGCTCCAATCCTAAGGGATTTCAGTTTTACGCGACGGCGGCGCGCACGGGCAAAGGCCCCGATGTTGTGTTTGGCATGCCGCATGACAACAACGGGACGTTCGCCGAAGAAGGTCTGATGGCGTCCGTGCCAAACGGCATTATCAATACGAAAGCGTATGCGGCAAATACTTTGGACGCCGTGAAAGTCAATGGCACGATATACTCTGTTCCGGTCTCTGTGCAGGTTGCGGCTCTGTACTACAACAAAAAATTGGTGCCCCAAGCACCGACCACCTGGGCTGCGTTTGTGAAGGACGCGAATGCGCATGGCTTCATGTATGATCAGGCAAACTTATATTTTGACTATGCGCTGATTGGCGGTATGGGCGGTTATGTGTTCAAGGATACAAACGGCACGTTAAATCCCAATGATATTGGCCTTGACAACAGCGGATCGGTCAAAGCGTATGCGTTGATGCATGACATGGACAGCAAATACAAGTGGATGACGCCAAGCGTGAACGGTTCTATCGCCAAGGCGCAGTTTTTGGCCGGCAAGATTGGCATGTATGTCAGTGGTCCGTGGGATACCGGCGACATCGAGAAGGCAAAGATCGACTACGGCATTACGCCATGGCCGACGTTGCCAAACGGCAAACCTGCGACTCCGTTCCTCGGGGTGATTACGGCGTTTGTCAACAAGGAAAGCAAGACGCAGCCAGCGGACTGGAGTCTGGTGCAGGCTTTGACCAATGCGAGTGCGCAAAAAACGTACTTCTCGGATTCACAACAGATCCCGGCTCTTGTGAGTGTACAGAAATCGCCAGCCGTACAAAACAATCCTGCATTTAAGGCGTTCACAACGGCTTTGAAAAACTCGGTGCCGATGCCGAACATCCCACAGATGCAAGCTGTGTGGACAGCGGACACCATCCTGCAAAACATCATCGCGGGAAAGGTGTCGCCGCAACAAGGCGGTAAGGACTTTGTGCAAAACATTCAAAAGGGTATCTTGGCCCAAGGATAAACCGTCGTGACAGCTTGTTTCAGGAGCCGGCCGCCCCGCTGGTCGGCTCTTGCTATATCTGGAGGTGGTACACGTGGCTGCTGTTGCACAGACGGGAACGACACCAGTAGCTCGCAAGCGGCGCCGCAAAGTGGATTGGGTGGCGTACGGATATCTATCTCCGGCGCTCGTGACGATATGCGTTTTAAGTATTGTCCCGATCTTCTATACGATTTATATCTCGTTTACAAATTTTAATCAGATGCACTTTACTTCGTATCAGTTCGTGGGCCTGCAGAACTATAAAGAGCTGCTCAACCCGCACGATCCGCTATCGAATTTGTTCATACCGACGCTCATTTGGACCATCGTCTACGCGTTATGTGCCACTGGTTTCAGCTACTTGGTCGGGCTTGCACTTGCGGTGTTATTAAATAACAAACATATGCGGGAAGCCACGCTATATCGGACCTTGCTCATCATTCCCTGGGCCGTTCCCACGCTCATCACAATGCTTGCCTGGCAGGGGCTGCTCAACGACCAATACGGCCAGATCAATGGCCTTCTCCACGGCGTTTTCGGTTTGCCACGCATTCCGTGGTTGACCAATGCGACATGGGCCCGCGTGGCCATCATCATCGCAAACGTATGGGCTGGATTTCCATATATGATGACGGTTTGTCTAGGTGCATTGCAGTCGATCCCGACGGATCAGTACGAGGCAGCGGAAATCGACGGCGCCACCTGGACACAGGTCTTTCGGTACGTGACGATGCCATCTGTCTGGCGTATTTCCTTGCCTCTGTTAATTCCGTCGTTTTCGTACAACTTTAACAATTTCAATGCGACCTACCTGCTCACTGGCGGTGGTCCACCGAATTCGAACAATCCGTTCCTTGGGCAAACTGACATTCTGGCTTCAGCCGCATACAAAATGACCTTGTCGTTTAACCGTTACGATCTCGGCTCTGCCATCGCTGTTTTGCTCTTTATTCTCGTCGCGTTTATCAGTTGGCTCCAGATGCGCTACACCGGGGCGTTCCAGGAGGTCGATTCCTAATGGCGGTCACGCATGGCAGTCTTTCACAAGCGGGAGCCTCGCCGCGCCCGCGCAAGCGGGGCTTGCAGCCCGGGCAGCTGTTGCGCCTTTGGATATCGCGCGTCATTATCTGGGCTGTCATCATCGTCGTGCTCATCCCGATGTGGTTCGTTTTCACAGCGTCATTTGATCCGTCGAATTCGTACATCTCAGTGTCGTTTTTCCCGGCACACGCGACATTTGCGAACTACAGAGCGCTGTTTCAAGGCGGCCAGTTCCTCGTTTGGGTGCGCAACAGCTTGTTCGTTGGCTTAACGGTCGCGATTGCCCAATCATTCATTACGGCTCTGTCCGCATTCGCGTTTTCCAAACTTCGGTTTTACGGGCGTAAATACGGTTTAATGGTGCTCTTGTTGTTACAAATGTTTCCGAACATCCTGTCGATCGCGGCGTTTTATTCTGCGCTCGCCAAATTGAACATGATCGACTATCTTGGATCCTATATTCTGGTGATGTTGGGGGCTAGCGCGTTCAACGTCTGGTTGTTAAAAGGGTTCATGGATTCAATTCCGAAGGAACTCGACGAAGCGGCCCTGATCGATGGTGCAAACACGTGGCAACGGTTCATTCGCGTACAGTTGCCGCTGTGTTTGCCGATGCTCGTCGTTATATTCTTCTTGACGATCGTCGGGGCATTCGGCGAATACCTGTTTGCGGGAACCATTTTGCAGTCGCCTAGCAACTACACGCTCGGCGTCGGCATGTACAATTTGATTAGCGGCCAGTTCGCAAAGAACTGGGGTGAGTTTGCCGCTGCGGCGCTTTTGTCTGCCGTTCCGCTCGCCGCCGTGTTCGCGTTGGCGCAAAAGTATTTGACGACCGGCTTGGTCGCCGGATCGGTGAAAGGATAATGACAAGCTAATTTGTGTTTTGAGAGGGGATCAACGCCATGGCTACCATCAAAGATGTAGCACGCTTGGCCAATGTGTCACCGTCGACTGTATCGCGGGTGCTCTCGAATTCGTCGCGGATATCGGAAGAGACAAAGCGACGTGTGCGCGAGGCTCTCGAACAACTCGATTACCATCCAAACGTGTTTGCACGCGGATTGGTGACCAATAGCACTGGCGCTATCGGGATCTTGATTCCCCCCTCGATGAATCAGTTTTTCGTCAACCCGTTCTTTGCCGAGTGGATGAGCGGGGTGTCCGAAGTGACGCGCGAGCACGGCGTCGATACGGTGCTCTCGACGTCTGCTCGCGACGAGGAAGAGGTCGTCGATCGCATGGTGCGTGGTCGGCGTGTCGATGGGCTGTTGCTCTTGGGCACGCGCCCGGGCGATCCGGTATTGCGCCGCGTGTCTGACCAGAAGTTCCCGGCTGTGCTACTCGGCCGTCCTGCTGATCCGATTCCTGTGAGTTGGGTGAACAACGACAATGTGAAGGCCGCACACTGCGCCACAAAACACTTAATCGACCTCGGACACCGGCGCATTGGTTTTCTTGGCGGCGCTTCCGAAATGGTGGTTACGATTGACCGCGTTACAGGCTATCGCAATGCACTGCTGGAGGCGGGGATTGAACCGGATCCAAGACTTGAAGTATCGAGCTTTTTCCTTGAACAAGGCGGTTATCTGGGCATGATGCGGCTCTTGGCGATGTCGGATCGTCCGACGGCAGTGCTTGCATCCGATGACGTTCTCGCGTTTGGCGGCATGCGCGCTGCGGCTGAACTCGGCTTTCGCATGCCTGAGGAGTTGGCGATTGTCGGGTTTAATGACATTCGCTTAGCGGAATTGGCCAATCCCGCGTTGACGAGCGTCCGTGTCAACATGCATGAACTAGGGGTGCGTTGTGCCGAACTGCTATTGAAACAGATCGAGTCGGGGAGCCCGGCTTACATTTCGGAAATCGTAGACTTTGAGTTGGTCATTCGCTATTCCTGCGGCGCTCACGCCGCAGCGCGCAATGGGTAAGGAGATGACCCGATGGACATTGGTTTACAGCATCAGTCAAATAATCCCTTTGCGTACCCGCTTGGGCAAAAGGTTGTCCGCCTTGTTGTGCAGGTGCATAGGCCTTACCGGATGCAGGAGATAAGGGTACATTACGGAGATAAGTATGAGACCACTTACACCGACGTACTGACCATGCAAGGCGCGGGGCAAGGTACACACTTTGACTACTTTGTCGCGGATGTGCCGGTGCCGACACGGCGCTTGAAATACGCGTTTGAGGTTGTTTTGGCTGAGAACGTATCACAGTGGTTCGGAGAGATGGGGTGGGCGCGCGAGCGTGATGAAGCGGTGCCCTTTTATATTCCGTACATTTGCAAGCGCGATGTCTTTACCGTACCGGATTGGGTGGATCAAACGGTAGCATATCAAATCTTCCCCGAGCGTTTTGCAAACGGCAATCCGCTGCTGACACCGGATGGTGCGTGTGGTTGGTACGACACGCCCACTTCCACCAGCATTCACGGCGGCGATTTAGCAGGCATCCGGCAGCGACTCGATTACCTGCATGAATTAGGGATTCGCCTTATCTACTTAACCCCCATTTTCCGGGCGGGATCGAACCATAAGTACGATACAGCGGACTACTTTGAGATCGATCCGCAGTTTGGTACCAAGGACGATTTACGGGCTTTGGTGGCTGATGCACATGCGCGGGGGATGCGCGTCGTGCTCGACGCCGTGTTGAATCATTGCGGATATTCCTTTCGGCCGTTTCAGGATGTCATTCGCAATGGCCGCAGGTCTCGCTATTGGGACTGGTTTTTTATCGAGGGCGATGAGATTGACACCGAAGCGGTCAATTATGAGACGTTCGCGACCAAATTGCGCAATATGCCAAAGCTCAACCTCGCTCATCCAGAGGTCGAGCGCTACATGCTCAAGGTGGCCGAATATTGGCTGGAAGAGTGCGACATCGACGGGTGGCGGTTGGATGTTGCCAACGAGATCGATCACGTCTTTTGGCGGAAGTTTCGCGAAACGATCAAGCGATTAAAACCGGATGCCTTGATCATCGGCGAAGTATGGCACAACAGCTTGCCCTGGTTGCAAGGAGATCAATTCGACGGCGTCATGAATTATCCGCTGCGCGAGTGCATCCTCGACTTGTTTGTACGCGGCAGGGTAACGGAGGACGAGTTCGCAAAGCGCGTCACGGACTGGCAATTTGCTTATCCCGCGCAAGCCCAACGCGCGATGCTCAATTTGTTAGGAAGCCACGACACCGAGCGGATACGAACGTTGGCCGGCGGATCGGTTGCGGCTGTCGTGCAGGCCATGGCGTTGCTGATGACGGCTCCGGGGATTCCGATGATTTACTACGGCGACGAGATCGGCATGCAAGGTGGGGCCGATCCGCTGTGCCGCGGAGGCATGGTTTGGGACGACGACCGCCGGGACAAGGCGTTGCTTGACGTTGTCAAGCGGTTGGTCAAGCTGCGACTCTCGGAACCGGCCTTGGCGGGTGGGCTCATGCGGGTGGAGTGTGCGGAACCCGGCTTGTTGCGCTATGTCCGCGAAGGGCAAACGGGGGAGCGCGTGTGGGTTCAGTTTGCGGCGATCGACCGCCTTGGAGCGGGAATACCGAAAACGGCCAGGGTCCTTTTCGCTGAACAAACAGAGCCCTATGTTGCGCAAGGCGAGCAGGCTTTGGCATTCAGCGAAGGTTGTGCAATTACAGTTTGGCGATGAGCGGGCGCGAAGAACGCCCGACACGGAGTGAATGCTAGAGACGAGGTGCAGACATGCAGACAAGTGAATCGATCAAACCGGATCGAGTGAAACAACCGGTGCTCGCAGAGCGAGCACTTGCACCTTTGGGGGGATGGCATGCGCATGACTGGGGTGTCACGCTGACGCTGGGACAGCGCAAATTGGCGTTACAGGCCATCTCAAACGACATCCTGCGTTTGGTATTGTGTGACGACAGTGGACATATTCCTGCTTCCACCGTCGCGGTGCTGCCGGATGCAGTGCAGTCTAGGGCAGGCAGGTGTGCCGTCGAGGAGACGGATGAGGAGGTCACACTTCGCCTCGAGTCGTGGACGGTAAGGATTGACCGGCAACTTGGCAAGTTTGACGTCACCGATAGCAGGGGCAGCGTGACTGCGGCAGGGATGCAACTGTTTTCACCGGCCACAGGCGGTGTGGGTGCCGTGTTGCAAGCGGCCCCGGCCACGCGTTTTTATGGGCTCGGGGAGGAAGCAGGGGGTCTTGATAAGCGTCACGAAGCCTACACGATGTGGAACTCGGACGTGTATGCCCCGCATGTTCCAGAAATAGAGACCTTGTACGTCTCCATTCCATTCGTCATTCGCTTTGATGCGGGCGTTGCGTCGGGCCTATTCCTCGACAATCCAGGCAAGACGAAGTTCGATTTTCGATCGCGCTTTCCCGCCTACGAGGTGTCGGCCGCGACGGGCGGCTTTGATTGCTATTTGTTTGCAGGGCCGACGCTTAAAGATGTGATCTCGGCATACACGCGGTTGACGGGGCGCATAGAGTTGCCACCGCGTTGGGCTATGGGCTACCACCAGTCTAGGTACAGTTACGAGACGCAGGACGAAGTATTGGCATTAGCGCATACGTTTCAAGACAAGGAGATCCCGCTGGATGCCATTTACTTGGATATTCACTATATGGACGGCTATCGCGTGTTTACGTTTGATCGAAATCGGTTTCCGAATCCGCAACAGATGTGCGACGAACTGCGGGACATGGGCATTAACGTCGTGACCATTGTCGATCCGGGGGTCAAGCGAGACCCAGAATATCACGTGTATCGCGACGGGATCGCCAACGACGTGTTTTGCAAGTCGGTCGAAGGCGACATCTTTATCGGCGATGTGTGGCCGGGGCCGAGTGCGTTTCCTGATTTCACGGACGATCGCGTTGGGCGCTGGTGGGCGGATCAACACGACTTCTACTTGCAACGAGGCATTCGCGGCATCTGGAACGACATGAATGAGCCGGCCGTCTTCAACGAGACGAAGACGATGGATATCGAGGTGATGCACCGCAACAACGGTTATCCGCGCACGCACAGGGAATTGCACAATTTGTATGGCATGCTGATGTCGAAAGCGACATACGAAGGACTCGCCGAAAAACTCGGCGGCGAGCGCCCATTTCTTCTGACGCGCGCGGGGTACAGTGGCGTACAGCGGTATGCGGCAGTGTGGACCGGAGACAATCGCAGCTTCTGGGAACACATGGCGATGGCTATCCCGATGGTCTTAAACATGGGGATGTCCGGTATTGCGTTTGGCGGCCCGGACGTCGGGGGATTCGCGCATCATACGACCGGTGAATTGCTGGCACGGTGGACCCAGATGGGCGCGTTCTTCCCGTTTTTCCGCAACCACAGCGCTCTGGAGACGCTGCGTCAGGAGCCCTGGTCGTTTGGCGAAGACATTGAGCACATCGTGCGCAAGTATATTCGCCTTCGCTATCGACTCTTGCCATACCAGTACACGTTGTTCCGGGAAGCAAGTGAAACAGGCGTTCCCATCATGCGGCCGCTGGTGCTCGAATATCCTGACGATCCCGCGACCTACAACCTTGACGATCAATTTCTTGTCGGCTGCGATATCCTCGTCGCTCCTGTGTGTCGTCCAGATCTGCGCTGTCGAGCCGTCTATCTGCCAGCGGGAACGTGGGTGAACTACTGGACGGGTGAACACCTTGAAGGGGGGCGGCACGTCTTGGTCGATGCGCCGCTTGCCACATTACCGCTTTTTGTCCGAGCAGGGTCCATCATTCCGGTCGATCTCGGCGAGAGTAATCGCCCCGGTCAGCTGGCCTTGGAAATATACGAGGGTAAGGCGGGCGAAGTTGGGGAAGGGCGCCTTTATGAGGACGATGGGTTGACGTTTGCCTATCGCGAGGGGCGCTATCGGGATCGCCAACTCACGGCGGAATTTCACCCAGACCACGTGCTCGTGCGAGCGAATGCGACCCACGATGGTTATGGGCAGGCGGACGAGGAGTGCCTAATTCGCATGCACTGGCGCGATGGGACGGTTTCTGAAGCCATAGGCCGCGGCTCGTCTTTCGAGATCAGCCTGAACCGATTGGCATGATAGGAAGACAAGACAACAGGGCGTAACCTGGCGAGTAACCACCAGGTTACGCCCTGTTTGTTGTGTGGGTTAGCGCTGTGCTTTGGCGGATGGATTTACCGTAATCACCATCGGATCGGTCACAGCCTGGCCGTCTTCATTTTGCGCCGCCACGCGTACGGATATGGACTGTGTTCCAGGCGCCACAGGCAACCTGAGGTGGACATCGCCATGTGCCGCCACAGTTGCGACGGCCTGATAAGATCCATCGGGCTGTTGTAGATAGACGACATATTGTGTCGCGTTTGGCACCGGTGTGATGTGCAGACTGACCCCGCTATGCTGTACATCCACTTGCACTTGGGGCTGACCGAGGGATGCGGCCGGCACCGTAACCGCCTGTAGCGGTTGGCCCAAGCTAAGGCCGACGCCTGGTGCCACGGGTGGCAGGGCCGCAATCGCATAGTCGACGGCGGTTGCACCTTGGGTTACCGGCGAAGACAGCGTGTTCGCCGAAAGCGGGCGGCCTACGGGTACCCATACATCGCCTTGGTGTCGCAGCAACAAGTATCCGTTCGCCCCAGCAACCGGCGTCCAGGCAATCGAGGTTTGCCCATTGATTGTCTGCAGGTATGCGACAGGATTCGCTGTGGGCGTGACCAGAATAGCACCTTCGTATGGCGCCAGCGTCAACTGCACAGCCCCGTTCTCCACGGTGTACCATTGGTCGTTGAGTTCGTCCAGAAGCTTCGTTCCATTGGCGATCACGCCCGCAACCGGAAGGTTCACGGTTTGCGTTTGGTTTTGGTTGTTCAGTGCCACAATCGCCGACGCATCGGCTGCGGGTTTGCCAAATACGTCCTGGCCACCTTGGATGGTGCGTGCGAACGCATAGACCTCGCCTTGGGCGTAAACGGGCGTAAACGTGCCGGTTTGCAGCACGGGGTTGGCCGCGCGAATCGCGCCAAGCAAGCGATAGTGGTTGAGCAGGGTCTCATTTTCATGGCCCCATGGGTACGTGTCACGGGACAACGGATCACTGTAACCCGAAACGCCCGCTTCGTCACCATACCAGATGGTCGGATCGCCCGGGAAGCCAAACTGCAGGTCAGACACGAGCTCTAAGCGCTTGATACCCAGTTGTTGATCGGTTGCCGTGGGCTGGTAGGTGGCCTGTTGCAAGGCGCTCATGGAGCCTGGCTCGGGCGCGTTTTCGAGAACCGTCAAAATCCGCATCGTATCTTGGGAGTCGACGAGGTTCATCATCGCGTAGAACGACTGCAAAGGATACTCGCTGTACAGGCGCATCAGTTCCTGGTTGAATCCCGCCGCGTCGACCGCGTGATGTTGGACGCTTCCGTCGTTGTACGTTCCACGGAAAAAGTCGATCACGGCGTTGCGAAATGAGTAATTCATGACGCTGTCGAAGGTCGATCCGGTGAGCCAGTCCGTGCCGTTGTCGTTTGTCGCATTGTTCCATATTTCCCCGACGATTGCGGCGTTAGGATCAATAGATTTTACGGCGTTGCGGAAATTGCTCCACCAAGTGACGTTATAGTTGCTGTTGTCCGCCGAATCAAGGCGCCAGCCATCGGCGCCAAGCGCCAACCAGTGTTTCGCGACGGCGTCTTTGCCGCCGTAAATAAATTGCTGAAATGACGGGTTATTCGTATCTGTCTGCGGCAACGTGTCGTTGTTCCACCAGCCGTTGTACGGATTCGCTGGGTTGTTGGTCCACTCGTACCAGCTATAGTAGGGCGAGAGATTCGGTTGATTCTGCATATAGGCCTGCCAGGCGCCAAGGCTACCCATGTTGCTGAATTTGTTGAAATACACGCTGTCCGATCCGGTGTCTTCAAACACGCCGTCCAGGAGGATGTGAAATCCGTCTGCATGGGCAGCCTTTGCGAGGTTCAGCCAGTCCTGGGCGGTGCCAAACCCCGGATCGATCTTCATGTAATCGGCCGTGTCGTATTTATGATTGGACTCGGCCTCAAACACAGGCATGAGATAAAGGGTATTGACGCCAAGGCTTTTTAGGTAATCGAGCTTATCCTGAATTCCCTTCAGGTCGCCACCGAAAAAGTCGATGTTCCATTGACCGTTGCCACGCAGGGCCTGGATGGCTGGATCGCTGGAAGCTGGGATGTTTGGATCATATGGTTGACTATTCCAGTCCTGATGAAATTGAATAGGACCCAGCGTTTCCTGACCAACGGCATCGGTGTAGATACCCTTTTGCGTCTTTGGATTTTCGTCGTTCGCTATGTCGCCGTTGTAGAATCGATCCGGCATAATCTCGTAGATGACCGCATGTTTCAACCAGTCAGGTGTCGTAAATCCTTGGTTATAGACAGATAACTGATAGCTGGGCCCGCCGGCAGAAAAGCTCGGTTGGCCAGGGCCCTCCAGCTGGTTTCCGTTGTCGTCGTAGTACACGGTTTGGCCGCTTGCCAGTTGTCCTGCGAACTGATACCACATGGTTCCCGCAGTGGTCACATCGGAGGCGGGGATGGTCACGGTCCACCAACTGTATTGTGTAGCATCGGGCGTGCCTGTTGCCTGTTCGATCTCCGTAGCGGACATCGCGAGTGGCTGCATCGGCAAGTCGAGTTCAGACCCGTTTCCGTTTGCACCCCATAGCCGAAGGAGTGCCGATTTTAGATCTACAGGTCCACGCAGGCGCAGGGTCACGGGTGTGCCGGTGGCCACAGCACCAAACGGACTGCGATAAAACGAACTGTACGAGTCGTGGTAAAAGCTCTGCATCCAGGCTGGTTCCGGACCGACCAAAAGTGGCACCTGCCGATCCAGCGAGACGTTTGTCACACCATCCGCGTCTTTCGCGGTGGTATCGAGATCGACCGTGTAGAGTCCGTTGGGTACATCTTTTGGCACTGTGAAATCGACACTCGACCAGCTTGCGTTTGATCCGGTCGTCGTTGCGACGACGTTCCCGCTTTGGTCAAGGAAGTTGACGGTCGTTTGGCTCTGGCCGCTGCCCGAGAAATCCCCTACGGGATCGGAGGCCGTCACCGTGTCTCCTGGATTTGCGTCGGTTGTGGACAGCGTCACAGCGCCTACAGGGAGGGGGAAGTTTTGATTCGTGTCGTCGCTTGTGTGCAGACCATCGCCGGAAAGACAAGCGAAGTCATTGCCATCATACAGGTCAAACCGATAATAGATGGTACCTCCATTCGACGCCGGCACAGTCGCCGACCACAACTGATAAGGGCCAAACGTCGACGTCGGCGCCATTTCGACGTCAAACGATTTGCTCTGTGCAGTGTCGTACGCCTTCAGCACGACTTTGGTCAAATTGCCGCTGTAGGCGCGAAGGCGAATGGTGACGTTTTGCCCCGGGCTTGGATTGGGGATCGAAACGTAGGTTGCAGAATCGTCCGTGTAGATACCGTCCCACTGAATGGTGCTTGCGTTGGTGTACGGCTCAATGGTGAGCGTCGCGGATGCGCTGGCGCCACCAGCAGAGACCGTCAGGGTATACGTGCCCGCCCCTAAACCACTGTCCCCCATGGGCAATTCGACATGCAGTGTCGAATTGTCCGCGACGGTCGTGTCGGTCGTGAGATTGCGCGTCGAGCCGTCTGCGCCTGCCAAGGTGACGTCTGGGGTGGTTCCGACAATGTCCATACCACTCACGGCGACGGTGAGGGTGTCACTCGCCACGCCAGCCTTAGCGTCGTTTCCCGACGTAATTTGGATGGATGGTGTCGAATCGTTTGCATCCGCGAGCACTGGCTTTACGGAACCGGCTGTTGGCAGAGCCGCGGACAGGGCGATGAGTGCTGCGATGGTCGTATTCTTGATTTGGCCCACAAAAATCCCCCTTTGTGTTGTTTTGCCGCAAGCGTCGATGCGGGTGTGCAATGGTGAGAAGAGAGTGGTTTGTCTGTGCAATCGTTTGCACAACTGGCTGAGGCATATGAACATTGCATCATTCATGAAGATAGCATAGAGTTGAAAGTGCTTACAACCCCTTTTGTTGATGCGTATGATGGAATGACATGACTGCACATATGTGGCGCTCAGGTTTACAAGCGTCAAGAAGTTGGGGGGACGTATGATGAGAAAGTGCGTTGGTGACACCGTCAAGCACCCCGAGCGCGACGAGTCGGGTCAAGTGGTTGGCATTATCACGAACC
Organism: Alicyclobacillus hesperidum; assembly: GCF_900107035.1. Taxonomy (GTDB): domain Bacteria; phylum Bacillota; class Bacilli; order Alicyclobacillales; family Alicyclobacillaceae; genus Alicyclobacillus; species Alicyclobacillus hesperidum. Next base: position 47,405 of record NZ_FNOJ01000012.1, on the reverse strand, counting down.
CGGCGTGTCTATTAAGGACGCTGGTCATCGAGTGGGATTCGGGTGAGACCGAGGAATGGAGCGAAATTGAATTTGGACCTTTGCAAGACTGAGCTGTCAGGGGTGTGCAATGGTTCGGTTCTTCCCAGACTTTTTGGCTTGGTAAAGGCATTGATCAGCGCGCTGAAACAAGGCCTGGCTATCTTCGCCCGGCACGTACGTGCAGAGTCCAATGCTGACGGTCGCGTGCTGCGTAGTCAGTTCTGCATGATGAATGTTCGCGATTTTCTCGCGGATTTTCTCCACATGGGCGACCGCCTCTTCATGGCTCATTTCGGGGATGATGAGTGCAAATTCTTCGCCGCCATAGCGAGCAAGAAAGTCTCCGGCCGCCAGGTGGTATTCAATGGCCCGCGCGGTGCGGCGCAGGATATCATCTCCCACCAAATGGCCATGGCGGTCGTTGACCTGTTTGAAGTTGTCGATGTCGATCACGGCTAAATGCAGAGGCGTATCCGTCTCTGCGCTAATGCGCAGGGCAAATTCAAGATACTCGTTAAACGACTTGCGATTGTACAAACCTGTTAGAGCATCCGTCTTGGCATCCTTCTCGGAGACGATTTGTCGCACCAAAAGCTCTGTTTCCAAACGGCCACGCTTGCGCAGTTCCTCCCAAATTTCCGCCCCGCGCGCAATGATGCCATGGCAGACAACAGTTTCGCCTACAAGCTCCACGATAAACGTGATCAAGTCGTATGGCGTGGTGCCCGACTCATGGCCGTGAAACGGATTGAGCCAGTACAGAATACACTCTGCGAGCATGGCAAGAATGCCTGCGAGCCATACTTTCTTCGGGCTCAGAAAAAAGACAGAAGCCAAAATAGGCAGTAAGAGAATCGACTCGATTGCATGAAGCCGCGGATTAAAATAGATTGCAATGCTTGCCAGCAGGACTCCTGTGACAATCAAGAGCGTGTGGCGACCACGTCGCAGGCGACTCAAGCCCCATTCCACACAGCCTTCCACGACAGCCAGCAACACAAGCGGGTATAGCAGATGCGATTGCACGTATGAAACAAAACTGGCGCGTGCGATCAGCCACGCGACGGGCAAGGTACTTGCACCCGCAAGGGCGTATAGCCCGATGAACATGCGATACCCAAACGCAATTTTGCGTTCCCATCGACGCAATTGCTGATCGTCACGATCCAGTGCCACGCGTATCACCACCAAGGCAACGATGTTCGACATTGATTGACAAGTTCCTGCATCTATTGGAAGGTTGATCAATTCACCTACAGCCATGACGACGGGGCACGGTTGTAGGTGGCGAAACCGATGATGCGCGAATTATGCGCGTACGAGCTCAAAGTCCGCGATGATTTCGCCGACTTCCCGTCCTTGCGTATTGCGCACGATGGGCCTCTCGTATGGCGCCAACTGGGTGCGTTCCGTCGGCGTAAGGGCGTCGAGGGAGAGGAGTACGCGAAGCGCGATAGGCGGGATCGCACGGCTGTTGCCGTCGCGCACCTTGATGACCACGGACGCACGCTGCGCCGTATCGATGATCATGAGGAATCCCTCGGCTCCCCCTTTGGCGACGATGCGTCCTGAAGTCGCTCGCATCAGGTCGGTATCGAAGCGGTCTTTCGTGCCTCCCACCAACTCCGGGTGGCTCCCCATGGCCTTAAGAATTTCGCGCATCGCCGGACCGTGTGCCTCGCCATTGCGAACAAACTTTGCAAAGGCGCGCCCCCATGCGGCGAGCGGTATGGCGTGCACAGGGACGCCACAACCGTCGACACCGAGGATGATGTCGCCTTGTGGGACTTCGGCCAGTTCAGCGAGCGTTGTCAGGATTTTTTGTTGTAAAGGATGTGAAACATCGGCGTACGTTGCCGGATCAGATCCCGTGGCTGCGCAATAGGTGAGCATGCCAGCATGTTTTCCCGAGCAGTTGCTATGTATAGCGGTCAATTCTCCACCCTTGCGGATGATCTCCTCGTATGTCTCGTGGCTGTGCGGCGGATGCGGCCCACAGACGAGCAGAGAAGCATCGAGGCCAATTCGGTCGAGGATGGATTGCACGCGATCCGTATGGATATGCTCGCTGCTGTGCGAAGCACAGAATAGAGCGAGATCGGCCAAATCGAGGCGATAGCGGGCAAGCGCACCTGCCTCGACGGTGGGGATGGCTTGAATGGGCTTGCATGAACTGCGGGCGAAGGTCACAAAATCGATCTCGCCAGCGTGCGCCAGACGCCGACCTTCTGCATGTGTCACGACGACGGCCGCGTCATGCCAACTTTCGTCGATGGAACCGCGGGTTACGCGAACGAGGTGGGACATGTTCATCACGCTTCCTCTCTATATAGAGCGCAAAATGAAGATGTGATGAGTGTACCACAAGGAGATGTGCAAGGAGGCAGAGTCCTTTGGACTATGCCTCTTCCTCCTCGCGAGGACGTTCGGCAGCGGTCGCGAGGTTACCCGCCACCTGGGGGTCTGACGGAAGTTCGCGCGCCTCCACGCGCTGTACCGTTTGCTCAATGACGAATTTCGGGGTATCCTCGTCCATCTGCAAAACCTCCTTTTTCTGTAAGGGATACCCCAGAAGGCGCAAAAATATGAGTTGTGCGTCAGAAGTTCATAAAAAGTTCGGCCCGTCACATCTGTGCGGGCCGAGCTACGTTTTGCAGGAATTGCTGTGTGCGAGGCGACTGTGGCCGATCGAACAACGTATCTGGCGGACCTTCTTCGACGATTTTTCCGTCTGCCATGAAAATGACACGATCCGCTACGTGGCGAGCAAACGCCATTTCATGGGTGACCAGAAGCATCGTCATACCTTCGCTGGCTAAGCTTTGAATGACCTGTAACACCTCGCCAACCAGTTCGGGGTCGAGGGCCGAGGTCGGTTCATCGAGTAGCATCACGGCCGGTTCCATCGCCAGGGCTCGCGCAATCGCGACGCGTTGCTGTTGGCCTCCTGACAACTTCGATGGGTACGCGTCGGCCTTGTCGCGCAGACCGACCTTCTCAAGCAACATGTAGGCCCTGTCCACGGCTTGGCGGCGATCCATCTTCTTGACCGTCAGCGGGCCTTCCATCACATTTTGCAGAGCTGTCAGGTGCGGGAACAGGTGAAATCGCTGAAATACCATGCCAAGATGTTCGCGCTGTTTGGCCAGTTGACGCCGGTTGCGGCTAAGTGGTTCACCGGCCACCTCGATGGTGCCGCTTGTCGGCGTCTCCAGGCCGTTAAAGCAGCGCAGGAGCGTCGATTTGCCGGAGCCACTGGGGCCGATGATGGCGACGACCTCGCCTCGGCGCACCTCGATGTCGATCCCATCAAGCACAACGAGCTGACCGAAGGACTTGCTCACGGCGCGACCGCGCAAGATGATTGATTCGTCCGATGGCATTATCCGCGCACCTCCAGCCAACGTTCGAGTTTTCCTGAGAAGAAGACGATAATACTGGTCATGGCTAAATAGAATAAAGCGGCCGTGATGTAGCTTTGCATGGGCAGAAAGGTGGAGGAACTCACCGTCTGTCCAATGCGCATGAGCTCGGTCATCGAGATGGTTGAAACGAGTGACGAGTCTTTGAGCAAGGCGACGAATTCATTGACAATAGGCGGTAATAAGCGGCGATAGGCCTGCGGGAAGATGATTCTGCGCATGGCCTGACCATAGCGCATGCCGAGTGATTCGGCGGCCTCCATTTGCCCAGGATCAATGGACTGAATGCCAGCGCGAATAATTTCCGCGACGTAGCCTGCCGAGTTCAATCCCAACGCAATAATGGCCGAAAGAAATGGCGTCAATTGTAGCCCGACTTGTGGCAAGCCGTAGTAGACGATGAACAGCTGAACCAGAAGTGGCGTGCCCCGAACAACCCAGGTGTAGAGCCGGGCGAACCAGCGAAATGGCCAGATGTGTGACAAATTCATCAACGAAACCAAGACGCCGAGTATAAGACCGATAATAAGACCGCAAAGGGTTAACTCGACCGTGACAAGCGCGCCTTGCGCAAAAGTCCCGGCGTACGTCGCTAAAAATTGAAAGAAGTTCATACTACACTCCTTTAGCAAACGCTCGCCCGCGTCAGAACGCGGGCGAATGGATTATCGTTATTGAGCGCCAAACCAGTACGTATAAATCTTGTTGTAAGTTCCGTCCTTTTTCATTTGGGCAATGGCCTTTTTCACCTTCGCGTCGAGGCTGGCATTCTTTTTGTTGATACCGATGCCGACAGGCTCGGACAGGAACGGTTTACCTGCTATTTGATAGTTGTTCGGCTGTAGATTCACGTAGTAGCGACCGACCACTTCATCGACGACACAGGCAGCCAACCGGCCATCAGCCAAGTCCTGAAATGCGTCTGGGAAGGTGTTGTACTCCTTGACGTCGATGCCACCTTCTTTTTGAAGGGCATCTTGACTTGTGGTGCCAATTTCAACGCCGACTTTCTTTCCTTTCAAATCGGCAATGGTCTTGATGTTGCCTGCATGTCCTTTTTTCACGACGATGACTTGGCCGAAGCTCATGTAGTCGACAAAGTCGATTTGCTTTTCGCGCTGCGGCGTATCGTTCAAGGTTGAGATGACCATGTCGTATTTGCCTGCTTTCAGGCCTTCGACGATACCATCAAAGGACGTCGGCTTCCAGACGACCTTTTCGTGTAAGTACTTGGCCAAGGCGTCGCCGAGATCGATATCGAAACCAATCAGTTTGTTCGGGTTGCTTGGATCGGTATACTCCATCGGCGGATACGTATCGTCGACAGCAATCACGACTTGTCCAGGCTTTGGCATGGCATTGGGATTGACGACAGCGTTTAAGCCAAGTGCCGACGTTTTGGTCCCCGAAATGGAGGCGGCACCCGCATTTGCGGTGTTGGAAGTTGTATTGGTGGAACTGACCGTATTGTCGGACGAAGCCGCAGTGCCACAACCTGTGACAAGCGCACAGACGAGGGCAGCTGCAGTGGTCAAAGACATGATGGATTTTTTCACATTTTCACCCCTATGAATTCTAGTCTGCAAAATTATAAATACAAACTTCGGTTTTATGCAATTGTCCACGTACATTATCCTGACACAGAATGCAGAAAAACATGCGGTGACAGGACGCATGTATCCTAATCTGTAGATGTTTGGGCTTGCACCGTGTCGTATGCTAGAGATGGAGAAAGGTGAGTTGAGAATGGAGCGAATTCGCCGCGTTTCGCTGATTGGATTGGGGGCGGTTGGAACTGCTTACGGCAGTCGACTGCTCGTGGCTCCAGAGACAGAGTTGAGCGTGGTTGTTGACCAAACACGCAAAAGCCGATACTGCGAGCGTCCTGTTGTGGTTAACGGCCAAGAAATCGCGTTTCCTTATGTACTCCCGGATGCAGATGTGGAACCGGCTGATCTGATTCTGATTGCGGTTAAATACGATGGTTTGGAACAGGCACTGCGCGATATACGCAGGCAAGTCGGGCCCAACACCATCTTCATGTCTCTGTTAAACGGTATTGCAAGTGAAGATGACATCCGCGCTGCCTACCCGCGCAATCCCATCCTGCATGCCGTCTGCATCGCCATCGATGCCGTTCGCAACGGCAGAGATGTGACGTTTAGCAACCTGGGCTATATCAGCTTTGGGGATGCGTCGGGCGAACAAGCAGAAGCGGTCGAGCGTGTGCGTGAACTGTTTGAGCGCGCAGGCATTGGCTATGAAATTCCCGAGGATATTTTGCACACTATTTGGTGGAAATTTATGGTCAATGTTGGCGTTAACCAAACATCGGCGATTCTGCGAGCGCCCTACGGGGTTTTTCAGCAATCTACAGACGCGCATACGGTCATGGCGATGGCCATGCGCGAGGTGATTGCCATCGCACAACGGCTTGGCATTGATCTTTCAGAAGATGATATCGCTCGTTTTGATGATGTGCTACATGCGATGGCACCAACCGGGAAAACGTCGATGTTGCAAGATGTCGAGGCCAAACGAAGCACCGAGGTTGAACAGTTGGCCGGGAAGGTATGTCAGATTGGGCGTCAGCTAGGCATACCCACGCCGGTCAATGAGGTTTTGTATCACGCAATTCGGGCAATCACGTCCGCTTCTCCGTGAGACGGTTACGCGTGGACCGCATGGCGCCGGCGGTGTACACCTTGTATTTTATCGTGGCCGCGCTCGTGTGGCACTTTGGAGCAAACTATATGCTATCTAGCATTTACGGCAAGCAATGGCCCGGATTCTCGGTTTGGCTTCGGTTTGTCGGAATGCTCGCGATAGGCGCCGTCTGTACGTACAGCTTATCGCGGCAAGCGCGCCGACTTGAATTGGAATATCGAACGTTTCTGGATGATGCGCCATTTCCTATCTTCGTGCACCTCGCTGGTCGCTGGGTATACGCCAATCGGGAAGCGGTATGGATGCTCGGTGCGGCTTCCGTCGAGCAAATCTTGGGCAAACCGGTTTTCGATGTGATCCACCCAGATGATGTCGATGAGGTTCGTCGCGAGATCGAATGGATCATGCGAACTGGAGCAGCCAGCAAACCTTTGCTTGAACGGCGCATGCGCACGTTCGACGGGCGCGAGATTGTCACGGCGTTGCTCGCGCGCACCATTCGCTATCGCGGACAGACCGCCATCATGTCAGCGCATCTTGACGTCACCGAGCGCAAGCGTGCCGAAAGTCAACTGGCGCAAGCGCAACGGATGCTTTACGATGCGGAAAAGCTGTCCGCTTTGGGCCAATTGGCGGCGAGCGTCGCACACGAAATCCGCAATCCGTTGACGGCGCTCATTGGCTTCACGAAGTTGATGCCACAGGCGGCACCTGAGGATCGTGTGCGTTACTGCGAAATTATGGAGTCTGAGCTTCAGTCGATTCAGGCCGTTGTCGGGGAGATGCTGCTGTTCGGCAAGCCGCAGCCTATTACGCACGGTCAACTGGACGTCCGAAAGCGCTTGGAGGAGTCGATCGCGCTGTTGCACGCGCAAGCGAACATGCATAGCGTCGAGATCGTCCGGCAAATCGGGGATGAACCCTTATGGACGACAGGCGACTCCAATCAAGTAAAGCGTGTTTTTATCAATGTGATGAAAAACGCGATTGAGGCGATGCCGCAGGGCGGGCGTCTATTTGTGCGTGCGTTTCGGCACGATGGCCAGGTGGTCGTCAAATTTACCGATGAAGGTCCAGGCATGACATCTGAGCAACTCGAGCGCATTGGCAGTCCGTTTTATTCGACGAAGGCGAGTGGCAATGGACTTGGCATTTTGATTTGCCGGCGCATTCTTGAAGAACACAAGGGGTCGCTTGAAATCGCGAGTAAGCCCGGTAAAGGGACGACTGTGGTGATTCGACTTCCAGTCCCATCCGAATAATTAATATAAAGGAAAAGTGTGCAAGCGTGCGGTTCTTTTCAGGGCCGCACGTTTTTTTTGTGCATAGGCGACCCGGTTTCTCGCATTGGCGATTCCACCATCAACCATTTTAACGGGTCAGTGGGACGGCCGTCGTGGACAGGATGGCTATGTCTGCATACTGTAGCTCGACATCTGAGTCTAAGGAGGCATCTCTCATGCACGACATGGACAGTGTGACGAAAAACCTGACGGATTTACTTATTGAGGACGTGTTTCGCAAGCACGACATCTCGCAAGCGAAACGCAAGCCCATCTCGCCCGAAGAGCGGGACAAACTGCGCGATCTCGTTCATACGCTGCAGGCACAAGTCGAGGACTTTCTGCAATCGCAAAAGGTATCCTCAAGTGAGGACGTAGAGACGAAGCGAAAGAAATGACGCACGGCACGGGAATTTGGCGAGTTTGTCCTAGGGAACCTGTCCTTTACGGCTTATTAGGAAACTCCATACAGTGTGGTAATTCCACAGAAGGAGTGAGGAACATTGGCAACCAACACAACTTGGTCTGCACTCGATCCACAACAGGCACATCCATGTGCTACAACACTTGGCGGGGTCTCACAGGGAGCGACGGAATCGGCTCGCACAGAGCAGCTCAACGATGAGCACATTCTGATTAAGGACTCGTGTGAAATTACCGTCACCACGGTCGACACACAGGCGGCCGTAAATCTCCAGGTGGCCATTCAATTGGCTATTGCACTCGTGTTGAGCATCGCGATCGCCGATGGCAATGAAGCCAACAACATCGCGCAGGACTTGCTTGAACGAATCCGGACTCGCCAGAGCATTAAACAACGCACCGTCATCGAGAATTCCCGCAATGTGACGGTCACAGCGACGGCAACGGAAGCAAGTGTCAATATCCAAGTGCTGCTGCAAGTGCTTTTGGCGCTCATTGCAAAGCTTGAAATCCTGTGATTGGCGGAGGGGAGCGTATGCACGAAGCGGAACCCAACCAGCGGCTGGAGCGCATCCGCGCTGTATTGGAAGAGGCATATCGCGACGCCATGGCACGCATGGGAATGCCGGAGTCCAATGCAGAGGAAACGGATCCTGCAGCGTCCACCGCGGGGAGCGAAACGAAACCTAGAAGGCGGCTTGTTTGGGCGTTCCAGAAGCAGACCCTCGTCGAGGGCCGCGCAAACGGCCAAGAAGGAGGCATTGTTCTGTGAAGGGGAAAAACAAACACCGGCATGTCCGGCGTCGGCGACATGACAACCGTATGCCGCTGCTTAACGCAGGACGCACAACGGTTCGCCCTATGGCATCGGATTTTGACTACGACGTCGACAAGTCGTGCGAGTTGCCGCAGGCCGAATTGCCATTAGGGGATCCCGGCATCGCACAGAATGCGATTCTCGAAATCGACGACAACGAGTCTTCCATTCTAGACATCATTGTAAAAGACTCGGCAAACGTCGAAATTAACAGCCACGACTTGCAAGCGGCTCTATCGCTGCAAGCTGCTCTTGAATTAGCCTTGGCGATTGTTCTCAGCGTGTCCGTCGCTGATGGGAACGCGGCTTCGCAGGTGACGGAAGACCTGCTCGCACGGATCTGCACAGCACAGCGGATTCGCCGCGTGATTCGCGTCGACAACGCGTATGCAGTGCGCGTTCAGGTGGTTGCAACGGAGCTGGCCGTCCAGCTACAGTTGCTGCTGCAAGTGTTGGCGGCTATTGTCGCCAAACTGGAAGTGGCCTGAGATTTCGACGCGTGGCAATGGCCGTCTCCATACTGTGGCGGCCATTGCCGGCGGCTCAGTACCTGTCGTCGACAGGCATTTTGAGTTCCCCGCGCAAAGCGAGATCGACATCCATTTGAATGGCATCGTCAATTCCACTCATTCGGGTTTTGTAGAACTTGCGGCCTACTGCATAAATTTGTTCTCGTAAGGCATTGTCGTCGGGACGAGCCTGCAACTTTTCGAGTAATGCAAAATAGTCATCGCTTGGCCTGTCGGACCTGCGCAACCAGTTAAATAGCCACAGACAACCTCCGATGATGATGATAACGGCAATCACCCAGTATACGAACTTCATCACAAAGCCCCCTAGCTTCGTTGTCTATCCGCTGTTGGCGGCTCACAACTGCTAGTCTACAGGTTTTCCATCTGCAGGTCAGGAGCTATCATGCGAAATTCGGACATCTGCCACACCTTTGTGATCAACTGCATCTATCTTTTGACCGATGCCTGCATCCGTCGCGCGTCGAGTCGCTGTTTAAGCTCTGCATAGGACAAGGTATTGGGCACTTGGGCCTTGGGTAGCCACCCCCGGATACCCATGCGGACGCCATAAGTGATGTTATTCATCTCGCCGGGCTCGTGCGCATCCGTGTCGATGGGGATAGCAATACCAAGCTTCACCGCCTTGCGAATCCATTCATCCCAGATGTCAAGGCGATTTGGATTGGCATTTAGCTCAATCATCACGCCATGGCGCGCTGCAGATGCAAGCACCTGTTCCGTGTCGACCGCGTAGCCGGACCGCTTGCCAATCAGCCGGCCATGCATGTGGGCCAAGATGTGCACGTATGGATTCGCCAAAGCGCGCAGGATGCGCCGCGTCATCGTATCGCGCGATTGCGTGAACACGGTGTGGATGGAGGCGATCACGATGTCGAGATCGGCAAGCACCTCATCAGGGAAGTCGAGCCTTCCGTCCGCCAGAATGTCGACTTCCGAGCCGTGCAAGATACGGACTTTGGCGCGCCGGCGCACTTGTTCGATCTCGCTGCGTTGACGCCGCAAATCATCCGGTGTCAAGCCATGGGCGATGGTGAGCGACTGCGAGTGATCCGTCACAGCGATATACTCGTAGCCCATGCGTTCGGCGGTCTCTGCCAATTCGGCAATGGTCAGCGAGCCGTCGCTCCACGTGCTGTGCATGTGCAAATCGCCGCGAATATCCGTTTGCTGTATGAGGAAGGACGGCGATTGCAGCATGCTTTCGCCTTCTCGCAGCTCAGGCGGCAACCAGGGCAAGCCAATGCGGGCGTATAGTTCCGCCTCAGACGCAATCGGAATGGATTCTGTTTCGCGATGCATAAGTCCCACTTCGCTCCATGTCAAAGCGGCCTCTGCCAAAAGTTTCGTGACGACTTCGACGTGAGTCGGATCGCCGGTGCTTTGCAACAGTGCCGCCGCAAACGCCTCCGGTAATGCGACGTGGATCAGTACCGGCAATTCGTCCGCACCACGGCCTGTCGTGCAGCGGATGGTTGCGATGGCCGATGGATAATCGGCAGGCATGCGTGTCACAGCTCCAGCCTTCTGGCACCACGCATCAAGGGCGGATCGATCCGCACATGCAACCACGAGTTCGATACACCGATTCATGGCCGCAAGGCGTCGCACGCTGCCGGTGACGGATACAGCCGTGACACCGGGGAGGTTCGCCAATTCTGCACAGATGGCGTCTGCTTGCGGAGCGGCGAGGGCGATGGGCCAGCTGTGGCGACGTTCGAGTAGGACAGGGAGATCTCGTTGCCAGCGATCGACGGTGTTGTGACCATAGGACTGGAATGTGCGCGGCGAACGGGTCACAGCTTCCGCCAAACCCTCGAGCGTTGCAATGCGATGACGGCGATATAAGTCGGCGGCAATCTTCGGGCCGACGCCGGGCAACTCACACAGTTCTGCGACTTCGCGAGGGACGCCAAGGCGTTGTAAGGCTTCTGTCGGATCTGGGCGGCGGTGGCGATTGGGCATACAGTACCTCCGATTGGCAAATGGATTGCTCGTGCATGTAAGGAGTCAAAGTCTTCACGGATTCGCAATGTATTTTAAGCGCGGCCGTCCTTCGTCATTCCACGCGGCGGAAGCCAGGCCAGTAGATGGCCATCGCGGACTTGCGTGCCATATTGCTTTTTGAGCCACTCGGATAAGTCCGGATATGCCCTAGGGTCTTCGATCACGGCGACACCCGCACCGACTTTCCACTTCTGCTGAAGCCATTGTGCATAGGCAGCGGTTTTGTCGCCGCCGTACCAGCGCCAACCGCCCCGTTTCGCATAGTCAAACAGAATGGGACTTGATGCGACGAGGGCGATACCTTCGTTGGCGGGAAGCTCGGCCTGCAACTGCCTTCCAAGCCGATACGCGGGCGCTTCTGCTGGCTGATAGTAAGTCGGGGTTGCCACAACGCTTATTGTCACAGCGCCACAGACGATGGCAGCAGCCATCGTGCGCAATGGCAGGCGGTGGGATCGCCACAATTGCCATAGACCCAAGCTGGCGAGCATCGCGGCCGGCACGGTGAGAACGATGTAGTAGTAATGCAAGGCATTGTGCGTAGCGACCCAGGCGGTGAAGAGAAAAGCGCCGCTCAGCCAGGCTGCAAAGGCTTGACGAAACGGGGCAAGGGCGTTGGGGCATGCACAAAAACAGCCATATAAAGCGGCTGGCGCGACGGCGAGGCCGACGGCTGTCGTCGCCCCAAACCAACCTGCTTGCAGATACGTTTGTGGATGAAAGACGTCGCCAAGGTGTTGTAGCAAATAGGCATGTGTATCGCCTGTGATGAATGCGTGTGCGGCCTGCTTGCCTTCGTACGCGGTATAGAACCAGGTGATGGCGATGGCGACGAAGACGGGTACCCAAGTCCTTGCGCGGGCGAGGATGCTGAAACCCTGTTCTCCGATGACGACAACCGCCAAGGCAGGAAGAACGGTTGCGGATGGGAGTTTTGCAAGCAACATCAGGCAGATTGCCAGTCCAGTTACAATGGATCTTTCCCAGGTAGGCTTTTTTGCATAGCAGACTGTGGACCACACGGAAAGCAACATGCCCGTGGTCATCACCACTTCTGGCATGAGGGCTTGTCCATAGTAGATGTCATAGGGAGTCAGCAGATACATGGCCGCTGCCGTGCGGGCAATGCCGACGGGTGCAGAGAAGGCGCGGGCCACTCGATAGCATAACCATACGTTGCAGCTAAAACAGGCGTCCGGAATGAGGTGGAGAAGCCATATATGCCAACCGAGAACGTGCACCAAGCAGGCTGTGAGCCAAGGTATGATTTGTAGTTCGAGTTGTACCCGCTGTGGGCCCAGACCATCGTAAAAGACAGCAGGATGGAGGATGTTCATCGAGTTATGGACAAAGTGGTAGACAATACTCTCTTCGTCCGTTTGTCGCCAGGCGTCAATAGAAATAAGCGGCATGTTGAGAGTAGGCAGATGTATCAAGATAGAGATGAAAAGTAGTGCAAACAACGGCCAGTCGAGACGTTTTTGATGATCCATCTCATTGCTCGGCTGGCCGTAAGCAAGGGTCGTTTTGGTCATGATGAGCTCCTTGAACGTATAGACACCTTTACGTTGCAAATCTCTGAAAGAGATTGCGCCCATTCTACCAAATCAACCTGTTATCGAGCTAATGTATTTAGCTTTGGATGGTGACGAGCGTACCAATATGGATGTATGAGAACACCTTTTCTGCAATGCTGAGCGGCAATTCGACACAGCCAAGGCTTTGCGGATAGCCATAGCCAGCGCGAACGAAGCCGTGGATGGCACAGCCTCCATCAAAGTAGCTCACATAGGGTACACCTGGGTCATTGTAGGGAACGCCGTTTGGATCCTTACCGCGCATGTCCTGTGACAGATATTGCGCAAATACCGGGAACGTTCCGATAGGAGTTGGCGAAGCAGCAATACCCGTATTGGCGAGCGTCGTCAAGACCACTTTCCCGTTTTGCCAGATGCGCAGCGTCTCCGGTCGTGCCTCACTGACTGTGATATACGTATACGGCTGCAATGAGGCCGCCTGATCCGAGAGCAACGCCTGTTTCAACGCGCTGTCCACCTGTGGTCCTGCAATGCCGTCCACCGCCAGCCCGTGTGCGGACTCAAAAGCCATGATGGCGCCTTCTGTGATCGCTGACACAAGGTTCGGGTTCCACAGATGCACGAGGCTCTGTGGTTCTGTGGCCTTCCATGACCATGAGCCGGCTATCGGCGTCAACGTGCCGGCGGCAAGCGCAAGCTCGAGCTGCTTGCACACGGCTTGCGAGCTTTCGCCATTTGTTGGTTTGAATGTCAACGGCAGCAGATTTAACTCCGCCATCGCCTCGTTCATCCAAAGAGCCGCATTGCCTGTCGATCCGATGGCGATAATAACTGGTTTTGGCCGTTGCGGTACGTTTGCCTGTTCGAGCTTGGTGGTTGTATGACTTGTCGCGTGGGTCGTGACACTTGATGCGCTCTTTGTCGATGCCGTCTGGGCTGCAAGGACGGGTTGTAAGGAGGCGCTGTCGTCTCCCGACATGCCCCAAGGCGTGAGCCACACCGTAGCGGCAATCACCGCTGACAAACAACGTGTCCACCATGTTTTGCGCATCTGCCATCTCTCCATCCTGCGTCCGTTCTGACCGGAAACAACTGTATGTTGTGACGTATTGTTCATGTCGCGAATACTGCAGCTTTCAGTCTAACAAGGTCTGTGCGTCACATGCTGTCGAACGCCGCGTCATCAACGCTTATTTCTATTCAGTGACGCTCGGCCATTTGCGTGCTATAATCATATCCTCGAAAGAACGTGTCGCAGTTTGGGGGGCATTTGCGATTCGCACCATGTCCGGAGTTACCAAGGTTCTGTTGACGCTACTGACGGTCGGTATTCTGTTTGCGTTCAACTTCGAATTGGTTGGCGTCGTTGCGTTTCGCTATTTGTACTCACCGCATCCTTTCCTTGGAAAATACGTGTTTCTCGCGCTTCATTGTGCACTTGGCGGGGTACTTACCCTTTGGATGTATCGTCAGTTTTTTCATGATCATCTTTGGTACGGCTCTAACAAAAGGCACGGGTGATCTGGATTGCAGATTTGAAGCGGAAAAAGGGCAAGCCGTGAGACATGCGGCTTGCCCTTGGTTTTGACGAAATCCTTCGCAATGAGCTTATTCGACTTCCACAATCAGCTTGCCAGTATTGATACCGGTGAACAGCCCCAAAAATGCTTCGATGGTTCTGTCGAAACCCTTGATAATGGTCTCTTCAGACTTCAATTTACCATCGTTGTACCATTTCGATAGCTGAGCCATGCCCTCCGGAAAACGGGCGTGGTAATCTCCCACGATAAACCCTTGCATCTTTGCCTTGCGTGTGAGCAAGATGGGCGCAATACGGGGACCAACGTCAGGCTCGGAAAGATTGTACAATGAGATCTGACCGCATACTGAGATGCGTGCAAAGTCGTTGATTCGTTTCATCACCGCGTCCGTGACCGGGCCACCCACGTTGTCGAAATACACATCGACTCCGTCGGGACATGCCCTCTTCAAGTCCTCATAGAACGTAGGCGATTTATAGTTGACGGCCGCATCAAAGCCAAGTTCCTCGGTCAGATATCGGTTTTTGGCGTCCGATCCGGCGATTCCGACCACACGGCAGCCAAGGATTTTTCCGATTTGCCCGACGACCATACCCACGGCGCCAGCGGCACCCGAGACGACGACAGTCTCGCCTGGCTTCGGATCGCAAATATCGATGAGGCCGAAATACGCCGTCAAACCGGTCATGCCGAGTAACCCAAGGGCAAGTGTTACAGGTTGTGGCACAGGATCGAGCTTGCGAACCTTTTCAGCTGCAAGGAGGGCGTGTGTCTGCCAGCCCGTCTGCGTGAGCACGAGGTCTCCAGGTTGTAAGTGAGAAGCGCGCGAGGCGATAACTTCGCAGATGGCACCACCGGAAATCGGCTCATCGAGGCGATAGGGCGGCACATACGATTTGACGTCATTCATGCGCCCGCGCATATAGGGATCGACAGAAAGATAACGCGTTTTGACCAGTACCTGTCCGTCGGCAGGCTCACCGAGGGCGACCGTTTCCGTGCGGAAACAATCTTGGGCTGGCGTACCGGTAGGGCGCTTCGCCAACACAATACGAGAGGCTTGTGTGTCAGACATCAGGAACACCTCCATTTGTCGTGCACGACCAAGTTGTTTGCAACAGTCTTGCACCGAGCCAGTATACAACATGAAAAGGACGGAGGAGAAATCTGTGAATGAAGTGGCGATACACATGGCGGACGTCGGATATCAAAGCGGCGATAAGTGGTTGCTGCAAGGTGTCACTGCAACCTTGGCAAGAGGCCGTACCGCGGCCGTGATCGGCCCATCAGGTGCGGGCAAGAGTACACTGTTGTCACTATGCAATCTGTTGCGTACGCCGACTGCAGGGCGGATTGAGGTGGATGGTCAGGACATCCGCGACTGGCCGGTGCAACGATTGCGGCAAAAGGTCGGAATGGTGTTTCAAGCCGCCACGATGTTTCCGGGCAGCGTCGAAGACAACGTGTTGTTTGGGCTGAAACTGCACAATCGTCCGTTGACGGATGCGGGGCGGCTTCTCGAACTGGTCGATCTCCCACGAGAATTACTGACGAAACCTGCGAGCGATCTCTCCGGTGGCCAGCAACAACGTGTCGCTTTAGCGAGGACGCTCGCGATGGAACCGGAAGTGCTGCTACTTGACGAAGTCACCTCGGCGCTGGATGTGCATGCAAAGCGGGAGGTAGAAGAAACGCTGCTTGAAATCCGATCCCGCTTGCATACCACGATGCTTTGGGTGACACATGATTTGCGCCAGGCTCGGCGAGTGGCGGACGATATATGGTTCTTGACAGCTGGGCGCTTGGTCGAGGATGGACCTGCCGAGCGCCTGTTGGTGGAACCTGCGACTGCGGAATTGCGATCGTTTCTTGCCCAAGCAGAGGAGGGGGAAGCGTGAGTTATCTGTCACTCTCATTCACGCTGCTGTTTGTCGTCGTGTCACTCGTGCTTTCGCTGTGGTTGCGCCTTGGCGTCGAGCGCGACATCGTGATCGCAGCGGTGCGTGCGGCCATTCAGTTGCTGGTGGTTGGATACATACTGAAGTTTGTCTTTGCGTCGCATCAGACCGTTTTTATCTTGCTCATGGTCGCACTGATCATCGCAGTGGCGGCATGGAATGCACGCGGCCGTGCAAAGGGCATCCCCGGTGTCATCTGGTCCATTCTCATAGGCCTCGTCGTCACCGAGATCGTTACCCAAGGGCTGTTGCTGGGGATTGGCGTTGTGCCGTTTCAAGCGCGATACGTCATCACCATCACGGGGATGATCATCGGCAACTCGATGGTCGCCGCAGGTCTCCTGCTCAACCGGTTGCAACGCGAAGTGGAGAATGGGCGCGCGGAGATTACGGCTGTCCTGGCACTTGGGGGTAGTCCCAAACAGGCCATATACCCTCGACTGAAACAGGCCATTCGCGCGGGTATGATTCCGACTATCGACTCGACGAAAACGACAGGCCTCGTCCAATTGCCTGGCATGATGACTGGCCAAATCATCGCAGGGGCAGATCCGGTGCAAGCCGTTCGCTATCAATTGATGATCCTCTTCTGTATTTTGGCGGGATCGGCCATGACGAGTATTGTCATCGGCTTCTTAACGTACCCAAAGCTATTTACGGCCCATCAGCAATTGCGGGAGGGGTGAAACTTGACGGCTCGCGTGGCAATTATCGGGGCGGGCATTGCGGGCTTCGCCGCAGGGCTTGCGTGTCGGCAGCTTGATATCGAGTTTCAACTTTTCGATGCTGCCGCAGATCCATTGGCTGGTGGCGCGGCGATCACGCTGTGGCCAAACGCCCTTCGCGCCTTAAGCGAACTTGGCATAGGCGATTTGGGTAGCGGAGTTGCAGCAAACGCCATTACCCAAGGGGGAATTGCAACCGATTGGGGAGCAGTGTTGTACCAGTTGCCGCTGGATTGGATGCGGAAACAGTATGGATGTTTTCCGGTCTGTGTCAGGCGCGATGTTTTGCTGCTTGCCATGTATGAAGCACTATCGCGGCCGAAAATCGCTCACGCACGCGTGCAGACGGTCTTGGAGCAGACAGATGGCGTGATGGTCGAGGGATCGCATGGAAGATTCGCGTATGATGCGGCTGTTATCGCGGATGGCATTCATTCGCAAGCCCGACACCATATCCATCCCGTACAACCGCGGCCGACGCGCTATACGGCATGGCGTGGGATGGCCCAGGGGCCTGTGGTCGATCCGGCAACCATGTGGGAGTATTGGGGAGAGGGTGTTCGCTTTGGCTACGCATCCATTTCGCCGCATGCAACCTACTGGTTCGCGACGGTGAATCATCGGCTCCTCGGCGGTCAGGATGCCAGTTGGGACGTCGCGCGGCGGCTTTTCGCTGGCTTCCCAGCGCCTGTGCGCGCATGCATCGCGGCAACGCCGGACGCAGATGTCTTGCGCCATCGCGTTCAAGACCTCCCACCAGGCTGCCCGATGGCCCAGGGGCGCATGGTGCTCATGGGTGATGCGGCACACGCCATCACGCCGAATCTGGGATTTGGCGGCGCGCTGGCGATGGAGGATGCGGCGACGTGGTTGTACGTCGTACGCAATGTCGGTATCTCCCCGGCGGCGTTTCGCATCTATGCAGCCCAGCGACGAAGGAGGGTTCGCGAGATGGCTTATGCGACACGGCAGTTTGGCGATGTCATGCAGTGGCAAAATAAAGGCATAGCCCATATGCGAAACACCGTGTTTCGAATCGCGGCGCCCATCGCCGGTCGTCTGCTGTGGCGGCGGTTGCTTGGGTCAACTGGCCGACCGTGAGAAAATCCGTGCCATCTTTATAACATGCCTGCATCGTGCTGTAGCTTCATGCCATGCATGAGATTGGCAAAGATCTGAACGGTTGTTACAGCTCCGACGCCGCCAGGCGTGGGTGTGTAGGCCTTGGTCAAGGGCGCCGCTTCGGGAGCGAGATCGCCTTGTACTTCGCCGTCCTCGCCTTGCGAAATGCCGACGTCAACGACAGTCAGGCCTTCGTGAACCATCTCCCCATGCAACAAGCCACCTTTACCGACAGCCACGATGGCGATCTCGCTATTTTGCAAGTGACTTTTGACATCGCGCGTGAATTCGTGACATGCAGCGACGGTTGCACCTTCGGCGATGAGCAGGTGCAACAGCGGCAAGCCAACTGTCTGGCCGCAGCCGACCAGCGTGACGTCGGCACCTTGAAGCTTGTAACCATAGTGCTTCAACAGGCGAATGCAGGCGAGTGGCGTGGCCGGGTACAAGGCGGCCTCCGGCGTGGGTTTGGCAATGGAGTGGCATGGGGAGAGGCCATCGACGTCCTTAAGTGCGTCGATGGCGCTGACGACCCGTTGAACATCGACGCCACGAGGCAATGGCATCTCAATCATGATGCCGTGGACCAGCGGATCGGCGTTCAACGCTTCGATGCGGCGAATGAGCTCATGCGTGTCGCACGCTTGTGGCAAGCGAACAATCTCGAATTCGACGCCAAGGCGCTCTGCTGTGCGCCGCTTTTGTGCAGCATAGACGCTGGAAGCGGGATCATCGCCGACGAGCAGCGTAACCAGCTTGGGTTGAATGCCACGAGCTTGCCATGTCGCGGCCTCAGCGGCAACGTCTTCACTGAGCGCCAATGCGACCGGCCGACCAAGTAACTGTTCTGCCATGTCTACCCCTCCTGCAAACGTATCCGCGTTTGTCTATGTTCAGTATTCCTGTATATACGCAAAAGACCGCCTGGGTAACGTTCTGCCCAGGCGGTCGACTGTTTTCGCTGTGCTTCCTCGTGGTGCTCCACGCAAAGCCGCCAGTTACACAGCGCTGTGATTGTCGTTTCGTGTTACGCTATCCACAGTGAATATAACAGCGATCGCGGCGGCCTGCAAGCGCCCGGCACGGTCAAATGCCGGCACAACTGCCGCGAAGGAGGATTTGACGTGGAGTTTCAATCGCGCACACAAGCCATTCAGATTTCGGGGATTCGCAAGTTTTCTGAGCTCGTCGCCAAGTACCCGGATGCCTTGTCGCTGACCATTGGCCAGCCGCACTTGCCGACTCCCGAACACATTCGGATTGCCGCGCAAGAGGCCATCGCACAGGGGGATACGGGCTATACGCCAAATCGCGGCACACTGGCGTTGCGCGAGGCCGCCGCGGCTTATTATCGCCGTCTCGTGGGTCTCGATTACGATCCCGAAACTGAAATACTCGTCACCGTCGGGGCCACGCATGCGCTTGATGTCGCCATGCGCACGCTTGTGCAGCCGGGCGACGAAGTCATTATTCCCGCGCCTGCCTATCCGGGCTATGAGGGTATCGTCAAACTGCTCGGTGCCCAGGTGGTCTACGTCGATACGCGACAAGACGGGCTGTTGCTCACACCAGAAGCGCTGCGGCGGGCTATATCGCCGCGCACGCGGATGGTCATCCTCGCGTCCCCGGTCAACCCGACCGGCGTCGTTTATCCTTTGGAGCGGTTGCAGGCCCTGGCAGAGGTGCTGGCCGACACCAAGGTGTGGGTGATATCGGATGAGATATACTGTGAACTGCAATTTACCGGCCATCTGCAAAGCGTCGCTTTGCTTCCTGGCATGCGCGAGCGCACCATCGTCATCCACGGCCTGTCTAAATCACACAGTATGACCGGCTGGCGCATTGGCTTCGCGTTTGCACCCGCACACGTGGCCGCGGAGATGGCCAAGGTTGTCCAATATGGCGTCAGTTGTGCGTCCTCCATCAGCCAACGCGCTGCGCTTGCCGCGCTGACCGAGGGGGCTTGCGACGCCCGTCCGATGCGCGACTTGTATCGCCACAATCGCGATCTCGTCGTCGCCGCGTTTACCGCCATGGAGATCCCACTCGTGCGCCCGGACGGTGCGTTTTACGCATTTCCCGCCTTCGCCCTTGCGCTAGGTGACACGTCAGAGAACATCGCTCACCGATTGCTCGCCGAGGCAGGTGTCGCCGTCGTTCCAGGCGACGCTTTCAGTGCGTATGGCGAGGGGCATGTCCGCCTTTCGTACGCATGTGATCCCGAAGTGCTGCGCGAAGCGCTTCGCCGCATCGAGGCCTTTGTCGCCAAAGAACGCCGGGCGTGATCGCAAAAAAGCCAACCCCTGCGTATGAAACGCGTGGGGTTGGCTCAAGCTAAGCCCGAATTCCGATCCGGTTGGGGGCGAAGCGATGCGATCCAAGTCGAGAAAAACGCAAGTCGCCGTTGGCGCCGTGATTTTTGCCCTGCTTGCCATCCTCGTCATGCTGTCGAGCGTGCACCGGTACTTCATCGAACATTGGATGTGAGTGCAACGCCCGCGACGAGTATGCATTCATCGAATCAGCGGTAGCCGCGCTCGCTGAAATACGGAATAAGGACGCGCAGCGCCGTATCGATGCACCGTTCGTCGGGCAGCATTTTTTCATGGTGCAGTCCGTACGGCGTCGACGCGCCCAACCAGAACAAGAAACCGGGAATCTCCTTTAAGAAATACCCAAAGTCCTCGCCGGTCATCGCCGCTGGCACCTCGCGCACGACGGCTAAATCTCGTTTGCTGACAAAGTCCATAAACGATTGCGTCAGTTCCTCATCGTTAAAGACCTGATAATAATTTGCACCGTAGTCGATTTCGGTCGCGCATCCAAACATTTCACCGATACCCGCCACCAAGGCCTCAATCCGCTGTTTGATGCGTGGCATCGTAGCCGCCGCAAGTGTGCGAATCGTCCCTTCAAGCCGCGCTTTACCAGCGATGATATTCTGCTTCGTGCCAGACTCGAGGCGGCCAATCGTGATGACCGCCGCGTCGAGCGGATCGACATTGCGTGCCACAATCGATTGCAACGCCGTAACCAGATGCGCTCCGGCGACCACCATGTCGTTGGCCCGGTGCGGGTACGCCGCATGGCCACCTTGGCCAACGAGATCGATAAAGAGCTCCGACGTGTTAGCAAACAGGATGCCCGGCCGGATGCCGATCTCGCCGACTGGCAAATCCGGCTGCACGTGCAGAGCAAAGATTTTTTCCGGGCGCACAGCTTGAAACGCCGTACTTGCCAGCATCGGCTGTGCACCGCCAGGGCCTTCCTCAGCCGGCTGGAAGACGACAACCAGGTCGTCCTTCGGCTGCACGTGCGCGAAGTGATCGACCAGACCCAGCGCGATCGCCATGTGTACATCGTGCCCGCACGCATGCATCATGCCGTCGTGCGTCGAGGCGAAGTCACAGCCGGTTTCCTCGCGAATTGGCAGGCCGTCGATGTCACAGCGGTAACCAATGCGCGCTGTGGGCTCAGACCCGCGGATATGGACGATGATCCCCGTGCGCCAAGTCGCAATCGATAGATGTTCCATCGGCAGCCCGTTTAACAACGACAGCAAATACGCCTGTGTCTCGTACTCTTGAAAGCCAAGCTCTGGAATGCGATGAAGGGCCCGCCGCGCCGCGTGAACGTCAATTCGGCTCATAGGCGCCGCAGTTCCTCTTTCAGCTCAATTTTTTTGCTGTCGACGTCTTCAATCCGCTTGATGACCCGCGCGGGCACGCCAGCAACCACCGTTCCTGGCGCCACATCCTCGATCACGACGGCGCCCGCCGCCACCACGGATCCTTTGCCAATGCGCACGCCTTCCAAAACGACCGCGTTGGCACCGATGAGCACGCCATCTTCGACAATGACTGGCTGTGCCGACGGTGGTTCAATCACGCCAGCCAACACCGCACCGGCACCGATATGGCAGTTGGCACCGACCGTTGCCCGGCCGCCGAGAATTGCGCCCATGTCGATCATCGTCCCAGGCCCGACTTCCGCGCCGATATTCAAAATGGCGCCCATCATGATGACCGCATTCTCGCCGATTTTCACTTTGTCGCGGATAATGGCGCCAGGCTCGATGCGCGCCGGAATGTCCTTGGTATCGAGAAGTGGAATGGCGCTATTGCGACGATCCGCCTCGATTTCAAAATCCTCAATCACTTCGCGGTTCGCTTCGAGCAGTGCCGCGATGTCACTCCATTCACCGAATACCACTCCCGCTTTCCCGTCGACGAACGGTCGCACGGTGGCGGGGAATTGAATGTGTTCCAATTGGCCACGAAGATATACCTTCACAGGTGTCTTCTTCTTGCTTTCTGCGATAAAGCGAATGATCTCTTCAGCTGTTTGCATGGTTTGAACTCCTTTGTCAGCTTCTACTGCTCGCTCGGAAGTAGCCGTGCGCAGCATGTGGTATGATAGAAGTTGTGTGCAGGAGGAAGCGCCAAGGGCGTTCGCAACGGCACAAAGAAAGACGCGGGCCGAAAGTACTCGTTATATGGTTCGCCACGTGCCAAGTATATCGCGCAAACCTGCTTGTGGAACAGCGTTTGTTGCAAGGTACATATCTGCGTGATCGCAAATCGGCGCTTCTGTCCAGTCGGCCGTTGGTATAGGGAGAGGACGCGGCCGGGACACTGAAATCAGAAAGACAGCTGACTAGGAGTAGGAAAGGGTGTTCTCTATGCAAGTCGGGCTTATTGGGCTTGGCAAGATGGGGCATAACTTGGCCCTCAACATGATGGATCACAATCACAAGGTGGTTGCGTTCGACCTCGACAAGAACGCCGTTGCGCGCTTGGCCGAGGCGGGGGCGACGCCAGCCGAATCGATTTCCGATTTGGTGTCCAAACTGGAGTCTCCGCGTATCGTTTGGTTGATGGTACCGCACGGCAAGCCGGTCGACAACCTGATTGATCAACTGACGCCACTGCTCAGCAAGGGCGACATCATCATCGAGGGCGGGAACTCGTACTACAAAGAGAGCGTCCGCCACGCTGAGGAATTGTCCAAGCAGGGGATTTACTTTTTCGACGTCGGGACGTCGGGCGGTATGGAAGGTGCCCGTCACGGCGCTTGTTATATGATTGGCGGCGACGCCGAAGTCTTCAAGACCATCGAGCCGCTGTTCCGCGATACGGCAGTGCCAAACGGTTACGTGTACACGGGACGTGCTGGCAGTGGCCACTACTGCAAAATGGTGCACAACGGCGTTGAATACGGCATGATGGCTGCCATTGGCGAAGGTTTTGAGGTGCTCGAAAAAGGCCCGTTTGATTACGACTTTGCGGAAGTCGCACGCTGCTGGTCGAACGGTTCCGTCATTCGCGGCTGGCTGATGGAACTCACCGAAAAAGCGTTCCGTGCCGATCCGCGCTTGGATCAAATCAGGGGTGTCGTGCACTCGTCTGGCGAAGGTCAATGGACGGTGCAGGAGGCCCTCGACATTCAGGCGGCGACGCCAATTATCGCGATGTCTTTGCTGATGCGCTATCGTTCGCAGGAGGACGATACGTTTACGGGCAAGGTACAGGCGGCGTTACGCAACCAGTTCGGCGGCCACGCAGTCGAAAAGGTGTAAGACCTGCGGCGGGATCGATAGATGGGCGTTTGAAACGGGGGATCAACCACTTGTTCAAACGGTCCGGATAATGGACATGCAGGCGGTGGATTCATTCTACCGCCTGTTGTCATAGGGGCTGGCGATGGGGGAACAGAATGTGGGAAAACGGGTGACCATTCAAGATGTGGCGGATCGCGCTGGTGTGTCGATCACGACGGTTTCTCGCTATGTAAATGGGCGTTACGAATCGATGAGCGAGAAGACGCGGGAACGCATTCGCGCGGTGATCGAAGAGTTGGGATACCGGCCGAATGCGTTGGCGCAAGGCTTGAAGGCGAGCCGCACAAAATCGATTGCGGCTGTCGTGGTCAACATGAGCTATCCGTTTTGTGTAGGTTTCTTGCGCTCTCTCAGCCTCATCCTGACACAAAGCGGGTACCATCTCATCGTCAGTGAAACGGGCGGTGACGCGGCCATCGAGCGAGACGTCGTGCAGTCGCTGTTGGCGCAGCGCGTCGAGGCGATGGTGTTGCAGACTGGGGGAGAGAATGGCGATTTGCTCGCGGCGATGGCCGAGCAGATGCCAGTTGTCTTGGTGGACCGGGCTTTTGCTATTGAGGGTACGCATACCATCGCGACCAACAATCGTGAGGCCTCTCGCGAAATGGCTTTACACTTGTTCAATCGAGGTTATCGCCATGTGGTCTACGTGACCGAAGACGAAGCTGGGATTCCCACTCGCGTCGAGCGCCTGCAGGGTTATGAGGACGCATGTGTGGCCCGAAAAGCCGACGCGACGGTGGTTCATGTCAATCGCCAGAATGTTGGCACGATGGAGCGAGCTGCACGGGCCGTACGTGAGATGGCAGAAGCCCATAAGGGTGAGCCGATTGCCGTCTATACGGCAAACGGCCTCATTATGATGCAGTTATATCGGTTGTTGCGCCAATTGCCCTTAACAGTACCGGGAAAGCTAGGGATGGCCACGTTCGACGAACCGGATTGGGCGCAACTCGTCGACCCAACCCTGACGTGCGTGCGCCAACCTGTCGAAGAGATGGGGGCAGAGGCTGGGCGCCTTCTGCTGAAGCGCGTGAATGGCAGCGAAGCGGCCAGTGACGAACCGGCAGAAGCCGCCCATATCATCCTTCCATCGCACATCGTACCGGGCGGATCGACCTTGTAGCTATGGCCTTCTCAGAGTAACTTTCGCACCAGTTCACGCCATTGTTTGTAACGGCGGTGTACCTGTTGTGAAGCCTTTGCATCCACCTTTGTCGGTAGCAGTTGGAGCGGTGGAGCGGCCAAGGCCAATCCGGCGCGGCGGGCGGCCACCATGGCGGCGCCATAGGTCGCACCGTCGATTTCAGCTTGCGTGGCAAGTGGCAACTCGAATAAGTTAGCAATCCATGACAACACCCACGGTTGTTGAAACAGTTTTCCCGACACCAGCAGCAGTTCTGGCTTTCCTCGCTGCTTCACCAGTTGTTGCGCAATCCAGTACGCATTAAAGAGAATGCCCTCGATGGCGGCTCGCATGAGGTGCGGTTGGCGATGGTAGACTTTGAGCCCGACGAACGCGGCGCTCGTCGTCTCGTCCCAAATCGGCGCTCGTTCGCCTGTGATGTAAGGAACGCAATAGAGGTCGTCGGCCTCTGTCGTTCCGGCCTCTGCACAGAGAGCGGGAAACTTTTCCGCAAACCCCTCTCCACTTTCGGATAACACATTGCGGTACAGCCAATCGAGAACGACCCCGCCGCTATTGCTCGGCCCGCCTAGAACGAAGCGATGATCATCCAAGATGTAGCAGAATGACCGGCTTTCCAAATCTGTCGACGGCTCGTCGTGACCCGTGCGCAGAGCCAGGCTGGTGCCAAGTGTCAATACCATGACGCGGCCATCGATGGCGCCAGCGGCCAACGACGCGAGGACTCCATCTGAACCGCCGATGACACATAGGGCCTCATCGGCGAGCGGCAATTGGTCCGCAAAAGGCAAAGTCGAAGCGGGCCGAGCGAAGTCGACTGGAACCAAGGTCGACAACGCACTGCTGTCAATGCCCGCGTATGCGAGTGCGGGAGCGTACCATGTGCGCGTTTGGATGTCGAGCAAGCCGGTGGCAGAGGCCATGGCGTAGTCGACCTCCCAGGTGCCAAACCAACTGTGCCAAACGTATTCTTTAATGGACACGAAGCGCCTGGCCTTTGCAAACAACTCAGGCTGGTCCGCGTGTAGCCAGGCCAGCTTCACGACCGGCGCCATGGCGTGGACGGGCGTGCCGGTGTGTCGGTACACATCCTTGCCCAACTCGGTTTGCCACAAGGCTTGTGCCTGTGCGTGTGGGCGCGCGTCCATCCACGTCATGGCCGGGGTGAGGGGGGTATTGTGGTCATCGAGCGCAATCAGGCTGTGCATTGCGGCACTGATGCCAATCGCCGCAATGGCGGCGCCTTGTGCGGCGAGATCGGCAGCCAACTCCGTCAGTGTTGAGGTTGCTGCGCGCACGATGGCCTCGGGATCCTGCACCGCCTGCCCGTGCGTATCGGTATGTGTCTCCATCAACGTCGAACGGCTGGCGAGTTCCTCGCCAGCCAGCGTATATGCGACAACTTTGAGCGACGTGGTGCCCATGTCGAGCCCCACGATACACAGGTTGCTGTTCAGTTTGGGTCACACCCTTTGTTCTGGGATCTGGTCAATTTTACCGAGCATGAATACGTAACACAAGATACCAAGGACAAGCACGATGCCCGCGATGACAAACGCCGATTCAAACGAGCCGGTGCGCTGCACGACGAAGCCAGTGACGATTGGCGCGACGATGCTCATCAGGTTGTTGATAAAGTTCATGATGCTACCTACAGTACCGACCGTCCCTTTCGGCGCGATCAGCGATGGAATACTCCAACCGATGGGTGCGGAGAATGCGAGACCGCCAAGCGCAATGGCAATCCAAATGACAGCGACATTCGGATTCGACGTGAAGGCTGCTGGGATAACGGCCAGACCCAAAATCATACCGATGACGAGCACTGTTTTCCGCACGCGCGTAACATCATGGCCGCGCTGAATCAGTTTGTCGACGAGCCAACCGCCGATGAGCAAGTCGGTGATGGTCGCGACGAGCCACGGACCCGCGGTGTACCAGCCGGACTTAAGAATGGACATATGCATTTGCTTCTCAAGGTAGCCGGGCAGCCAGGTCAGGAACAGGTAAAATGAATATCCGTAAGCGGCAAAACCCAGTGTTAAGCCCCACACTTTGCGCTGGCGCAACAGGTAGGCCAAGTTACGGCCAACGCCGCCTTCCGCCTCGCCGACCTCTTGGGCACCACCCTCGCGCAGCAATTGCGCTTCTTCAGGGGACAAGCGCGCCTCTTTCGGATCGCGATAAAAAATCCAGTACGCAATCAGGTAGAGAACGCTGAGGATGCCGGTGAACCAAAAGCCGCCTTTCCAACCCCACTGTGTAATGGCCCAGGCGATGAGCGGTGTGCCAATGACGTTGGAGAACTTCGCTGCAGCATCGAAGAGCGATGTTGCGAGTCCGCGTTCGCGCACAGGAAACCAGTAACCTGTCGCTTTAGACGCCGCGGGAAAGACCGGCGCTTCGGCGACACCGAGCAGCACGCGCGATAGAATGATGAGTCCCATGCCGCTGACAAGCGCGGTCATAAATGTGGCGATGGACCAAATGATACCGCCAATTCGGTTGAGCCATTTGACGCCGACCTTGTCGAGCAAGGCGCCGACTGGCAACTGAAACGCCGCGTAGGACCAGCCGAATGCCGAGAGAATAATGCCCATCTGTGCATCATTTAAGTGGTATAGATTGGATAGTGGCTGTTGCGCGACAGACAGGTTTGTCCTGTCAAAGTAGTTGATGAGGACGCCAATGCCGATTAACAGGCCAATGCCCCACCTTTTCATGATGTTCCCCCTCTTTCGTTGCGCCATGGGCGCTTTTTTACAATTTCCTCAAGGCCGCTGCCACATCCGCGAGCGTGGATGGCATCCGACGCAAGCGGAAATGAGCGGCATGCGCAAATAAGGAAAACGTTTTACGAAAACGTTATACATAATCTACGATAGTTTGCGCACAGATGCAATGAGATTTCGTGGAAAGGGTTTTCTCGGATGCTGTTTGATCAATGCGGATGGCTTCGGGCGGCCTGGTGGTATTCCGAAGAACGGAAGGGGAAGTTACGGTATTCCAACCAATGCCGCCGAATCAGGAAGTCGTCTGCGTCATGCACGCACAATTCAACGTGTGCGAGGTAGATAAGTGGAGAAGAATTGTACAACTCGGTGGAGATAGGGGCCCGGCTCGACGTCATAAGCGCCGACGTGTACGGCCTTGGGTACGAGCCACAATCTGTCTTCTGGGTTGTGCTTCAATTCTGCGTAGATTTCCTCGCTATTTTGCATCGGGATCGTCGTATCGGCTTCACCTGCAATCAGCAGAATCGGTCGCGGCTTGGCAGAGGCGAGATCGCGCAACGGATCGACCGCAGTCGGATCGAGGTGAAACACGTGTTTAGCCTCCCAAAAAATCTCCGCGTCAAACGGAAAGGCAGGGAGGTGTGTCCACGTCCCCATATTTTGTTGCAAATAGGTTTGCAGATTGGCGAAGGGACTGTCGGCAATCGTCGCACCGACGCTTGGATCGAGCGCGGTCGCCTCGAGCGCCGTCGAAGCACCCATCGAATAGCCGATGATACCAATTTCAGCGTATCCGTGGGCGTGTGCGTAGTCGATCGCGCCCAGCAAATCGCGCACCTCGTACTCGCCAACGCTCACCTCGTTGCCAGGGGAATTGCCTTCATCGCGAAAGTCGAACATGAGTACCGCGAAGCCTGCATCATGCAACGCCTTGGCGACGGGCAGAGCAGGGTGATCCAGAATGCGGTTCTGCCTGTATCCGTGTGCCTCAATTACGATGCGATCCGTTTTTGTCGCGGCCGGAATGAGCCATCCGGAAAGCGATAAGTGATCGATGCGGGAGGGGAAACGGATGTTTTGATAGGCCAATCCATCGATCGCAGGCGTTTCGGTTACCGGTTTGCGCGCGGGGTGTGTCAGTTGCTTGCAGACAACGTAGGAAACAGCCAGCGTTGCAACCCATGCGACGAATGCCAAAAGGAGAACAACCATCGCCGAGATGCGCATCGCCTTTCGCACAAATGTCACCACCTAATGGATAAATCATATTCGCAACTCGGCCGCGCCCGGCGCCATAACCGGGCAATCATGCCGTTAGGCAATGGCGAGCGGCCGAGTGGACACATTCTTTATGCATGAGTCTCGCGGCTCAGCCCAGCCTTTTCTGCATGATTCGCGCTGTTTCGGCTTGCTGCATCACGTCATCGAGCGGCAACTGGCTTCTGGCTGCGACCGCGGCGGCGACGGCTCCTTCGACGAGTGGAGCATCGACGATGCGCGTACGTTCGGCGACAGATGGAGGTACCAATTCCAACGCCATCTCCGCGTTCATTGCGGCGCTTCCGAGATCGAAAAAGACGAGGATGTCATGGGTGTTAGGGCACTGTTGCAACGCGGCCATGATGGCCGTCGCGTCGGTGCCAAGTTCGTCCCCGAGGCCCGCTGCCTCGTGAATATCGACTCCAGGCGCCACCTGGCGCAATAGCTTCACGAGTCCTTCCCCGAGCTGCTTGCTGTGTGACACAATTACCAGGCTGACGTTTGCCATGAGGTTTTCGTCACACCTCCTACGGTGGCATCGGCCAATTCTTCGAAGAATACGGCACTCGAGATACTTCCGGGGTCGCACGTACCCACACTCCGCTCACCCAAGTACGCGGCGCGGCCCTTTGTGGCTGGAATGTCGCGCGAGGCCAGGGCGGCTTTTGTTGCACGTGCAACTGCCGCGCGCATGCCGTACTCGTCAGGTTGTGCCGCGAGTGCCTCGGACGCAGGCGTCCATACGTCCAGCAATGTCTTTTCGCCGACTTCGGCCTTGCCGCGCGCTCGCAGGCCTTCACAGGCATTGGCGACGCCTGTAGCCACCTGCCCAAAGTCGACATTCGTGCAATCCTTCCAGCTTTGTGCGAACCGCATAAATGCTGTCGCGTAGAGCGGTCCCGACGCGCCGCCGACGCTTGCGAGCAAAGCCATCGCGACAGCCTGACAAAGCGCACCAAGGTCCGCAAACGTTTCGCCTGTGATGCGATCCGCCGCTGTGCGGAACCCGCGGGCCATGTTCGTGCCGTGATCGCCATCGCCGATGCGGTTATCGAGATCGTCCAAAACGGTACAAAGTTCTGCGAGACGGGCGGCATAAGCCTGAATGAACGCCTGCAAAGTCTCCAACGTCAGCATCTGTGTCACCTCCTTCGTCAGCTCTGCCGATAGGCTGGCGTGTCGGCTGGGGCATCCAGAAGACTCATCAACTCGTCGTCCAGTTTGAGCAGCGAGATGGAGAACCCGGCCATCTCGAGAGACGTCATATATTCCCCAACCAACGCCTTGTGTACTGCGATATTGCGGGCTCTTAGGCGCTCAGCCACGCGACGATACGCGATGTAGAGTTCACTTTGCGGCGTCGCGCCGAGGCCATTGAGCATGACGGCGACCTCATCCCCATCCACCACGCCACTGTGTGCGAGAATGCGATCCAGCAACGTGTCGACGATCTCGTCGGCAAGACGCAGGTTTTCGCGATGTGTCCCTGGCTCGCCGTGAATGCCAATGCCAATTTCCACTTCATCTTCGCCGAGGACGAAACTGGGTTTGCCGCTCGCGGGCACGGTGCACGGCGACAGGGCCATGCCCATGCTGTGTACGTTTGCAATCACCTTCTCGGCAATCCGTTTCACTGTCGCCAGATCCATTCCCGCTTCCGCCGCCGCACCGGCTATCTTGTGCACGAAGACCGTTCCCGCGATGCCGCGTTGGCCGACCGTATAGGTGCTGTTTTCGACAGCGACGTCGTCGGCGACGATGACTTTTTCGATCGCGATACCTTCCATGCTCGCCAAATCAGCCGCCATTTCAAAGTTCATGACGTCGCCTGTGTAGTTCTTGATGACAAGTAGCACGCCTTGTCCTTGATCCACCGCGCGGATGGCCGAAAGCACCTGATCCGGCGTCGGAGATGTGAAGACAGAGCCGGAGACAGCCGCGTCGAGCATGCCCACACCGACATAGCCTGCGTGTGCGGGCTCATGGCCGCTGCCACCGCCACTGACCAACGCCACCTTGGCCTTTGGATGTGCGCGGACAATCACCTGTGTGCCAGCTATGCGTTTGAGTTCAGGATGAGCCGCGACGATGCCCTCCAGCATCTGATCGACGTATTGATCCGGCTGGTTCATCAGTTTCTTCATAAGGCGAGCCTCCCTCGGCAACGTTCATCGCGATGGGTACAACAATGGCCACAGAGCATCCGCCCCCAATTTGATAAGGCGAAGCAGTGTGGCCATTCCCGTGCTCAAGCCATACACGAATGAACTTGTTTGGATGCGCTTTCATGACTATCTCAAGTCTAAACTGGCGCGCTAGAAGATGCAACCCATAGGACAAAGGGACATGAGGTGGGCGGAACCCACCCCATGCAACCTTAGCGGTTCGCCATCAGCCGTTCGATATCATCCACGCTCTTCGGGATATCCTCTGATAAATTGATATATCCTTCCGCTGTCACCACGACGTCGTCTTCGATGCGGATACCAATGCCTTCTTCTGCGACATACAAGCCTGGTTCGACCGTGATGATATCGCCCGGCTGCAACGGCCATTTGGGCGATCCGACGTCATGCGTGTCGAGGCCAAGGCGGTGACTGACGCTATGGTAGTAATAGCGAGAAACCTCGCTGTCCTCTTGAATGAGGCCAATGGCCTTCAGTTCCCGTGCGTATGTAATCTTCGTCACATCATTGAGTTCAGCGAGTGTAATCCCCGGTCGGATGGCAGCAAAGGTCGCCTCCATCGCCTTTAACACGATTTCGTATAACTGGCGTTGGCGGTCGGTGAATTTCCCGGTAATCGGGAATGTTCGCGTGATGTCCGCCGAATAACCGCCGACGGCCGCACCGAGATCGCAAAGCACCAAGTCACCTTCCGCAATGGTCTGGTCGTTGGTCACATAGTGCAATACCGTTGCGCGTTCGCCACCTGCGATGATGCTTGGGAACGCGTGCTCGCGCACTCCTTGCGAACGCAGAGCATAATCGAAATGCGCCTCTAACTCATATTCTTTCATACCCGGTTTGGCATGCTGCATCATGCGCAGAATGCCGTCTTTTGTAATGCGCAAAGCTTCGCGAATCTGGGCAATCTCGCTTTCATCCTTCACGCTGCGCAACCGACAGATGAGGGGATAGGGGTTGCGAATCGGCACCGCCGGGTATTTGTCGCGGAACGCGCGGGCAAAGCGGTGTGCCGGCGTCTCCGTCTGCGCCCAGTTGTCTTGTTCGACATCCAGATAAAGTTCCTCGTATTCTCCCGTGCGCAGAAGTCTGCCGAGTGTCCCTTCAAACTGGGCGACGTCCTGAATCGTCTCGATGCCGGAAATGGATCTTGCTTGATCGTCGGATAAGCGCTTTCCTGTCCACTTTTCTTCGGTAGGTGAGACGTGCTCGGTAAAGAGCAGGGTTTGTTCCTGCCCGTCCAATTTTGCTAGCAACAGGATGGAGTGCTCCTGCGCAATGCCACTCAAATACAAAAAATTGCGATTGACGTGAAACGGACTATATGGGTGATCTCCTGACATGTAAGGCGCTTGACCGGCAAATAGCAGGGCGAACGACCGCTCGGGCAAAAGTTCGAATAGCCGCCGGCGGCGCTCAACATAGGCCTGCGATTCTATCATGGTTTTTCACTCCTTTTTCGCGATTGGATTCAGCGGTCGGTTTCAGGGCCGCGCGGCTTGAAATCAACCAGTCCCTGTTCCATCGCACGCACCAATGCCTCTGCGGTCGCCAGGTTCGTTGCCACTGGCACGTTATGTACGTCGCAGATGCGCAGGAGGGCCGTAATGTCGGGATCGTGTGGCTGGGCGGTGAGTGGATCGCGCAAGAAGATGACGAGATCCATCTCGTCGTTCGCAATCATCGCGCCAATTTGTTGGTCGCCGCCATACGGACCGGATTGAAAGCGGTGGACGGGCAGTCCTGTTGCCTCATGAATGCGACGTCCCGTGGTTCCGGTTGCAAAGAGATTGACGTTCTTCAAAATGTTTTGGTACGCGATGGCCAAGTTTACAATGTCGTCTTTCTTGTTGTCATGCGCTATCAATGCTACGTTCATCGTCTTGCCTCCTCGGCGATGCTTCACGCTATCAGTGTACCGCAAACAGCACATTGGGGGAATGATGGAGGATTGCGTATTGCGTGGTACACTAATGGCGATAGGAATGGGGGATTGGCCGATGGCTGACACGAGGGAAGATCAGCACAAGTTGCTTGATGCACTGTCACGTCCCTTGCGCGATCTGCGGATTTCCTTGACGGATCGCTGCAATTTTCGCTGCCCCTACTGCATGCCAATCGATCAGTTTGGTCCCAACCACCCATTTCTCCAGCGCGATGAGTTGCTAACGACGCAAGAACTGGCACGCACTGCGCGCCTTCTCGTGGAACTTGGCGTCGAGAAGATTCGACTGACTGGCGGGGAGCCGTTGTTGCGAAAAGAGATTGTCGACATCGTGGGCGCCATTCGGGAGATCAAAGGCGTTCAAGATATCGCGCTGACGACAAATGGGAGTTTACTGACACCGGCCCGTGCAAAGGCCTTGGCTGATGCAGGTTTGCACAGGGTGACCGTGAGCCTGGATGCACTTCAACCGCACATTTTTGCGCGTATGAATGGTGTAGGTTTTCCCGTCCAACGCGTTCTCAAAGCCGTTGACGCGGCCCTTGCCGCAGGTTTGACACCAGTGAAGGTCAACGTGGTCGTTCGCCGTGGATGGAATGAGTCGGAAGTTGTACCCATCGCAGAGCGCTTTCGCGGCACAGGCGTAATCGTGCGATTTATTGAATACATGGATGTCGGTACAAGCAATGGGTGGCGCTTAGAAGATGTGGTGCCAGCGGAGGAAATCCTGCGTGCAATTGGCGAGGTTCATCCGCTGGAGGCCGTGCCGCCGCGCGTGCCCGGCGAGGTGGCGACGCGCTACCGATATCTCGATGGCATGGGCGAGATCGGCGTCATTCACTCGGTCAGTCATCCGTTTTGCGGGGGTTGCACCCGCCTGCGCCTGACGGCGGACGGCGAACTGTACACCTGTCTGTTCGCCACCAGTGGGAAGCCACTTCGGCCGTTATTGCGATCCGGCGCTTCCGACGACGAGGTGCGGGAGTTTCTTGCCGACCTGTGGCGCCGACGCCGCGATGCATACTCCGCTCTGCGCACGCAGGAGACGAAGCGGATGGGCAAAGTCGAAATGTCTCGCGTAGGTGGCTGAAGATCCTGTATAAACGAGGATGTGGACGATTGCACTCGCGATGGAGGGACTCTGCAATGAAGGCGGTTCAACGTGCAGTACGGACGTTTGTGTTGGCGTTCGTAGGACTTAGCTTACTGATGATTGTAGGCTTCATGCTTGTCCTTGCGGCGTCGAGCAAAGGCGTTCTCGCTTGTGCCGGTGGGGCCTTGATGGTGCTCGCGATGGTTCTCGCCGCGGCAGTCGATATTCGGCTGCGTAGTCCGCATGTGCGCAAGGTGCCATAACGGCATCCAAACTTGGTTCGCCAGCTAATGGAAGTCGTTGATTTTTGTCGCTTTCGGGCGTTTCGCTGAGACATCCTGCGGCCTTTCAACATACGTTGAGGAGAGGCTCCGCTAGGAGCGAAACGGAGAAGGAGGATGCGACATGGCGGCTTCATCAAATAAACGAAACCGCAAAGGCTCATCGCGGCCTAAGCGGCAGACTGCGGCTCCTGCGTCGCCGGCGCCGGAAGCGCAGCAAGTGGCGGCGGCTCCGTCGGGATCGCTGGACACGTTGAAAAACAACCTCGCTGGCAAGCGCAAAGCGATTTTTCAAATTCTCGACGACGTCAAAAAGGTGACGCCAGATCAATGGCGTGACCCGAATCAGGTCGAGTCGCTGGCGAAAAATTTCGCAGATAAACTTGGCTTGCCGGTTCCCGAACAACGCATTAAGCAATTCGTCAAGGCATATTCAGATGCCACGAAGAACGGACCCAACGCAAGCGTCGACGAGATTGTCAAGAAGTATGGCAAGAATGTCGACGATAAGACGCTCAAGGAAATCAAGAAGTTCGTTCCGAAAAATACAAAGGACTGAACGCAAACCGCCCGGGGAAGTAGCCCCGGGCGGTTTGCGTATCTTCGTCAGCGTTCGCGAGTTCGATTTGCGCGGAATGGCGGAATGCTTGGGCAGGTCCATTTGTCTAGCTAGAGGCTTCAGTGTCCGATGCGCATAGGAGATGTTAAATCGCCGTCATGGTGGATTGACAAAACGTTCAAAGTTGTTGAGGGAAACGGCTTGTAGCGGCATGACTTGCGGAGAGAAAATCAAAGTAAGGTGGCGAGGAGGGGGAAGTCTATGGTTTCACGTCGTGCGGTGCAGTTCATTTTGGGAAGCATCTGGTTCCTTGACGGGGTGTTTCAACTGAAACCGCAGATGTTCAGTCCATCCTTCGTTCAACAAGTCATTTTACCCACAGCCGAAGGTCAGCCCTGTTGGATTTCAACCTTGGTGAATTGGGGTGCCCACCTTGTGACTGGGCACATTGTTGTATGGGACACGCTGTTTGCACTCGTGCAATTGGCACTGGGCGTCGCCATGATGTTGAATTACTGGCTGAAGCCAGCCATCATTGCGTCAGTGATTTGGAGTAGCATCGTGTGGGTATTTGGCGAAGGCGTTGGACAGATATTTACCGGCCAAACGTTGCTTTTGTCAGGTGCACCGGGAGCGGTTTTCATCTACGCATTGATTGGTATATCCATTTGGCCGACAGACGACGGTTATTCGCGTCAGTGGCGGGCCGGAAGCATCCGTTTTGCGCAAATCTCACTGGCGATTTTAATGATTGCCGGCTTTGTTATGCAGTTGCAGCCGAGCTTTTTAACACCAACCGGCTTGACGCAGATGATTGCAACGCCTTGGCTGGCAGGGGCCATCGGCAAAGCAGGAGCCATTGTATCAGTTGTGCTAGGGCTTATTGAACTGACCCTAGGGAGCATGCTGCTCTTCAAATACAGAACTCGGCTCGCTGCCTCGCTCTCAATCATCTTATCCATTCTATTCTGGTGGTTCGGTCAATCATTCGGGCAAATTTTCGAGCCATTGGCGACTGACTTTAACTCAGGGTTGTTGATGGCGTTGTTGGGTGTTTGTGCGAGTCCTCATTTCGCGCCATGGTCGGTTGGGCGTCAGATGATGCGGCAGAGGACACTGTAACAACTGGGCCGCTGATGCATGCACAGCTCTCTTTGCACAATGGCGTCCTAAATCGAAACCTGCTGGTCCGGTGCGTGCGGTTGGCTCTTCGGGCCAAACCTTCGGGCCAAACGCTGACTATCGTCAGCCAAGGCATCCCATGAAGGATCTTTGTTCCTTAGTCCAGTAACACAAAAATAGCTGCCTGCCATAGAAGCAAGGACAGCTAATTTCCCCGGCAAATCGTATTGTTTCACGCGCCTATTCGCCCTCAGGCTGTGGCCTTTGCTGCCCGTTTCCGGGGGGCAGGGGCGGTGGCGTGTAGGGCTGTGCAGGACCGTACACCGGCGCCTGATAACCTCCGGGCGGTGCGTAGGCGTTTGGATAGCCAGGTGCCGCATTCTGTTGTGGATACATAGGTGCAGGCGGCAGTGTCTGGTACGGCTGTGCTCCCGCATACATCTGCGCAGGTTGCTGTGGTGGCTGTTGCTGCGGCTGCGCTTGAACAGGCTGCTGATTCGCCTTTGTCGCTTGGTTGCTTTCATTGTCGTTCGATCCGCCCAGCAAACCGGCGCCCAGTGGAGACGCCATCAAGGCCGCTAAAATGCTGGTGAAATCCTCGGTGGTCAAATTTTTGCCACGGTGTTTAAGCAGTTTATCGAGAACGCCGCTCTCTTTGAGCGTGCCCGTAGTGACATAGACCGTATCAAGCATTTTGTCCGCCTGTTGCAAATAGTTCAGCCAATTCTTCACCATATTCCGCAGATTGCCCACCGTTTTTAAGGTGTCCTGCATGTTTTTCGGCGACAGCAACTGCGAGAGTGAGGGCGACTTTTTGCTCGGGGTAGCGACGGACGACGATCCGCCTTGGCTTGTTCGTTGTTGTGTTTTACGAGGACCACTGCTTCGCCCCTTTGAACCTGCGGCCGAACGCGGACCTCTGCTTTTGGTCAGCACCGCGTCAGGAAGCCGCAGAGCAGGCCCCGGCGCCGATTGCCCGCGTTCAGGCCTCGTCGCCGACTTTCGCGTTTGTGTCGTTTTCCCCGCAGGGCGTTTCGAATTCATCGGGGTACACCTCGCTTCCCCTTCGATGCTCCTACATCGTATGGCGGTCGCCATGACTCTGTGCCAGCAGACTGGCGTCCATCGCACGTGCATAGCCCATGCCTTGGCGCACAGACTACGGACGAAGTGTGCAGTGGGGAAAGGAGCTGGCCTGATTGACATATCGCAGAGACCTATATGCAAAGTACGGCGGCGTTCATTTTGTACAATTGGCGCCGGGGCAGGATATCAACAAATTTGTCAGATCGCTTCCAGAGGCAAAGCGCGACAGTTTGTTCGAAGTTCTGCATGAGCTTGACCAAGCTGGGCTGATTGCCATTCAAAATGATCATCAAATTCTTGATCACGAAGGAGAAATTCACCCTGCAGAGCCGGGGTCATCGAGCGAGCCAAGATGAGTTTGCCCGACCAGTAACCGCATTCCTCATCAATACGCAAAAAGCCGCCCGTTGGGCGGCTCATGCATATTGGAAGACGAAAGTCGCTCAGCGCGTCAACTTTTGATGGAAGGCTCGCATCCGGTCGATGGCTTCGACGACATCGCCGTCGGCGACGGCGTAGGAAAAGCGCACGTAACCCGGGGCGCCGAACGCTTCGCCAGGTACGCTGGCCACGAGTGCATGTTCAAGGAGCAACTCGCAATAATCACTACTCGATTCGATGGTTTGACCATCGTATTTCGAGCCGAACACACCCGTGACATCCGGGAAGGCATAGAAGGCACCTTCTGGCATCAGACAACGGATGCCATCTAGGCTGTTGAGGCCGGAGACCAAGGTGTCGCGCCGACGTCGAAAGACTTCGACGACGCTCGGATCGAAATGTTTGAGCGCTTCCAGCCCGGCGTACTGTGACATCGTCGCTGGACTGCCAGTCGAATGACTTTGAAAGCTGGCGATGGCCTTCGCAACATCAGCTGGAGCCGCGACGTAACCAAGCCGCCAACCCGTCATTGCAAACGCCT
The DNA here is from genome assembly GCF_900107035.1 of Alicyclobacillus hesperidum. Classification (GTDB taxonomy): domain Bacteria; phylum Bacillota; class Bacilli; order Alicyclobacillales; family Alicyclobacillaceae; genus Alicyclobacillus; species Alicyclobacillus hesperidum. The sequence continues at coordinate 9,395 of NZ_FNOJ01000012.1, read as the reverse complement.
TGGAGAAGCCGTTGACCACGAGTACGCGGTCGTGCAAGTCTGGGCAAACGGCCGCCAGACTGACCTGTTTGACGCCGTAAACCAGGCGTTCGTAAATCTCGTCAAGGACGATATACACGTCATGTTGGCGCAACACTTCGCCGAGCGCCGCCAATTCTTCTTCGTGATAAACAGCGCCCGTTGGATTGGACGGCGAGTTGAGGAGAACGGCTTTCGTCCTAGTTGTAATGGCCTTCTCCAAGGCTTCTGCGGTCATTTTGAAGCCCGCTTGTGCACCGCACTGCACAATGACCGGCTTGCCGCCAGCGACGCTGATCTGTTCGGGATATGACGTCCAATATGGCGCGGGTAAAACCACTTCGTCGCCTTCGTCGAGAATGCTTGCGAAGATGTTGTAAAGCGTGTGTTTCGCGCCGTTGGAGACAATGATTTGCTCAGGTGCGTACGATAGGCCATTTTCCGTCGCTAGTTTTTGCGCAATCGCTTTGCGCAGTGCGATGGTACCGGCTGCTTCGGTATAGCGGGTTTGGCCATTGACGATGGCGCGGACACCGGCAAACGCCGCAGGCACGGGCGTATCGAAGTCGGGTTCGCCGACACTCATGTTGATAACCGGCTGCCCTTTCGCCAGCAATTGCTTGGTCTTGCTGTCGACGGCCATCGTCGCCGAAGGTCGAATATTTCGTACTCGCGCGGACAAACGTTGTTCCACAAGACACGCCCCCTACATGTGTTGCCGCCATTGTAGCACACAATTTCGGCTCCGGCGCGCTTAGAACAACTTGCGCAACCAACCAAACAAACCAGACTTGGGCTTTGTCTGCTGCGGCGTCGAAGGACTGTGCAACGGGCATGGCTCGGTCGGTTCCGTACCTGGGCGGAAGTAGTCGGTTTCTGCGACCCGGCATTCTGGCGTCGCCACGCCGCCCGACAGCGGATCGATCCGCACAGCTTTCAAATCGGCAGGTGCCGTAAACCAACCGCCGGGCATGTGCGCTTGCGCGGTCCCCATGAACTTCCCCCAAATCGGCGCTGCCAAATGCGATTCAGGCACCGACAACGGGCGGTTCGAGTCATATCCTACCCACACGGCGCAGACGAGGTTTGGCGTATAGCCTACCATCCAGGCGTCGGTGTCGGTGGTACCTGTCTTGGCGGCCGCCGGCGCGTGTAAGTACGGCCGCGCTCCATAGCCCGTCCCCGCGTCACCCAATACGCTTTGCATTAGATCGGACATCTGAAACGCCACATCCGAAGACAGAACGCGTTCGCTTGGTGCGTCGACCACCGTCCGGCCTTCCGGCGTGTCGATCTCGTCGACAACGTGCGGGCTCACCCGCAATCCTCCGTTGGCCAATGCCGCATACGCACCTGCCATCTCGACGGGCGATACAGGGAAAACGCCCAGAGCCAGCGATGGGTACGGCTTCATCTGATCGGAGATGCCCAAGCGGTGTGCCATCTCGACGACGTTTTGCGGGCCGATGGCGAGATTGGTGTGCACAGCGTACACGTTGTCGGATCGCGCAATGGCTTCGCGCAATGTCAAAGGCCTTCCGGCGTACACGTCTGCATAGTCGTGCACCGTGTACCTGTCGGCGGGCGACGTTCCATAGACAAAGGTCGTCAATTTGCTGTCGACTTGCTTGGCCGGCGTCCAGCCGTGTTCTAGTGCCGCGCTGTAGACGACCGCCTTAAAAGTCGATCCCGGTTGCCGTGGCGCCAACGCCCGGTTAAACGGACTCGTCCGGAAATCGCGTCCGCCCACCAGGGCGCGAATCGCGCCAGTCTTCGGATCCATCGCGACGAGTGCAGCCTGAATGCCGCTCTGTGACGGCAGTGTAGACGCAATGGCGCGCTCGGCTGCTCGTTGCAAAAGAGGATCGAGCGTCGTTTTAATGCGCACCGCACCCGCATCGAGATCCGCGTCGCTTAAATGGGCGACGCGTTTGGCTTCGCGGACGGCGAGATCGGTGAAATACGGCGCCGTGACGACCGGTGTGTGATGCACGGCGACGTGGATCGGCTCGGCTGCGGCCGCCTGCGCCTGTGCCTGCGTCAAGTAACCCGTGGCAACCATCCGTTCGAGCACCACGCGTTGGCGCTGTTTGGCGCGCTCGAAGTGATCGATGGGTGAGTAGATGGACGGGCCTTTTGGCAGCCCGGCGAGCATGGCGCACTCCGCGAGATCGAGATCCTGGACAGGTTTGTTGAAATACAGCTTCGCTGCCGCCTGTACGCCGTATGCGCCGTGGCCGTAATACACGACGTTCAGGTAGCGGCCCAAAATCCAATCTTTTGATTTGTGCAATTCGAGCTGGATGGCAAACAAGGCTTCGCGAAGTTTGCGCGATAGCGTTCGATCCTGTGACAGATACAGGTTTTTGGCAAGTTGTTGGGTGATTGTCGATCCGCCTTCAACCACGCCGCCGTGACGTAGGTTAACGATCAGTGCACGGGCGGTCGATTTGAGGCTGATGGCGTGATCGTGGTAGAAATTTTGATCTTCGACGGCGATAGTTGCGGCGATGAGTGGTTCTGGGATCTTCGCCAGTGGAACGTTCTGCGGCGCTTCACCCGTTGTCGTCCAGTTTGCAATCCGCGTGCCGTCGGCGCTCTCAATTTCTGTAGGCATCGCACTGCCGCCCGCGGGCAAAGGCATCAGCCGCAACCCAAGCAAAAGCAAGGACATGCCGCCAAAGCCGATGCCAAGCGGGATAAAGAAGGCCGACAGCAAAATCCGCGCCGTCGACTTGCGGCGGCGGAACACTTTAGTTGCCTCGCGCTTGTCCGCCGCGAACGAAGGCCAGGATCGGTCCATGCTGCCACCTCCGGTTACAGGAAAGAATTCCGTTTCCAGGTATTGTACATCATGGGCAGGAATACTATTCCATATTTCTGCGATCGCGCTCGCTCGTTTACCAAACCTGTGAGTTTGGTATAATACCGTCGCGAGAAAGGGTGGATACATATGGCGCAATCGAATTTGTGGTTTACAGAGCTTCAAAATGAAAATCTTTCGATTGGTTTGCGGATAGAAAAGACGATTCATAGCGAGCGCACCGAATTTCAGCAGCTCGACGTGTATCAAACGGCTCAGTACGGCAAGCTGCTGGTGCTCGATGGCTGTGTGATGACGACCGATAAAGACGAGTTCGTCTACCACGAGATGCTGGCGCACGTACCCTTGCACACGCACCCGAATCCGAAAAGCGTATTGGTCGTGGGCGGGGGTGACGGCGGCATTATTCGCGAGGTCATCAAGCATCCATCTGTCGAGCGGGCGGTGCTTGCCGAGATCGATGGCCGTGTCATCGAGGCATCTAAGACCTATTTTCCGCAAATCGCCGCTGGCTTGTCGGATCCGCGCGTCGACGTACAGGTGGTCGACGGCATTCGTTACGTGGAGGAGCATCCTGGTGAATTCGACGTCATCCTCATTGACTCCACCGATCCGGTCGGGCCTGCGGTAGGCTTGTTCAGCAAGTCGTTTTATGAGTCCGTACATACGGCCTTAAAACCAGATGGCTTGATGGCAGCGCAGACGGAATCGCCGTTTGTCAACCAGGAGCTGATTCGCCGGGTTTACGGTGACGTCGCGCGCACGTTCCCCATTGCCAAGTTGTATGTGGCGTTTGTACCGACCTATCCAACAGGCATGTGGAGCTTCACGATGGGCAGCAAGGTGCATCGCCCTGAGGACGTCAAGGCCGTTCGCGTCGAGGATACCAAGTACTATAATCTCGGCATTCATCACGCGGCACTCGCATTGCCGAACTTTGTGAAGGAGCTTGTCGGCGAATGAGCTTTCCATTTGATGTGAAGCAACCGTTTTTGCCTGCGTACAGTGGCAATGTCTTCATAGGTGCCACCCATGATTTCGATGAAGCACAAGCTGTGATTTATGGCATGCCGATGGATTGGACGGTGTCGTTTCGCAGTGGTGCGCGGCTTGGTCCAGCGCGCATTCGTGAAGTCAGCCTGGGCCTTGAGGAATACAGCCCGTATCTTGATCGGGACTTAAGCGATATCCGCTATTTTGACGCGGGGGATGTCCCGTTGCCATTTGGCAACCCACAAGCGAGCATCGAGCGCATTTATGCATACGTCAAGGCGCTGTACGAGGCGGACAAGCTGCCCATCGGCCTAGGCGGCGAGCACCTCGTCTCGTGGGGAGCCATTCAAGCTGCCATCGAGCGGTATCCCGACTTGCGCGTCATTCATATCGACGCGCACACAGACTTGCGCGATCACTACGAAGGCGAGCCTTTTTCGCACGCGACCGTGATCAAGAAAGTTTGCGACGCCATCGGGCCGGATCGCGTTTACCAGTTCGGTATTCGCAGCGGTACCAGGGAAGAGTTTGCTTGGGCGCGGGAAAATACGCATTTTGCGCCATTCGAGTTGGCCGCGCCTCTGCGTTCTGTGCTGCCTGAACTCCATGGCAAGCCAGTGTACGTGACATGGGACATCGACGTGTTCGATCCCGCGACGGCCCCTGGCACAGGCACCGCAGAGCACGGTGGAATCTTCGCGCCCGAAGGTTTTCGTGCCATTCAATACATGAAGTCGCTCAACGTCGTTGGTTTTGATCTCGTCGAGGTCGCGCCACAGATCGATCCCACCGAGCAGACGCAGATTCTCGCCGCCAAGCTGATTCGCGAGGCCTTGCTCGCGTTTGTGCCCTGATGGCCGATGTTTTGGTTAGCTGACCGCGAGGATGCGGCAAAGTGGGATTGTACCGTGACGTGGCATCGCCAAACCGATGCCAAGGCGCAGGGGGAGAGCGGCGCGGAGCACGCGGTGGTCGAAGCGGCCGTCTGGTACCAGCGCCGGGGTGTGCACTTCTTGCACTGGCAGGAGCCCGCAGACGCGGTCGCATCCATCACCTTGCGCATTGAGCCCAACTGCGTCACCTGGATGCGCCGTGGTGCCGTCGATTGGACACACACGTTTCGTGCCGGAGACATCGCGGCATCGCGGATGGCCGTCGGCCACGGCGCCCTCGCCGTCGAGACGTGTACACAGCGCCTCGCGGTCGACATCTCCCCTGTTGGCGGTGCCATTGAGCTTGCCTATCGCATGCGCATGGCAGGGCAGGGCGAACAGCCGGAACGCATCGAGCTCACGATCCGCTGGGAGCGGCACAGTTGATCCGCTCCCACGGTCGCTTACGATCTGCGACGCGGGTGCAACGTTTTGACATCCAACCAACCCTCCGGATGTTCCTCCCATTCAATCTCGTATTCGTCTCCCCATTCGCGCATCATGCGCTCATACATTTGGCGCTTAATGGCCTGAAACCGCGCGCGATCACTTGGGTGCGTCATGTTATGGGCGTGCTGGCGGATGTTGTACAACTCCTGCTCGACATACGCGAACCGACCATGGGCAATCAGTTTGAGCAACAGCAGTTTATCTTCCAGGTAGCGGCCATGGCCCGCGGGATCGTTCTCAAAGCCGCCTACGGCGCGCACAGCCTCGGTGCGCAAAAAGCGCGGTACGAGATTCGGCCCATAACAGAAAAACTCGTACTTATCCGCAAACGCGCGCCCCTTTTGCACGCGATCCCGGTGTAGGCTGCCGTCTTCCGCCTGAACCCAATACACACCATCTGCACAGACGAGTGAGACGTCATCGTCTGCTTGTTCCATCTTGTTTAGGCAGCGGGAAATGGCGTCTGGAGAAAACCAATCATCGCTGTCGAGAATGACAAAATAGGGCGTCTTCACACGTTCTAAGCCTGCTTGTAAGGCGTTTCCAAGTCCTCGGTTTTCCGACAGCGCCAAAACCTCTATCCGCTCGTCCCTCTGGGCAAAGCGTGTTGCCACGGCGCGTGTATCGTCCGTCGACCCGTCGTCGATCACGATGCATCGCCAGCGCCCTTCTGTCTGCGCTTGAACACTTGTCACTGCCGTCGGCAACAAATCCGCCCGGTTATACGCCGGAATCAGCACTGTCACGCGCGGTGAGCCGCCATCCACTGTGCCGCCATTGGCGATGTTTCTTTGCATCTGCGACATCGTTCTCCACCCTTCTGCGATTTGAATTCGCTAGAATGAGTGTAAACGATGGAGACAGGGGCGTGCCGCCGGTGACAGAAACATGGAGCATCGAGCGCTCGTGGATGGGAGATACCGCCTTGCTGCTTCGCCTGCCAGAGTCCTTTTCAAATGCATCCATCCAGGCTGCGGCAGTCTTGTTGACCATAGACCAGATCTTGCGAAAGCATCTTGCACAGGTGCCCGGTGTGCGCGATTGCGTGCTCGCCTACCGATCGCTCGCCATTTATTTCGATCCAGATGAAATCTCGCCCGATACATTACGCGCCCGTGTGGACGCCGCGCTGGAGGGCGCCACCGCAGCCAGTACAAACGTAGAAAGGCCAGATGCCATCACCATCCCCGTGTGCTATGGCGGATCGTTCGGCCCGGATTTGGAGGAAGTCGCGCGCCATGCCAAGCTTGCACCCGACGAAGTCGTTCGTCTGCACACGGCGGGATCGTACGACGTGGCGATGATTGGCTTTGCGCCAGGGTTTCCATATTTGACAGGGCTTGATCCACGCATTGCCGCCCCGCGCAAGCCGACGCCGCGAGCACGGGTCGAAGCGGGATCCGTCGGCATTGCCGGGAGGCAGACGGGCATCTACTCGTTTGCGACGCCTGGGGGATGGCAAATTATCGGCCGCACGCCAGTGCCCTTGTTCAATCCGGCGCGCTGGCCGCCGACATGGTTGGAGCCGGGCATGCGCGTGACGTTTCGGGCCATCGACGAGGAGGAATACGATGGGATCCGTCGGGCGTACACATGAGGAGCGGCCGCTGGCTGAGGCAAGCGTGGCACAGCCAGGGCTGTATACCACGGTACAAGACGAAGGTCGCGTTGGTTTCATGCGCTATGGCGTACCCCTGGGCGGTGCGCTCGACGCGACGTCTGCCGCGTTGGCAAACGCATTAGTGGGCAACGCGCCGGATGCGGCCGTGATCGAATGCACAGCAGTGGGACCGGAGATCGATTTCCCGGAGAGTGCCGTCGTTGCGGTATGCGGCGGAGCGTTTGCGCTGTTTGCCGCAGATGGCACGCCTTTGCCGACCGCGCGGCCGATTTGGCTGTGTTCGGGCAGCAGGTTGCGCATAGGCGCGGCTGCACGCGGTTACCGCGCGTATCTGGCGGTAAACGGTGGCTGGCAGACAGAGAAGATACTAGGCAGCCGCAGTACGCTAGCCCGCTATGGCATCGGCAAGCCGCTTTCGGCGTGCGACCGGCTTGTCTATCGGCCTGTCGCTCGCAATCGGCCAGATGGTCCCTGGCGAGCGGTGACTACGGATGCCTATGTCGCGAAATGGTTCGCGGGAGCCTGGGCGCAGGAGCAGGATGGGGACGATCCCGTTTGGCTGCGTGCGGTTGCCGGCGAGCAGGCAAGCGCGTTTTCGTCTGCGGCCAAAGAGACCTTCTGGAGTGCGCCCTTTCGCGTGGATGCTAAGTCTGATCGCATGGGCGTGCGCTTGCTTGGACAAACCATCGCAGTGCCTGCCGGCGAGATGACGTCCGAACCCGTGTTGCCGGGAGCGGTGCAGGTGCCCTCTTCTGGGGAGCCCATCGTCTTATTGCGAGAGTGCCAAACCGTAGGCGGCTACCCCAAAATTGCGACCGTCATCAGTGTCGATCTCGACCGTTTAGCGCAAGTTCGGCCAGGTGCGCAACTGCGGTTTAGCCAGATTTCGTTTGGCGACGCCATCACACTCTATCGCCGTCACCGTCGCATGCTGCGCGCCTGGCTGGGACAAATACGCGCGCATGCTGCGGCCTTGATCGAGGCGTGAAAAGAAAGCGAGGGAAGGAGCTTTGCTTACGGTCGATTTAAATGCCGATCTCGGCGAAAGTTATGGCATTTACGCCTTAGGTGCGGACGAACAGTTGCTTCCGAGCGTTTTGCAGAATGGCGTTTTTGGTTGAAGTGAAAAAAGAATCAGCATCGCAGTACAGCTAAAGCGCCTTACATATAGTGGATATCGGTCGGTCATTTCTGTGTAAATTCCACAAGTTATCTCATGGTGCGTTTTTTACGCGGTCTTCTGTTGTCCTTTGATTCCGTTCACGGCAAGCGCGGACGCGAGCATTACAATTGCATTGAGAACCATGTGCGTCTTTACTTTTTGGATCCCTCTCACATGGACATCATTCGCCGTCAAGTGGGTTTTGAGCCTTGCGTTGCAACGCTCGACTGCAGTGCGCTCGTTGTACAGCAGCTTCCAGTTTTGCGTGCCCCGATGAGGAGCGCAGTAACGCCGTACATCGTCCGTAATCCGCTTTTTGACTACCATGCCATAGTTGGACTGTGAACAAGCCGCTGTACCAAGCGGGCAGTCCACTTTCCCAACCGCGTGAGGGCAGCGGAACTTCAGTCGATCACCGTCAGCACCCCAATACACCATGTCGTATCCCATTGTGCAACGCGGTGTCCCGTCCGATGCCATGCCTTCCGGTGGTTCCTTTTCGCCGCGCTTGTTCATTGCAATAATCGCCTGTGCACCATAATCACGAACAGCTTCGTAGTTTTTCACTTGGTCATACCCAGCATCCATCATGACGAAATCGACTTTCCAACCGTGCGCCTTCACGACGTGTTCCAGCAATGGCGCGGCCATCTCCCCGTCGTAGACGTTTGAAGGTGTGACCTCTAAAGCGACCGGCAGCTCACTCGCGGTATCGACAGCCAGGTGGATTTTGTACCCGAACCAAGCGAGTTTGTTACCGAAGGTATCGTATTTTGCACCCCAGTTGGCATTGCCGGTTTGTTGGCTCCTGGACTTGGGTTGCTTTTTCTCGTACGACTTCACACCGGCACTGTCCACAGCCAAATGGCGTCCGTCAATGATGTTCGCTTCTTTGCATTGACTGACCAGGTCAATGAAGAGCTTCTCTGCGAGATTCATCTCTACGATGGCCGCAAACACGCGACTCAGGGTGGAGACCGACGGGGCGGCTTCGTCTATTCTGAAACCGCACTGGTAACGAAACCGAATGTCTCTCGCTAACCGTTCATGAAGCCTTGTGAACGTTGAAATCCCCTCAAGTGGAGCAGCCAAAAGTGCGCGTAGAATGGCTTCACGGTTAATGGGCTTCGCACCTTGGGGTGACTGTTTCCTCAACTTCGAAGTATAAGGCTGCAAGTTCAATACACCGAAAAATAGCGGTAATCGGTCACTGGACTCAATTTCTAGCCAGTCTTCAAAGGAAAATAGCGATGGCTGGAGAAGATACAAGTGGGACTTCCCTCCTCGAAGATTCGGGTTTGGTCACTTGAAATCTTCTCGAAGGTTGGGGTGAAGTCCTTTTTCATGTCTTCACACCCCTTGTCCTACAAGGCCTTATAAATCTGCAAAACGCTC
>NZ_FNOJ01000020.1 GCF_900107035.1 Alicyclobacillus hesperidum | reverse complement strand
GTGCTGACTTGTTGATCCTGGACGAATGGGGCTACGTACCGGTGGATCGTGAGGGATCGCAGTTGCTGTTCCGCGTGGTTGCGGACAGTTACGAAAGCCGTAGCCTAGTGATTACAACGAACCTCGAATTTTCAAAGTGGGGTTCCGTATTCACAGATGACCAGATGGCCGCAGCCATGATTGACCGCCTGGCGCACCATGGACACCTACTGGTGTTCGAGGGAGAAAGCTATCGCATGAAGCATGCGTTGATGAAACAGCGTTAAAAATCCCCGTCGCATGGATGGGGAAAAACACACGATTTTTTCGGGGATTTTTGCTTGACAAAATACAGGCGATGCCAACTAACAGTTCCCCAAAACTTACAGCGTATGAAAACAACCTTGCATGCGGCAAAGCAAACTGCTTGATAAATGAGGCGTACCACGCTTGAACGTTCGGATGTGTCCCAGTACTTTGAGCAACGGCACTCCTAAGAAATCCTTCCACCGCAATTCCAGCCTGACTCCCCGTCCAGACTGAAGAGCCAATTTTCGTAAGCGATGCATGGATCCATTCAACACCAATCCAAATTCGTAGGGCAGTGAGAATCCCTCTGACAAACACGTTTTCACGCAACAGTTTCACCATGCTTCTCGCCCCCTAAGGCGCTTGTTTAGGTTCCCTTCACGCCCTTATTTTCAGGATGTCCGCGCAAAACCAGCAGACACAAACATATCATTCAGACATGCCCACAAAGACTAATCATTTTTCCGCGGAACACAGCCGAATGAACTAGTTTGCGTAACCTAAAACCACAAGTCCGAACTATTCACGTAAAGTCGGACAAGATCACCTATAATGAAAGAAGTTTTAAGGGAGGCGATGTGGATGAAAATCGTGATCGATCCGCAAGCGGCGAAATGGATGGAATCTGTATTGAACGTCAAGGAAGGAGACGGAGTACGCTTTAAAGTTCGATATGGTGGACATTCAACCATTCAACCTGGCTTCTCCCTCGGCTTGTCAGTTGAACGGCCAGAGAACGTCGTGGCAATTGAGCAGCATAACGGCAGATTATATTTTGTGCGCGACGACGATGCTTGGTATTTTGACGGACGAGATTTATACGTCGACTACCTGAACGATGAGGATGGTGTCGATTATCGCATTGAATAGAGCGTTTCGGCGCCCTTATTTAACCTTCGTGACGCCTTTTCGGAAGCGTTGCATTTGCCACACAATTGAATGTATAACTTTGTAATTCAGTCTGCAGTTCAAGAGTTTCCCGGTTAGGAATGCTGGGTTGGAACGAAAGTCCGAACTTTACCAGCGTTTTGTGAGTCGGGACTTGTGATTCATGCGATTCATATCTGAACATTCACACTGATTAATCTACCACAAATGGCTGAATAAGCGTTGGCGAGATCATGGCTTCCCCCATCATCTCGCCAATCTTCGATGTGAACACCTTCCGTTCGGACACCCCTAGCACGGGTACTTCACCCTCACTCGTTCATACGGTTCCAGCATGAATCTTCCGGACGAAGTCTCCAGTTGATCTCCTGGCGCGCTGAGGATTGAAGTGACTCTACCAAAACGCGATGGGCTGCCAAACCAAACTCTTCTTGATATCTAGCCAAAATCATTTCGATTGCGCGGTGAAACAGCGTTTGTCGATTGCAATCCGCTTTTGCGGTCACAGAGACTGTCGCGTGCTCTGTGCCGAGTAGAAAATGCTCCCGAACTTTCAAGCTATATCTCCTCTTCCTTACTCGATTCAGCAACGCCCTACCACCTGTCTATGAATCGCAGTCGAAAAAACACGGTAAAAGCATCGCTACAACCACTGACCTCCGAAAGTCCACGGGAAGCCTTTACTTGACATCCACTTTCCCGACGTCGTACGAAACATTCCCCGCAATCGCCTTTCCAATGAAGCAATGATCTCGTGCTTGCGTCGCGACGCGTGCGTACTCTTCGAATCTAGACCGATCCGCACCAAGAATCACAGGCGAGACACGCAATCGCGAAAACTTGGCCTGCGTGGGATAATCGGTTACTTCCCCTTTGGCCGTAATTTCTAGCTGTTCGACTGGTAGGCCAGCCTTTTTCAACAGACGAAACAGCGTTCCACTATAGCAGCTTGCAACGGCTGCGATGAGGAGCTCCTCTGGGCTTGTTCCAACGCCCTTTCCCCCCATTGATGCCGGGGCAGAATAGACAACACCATCTTCGGCCAGGGTTACTACTCCTTCACCGTCTCTTCCCGTACCACGCCATTTTAAATGTGTAGAAAATTGTAAGTCTGCCATCGTCGTTTACGCCTCCTGTTCAGACGTAGTATATTCGTTTCGCCCAAATCAAAGTGTGCGCTGCCGCACAAGCATACCGTCTGAAACATCTATCGAGCGCGAAAGAAAACTAGCCACTTCCGTGGGACTGCCACCTGCCAACCAAGAATGCCTCGAGAAATCAAGATTCATAAAGGCAAAGATGGATTATCCATAATATTTTTGATCTCATTTCTCCTGCAAAATGCAAATGGGCAGCTGACCCATCGGTCAACCGCCCAAAAGCGACATCCTTATTCTGGAGCCACCTGTCGGATTCGAACCGACGACCTGCTCATTACGAGTGAGCCGCTCTACCCCTGAGCCAAGGTGGCATCATCTATTTGGGTTTGGTAGCGGCGGAGGGATTTGAACCCCCGACACCACGGGTATGAACCGTGTGCTCTGACCAACTGAGCTACGCCGCCATCCTCTACACAGAGTGGTTCGGCCAGTGAAGACACTGGCCGAACCATAAACTTTGGCGGAGAGAGTGGGATTCGAACCCACGAGACGGTTTTACCCGCCTACACGATTTCCAATCGTGCTCCTTCGGCCAACTCGGACATCTCTCCACAACTGTCCTCGCGTATCGCGCGACAGTTGATATATTAACACGGATCTTTAGGATTCGCAAGACTTAAAACAACGACTTAATACCCAACACGTTTTGGAAGATATAATCCGCACCCAGCCGCTCAAACTTCGGACGTGCCCCTTCTCCTTCAAGCCCTGTCAAGACCGCTGCAAACGAAGCACCAAGGCGTTGTGCGGCAAGTCCATCCGCAATCGAATCGCCTACAATGAGTACCTTGTCTTTAATATCGAATAAAGGCAATTCGCAAGCCAGCAAGCTTTCCACATCGTGATCGCCCGTCAACGAACGCAGATAAGAGAATGGATGAGGTTTCGACAGTGGCCGCGCCGAAGGACATTGCTCCTCCGCTTCAACGACATCAGAAGCGGTGGTAACGTGCGCGACATCGAAATGCTGCAGCCACCCGAAGTGTGTGAGTGGTACATGAGTTTCGATACGCGGCCGTCCTGTGGCAACGCCCATCGCGACACCCTTCTGCTTCAATTCAGCAAGCAATTCCGAAAATGCGTCCGGGGGGACGATGGCGTACTCGCTCGTGAGAAAACCTTGTTTACCTGTCGTTTTGCCCGTGTAGCCATCCCCCAAGTACCACTCCTGAAAAGTGGCTTGTCCGATGTTCCAGAGGTCGTGCGGGTCGCCACTGGAACAGTGCTGGGAAAGAGCTTTGGCCGCCGCATCCATGAGCTCAGCCCGCGAGTGGCACCCAGCATACAAAGTGTCATATGCGTCCCAACGGACCATATGCTCAATTCCATTTGCCCGTGCAGCGTCGCCGATTGCCTGCAACGCTTCGACAGTCCATCCGCCAGTCAACGCGCTCGCTATGCGCATGCCAAACTCGCGATCATTGACACTCTGTCGCAGGAGTGCGTCCAATTCAGCGACGAAGACAAAATAAACCATGTCCCAGTTTGCGTTCACACCAACGTTTTTGAGGCGCTCGAGTACCTGATCGCGCTGAAAGACATCCTTGCGAATCTGGCCGATCACGCTGTCATCCGGCGCCTGAGAAAACGCCGGCGAGATCGAACGCAAGCCAAGGAATGATGGACTGGTCAACAATTCGTGCACCGTGAGTGCAGAAGCATCAAAATACCGTTCCTCGCTTAACATGACGCCATCGATATCGAACAAAACCGTCGTATACATCCAAAACCTCCATCAGCCATTGCGGCGCGCAAAATCTTGCATAAACTCAGCGAACCGCAGAGCGGCTTCAACAGGTACCGCATTGTAGAGCGAGACGCGCACACCGCCCACGGTGCGGTAACCCTTGACGCCTACAAAACCGCGCTCTGTAGCTTCCGCCAAGAACGACTTCGTCAACTCGTCGCTTGGGAGACGGAACGTGACGTTCATTTCAGAACGAGCGCGCTTTTCCGCATGTCCGAGGTACAGATTTGGATGTGTATCGATCACGTCATACACAGCAGCCGCCTTTTTCTGGTTGCGTTCGACGATACCGGCCAACCCACCGGTCTCTTCCACCCACTGCAAAACGCACGCCATGACGTAAATCGCGAAGGTCGGCGGCGTGTTATAAAGCGAATTCGCTTGCGCATGAGTGCTGTATTTCAGAACGGTCGGAACATCGCTGTTTGCTGTTTCTAGAAAATCATCACGAACGATCACGACGGTAACGCCGGACGGTCCGATGTTTTTCTGAGCACCTGCGTAAATCAGCGCAAAATCTTCAACCTGGACAGGCCGCGACAAGATGTCACTCGACATGTCCGCAACAAGAGGCGCCGTCGTCTTCGGCAACGCTCGCCACTGCGTCCCGTAAATGGTATTGTTCGACGTAATATGAACATACCGCAAGGACGGGTCATCTCCTGCGATGGAGGCAGGAATGTCCCGATACCCCCCCTGTTTGGCCCAATCGTCAATCAGCAACTCGCCGTAGCGACCGGCTTCATCTGCCGCCTTCTGCGACCACGATCCAGTCAACACGTATAGTGCCTTCTCACCCGGTTTTAGGAAATTCATCGGCAACATTGCGAATTGCAAGCTCGCGCCGCCTTGTAAAAACAACACCTGATAGCCATCAGGGATGCCAAGAAGTCGGCGCAGACGTGTTTGGGCATCGTTGTGAATTGCTTCATACTCCGCACTACGATGGCTGAATTCCATGACGCTCATGCCCGTTCCACCGTAATTGGGGAGCTCATCTTGAATGCGCTCGAGTACCGGCAACGGTAAGGCCGCTGGCCCTGCGTTAAAGTTGTCCGCTCGTTTCACGAACTCCACTCCTCTATCTGTCGTTCTTACCACACGATACGACCGGTCTATCGACCGCCATTGGACTTACAGTTCAATCGCACGCACCATGCGGATTCCATCATGGGAAGCAATTTCGTCGATCACGTTGTTTGGCACGCTCTTGTCCACCGTGAGCAACATAACCGCCTCACCGCCTGTTTCTCGGCGCCCCACCTGCATACCGGCAATATTGATTTGTGCATCGCCGAGCAAAGTCCCAATGCGCCCGATCATACCAGGCTTATCTTCATGCCGCGTGTAGACCAAGATACCCTCAATTGGCATGTCGATGGGATAGCCGTCAAGCTCGACAATGCGCGGCCCAGATTCGCTGTACAGGGTGCCCGAGACACGGTGGCTACCTGCGTCGGTGGCAAATGAAATGGAGATCTCATTCGTATACACACGCCCACGCGACTCACGTACTTCCTGCACGCGCAAGCCGGCATCCTCAGCGTAGCGCAAAGCGTTGACGTAGTTCACTTCACCGCTGTATTGGAATCCGAAAAAGCCCTTAAGTACCGTGCGCGTCAAATATCCCCCATCTGGATCAGCCGCATCGCCTGCGTAAGTGACTGTCATCTGCGATGGCGCTCCTTGTGCAAGCTGCGCGGCAAACAATCCGAGTTGCTCCGCAAGGGCCAAATATGGCGCCAAGCGCTCTTTCTGGCGCGGGCTTAGACTCGGAAGATTGACCGCATGTTCGAAAGTGTCATCGCGAAGAACCTGGACAATTTCCTCCGCCACTTGAATAGCTACGTTTTCCTGTGCCTCAACGGTCGAGGCGCCAAGATGTGGCGTTAGGATGACATTCTCACATTGACGCAACGGATGATCTAAAGCGAGCGGTTCACTCTCAAACACGTCGATGGCCGCACCTGCTACCTTACCGAGCCGCAAAGCATCCGCTAAAGCACGCTCATCGATGATGCCGCCCCGGGCACAGTTGATAATCCGCACCCCTTCTTTCATCATCGCGATCTTCCCTGCGTCGATCATGTGGTGCGTCTCTTTTGTTAGCGGTGTGTGGACTGTGATAAAATCGGCTGCTCGAATGGCGGAATCGAGATCTGATTTTTGTACCCCGAGGCTCTGTGCCCGATCTTCTGTCAAAAACGGATCGTATCCTAGCACCGTCATACCAAAGACCTTCGCGCGCTTTGCCACTTCCGTGCCAATGCGACCCATTCCAAGAATGGCGAGAGTCTTTCCGCGAAGTTCAACGCCAACCCACTTCTTGCGATTCCAGTTGCCCGCGAGCAAGTCCCGGTTGGCCGCCGGAATGTGCCGTGCAAGGCTGATCATCATGGCGAAGGTGTGTTCGGCGGCGGCAATTGTGTTGCCGTCCGGCGCATTGATGACGAGAATGCCGCGGCGCGTGGCAGCCTCGAGATCGATATTGTCGACACCGACACCAGCTCTGCCAATTACCTTCAGCCGCTTCGCAGCAGCAATCACCTGCTCTGTGACAGTCGTCTGCGAACGGACGACGAGTGCGTCCGCGTCTGCAATCGCAACGAGCAACTCAGATGGAGAAAGTCCCGTCTGGACATCGACAGTGGCATCAGGCAAGGTCGACAACACATCAATACCAGCGCTTGAAATGTCATCTGTTACAAGAATTTTCGTCGTCATTCGAATTCTCCTTACCACTCCGGCATGTACAGCAACGGCCGCTGAGACTTTTACGCAGAACGCGTCAAAAGTGCCCAGGCGGCCGGCAACTGTATACATCGCACTCCCCTGTGGTCAGTCCCACAATCCGCCAGTCATGCGACGTCCGTGTCTATCTGTACTCTCAATACAACGATGAAACAAGAATAACACATGCGCTCACTTTCGCACAATACAGACTACTGTGGACCGATCGGATCCAACATGGGCACGCTGGATGAAAAAGCAGGCCGCGTCTTGGGCCTGCTTATACCATAAATGGCTCAATGTACTGGGTGCAGGTGCATGACCGTGATCGCAGCACCCTCATAATTCCAGATTGATGGAGAGATATACGCGTTACTGGCTGATGGCCAATTCGTGTACTTACTTGTGTTGTATTCATACCATGTTGCGCCATACATCAGTGGAATGGTCGGCAATTGTTCGGCGACGATTTTCTCCACCTTATAGATGTCCTGTTTCTGACGATCCGTGTTGGTCGTCTGAGCGAAATCTTCCAAAGCCTGATTTACGCCCGGGTTGTCAAACTGCATCCAATCGGCGTCTCCATGCGGATCATAATTTTCCTGGTACACATAATATGGATTTGGACCACCATAAGCTGCATTGATGGCCAATTGGAATTGATGGGACGAAAGTTGCGTTTGGTAGGCACTGTCCGTGACCTCGTGCACGTTGACCTGGATACCGACCTGCTTTAACTGGTTTGCGATGAGCGCAGCGTCCGTGTCTTCGTCGGACCACCCGGATACAACAATAAGGGTAAAGCTGAGCGGTTTCCCACTCGGAGATACAAAAATGCCTTGAGCGTTCTTCTTATAGCCAGCCTTCTTCAACAAGGCGACAGCTCCAGCGGGATTATACGTAAACGATTTGTCCTGTGCCGGCAAGTTTGGATCTTGCCAAGAGCTCATGTTATAGGGAACGGCATCAGGCTCCGCCGGCTTGTCATAGCCATATTCGCCTTTGGTTGCAAGAACATTACGATTGATAGCCATACTCATGGCTTGCCGAACGACGGTCTGGCTCAAAAGGGGGTTTTTCAAATCAACTGACAAATTGAGGGTGACGCCAAGCGGGAACCAGTAATGGTTGTTCGGACTTTTTGCGGCGTAGGCCTGCTGGATACCGGGCATGAACACGGCGGTCCAATCGATTTGGCCTTGAATCATAGCCAGGTTCGCACTTTCATTAGAGTTGAAAGATGGGAAATTGAGCTCAGGAACTGGTGGTTTACCTCGGTAGTAATTGGCGTTCGCCTTCAGCTTGTAGTCTTGTGGAGAAAATGTATCGAGAACGTAGGGACCCGTGCCAATCGGCTTCGTGACCGTTACTTTCGTCGGATCGGTAATCTTGGACCAAATGTGTTCCGGCACAATGTACGTCCCTAAGACATATTCGAGACCAAACGGAATATTAGGGTGTTTAAATGTGAAGACCACGGTATCTCTACCCTTCGCAGCAACACTTGCAAGCTGCGTCCACACGCCGTTGGTGTCTGCAGAAGAGTACTTCTTCAATAAGTCAAAGGTGAAAACTACATCCTGTGACGTAAATGCCTGTCCATCTGTCCATTTGGCCTTCGGGTTGAGCGAGACGGTTAGGGTCTTATTTCCGTTGCTCCATTTGTAGGAATCCCCCAGTACACTCCACATCTTCCCGGTCTGGGTATCATAGTAGAACAGCGTTTCATAGATGAATCCAAAGGTACCATAGTCACTGGTGACCGCAAACGGATTAAAATTGTCCGCAAACGTTCCCGATGGAGTTGGTACAATCGTCAATGGTTGCCCTTGGCTCACGGTTGTCGATGCAGCCTTCACCGGTGCCACCGAAGCTGCTGCCGTCTGTTGTGACGAACAACCAGCAAGTGCGCCGATACACCCAAGTGTAAGAATTGCAGAAACACCTTTCTTCCAGGTAAGCGTCATCACAATCCCTCCCAAATCATTGAAACCGATGAAGCGCTCCGTCTCTCGCGGCTATCCAACGATGAGCGAGAAGCGGGAACTTTATGACAGGAAGCGTTCAGCGGTACAAGAAAGCGACCGCTCAACAGCTTGATGTGGCTCACCTCCTCAAAGCGCATCCCATGAACCAAGTCCCATGTATACGCTTTCCCTTAAATGCAAGATAGATAGTCAAGTCGGCTTGCAAAACCTATGCTGTTTCCCCAATAGGCGACGACATGCGATTTACATAACCAAGTCGAGCTGACCATCATTGCCTGTCAAACGGAAGCGGGACACCTTGTCTTGACAAACGAGTTCATAGTCTCCGAGAAACCCTTCGACAAGCGCCACTCCATTTCCGTCCGTCTTCATCACGCATTCTGTGTGCCAGTCCTTTGTAATCAAGCGCTTAAGCACGTCATAGGACGGTTTTGGACCATTGTCCTTTCGGATCAATCCTGCTGGCGCTCCTAGCCAAGCCCCGTGGTCACTAAACGACCAAGACGTAATGGCTTGCACTTGCGGATGTTCAAATAAAATCGTATACATTTCTTCAACTTCTCGCGCCTGACGTTCCTCGTACTCGGGTGTCGACGGCCATTCCGCAATCTGATAATCATTCAGATCTTCAATTTCAGGCGGCATCAAATGGCCGGATGTCAACGTGTTCTCTGTGAAATGAATAGGAACCCCGAAGTGAGAAAACCGCTCCAAAACTTCTTCGACCTTCTCTCGCCCCCAATAACCTTGGTGTTGATGTGACTGGATTCCAATCGCGTCAATCGGAACCCCTGCATGGAGGCACCCATCAATCAAAATCTCGTAATTCGTCGTCGTATTAAAATCATTTAATAGTAATGTGGCGCCGGGATTAGCCGCCTTGGCCACTGCAAAGACCTGTTTAATCAGTTCAATGCGTCCAAGTTCCTTACAAATCCGGGTGATCCCATTGTCATACTTATCAAAGATCGGCATAATCACAACTTCATTGATCACGTCCCACATGTCGATGACGCCTTCGAAATTTGAAACCTCTCTCTCAATTCTGGAGAGTTGGGCACGCAAGATTTGTTCGTTACTCATGTCCAAAAGCCATGGTGCCGTAACCGTATGCCAACAAAGAGGATGTCCTTTGACGATCACGCCTTTTTGCTGTAGCCATTCGGCTGCCCGGCTTAACGCCTCTGTCTGCGGCTTACCTTGTTCCGGCTCAAAGCGTCCCCAATAAAACGGTAGCGTGGCAAAATTGAATACCTCTAAAAATCTACTGATTTCCTCTTCTAAAAACGTAAGCTTCTCTTGCGGAACGCTTTGATTGACAAAAGGAACAACATCAAATATCCCGGCACCAAACAAAAAACTGTGATTGATCTGCCGAATCCGCACCTCTTGATCCGCGACAGCAACCCCAGATCCATCGACGAGTCGAATGACACACTTTCCTATACGATGTGCAAGGCGATCATTTACTTGCTGCATGGAACCATTCCCCCAATTCCTGCTCTCGATTCAGGTACGCGGTTTCGTTCCATTCCCCTTGGCAACCTTGTAATCGTTTACTTTCCAAACAAGCTGCACATGTATTTGTTCGTCGGACCAACTTATGTTATGTCTATGATAAGTATTCAAGCACGTCGACTCTATATGACCAATCGTAAAAAAATAGTCTTAATCAATTGTTTATTGAACTGAACGAACAGGCTCCATTCGCTCGGTCATTTGACCATCCCACAGCACGAGCGATAACCCTCTCCACCCGGATGATATCGAGTCAACACAAGCGCTCATGAAAAAAACATCAGCCATCCCCGACAAGTTCCAAAGATGGCTGATGTGGTTGCGAAACCGCTTTTGGTTTTGCGTTATAGATTGGTCAACGGCGTCACCATATCTGCTTCGACAAAGGTCTTGTGCAACGCCTGTACTGCCTTTTCGACTAAATCTGCAGGGATGACACACGAAACCTTGATCTCCGATGTGCTCACCATGTGAATCGGCACCTGTGCGTCGCGAAGCGCAACAAACATCTGCGCGGCCACGCCCGGATTGCTAATCATGCCCGCACCGACGATGGACACTTTGGCAAGCGGGGCCTCTCGTTCAATTTTGCGAAACCGCAAGCTTGGCTGCAATGACGAAACAACTTCTACGGCGCGACCAAGATCGGACTCATTCACCGTAAAAGACACATCAACCGCAACTTCGTCGACGACGCTCTGGACGATCACGTCGACATTCACGCCATTTTCCGCCAAAGACGAGAAAATCGCCGCCAATGCGTGCTCCTCAAGCGGCACCCCAACAACTGCCAACCTTGCAACATGCCGTTCAAACGCAATGCCGGTCACTACGCGCCGGCCTTCCATCCGATTCTCTGTCATCGCCACGACGTTCGTTCCGTCCCCTTCCGTGAAACTAGAGCGCACGACCAACTGCACCGCAAAATGTTTGGCGTTTTCTACCGCGCGTGGATGCAAAACCTGGGCACCGAGGTTGGCCAACTCTAGCATTTCATCATATGAAATGTCATCCAACTTCTTCGCATTGGGTACGACGCGCGGGTCCGTCGTGTAAACGCCATCGACATCCGTATAAATCTCACAAACGTCCGCACCGAGGGCCGCAGCTAAGGCCACTGCCGACGTATCCGATCCACCGCGGCCAAGCGTCGTCACCTCACCGTCGGCGATTCCCTGAAATCCAGTCACAATGGGCACAATTCCGTTCGCAATCAAGTTTTGCAAGGCCCTTGTATCGATCTGCGAGACACGCGCGTTGCCATGTACCGGTTCCGTCGTAATCCCTGCTTGCCATCCTGTGAGCGACTTGGCCTGAATGCCCATCGTCAACAATCGCATGGCGACCAAAGCTGCCGACACTTGCTCGCCTGTGGCAAGCAATTGATCCATTTCACGCAGATCTGGGCTGTCGGCCAACTCGGCCGCCAAGTCGACCAATGCATCGGTGCTGTGCCCCATCGCCGACACCACGACGACCACAGCATGTCCCGCGCTCGCGGTAGACGCAATTCTATCCGCAACGGCGCGAATCCGTTCCGTGGACCCGACCGATGTGCCGCCATATTTCTGTACGACCAGCACGTTTCTCCACTCCCTATTTCAAGCTACACAACGATTTTATCTATCATACCGCACAGCTGTGCATACGTGAAAGATCGGCGAACGTGTCGAAAGATGGAACCTTTCGATCCGTCGCCGATTCTCCCATCAAGACAAGCCACACTGCTCTTTAATCAGTGCCAACTGTAGTCGTACCGCTGAAGGAGCCGTGCCTCCGCGCGATGCTCTCGCCTCGATCACGGCGCGTTCTGGCAACACATCATACACATCTTCCTGGATCAGGGGACAGCGCGCCTGCATGTCCGTAAGTGCCAACCCAGCCAAATTCGTACCCTTGCCAATGGCGTCGCTCACGAGTTGACCGACCACGGCATGCGCTTCGCGGAATGGCAAACCGAGACGCACTAAGTAGTCGGCGAGATCGGTCGCGTTAGAAAAATCAGAGACGAACGCGCGAGCGAGTCGATCTCGCTTGATCCGCATCGTCTGAATCGAGCCGGCTAACAACTCCAATGCGGGGAGCACCGTGTCAACCGCGTCAAAGACGCCCTCTTTGTCCTCTTGCAAATCCTTATTATATGCCAGGGGCAAGCCTTTCAGAACCGTGAACAGCGCAATAAGGTGCCCGTACACGCGCCCCGTTTTACCACGCACCAATTCCGGAACATCCGGGTTTTTCTTTTGCGGCATAATGCTCGAACCGGTCGCGTAGGCGTCAGATAACTCAATCCAACCAAACTCTTCGCTTGACCACAATACGAGTTCCTCGCACAAGCGAGACAGATGCGTCATCATGGTCGCACAGGCAAACAGGAGCCCGAGTAAATAATCGCGATCGGATACGGCGTCCAGAGAGTTTTCATAAAGTCGGGAGAAGCCAAGTTCCTCTGCGACCGCCTCTCGCGAAATGGGAAATGTCGTTCCGGCGAGTGCAGCTGCTCCAAGTGGCATTTGATCGATCTCGTCGAGAACCCCACGCAAGCGGCGTTCGTCGCGCAGCAGCATCCATACGTACGCCAGGAAATGATGTGCCAACAAGATGGGTTGCGCACGTTGCAAATGCGTGAAACCTGGCACGATGACATCGAGATGCGCTTCCGCAGCCTCCACAAGCGCCTGCTGTAACTTGCGCACGCCGTCAATCAACGCCTTGACCGCATCACGGGCCCACAAATGCATGTCCAGCGCAACCTGATCGTTACGGCTACGCGCCGTGTGGAGCTTGCCTGCCACTTGGCCGATGCGCTCAGTGAGGATGCGCTCGACGTTCATATGCACGTCCTCATCGTCGAGGCGGAACTCGATCTGTCCCGCCTCGTAATCCCGCAAAATGCCTTCCAGACCGTCTATGATACTCCGACTCTCCTCCGGCGTGATGATGCCGGAGGTGGCCAGCATGCGCGCGTGAGCGATAGATCCCCGGATGTCGTATGGCAATAGCCTGACATCAAACCCGATAGACGATGTATATTGCAGAACCAGTTGATTGGTATCTTCGCTGAAGCGACCGCCCCACAACTTCATGCCGTCGTCTCCACCTCATCTTTACTGAGGACCGAGACGGAGCTATCGACAAGCTCGACGGACGGGCCATCCGCCTGATGCAGCGCTGCGTACACCGATGTCGGCAGGCCGAACAGCGAAATGAAACCGACAGCGGCCATGTGGTCAAATTTGTCCCCAGTTTCATAAGTGGCGAGATCGTGCCGATAGAGTGAATATGGAGACTGTCTTCCCGTCGCCTGAGCCTGACCCTTATACAATTTGACGCGCACGTCCCCTGTCACATGCTTTTGCGTCGCGTCGATAAAGGCATCGAAAGCCTGTTTGAGTGGCGAGAACCAAAGGCCGTTATAGATGAGCTTGCTGTACTCAAGTTCCAGCCCCATCTTATACTGCAATACCTCGCGTGTGAGGGTTAGATGCTCCAGCTCTTGGTGAGCCATGATGAGAACGCGCCCCGCAGGAGACTCGTAAACCTCACGCGATTTGATGCCAACCAATCGATTTTCCACGTGATCGATCCGGCCAACGCCGTGCTTTCCACAGATTTGATTGAGTTGCTGGATGAGTTCGGCAAGCGGCAGCTGCTGACCGTTAAGCGCGATTGGCACACCTTCGGCAAACGAAATCACAA
This sequence comes from Alicyclobacillus hesperidum, assembly GCF_900107035.1. Classification (GTDB taxonomy): domain Bacteria; phylum Bacillota; class Bacilli; order Alicyclobacillales; family Alicyclobacillaceae; genus Alicyclobacillus; species Alicyclobacillus hesperidum. The sequence continues at coordinate 30,562 of NZ_FNOJ01000020.1, read as the reverse complement.
TTTCCTCGGGTTCATTCGGTGCTTGCTCGGGTGCGACTGTCCACTCAAACGCACCCTCTGGCGCAGCCTGCCATGGATCTTCGAGGACGCCACACTCAATCGCGCGACCCCACAGATTGGCATCAATGCTAAAGGGATTGTCGAGATTGACGGGAATCGGCACATTGTGCTGTGCCGCGTAACGAATTTCGTCGTCCCGCGTGAATCCCCATTCCCGCACAGGCGCCACGACCTTTAATTGCGGGTTGAGGGCGTTGATAGATACTTCGAAGCGGACCTGGTCGTTGCCCTTTCCCGTACAACCATGCGCGACGGCAACCGCTCCTTCGCGCGCCGCCACCTCGACCAGCAGTTGTGCGATGAGAGGGCGTGATAACGCAGATGCAAGTGGATATTTGCCTTCGTAAAGGGCATTCGCCTTTAAGGCTGGCGCGATAAATTCCTTTGCAAATCGCTCTTTGGCGTCAATGCGATACGACTTCACTGCTCCTACTTGGATGGCTTTCGCCTGTGTCGCGTCTAAATCTTTGCCCTCGCCAACATCGACGCACATGGCGATGACATCATAACCATAGTGATCGCGAATCCATGGAATGGATACGGATGTATCGAGACCACCGGAATATGCAAGTACGAGTGTTTCAGCCATTACAAGTCCTCCCCGAACGCGCCTGCATCCGCCATGGTCGCGGCTAGCACGGCTTTTTGCGCATGTAATCTGTTTTCTGCCTGGTCAAAAATGATGGAATGAGAGCCGTCAATTATCTCCGGTGCTACTTCTTCTCCGCGATGGGCAGGTAAGCAGTGCATAAAGACATAATCCGCTTTGGCACAGGCACACAAATCTGCATTGACTTGATAACCTGCAAACCGCTCTAAACGTTCTTCAGCTTCTGCCTCATCGCCCATCGACACCCAGGTATCAGTGTAGATGACATCTGCGTCGGCAACTGCCCGCTCTGGGTCGGTGGTGACCAATACTTGTGTGCCGCTTTGTACCGCGTGGAACTTGGCTTCTTCAACAACCGCCTGCAACGGCCCGTACCCCGCTGGCGTCGCTACGCGAATATTCATGCCGAGCTTTGGAGCGAGTTGCAACCAAGAGTTTGCCAAGTTGTTGCCATCGCCGACGTAGGCGACCGTGACTCCTTCAAGGCGCCCCTTATGTTCCAGAATCGTGAGCGCATCAGCCAGCAACTGACACGGATGAAATTCGTCCGTGAGCCCATTGATGACCGGCACAGTCGCACAGTCCGCAAATTCCTCGACATCCGCTTGCCGATAAGTACGAATCATGACGCCGTCAACATAGCGCGACATGACCTGCGCCGTGTCCGAAATCGGCTCGCCGCGCCCCGTTTGCAATTGGCTTCCCGGCAAAAACAACGCATGCCCTCCCAGTTGCAGCATACCTACTTCAAACGAGACCCGCGTACGAGTCGAGGATTTATCGAAAATCATACCGAGTGTCTTCCCAGCTAGCAGGGTGTGCGTAAAATGCGTTTTCTGCGCTTCTTTAAGGAGTCCGGCAAGGTGAACCAAGTTGCGAAGATCTTCACCGCCAATATCGCTGAAATGGAGCAAATCTCTGCCGGCCATCACCCGGTGTGACGCCCATAATGCGTTTTGCAGCCGGACCGACAGATAATTAGAGCCCAAGGGCACAACTGCAGACGATCCGCGCCCTACAGCGCCATTCATATCCCACACTGCCACAGCCGAAAACTCCTTCCCACTCCATATCGTTGTCGCATCTCTCTCATGTTCTAGCGAAATTGCGTCTCTGTATTATTATACACACGAATGTATATATATCAATCGCTTGTACGCTTAGATTTACAATTCGCTCATTATAAAAGGCCACCCAGCCGGGTGGCCTTTTATGGACAAGGACCAGCGCAAGTTATTCTGTCGCGATGTCCTGATCCGTAATTTCATGAGCAGGTTCAATCATCAAGAAGTGCAACGCTGGATTATCAATGAAGCGCTGTAAACTGCGAGCCGTTTCTTGCTGGCCGTAGCGCCGCAACTCCAACTGATAGGCGCCAAGCAATTCAACGATGTCATTCTTGCCTTCGGCATCAAGCACGCGCAAGGCAACCTTGGCTCCCTTCGCAATCCGCCGACGCAGAGCCGTTTCGGTCAGTCCCATTGCCGGATCGTGCCGGAGGTACACACGTCCCCCCGTCATGCCAGAACAGATCCATGGGCCTGGATCTCCGAGGACCACCGCACGGCCACCTGTCATGTATTCAAAGGCGAAACCCTTGATGTTCGCCCGGTTGCCAATGTGCGAGTGATGGTCCCGTACCGGTTCCGTAAGCTCGCCACCAATCACAATGTCGGCCCCAGACAAACGGATTCCCGCGCGAGCATCCGCATTGCCCTGAACGATAAACAGTCCGCTTGCAGCCCCGTATGCCAAACCTTTTCCGACGGAACCGCCGCGCCAAACACCATCGGCACACAGCCCTTTTAAGACAACGACTTTGCCGCCGAAGGCTGTTTTGGCCACGCCGTCCTGCGCTCCACCGAGCGCGACGGATGTCATGCCAGTCGTATGGTAGGCCGCAAATCCCGCGCCAGCGACACCTTCGTGCACAATCGGCCCGACGTCACCGCCTTGGCCAGCCCGAACGCTCTCTCCGCTCACCCGTGTACCCAAGGCGCGCGGTACCGCGCGAATCGCCTTTACCTGTGCACCAACAGTCGCGACAATACCATCGGTGCCGGTCGCCGCCCCAATCGCCGCGACATCCTGTATCACATCGCCATACGCCTCTTCAAAGGTACGCGCCTTGACGACACAGCCCTTTCCGAGATGCTCCTCGCTTACGCGCAACAACCAGGAGGTATCGAGGCGAGCGTCGCGATGAAGCTGGACGAGCAAGTCACTGCGCCCAACGAGATCCTGCGTCCGACTTGCCCCGAGCTTGCGGGTCAATTCGCCAACGTGTTCGCCGACGGCCGTAAAGAACGTGACCAACTGCGCAACTGCCGAATCGAAGTCGCGCGGCTCAAAAGCCTTCAGTCCCTTCGCGTGCGCTTCTTCGAGATCGTGCATCTGCGTCGCAATGCCAACGTGGCACGTGTCTTTGTGACAAGCGCGACAAGCGGTACATCCAATGGCGACCATGGCCATCGTGCCAAAACCGACGCGGTTAGCTCCGAGCAAAATGGCCTTCATCACATCGTGCCCTGACTTGATGCCGCCGTCTGCCCAAATTTCGACGACATCTCGCAATCCAGCTTCACATAAAGCCTCATGCGCCAACTTTACGCCGATTTCCATCGGCAAGCCGACGTGCCGAATCGCGTGCGATCTCGCGGCACCCGTGCCACCGTCGAAACCGGAGAGCGTGATGACATCCGCCCCCGCCTTCGCGATGCCCACCGCGATGGTACCGATATTTGGAACTACCGGCACCTTGACCGAAACTTTCGCATGTGGGTTGATCTCCTTCAATTCGTAAATGACCTGAGCCAAATCCTCAATCGAGTAGATATCGTGGTTGTTCGACGGCGAAATGAGATCGACGCCTGGTGTTGCATTGCGTGCATTCGCAACCTGCACCGTGACCTTGGATCCCGGCAAGTGCCCGCCTTCTCCAGGCTTTGCTCCTTGGCCAATCTTGATCTCCAAAACATAGGCACCGTTGCAGAGATCTGCATTGACACCAAAGCGCCCAGACGCAATCTGGCGCCCGCGATTGCGCGGATACTTGTCAAGCAGGTCTTTAATTTCACCGCCCTCGCCGTTCAGGCAGACGATGTTCATCCGGTAGGCCGCTTCGGCGTATGCTCGATAGGCCGTTTCATTTTGCGATCCAAACGACATCGAGCTGATGACAATTGGGTACGCATGGCCATCGACCGTCGTATCGACCTCGCCGTCCACCTGTGCTAAATCCTCGCGGAAACCTAGCAGATGGCGGATCGACAACGGATTATCCCCTTCAAACTGGGCCAATTTCGCCACAAAGTCTTCGTAAGGGACCGTGCCATCCGCAACCGACCCGGCAGATTTCCAGATGCGCGGATACAGTTGGAACAGCTTGTTTGGCCGAACGCTCTTGCGATCCGCCGCCGCATACCAGGTTTGACGCAGTTCCGACAAAGCTTCCATGCGCGCGAACGTCAGGCCGGCATTGTCTGACCCACAGAAATTCGGAATGGCAAGATATTGGCTGACTTGATCCGACAGCCCAATGGCACCAAACAACCGTTCATAGCCACGTACTTCATGGATGCCAAGCGTCGAGATCACTTTCTCAACACCTTTGGTCAACGCCTTATACAAATTTTCTACAGCTTGCAAATCGCCCTTAGAAGCGGCGAGTTCCCACATGAGATACGGCACAACCGCGTCTGCACCGAGTCCAAGCGCAACCATGATGTCATGTAAGTTGCGCAGGCCGCCGCTGCGCAGGATTAAGCTACAACGCCGCCGCAAGTGCTCGCCCTTTTCCTTCGCCGCCGGCCGTAACAGCGCGCGATTGACCGCTGCCGTGACGAGGAAAGGATCAATATGTTGTCCGCGTTTAAACTGGAGGCGGTCGTCGAGCACAATCGCATTGGCACCTGCCTGAACGGCCTCTAACGCCTCGAGTTCAAAACGGGCCAGCGCAGCCGATACAGACTCGCCTTCTTCGCGGTGAATCAAAATTTCAACAGTGCCGTTCGGACTCGTGTGCAACATGGCCAAAGCGTCTTCGTAGCATACCGTCCCGAACCGGTGTGCCAGGTTTTGAATCTCTTGATATTCGACACCATAGGCCTGCGGCAACTCTTCAAGCAGAATGGGCGCCTGGACCTCGACTCTCGGCGCTTCCCGATACAAGCCGTCAAACGACGGACGTCTCCCAAGCACGGCTCGTGTGCTAAAGTGTTCAATTTCGCGTTCGCGATCGATAGCAGGGTTGGTGACGACCGCGACCGTTTCGTGTAGGAAGTCGGACAATAATGTCGCCTCTTCCGACAGTGCCGCCAGTGGGCTGTCAAAACCGAGGGATTTAATGGGTTCTGCCCCGGTTTGCAACTCTTGCTCAATGAGCTTGATGTCGTCATCGCGGAAGCCGAACGCTAACATGCGAATGTCGAGCGGACGGTCGTCCCGCTTCGGATGTGCCACATCCGACTTCACGCCGTAGGGAACCGCAAAATGAAGATTGCGATGCTCACCGCGGAAGTCAAAACGCCGCTTGGCAGCCGCCAGCACTTCCTGTTGTAACTCGTCGTACGAATACAACTTTGCTCCGGTTTCCGTCCACTTGACGCCCACTTTCTCGCCTGGTGCGAGCGGCTTGGGCTCAGCGACCCAAGTCGATTGTGGGACGATACCTTGCTCCGAGGCGAAAAAGTATGCACGCTCCGTCTCAATCAACCACATAGGACGCAGTCCCAACGCGTCTACGCTATAGACAGCCGCATTGCCGTGCCGCATGATGACGCCGGCAGGTCCTTGCGCAAAAGGCCCCCAAAGCGACCGAAAATACATATATAAGTCCGACAATTCGTCTGACATATGTTTGATTTCATTCACAATTGGCGGAAAGATGAGCTCCGCCGCTTCAAACAACGACCAATCGCGAGTCGAGACGAGCGACAACAGCGTCCGGTCCACCATCTGCGAGTCGCTGAACTCCGGCCGCAAGGGAACGTTGATCATCTTCGACTCCGTGTAAAAGCGTAAAATGGTGTTGATTTCACCGTTATGCCCAATGCTTGAGAATGGCTGCACACGCGGGAACGACGTCGTCGTATTTGTCGAGTAACGCGTGTGTGCAAGCACAAACACCGAACGAAAAAGCGGGTTTTGCAAGTCTTGATAGAATTTGAACAGTGTTTCGTCGTTACCGATAACTTTGTATACAACCTGCGAATGCGACAAAGATGCGACGTGTGTGCCAGGTAGCTCATCGATAACCGCGAATGCATCATGCAAACGGGCGTCATCGGGCGTACCTGAACGCCCAGCAATCTGCACAAACCGCGGACATACAGCCTTCGCCATAGGTCCCAGTGCGGTCTCGTCTGTACCGTCTTCGATTTGCACTAGCACTTCGAGGTTCTGAGCGGCCAATTCGGCTAATACTGCCTCTACAGAGCCAGTTGCTTCGTCAACCATAAAGTGACCGACAAAGAAATCATCCTCGTAAGCGAGACGTGGGTTCAACCCTGCACCTTCCAGCCGCGAAGCCCACAGCGCACGCGGAATGTCGAGCAGTAGACCGCAGCCATCCCCCTCACCCTGTACGTAACCTGCGCGGTGACGCATGGCGCGAAGGGCGTCAAGTCCATTGCGAACCGTTTCGTATGAAGGTTGTCCCGATTTCTCAATCTGCGAGAAAATGCCACAGGCATCATGTTCGCGTCGAATGTCCATGGACAATTTGTCGAAATCCACTTGCGCCACTCCTTTTAGCATAATATTTTGACACTATCTCTTTCTGTTCGTCAATGCGCCGTCGTGGAATTTTTAAAAAACTGTTGTGAAACATTATACGGTTTCTTGAATAATCATGCTATCCCGTGTTATAAAATAAATGCAATGTGAGAGGAGGGTCCGGAAATGGAGATCCGGAAAGCGACCTCGACGGATGTAGAAGAGATGCAACAACTCATCCAGCAGTTCGCAGATATCGGCCTTATGCTGCCAAGAACCATAAAATCACTGTGTGAACATTTGCAGTGTTTCACCGTCGCCGTCGAAGACGGCAAAGTTATCGGTGTTGCAGGCTTACATGTGCTGTGGACGGATCTCGCTGAAATCCGCTCGCTCGCCGTCGCACCGGAAGCGCACGGTCGCGGCGTCGGACGCCAGATGGTTACCGCACTATTGCAGGAAGCGGAACATTTGGGCATCGCACAGGTACTGTCGCTCACTTACCAAACGGGCTTTTTCGAGAAGCTCGATTTCCATATCGTGCGGAAAGAAAGTTTGCCGCATAAAGTGTGGAAAGACTGCATTTACTGCAATAAATTCTACCATTGCGACGAAGTGGCGATGGTTTACTATACCAGTCACCATCAAGTGCTGCGGCCGGCGCGGGAAGCCTGATAGACAGCGTCTGCCAAGCTTAACTACAACTGACGACACAGGGAAAGAGTTAACGATAGTATAACAAATGCATGAAAAGCACGAAAGTGCATACAGGCATGGCCAGCTGGCCATGCCTCATTGTATCGTGTCAAACCACCCTGGCGATACTGGAAATCACATCTTCAAACAACGTCAGGTGTGCATCATCGATCACGAGCGGTGGCACAATCCGAATCCGTTTCGGCCCGCAAACCGTCACCAGTAAGCCGCTATCGATCGCTACTTGCCGCCATGCTTGTGCATCAGGCACGTCGAAGCCCCACATCAAGCCAAGCCCCGTGACATTGTCATAAGAATTTTGCAAAATACGTTGAATCTCTGCCCCCATGCGGCGAACGTGGGCTAAAAATGCCGGATCGGATACCGTGTCGACCACGTAATTCGCCACGGCCATTGCAAACGGGTTGCCGCCGAATGTCGAACCATGCATACCGGGCGTGAACGCGGAAGCGATCTCCGACTTTGCGAGAATGGCTCCGGTGGGAATGCCATTGCCAAGCCCTTTTGCCATGGTGATGATGTCCGGTTCAATGCCGAACTGTTCGTATCCAAAAAATGTTCCCGTTCGGCCTACACCCGTTTGCACTTCATCGACGATCAGAAGCCCCCCTACCTCCCGTAGGCGCAGGGCAAGGCGCTGCAGAAAGTCCATAGCGACCGGCTGCACTCCAGCCTCCCCCTGCACAACCTCGACGATACACGCAGCCACTGTGTCATCGATGCTTTCGATCACGCCTTCGTACGAGGTCGCAGTCTCAAATCCTGGAACCAAAGGAGTCATACCTTCCCGATACTTCGCATTCGCCGTGACCGACAGGGCCCCCATCGTACGACCGTGAAAACCGTTGGGCAGACCTATGACACGCGTTTTCTGCGGTTGTCCAGAGACGAACTGATATCTGCGCGCCAACTTAAGCGCACCCTCATTCGCTTCGGTTCCGCTATTGACAAACATCGCACGATACGACGTCGCTGTGGAAGCGAGCCGCGCCAACTTCTCGGCAAGCGAAACCTGCCCCTCTATCAGAAACAAATTGGAGGTATGCAGAAGCGTCTTCGCCTGCTCCGCGATCACGCTCGCAAGTCCTGGATGCGCGTGTCCGAGATTACAGACCGCAATGCCAGCTGTGAAGTCCAGAAAGCGCCGACCATCGCGATCGTATAAAAATGCGCCGTCGCCTCGTACAAAAGCGAGATCGCGCTTTCCATAGTTCGGAAAAAGGACGTCGTCTGCCAATTCCATCGTCGTCACTTCCCGCTCCATATCGTCACTCCTTTTGGATAACGGTCGCCAGCAGTCTCGTACCGGTACGTCTCGGGCAATTTGCGGCGTCGTCGAGCACAGCTGCCGAGACGCTCTCTTTGTCGTGCCCATCGACGACCCATACCTCGCCCACGCCCTGCCGCGCGGCATACAACATGGCATTGACTTTTGGAATCATGCCTGCCGTAAACGATCCCGCCAGCAACAAATTCTCAAGCTCAGCCGCTGTCGTGTCCATGAGCAACTCGCCGGTTTCGTAGTTGCGGTATACGCCGGCAACATCAGTAAGGAACACGAGCCGCGCGGCATTCATGGTTTGTGCGACATGGGCAGCCACCGCATCCGCGTTCAGGTTGTAAAACGCCCCCTCGGAATCGCGCCCGAACGGAGTTAAAAGCGGCACAAAACCATGCCGACAAGCCTCTCTCACACGCGACGAATCGATGCCCGCCACGTCCCCAGTGCGCTCGGCACCGATGTCCCGGGCCTGTACAGTCCACCCGTCGGTCAGAGGCGAGACGGGTATGCCTTCACCCGAAAGTGCATCTGCCAGTTCGCTGTTACAAATCTGTAAAGCGGCGACGACGTGATCGATAGCTTCGACCGTAGTCGCACGAAGACCGCGAATGAAAGGTAACTGTATGCCGTATGCCGTAAGCCGCCGCGTGATGGCAGGGCCTCCGCCATGAACGAGAATGGGATTCCATCCCCGGACCAACGCCCCATGCAACGCGGCGGCTAAAGCTTCTGTTCCTTGTCCATCAAGCGATCCGCCCAGTTTCACAACGACGTTCATGTAATCACCTCATGTCCACAACGAGGTCTCAGTTAGTCCCGTCGTCTCGTCGAAGCCACACATCAGATTGGCATTTTGCAGCGCTTGGCCAGCCGCTCCCTTACCTAGATTGTCTATGGCCGAGAAGACTTGCAAGATGCCGGTACGTTCGTTCCAGGCGACAGACACTTGACAATCGTTCGTACCGGCGACCGATTTGATGTGCGGCACATGACCGGGTGGAAGGACGTCGACAAAAGGAGCCGACTCGTAAAATGACGCATACCGTGCATGAATATCCGCCGCTAAATCGGGATCGAGCGAGACATATGCCGACACAAAGATGCCACGTGGTATCGGTAGCAACTGCGTTGTCAAAAGAATTTGAAAGACACCGTCGAGTCCCTGCTCGATTTCGGGTGTGTGTTGATGCGCCCCAACCCGGTATGGGTAAAAGTCGTTTGCCAATTCTCCTAACTGCAGGTTTTGCTTCGCCGCACGTCCCGCGCCTGTGGCACCAGATTTGGCGTCGATAACAACGGGGCCAACGCGTTTGCTCTTCACCCAGTCAACAAGTGGCCTCAGGGCCAATATGGCAGCCGTCGCATAGCACCCTGGGTTGGCAACCAAACTGGCAGCGCTCACGTCTGCGCGATTCAACTCCGGCAAACCATAGACAGCACGTGCCAACACGTCATCGGCCACCGGTTCACGTTGGTACCATGTTCGATACACGTCGCCTGGCAAGCGTAAATCGCCGGACAGGTCAATGGCCCGCACGCCCCTCTGGGCAAGTTCAACGGCAATCGATCCAGATTCACCAGAAGGTAGCGCGACGAAAGCGAGATCGCACGACTCCGCGCAAGCGTTAGCTGAGAATGCCGAAACAGGCGGCAGTTTGGACAGTCGCCGCAAGTGTGGCAATGCGTCGCCGATGGGGCCTGTGTGGGCGCCGGAACCCGCAAGATAGGTGATGTCCATGTAGGGATGTTGCGCAAGCAACCGGACGAGTTCCATGCCCGCGTAACCTGTCGGGCCGACGATGCCGACGCGTACGCGCTGTTGCTCCATGTATAAACATCCTCCATTCTGTATTTATATTCATTATAGCTTAGGAAGAATGGAAAGAGAAGTTGGAAATCAGCCGGGATAGGCGCCCACCAATCAGAATATCTGTGCGGATGCCCGTATCGGCGGGCATTTGTCCTAACATTTCATGCACTAACTTCGGAGGAGGGATTCCTGATGGGTGTATTCGGTGGATATACGAGATGGGCAGTCGTGTTTTTGATTATCTTTGTACTCTTTTTCCTGTTGTGCCCGGCATACGGATATGCCGTAGGGGCTCCGGTAGGCACCGTAGCCTACACAGAGTACGACACCATCACGCAGACTGGCTACATGTATGAAGGCTATGGCACATATGACGGTTACAGCAGTCCGCATGATGGTGACGCAGAGAGCAGCAGTTTGTAATGTTGACTTGTTATGAACATATATAGTTAAAACCATAAAAATGTTTCTGGACAGCCGCCTGCGATGACATACGCCATCGTCCGGCGGCCATTTTGTGTCGAGGCGAGCGCTGGACGAGCAACTTCATGATTGCTGCCTAAGCGATTGGTTCCTTAGCCAAACACAATCCCAAACGGCTTCAACAAGTCCGAGGTTGGGGACGATTTGATGAAGATCACATTGTAATCACATCGGAAAACACTATAATAACCATGTTGTTATTTATCTTTTAGTCAGGAGGTTGACGCATGTGGCGAAAACAGAGTCAAACATTCTTCAGTTAGACGCCTTTGGCTACGCCGCAGAGAAAGAAATCAACGGCGCGCCAAGAATCCAGGTCAGTGTTGTTCTCGCGAGTTTACTGCTGCTTATCGCGGGAGCTCTTTACCTCGGCCAAGTTGTTACAATCTCACAAGCCTTCATATATTTGATTTCCGGCGTGCTCGGCCTTGGTCTATATCACGCCCACTATGGGTTCACCAGTTCTTTCCGAAGATTTCTCGTGCATGGTCGAGGCGTAGGTCTTCGTGCGCAAATGGTGATGTTTCTTATCACCAATCTCTTATTCCTGCCACTTTTGATTCAAGGTCATGCACTGGGACACACAATTACAGGCTACGTTTCACCCGTTGGACTGTCGGTTCTAATCGGATCTTTTCTCTTTGGCATCGGCATGCAACTGGGCGATGGCTGCGCATCCGGCTCCCTATATCACACCGGTGGCGGTGATTTTCGCGGCATCCTGGCCATCGCAGGTTTCGTCATTGGATCTGTGTTGGGCACCATCAATTTTACGTGGTGGATGGCAACGCCTCACTTTCAACCGGTATCTTTCCTTCATACGTTTGGAATCGTCGGTGGATTTGCGTTTAACCTTCTTCTCATGGCGGTTGTCTTTGTGGTTACGTGGTTCGTCGAAAAGGCACGCCGTGGTCAGGTTGAATCGTTTACGAAGGTGGCTGGCGGTTTTTCCTTCTCGAAAGTATGGCGCGGACCATGGTCATGGATCGCCGGAAGCGTATTGCTAGCCTTCGGCAATGTCGCCATCTTGTTATTATCTGGCAAACCATGGGGTGTCACCTCTGCTTTTGCACTGTGGGGTGCAAAACTTGCACAGCCAATTGGCATTCCAGTCACACACTGGGGCTACTGGACCACCCCAGCGAACGCAGCCGCGCTCAACGCTCCGTTGTCACACGACGTCACGACCGTGATGGACGTTGGCATCGTGATCGGCTCGCTCTTAGCAGCTGGTCTTGCTGGCAAGTTTCCGCGTCGCTACTTTCATGCAATTCCACTTAAGATGGCGATTGGTGTTTTGATCGGCGGCGTATGCATGGGCTATGGTGCACGCATCGCGTTTGGCTGCAACATTGGTGCCTTTTTCTCTGGTATCGCATCATTTAGCTTACATGGCTGGGAGTGGTTCCTCGGGGCTCTCATCGGCAGTGCTGTCGGGATCGTCATCCGACCTTACATCGGTTTAAGCAAGGAATAATCATCATACAAAAAGGCTGTCCCAAAGCGCGACTTCGGGGACAGCCTTTTTGGCTTACTCTACGCACTCAGATCCGTATCAGCCGTGCACGGCGGAAAACCCAGGTACTCCATCAAAGGTGTACAGATTCTCCGTCTTAATCACATCAAATCCCGCTTCGACGATCCGCCTTTGCAACTCGACGACTTCGCTCCGTTCGACGCTTGCCCCATCGTGCTTGCGGAACCGACACCGCCAGTGATCTGTACAAAATGTCTCAGGAAGGCCATTTGGCCACACTTTGATACCACGGTTGGTCATCACTTCAAGCCGGAGATCGCCCACGTGGACGGCGCTTAGTTGCTCGCCGAGATCGTTCGGGCTGCCTGGTTGCCAGTCCAAAAAGACATCGACACCAACCAATTGCTTGTTCGCCTTAGGTGCTGGATGCCACGCACGATGGGCAATGGCCGCATCTTCGCGGTAAGAAACTGGCTTTAATACCTTTGGCTGTTGGCCAAGCCGCGCGATGACAGCGTCAGCAAACTCCGTTGTGCCAACCTGCTGGCTGCTGACGCCTTCTCGGAAGATATCACGGGTATGCACGCCGTCCTCTATCGTTCGCAACCAGGCCTGGTGTACGCGCTCGGCCACTGAAGCCTGACCAATGTGAACCAACATCATCACGGACGCCAGTAACAGCCCAGATGGGTTCGCGACGTTCTGGCCAGCAATGTCGGGCGCAGAGCCGTGGATGGCTTCAAACATGGCAAAACCGTCGCCGATGTTTGCAGACGGTGCCAAGCCAACCGATCCTGAAATTTCGGCCGTCACATCAGACAAAATATCGCCATACAGGTTGGGCATGACGACGACATCAAACCGCTCTGGAGTGTTGGCAAGGCGAGCTGCGCCAATGTCGACAATCAGCGTTTCATGCTGCAAGTCCGGGTATTCGGCCGCAATTTGGTCAAACACCTTGTGAAACAGCCCGTCTGTCAGCTTCATAATGTTATCCTTGACGAAGCACGTGACCTTTTTGCGGCCATTTGCGCGCGCGTAATCAAATGCATAGCGGATGACACGCTCCGAACCTGGTTGCGTAATCAACTTGAGGCACTGATAAACCTGGTTCGTTTGGCGATGCTCAATGCCCGCATATAAGTCTTCTTCGTTTTCGCGAATGATCACTAAGTCCATCGTTGGATGCTTAGTTTCAACAAACGGACTGTACGCAATCGTCGGTCGGACATTCGCGTACAGGTTCAAAGCCTTTCGCATGGTGACGTTCAGGCTTTTGTACCCGCCACCTTGCGGCGTCGTGATGGGGGCCTTCAGAAATACCCTCGTGCGGCGAAGGCTATCCCAAGCACCGGGATCCATCCCCGTGTCCACACCACGCTTGTACACTTTTTCTCCGATCTCGACTGTTTCTATATCCAACTCCGCGCCAGCTGCCTCCAACACGCGCAGCGTCGCACTCATGATCTCAGGACCAATACCATCTCCATACGCGACTGTGATCGGTGTTTTCGCCATTCTCAAAACTCCTTTTTAGCTCAAACCTAAATTTCTGCCTTCACGCCTTAATATCGAGACCAAACTGTGGGTTGGCACACCTGTACGACGCATCCTTTATCATGCCCTGCAATACACGCAGATCATGTTCCGGTTGCGTCAGCAAAAGATTCTCTCCGGTAGCAAGTGCAACCAGGTTCCGCACATACATAAACAGCTTTTAAGCAAGACAAAGCGCATGAACGGATAAACCAGGCACGGTCTACCAAGCTTTATGATCCTCTTAGCAAGCCATGTTAGATAGCTAAATGCCCCGTCATCCTTAGGTTGCCAATCGAAAGAAAGTATATCATAGTTGCCAACCCGGATAACAAGCCGGACTTATTTACTTTATACGGTTGAGTAACGCCTGCACCTCGGAGACAATCAGCGATTGATACTCAGTTCCCTCACCATACCGTCGCATCATCTCGCTTCGTGCACGTGTAAGGCTGTCCTGATAATCTGGCGCCGATCGATCCGGATGTTTGTTTTTGAAATCCACCATGACTTCTTGTATATAGCTGGGTCGCGGCCCCCACTTTCCTACGATCTCGCCGTTTTCCCGCACAAATAGCACAATCGGAATAGAACGCCCGCCCATCGTCAAAAAATGAGTGTCAACGAGTTCGAGATGTTCCTCCAACACTAGAATTTCAACCGGAATGGCGGCCTCCTCCATGAGGCGAAGGACTACTGGCACGTTCCGAACAACATCACCGCACCAATCCGCGCCTATGATGATGCAATGTAAACCGGTCGCTGTCTCAGACAAACCGCCAAAAAACTGTCTACTTTCCACCGATGGCCACGTAAACTGATGATACCAACTCGTAAATGCATCCTGGTTGCGGGTCATACCGGTAATGAAATCTTGCGGCGACAGACCCTTCCCAATGTAGCCGGCCATATTGACACTCATGCATCCCGACCTCCCAAGCAAATTGTACAGAATCGCGCAGCCGAGCACCAACATCTGTGATATGTGTTCCAATCTCGTGTGTTATTTGGAACCATGTGATAAAACAAAGAGCCTCTCGACAATGCCGAGAAGCCCTCTGCTCAGTCAGGGTTTTCCTGAATCAAGTATGGCGCGTCCGGAGGGATTCGAACCCCCGACCTCTGGCTCCGGAGGCCAGCGCTCTATCCACTAAGCTACGGACGCAAGCGACGACCTATATATTATCATAAGGCCGTCCAAAGGTGCAAGTATCATTTCGCAATCAGCGTCTCCGGCTCGTAATCTCCCGTGAGTACGTCGAGGATGGCGCCAGCTTTGTGGTGACATTCCTGCCACTCGCGCTCCGGCACTGAGTCGAGGACAATCCCTGCCCCAGCCTGCACGTACTGCACTTCCCCGACTACGACCACAGAACGGATAACGATGGCCGTGTTGGCATTAGCCCATGCATCAACCATACCGACAAAGCCGCCGTACGGCCCTCGGCGCACAGGTTCAAGTTCGTCAATAATCTCCATAGCGCGAATCTTTGGTGCGCCAGACAACGTGCCGTTGGGATACGTGGTTAACAGGGCGTGAAATACACTTATATCATCGCGTAGTTCGGCCTCCACGCGCGACACCAGGTGATAAAGGTGCGAGTAACGCTCGACCACCATGAAGTCGGGTACACGAACCGTCCCACTCTTCGCGATCCGCCCCAAATCGTTTCGACAAAGGTCAACCAACATAACATGTTCAGCACTCTCTTTTGCATCAGCTTTCAGCTCGGCAACCAAGCGCGCATCCTCATCAGCGGATTGGCCGCGCCCCCGGGTTGTACCCGCGATGGGCTTCATCTCGGCCAAGCCCCCAATACACCGGAATTGCACTTCCGGACTTGCGCCATAAAGCATCATGCCAGCATATTCCGCCACAAACATGTACGGTGAGGGATTGAGCCGTCGCAAACGATTATAGGCGACAAATGGATGCAACCCACCCTCGATACGAATCCGTGTGGAAAGTACGACCTGAAAGATGTCGCCAGCCCGAATATAGTCCTTCGCCGTTCGCACGTTCTTACAGAACCATTCCTCCGGGATATCGTAGGTAACTTTCGACACGTGCTTCGACTGCAATGCCAACTCGGTAAGACTCTTCGGGGCACCAAGACGACGCGATACAACGTCTTCCAACTCGGCTTGCACACGGTCAAGAGCCCGCTTGATGCCACTGTGATTCCGTAACCGCTCTGCATCATCCTGCCGATAAAAACGCAAACTACCATCGACAAACTGAACGATCCCAGCATGCCATTGCAGGCGGATTTCCGGCAATTCACGGTCATCCTCGGTCGTCTGTGGCAGTCGCTCAAGATAACGAATGGCATCATACCCCACGTATCCCAAAAAGCCCGCACTAAACGGTTGTTCCCCGCCGGCTGTGCACAAGTTGCGCAATAGCTGACGCATCTGTTCCAATACAGCGAACGGATCCGCTACTTTGATATGCAAAACATCGCCCACGATCTCGCTCGCCCACGAGACAGGAGCTTGCGGAACCACTTCCCCGTGGCACCTGATATTCGAAAACAAATCCGCTGCCAATTCCGGTACGGCAAACACCGAAACGACGTGATCCCTCACCTGAGCTTCGACGATTGGACAAACGCCGACAAGACTCATCTGATAAGCTCGTTCCATATCTTCGCGTCCGGCTTCCAGCAAAAAAGCCTGGCCACTGCCCAATTGCTCACGGAATCGCATGTATAGGTAAAACGGATCCACCGCCTCAGATGGCGAATACTCCACGTACTTCACACCAATCGCTCCTTTGCTCGATCTCGCAATGATTCATCTCATGCAACTTCCCGCAAGAAATTTGCAATCATCAGCCTTCCCTCGTCTGTCAAAATGCTCTCGGGGTGAAACTGCACACCGACAGCACCCGTGGGTATATGGCGCATAGCCATGATCACATCATCAACTTCAGCCGTGACAGAAAAGCTGGAAGGCAAGGTAGCGCGATCGACGACTAGCGAATGGTAACGCGTTGCACGAAATGGAGAAGGAACGTCGAAGAACAATGGATCCGTTCCGGAATGGGCAATCATTGAGGTTTTCCCATGCATCGGCGCACTGGCGCGTACAACTTTTCCGCCAAAAGCAACCGCGAGTGACTGATGGCCCAGGCAGACACCCAGTAGTGGAATACGCCCAGCAAAGTGCTGTATGGCCTGCACGGAGACACCGGCTTCGTTTGGTGAGCATGGACCGGGGGATACAATGACGGCAGAGGGCTGAAGGGCTTTCAACTCGTCCAAAGGCACATCATTGCGGCGAACAACTACATCAGCACCTAATTCAGTGCAATATTGCACTAAATTGTAAGTGAATGAATCGAAGTTGTCGATCATCAACAGCATGTACTCGACTCCTCTCATCCGAGCAGACAACGTCTGCCCACTCAACTCGGCTCATCCCGATAACGTTACCGTACCCCGAGGCGTTCATTCCGTCAAGCGGGTAATTGTTTGGGATATGGGATGGTAACAACAAAAAACCCGCTTCGTAAAGGCGGGTCTTGTGCGTGCGGGACACGCGCGATCGCTGGTTATCCAGCGATCGCCGAAGATTACTTTAAACACCTGTCGTGCTGGCCTGCATTGAGTCCGTTGTAGGAAGCGATAGAACAGTGTGTGCCAAAGAACTTGGTGTAAACATGTCCTTGGCAAACGGCAGCATTGTTATCGCAAATCTAAATTCTTTAGTCCTAAGTTGATGTTGGGGTAATGCACCTGGACCGCAGTTCGCAGTTCCAAGTCCATAATGCTCAAGGTCGACGTGCAAAGTGATGCAAGGCTCTGGTTCAAGTTCGTAAGTATGCCGCGCCTGTTCAAGTTGCTCCACAGAATATACTTGAGCGTTGAAATTAAATACTGAAGACGAGCCTACGAACAACCCTTCACCACGCATATCCGTCAAAGATACCCAAACCACATCAGAACGATTGCCATTTTCCTGTGGATATACGTCACCAATGTCTGAGTGATGCTCGGCCGGTTAACATATGACCCTTTCATCCCTTAGTGGCGAAACGCTCGAGGTGGTAGGTCAGCGGATCGGATTTCATAAAAGCCCACTAAAATGAGCCGCATGTATCCCTCTTTCTCTCGAGTCATATTGTATAAAGAAAATGTATAGCCACGTGTACGGTCTCCTCCTCAATTCCCATAAGCATTTCATGATAGAACGGGTTGCTCAGCGATGAGATGATACAGGCAAACTGCCCACAGCGTTTCAACTCGCGTCGCCATACGACCCCTCCACATCTATATAACATCCATGGCAATAATCGTTTTGGCAATTATAATCATATGCATAAAAAAGCCGCAACCCATATCGATTGCGGTTTTTCACCATATGGTGGGCCCAGGTGGACTCGAACCACCGACCTCACGATTATCAGTCGTGCGCTCTAGCCGACTGAGCTATGAGCCCATAGATCTAGACATCTGGTGGGCGGTGGCAGGATCGAACTGCCGACCCCTCGCGTGTGAAGCGAGTGCTCTCCCCCTGAGCTAACCGCCCTGGTGACCCCAGCGGGATTCGAACCCGCGTTACCGCCGTGAAAGGGCGGTGTCTTAACCACTTGACCATGGGGCCGGTGCCTTGGCTCCCCGAGTAGGATTCGAACCTACGACCCTCCGGTTAACAGCCGGATGCTCTACCGCTGAGCTATCGAGGATCATGGTGGAGCTAAGCGGATTCGAACCGCTGGCCTCTAGAGTGCGATTCTAGCGCTCTCCCAACTGAGCTATAGCCCCGCAAATCGTGACACCATGATTATGTAACATCGATGGTCCCGGAGGCCGGACTCGAACCGGCACGGTTTCCCGCACGATTTTGAGTCGTGTGCGTCTGCCAATTCCGCCACTCCGGGATTTTATGGCGTGCCCGGAGAGATTCGAACTCCCGACCTTTTGATTCGTAGTCAAACGCTCTATCCGGCTGAGCTACGGGCACGCAGAACAAAATCGACGTTGAATAACTTATCATGATTTGCGAAAGAGTGCAAGCCCTTCTCGCGAAAAACTTGAAAATGGCGGCGGATCGTATTCAATGGGCGGACATAAGTGCCGTCCCAAAGCTTCGTCTGGCGCAAACTCAGGGTTTTAAAACGACTTTGATACAGTTATCCTCCTTAGTATCAAACACTTCGTATCCGCGCTTTGCCTGCGCAAGCGGGAGGCGGTGCGTAATGATGTCCGTCGGATCAACTCGCCCATCGACGATCATCTCGAATAGCGCAGGCATGTAGTGTATAACCGGAGCCTGCCCCATTTTCAAGGTAATGTTTCGCGCGAAAAAGTCCCCTAACGGAAACTGGTTGTAGCGCGTGGCATACACACCAACCAACTGCACGGTACCACCTTTACGAACGGCCTGTGCAGCTTCTTGGATGGGGCCCAGTGTACCCCCTTGCAGTTTCAAGAGACTCTCAACCTGTTCCACAATGGTCTTCTTGCCGTCCATGCCGACACAGTCGATCACGACGTCCGCCCCACCGCCGCTGATTTCGCGAATATATTCGCCAAAATTCTGCTCCTGTGTAAAATCAAGCGTCTCAACATGATTGGTTCGCTTCGCGTGTTCGAGCCTGTAACCAATATAATCGACTGCGATCACGCGGTTTGCTCCTTTCATCCAGGCAAACTTCTGGGCTAACAATCCGACGGGTCCACACCCGAGCACAACCACGGTGTCACCGTTTTTCACGCCGGCGTTATCAACTCCCCAATAGGCAGTCGGTAAAATATCGGAAAGGAAAAGCAACTGCTCATCCTCGAGATCGCACGATTCCGGGACCACAAAAGGTGTAAAGTTTGCGAATGGCACGCGTAAATACTCAGCCTGTGCGCCAGGATAGCCACCAAACGTTCCTGAATACCCGAAGTAGGCCCCTGCTTCGCCATTCTGATTTGATTCGTCACACTGACTTTCCAGTCCATGCTGACAATAGTAGCAACGTCCGCATGCGATATTAAAAGGGATTACAACCCGGTCTCCCCTTTTTACCTTGGTTACGTGTTGCCCCACTTCCTCCACAATACCCATGGGTTCGTGTCCGATGATGAAATCCGGTTGCATATTGGCCATCATGTTGTGTATGAGGTGGAGATCAGAACCACAAATAGCCGTCGAAGTGATTTTTACAATAATATCCTCGGGATGTTCGATTTCAGGTTCCGGAACGTCCTTTACTTCTACATTTCGCATGCCTTGGTACGTCACCGCTTTCACGCGTATCCCTCCATTCGTCGCAGACGTAGCTTACCCATAGAATGATGCTACATAAGACAAAAGGACGGCGGTAACGCCGTCCTTTTGCTAAGGCTGTTGACACCACCACATCAACGAACACTTAAGATTCGTTACTGCGGTACATCAACCTCCTGTAGTCAGGCTGTTGACACGACCACACGGAACGAACACTTGGATCGTTACTGCGGTACATCAACCTCCTGTGCTTATATGATGGACCGTTGCTCGTGCCTTTATACACATGGGTTACATTTTTCTATAAACACGTTCGCAAAAAAATTTCTTGACAAACGTCGAAGGACCTTGTAATTTAATTAGTGCAGTTTGTTGTTCATGACATGCGGAAGTGGCTCAGGGGTAGAGCATCGCCTTGCCAAGGCGAGGGTCGCGGGTTCGAATCCCGTCTTCCGCTCCAGAGAGTTGGGATGGGGTTGTCTGCAACCCCATCTTGTTTCACCTGGAGAGGTGGTCGAGTGGTTTAAGGCAGCGGTCTTGAAAACCGCCGTGTCTGCAAGGGCACCGTGGGTTCGAATCCCACCCTCTCCGCCAAAAATTCTAAGTGTGAAGCGGGTTCCGAGGACTTCCCTCGTAACCCGATTTTCTGTCCATCGGCAAATACTACTATCATTCTTCTACCGCCAGCTTGCTACGCCCGAGATCAAAGAAAACATGCCAACATCATGGGTCTCTTAGACCTCGATATTGTCCTTCGCGGACGTATTCCCTTTTAACTCCAACCAACGGCGAAAACCTCCGCAATAACTGATGTCGATGGCATCCGGTATCTGGCCTGAAACGCAAGTGAACCCTGTCACCAAGCGTCCATCAGCCAGTTCAATACTTCCCATAGCAAGTGGATATCGAACGCTGGCCGTTAACGCACCTAGACCTGCGACACTCATTTCCCAAAGTTCCATCTCGATAGGTACTCCATCCGTTTCCTGCCTGACTAATCCAGGGCGTACAGGTTCCGTATTTAGCGCATACAACCGATAGCGGGGAGCAGTATATACGCTTCCGCAATATTTGGCTTGTAAATCCTCCAATTGATAGTTCAGTGCCAAACCACGCATGTGTTGACCACACACAGCCACGGCAACCTTATCCTCACGGCCGTAGCAACAATCGTCGTTCATATTGATGGACAACATGGATGATGCTGTTTGGACCAATACTTCGGCGCGTTCACCAGGAACAAACAGCGTCACGCCAAAAGGAATCCCATCTTCTACCTGACCGGCTGGTACCGCAATGGCAGCGAGATCGAGCAAGTTGCAATGATGCGTATACCGACCCAATTCGCGATTTTTTGCGATGGGATCTTCCCGCACCACATCGCGAGAATACGTTCCTCCAACCGTAGGCATCATCAAGATGGCGCTCTCGTTTACGACGTCACGAACCCAACGACGCAATTCTTCCAGACGATGAATGGCACGAAACACCTCACTCGCCAGTGCTTTCTGACCGGAGCTTAGAATCTCCTTTGTCACCGGCCAGATGCCATCGGGATGACGTGTGACAAAATTACCAATGCTCGCCCAACGTTCGGCTATCCAAGGTCCGTCATACGGCATATTCGTGGCCTCATCAAACGGGGCGAGATCGATCTCGCGAACGACGAAACCCTGTGCAGCAACCGCGTCAACGGTTCGTTCCCAGGCTTGTTGAAAGGCGGAAGCGTACGGGCCAAACCAATCCAAAGGTTCACGAGGCACCAAAACTACTGTGGGTCGAACCTGCGTGAAACCCAAAGGTTGTTCACACAGTAAACGGTCAATCAACTGAGCGTCATATAGCGATCGTGTGAACACACTGACACAGTCCAAAGATTTGCATGCTGGAACCACCCCTGACGTGGACCAAGCTCCAATAGGTGGCTTGTAACCGACGACGCCGTTCAGTGCTGCAGGCACCCGGCCTGACCCTGCTGTATCGGTTCCCAGCGCAAAGGGCACGAGTCCCATCCCGACCGCTACAGCCGAGCCGCTGGACGATCCGCCGCTGATAAGAGCCGACTGCCACGCATTATGAGTTTCACCATACGGACTTCTTATGCCAACCAATCCGGTTGCAAATTGGTCAAGATTTGTCTTCCCAATAGGTATAGCTCCATTTTCCACGAGAAGTGCAACCACCCGTGCATGCTGTTCCGCCGTATAGGCAAAGTTGGGACAGGCAGCAGTCGTTGGCATGTCTGCAATATCAATATTGTCCTTAACCGCAAACGGCACACCCCATAAAGGTTTCGAATTCATCTCATCTCGATTTAATTGCTCAAGATACGGTTCAATCGTCGTCATACTCGGAAGCTGGATCCAAATGTTCCAATCGCGTAGGCGCTGACTTTCTTCAACAATTTCCTTACACACCTCGCGTGGGCTGAGTCTCCCGCTGCGGTACATCCGTAGCAAATTTGGAATTGTCCAAGCATTCATGCCGGCACCTCCTCAACACCAACAATTGCACCGCCAGCTGGCAATTCCTGTCCAGGTCGAACATGCACGGTCTTGATAATTCCCTGGCAGGTGGCTGTAATGGGGAATTCCATCTTCATACTTTCAATGACCACCAAGGTATCCCCAGGCTGTACCTGCTGCCCTGGTCGCACATGCACTTTCCACACACTTCCGGGCAAGTTCGATCGAACCACTGTCACCCCATCGTCCTCGCCCAATCCATCCGTAACTTCCACATGTGACTCTGAAACGTATTCTGCCAAACCGAGTTGGCGCCAACGCTCACGCTCTGCATTAAACGCAACTTGCTGGCGCTGTTTAAAGACGGTCGCATCTTCGTGAATCTCGTCCAGAAAGGCAAGATATGCGCCCAAATCAAATGTCGTTTCCACGATTTCCAGTTCGAACTTACCGCGCAAGAATTCCTTGCGCATGTTTGCCAACTCCTGAGCAGATACAGGATAAAACTCCACTTGGTCAAAAAAGCGCAACAACCATGGTTTTCCTGGTGCAAAGCTCCGCGTGGTGCGAAATGTATTCCAAATTTGCACGGTGCGTCCGAAGAGCTGATAGCCTCCCGGACTCTCCATACCGTAGATACACATATAGGATCCGCCAATGCCAACCGCGTTTTCAGGCGTCCACGTACGTGCCGGATTATATTTGGTCGTCACGAGTCGATGCCGGGGATCAATAGGCGTCGCTGCCGGCGCACCCAGATATACGTCGCCAAGCCCTAATACAAGGTATTTGGCCGAGAACACGATATCCCACACGTTCTTGATAGACTCCAATCCATTAATGCGTCGAATAAATTCGATATTACTCGGGCACCATGGAGCATCCTCGCGCACGTTTTGCTGATAGCGGTCCACAGCCTGTTGCACGGACGGATCGTCAAACGATAATGGCATGCGCACAATGCGTGAAGGTACACGAACAGTGGATAAGTCAGGGAGTTGACGGTCAATTTCTAGAACGATGCGACAAGCCTCTTCGACAGTCATTTGTGATCTATCGAGATGGATTTGAAGTGACCGCACACCGGGCGTCAGATCGATGTACGGAATGCGCCCGGATGAACGGATAGCATCCATTAACAAATGGACCTGAAAGCGGTAGCGCAAATCCAGTTCGAGAGCACCAATCTCGACCAAAATATATTCGTCACCGGCAGTGCGTACTGTGATAGGAAAAGCGTGATCGATATGCTCGTGTTTGAGAATTGACGACGTTGCTGCTTCCTCATAGTTTGCAAACGGCATCTCCGGCAAAGGCATGATATAGCTTGCATGCATTGTCTGGCGATCATTGAGCAGCGCACGCTGTTTGACATCCAAAGCTCGTGCCTGTTCTAAACTGATGATTTTAAACCTCACGGTATCGCCAGGACGAAGTTGGCCGATCTTCCAGCGTTCACAAGCTGCCGTGGTGACTGGGCACACGAAACCGCCCAGACTAGGGCCATCTTGCCCCAACAAGATGGGCAGATCTCCGGTCAAATTGAGCGCACCGATGGCATACGGGTTATCGTGAATATTGGAAGGATGCAAACCTGCTTCACCGCCATCGTCGCGAACCCATTTCGGGGCAGGCCCCATCAGTCGTACCCCTGTACGCGAACTGTTAAAATGCACCTGCCACGATGTGTGCGTTAACTGCTCCAAATAAGATGCTGGTAAAAACTCTGAAGTCGCGTGCGGTCCCGGAATGACGCCTATTACCCAGTCATGGGTAAATTCCGGTGCTTTTGTGAAGGCATCCGAAATATTGTCCATAGCCGACCCATTGCCCCTGTTGATCGCGAGGACATCGCCACTTAATAGTGCTCTTCCGCCATGACCCCCGAACCCGCCAAGGGCAAATGTCGATCCGCTCCCAAGGGTTTTCGGAACATCGAATCCTCCACCCACAAGCAGGTAGGCACGCATGCCGGTTCTGGCATCAGAAAGCCGCAAAACTTGACCAGCCCTCGCCAACAAAGGCCGATATCGCTCCACCAGTTGACCATTCAATTCGGCACTCATATCGGCTCCGGTGAGACAAAACCAGGTATCGTCGCGAAATTGATACACCCCTCCACGCATGGTGAATTCAAGTCCGCACGCGCCTTCGTCATTCCCAAGAAGCAGATTGCCAATTCGAAACGACAATTCATCCATGGGGCCACTCGGTGGAACACCAACATCCCAATGTCCCAGGCGCCCCGGCCAATCCTGAAGCGTCGTATGAAGTCCTCCATCAATCACAAATAGTGTGCTTTCCGGTGGCTGAAATTCAGCAAGCCACTTGGTATACACATGGTTACTTTGAAATGACTGAGACGTAACAAGTGACTCGAGATAGCGCAGATTGTGCGAAATTCCATAAATACGTGTGTGCTTCACTGCCGCTATCAATCGATCGCACGCCATCTCACGGTTTTCAGAATGTACAATCAGTTTTGCAAGTAGCGGATCGTAAAACGAACTTACGATGGTACCTGCTTCCACCCATGTTTCGATGCGTGTTGCTTCCGGCCAAACCACATGATCGATTCGACCGGCACTCGGGCGAAATCCGTCTCCTGGATCTTCCGCATACAGACGGACCTGAATACTGTGCCCAGACGGCGCCGATATCTGTTCAGCGAGACCAAATAGTTCATCACAAGCTTCGCGCACCATCCATTCCACCAAATCAATACCATAGACTTCTTCCGTAACTCCGTGTTCGACCTGAAGACGCGTGTTCACTTCGAGGAAATAGAATGATTCCGACTCGGGATCATAGAGGAACTCGACCGTCCCAGCACTTCTATACCCAACCATGGAAGCCAGATTCTTCGCAGCTTGGTGCAGGGCTTCGCGAACCTCCGGACGAAGACAAGCTGCAGGGCATTCTTCAAGCACTTTTTGATTGCGCCGCTGCAATGTGCAGTCGCGTTCACCGATGGTTACGATCTCTCCTGACCGATTTCCAAACAACTGTACCTCAATGTG
Source organism: Alicyclobacillus hesperidum (assembly GCF_900107035.1). Lineage (GTDB taxonomy): Bacteria > Bacillota > Bacilli > Alicyclobacillales > Alicyclobacillaceae > Alicyclobacillus > Alicyclobacillus hesperidum. The sequence continues at coordinate 5,165 of NZ_FNOJ01000020.1, read as the reverse complement.
ACGGGCTTGAGGGATGTATTTCTCCATAAAGACACCCTCGTAGCGAAAGTGCTGCGCGGACAAGCGTTGCACCGCGGAAAACGCCTCGCGCAATTCAGTCTCGTTGGCACAGACCCGCATACCGATTCCACCTCCCCCCGCCGTACTTTTCAACATCACCGGGAAGCCGATGGCTTGTGCCGCATCAACAGCTTCCTCCGCACTTGCAATGAGATCCGTACCGGGCAACAGAGGCACGCCTGCTTGAAGCGCAATGTTTCGCGCGACATGTTTGTAGCCAAACCGTTCAATCTGCTCTGGGTCTGGACCGATAAAGCGAATACCCGCCTGCTCACACGCGCGCGCGAAGCAAGCATTCTCACTTAAAAATCCATATCCCGGATGTATGGCATCAGCTCCGGTTTGACGCGCCGCAGCAATGATTTTTTCCATATCAACATACGATTCTTGTACTGCGCCCTCGCCAATCCAAACGGCTTCATCAGCGAAATCAACGTGCAAGCTGCTCTCGTCGGCCGTCGTATAAACAGCGACCGACTGAATCCCCATGCGCCGCAGGGTTCGAGCAATGCGAACAGCAATAGCGCCGCGATTAGCTATCAGAACTTTCTGAAACAAAATTGATCGCTCCTTTCTGTATGCTAACAACAAAATGGTGACATGTTCAGACTCGCGTATTACAACTTCAGGTTTGCCAAACTGCAATTTCCACAGGTGTGGGATGATACGCATTACACGGGTTATTCAACTGAGGACAATTACTTAGAAGCACAAGCATGCGCCGAATGCCTTCAATCTCGACGTAGCGCTGCGCTGCAGAGATACCGTCCGCGAACTCCAAACCTCCCTGGGGGGTTACTGGAACGTTCATAAAGAAGTTCACATTCGGAGCCAAGTCCCTTTTAGATAACCGAGCATCGAACTGGGCAATCTGAAGCATGAATGTGTCACGGCAATTGTGCATATGCACCTTGTCATGGCCATAACGAACGGTATTGCTTTGTGCGGAGCAGGCTCCACCCAACGTATCGTGACGTCCACAGGTGTCGGCAACGATCCGTGCAAGAGGTCTGCCTGACTCCGTATAGAGAACCGATCCGGTTGTCAGATAGATGTTTCTTTGGCGTATAACAGTCTGCGTTACACTGTAATGATCAAACGGACAATGCGCATCATAAAACAGCGTATCTACAGCTTGATTGCCCTCGAGGTCGACAATGCGAAGAACAGCACCAGCTTCAAGCGTAAGCATGAGCCCTTCCCCGGATGGTAGGATGTGGCGGTATTCTGCACTGGACAAATCACGTCCACTCTCAACCAACATCAATGACATCACTGGAACCCCTCTCCATTTATCGATATAAAGCTGCAAGTGACAACGTATTTTCGAGCGCTCGCATAGACTCTGGACACACGATGCTAGAGTCAAACATACCGAGCGAGGCACTTGCTTCGACATCAAGCCGTACAGGCACCGACGGATATTTCGTGCGCGGATCGAGTGGATGCGGCGTGTTGGAAAGGATAACGATGACGTCCATTTCTGTGCGAATCGCGAACTGTGCGCCTTGCACACAGTGCTCGACATCAAAGTGCATTCCACCAGCGTCGTCACACCACACCTTGCTAAAAACATTCACGGGTGGAACCAAGTCTCTCGCGTCAAGACCATTGCGCATGAATTCAATCAGAGCATTCTCGTATCCCGACTTGAACCATTCGTTTCGATGTACTTGAAAACAAGTTGTGCCATACTGCATATCAATTTGTTCTCTCGTTGTAATGCCTCCGAGAGGATCATGCCAACCCAGCGAGTCTTCCGTAATCGTCGCCAACGCGCGTCCCTCGTCGCTCATTAGTACGTGGTGTCGCGTCAAGCGCGCCGTGTGCTGTGCTTTCAACGTATCCGGTATGTTGAGTCGCTCGGCTGGGTGATCAGCCCGATACAACCAAAGGGCAACATTTGCACCAGGTTCCAACGCCGTTAATCGCAAAACTTTCCCCTTCGAAACCCTCGCCGACCATTTTCCACCTTTCGTTAAAGTTGTGGATAAAGGCAGGTCACATATCATGCGAGTCCAGTCTCCTTTCGTGATTAGCCTTCAAGTCGTTGTTTCTCTACGGAAGATTGCGCGAGCTCCCGAGGTTCTTTTCGCCACCACCACCTAGAAGCTGTAAAGAACACGATCGCCATACCGGCAAGTACAAGTTCACCTACTAGATACTGGATCTCTTGCGTAGCGATTGCGAACGCTGTGAACAACACCACAATTCCAGGGGCCAGAGGCCACATGGGCATTCGATAAGGAGGTGCTTCGTTGGCAAACTTACGGCGACTCCAAATGGCAGCAAGACCGATGAAGAAATACACGACGGTCGTGACAGTACCTGAGAAAATGATCAGCCAATTTAACTGACTGAGGAATAAAAGCGCAGCAGTTGGCAGTGCGAGAAACACCACGCACCAGCCAGGAGAACGAAAGCGGTTAATGTGACTAACAACACGATTGGCGCTTGCCCACCAGAGTTGGTCTCTTCCGGTTGTGTAAAACACGCGCCCAAAGTACATGAAATACACAAGCATGGAATTAAAGAGTGCTATGCACACACCAATGTCCAGAACAATCCGGAAATTCGAACCGAGAGAAGCCTGCACCGATTCAATTACGGGGCTAGGCGAACGAAAGAATACCACGAGATCGGGCGTTGAAATCACCGCCGACGTGAGCGGAACAACAATAGCGATGGCAGCAGTCATTGCCGCAATTCTGACCGTTCTGGCAAGTGTGCGCGGACCACCCATCAACTCTTCCGAAAATCCAAGTGTGGCATCGTAGCCGTTGATGATATTGAATGCCGGAGCCAAGCTGGCAGCCATCATGCCTATCGTCACGGGAACCAAATGCTGCCCGACTAAAGCAATCGGATGGAAAGTTACTTGGAACAAAGCCTGATGTGGGTGCAGTAAGGCAGCGATGGTCACTGTACCAAGAACCAGCAATTCCACCGCGACCATGGCCATGGTCACGAAGGCGCCCATTTCGACACGGACTAACGCGATCGCAACAGCAATCGCCACGGCAATTATGGCGATATATGCATCTGATACTTGAATCCTCGGGAAGAGATTTTCAACAAATTGTCCAATGCCTAGAGCAATGCTGGCGGGTAAAATGACACCCTGAATGAGATAGTTGAAGAGGGCAATAAACGCCAGTGGTTCAGGAAGAACAAAGCGAATGAGCGAGTACATCCCCCCTGCAACAGGAAATAGAGATCCTAGTTCACCAAGACACATTGAGATCAATACGACGACAATCGCCAGTATGGCATCGGCACCAATGGCGAATGTACCACCAATGGAGAAAACCCCAGAAGTCAGCAACAGTACAGCCATGGTCGGCGACACATTGGCAATCGCCAGTCCGAGAACATCCCGGGTTCGCAACTTGCGACTCAGTTCTTGTCGGTATCCCAAATGGTCAAGACGCGCATCCTCCATAGAAGAGATTGATCGATTCACAATTCCCCTCCTCCCAATACGTTATGTTTCTTAACACACTCAACAACCGAGCGATACAACAAAAGGGACAAAAACCCTAAGACCCATGGATCTCCCGGGCTTTTATCCCTCCGTGTCACCCCCATATACGGAGGTGTGGCCTCTCTTGGACCAGTCCCAGTCACTGTTTTGTACTGGCGGAACCCTAGAGACCTTATGTCATTATTCATACCACGATTAATACAGGATTGCAATCCATTTTCAGAAACTCTCGACAAATTCGTTAATAAATATTACATATAAAAATTAGTGTTTAAGTTATCTTTTGTTATTTAGATAAACAGTGCTGTGGCGGCTCAACTGAGCGGTATACATTGGGCTTCGTTGGGGTATGAACCATTGACGCTTTCCACACACTCAGTCAAGGCAATTGCGGAACAAGAGAACGGGGGAGACTCGATGATTTTTCAACTAATCCTTGACTGTCTAACTGGTGCATGGCCAGCAATTTATGAGGAGTTTTTGCTGTGGCTTTGCATTGCCTCCTGATAAATACCCCGAATCGTCAACGTCACTTCCCCGGAAAAATCGTGTGAAATTCCCCATGATTATCGTCGGGGGATGGATTTGTGGAGAACCTCTCTCTACCCTGTTACTTGGGACGAGAGGGGGCCGGGGAGATGTTGAAGATGGAGCGAGTTGAGATGATCAAGGATCTGCAAACCAGGGGGCTCGGCCCGGTGGCGATTGCGGAACGATTGGGGATTGACCGTAAGACCGTCAGTAAGTACATGGCTATGGAAACATTCGGGGAGAGGAGGCCATCGCACAGCGTGGACAAGCCATCCAAGTTGGATCCGTTCAAGCCGCTCATTCGGGAATGGCTTGAGGAGGACCGCAAGAATCGGTATAAACAGCGTCACACTGCCAAGCGCATTCATACGCGTCTCATGGAGGAATGCCCGGGCTATGACGCATCTTACCCCCTGGTGCAGCGATACGTGAAGTCGTTGCGCGAAGATCAGTACGAGGAAGGGACTCAGGAACTGGTCTGGCATCCAGGAGAGGCCCAGGCGGATTTCGGAGAGGCGGACTTCTACGATGTCAACGGCGAGAAGCGGTCGTACAAGTACCTGTGCGTCACCTTCCCATACAGCAACGCCGGGTACACGCAGTTGTTTGGCGGTGAGACAGCCGAATGTGTGGCCCAGGGGCTTAAGGACATATTCCACCGGATTGGTGGGGTTCCACGGCGAATTGTGTTTGATAACGCCAGCGGAGTAGGACGACGCGTCAGCGAACACGTCAGAATGGCGGAATTCTTCTTGCGCTTCAAGGCGCATTACGGGTTCCAGGTGACATTTTGCAATCCGGCCGCAGGCCACGAGAAAGGGAACGTGGAGAACAAGGTCGGCTACTTCCGGCGCAACCTTTTCGTTCCCATTCAGACGGTAGTAGACGTACGCGTGTTTAATGAGCAGCTGCTGGAGCGTTGTGAGAAAGACTGGCAGCGGGAGCACTACAAAAAGGGGACCTCGATTGAGCGTCTATTTTCCGACGACCGTCGGGCGCTGCTGTACCTGCCCACAGCATCGTTCCCAGTGTGTCGATATGCCCGTCTTAAGACCGATGGATATGGCAAGTTCCAGGTTGACGGCAAGCA
>NZ_FNOJ01000053.1 GCF_900107035.1 Alicyclobacillus hesperidum | reverse complement strand
TGCACACCTAGCGCCAGCGTGCCTGGTGCGAGATGATCCCCCCAGAATCCGACCATGGAGGGATCATCGTGACGAAGGCGGAGTTGGAACAACATTGCGAGCTTTGGCGTGCCCGTGTGGCGGACTTCCGGGCCAGCGGGTTAAGCGGCGCAGCCTGGTGTGCTGCGCATCAGGTCAAGGAACATCAGCTGTGGTATTGGGTCGGTAAGTTTAAGGCGGACACCGACCACGAAGGCCGTCATCGGGATAGCGCCCAGCCGCGTTTCATCCCGGTGCGTGTGGAGGAATCCGTGGTTGAAGTGGCGGACAAGCCGCTGCCCATACGTGTGGGTCCTGCTGTCATCGAGGTCACGTCTGGTTATAACTTTGATCTGTTGCGCGATGTGGTGCGCACCCTGGCATCGCTATGCTGAACATCGGTGCTGGACCGGGGGAGCTCTGCGTGTACCTGGCTTGCGGCAGCACGGACATGCGCAAATCTATCGACGGCTTGTCGGCACTGGTGCAGGAGTCCTTTCACCTGGACCCGTTTTCCCCTGCGCTCTTCGCGTTTTGTAATCGGGAGCGGGACAAGCTGAAGCTGCTGTACTGGGAACACAACGGCTTTTGGCTGTATTATCGGCGGCTGGAACGCGGCCGGTTTTGGTGGCCGGACACAAGCGACGGCAAGACCCTCGTCATCACCCGCCGGGAGCTGAACTGGCTGTTGGACGGTCTTGCGCTCAACCAGCCGAAAGCGCACCGGAGGGTTACCGCGAAAAAAGTGGTGTGAGACCCGGTAAACACAGAAGGATCTGTCAAGGGATTTCGGCAGGTGTGTCGAAATCCTTTTGCATGACGAACACGACGATGGAGAACACCAACCAACTGGAAGCCCTACAGGCGCGCTGCGAGGCGCAGGAACAGGAAATCGCGGAGCTGAAAAAGCAGGTTAACCTGCTGCTGGAACAGCTTCGTCTGGCCCGTCATCGGCAGTTCGGGAAGTCCAGCGAACGCACGACAGACAACCAGATACGCCTGGACCTGGTATTCAACGAGG
>NZ_FNOJ01000039.1 GCF_900107035.1 Alicyclobacillus hesperidum | reverse complement strand
CTCATCGCGGTGTGGTACTTCAACAACATGGGCACCTACGTGAACGCGGACGTGGGCCACTCGAACGAGCAGGTCGCGACGTATGGGTTCACGCCATGGCAGGACACGTACATCCCGGCCATTGCCCCGACGCGATCGTTTCGGATGATTACTGATCCGACCTTCAAGACCTCTTTACTCCTCAATTTCTGCCTCGTTTATTTCCGGGAAGTCAAGGAACTCTCCAAGAGACATGCCAAATCCCTTGGCTATTTTATTCAGGGTTGCTAATCCTGGGTTTTGGCTTCTTCCATTCATGATACTAGCTATGGTTGATTGGGAGAGGCCAGATATGAGTGCCAATCTATTTACTGTGATGTTCTTTTCTTTGCACAGAGTTTGAATTCGTAAGGAAATAGCCTCGCTAATTGTCATAAAATCACTCCGATAGTCGCGCATTACTGGTCTCATTAATTTGATGCAAACAATTTATCGCTAACAGTTTACATGAAAGTGTTCCGGATAAGATAGTTTCAACTGAGTTAGCGATATAACGTTGACATTGAGACGAGCAAAACATAAACTCATTGTAGTTAGCGATATATAGCTAATTCACTAAAGGGGTTCTTACGATGAGGATATCGGAGAGAATACGACATCTGCGACACGAACACGGTTGGTCTCAATCAGAATTAGCTAGAAAAGCAAGCGTTCCTCAAACGACCATAAGTGGGATTGAGAGAGACAAGCATTTCCCTACCCTAAAGCATCTATTTCAACTTTCCTCTGCATTTGGAATCAGTTTATCTGAGTTACTTAGAGACGTGGACGACTTCGAAAGAAAAGGATAATAGCCGATCCTGTGTGAGAAAGGCTGGAGGAACTATGCCTTGGAAAGATGGCGAAAATAACAATGACAAAATTGAAGCTATATGGGGAAACAAACTCCTGGACGAAGGTTTCCTCGGAATCCCCAACATTATTGTTCGAAATTATCGACATATTGGCATAGAACATGGTGAGTTTGGTTTTATTTGTACAGTTCTCACCTACAAGCACGACACAAGTGATCCGTTTCCCAGTCAAGAGAAACTGGCGGAGCACATGAAATGCAGTGTGAGACAGATTCAGAAATGGACTGATAGCTTGTGTGAAAAAGGGTTGTTGCTTGTAGGCCAAAGGAAACATCATGATAGGAAAACCTGGAGTACAAATGTATACAATTTCCGTCCTCTTGTTGAAAAGGCATTAGCACTAGTCGGTGAAACGGAACCTATTGGCGTGCGAGAGTACGATGTCGTGTACCGAAAGCCGCATGAACTTGAAGTACATACGAAACCGTCCGAACTTGAGGTTCGCATGGAACCGGACGTACCTGAGGTACAGATGGAACACGAACCTGAGGTACGGACAAATAGATCATTTAAAAGACTAGAAGATGATGATGAAGAAGACGAAGATAGAGCGTGCGCACGTGCGTTCCACATTGAGGAAAACGAGCGAGGTGTCACCGCCGACCTTCTCGACATGCCGGCAAACATTGCCGTCACGAGTGACGCCCAGGTGGACATATACGATACCCTACTGCCCACTGTCACTTCTCCAAGCGCTTGGACGAGCGAGTATGACCCCTACCTAGCCATCGACCAACGCATGACCATGCACCTGGGACGGCCTTATATCGCCAAGGAAAACGACTACCGTGCCATCAAGCAACTCCTGGAGAGCGGCGTGCCTATGGAGTTCATCCTGGCCGGCATTGACTACACATTCGCCACCTTTGCCGACCGTCGTCCACGCAGTTTCGCCTACTGTGCAGAGGTCATCAAAGACCGCTGGGCGTGCGAGCTTGCCAAGCGCACGCCGGTTGAGGTCGTCAACTGGGCAGAGTATCGCGAAGATTGCGCTGCGCCACAAGTGTCGCAACCATCGCAACGTCCAAGCAGGTCGCGTACATCACAGCCGTCGCGAAAGGCACCTATCCGTGACGAGCGCTACGAGGCATTCTACGCCCTCTTTCCGGACGGATGAGGCGGAGGTGAGGGGGATGGAGGGGTATACATACGTCATTATGGGCTGCACAAGTGAGCACAGCATTGCCTGTGACATCCCGCCGGAGACGTTCGTCGCACTGTTTCGCGGCGCACTGGAGACCGTCGGCGTGCACTTGGATGATGTCGCGATGAACATCTACGTCCAGGAGGGATGTGGCGGCTGGAGGCTCGTGCATGGGCGTGGACATGGGCCGCAAGGGATGCAGAACACGTTCCTGTTTCCGCTTCCGCCAGAGCCTACGCTTGTGGAGCGCGAACAACCGGCAGCGCTTGACGAGGAGACGTACCACGACATCGGATACGCGGCGTTGAACCTGTATCGCACGCTGTGGCAGTCTCGCCAGCGTATCAAGGCGACAAGCTTAAAGACGAAGGTGCGGGTTAGTCAATCATTGCGGGCGTTGGAAGGGCAAATGCGGCTGATTGAGCAGGCCGTCGAGGGCACAGAGTGGTGGGACCTGTTCCGGTTGCGGTATCAGCAGGGCAAGAAGCTTGTGGCGTGTGCGATGGACTTGCATATGTCGTCGCGGACACTCAATCGTCAGATTAGCGAAATGGCGGGTCATGTCGGGCGGATGCTGAGTACGGTGTTGAAGGAGCGTGAGTTGGTCGAGTTGATGCAGGTGGCTAAGCGTGTGCCGTTGATGCCAGGGAGGGTGACGGCGCGTGTGGTGCGTTTCGAGCAACGGGAGTTGTGGAGTTAGTGAATCGAGCATGAACCTTGGGAAAGGACATTGAGCGCTCCTTGAGGCTCTAATCAAGGGCTCCTGATTTTTAGGTCAGAAAGTCAGTGACAGCAGATGTACATCTACGGTATACTTTCTTTACAAGATGCTCATACTGCACATGCCAAAGAGGTGAGTGCAGTATGTCAGGGTTAGACGATGGACATACGAAGGAGGGGTCGGAAATGACACAGACCCTTGCCGAGAAAATCGCCAATTTCAATCAGGCGAATTTTGATGCGTTGTGGGCCAAAGCGCAAAAACTCGAACGGGATGAGAACGGCGTGCTTCTGCTCGATCGAGATAATCCACTTCATCGGGAATGGTATGAAGAAGAGGACTGCTGATGTCGTCTGTTTCTATCGGAGATGTATATTTAGTTCGTGTACGTTATCAAGATGATCCAACTAATTTTAAGGATCGTCCAGTAGTTGTGGTCGCTATTTCATCGGATTCAGTCATGGTTGTTTGTGCGGCTATCACCAGCGTTGGGCCTCATACTCCTGAGAAGTACTACGGCAAATTTAAGTTTCCCATTCAACAGTGGGCAAAAGCAAATCTCACCAAGCCTTCATGGGTCAAAACTCATCCGGCGAACTTGCTTCGATTGCAATCGCAAGACTTAACGAGGCGGATAGGGACTCTACATCCAGATGATCTTTCAGCGCTAATCAATTTTATGATTGAATCATCAGAGGAATCTTAGTATGACGGGATACGAGGGACTCGGCGTTTATGGCCGGGTCTCTTTTTGTGTCCGCTCAATATGGCCTAAAGTTGGCGCAAAATCGCACGTTCGCCGTGCTACGTTGGTGACAGTAGAACGGTCGCACACTTTGGCGCGAAAGTGGCGCGTTCTGCACGTTTGGACGCGCTAAAGTCAGGTTGGAAACGGGCAAGGAGGCGATCCAGCG
>NZ_FNOJ01000010.1 GCF_900107035.1 Alicyclobacillus hesperidum | reverse complement strand
ATGCGTGCATCGAGTCCTTTCACAGCATCATCAAGCGAGAACTCGTCTACCTGGAAAAGTTCAAAACGAGAGAGCAGGCCATACAACGAATTTTCGAGTACATCGAGGTGTGGTACAACCGGGAGCGGGTTCACTCATCCATCGGTTATCTAACGCCGGTTGAATGCGAAAGAATATATTTCCAAGTATCGAGAGCCAAGGCAAGCTGAGCGGGACAAAAGTAATCATATCAGGATATTAAAACTTGGAATTTCTCCGTTCTGGAGTGTCCACTATATTGACTTAATACCAAGCTGTCCACCAAATTGGTTCGCGAAAACCAAGTAAACTGTTTGGAGGACTTGCGTGTTCAAAACATGCAGAAGAACCACCGCTTAGCGAAAAGTATTTCAGATGCCAGTTTGTCTGAGTTTCGTCGGCAACTGGAGTACAAGGCGAAATGGTATGGAAGGCAAGTGGTGATTGTGGCGCTGAAATTTGCGTCCAGCCAACTTTGCTCCAATTGCGGATATCGAAACTCTGAGACAAAAAATATGTCTGTACGCGACTGGACGTGCGAAAGCTGCGGGAAACACCACGATCGCGACGTGAACGCAGCCAAAAACATTCTTTGCGAAGGTCTGCGACTGCTGAACACATCTGCGTAAAACGCTCAACCGTGGGACACACGGGGGTAGCTTGGAGCCATAAGGCAGAACTCTTGGTTGCGGGAGTGCTTCCAAGAATCCCACGGCTTTAGCCGTGTGGAGTGTCAAACAGAAACATCGATGGGCCAATTAAGAAGGGATTGACCCGGGATCTCCTCTTGGGAAGTGGTGAATATAACATAGTCGCCCAACTATCCTGTCTCGGCTGGCCGCGCTTGGCCGAATCGAGGTGGTTTAGTGTTTGACTTTCTTGTTTCTACGGATGTTGCTCGCCACAGGCCTGCTCATCCTGCTTAAATCCAGGCAGATCCTCCGCCATTTCCAGTAGTGCCTCGTCATTGTCCTCTTCGTCAAAGTGGGGCCGTACGTCTTCATGTTGCCTGCGGATATGCACAACCATCTGCCTCCCTTATTCATCTCTAAGTGTTTAGCATTATACATCTTCCACCAAGTCACCGTCACGATATGACAAATGTCATTGCAAATGAATGACAAACTCCACTGCAGACGGCAGTCGCACAATCTGTACAATAGAGCTAACTTTGGTTCACTAGAGTGGAGGAGATGGATGCGTGGCAACAGCCATTTCGTTTGAACACGTGATCAAGCGATACCACGACATTTATGCGGTGAATGATGTATCGTGCGAGATCGAAGCCGGTTCCATTGTCGCCTTGCTGGGGCCAAACGGCGCTGGCAAAACGACGGCGATTTCGATGATGCTGGGCTTGACAAAACCCACCTCGGGGCAGGTGCGGGCATTCGGAGAGGACCCGATGCGTCGAGTTGCGCGCCGACATTACGGAGTCATGTTGCAGCAGGTTGGCTTACCGCAGAAAGTGCGTGTTGGCGAACTTATTGACTGGTTTCGTAGCTTTTATGACGAACCAATTGCTAAAGACACCCTTCTAGACATGGCGGATTTGCGCGATCTCGCTCGCAAGGAAGCCGTAAAATTGAGTGGTGGCCAACAGCGACGACTACAGTTCGCAATGGCCATGGCAGGCAATCCACGCATTCTATTCCTCGATGAGCCGACAACTGGTATGGACATTGCATCGCGGCGGGGATTTTGGGATTATCTTCGCAACTTCGCGAAGGAACGGGATCGAACGATCATTCTTACGACTCACCACTTGGATGAGGCAGAAACGATAGCGGATCGAGTTTTGGTCATGCAAAAGGGACGCGTGATTGCCGACGGGTCTGTCGACGCACTCAAACGTCAAGCGGGCAATCGGTATGTAAGCTTTTGGGCAGGCGGTTCCGTGAGCGAAGACACCATCGCAGCCTTGCCCAACGTGAACGAGGTGCGCTGGAGCGGGCGGCACGTGCGCATTACAACCGACTCGCCAGACGAGGTATTGCGCGCAGTGATTCGCGCTGATTTGGATGTATCTGGGTTCGAGGTGTCGCAAGGACAGCTTGAGGATGCGTTTGTATCCTTGACGGCCAAGGATGGCGGGGAAGATGAAACAATAACTGATAGGAGGCGGGGGCGGTGAAGGCATGGCTGCTTCAGTGTAAGTTTGAGGTTTTGCGCAATTTGCGCAATCGACGATTTTTCTTCGTCAGTATCTTGTTGCCGGTAGGTTTTTACTTTCTCTATGTGCATCTGATTGGCAAGTCTATCGTGATCGATGGGGTGGCGTGGCCCAAATATTATATGGTCTCCATGGCGACCTTTGGCGTCGTCGGCACAGGGCTAAATGGACTGTCGTCACGCGTTGCCTACGAACGAACACAAGGTTGGGTCAAGTTGATGCAAACGACCCCACAACGCGCCAGTAACTACATCACGACGAAGATCGCGGCCAATCTCCTGCTCAATATCTTGGAAGTCGCCATTCTGTTTGTGGCCGGAGCCGCATTTGAGCATGTGACCATGAGTCTTGCTGCATGGATATTGGTGGCGATCACGACGATTCTAGGCGGTCTGGTCTTTATTGCGCTTGGCATTCTCGTTGGCCACTTGGCAGGCAGTGATGCGTCACAAATTGTGGCATCCATTCTATACTTCCTCATGTCTATAACCGGTGGACTCTGGATGCCAGTTTCTACGATGCCACCTGTCATGCGGCATATCGCCAATTTCATGCCGACGTATCACCTTGCGCATATCGCGTGGAGTGTGATGGGGAACAAAGGTGTTTCGATCACGGACGTTTGGGTGTTATTTCTATACCTTGTTGTCTTTACGGGGTTGGCTGTGTATCTTGCCAATCGCCGCAGTGACGTGCGGGTGGCATAGAAGATTTGACCAAGGGCGATGGGTCAGGGAAAGGAGAATATCCTGTTGCGACAAGGCCGAATAACATTGCAACTTGCGGGCGGGGGAATTACTCGCGTTTGGAGGAACGGCAACAACCGCATGCTGCTTTTTTTTCTCGCACAACTCCTGTATCCGGCCTCGTACCTCATTGGTTTGCCTATTCGCAGGGTTGGCCTTGGTCTGTTTATGATGCTCATCTTTGGCATCGCTTATGCCTGCACGTTCCGGGCCGAGGAAAGGCCGCGAGTCCGCCTTCTTGGCTGCTTTATCATGGTTGCACTGCTATGGACCATGATGGCGACTTTTAGTCTCAATTTTATATATCTCGCTTATTATCCGGTTGCTGGGCTAGCCACGTTTCCGTTGCGGAAAAGTCTATTACTCTACGTTGCTTGCCTGACGGGTACAATCGTGCTCATTGCGCTCGACATGTCGCTGGGCCAACCTCTTCCCGCTCATTTCGCCTATGCCCTTGCGGGTCTTGTGTTTATCACGTCGACGATGATCTTTATGCTCCGTTGGCATCATCAAGTGCGTGCGATGAACGAGCAGTTGGCCGTCGCACACGAGGAAATTGCGAGGCTTTCGAAACAAGCGGAACGAGCCAGAATTAGCCGCGATTTGCACGACGTCATGGGGCATCAATTGTCTCTCATTTCGCTTAAGGCGCAGGTTGCGGCACGAGTGCTTCGCAAAACGGGAGATGCGGATCGGGTTCTTATGGAAATCGAACTGATTGAACGATCCGCACGCGAGTCACTGGGCAAAGTGCGAGATTACGTAGCGAACATGCGCCAGCCTGATTTCTTCGAAGAGTGGCAAAGCGCGCGCACGCTTTTGGACGCGGCAGGCATCGTGGTTACGATGGAAGGTGTTCATGGCATCAAGGCTGACGCAGAGGTATGGCAGACGTTTGCGATGTGCTTGCGAGAAGCGGTGACCAACGTCGTGCGCCATAGCCAGGCTTCACGATGTGCCATTTTCTTGCGGCAAACTGGCGGAGTTGTCTGGATGGCGATCGCGGACGATGGCCGCGGACTCGTTCAGTATAGGGATTTGCGACCAGACGGCACGGGTTGCAACGGGATCGCAGGCATCAAGGCAAGAGTGGAAAGACTTGCGGGTACGTGTCATGTCTTCAGCCATACCGGTGGACCCATTCATCCATTTCCGTCGACGTGGCCGGGATTTCAGATCGGGTGCTGCGTCGTTGTCAGCGCCCCAACTTCAGAACGGACGCCACACGAAAGGAAGGCGATGTTGTGATTCGTATTTTGCTCGCCGAGGATCAAATGTTGGTTTGTGATGCCCTGGCCACATTGCTCGACTTTGAAGACGATATGACCGTGATCGCACGTGCATCCGACGGTCTCGCGGCCGTTCGCGAGGCGAAACGTGCACAACCGGACATTGCCTTACTGGATGTAGAAATGCCTCATCAGGGTGGGTTGGATGCCGCCGAGGAAATATTGCAGTCTGTGCCTGATTGCAAGGTCATTTTGCTCACGACATTCGCTCGCCCTGGCTATATGCAGCGCGCGATTCAGGCTGGTGCACATGGTTATTTGTTAAAGGACGGGGAGGTGGAGCAACTGGCGGCAGCTATCCGCGCCGTCATGCGCGGAGAGCGAATTTTCCACCCCGCATTGATGATGGCCGCCATTGCTTCCGAAAACCCATTGTCCATGCGCGAGCGCGACGTGCTGCGGGGCGTCAAGAATGGCTTGACGACGAAGGAACTCGCACGTGACTTATCTTTATCTGAAGGAACTGTGCGCAACTATTTGTCTGAGGCCATTTCCAAAATGAACTGTACATCGCGGCAAGATGCCGTTCGTCGAGCAGAGAGCATGGGCTGGTTGTGATGCTCGGGTTAAGGCGTCTGCGCTGGCCTTGGACCGCGTACCAGCGATGCGATGACACCAAGCAAAGTCGCGAGCAGCAAGGCTCCCAAAGACATGCGAAACCCACCTGTAAGTAACGGAAGATCATGTACAGGTAGGTCTGCTCCGTTTCCCTGGTAAATGGCACTTTGCAGTGTTGGAGGCAATTTAGCTGCGACAAGCGTGAGTGACAAGGCTGTACTCATGACCTGCCCCATGTTTTGCAGCATGGACCGCAGCCCATTGGCACTTCCCCGATACGCCGGATCGACCGTTGACATGATGGATGATGTGTTGGGTGTCATGAACAGTGCACTCCCGGCGCCAACGAAAAACATGCCCACTCCCTGCCAGAGATATGGACTTGTAGCTGCAGAATAAGGTATCAGCAACAGCACACCAACGCCTGATATGCCTAACCCAACACTGGAGAGCAAGCGCGCGTCAAAACGGCCAGCGAGCCAACCCGCCACCGGCGAGAGAAGGATCATGCCGATGGTTACCGGCAACACGGCGATACCTGCAAGAAATGGATTTCGTTGGTGTACTGTCTGCTCGAACAGCCCAAATAACAGTACGACGGCCGAGCGGGCGAAGGCATTCATAAAGGTTGCAGCGTACGCGGCCGCATACCTGCGTTGTCCGAACAGCCGCAACTGCATAACGGGAGATGAATGGTTCCACTCGTACGCGAGGAAAATTGGGGTCAACAAAATAAACGCCGCAAAACTCACGAGTACAGGTGTACTCGACCAACCAAGCGTTGCCCCTTCCGAGAGTCCGAAAATCAGTCCACTTAAGGCCACAAACAGCAACACATTGCCCCACCAATCGAGATGTTCCCCTGTTCCCGAGGTGGGCAGTGAACGGAGAGTGATGGCGGCCCAGATCACACCGGGAATGCCAATTGGAACATTGAACCAAAAGACCCACTGCCAACCAAGCGTTGCCGCAAAGAAGCCACCGATGACGGGCCCGAGCAATTGAGCGACAGATGCAACAAGCACATTGATACCCAGTCCTTTCGCCAAGGAACCCTCGGGAAACGCATCTGTAATGAGTGGCGTCGTGTTGGTAATGACAATGGCACCCCCTGCAGCCTGAATGGCCCGAAGTATCAAGATTACCCAAATGTTGGGTGATAGGCCAATCAACAAACTCACTATGGTAAATAGAGACAAGCCAATGATGTAGAGCTTACGCCTACCGAAGAGGTCCGCAATACGACCGAAGATCAGAATAAAGACGGTGTTAAACAACATGTACGAAAGTAAAATCCAATTTGCCGTTGTCGCAGTTGCATGAAAATGTTTCACAATGACAGGCAGAGCCACATTCAGCGAACCTACATTTAACATGGTTAACAGTACGCCCAGACTTGTCACGGAGAGTACCATCCAGCCGTAGTTCTCCGATTTCTGTTGCGTTGCGGTCACGGCCACGTAGAACACCCCTAGGCTTTGTATTTCGATACTAGAAATATAGCACAGCGAAGAGCTTTGCAGATTTGACCCTCCTGGGCGGTACAATAGAAAGTGTATCCAAATTGGAATAAAGGGGTAATTTTCGTGCGAGTTGCGTTTTTTTCAGACGTGCATGGCAACGAACTGGCACTGGATGCTGTTTTACATGACATCCGTGAGATGGGGTGCGACAAGGTCTATATGCTCGGGGACATCTGCTTTCGTGGATATGCACCGAAAGCTTGTCTGGACAAAGTGATGGATGTTGCGGACGTTGTAGTCCGTGGTAACGCGGACGAGTGGATAGTGCGCGGTGTGCGAGAGGGGGAGGTACCCCCTGAACGGTTGGATGTAATGAACGGGGAGCGGGCGTTTGCCTTGCATCAGCTTACGACCGAGGATGTGCGGCAACTCAACGATTTGCCCACAACGTGCGAAAGCCTGGACCCCGACCTCGATTCCACATGGCTTGCGTTTCATGCAACGCCTGACGATACGTTTGCCATCGTCCCGGAAGGGGTCTCGGACAGCGTGATCGAGCAGTCTATCATTGGGAGCTATCCGCACAAACTGTTTTTCTATGGCCATATTCACATTCCGTATGTTCGTCGAATAGGCGACAGAACCATCGTTAACATCGGCAGTGTCGGCATGCCATTTGACGGCATCGCACAAGCCTCTTATGCCATTGTCGACAACAGCCGTTTCGATACGCAAATCCATCTGCGCCGCATCCCGTACGATGTAGAGGCCGCCTGCAAACGGTACGATGAAGTGGGCTATCCACTGGCGACGGCGATGGCGAACGTGCTACGTACGGCCCGTCCGCTTTAACCTTACGTGAGCAGAGCGGCTGCCTGTTCGATCGCGCTGATTACAGCAGCCACTTGCGCTTGGTAGGCGGTCCGGTCCCAACTGTTATAGGACGGATGAGGCACGTCTTCGATGATATGCCATGCGGGATCGGACAGGCCCGTTAAGCGAAGGAATTTCTGGGCAAAGCGACCGCATGGAATCCATGTGATGGCCCGTCCCGCGTAGGTTTGCAGCTTCGTGCGCAGGGTGTCGATCAACCAGTTTTGGATGTCTTGTTGGCGCGGATTAGGGAATGACAGCCGCTGGTTTTGTGTGCGTACGACGTTCATGTCCGCGAGCCAGTCGGAAAACTGCCGTCGTGTGTCCGGATCGTACGCCTGTGCCTGCAGCGGGATGTTGCAGACGTTGATAAGACCGATTCGGCTAAGCCGCGGACGACCTGCATGGGCCTCGGCGTTCTTCTTGACCATGCGACCAAGTGGTATACGGGAGTATTCGGGTCCGAAAATATGCTTGCTCATCGTTGCTCCGGAAGCGCCCGCGACTGGTGCCCCAAACTTGAGTTCCTGAATATGGGGAGACTCAAGGATGAAGAGGCACGTAGACGTTTCTAACACGATGTCAGGGACTTGATACTTGGGGGACAAGAGTGCGACGACATCTGCGAACGACACGATAGAATGGGCCAACGATTTGGACGCCATCTGCAAACCCGCCTTATGAAAGGAATTGATGATATAGAATTACGTGATTCACACTGGTCGAATTGATTGTAACATGGTTTAAATTGCCTGCCTACAAGCAATACTAGTGCCGAAGTGGACCATGCTAATTGGCGTGCAACGAACCATGGGTTTCATGACGATGCTCAACTGACACTGTTGGCAGGCCGTTGACCGGGTGACCAATGAACCTTTTTCAAAATCGTCATATTGTGTGCGTGGGCAAGGGCGCGAAATCTGTCGGGACTTTGGTATTATCGAATGTGGCACGCTGGACCAAGCCGCTGAGGCCAAGCAGACAACGATTACGCGTAGTACCCAGGCTTAATTCTTGGTTTCGTTGTCGATCGGCGTCTGCTTGCAGGGGGCACCGTTCTACATATCTCAGAGACAGAAAGGAGACGTAAGCGACGATGAAGCCATCTGGGCGTCGAGTTCGCAGCCTGTTTTTCATTGTTGGGCTATCCATGCTCGCTATGGCAGGCTGTGACGACCCGAAGTACATGCCCGTGCTCAGTCCGCAGGGGCCGGTTGCAAGAAGTGAGTACTACCTGATTCTCTACTCCTTCATTGTGATGTTGCTTGTCGTCCTGGGCGTGTTTGTGATCTACTTCTACGTGATCACAAAATACCGCGCTCGCCCTGAAAACAAAGACTACGTTCCACCTGAAATCGAAGGCAACACGAAATGGGAGACCATTTGGACAGTCATCCCCATTATCATCGTCATTGCCCTTGCCATTCCGACGGTGGCTGTCACGTACAAGCTCGTCAAGCCGCCAAAGGTTGAAGCTGCAACGACGGCTGCTGTAGGCAAGTCGCTGACCATTGATGTCATCTCGGAACAGTGGAAATGGGTGTTTAAGTATCCGGGGCAAAACATTGAAACGGTCAACTACGTCAATATTCCTGCTGGTGTTCCGGTCAATTTCGAATTGACGGCAAGTGGCCCTATCAATGCGTTCTGGGTACCGGCACTTGGTGGTATGGAATACGCCATGCCTGGGATGAACCTCAAATTGTGGTTGGAGGCGGACCACCCAGGGACCTATCAAGGTCGCAGTGGCCAGTATTCAGGCCGTGGTTTCGCTCACATGACGTTTAATGTAAACGCGCAGTCGCCTGCGGACTTCGCCAAATGGGTGCAGACGACACAACGTACGGCACCTAAGTTGACGCAACAGGCACAAGACCAGATCCAAAAACCTGGTCTGTTGAACAAGCCGTTGACGTTCTCGTCGACGGAGCCACAGTAATGAAGTCGGTCTGTTAGATTCGGATCAAGCACTAAGGGAGGATGCGAGCGTGAACGGTTTTGCAAATTGGGCCGTACATTTTTTCATGCTCGATGAAGGTCCGCTGATTTGGCTGTCCGACTTTTTGATTGGATGTGCCACAATCGGTATTATTGTCGCCCTTACCTACTTCAAATTGTGGAAGTGGCTTTGGGACAATTGGTTGACGACGGTGGACCATAAAAAAATCGGGATTATGTATTTGGTTGCCGCTGTGTTGATGCTCTTCCGCGGCGGTACCGACGGTCTGTTGATGCGCGCACAGCTTTCATGGCCGAACCTGCATTTTCTGAATGCAGATCACTATGACCAAATCTTCACCACGCACGGCACCATCATGATTCTGTTCATGGCGATGCCGGCGATTATCGGTTTCTTCAATGTGGCGGTGCCATTGCAAATTGGGTGTCGCGACGTTGCGTTCCCGTATTTGAACGCCATTTCATTCTGGCTGTTCTTTGCTGCGGCGCTGTTGTTCAACCTATCGTTTGTCGTCGGTGGTTCGCCAGACGGCGGCTGGACCAGCTATCCACCGTATGTGGAAAACGCCTTTGATCCAGGACCGGGTGAAAACTACTTCCTCGTTGCCCTGCAGATTACGGGTATCGGTACCATTGCGACAGGTGTGAACTTCTTGCTCACCATCCTGCGCATGCGCGCACCTGGCATGACCATGATGCGCCTGCCGATGTTTACATGGTCGGTGTTCATTACGTCTATTATCATTGTCTTCGCCTTCCCGGTGTTGACAGTCGCCCTCGCACTGTTGCTGATTGACCGCGACTTCGGGTCACACTTCTTTACAGTAACAGGCGGCGGCATGCCGATGCAGTACATTAACCTATTCTGGATCTGGGGCCACCCAGAGGTGTACATCGTCATTTTGCCGGCGTTTGGTATTTTCTCGGAAGTGGTCAGCACGTTCTCGCATAAGCGTCTGTTTGGCTATTCAGCGATGGTCGTTTCCATGATCGCAATCGCCATCTTGAGCTTTATCGTTTGGGTGCACCACTTCTTCACGATGGGTGCAGGGCCTGGTGTTAACTCGTTCTTCGGCGTTTCGACTATGGCCATTGCCATCCCGACAGGTGTTAAGATTTTCAACTGGCTCTTTACAATGCATAAAGGCCGCGTCGAATTTACTTCGGCGATGCTATGGGCCGTAGGGTTTATTCCAAACTTCTTGATCGGTGGTTTGACGGGTGTCATGCTCGCCGTGCCGCCAGCGGACTACCAGTATCACAACTCGTACTTCCTGATTGCGCACTTCCACTATGTGCTTATCGGCGGTACGGTATTCGGTGTATTCGCTGCCATCTATTACTGGTGGCCAAAGATGTTTGGCGTGTTACTGGATGAGAAGCTTGGACGTTGGCATTTCTGGACGTTCATGATTGGCTTCAACATTTGTTTCTTCCCACAGTTCTTCCTCGGGTTCATGGGCATGCAACGCCGCATGTACACGTATCCCGCAGGCTATGGCTGGGGCATCATCAACTTGATTTCGACCGTCGGTGCAGTACTCATGGGCGTTGGTTTCCTCATCTTCGTGTGGAACGTGCTTTGGAGTGCGCGTTTCGGTCAGCGCGATACGACTGGCGATCCATGGGATGGCCGCTCGCTTGAGTGGGCGACGACGTCGCCGGCGCCGGAGTACAACTTCGCCATCATTCCGACCATCAAGGGTCGCGACGCTTGGTGGTTGATGAAGAAGACTGGCGAGTCCATCAATGGACCCAAGGGCGTTCCGTTCCGGCCTATTCATATGCCAAACAACTCTGGGCGTCCGATTATCATGAGCCTTTTCTTCTTCATTGCTGGCGCTGGATTCATTTTCCAGTGGTGGATTCTCGCGATCATTGGTTTGCTCGGCGTCTTGGTCACCATGGCCCAGCGCTCCTTTGAATACCATGACCACCACTACATCCCGGTCGAAGAAATTGAGAAGACCGAGGCTGCGGCAGGGAGGTTGTGAAGATGTCGAATGCACATACGGCCGTCCACGGGGATCACCACCCCGTGGATCCGTCCATCCCGGTCGAGTATCACGAGGAAGAAAACAGTCTGCGTATTGCGGGATTCTGGGTCTTCCTCGGTTCCGACTTGGTTTTGTTCTCGTGTCTGTTCGCGACCTATGTGGTCATGCACGGCCGTGTTGCCGGCGGTCCCACGTCGCAGCAACTATTTGACGTTACGGGCTTTACCATTGAAACGATTGCGCTGTTGTTCTCTTCCTTTACCTGCGGCCTTGCTACCTATGAGATGCGCCGCGGCAATCGCAACGCGATGGTCACTTGGCTTTTCATTACGGTTGCCCTTGGCCTCGTGTTCTTAGGCTTTGAAATTGACGAGTTTGTGCACAACGTCTCAATCGGTGCAACCATGCAACGTAGCGGCTTCTTGTCCGCGTTCTTCACGTTGGTCGGTACACACGGATGTCACGTGACAATGGGTACGTTGTGGATGCTTAGCGTCATCATTCAATTGATCCGCTACGGCATTACGCCGATCACGGCGCGCAAAGCGTTTATCGTCAGTATTTATTGGCACTTCCTCGACGCTGTCTGGATTTTCATCTTCACCGTCGTATATTTGACTGGGAAGGTGGTATAAGCGTGGAAACCAAAGAACACAAGTTTCACCAAGAGACCGGTTTTCCTTGGAAGCACGTTATCGGGTTGCTTTTGTCACTCGTTTTGACCGCCATCGCCTTCTGGCTCGCTTTAGCGACGCATCAGCCGCCGGCGGTCGTCATTACCATTATCGTCGTGTTGGGTTTCGGTCAATTGCTGGTTCAGTTGTATATGTTTATGCACTTTACAGAAAGTGACGATCGCGCCTGGCAGGTGCCCACCATCTACTTCGCGTTATTTATCGCGTTTACTGTCGTCGGCGGATCCATTTGGATTATGTCATTCCGTTCCATCGTTTCGTAGGTGAAGGGTTTGCGCTTCTAAGCTGAGGGGAGGTGAGGAGATGGTGAAAAGCCGCGGTTTTGGCGTGTTCGTCTTCGTCGTTTGCATTCTTGCGTCCGTTCAGAACTTCGTCGTGAACTCGATCGGATTCCTGGATGCGTACACGGGATCGGCATTTGGCTGCGGGCACCAGTGGTTTGAGTGCAATGGCCGCTGGATTCCCGTCATTCAATCGCTTCAGACATTCATTGAGTTTTCGCACCGTGTCGGTGTCCCGATTCTCACCATATTGCTGTTGGTGGCGGCGGTCAGCTCCATCATGCGGTATCGTCGGTGGCGGGAAATTTCGCTATTTGTCGGCTTAAGCATCTTTTTCGTCCTCCTCGAAGCGGTCTTAGGAGGGCTTGCCGTCGTCTACAATGAGCCTGCATCGGTTATTGCGACACACTTCGGCGTCTCCTTGCTCGCGTTTGCAAGCACCGTCTTGTTGACCATTTACGTCCGTCGTGCTGAGCGGGTGTATGGTACGTACCTTGCCAGTGGTGAGCGCAAACCGCTGCGCGATGCGGCGCCATCGCGTGGCTTTCAGTGGTTCGCGTGGCTCGGTTTACCGCTCATCTATTTGGCGATGTACGTCGGTGCGTATATTTCCAGCAGTGGTGCGGGAGACGCGTTCCGTGGGTTCCCATTTCCCGATGAGTCGGGGATCGATAATTTCCACCATGCTCGTCTGCTTGATTGGACGCACCGCTCCATTGCGATGATCTTGGTCATCTGGATGGTCGCGCTTGTCGCGCGCACATATCGGACGAGGCGCGACCGGCCCGATTTATATCGCGGTGCTTGGTTCGCCATGATTTTTGTGGTCTTGCAGGCGTTTAGTGGCGTTTATCTTGTGCTCTCACACGTGAGCATCCAAGCGTTTATGTTGCATGTGTCGATTGTCACAGGGCTATTCGTATCACTTTGTTACGTTGCTATCCAAAGCCTCCCTCCGTTTGTGCCTGTTCACAAAGGAGAAGCATATCCAGTAGGAGAGCGAAGCCCGGCACATTAAAGGGTAAACGCAAAAAGGGCCGTTCGGTGCGAATCGCGCATCGGATGGCTCTTTTTGCGTGGGGAGAGGGATCGCCCCTTATCAGAAATCGCATGATGGAGTGTTTCTCCTCTAGTCAACCGAGGGTTCGACATTCTATGATAGAAGAATAGGCTAAATCGACCTGCGTCGACAGCGCGTCGGCGTCATGCACGAAGATATGGAGGTGTCTGGCCGCAATGCCAGCAAATCGTCGCGCCGCGCGTGTCGCCGTGATCGGATGTCTGATTCCTGTTTTGACAAGCTTGTGTATTCCCAGTTGGGCTCACGCCGCCACTCAAAATGAGCCGGTGCACACGCATTCGCTCATACCTGACCAGGTTGTCCTCAATCAACGTCCGGGTAGTGTCCCATACATAGATGGCGTTGACAATGCAAAATGGCCTTCGATTGTCTCGCAAAGTGCAGTCGTCATGGACATGGATACTGGCACGGTGGTGTATGGTAAAAATCCGCTTGCACTTCATTACCCCGCAAGTATTACAAAGATCATGACGGCGTTGCTGGCACTCAAGTTAGGCCATCTCACTGACGTTTTGACGGCGAGTCAGAATGCCGTCAATCAACCTCCGGACAAGCTGTATCTTGAAGTTGGGGAGCAGGAGGAACTTGGGCCGCTGCTCACCGCCATGATGCTTGATTCTGCAAACGATGTGGCGGTGGAAATTGCCGAACACTACGGCGGCTCGGTCGCACGTTTTGCGCAAATGATGAACGCCGAAGCCAAGGCGCTTGGCGCAGATCATACACATTTCGTCAATCCAAACGGCTTGCCCAATCCGGACCATACGACGACCGCTTATGACATGGCCGTCATCACCCGGGCCGCGATGCAGGAACCGGAGTTCCGTAAAATTGTCGATACCAAATACGACAATTGGCAGGGCGAGGCCTGGCACGCCCGGCTCGTCAACCTCAATCGAATGCTTTTCACATATCCAGGGGCTATTGGTGTAAAAACGGGATTTACCAGCGTGGCGCACGAGACGTTGGTCGTTGCAGCTCGCCGCGGGACCACCACATTTCTTGCCGTGCTGATGGATTGTCCGACAGATACGCAAATTCGTGCGGACGCTACGGCGCTTTTGAATTACGCTTTTGCGCATTATGAAACCCAGACGGTTTTGCCCGCTGACAAGGTTGTAGGTTCTGTCATGGGGAAAGCCGGTGCTGATCCGGTTGTCACGGCTCTGCCCGTTCTTGGCACTGTTCCTCTCGAGGCACCCATGCAAGTGGCAAGCAAACCAGTGTATGAGGCACCGCAGACGCCCATGGCCGCGAGTGGGCGAATCGGGGAACTACGGTTGCTTTCGTCGTCAGGCCAGCAAATTGGCGAAGTACCCTTGGTTCTGGAGAAGCCGTATCAACCTGTGCCACAACCCGTCGTCTGGCCGCGCAACGCTGGTATCGCGGCAGGCATCCTTGTGGTGTTGTCAATTCTTCTCTACTGGCGTCGAAAAGTCGTTCGCCTCCGTCGTGCGCGAGCCGCATTGATCGCAAAGGCGCAACCCTGGAGGGTGGGATGGGAGTTGGCGAAGCGCGAACGGCGCTAGTCAACTCGTGTCTCAACAGGAAGGCGGTCAGCCGGAAGTGGGCCCTACACGGGCAAGTGCAATCCCGTCATATATCGGCAGAAGTGCGGACGTCAGTCGGGGATGGTGAAACAAGCCCTGATTAAATCTCCGCATGGCTGCCGGTGTTGGGTTCTGATCATTTGGATCAAGTACTCGATCACGTGCCAACACATTGTCACACACAATCCATGCACCTACCCGGCACAATGGCAGCACAGTCTCGAGATACTTGCCGTAGCGCGGTTTGTCCGCGTCGATAAAGACAAGATCAAACGGTTCTCCGCTTTCCTTCATTAACGATTCCAATTGCTCTAACGCATCCCCCACACGAATTTCCACCACCTCTGCCAATCCAGCATCCCGGAAGTTGCGAGCCGCGAGCTCGGCATGGTTCGCGCGTTGCTCGATAGTCACAAGTCGTCCTTCAGGCGTGAGGCCACGTGCAATACAAATTCCGCTGTAACCGGCATACGTTCCGATTTCAAGCGCCCGTTGACAGCCTTTGCTCAAGACGGTGAGCAATTGCCCGAGCATTGGGCGCACGGACATCTGTGGCAGGCCGTGCGCATCCAGTACGTGTAATACCTGCGTCAGATTAGGGTCCTTTGGAAGAAGCTGTTCTGCATAACTCGTCCGATCCATCCACATGTCTACCCTTCCTGCATCATATAGGATGAGTGTAACCCATCCGGAAACGCGTATCATGCCGGACACTCATGACAATTTGTGAACAATAGGTCTAAGACGTTCGTCTATGAGTTGTGTCCCACGGATTTGCGATTACAATGTATAGAGGGGAAATATGTCGACGCCCCTTCATGTTTGTGTGTGAATATTCGTGTCGAACACGAAATGTACGCGATGACCGGACAACCCTTGAACAAGTAGGTGTGAGAACAACTATGGACAATCCAAATCAACACCGTACTCGCCGGGAGAAGCGGAAGCAGGAGCAGCCGCCGCAAAAGCGGCGTGGGCTACGCGTATTGATATATATCGCCTTCACCTCCGTCTTTGCGTATGTGTCTACGGTATTGTGGATCTTCGTTGGGCCGTTTTCCAACTTGCGCAACTACTTAATTCAAAGTATTGATGAGACTCGGCATGCCTATCTATTGCGACCACTGTCCTTGTTTACTGTCTCGGAAGCCACCATTAAAAAGTATGCGCTTCCGAATAACTTAAGCGGTCCGACAATTCCCATTGCCGATTTACAACACCGCGACTTCAGCAAAATCAAGGACGGCACAATCAAGGAGATTACTCTGCAAGAACCGACGTTCAAGGCTTTTATCCTGCTCGTCAATGACCCAAAGCGGATCCGCGTCGTCGCGACGAAATACCTCCATGTTCGCGGCGAGACGGTGCAAGAAATGGTGAGTGACACAGGAGCGGTAGCCGGGATTAATGCGGGCGGATTTGTCGATACCAACTGGCAAGGAACAGGTGCGTACCCAGAGGGCATTACCATTACCGACGGTAAGCTCGTTTCGATGACCGGATCGGCAAGTGAACCACAGCCCGTGATCGCGTTTACGAAAGAGGGCCAGATGATCGCCGGAACGTACTCGTTGCGTCAGTTGCAGAGTCTCGGTATCGCACAATGCGTCGGCTTTGGTCCCGTTTTAGTTGAAAACGGAAAGGAAACGCCGGTTGCTGGTCAATATGACAGGAACCCGCGAACTGCCATTGGCCAAACCAAAGATGGCACCGTCATTTTAATTGTGACGGACGGCCGCTATGCAACTGGACCGAACGATGCAGGCGCGAGCTACCAAGACATCGCCGACTTGATGTTGAAGTATCATGCGGACATCGCGGCCAATCTCGATGGTGGGTCCTCGTCGACCATGGTTTACCAGGGGAAGGTTCTGAACCGACCTGTGGACATCCTCGGCGAGCGGAGCGTCGCGACTTCCATTGTCGTGATGCCGGAAGGCGGTGGCAGCCATGGCTAAAAAGATGGGCCGGAGAATGCTTTTGATCGCGTTGGTGATCACGGTTGTTCAAGTGCTTGTCTTTTATCACTACAATAAATTGTTCAGCAGCAACAATTTGTCGACACCTGATCGCATCTCGTCGTCGCCGTCCATGCAACGGTCGATTGCTCGGGAGATCGCGACGCTTAAACAGAAATACAAATTTGTTACGCCCTCGGCGGACGATCAGTACGTCGCATACCTGGGTAACAACAATGTCCTGCATGTGATGGACTTGCAGACAAAGCAGGACGTGTGCGAGGCCAACAATCCATATTCAGTGGAGTACGTCGAGTGGATTCAAGATGAACGCGTATTTGTTGGGGAACAGGTCATGCCGGGTGATCTCGAGCTCAAGACCGTCGACGTTCCGTCTGGCATGCAAACCATCGTCACGCGTTTCCAGGGCCTCGAACCAGACGCGGCGTTTGCCAAGATTACATTTAGTACGTTGACCAACGATATTTACATCTTGATCAACACCAGTTCGACCAGCGCACTGTATCATATCGGCACGATGAGCCACGTGACACAAGTGCCGATTGGCGGGCGATTCATCAAGAATATCGCGCTGACGGCCACTGGGGACAATCTGTACTTCGAGGACTATATGGGCGGGTCTTTCAACGTTTTATACTTCGATAGCCAGGACGTCGCGCATCTCGTCAAATTAAATGCGGCGCTCGTCGATGTTGTGGGAAACACGCTTTACTATGGCGACATCAACCGTGACGGGTTGGTAACTGCCGTGTATCGCTACAGCAATCAAAGCGGGCAATCGGCGTTGGTGAAGACACTCGCTACGCCGACTTTGGCCGCGAACATCGACATCACGGATGCAGGCGGGGTGACGGTCGATTCGTCGTCGACCTGAAAGCCCGAAGTCGCAAAGTCCGAACCAATTTGACCGCTAACGGAACACCGGCTCAAAACGGCCGGTGTTCTTTGTATTGTGCGGCGGGGAAGGCCTGTTTCAATTCACGAAGTGCATCATCAGTCAACCCGGACAGCTTACCAGCCTCCACATTTTCGGACAACTGATCTGGCGAACTCGCGCCAGGAATTGCGCATGCGACGACTTCCGGATGTAAAGAAAAGGCTAAGGCGGCTTGCCCGGGTGTTCGCTCCGGCGCAGCCTTTTGCAACAGGGCAATCGCACGCGTCAAATCCGCCGCAGACCACTCGAGGTATGTGTCGTCATCGTTCACCTCTTTACGTCCTGTCAACCATCCCCTGGCAACCGGTCCACGTGCGATGACGCTGACGTCGTATGACCGGATTTCAGCAAACCATTCCTCTGGCCGCCTATCCAGAAGGCTGTACTGCATCATGATGGAGTCAATGTTTGCGCCCTGCAGGTAACGTTGAATGACATTCGGCCGGATGGAAGATATGCCGTACGCCCGAATCCAACCTTTTTCCTTAAGACGTTCAAGGACATCGACGATCTCGTCAAACGGATCATCCATTGTGCCACCGTGCAGTTGGTACAAATCGATATAGTCGGTGCGCAGGCGGCGCAAGCTGGCCGCGATCGCCTGCTCGATGTATGCAGGCGAAGGGTCCCACTGCCAACCAGGTTTCCCTGGCTCAAAGCGATTTCCCACTTTCGTTGCGATCACGACCTCGCTGCGCATCCCGGCAAATGCTTGACCGACCAATTCTTCATTGCGGCCTTGACCATACAAATCCGCGGTGTCAAAAAACGTAATACCCGCCTCAAAAGCCTGACGCAACATAGGCAGGGAGACGGATGGATCAGGGGGTAAGGACATACAGCCCAAGCCGACGGCGCTAATCTGAATGCCACTTTTTCCGAGTTCGCGCGTTTTCAATAAAGTCCACCTTCCGGTTAGATTTACATTCGATACGCTTCTTCGAGAATTGACCGGTAGTCATCCGCGCTGAGTGTGCGTGGATTACTCGAGGTAGAGCCGTTCAAGAGGGCAAGGTTCACCAACCGCTCATCGTCTGCACGGCGAACTTCGGGAAGTTGCGAAAGAGTTGGGATGGATAGATCTCGCAACCATTCGGCAAGCGCGTCCAGAAGTGCCGCCACCGCGTCATCGTCACTCTGTTTTGCATCGGCAACACGCATATGACGCGCGACCTCGGCGTAGAGCCATCCGCATGTGGTTGCGTTGTAGCGGAGCACGGGCAACAGGAAAACGGCGTTAGCGAGGCCGTGTGGCGTATCATACAGACTGCCGAGCGCTTCTGCGAGGCAGTGCACCGCCGCCACGTCGCTGCTGCCAAAGCACATTCCGGCCAGCAAGCTGCCAAGTAGCATGTCGCTGCGGGCGGCGAGATCGTCAGGATGGTGGTACGCTTTTGGTAACGCTCGATAAATCCGCGGCATAGCGGATGCGCCGAACGCCTGCGATAGAGGCTGCGTCAAGGTACACGTGTAACCCTCAATCGCGTGCACCAGGGCGTCAACGCCAGTGGCCGCCGTGACGGCTGGAGGTAAGGAACGGGTGAGCAGCGGATCGAGCACGGCAAGTGCAGGGCGCAAACGTTCGTGCTTTAAGGTCAATTTGCGATGGCTTTTGCTTTCGGTGATTACTGCCGAGCGGGTGACTTCTGAGCCGGTCCCCGCGGTGGTAGGCACACATGCGATGGGCGCTGTCGCTCCATAGCTGCGGCGTCCATCCGCGTAATCCAAGGGGGCACCGCCTTGGCGCCCGAGAAGTGCGATGGCTTTTGCGGTGTCCATCGCACTACCGCCACCTACAGCGACAACCGCATCGGCGCGATAGCGCTGGAAGGCCTGTGCGCCACGCAAGCAATCTTCGTCGCGCGGGTTGGCTTTGACTTCCGTGAAAAGTTGCGGCAGAAAACCAGATGCTTGTAGATTTTTGACGATGGTTTGCGGAATGCCCGTCGCCATCAGGCCCTCATCGGTCACCAGCAACAAACGGCGCCCAAAGCCGAGGCGCAATAAGTGATGCGCCAACTGCTGGCTGACGCCTTCGCCAAATTGAATATCGGTGGCAATCGAGTAAGTAAACGATGTCATGCGTTCACCTCGTCATCGGGTTCATAAATCATCTTAATCGTCATGCCGCCGTCGATCACGAGATTTTGCCCGGTCATGAATGACGATGCGGAAGATGCGAGAAACAGGCAAGCTTGCGCGATATCGTCAGGAACGCCGACGCGCCCAACTGGATGTTGCTCGCGATCAACCGGACGGTGCACCGGGTGTGTGCGCCGACTTTGCTTCTGCCAGTCGCCAACTTCAATCCAACCTGGCGAGATGGCGTTGACACGGACATCGGGGCCGAGACTGACGGCAAGCGCGTGCGTCAGGGCGAGAATGCCTCCCTTTGACGCCGAGTATGGCTCCGTGTTTGCTTCTGACATCAGCGCGCGTGTTGATGCAATGTTGACAATACATCCCCGCGACTGACGTAGCCAGGGAGCCGTATGCTTCGCCATAAGAAAAGGCCCACGCAGATTGACGCCGAGAATTTCGTCCCAGACGGCGACAGGCAGTTCCTCCACCGGGACGTTGGGGGCCCCAAGCCCCGCATTGTTTACGACGACGTCGATCCGGCCGTAGCGGTGAGTCACATGTTGCACCAATGCAGAGACGGATTCCTCCACAGCGACATTTGTTTGTACAAACCATGCGTCACCCGGGCATTGACGCTTGGCTAATTCCATTTCCACCTCACGGCCGGCCTCTTCGTCAATTTCGGCGATCACGACATGATCGCCTACGTTGCTGAACGCTTCGACGAGACCACGGCCAATACCTTGGCCGCCACCGGTGACAATGACGACACGGTCGCCCATGCGATGCACCTCCACGTGAACAGGAGATGTCTCCTGTATATGTACCTTCTACCATAACGCAAATAAGGCCTGTCCCCAAGTGAGGGCAGGCCCTATGTTGGAACCGTCGCGAAGCTCGCGATATCAGTGTCCGAGATATGAGTGTAGCAAACTCGCCGCCTGTCCTGGTGTGTATAGTATATACAGGAGGATGAAGACGACGAGCCCTGTCGCCGCCGTCACGAACCAAGTGACGACGGTCCACGGGCCAATTTTGCGGTGCCTTGAAAACCGGCCGCGCAGAGCGAAGACGAGCGTCACGATACCAAGCACCGCCGCGACAGTTGCGAGGATGGAGTGTGCCTGCAAAAACGTGTAGTAAAAAACGCGCTGGGACTTTGGTCCGCCGAACTCGTTGTCGCCAATGATGAAGGTCTTTAGAGCGTAGATGATGAAGAACAACGCGGCAAATACGACTCCGGTCAGCATCCAGCGGCGATGTACCCGCACTCGATGCTTTCGGATTTGTACCCAGCCGATAGCAAAGCACAGTGCGCTCAGTAGAATACAAGCTTCATTCAGATAGGAAACAAATACGGCCAATCACCGCACCACCTTTCAAAGCCTTCGCAAATTGTAGCAGATGAATCTCGCAAATACATTCAACTTATCGCGTGCAGATGACAATGTCAGTCTTTGTTCGCAATTGGCGCAACCAAACCTGGATCAAGAAGAAAATAAAGAATTTCCATGCAGGAACTTCACAAAACGGTCACGGTATATTTACCAACTTTGTCTACTCTGTCTACGTCAAGCGTTACTGCAAAACACATTTCAGGAGGGTCATACAAATGCGCACGACGAAACAGATGTGGACTGTTGGCATGGTAACGGCAGGTATCCTTTTGAGTGGCACTGCGGCTCCTGTGTTCGCAAATCAATCGTTGACGGAGACAGGGTCATCTCTCATGTATCCACTTTTCCAACAAGAGTGGATTCCTGCCTACAGGGCCGTCGCGCCAAACGTATCGATAAGCGCTGCCGCAACCGGTAGCGGTACTGGCATTTCGGACGCCATCGCGGGCACGGTGAACATCGGTGCTTCCGATGCATACCTTGCTCCTTCAGAGGCCGCCTCTGCCCCGGGCGTAGAGAACATTCCAATGGCGATTTCTGCCCAAACCATTATGTACAATTTGCCGGGTTTGAAGCCATCTCAGCACTTGAAACTGTCAGGCAACGTGCTTGCTTTGATTTACGAAGGGAAAATTACGAAGTGGAATGACGCGCGTATTGCAGCTTTGAATCGGGGGCTTCCGCTGCCCAATAAGCCCATTGTGACCGTGCGTCGCTCAGACGGCAGTGGCGACACATTTCTCTTTACAACCTTGCTATGCGATACAAATCATTGGTGGGCGGCAAACGTGGGGTATGGCACGAGTGTGTCATGGCCAGCGGTGCAAGGGCAGATCGGTGCGAAAGGCAACAGCGGTATCGTCGACGCCTTGGCCAAAACGCCGTACTCCCTCTCCTATGTGGGCATTAGTTATCTGAAACAGGCGTTGGCAACGAGCCCGACCATGGGTGAAGCGGCTATGCAAAATCGTGCAGGCAAGTTTGTGTTGCCGACACCTGCAACGATTCAGGCAGCGGCAAAAGTTGGAGCCCAACACGTTCCGCAGAACGAGGCGATCTCGCTCATCTACGAGCCGGGAATCGATTCGTATCCGCTCATTAATTTCGAGTATGTCATCGTCAACCGCAAGCAGCCGGACACCGATACGGCGACTATGCTAAAGGATTTCTTGCAGTGGGCGATCAGCCCTAGTGGCGGCCAGCAGGCGAAGTACATGACGCCTGTCAATTTTTTGCCGTTACCACCCAGTATCAGCGCGCTGAGCAAAGCGCAAATCGACCATATTCATGGCTGATTTCCGTCATTTGGTCACTCTTTCAGGCCCATGCGAGTTGGCATGGGCCTTTTTTTGTGGCACAACGGGTATAGGCGTCCAGACAAAAGGTGACAACAGACGTTTCATATTTCATAATGATGCTCATGCAGTCAGGCCTGAGGAATGAGAGTGAATATGTATATCGTGCATTCAACCATTGTCGTGCCGTTGGAGAAGGTGAGCGAGGTTATTGCTATCTATCGCCACCGCACCGGAAGCGTCGACAAGTGGCCAGGTTTTCTTTCATTTCAATTGTTGCAGAACGAACGTCGCCCGGAAGAGCTGACCGTGCAATTGACCTGGCAAGACAAAGACTCGTATTTGGCGTGGGCGCGGAGCGACGATTTTCGCCGCGTGCACGAACTCGAGAAGCGTTATCCGGACGCCGAGTTAAGATCCGTGCGACCGACAGTCCGCAAGTATCAGGTGGTGGCGGAGTGATTGAACGAATTTGTGCAGCGTGGATAGATGACGTCGTGGCAAATTTGTATCGGGATCATCCCGAATGGTACGAGCGATACGGTGAAGTGGGTAGGATCAAGTGTCGCGAGGATAACGTTCATCACGTGCGCCATCTCGAGACTGCGTTTCAACTTGAGAACATGGACATATTCACGGATTATGCAATTTGGCTGAATGGGATATTAGAAGCGCATGGAATGTCCGTGGAGCATTTGATGGACAACCTGTGCAAGATGGTGGAAACTGTTTCTGAGAGGACAGAGTTGACGGCGGAAAGGCGGACGTTTTTCGCGAAAGCTTTATCGGTCGCCGTGGAAAGATTGAGGTCGCAATGCCGTTTTGCAGACAAGGGGTGAGACGCATGACTTCATCCGAACTGCGACCGTCCTACATCGTAGGGATTGGTGCATCTGCCGGGGGGCTGGAAGCGCTCACGGCTTTGTTTGAACATCTTGCACCGGATACAGGGATGGCATTCGTCGTAATTCAACACTTATCACCTAACTATCGAAGCTTTATGGCGGAGTTGCTTGGCACGCACACGTCGATGCGCATTGTTCAAGCCGAACACGATATGCCCATCGAACCCAACGTTGTCTATTTAAATCCACCGCGTAAAAATCTCTTTATTGAAAATGGACGTCTCGTTGTCCACGACCACACGGCAATCAAGGGAGAATTGCATCTTCCTATCGATGGCTTTTTTCATTCGCTTGGGCAGGATATTCGGGAGCGGGCAGTGGGTGTGGTGCTCTCCGGCACTGGCAGCGACGGTTCGCGCGGGATTGTCACCATCAAGCGCAACGGCGGCAAGGTCTTTGTTCAGAACGAGTCGGCGAAATTTGACGGTATGCCGCGCAGTGCGTTGGCCTCAGGCGTCGTCGATGCGGTACTGCCGCCAGACCAGTTGGCCGCTCAACTAGAAAGTCTCGGGCGCGGTGAGCAGATGGTCGGGACCACGCGATCGAATGAGCATGTATCCGGCGAGGATTATGACGATGAGGTGGATTCACAAAAATATCAGCGGATACTGGATCTGCTTTTTCAAAATACTGGTATAGACTACCAGGTGTACAAGCGCGATGGCGTCATTAGGCGTTTAAAACGAAGGATGGGCATCGAGAATATCCCGGACGTTGAGCAGTACCTTGAGCTATTGCAGACGCACCCCGAGTCGGTGCAGGATTTGCACAAAGACCTGCTCATTGGTGTAACGAGTTTTTTTCGCGATCCGAAGGCGTTTCAAATCATATATGAGCAAGTGTTGCCCCACATCTTTGCAAACCGGTCACGCGAGCGGGAAGTGCGTGTCTGGGTGGCCGGCTGTTCGACGGGTGAAGAGGCCTATTCCATCGCCATCTTAATGCAAGAATATATGGCGGCAACCGGGACGAAGTATAACGTGAAGATCTTTGCGACCGATTTGGATAGGGATGCTATTTCCTTCGCGGGGAATGGCGTGTATCCCGTCGAAATCGAAAAAGTCGTGAATCGGACACGACTACAAGCGTTTTTTACGCGCGTCGACGCAGGCTACCAGGTCAAGCCCGAGATTCGCAAAATGATTATCTTTGCGCCGCATAACATCACGAAAGATCCGCCGTTCATGAATACCGATTTGATTACGTGTCGCAACATGTTGATCTATTTACAATCGGACGTG
The DNA here is from genome assembly GCF_900107035.1 of Alicyclobacillus hesperidum. Lineage (GTDB taxonomy): Bacteria > Bacillota > Bacilli > Alicyclobacillales > Alicyclobacillaceae > Alicyclobacillus > Alicyclobacillus hesperidum. The sequence goes on along the minus strand of NZ_FNOJ01000010.1, from coordinate 91,173 downwards.
CAGCATCGGATATTGTCACTGTTTCACTTCGCGCTGCATTCTCATGGGTTTTTGTTTCTGGGGCCCAGTGAAAGCATTGGCCGGTTGGCAAAACTGTTTGTGCCCGTGAATGCGAAATGGAACATCTTTCAGCACGCAGATGCGAGCGGTGCACTCGCATTGTATCAGCAGGCGCCATCCTTGCCCACGGGTATCAAAGGGGTGTCGACACACGTCGATTTAGCGCCGCGCGCGGAAGCCGTAAAGCAGCAAACACGGGCGGGTGGGTCATCGCACACGGACGAATTGTACCGGATTTTTGTTGAGGAGCACATGCCTCCTTGTGTCGTGATTGACGACAAACAGGACGTCGTGTCTTTACACGGGAATGTTAACAAGTATCTAGCTCTTGCCAATGGTAGACCCAGTAACAACGTTCACAAGATGTTCGATTCGTCGATTTCCGTGGCTATCGTGACGGCTATAAGTAAAATCAGAAAGGGCAGCCTGGAAGTCGTTTACGATGACGTACATATCAAAGATGGCAACGATGTGCGCATCACTTTGGTGGTTCGCCCACTTTCCCGCAATGTGGATCGCTTTCGCAATCACGTCTTGGTTCTCTTCAAAGAGGTGGAACGTAGGCCGCATTCGGTGTCTACCTATGGCGATATGGTGACAAGCGTCAACCAGCACGTGATTGAACTGGAACGGGAACTGCAGATGTATCAAGAAAAGTTGCAAGTGACGGTCGAGGAGTTAGAGACATCGAATGAAGAACTGCAGGCAACCAATGAAGAAATCGTTGCTGCCAACGAAGAGTTACAGAGTACAAACGAAGAATTACATTCCGTCAACGAAGAGCTACTGACGATCAATGCGGAATACCAACTCAACATTCAGCAGTTGACCGAATTGAACAATGACATGGACAACTTCCTCGCAAGCACGCAAATAGGAACGTTGTTCCTGGATCGAGAGATGAAGGTCAGACGGTTTACGCCAGCTATTACAAAAGAGATCAATTTGCTTGAAGTCGACATTGGGCGCCCCATCTCGCATATCTCGCACCATCTCAAGTACGATGAAATGATTCAGGATGCGGAAAAAGTATTGGCTACCAGCCTACCGATTGAACGCGAGATCGAGAGCAAGACAGGGTATTGGTACAGTGTCCGGATTTTGCCGTATCGCACGGCTGAGCAACCGATTAAGGGCATAGTGCTGACATTCGTCGATATCACAAGCATGAAGAAGATGAACGAAGAGCTGCGCAAGTTGTCCTATGCCATTGAGCAAAGTCCGAGCATCGTCGTCATTACCGACCCATCCGGCGCGATCGAATACGTGAATCCCAAGTTCTGTGAGTGCACGGGTTTTACACACGACGAGATAGTTGGCAAGGATATCGCGTCACTGCACGTATGGGGCAGTGGTGAGACAAGTTATGCGTCCATCTGGAACTCGGTGGCGGGCGAGAGTCGATGGGCAGGCGAGTTGCCAACCTTGCGCAAGGACGGTACGACATATTGGGAGTCGTTGTCGCTCGTTCCCATTCTGAGCGATCAGGGTGACACGATTCATTACTTGAAGGTTGCGGAGGATATTACGGAAATCAAGGAAACGGAAGAACTTCTGCGCAAGTCGGAAATGCTGTCCGCTGTCGGGGAGTTGGCGGCGGGCATCGCGCATGAAATTCGCAACCCGCTGACGGCGTTAAAGGGATTTACGAAGTTGATTCGCACTGGTTCGCACAGCGAATCATATTTGGAAATCATGCATCAGGAATTAGAGCGGATCGAGACGATTATTAACGAGTTGCTTGTGCTGTCCAAGCCACAGGCGTTACACTTCAAACCAGCCAACTTGGTCGACGTGATTCGAGATGTTGTGATGCTGTTAGAGACTCAGGCCTTGCTTAATCAGGTTGAGATTGTGTTTGAAACGGCGATGGAAGAGTTGATGATGGAGTGCGTGGAAAACCAGTTGAAGCAGGTGTTTATCAACCTCGTGAAAAATGCCATTGAGGCGATGCCAAATGGCGGCGTCGTATCCGTGCACTTAGCGTTGACTGCTGACGAAGACGTGCTTTTGACCGTGCAGGATCAAGGGGTAGGCATTCCTGAGGAGAAGCTGGCGCGACTCGGCGAGCCCTTCTACACGACGAAAGACAAGGGGACAGGCCTTGGCCTTATGGTGAGCTTCAAAATTGTTGAACAGCACGGTGGAACGATCCGCTATCGCAGTGCCCCCGGGCAGGGTACGACGGCAGAAATCCGCTTGCCATTGCACAAATCGCCGACTGCGGACGCCCCGTAAACGGGCGCTCACGGTCGGCGAGCGTCATGCCCATCACAATGGCACTTCTGCGTGTTCTTGAATCAATGTGCGCAGGCTATCCAGTTCTTTCAGAATCAGTTCAGCATAGATGCCTTTGCCGACTTCAATCAAGTCGCCATGGAAGATTCCCAACAATTCTTCAATAGTATGAATAGATTGGTCGATGTGGTTCCAAATCCCGTCCTGTAATTCCCGGGGCCTTTGTACAGATTCTCTGCTGATAAGATGCTGTTCCAGTCGCGCCACCGAGTGTAAGACTTCTTCCAAATCGGATTGCCGCGGTACGCAGGCAAGAAAGCCAATCGTATCTCCAACCTCGGTCGTGCGCCAACGGTGATACACATCGAACAGGCCAATGCCTTGCGGCATGCAGAAGTTTAACTCGACTTTAATTCCCGCCATCGATGGGCACAAAAAGCGGGACAACTTTGTGCGACTGCCGTGATCGATCACGTCAAGGATATTTGCTACTTTTTTGCCAAAGGTCGCTTTTGCCGTGTCGGACATTTGGATCACGTCATAGTTTTCAAAGACGAGGAATCCAGGAACAGGTAGATGTTCCAAGGCGTGCATTGTGTTCAGACTCCTATTGTGCGTGGGCTTTGGACTGTGCGCGTAGCGCCAGCCACTCTTGCAATCGTAAGATGTCGCTTATGATCAATGCGCTGTCACCAACATACGGGCGCAAATCATACATTTGTGTCAATCTGCCGCCGATTAAGAGCGTCGGATGATGGGCGAGGGAGCCCAGTTCTTGCACATATGTCTTCAGCTTCGGTAGATGATAGACGATCGACACAGACATGCCAATGATGTCTGGGTGCCAACGCAAGGCTGCCAGCAAGGCGTATTCGAGAGGAAGGTCTTTGCCGTACAGGCGCGTTTCCAATCCGCATTCTTCAAAACACGATGCTACCATTTTGATGCCGAGATCATGTTGTTCACCTTCAATACAAAATAACATAGCTTTACCTTGAGTCGGGGGGACCGCTCTGCTCGGTTTGCACCGCTTGAGTAGTGCATCGCAGACAGATGACGCCAGGTGCTCATCAGCCACAGAAATCAAATTTGCCTCCCAAAGTTCGCCGATGTGCCGCATCGCCTTGCACAGCAAAACGTCGTAGATATAGGCAAGGTTTGCACCGCCCTGCACGTACGTTTGAATGACTCCCCATGCGGCTGCCTCGTCGCCTTCTAGCAGAGGCTTTACCAGTTTGAGTGCGTCAAATACCATGGCGGTCTCCTTACTTATCCGAGTGCTCTATACGTCGGCATGCAAATTCATAAAGTAGGCATAGGTGTGAAAGGGATATAGCATCAATAGTTTAAGCATAGTCACCCAGTCCAACTGAAGCAACAGGAAGCTTCCGCTCACGGCGCGCGACGCGGTCGGTGACCTCGTCAAAGGTTTCATGGGGGGAGCCGACGATTTTTTGGTGAAACCATTTTGTTTTCAGGAACTGCTCGCTCGCATTTACACTCGCGTATGTAATCCGTTTCCACAACTTCTGATGCGCCGCTAGATTGGTCCCTTTGTCATCGACGACGCTCGTAAGGGAATCTGGTATCGCGACGAATTGTTGCGGCTATCGACGACAGAGTATGAACTTCTATACTATCTGGTACGCAACAACGGTATTGTGTTTTTTAGAAAAATATTCCTAGACGACGTAACCAGGAAATACCGGTCCGGGACAAAACAATTCGCTTTTAAGGTGAAAACAGGCATCTGTCAGGCTGGCGAGCGATGAAGTTTCCTCGTTTTCTGGTTACCCGGCTCCCTCATGAGTTCGTGTACTGTCACTGCAACCTCCGCCCCTATCAGTAGGATGATACAGACAATGTAAATCCAGAATGTAAGCAACATGACGAAAGTAAAGGCGCCGTACAGAATGGAATAGGATCCTAAATGGTGGGTATAAATCACATAGCCGAAGCGGCTCAGGTAGATAAAAACCGTTGCAATCAGCGCGCCCACGACTAAGGGTACATTGCGCAAACTACGGGAAGGTAGGATTCGGTAACAACAGTAACATGTGATAAACAGGACAATGGGAAATACTATCTGCCCGAGATGATGCAATACATGTGTTGCTGATGCGTTCGTTAGGTGCGTGATGGTAACCAGGAAGATTGGGGATATCCACGTTATGAGTGATGACGCGACGGTGAGTACGAGCAAAATCCCCATCATGACAAAACCAACGACGTACTGAATCCAAAATGAACGGCGTGTTTTCACTTCGTAAATTGTATCAAGCACCTGTTGAAGGGTTACAAATCCACCAATGGCACCCCATAATAATCCGATGATTCCAATGACTCGAATGTCTGCGCGATACATGGTGAGATGGTGAATGGTTGTCGCTGCGAATGTTGCCCCCGTGGGTATGGGCGGTATGTATGACTGCAAAACACCTTCGATGAACCGGGCAACTGTGGTATTTGGGACAAACAGCGAAGCAATGAATATCAGCAAGGCGCACACCGGCATGAGTGAAGAGAACCCGAAGAAAGCGATGATGGCAGCCAATGAGCCGATATTATGTTTGATCACGGCATGAATAAGCCTTATAAAAAATGTTTTTATCATATGTACAGTATTACCCAATCGCGTTTGGAAATTGTATGTAAGGCTCATGATGAAAATCCGTAGAACTTGTTTATGAACAGCAAAGTCCACTTACCTGTTAGGTAAGTGGACTTTAATCCGTGATACAGAGCTAGCAGGAAGACTTTCCGCAGCACTTGCATATGGTCGGAATGACAGGACTCGAACCTGCGACCTCACGGTCCCGAACCGTGCGCTCTACCACCTGAGCTACATTCCGTCGCATCCACGCTTATTTACGTCCTTCAAAAACGGACAAGTAGTAATATAGCAGATGGCCATTTCAGAGTCAACACATTTAATTCATACGGATTTGTCCAACGGCGTGTTCGAAAACCGACGGAATGAGGCGAACAAATGATCGCCTTGGGTGGACGAAACTGTTATACTCGTGTGTAGTATAGCGCAGCGGCGCGCGAAAGGTGATGCGTACGTGGCACGGACGGAGCTGGATACAAACTCGATTGTGCACGGTTTAAACGATGAACAAAAACGGGCGGTGCAAACCACAGACGGCCCGCTGTTGATTCTGGCGGGTGCTGGCAGTGGTAAAACAAGCGTATTGACGCGGCGAATTGCCTATTTAATTGCCGAACGACGGGTGCCGCCTTGGGCTATTCTCGCCATTACGTTCACAAACAAGGCTGCCCGCGAGATGCGCGAGCGGATCGAGCAGCTGGTGGGGGCAGTAGCGAGTGACATTTGGACGTCGACATTCCATGCGTTGTGTGCTCGTATTTTGCGCAGAGACATACAACATCTCGGCTACTCGACTGCCTTTACAGTGCTTGATGCGGCGGATCAGCTTTCCGTCGTCCGCCGCGTGATGCACGACATGAATATCGATGTGAAAAAGTATGATCCACGGGCGGTGCTTCACCAAATCAGCCAACATAAAAATGAATTGCGATCCGCCACGCGGGTTGTGGACCAAGCCGGATCGCCCTATGAAAAGCTGGTCGGTCAGGTTTATCAAGAGTATGAACGCAGACTCAGAGAGAATCAGTCGCTCGATTTCGATGATCTCTTGCTGAAAACCGTAGAACTTTTTCGATCCGTCCCGGATGTGCTGAACTACTACCAAAACCGCTTTACACACATCCACGTCGACGAATACCAGGATACGAACCATGCACAGTATGTGCTGGTCAAGATGCTTGCAGAGAAACGCAAGAATCTGTGTGTAGTCGGCGATTCGGATCAGTCCATTTACGGATGGCGAGGTGCGGATATCCGAAATATTCTCGATTTCGAGCGGGACTACCCGAATGCGACGGTCATTCGCCTTGAACAAAATTATCGTTCTACGGGACGGATACTGCGCATTGCCAACCAGGTGATTCAAAACAACCAGTTGCGGCGCTCGAAGAACTTGTGGACAAGCGCGGGTGAAGGCGAAAAAGCGCGCCTGTATCACGCCGCGGACGAACGGGCTGAGGCTCAATACGTCGCAGATCAGATCGAACGACTCGCGCAGAACGGACGTACTTATGCGGACTTTAGCGTCTTGTATCGGACAAATGCCCAATCGCGCGTGATCGAAGAAATGTTTCTGCAGAGGGGTATTCCATATCGGATTTATGGCGGCGTGCGGTTCTACGAACGCAAGGAAATCAAGGATGTCCTTGCGTATCTTCGGTTGGTCGCCAATCCAGACGACGACGTTTCGTTTTTGCGCGTGGTCAACGTGCCAAAGCGGGGAATCGGCGATACATCTTTAGAACGGCTCGAAACCTATGCACGTGAACACAGCACATCGCTCTTTCGGGCGGCAGAGCAAGCTGGCCAAGCGGGTATCGCGCGCAAGGCGGCGACGGCGTTGGCTCAATTTGTCGATCTCGTCCTCCTTTTGCAACAGCAGCGTGCATTTCTGCCGCTGACCGACTTGGCAGAGCAGTTGCTTGAACGATCGGGTTATCGCGATGCCTTGGCTGCGGAAAAAACGCTGGAAGCACAAAGCCGACTGGAGAACCTGGACGAGTTCCTGTCGCTGACGCGCGAGTTCGATGAGAATGGTGTCAGGGACGGAGAAGTCGGTGCACTTGAGCAGTTTCTAACGGAAGTTGCGCTCGTTTCGGATACGGATTTGGCAGGTGGCAAGCCGGACCTGAGTGAATCCGCAAACGAAGTGATCATGATGACCCTGCATGCCGCGAAGGGCTTAGAGTTTCCGGTGGTTTTTCTCGTCGGCATGGAGGAAGGTGTATTTCCGCACAAAAGAGCGCTTGATTCCCCGGAGGAGATGGAGGAAGAGCGACGTTTGTGCTATGTTGGCGTCACGCGGGCGAAGGAGCAATTGTTCCTTACGACCTGCAGCAATCGCATGATTTTTGGCGAGCGCCGCTTTTTCACGGCGTCCCGTTTTTTACGTGAAATGCCTTCGACGGATATCGATCACGACGGGCTGTCCACGTTCCGAGCCGCGGAGCCTGCGTCTGGAAAGGACGATGCATCGCGCAGGTTCAATCGAGACGGCGAACCAACGCGTCTTGGCTCCCGTGTCGTGGTTCCGCAGTCCTTTGGTGCCGATCTCACGGTGCCATACAATCCCGGCGATGTGGTGGAACATCGCAAATGGGGGCGGGGCGTCATTATATCCAAACAGGGCGAAGGCGAGCAGCTCGAGTTAGTGGTGCGGTTTGCAGATCCGATTGGCGAACGTAAACTGTTTGCGAAGTTTGCACCCATTCAGAAAGTCAGTGAATCGTAATTGAGCAGACAGGGTGTACGGTGTTTGGCGCGGCACCCACATATTATCGATTGCAGTTGGAGGATATCGATGATGAGCATGACGCTCGAAGTAGCGAAATCGCGTGTGAAAGAGCTGCGCGAGCAAATCGAGTATCACAATCGGAGGTACTACCTCGAGGATAAGCCGGAGATCACAGACGCAGAATGGGACTCGTTGATGCGGGAATTGCTGCAATTAGAGGCTATGTACCCAGAATTGGCTGATCCGACGTCGCCGACACAACGCGTTGGTGCTCCGGTGGCCGAGGGATTTACCAAGGTTGAACACGAAATTCCCATGCTATCCCTCGCAAACGCGTATTCCGCCGGAGATCTGCTCGAGTTTGACAAGCGTGTACGCCAGGTGGTGGGGGATGCGGTTCGCTATGTTTGCGAATTGAAGATCGATGGGCTGGCCGTCTCGTTGCGCTATGAAAACGGCGTTTTGGTGCAAGGGGCCACGCGCGGCGATGGCGAGGTTGGTGAGGACATCACCGCGAACATCCGCACCATTCGCAACGTACCTCTGCAACTCAGTGAACCCGTGAGTATTGAGGTGCGGGGCGAGGCGTATATGCCAAAGCGGGAATTTGCGCGTCTCAACGAGTTGCGTGAGGCGCAGGGCGAACCGTTGTTTGCGAATCCGCGCAACGCAGCGGCCGGATCATTGCGACAGTTGGATCCTGCTATTGCGGCCTCACGCAGGCTCGGTGTAATTGTATACCAATTGGCACAGCCGGGCGAACACGCGGTAGAGACACACAGCGAAGCCTTGACATACGTCGCGCGACTTGGACTGCCAGCCCACGGCGAGCGCAAACTGTGTCGGGACATTGAAGAAGTCGTGGCGTATATCGAGGAGTGGGCGGAGCGTCGCCACCAACTTCCGTATGCGACTGACGGCATGGTCATTAAGGTTGACGATCTCGCTCTGCAGGATGAGCTTGGCTTTACAGCAAAGAGTCCACGTTGGGCGATTGCTTATAAATATGCGGCGGAACAGGCAGAGACAACGCTGAGGAGCATTGAGCTCACCGTTGGTCGTACGGGTGCGGTCACGCCTACAGCCGTGTTTGATCCCGTGCAGTTGGCTGGTACTACCGTCTCGCGCGCCTCGCTACACAACGAGGATTTGATTCGGGAAAAGGATATTCGCGTCGGGGATGTCATTGTCGTGCAAAAGGCGGGGGACATCATCCCGGAGGTCATCCGCGCGCTGCCAGAGCGGCGCACAGAAGAATTGCCGATGTTTCGGATGCCAACCACCTGCCCGCAGTGCGGATCGCCCTTACAAAAACTAAATGGAGAAGTGGCATGGCGGTGCATGAACCCAGAGTGCCCTGCCATGCTTCGTGAGGGGCTGATCCATTTTGCGTCACGGGATGCTATGAACATTGAAGGGCTTGGCGAGCAGTGGATCGCCATCTTATTGGAACGCGGTCTGGTGCGCACGTACGCAGACTTGTATCGCTTGAAAAAAGGGGACCTTCTACAGCTTGAACGGATGGGCGATAAGTTGGCCGACAAGTTGTTGCGCGCGATTTCGGATAGCAAGCGCAACTCTTTGGAGCGCCTGTTGTTTGGCCTTGGTATCCGGCATGTTGGGGAAAAGGCGGCAAAGACATTGGCCGAGAAATTTGGAACCATGGACGCTTTGATGGTTGCCGATATGGATTCGTTGATGCAGGTATCCGATGTAGGACCAAAGATGGCGGAGAGCATTCGTCTGTATTTCGCCAATCCAAGCGTGCAACAGCTCATTGGGGAACTCAAAGAGCTCGGGTTGAATATGGAGTACCTTGGCGCACGTTCCGCGGCCGACGGGCCGTTTGCAGGAAAGACGGTCGTGCTGACGGGTGTTTTAGCAGAGGCGGATCGCAAACAGGCGGCGGCTTGGGTTGAACAATTGGGGGGTAAGGTCTCGTCAAGCGTCAGTGTCAAGACGGATATCCTGATTGCCGGGGAGAAAGCAGGCAGCAAACTCGCCAAGGCGCGGGAGATTCTCGCAACACATCCGAATGCGACACTGCAAATTCTTGATGAAGCTGAGTTTTTGCGGATTGTCGATGAGGCTGGAGTGCGGGGCTAAGCATGCAAAGGGGCTGGGAATACCCAGCCCCAGCTACCAGGTTGCGTTTACTGCCGCGACTTCAAAAATTCGGGTACCGTCAGCTTTTCTTCCGTTTGAGCATGAAAAAATGCGATTCGATTGGAGTAGCGACCGGCGATGAACGCGATCGGAAGAGCGATGAGAAGACCGATGATGACGTCATGGGTAGGCAAAGTCGTGCAGCCCCCTTGCGTAGAATGGTGTTAGCCTGTTCGCTTCATGTCTATGTCCCACATCAAGTGCCCATGACTGACCATCGCGAAATTCAAGCGGACAGCTATCGAACTTTGGTACAATCGGGTCGGTAAGGAGATTTGCCTCGTCAGGATGGGAGGTCGCATCGCCGACATGGTTCCTGGATGGTATCTGTTCGTTTGTTGCGCAGTTGCTGCGCTTATCTCCAACTTTTCAATCCCGTTTATCCGTACGTTTGCCTTGCGTACCGGGTTTGTGGATCGTCCAAACCAGCGCAAGATTCACCGTGAACCGATTCCGCTCCTTGGCGGACTCGCCATATACATATCATTTGTCGTCGCCGCGGGTGTCCTTGGGCATAGGCACTCGACCTACTGGGGCATTACGGCTGGCGGCTTCATCATCTTTGGCATTGGCGTTCTAGATGATTATTACAAGACGCGCGGTCGCGATTTTAAGGCTTGGCCGAAATTCCTTATGCAGATTGCCGCAGCCATCGTCCTGGTGCTCTTTCACGTGCGCATCAGTGGGGTCAACCTCCCATTTGGACATATGTATTACGCTTTCCCGGGCTGGTTGTCGGCCGTTGCCACCGTGTTCTGGGTTGTCGCCGTTACCAACATGATGAATTTTCTCGACGGCGTTGACGGCTTGGCCGCTGGCATTGCAGCCATTTCGGCTTTGACGCTTGTCTTTATCGCCCTGATGAAGGGCCAGGATATGATGGCCATGCTCGCCATTTCGCTGGTCGGTTCCGCTCTCGGCTTCCTCAAGTACAACTTTCATCCGGCCCGCATATTCATGGGGGATGCCGGAGCGACATTTCTCGGTTACGCCTTGTCAGCCATTGCGGTCGATGGCGCTTTTAAAAGTGCGACCATTGTCTCCTTGGCTGTGCCGATGCTCGCCTTAGGCGTGCCGATCCTCGATACGTTATGGGTCGTCTCGCGTCGATTTAAAGAACGCCGTCCCATTTACATCGCCGACAAAGGACATACGTTTCACTTATTGATGAAATCTGGATTGAATCAGGTGCAGACCGTCGCCATCCTGTACCTCGTCGGCGTCTGCTTTTCACTCGCCTCCATTCTGGTTGAAATTGTTTCGCACTAGGCCGCGCGCAGGCGAAGCTTTGCGCGGCTATGCTATAATCCCGAAAGGAACTGCGCGTGGACAAGCCAGTTAAACGGGGTCGCCGCAGGAATCTGTTTGCGACCCGTGAAGCTTGGGCTTGACGGCGAATTGAAGGAGGATACCCGTTGAAAATCACTGCAGAAACGGTCAGCCATGTCGCCCGGCTGGCGCGGCTCGCGATGCCTCCCGAGGATCTGAGGCAATTGGCGCCGCAGTTGAGCGATATTCTCGAATACGCAGAACAGTTACAACAAGTTCAGCTCGACGGCGTGGAACCGACGAGCCATCCTTTTCACGAGGTTAACGTCCTGCGCGACGATGTCGTGCGCCCGAGTCTCCCGCGCGATCTCGCTCTCGCCAACGCACCGGAGGCAGAGGCTGGGCAGGTTCGCGTACCGGCAGTGTTGGAAGGAGGCGGCGGTGCATGAGCGGGAAGACTGTCAAGGAGATTCTTACATCTATTCGCCAGGGCGAGACGAAGTCGCGCGATTGGGTGCAACAGTCTCTTTCGGCGATTGAGCAAATCGATGGCGAGCTAAAGTCGTTTTTGCTTGTCGATCCCGAAGCCGCGTTGCAGACGGCGGACCGAATCGATAACGGACAGGCGTCCGAGCGTGCGCTTTTGCGTGGCGTTCCGTATGCATTGAAGGACAACATTGTGACGAAAGGCGTTCGCACCACGGCAGCCTCACGCATACTTGAAAATTACATACCACCCTATAGCGCGACGAGCGCGCAAAAACTCGAAGCCGCAGGCGGCGTGATGGTTGGCAAGACCAATATGGACGAGTTTGCGATGGGTTCTTCGACAGAGACGTCCGCGTTTCAGAAGACAGCCAACCCGTATGGGAAGGAATACGTTCCCGGCGGCTCCAGCGGTGGGTCTGCAGCTGCCGTCGCGGCAGGGCTTGTCCCATTCGCACTCGGCTCGGACACAGGCGGTTCGATTCGTCAACCGGCCGCATTTTGCGGATGTTTCGGCCTCAAGCCGACATATGGGCGCGTTTCGCGCTACGGCTTGATCGCCTTTGCGTCATCACTCGATCAAATTGGTCCCTTCACGCGCACTGCAGAGGACGCGGCGATTGTCTTAAACGCCATCTGTGGACATGACCCGATGGATTCCACCTCGGCGCGCGGGCAGGGCGAGATCGACTTCACGGAAGGCATCGATGCAGGGGTTAAGGGGATGCGCATCGGTATTGTCCGCAATCTGCCCGAGGAGGGGCTGGATCCGGCCATCAAGGCTGCGGTCGAGGAAGCCATTCGCACTCTGGAACAGGCCGGTGCGCAAGTGGTCGAAGTCGAACTCCCGCATATGGAGTACGCCGTGGCCACGTACTATCTCATCGCGCCCGCCGAGGCGTCGTCCAACCTTGCGCGGTTTGACGGCGTGCGCTATGGGCGGCGTGCCGAAGCGAGCGGCGTCATCGACATGTTTGAGCGCTCTCGCAGTGAAGGTTTCGGTATGGAGGTAAAACGGCGCATTATCATCGGCACATACGCGCTGTCCTCCGGCTACTATGACGCGTACTACAAGCGGGCGCAGCAGATGCGCACCCTGATTCGCCAAGATTACGATCGCGCATTTGCCCATTGCGACGTCATTCTCATGCCGACGACGCCGACCACTGCGTTCAAGTTCGGGGAGAAGGCGGACAACCCGTTGCAAATGTACTTAAACGACATCTATACGATCCCGGCAAACCTCGCAGGGCTGCCAGGAGCCAGCGTGCCCTGTGGTTTTGCAGGCGGACTCCCGATTGGCTTGCAAATCCTTGCCAAGCCGTTTGACGAAAAGTCGATTTTGCGCGTCGCGCACGCCTATGAGCAATTGCGATCCTTTGCGTGGCAACGGCCGGTGTTGGGGGTGGCGGAATGAACTACGAAACGGTCATTGGCCTTGAAGTGCACGTTGAATTAAAGACGGCTTCGAAGATTTTCTGTGGTTGTAAAAATAACAGCAAGTCGGAGCCGAACACAAACGTCTGTCCGGTTTGCATGGGCCATCCTGGCGCCCTTCCGGTGCTGAACAAAAACGCGCTTGAGCTCGGCCTGCGGGCGGCGCTTGCGCTCAATTGCCAGATCAATCAGCATTCGAAATTTGACCGCAAAAACTATTTTTATCCGGATTCTCCCAAGGGGTATCAAATCTCGCAGTTTGATAAGCCGATCGGCGAGCACGGATACATCGAGATCGAAGTGGGGGGCGAGCGCAAACGCATTGGTATCACGCGTTTGCACCTCGAGGAAGATGCCGGCAAGTCGACGCATGCCGCAGATGGATCTCACACATTGGTCGACTTCAACCGCACTGGCGTGCCACTTATCGAGATCGTGTCAGAACCGGACATTCGATCCCCGGAAGAAGCGCGGTTATACCTAGAGGCTTTGAAGAGCATCATGGAATATTGTGATGTTTCTGATTGCAGGATGGAAGAGGGATCGCTGCGCTGTGACGCCAACATTTCCTTGCGTCCGGTCGGTTCGACGACGTTTGGTAACAAGGCCGAGCTTAAGAACATGAACTCATTCCGAAATGTTCAGCGCGGCCTGGAGTACGAGGTGGAACGCCAGCGCGAATTGTACGAAGCTGGTGAACCCGTTGTTCAGGAAACGCGCCGCTTTGATGAGGCTACGCAGACGACCATTTCCATGCGGTCAAAGGAGGAAGCGCACGACTATCGTTATTTCCCTGAGCCTGATTTGGTCGATCTCGATATTGATGACGCCTGGCTGGCGCAGATTCGGGCTTCCATCCCTGAGCTACCGGCAGCGAAGCGCCGTCGCTACGAGGAGGAACTTGGCCTGCCGGCATACGACGCTGGCGTTCTCACGGCAGATCCGAAGACAGCCGCGTACTACGAACAGGTGCTTGCGGCCGGTGCAGATGCCAAGGCGGCAAGCAACTGGGTCATGAGCGACATCTTGGGCGCCCTGAACAGCGAAGGAAAGACGTTTGCCGAATGCCCCATCACGCCTGAGAATCTCGCGGGTCTTATCGGCGAGATCGCGAGCGGGAAGATCTCGTCGAAACAGGGGCGTGAAGTATTCAAGGCGATGTGGGAAACGGGTAAGAGTGCCGCTGCCATCATCAAGGAACAGGGGATGGAGCAGATCAGCGATGTCGCCGTGCTGGGGCCGATTCTCGATGAGGTGATTGCCCATAATGAGAAGTCGGTCGCTGACTATAAGGGTGGTAAGGATCGTGCATTGGCGGCGTTGGTGGGCCAAGTGATGAAAGCGACGAAAGGCAAAGCCAACCCTGCGCTCGTCAACCAGTTGCTGATTGAAAAGATCAATGCCTTGTGATAGGCAAGTGGATATCAAGGGAGGGCGCGGATGGCGGACGTTGATCAACAAAAGGCCATTTCGGTTGGTGAAGAATTTGACGTGACGGCTATACGCCTTAACGACAACGGCGATGGTGTCGCCATCTGCAACGGGATGACGGTGTTCATCCCGTTTCTCCTTGTCGGCGAGGATGCAAGAATTCGCATTACATCCGTAGAGAAGCGATTCGCTCGCGGGCAAGTAGTGGAGCGCCGCACGGCATCGCTGGATCGGCAGGATGCACCGTGCCCAGTGTTCGGTGAATGCGGAGGATGCCAAGTCCAACACATGCTCTACGAGGCACAGACGATTTGGAAAGAAGGACGTATCCGCCGTATCGCGGAGCGGCTCGGCTTGGATGCCGATGCTGTCGTCCGCCCCATCATCGGATCGCATACGCCGTTTCGATACCGCAACCAAGTGCAAATGCCGGTGCGCTATAACGCAGATGAGAAGCGGGTTGAGATGGGGTTTTTTGCGGCTGAAACGCACGCAATGGCCGTGACCGACTCGTGTCACCTCATTTCGGAGACGATGCAAAGCACTCTTGTGCGGGCATGCCGCTTCCTGACAAGCATAGGACCAGCGGCTGCAGACGTGCACCACATAGTCCTGCGCGAGTCTGCGACGCACGCCGAACAGATGATTGTATTCTGCACCGCAAATGGCGATGATGAATTTGCGCGCACGCTCGCTCGCTTTCATGCGCCGTCCGTGAAAACGGTGGCCATCACAGTCCAACCGCGTCCGACGGGGCCCATTTGGGGTCGAACCGTCAACGTGCAGAAAGGCGACGGCTATCTCATGGAACGAATGGGTGGCCGGCGTTTCCGTGTGTCGCCCCGGTCATTCCTACAGGTACAGACGGGGATGGCGGATCGCATGTATCAAGTGGTGTTGCAACAGGCGCAGGTGTCATCGGAAGATGTCGTGATCGACGCGTATTGCGGAATTGGCACGCTAACCTTGTTGCTTGCGTCGCACGCTCGGCGGGTCGTTGGCGTCGAGGAAATCGCACAGGCAATTGAGGATGCCCGGGAAAATGCCGAACTGAATCGAATCGAAAATGCGGAGTTTCACGGAGCACGGGTCGAGGAGTGGCTGCCAAAGTGGATAGAATCTGGCGGTCAACCGGACGTGATCGTATTCGATCCGCCGCGCAAGGGTATTGATCGTGCGGCGTTGGATGCTGCGATTGCAGCGCATATTCCGCGCATCGTGTACGTTTCTTGCAATCCGGCGACGTTACAGCGCGATCTCGCCATTTTGTTGGACGCTGGTTATCGTGTGAAAGAGATGCAGCCGTTTGATATGTTTCCGCAAACGGAGCATGTGGAGTGTGTAGTGGCTACACATTATGTGGGTGTAACCACATAAAAAACCTCTGCTTCAAACAATAAACCCCTGCTTCAGACATAATAAACACCTGATACAAGCGGGAAAAGAGCGTGAGGCAAAACGGAGAAATCCTTGCCTGACAAGCCCTTTTCCCGTCTCTTTTGTCAGGACTTTATTTTCCCAAGAATAAAGTTGTGACAGGAAAAGACAGGGTTAAGGTGAGAAAAAAGGGAACTGCGTGCAAGACTTTATTATCACTGTTCACAATTGAGGACGGTAGAATGCGGGATGGAGGCGGGAAAAAAGCAGAGGATTTTTTGATGGGAACATAGTTAGAAACGCAAAAGAGGTAATTTGCAAATTTCAAAATCAAAATTGGGAAAAGGTTACAGAAGGGGCGGAGGGAAAGAACGGGCGGGAATGGAGCGTGAAGAAGCCCAGTAGCCGCGTGGTTTTCAGGACATAGGGGATGCCTGAACCGACCACCAGGCAGTCTCTAATCGCCATTTGTTAGTTGGTTTTGGTGAATAACATCGCCAAATACAGAACAGGTAATGTTCATTTTCGAAAGTGAAAATGGAATAAAATTGAAGGTGAAGAGGCTAATTATCCCGACGACAAGAATACGAACTTAGAAAGCGTTCGTTATTGAGGTCTTATCGAGCGTTCCGCCTCTACACTTCCATTATATGGTGTAAACGGTTTTGAAAATGCAAAATTTAAATTTGCGATTTCGATTTTGAAAATGGAACAATATTACGTATGGCTGTGAAGGACAATGAAGAGCTTCCTGGACTACTCATGCTTATGCTGACCAGTGAGTATTTGCTCCTTGGAGATTGGAGAATGAGGAGTATCGTGGTTTGAGCATCGCCTTTACCTACTTATCAGGCACAGATTTTGACTCTTGCTGGTTCAGTATCGTCAGCAAGGATTGAGGGATGTTTCGCACCACAGGCGGCTGTCCGTTGGATTGGATGATCTCCATAACATGTTGAGGATTGTATATCTGTACGGTTAGCAAGATTGGACTCGGTGGTCGTGGTGTTGGAAACACCTGTTGCCTCAGAACAATGTAGGACATGCCCGCGTTACCAAGCACCCTATGGTTGGGGTGTACCGAGGATGGAGTCGCACGTCGCAGGTCGGCAATCGCTTGGAGTATTTCACTGCGATTTGTCGTTACAGAGCGATACCAAACTGGGAGATAAGGGTTTGAACCTGGCTTCACAAAGTCAAATTCGATATACAATGGATTTCTGTAGTATTTGTACGGCAGATTGATTACGCTGTCTTGCCGAAACGTCAACGGGCTGAAGAAGTAGGTCTTACGATAATACACCGTGGCGGCGCTCAGAATTGCCAGCAGGAAGATGATGACAACGATTGAAGAAGCCACTCGCTTGGGCATGTCGCCACCTCCACCGACATTCTATTCCATAGTCAAGCTCGGATATCCTTCCGCTTAGGCCTTTCGAGCATTGACGGGAATCGCTCTTGCGGCTGAATGTCTTGTTGCTTTTTCTGTGAAGCGTCTACAACTGGATAAGCCTTCTTGCCGCAAGAGCACCATACAGATGGATACTTACCTTCGGAAATGTGAACCTCACCGCACTCGCATTTATAGCGAGGTGCTCGAATGAGTTCGACAATCGTCCTCGTATCAGGAACATAGAGATGAGTCAGGGTTCCGGGGAACCAGTCGTTAGCATGGACTCGGATTTGTCCCTGGTCACGCGGGAATGTAACAGAAACGGTGGTTCCATCAAAGTCCTTGCATTGTTTAGTTCCCCCGAATCGACGAATGACCTTTTTCCGTGATGTTGCCTCAACAATATGGACAAATATTGTGTCCGACTCGGATTGCCCCGAAATATCCCACCAACGCAGATGTTGTTTGTTCATGTTCCTCGCTCCTTTGTTTCCTGGTATACACTTAGACGTAGCAGTGGGCAGATTTGTCTCAAGAGCATAGAAGAAATATTGGATGGGTCTCTCTATATGTCCGACAAATAGGAATTATCCACAAATAGATGTGTATCGGTGGATAAGTTCCCTCCGATGGGACATAGCTCGGACTAGTTGAGTCCGTACAATTGGTGTAAATTCAGTGGAAGCACTGGGTGACATCATGTAGACGTGCCACCCCGTCCCTCTTTGGTAGAATCAGTGTGACGAACACAAATCTACTGGGAGGAATGCGAGATGGCACAGTACAACATTACCGTGGATGACGAGTTTTTGAAGGGGCTATTTACTGGGGATAAGGGGGTAGCGTTGTTGCTGGAGAAGGTGTTGAACCAGGTTCTGAATGCGCAGGCGTCTGAACAACTGCACGCTGAGCCATATGAGCGCTCGGAAGACCGCCAGGGCTATCGGAATGGTACCCGCCCCCATCCCCTGACGACCCGCGTAGGAACCCTTACCCTGCGTGTAGATGGCCACTAATGTCGATTCTATCGTGGCCATCTACAGCCCTTGCAGGGCAAGGAATGACAGAGCATAAAAAGGAATTCACCCCAACTTGGAGAAGTTTTCAAGTGACTAACCAGAAAACATCCGAGGGAGGAAGTCCACTTGTATCTTCTCCAAAAGTCTTTGTTTTCTTTTGAGTTGTGGTTGGAAATCGAACCTAGCGAGCGGTTGGCCCCTTTTGTCGCCCTTACGGGCTTTAAGCAACCAAACTGCCGAATCGGACATGAGTTTGCATAACGAAGTCAACAAGGTTTTGTGAACGCACTGACAACGGAACCATGGGAGGATTCATATGCAAAAGGTAACGCTAAACAATGGTGTGGAAATTCCGATTCTTGGTTTTGGCGTTTATCAGATTACGGATGCAACGGAATGTGAACAAAGTGTCTATGATGCGATTATGACAGGCTATCGTTTAATTGATACTGCCGCTTCGTATCTAAATGAAGAAGCGGTTGGCAGAGCAATCAAGCGAAGTGGTGTGCCCAGAGAGGAGCTATTCATCACGACAAAACTCTGGGTTCAGGACACTGGTTATGAGCGCACCAAGAAGGCTTTCGAAAAGTCACTGCAACGATTGCAATTGGATTATTTAGACTTGTATCTCATTCATCAGCCTTTTGGCGACATTTATGGCTCTTGGCGTGCAATGGAGGAATTATACCGAGAGGGAAAGATAAGAGCCATTGGGATCAGCAACTTCCAGATGGATCGTCTCATTGACTTGATCATACACAATGAAGTCGTTCCTGCAGTAAATCAGGTGGAAACACACCCGTTCTGTCAACAAATTGAAAGTGCCGAATTCATGAAGAAACACGGCGTACAAATTGAGTCATGGGGTCCTTTTGCCGAGGGGAGAAATGGCCTGTTTCACAATGCAGTTTTGGTATCCATCGCCGAGAAATACAATAAGTCCGTTGCACAGGTCGTATTACGCTGGCTGATACAACGAGGGGTGGTCGTGATTCCGAAGTCTGTTCATAAGGAACGCATCATCGAAAACTTCACTGTCTTTGACTTTGAATTAAGCCAAGAAGATATGGAGAAGATTGCTACCCTGGATACGAAGCAAAGTGCATTCTTTTCGCATAACGATCCAGAAATCGTAAAATGGATTGGTACTCGTAAGTTGGATATCTGAGATTGAAGACAAACCACGAAGTGGTGGGTTGGGGGGGCTTCCTTTAAACTTGTGCCCGTCTCTGCCTTACATGTAACCGCGCTGCGCCTCTTTAACCCGTTGGTTCGGAAGTCCGCCATACGGGCACGCCCAAGCTCGCGATGTTGTTCCAACTCCGCCTTCGTCACGATGCTCCCTCCATGGTAGCCGTGAAATGCTATTAATAGAGACAATGAGGAGTTTGAAGTCGAGAGCGTTTTCTATAGTCCTAAATCTGGACTGGTCTACCGAAGGTATTATCCAGACCGTCGAACGGATGACAACCTCAAAATTATATGGCCGATTGATGAGGTTGGAGAAATCCGGGGGTAACGGAGTATGTGTGGTACAACGAAGACTCCGGAGAAATTGTGTAAAGCGAGGAGGCTTACGTTTACACTCAGTACGGAGGTGGACGAACATTGCATTCTGGGAGAGTTTTAACAGTCAAGCCGTTACGGTTTCAGGTCTAGTTTCTCGGGGCCATTATAGTTGAAAGTGGCTACAAGTATCTTGTTCGCAATTCAGTATGTACTGTCCATTTGTAAGGTGCGGTTCGTTGGGGTTAGCGTCGGCGAGATTCCAATGGATCCACGAAAGGCCCTGCGATGACACGGGCCTTTCGTGTGGAAACAAACGTGTATGAGGCGGCATAGCTTATTTCATCGTGATCGCCTTATGCCACTGGTGTCGCGACACCTGCAACTTCTTGCGATACGCGCTCAATCACGGCGTCCGGAAGGCGAAACAGCAAACCTGAGGGATCGGATTGTACCAGTCCTACCATCTGCGCGAGATCGGCCTGTTGGATGCGAAACTCTGCAAAGGTGTCTGGGAGGCAGACTTTCGTTCGCAAATTGCGAAGAAATGTGATGACTGCGTCAAGGCAGGCTCGCGGATTGTCCGGGAGATCCCGAATGCCAAGTTCCTCTCCAAAACTCCGGGCGCGCGAGGTATAAAAATCAGGAAGTGCCGCCATTACATTAGGTAGTAGCACCGCATTCGCCAGTCCGTGCGGGATATTGAACTTTGCGCCAAACGCATGTGCCATATTGTGAACGGGTATTGCGTTGAGGGCGACGCTGAACGCTGAGATCGCCATGCAACTGGCGATCAGCATATTGGCTCGCGCTTCTACGTTATTGCCGTCATGCACCGCTGTCGGCAGGTGTTTCACGATCATTCTCGTCGCCTGAATGGCGTACGCGTCCGTCATCGGGTTTGCAACGGGTGAGAAATAGGCTTCCAGAGCATGTGTTAGCGCGTCGAAGCCTGTGAACGCCGTGATCCGTGGTGGAAGTCCTAGGGTCAGATCGGGATCTAATAAGGCAAAATCAGCAGCCACAAACGGATGAATCAGGTTGGTCTTCACGTTCAGCAACTCGTTGAAGACGACGGCGATGGGGGAGACTTCCGCGCCAGTGCCGGCTGTCGTGGGTAGCGCCACGTGTGGGATGGGAATATATTGTGCCTCCGGGAACGTCTCGATCGTGTTCGATACCAGACCCATGCGAATATCTGTGAGCCCTTTGTGCATCATCCATTTCATAGCTTTCACCGTGTCGAGCACGCTGCCGCCGCCAAGCGCAATCAGCGAATCGGCACCCACAGCCTTGAATCGTTCGACCGCTTTGCCGATCACGGCGCCTTTTGCGTCCTGTTCCACATCGTCAAACACGCCTACGAGGCGCACCGGTTGCGGCAAGCCGTCAAACAGGCTCGTCACACGCGCCGTCACGCCCGCCGTCGTCAATCCTTTGTCAGTTACCAGCAGGGCACGTTTGCCTCCCAGACCGCGGAGTAGTTCGGGTAGCAAAGTCCGACAGCCTGAGCCGCTGTGAACTGCCGTTCGCACGCCAAAAAGAAAGTGCGTTGTCGTCATTCCATTCCCGCCTTTCATTACGAATTCAGTCACCAGTAGGCACAGGTCTGCACGGTTCTATGCCTTTCACCGCGGCGATGACGAAATGTTTCGCTCGCACTGTGCCGTTTGCTGGCCGCTGGCGATCATCCGAATAGCATACTCAGCCACGGGCGCTTCTCCGGTTCCGGCACAAGCGACGCGTGCACATGCTTCACCTGTGTGTATTCGTCGAGCGCGTGACGACCTAGTTCGCGGCCGAATCCGCTTTGCTTATAGCCGCCAAATGGTGCGTCTGCGCGTAGCATATGCCAGTCGTTGATCCACACCGTCCCTGCCTTCAGTTCATGTGCGATGCGGTACGCTTCGTTGATGTCGCGCGTCCAGATACCCGCTGCCAAGCCATAAATCGTGTCGTTGGCCAACCGGATCGCTTCATCGAGTTGGCTGTACTTAATCACGGAGAGTACCGGGCCGAAAATCTCTTCTTGTGCGATCCGCATGTCGTTCGTCACGTCTGCGAAGATCGTGGGTTCGATAAAGTACCCGTTCTCGTATCCTTCTACGGTCGCCGGTTTGCCGCCGCAGACCAGGCGAGCGCCTTCTTGTTGGCCAATCTGGATGTAACGCATCACCGTATCAAACTGCTGTTTGGAGACAACAGGCCCCATACCCGTTTGGTCGTTCAGCGGATCGCCGATTTTGATTTCCTTGGTTTTTGCGACGAGTCGCTCGATCACCTCGTCGTAGATTGACTCGTGCACCAACAGCCGTGTGCCTGATTCGCAAATTTGACCGGAGTGCATGAACACCCCGAAGAGCGCTCCCGGGATCGCAATATCCAAGTCCGCGTCTGGTAGCACAATACTTGGCGACTTACCGCCAAGTTCCAGGCTGACCTTTTTGACTGACGTGGAGGCAAGCTGCATAATGCGGCGGCCGACTTCCGTGGAGCCCGTGAACGCCACCTTATCCACCTGTGGGTGTGTTACAAGCGCTTCACCGATGCTCGCGCCAGGTCCTGCGATCACGTTGAATGCCCCAGCCGGAATGCCCGCTTGCACAGCCAGTTCCGCGAGTTTGAGCGTCGACAGTGGCGTATTGGATGCGGGCTTGACGACGATGGTGTTGCCCATTGCTAGTGCCGGGATCACCTTCCACATAGCGAGGATCATCGGGAAGTTCCACGGCGTCACCGCAGCGCACACACCGTACGGTTCACGCCACACCTGGCCATTCGCGGGGCCTGGGAACGGGGGGATGGGCAGGTATTCAACGTACTTGTATTCTTGGATAAACTTTGCCGTTTGCTGAATTAAATCGGTGATCTGGAGGATATCGGACGAGCCAATTCGCCGCACCGTGCCGCCTGAACTGATGGCCTCCAGATAAATCAGTTCCTTGGCATTCTCCATAATCTTCTGGGCAAACAACATGAGGATGGCAGCCCGCGCCTCCGGTGTCTGCTTCGCCCAACGGCCGCTGTCAAACAATTTGCGAGCAGCCTGTACTGCCGCATCCACATCCGTGTGGCCAGCTTTCGCCACTCTCGCCACCACCCGGCCAGTCGCGGGGTTGACAACGTCAAATGTTTCTCCTGACTGCGCCGGTGTCCACTGGCCGCCGATGAACAGCAGAAATTCCTGTACATCCAAAACCGTCGCCACATTAATACCTCCTTGTAAACTAGGATCTGTAGACCGAGACCTGAGGCTGCGGTGCGCACAACATCCATCAAGGAGTCGATCAAGGTATCCGCAAAGCGCTGTTGTATGTTCTTCATCCAGATCATATAGCTGAGGTGGCTGTTGACATTCCTATCTCGTCTCATCTTGTATCAATGCGTCCGCTTCAGTACACTGGGGGATAGACCGACAGTCAGCATGACTACGATGTGCACTGGTAAGCATAGTTTTTGGTGATGATCAAAAAAGCGCCGGAGTTAGTGCCTCCGACGCTCTAAGCATCATCGCCTGGGTAGTGACCTCGGCCCACTATCGAATTTGATAGCTCGAAGCAGTGACCGCCCCCAAGGGCTCTTCTCCTATGGAGGCGGTCACTTGCGTGTGATGGCAAGCACCAAGGTCCCGATGAGCGAAAGCAAGGCGATGGTGACTAAGACCGATTGCAGTAATAGTCTCAGCACAGTCGCTACGCTCAAATGGCTTCACTCCCTTCTCGCTTCGCGGGCAGAGAGTGAACCCCCAAGGTAACATTCGATGCTATTATACCTGTGCTGCTAGATTTTTGCGGTGTACAGTGCAAACGAGGCATGCTACGAAACGTTCTCGTAATGTGGTGAATTTTGGATTTGGACGGCGAAATGGAACGAAATGTGGTTAAGAATGGCAGATCGGACGGCAGGGTGCTAGGGATTATAGAATTGGCCTTTCCTGACGCAATCGGGAACGACGGGTATTCAAGCCGGATTCAAGAGATGCCGAACCACCCGAAAGATCGACATGTGCTCGTGACTGCCATCCCATGCGAGGCAGACATCTTGGTTACTGCCAACCTCAAAGACTTTCAGGAATTACCGATGAATTGTAAAACCGCAAGTCAACACCCAGACGATTTTCTTCTCGACCAACGTAATGATTCTCCCCATAAGTGCTCGATGACTTGATCGGCATGGCCGCGTATCGACATTTCCCGCTAGACACAATTCCGAGAATCTTGAATGCTCTACACAAAACAGCCCCCAACTTCGTCATGCAGGCTTTTGCGATTCTTCCTCGATGCCAAAAAGGCGGCCACCGTGTTATTACCAGCAGCTATGGCCTGCTCAACGACTTGGCGTTTGAACTCAGGTGTAAATTCCCGGGCGCTCCACTTAAACAACCTCCTGAACCCATGGTCTCACTATTTATTGGAGATTGTCCAATCCGATTCTGGACTTAAGAGGAACGCGGTGCGTGGAGCCTTTATAAGATATCTCGTTGCATCAGAATGGGATATAAAGGGGAGCCTGATTATGGACGGAAAACGCGCGCTTGAAGAATTCACATGGGGCAAGGATGATAGTCGATGGCCTTTCTTACGATTTCCCTTATTGTGTTCTACATCGTTGCTATCTTTATGCCCAAACACATCTCCAAGCTTCAGATTTGGTCGGCCTCACTGTTTTCCTTGGTGACAGAGTGCCTGTCAGATATGATATTAGATATGAAATTAGACCTGTTTGGCTATTTCGCCCCCGGATATCAATGGGCGGGTTTCCTTCCAATCTTGCTGTATCCCCCGGTTAACACGATTTTCTTGAACTACTATCCGTACCAAGCGAGTAAATGGGCAAGGTTGCTCTACATGGCTGGCTGGACTGCGTTTTGTCTACTTTACGAAGTCGCAGCACTAAAATCGAAGTTCTTTTATTATCATCACTGGAAACTATGGTATTCCGGATTATGCTACCCCGTTCTATTGTTCATGGTCCTCTGGAATTTCAAGTTTACAGATTGGCTTCAGCGACGAGATCGTCCGAATTTCCACTGATACACTCATTGCCATCCCACCAAGATTTCGATGTCAACTACTTCTTATAGTTGTATATCCCTATAACCATCATAATTCAGACATGAACAAAAAAATACTCAGTGGACTCATGCACTCCGCCGCACAAGTTGGTGGCATAGCAGCCGTTGGCATAGACAGTTGGGCTGTGGATTTCGGTCTTATTGATCGATCCGGTAGCCTAATCGATCAACCCCGACATTATCGCGACGAACATCACGCCAAAGCGATGCAAGTCGTCGTGGAACGTATTGGCACCCATCGTTGTTCAGCACTCGCGCATGGATACGTCTCAGGCTTCTTTAGCCTTGTTTACGACCATGGGGTTTCCAGGCTAATATGATGTGGATATCTGTTGATTTGCGTTTGCAAGGAGAGACTGGATCTCTCCTTGCTCACAAGAGGAAGTGAGAATATGTTGCCTGCGGAACGCCACCGTGCAATTTTGCAACATCTTCATGCACGCGGGAGTATTCGTGTCAAAGAGTTGAGTCAATTATTTGATGTCACGGAAGAAACCGTTCGGCGGGACCTGCACATGCTCGAAGAGGAAGGAAAACTTCGGCGAAGCCATGGCGGTGCAGTGCGTGTCGATGAAGATATGACAAACGAGATTTCATACCTGATTCGCGAATCTGAACACGTACCCGAAAAAGAAGTGATTGCAAAGACGGCTTTGCAGTT
Source organism: Alicyclobacillus hesperidum (assembly GCF_900107035.1). Taxonomy (GTDB): domain Bacteria; phylum Bacillota; class Bacilli; order Alicyclobacillales; family Alicyclobacillaceae; genus Alicyclobacillus; species Alicyclobacillus hesperidum. The sequence goes on along the minus strand of NZ_FNOJ01000010.1, from coordinate 65,711 downwards.
TATCGGTATCGGTGATCGAATTGTCCTTGATGCGAGCACTACGGCACTGCATCTGGCAAATGCATTGCCAGATATGCCTTTGACAGTTCTGACCAATTCACTTAAGGTGGCTCTCGAATTGTCAGGGAAGGAAAAAATCGAGGTAATCTCCACCGGTGGCATTTTGCGATCCAGTTCGTTGTCTTACGTCGGACCCATGGCGGAAGATTCGTTGTCGAAGTTTCACGTCAACAAAGCCTTCCTTTCATGTAAAGGCATTCATACGCAGCACGGTTTCACCGAGTCAAACGCGTTGCAAGCGTTAGTCAAACGTAAAATGATTGACATTGCCGACACCGTCATCGTGCTGGCGGATCACAGTAAAATTCAAGTTCAGGACTTCACGCATGTCGCAGATGCACGGGAAGTTGATATGTTGATCACGGACAGTGAAACGAACGAGGCAGATCTTACGGCATTCGAACAGCTTGGCCTACGGGTTCTGCGCGCTGATTGAACGCATACTTGATACTTGCAAAAAGACCGTAAAAAACTCGGTATTTCCGGGCATCCCGCACGGTGAAGACCACATCTCGCAAATACCCTATCGTGTAACAGTGCAACAAAACGCGGCGTTCGGTGATACCGCGTTTTGTTGCCACATGAAACTTCGGGATCCAGTAACTCTCGCGGCGTTTTCGTCCCTCTGCATTGTGTCGCGCACTTCATTCCTCGCGGTTCATCCGAATCCACTACAAATCGATTTTTCACAGATTTACATACAAAAAATACGTCACGCGATACGGGCTAGCTTCGTCTCTCATGTTGAACATCGAGAATTGACAAGTTGCTTGGAGAGGATGAACGGATTGAAGTACAAGTTAGGTCTGATAGGGTTTATCACCGTAACGACAGTTTCCCTGCAGGCGTTGGAACCAAAGGTTGCTGATGCTTCTACGCAAGTCGAATATGCTGCTACAAACGTTCAAGTATCGGGTAAGGAATCTATTTCGGTACAGCACATCCTTGCAAATGACCCGTGGACAGGCAAAACAACGAGTTGGTACCCGATTTACTATCTACAAAAAGATCTACAGTTGGACGGCGTGCAAACGACATGGAACGGCAACACTTTGAATGTAACTTCGATACCTTCAGGTTGGCATGTCAATGTGAGCGGGGCGCCACAACCTGGAACGCCTCCTGAAGGCCAGATGCAGTTTGCCATTGGAAGCGATCAGGATGGCTTCTTACGTGCTCCGAAACTCGTTGCAAACGACCCTGAGACGGGCAAACCAACCACATACGTGCCTATTTATTATCTTGACTTATTTTTGCAACAGCGCTTGCTGATGGGGGTTTCTTGGCGTGGAGCAACATGGGTGATTGCGGCGCCCCAGGATGTGAACCGCATTGAATTGATTGTGGCACCAACCACGGTGAATGTTGGGGAAACGGTAACCTTCTCTGGCAAGTTGGTTCTGGTAGGAGGCGTCGGCGCTCCGCATGCGGAACTCAGTGTGCTTGGACTACCCAGTCAAAATCAGAAAACCATCTTTACTAATTCGCAAGGGTTGTTCTCCTTTACGACAACCTTTGCGAGGTCAGGGTTCTATACCATTGCGGTGGGAGACGGATTGGCCAGTTGGCAAGTTCATGTCACGGTGAAGTAAACTAGGAGAGCTTGCCGTAACGCGACACGCATGGGACTGTCGTATCTCGTAACATCATCATGTCGTACAGAGGCGGCTGGCGACCGCCAGTCGCCTTTGCTCCGTCATCATGTCATATCTTGCAACATCAGTGCGATCACGCGTGCCGGTCCGTGAACGCCAATCGTCTGGTCGTTTTCGATGTCGGAAGACCTACTGGCACCGCTGATAAAGTGATTTGACGCGGCTACATCGCCGCGTTCATGCGCTTGTGCAAGTTCCCTCAAGGCTTCGCCGAGACTTTGTACCAGTTGTGACGCGCGGAGGATGATGATGTGGATAAGCGGAACCTGGTGGACTGTGCGGCCTGCTTCCGGCCCGCTGGCAATCACGATGGTTCCAGTGTCGGCGATGGCGCAGACACAACTGGTAACTCCGACCTCGATATCGTCAAACGCGCGCCTCTCCGTTTGCGCATGCCAACGCAATGCCTGCCAACGCTCAAGCACCTCCTCCACGTCTACAGACCAAGGCGCCTCCTTGCCCCATGCGCCAATTTTGGTGGCGCCAATGTCCTTTAGCACATGATTAAGGCCGATGCGAAGTTCTTCAATGCTCGCGTACTGTACGATCTCGCCAGCCAGCCCTGTGAACCGTTCGATAAACGATGCAGTGCGCGAGGCAGGCGTAGACGGCCGATCCGCCCAAAACGAGGGCACGCCAACCACGGTTCGAGGTGAGGGGGGTTCGCCAGGCATGCGTCCGAGAGGCTTTGCAATTCGCTCGAGAAATGTTGCTTTATCCACGCCCATTCCCCTTTCTTGTAAGCTCAGGCCAAAGCTCGCGGAATGTTCGTTTTGGCAGGACAGGGAAGTCACGGCTCATCGTCCATCCGGCAAGCGGACCAATTTTAGCGCGAATATACCCATCATGGGCAATCGGGAATTGTAGTCTGCGTGCGATCCGGATCGTCGTCTGGTAGCGTCCAGCTTTGCCAAACAGTTGCCGAAATGCCTGGAATGCTGCCCTCTCCGCGGGTTTGACACGGCCCGATGCGACAAATCGCTGGCGCTCGCGCACGAGCATGTCATGGAGTGGAATCTTGACAGGACATGCTTCGTAACAAGCCCCGCACAAACTTGAGGCGTAGGGCAAGTCTTGATACTGTTCACCATTGTTTAACAGGGGGGAAAGGACAGCACCAATGGGACCAGGGTAGACCGATCCGTACGCATGGCCACCAATTTGGCGATATACGGGACACACGTTCAGGCATGCGCCGCATCGAATGCAATGAAGCACCGCTTGAAAATCGGGATCGCCGAGTTGGCGAGAGCGGCCGTTGTCGAGAATGATGACATGCATATCTCGTGCGCCGTCTGCCTCGTGTTGGCGGCGGGGGCCCGTGATGACGGACATGTACGTGATCACATTCTGTCCGGTTGCGCTTTTAGGCAGAAGGTGTGCGAAAACCTCGAGATCTTCCATGGTGGGCAGGATGCGTTCCATGCCCATGAAAACGATATGTGTTTTGGGCATGTTCATGACGAGATCGGCATTGCCTTCGTTGGTGAATAGCGCGATAGAGCCGGTCTCCGCAATACCGAAATTGCATCCCGTGATTCCGATATCGGCGGCTAGATACGCTCGGCGGAGCGTCCTCCGTGCGAATGCCGCCAGATCCCGCGTTTCCGTAGTAAGTCGTTCGCCACCAGCGGCTTCAAACAGGTCGCGAATTTGTTCGCGATTTTTGTGAATGGCCGGAATGATGATGTGCGACGGCGTCTCGCCGGAGAGTTGAACAATGTATTCGCCGAGATCAGTCTCGACGACATGGATCCCCATCTCCTCAAGATGATGGTTTACGTGAATTTCTTCGGTGACCATCGACTTGGATTTGACAATACGTTTGGCGTTTTGAGCCGTTGCAATTTCTCGCAGCGCGTGGATCGCGTCATCAGCAGTTGCAGCGAAATGTACGTGTGCACCGTGTGCCTCCAGGTTGCGTGTAAACAGATCCAAGTAATAGTCAAGGTTGGCAATGGTGTGCTGACGGATCTGTCGTCCGCGCTCGCGCCATGCCTCCCAATTGCCGAATTCTCCAGTAACGGCTTGTTTTTTGTAGCGCAGACGATCCGTCGTGAAGTGGACGGCTTGCCGCAGAAAGTCGTCTGCCAAAGCGTGCTGTGCGCGATCGTGCACGTTTGTTGAGCCATGTGTTGTGCTCATGCTTTCACCCCTCTTCCCAGTTGCATCCCTTCCAGCAGAAGTTCCGTGAGATGCATCACGCGTATAGGCCGATTTGTGCGTCGTAGTCGCCCGCCGATGTTCATCAAACACCCCATGTCCGTTCCGACGAGTACTTCCGCAAGGGTGTCCGCGACATTTGCTGCCTTTTCCTCGACTATTGCACTTGAAATTTCCCCCATTTTAGCGGCGAACGTGCCGCCGAAGCCACAGCAATCGGTCGCATAGGGCAAATCGACGAGTTCAATCTCACGAACCCCTCGTAACAATTGCATGGGCTCGTCCTTGACGCCGAGTAACCTTGAACCGTGACAGGATGGATGATAAGTCACGCGATGCGGAAAACGGGCACCGAGATCCGTCATCTGTAATTTCTGCACCATAAATTGCGAGAACTCATAGGTTTTATTCGCCAAATCGATAGCAGCTTGATGCAAGTGCGGATCATCGGCAAACAACTGAGGGTAGTAGTGATGAATCATACCGACACAAGAGCCTGAGGGGCTGACAACGACATCACTTTCCTGGAACGCTTCCAGTAGCGTCTTGCCGACATCTCGTGCTTCATCGGTATAGCCGCTGTTAAACGCGGGCTGTCCACAGCATGTCTGCTGCGGCGGGAATGAGACCTCGCAACCGCACGCCTGCAATATACGTGTCATCGAGATGCCAACATTCAGGAAAACGCTGTCGACAATACAAGTGATGAACAGACTGACCTTCATCGGACAGACCTCCAAGCATGTAGGTGCGTCGATAAGGCAAAAAGAATGACAAACGCGGCACCTGTTGAGTGACCTGACAAGAGTAGAGATAACGTTTTCATCATATCGCAAAATGCAGAAGAATTTATGGAAAGTTCAGTGCAAGCGAATCATAACAAATAAAAACATGAAAATCAACACAAACGCAGATTTCTAGATGTTTAATTAGTATGTCTTTCTGGGGATTAGATTTAGTCTGTCGTGAGTCGATGCATTCGCGAGAGTGCGATGCCCAGAATCACGAGACAGCATGCAGCGAGATCGAATGCGATATCATACTCTGCTTGCAGTGGTCCAGGACGCACGTGATGGATCTGCAGGACGTGGTGATTGATGACGCCCTCGAATAGATTGAAAATTCCACCTCCAAGGAGAAGTGCTCCCCAAAAACTGCGGTTGCGAAAAGTTTTGTTGGGTGTGTCATCCAGCCATAGGACAGAAGTACCTGCCACCATGAATGCCGTGGTGATCACATGCAATAAACCATCGCTGACGATCTGATTATGCCGCGTAGTCCACATGTATGTACTGTGCCACTGTAATAACTGGTGAAAGACGATTCCATCGATCATGCCGGTAAGCCCCATGCCAAAGAGGAATGCCCCAAGTCGCGTTCGTTTCATCGTCCACTCTCCTTATCGCTACCACGAGTATGGCGGTTGTCGTGCCGTCGTATACACGAATTTCCACGCGGGCTGGGGCATAGCAAGGGGAGCCAAACGCCACATTACTCTCATCACGCATGGAGGTGAGTGGTTCATGACCATCGCACAGCAGGTCAAGACGACGTTGGCAAATCTAAAGAGTGCGCAAGCGAACCTTGAGTCGTTTGCGCTCGCGACCCAAAACAAACAGGCAAAGCAGGTCTACACGCAGGCGGCGCAAACGACGCAGTCGGTCGTCGATCAACTGCAGCAGCGCGTTGGCCAGCTCGAGAAGGAAGAGCCGACGTACAAAGGTTTCTAAAATCACAAAAACACAACGTAAATGTAGCCAGGAGGCATTGCCTCCTGGCTCGAAGGGGTTATCGAAGTGCCGGAATGGGTTCACATTATTATTCGAACACTAATATCGTTTTGCGCTATGTTCGTATTTGCAAGGTTGATCGGTAAGCGTCAGCTGTCGCAAATTACGTTTTTTGAATACATAGTCGGCATTGCTATAGGCGATATGGCTGCAATTATCCCTGATGAACTGGATGCGCCTTTATACCATGGCCTGCTGCCGATGGCGGTTTACACCGCTTTGCCGATAGCACTCAGTTGGGTGGCATTGAAAAGTAAATCGGCACGTGACTTTTTGGAAGGTCACGCGCGCGTATTGATTCGGGACGGAAAAATTTTAGAGGACAATCTGAAGAAAGAGCGCATGTCGACGGATGAGTTGCTGGAGCACCTTCGAAGCAAAAATGTGTTCAAAGTTGCCGACGTTGAATTTGCACTCATGGAATCCAATGGCACGGTCAATGTCCTGGTGAAGTCGGAGCAACAACCGTTGACGCCAAAACGCATGGGGCTGCAGGTCCCACCAGAAGTCGAGCCGCAAGCCGTGATTATGGATGGGCAGATTATGGACGAGGCCTTGGCGACCATCGGATTTAATCGTGCATGGCTGAAAACGGAGTTAGAAAAGCAAGGCGTGGCAGTCGAAAACGTCTTTCTCGCACAGGTCGATGCCACTGGCCAACTGTATATCGATGTGTACGAGGACAAGCTTAAAATTCCTGAGCCGCAAATCTTGCCACTCACGAATATCACGCTCAAAAAGGTACAGGCCGATCTGGAGTCGTTCGCACTTGCGACCGCGGATGTACAGGCCAAACGTATGTATACGGAGGCTGCCGAACGTATTCAGCAAGTGATTGACAAGGTCGGTCCATACCTCACGCGGTAGGGGGGACGACGATGGCAAATCAAAAGCTAAAAAAGGCCACGCCTACGATGCAAAAGTATCAGCAGTTTGCCAAAGCGCGCGAACCTGCACGCCCTATCTTGCGCAACTTGACTGTAGCTTTTGTTGTGGGCGGATTGATTTGTGTGTTGGGACAAGCAATACAGGATTTGTTTATCCACGTGTTTGGATTTAGTCAAAAGGATGCTGGGAATCCAACAGTCGCCGTTCTCATAGCATTGACGGCCATGGCCACGGGGTTAGGGGTGTTTGACAAGTTCGCCCGTTGGGCGGGAGCGGGGACTGCGGTACCTGTGACGGGGTTCGCAAACTCAATGGTGTCGGCTGCGATGGAATATCGCACGGAAGGCTTTGTGCTTGGCGTGGCCGGGAATATGTTTAAACTCGCCGGATCTGTAATCGTCTGGGGGGTTGTCTCCGCGTTTTTCATCGCGCTCATTCGCACGCTTCTGGTCATAGGGAGGTAAATCATGCTTGTCGGTTATCAGAGTTGGGCATTTCCGAAGAATCCCATGATCCTATCCACCGCTGTCATCGGAGGGCCGATGGAGGGCAGGGGGCCGTTAGCGGACGATTTCGATCTCTTGCACAGTGATCTACGCATGCAACAAAAAAGCTGGGAGCAAGCGGAGCGCATGCTGCTTGATGAAACGTGCGCAAAGGCCATTGAAAAAGCGGGGCTGTCCAAGGACAATATCACTTTTTTTATTGCTGGGGATCTCATGAATCAAATTATTTCGTCCTCGTTCGCGGCACGCACGCTGTCGATGCCTTACCTGGGCATTTTCGGGGCTTGCTCGACTTCCATGGAAGGCCTCGCGTTGGCTTCATTGATGATCGACGCAGATTCCGCGCTCTATGTTATGACGGGTACGGTTAGCCACAACGCGGCGGCTGAGAAGCACTATCGGTACCCAACGGAGTATGGAGCGCAAAAGCCGCCGACTGCCCAATGGACAGTGACGGCGGGGGGCGCGGCGATTATTGCGGCCAATGATGGTTCCGGAAACCATCCGGTGGTAACGCGCGCTACGGTCGGCCGCGTGGTTGACATGGGACTGACAGATCCCTTTAATATGGGCGCTGCGATGGCACCTGCAGCCTTCGACACCTTGGTCAGTCATTTTCGCGATTTCGATCTTCCTTACGATTATTATGACTTGATTATCACTGGGGATTTGGGGAAAGTAGGGCACCGCATTCTGCTTGATCTTTGCGAGCAACATGACGTTCCCATTCCACGCGATCGTTTTGCCGACGCAGGCATGATGGTCTATGGAGATATACCGGACGTCTGGTCGGGTGGGAGTGGATGTGGGTGTTCCGCTTCTGTGGCGTATGGTTATGTTCAGCGTCGCTTGCGCGAGGGTAGCTTGAAGCGAGTATTGATGGTCGCAACCGGGGCACTGCTGTCTCCAATTTCTTACCAGCAAAAGGATACTATTCCCTGTATTGCGCATGCGGCGGCAATGGAACGTATTGAGGGGAGTCAATCGTCATGATTTATCTTTGGGCTTTTCTCGTAGGTGGATTTATTTGTTTAATTGGACAATTTCTTATGGACGTCGTGAAATTGCCACCCGCCAATGTTGTTTCGTCGCTTGTCGTCGCTGGCGCCATTGTCAGTGGGTTTGACCTTTATGAACCGATTGTTCGCTTTGCCGGCGCCGGGGCCACGGTGCCCATCACTTCATTTGGCAACGCATTGGTGCAAGGGGCCATTGCGGAAGGCAAGGTACATGGTCTGCTCGGGGTCATCACAGGCATATTTGAGTTAACGAGTGCTGGTATCTCGGCAGCGATTGTCTTCGCCTTTTTGGCAGCTGTCATTTTTCGACCGAAAGGGTGATGGTCGACAAACGTAATTTATATGAGATTCATGGCATATCCACAGAATTTCCATGAAACATCACGCCCACGAGAATCGTCAGCTAGGTATAATCTTGAGAGGGATTTCGACACGAACAGCGCCGACAGGGGGAGTTTCGACATGCCGAAGCCAATGGGTGGCAACGGCCGCTATATGCCAGGTCTCGATGGGTTGCGGGCACTCGCGGTGCTCGCCGTTATTGCGTATCATTTGAACCTTAGTTGGGCCCCCGGCGGTCTTTTGGGTGTGCAAGTCTTTTTCGTCTTGTCGGGCTATCTCATTACTGATCTATTAATTGCACAATGGAAGCGAAATGGACGAATTCTGCTCGGAGATTTTTGGCTGAGACGGGCGCGACGCTTGTTGCCAGCGATGTTCTCCATGCTCGTCGCTGTCATGGTTTGGGTTTGGTTTGAGGATAAAACACAGTTCACGCAATTTTGGCAGGATGCCGTTGCGTCGATTTGCTACGTAAGCAATTGGTGGTTTATCTTTCATAAGGTGTCCTACTTCGCTAGCTTTGGGCGTCAGACACCGCTTGGCCATCTTTGGTCGCTGGCAGTTGAAGAACAGTTTTACCTACTTTGGCCGCTTGTGCTCATGCTTGGTCTACGCTTTTTGCGTCGGCGTGGAAGTATGCTGATTGCGACGTTCGTACTCGTCCTGGCGTCCGCAGCTTGGATGGGCATCTTGTACCAGCCTGGTATGGACCCCAGCCGCGTTTATTATGGTACTGATACCCGGGCATTTGGCTTGCTCATCGGCGCATGTGTCGCATTTGTCTGGCCGAGCAGCCAATTTTCGCGGGGGCTGTCTGTATCCGCACGGCGCTGGCTCGACATCATTGGATTTCTCGGTTTACTAGCAATCCTATGGATGATTTGGCAGACGAATGAGTACGAGAACTTTTTATATCGCGGTGGATTGCTTCTTCTATCGATCGCGACGGCCGTTCTCGTGGCCTGTCTCGCCCATCCGGATACGCGCCTTGGCCGCTTATTTGGCTTGCATCCGTTGCGGTGGCTCGGCGTGCGTTCCTATGGTATCTATTTGTGGCACTTTCCAATTATCGTGTTGACAACTCCGCTCATGGACGCAAACCAGTTTAATGCTGGTCGAGCTGCACTTCAGGTGATTGCCAGCATCGTGATTGCTGCGTTGTCATGGAGGATATTGGAGGAACCGATTCGACGTCTAGGCAGCCGTAAAGGAACGGACGCCCCGGACAGGACGGTGCGCGTTCGGCGACGCCATCCCAGCCGATGGGCGTTGGCGGGCAGCGGCGTGGCAGTGGTGGTACTGTTTTGTGCAGGGATGACGGCATATGCTCCAACGGTTGTCGCGACCTTAGGGAACGATGTGCGGGAATTGGGTCAGCAAGGCGGGGCACATACGGATAAGCGTAGCACGCAACCGGTGAAATCTGCCGTTGGGAATGGCGCGGACGCTTCGGGGAAAGCTATCAACCGTGCCGCACATGGTAGCACCGGAGTCGGAACTGCGGTCGACAAGACGACGGCCGCTGCCACCGAACATGAAAAAACGCGGCCGATTTCGGCGAGAGTGCCGAAAGTAGAAAGCGGTGTCGGAGTCAGTGCGATTGGCGATTCCGTCATGGTTGACGCTACGCCGTATTTGCAGAAATTGCTTCCCGGTATTGTGTGTGATGGTATGGTAGGCAGGCAGATGTATGAAGCACCGGAGGCGGTTGCACAGCTGAAGGCAAAAGGTGAACTGGGCGACGTCGTCATTATCGAGTTGGGCACCAATGGTCCCTTTAGCAAATCACAACTCGTCTCGTTGCTACAGTCGCTAGGCCCAGTGAAGCGCATCATTTTGGTGAATACGCGCGTTCCCAGACCGTGGCAAAATGTGGTCAATCAGACGTTGGCGCAAGTTGCACAGACGTTTCCTCATACGGTCTTGGTCAATTGGTATCAAGCGAGTGCGGGTCACAACGCGTACTTTTATCCGGATGGGGTGCATTTAAACCCACAGGGCGCGGCCTTTTATGCGTCACTGCTGGCCAAAGCGGTCGAGCAATGAGCCGAAGTGGCACAGGAGATGATGCACGTTGCAGTTGTCCGTGTCGCCAATTGCGTTGCGGCACTTTGCTCGCGCGTGTTTTTCGGCAGTCGGCGTTGTCCACGACGATGCAGATTGGGCAGCCACTGCGATGGTAGAAGCTGATTTGCAAGGCTTGAGCACGCATGGGACCATGCGTCTCAAGGCCTACATCGAGGGGTTACAGAGCGGGAAAATCAATGCTCGACCACACATGACGTGGAACCGAACAGGGCCGGTGACTGCCATCCTAAATGGCGACAACGGCCTTGGCTGTGTCAGTGCAAAACTGGCAGCTAACTTCGCAGTCGATCTCGCGCGCACCGCAGGCCTAGGTGCCGTTGCGGTGTATCGAGGCAATCACGCGGGAGCACTCTCTCTTTACGCAGAATGGGCGACACATTACGGCATGATTGGGCTATGCTGTTGCAATACGCATCCCGCTGTTCCACCTACAGGTGGGCGCAAACCGTTTTTTGGAACGAATCCCATCGCCTTTGCGGCTCCGACGAATGCCGAATACTCGCTTTCGGTCGATCTCGCCACCAGCGTCGTCGCTCGCGGCCACATCATCCAGGCGGCTCGGCGCGGCGAGGCCATCCCAGAGGGATGGGCCGTTGACCGTGAAGGGCGTGCCACGATCGATCCGAAGGCCGCTCTGGATGGTTCGCTCTTGCCCATGGCGGGAGCGAAAGGCTACGCCCTGGCGATGATGATTGAAGTGTTGGCGGGCGTTTTATCTGGTGCCCGTGTTGGTGACGAAGTAGGGTCGATGTTCGGGGAGGGCGACGAGCCTCCTGGTAATGGATTTTTTTATTTGGCCATCAACCCTGAACATTTTGTTGGTCAAGCGGCGTTTGTTGAGCGCATACAGACGCTGATGGATGATGTGCACGCTGTGCCGCTGGCGGAAGGCAGCGAACGGATATACGTACCCGGCGAGCGTCGATTTCTTTCCAAACAGCTTCGGCGTGCAACAGGCATCCCGATTTCGGAAGAAGTGTGGGACGATTTTTCTGCACTCGCCCAGGCGTTGGGCGTTCATCTCCCTGAATGTACACAGGCCCGGTGATTGCCACCGGGCCTCGAACCTATTCGCGGGTGCTCACGATACGCACTAATTCTGGATCGATAACGCGACCGGCCTTGTTGACCAGACCAAAATTCATCTCTTTGTACGACCAGCACGCTCGGCCAATTCCCAACTTGCGTAAAAGGTCAACAACATCTCGGTGCCAACCTATTCGACTGGTTAACGGTGCCTCGTCGATCACGCCATATTCTCCGCAGTATAGCTTGCGTCCCGATTGTTCCATAAACTCCGCAGCAGGCTGCAGATACCGCTCTAGTAACGCTTTGTCCATAAAGGTGTTTGCCAAGTCATTTTCGCCCCCTCCGAATTCGGGGTGGCCGTCAAGAAATTCGGAGAGACCGGGAAAGCGACCTGGATAGCTGATGGTTCGATTGTACAACTTGGTCACTTCCGACCAACTTGCTTTTTGGTGTGTGAATAAGTGTGGCTTATAGAAATGAAACGTATAGATGATGCGCTCATCGCGGGAAACGAGTTCGATGTGGCGCAATTCGTCGATTGAATTGTAATGATTTCCGCCATACACAATGATGCGCTCGGGATCGATCGCGCGAATGGCCTCAATCGCCCGGTGAGCGAGTCGATTCCAACGTTCGCTGGTCGCATCGACTACTTCGTTCATCAATTCAAACCAGAGTTGGTCACGTTTACCTCGATACCGTTTTGAAAACATTTCCCAGATAGCGACGAAACGCTGTTGATCCGTTTCATCGTCAAACAACGTATTGGTGTCAAGAGTTCCGAAGCTATAGCCAGGCGCGCGGTGCAAATCAAGCACAAGACCCAACCCGTACTTTTCACACCACTCCAGGCACTTATCGATATAGTGCAAGCCTTCTTCCAGGTAGACGCCAGGGTGAAGGTCGCTTTCAATCACTGGATAGTCGAGAGGCAAGCGAACATGATCCATGCCCCACGACGCGATGCGTTCAATGTCCTCCTCGCGGATAAAGGTATCAAAATGCTCTTTGCTTGCTTGCCAGTATTGCGAGATCCATCCTCCAAGGTTGACGCCAGACATGAATTCTGAGGGCATGAACTCCCTTCCTTTCACGTTGAGACTCGAGGTTGGAATGTTCTGATGATGACGCTTACAAACACAATACCACAGGACCTTGCCAAGTGGGGATTGCCATTGGCAAATGAATCTTGCTCGTCTATCATATCATTTGGGAGACAAGTCAAGTTGAAATGCGGTTTTGTGGATTATCCGGCCGCTCGCTGGGAGGGCTGGGCATGCAGAACATTGCTCGTCGCCGACGACCGTTGTTCTGGTTTTTGTTGGCCATCGTGATCGTCGGTAACTTGCTCATCGTAGACAACCTGTTAGACGCGCTACACATTCACCGCATGGCGGATCCCGTCGCATATTTCGAGTTGATGATCATATCGATGTTCATTGCGCCTTGGGTGGTGAAAATGCCAAGCGGTGCTTCATGGCGCCCGGGACTCCCGTTTTTAATGCTTAGCATTTTTATGGCCAACCCCGTGTTTACGGCGCTTGTCGCGTTGCCGAGCCTGACAATGATCACAGCACGCGAGCGGGCGAAGTGGTGGAAGTACCCGCAGACGTACGCACATGTCGGCCTTGGCCTCTATGTTGCTGCACAGGTCTATTGGGGACTGGCTGACGCCTTGGCCCCGTCGATATTCGGCCGGGCTTTGGCGGCGTTCCTCGCACTGGCGGTACACCTTGCCGTCAATCGCCTAGTATCGGCGATGATTGTAGCACTGCGCGAAGGGCGCACACTTTGGGAACAACTTGGCAAAGTCGTTCGCGAGTTGCACTGGGGATACTTCAGTACATACCTCATGATATTCATTGTCGCACTCATTCCCCAGGGTTTACGCACCGTCGGAATTGCGCTGGCAGCCGTCCTCCAGCTCTCCAGCTTTGCAGCGGTTGCACGCTATACAAGGATTGAAAAGTTGCAAAAGTCCTTGACGACTGACGGGTTAACTGGGGCAGAAAATCGTTATGCTTGGGAATGGCTTTGTAGCCATGCAGGTGATGCTCCTTTTGTCGGTTGCGTGGCCGTGATCGATCTCGACAACTTTAAGCTGATCAATGACAAATATGGCCACTTTAAAGGAGATCAGATTCTGCAAGCGCTCGCTGAGGCGTTAGGGCAGACGCTTGCCAAGTCGGCTAGGTTATTCCGGGTCGGTGGGGACGAATGGGTGATTGTCGATACGCGAGTGGGCGATCCTGACGTTCTTATGCAGTCTGTGCGGAGGGCAGAGACACAGCTGGCGCTTGTGGCAAAGCCGGGAGATCCGGTTGTCGAGTTAAGCGTGGGCATCGCGGTGGGACCTACCGACGGGACGGATCTGCCCGCCCTCTTCCGCACGGCCGATGCTCGCATGTATGAAGCGAAGCGAGCGCGGCGCGTTGCGATGACTGGTGTTGAGGTCACGGTGCCAGAAGCCGTGCTGAGCCTGGTCATCGCCATTGAATCGAAAGATTCCTATACGGCTGGCCATAGCTTGCGAGTTGCGTTTTACGCGCTAAAGCTGGCCGAGTCATTGGGCGTTGATTCGAGGGGGCGCAAAGCGGTGTTTCGGGCTGGCCTCGTGCATGATGTTGGTAAGATTGCAATACCGGACGCCGTGTTGAACAAACCGGATCGTTTAGAGCCTGAAGAGTTGCTCATCATTCGTAAACATCCGGAGATTGGACATAGCATGTGTGCCAAGCTGGCGTTTCGAGAGGAAGAACTGCAGGTCATAAGGCATCATCACGAACGATGGGATGGTACGGGATACCCGGACGGTTTAGCCGGAGAACAGATTCCGTTTTTCGCGCGCCTTACGGCAGTGGCCGACGTGTACGACGCCTTGACGTCAGCGAGATCGTACCGTCGCGCTTGGACACATCAGGAAGCCATGAACTATCTTGCAGATAATCGGGGGCTTGCCTTTGATCCGGTGTGTGTCGACGCCTGGTTGCAGCTATGTAAAGATGGCCCTCTGCACGAACAGTTCCCTGATTGGGTGGGAAGCGGTGGCATTGACGTGCTCTCGCGTTATGCTATGGTGCAGTCCGCAAAAGAAGCGGGGGCGGCGCAATCGGCCCATGTGTAAAGCCGGCTGGCCGCCCCTCGATTACGGGGAGGTTGCAGAATTCGACTTTGCACTCTTGACAAACTGGGTTGCCAAATCGCCTGCGAGGATTTCTCCCGCCAGTTCATGCCCCAGTGTGTTCGGATGCCAAGCGTCGGCACTGTACTGATTGATGGATTGGTGGTGCGATGCGAGGTATTGTTTCATTTGCGTAAACAGGTCGAATACGTAGACATGTTGACTGTGGAAGCTTCGCGCGAGTGAAACCTCGATGTTGATCAAGTTGGCCTCGGATTTGACATCATGACCGTACGACGCGCCTGTCGGCGGCGGTGTCACGACGATCACGTCCGCATTTGCCTTAAGCGCTAGGCTAATTTCGTCTTGAATGGCCTTTTTAAAGGCTGGTATCGGCGTCTTGTTCGCGATGTCGTCCAGCATTCCCCACGATATCACAACCACGCGCGGTCGCAACGCCGCAAGGAAACCAGGGTACTTCGCAGCCATTTGTGTTGGGCCGTCTCCTTCAATTGATTTATTGACGAATGCAAAGGAGACAGGGCCTTCGTCAGTCAACGTTTGAAACGCCCTGGCGAGGTATCCACCACCCGTTTTGTCGTCCCATCCGTGCGCGACCGATCCACCCACCGCCATGACGGTGATTGGCTGGGCAGTTGGACCGGTGAAGGCTGGTTTTGGATTGCCTGTTGTGTTCAGCGTTGTAGTCGGTTGCGTCGCGTGCACGCGCGTTGATGGCGCCGCCTGCTGCGAAGTCCCACAACCCGTCAAAGACGCACAGATAACCCCTGTCAACGCGACTACAACGGCCGTAAAGCGCGCGTTATGCCGTTGTTTCATTGGCTTCGTCCCATCTGTTGGATTTCCATCTATTATAACGCGCTGGTCGGAAATCGATCTTCGTTTTCGATAAAAAATGTTGTACGATTTACGCGGTTGTCGTTTGTGAAGGTTTCGATGGAATGAAGACAGGGGACGCAACAGGTAGCTTCGACATCATATCTTGGACGAGCAGTTGTGCAGCGAGAGCGTGGCCGTTCGCATTTGGATGCCAACCGTCGCCCATGTACGAGACAATGCTTTCATGATGAGCCGACAGATACTGCTTCATCTGATCGAATACGTTAAATACGTACACGTTGGGATTATGGAAGCTGTCTGCCACTTGTATCTCGCTGTTCATCAGGTTTTGTTGTGCCACGCGGTAGGTAGTATACGAGGCCTTTGAAACTGGTGTCGTGACAAGTATCACGCTTGCATGATGCGCAAGTGCTTCGCTGATTTGCCAGCGAATCTCACCGTCGTACACGGCGAACGGGGTTTTTTGCGCCAAGTCGTCGAGTCCTCCCCATGCGATCACGACAAAATTCGGCTGGTATGTGTCCAACCAGTCGACGTATGAGTCGCGGATGGTCAGGACGCCGCGGCCCGGTTGCGCCTTATCGATGACTTCGTAGGTGGTTGGCGTCAGGACGGACATGGCGTCAAACGCGCGTTGGAGGTAGCCGCCCTCTTGTGGATTATCTTTCCACCCGCGTGCGACGGATGATCCAATGATGAGCACGCGTATGGCCTCCGCGTTGTTAAGGCCAACAGGTGCCATTGCATTTGATGCGGAAGGACCTGATGGGAGGGATGCCGACGCATGCTC
Organism: Alicyclobacillus hesperidum; assembly: GCF_900107035.1. GTDB lineage: Bacteria > Bacillota > Bacilli > Alicyclobacillales > Alicyclobacillaceae > Alicyclobacillus > Alicyclobacillus hesperidum. The sequence goes on along the minus strand of NZ_FNOJ01000010.1, from coordinate 49,399 downwards.
AGGCGGCGTCGACGAAGGCTCGGCAGCATGCACAAGACGCATGGGCGCCAGAATTGCGAAAGCCATGAGGCCAGTGGTCAATGCCCAATTCCGAAATGACTGCTTCATGCTCTAGTGCCTCCTGCATAGCGGGATCGCGCTTAGGTTACCGTACCTAAGCATTAGGTTGACACAACTGTCTCAAATTCGGATTAAAATTGTGTTTTTACGTCCAAAGTTCATCTTGCGAATTTCGATTTAATCTTGCCTGCACGTCGTATTGTGGCACTTGGACCTGGATCGCATGTAAACTAGGTGTATCGTTTTTGATAAAACTTTGATGTTTTTCAACGGCAATTCAATGTCCATCCCATATACTCGGTTCGTCATACGTCTCGGCAGGCGGAAGGAGGGGGTTCAACTGAAAAAGCCACATCTGTATGAGATCGATTTGATGCGTGCATGTATTATTCTGGGGGTCATCTGTGTTCACGTCTTGTCTGGTTTTAACGTAAAAACACCAACGGATTCAGGCCTGAATATCGCCTCAGGCATTCTGATCATGACGTTTCACTTTACCCGTGAAGCTTTTATGTTTATCACCGGTCTCGTATTGTTTTACACCTATTACGATCGTTCGTTTTCGGTCTTGTCCTTTTGGCGCAAGCGTCTGCTCCTGATTGCCATTCCGTATGTGGCGTGGACCACCATTTATATTTTGTTTGAGGGTACGTATCTGACAAAGTTCCAATGGACGCGCTCGTACTTGATACATGAATTTACCGGCGGTTTGCTTACCGCCAATCAGTTCTTCATGTATTTTCTGCTTGTGTCCATGCAACTCTATGTTCTGTTTCCTTTGATGGTGCGCTTCATGCGTCGTTTTGAGCGTTTCCACGTGTGGATATTCGCTGTCAGCTTTGCAGTTGAAATCGCCATTATGATTTGGAATCAGGCGTCATTGCAGTTTGTGAATATTTATCAATTGCCTGCGTGGCTTGGCGACCTTGTCCGCTATCGCGACCGCATCATCTTTACGTATGAATTCTGGTTTATAGCGGGTGCCTTGATGGCTATTCATTATACGAAAATTAAGGCTTGGGCTCTCAGCCATGCGCGGATGGTTGTTGTCGTGCTGTGCGGCGCTTGGCTCGCGTTGTTTGGATTCTACTTTCTCAATCGTTTTGCGTTTGCTCTCGTCGGTCAGCGCGTTCTTGATACGTTGCAACCCATCATGGTTCCCTATAGTCTCGTGGTCGCGCTCGTTCTTTGGCTGCTTGGACTCAAGTGGCAGAACGTGAGTAAAGAGCCGAATATGCACGCCGTGAGCAAAGTGATCCGCTTCTTTGGCGGCGTCAGCTTTGGCATCTTCTTAATTCACCCTATTGCTTTGCACTTTGTCGATAAGTTGAGCCAGCTCGTCCACGGGCCCTTGGCTGTACACTTTGCATTCGTCCCGCTGTGGATTGCTTTGACGTATGTGTTATCGGGCGGGGCAGCGTACTGTATCGGCAAGATTCCGTATCTCGGGTATATCGTCGGTGAAAAGGCCAATTGGCCGCGAGTGCAAAAGAGTCATCCAGTATCTAATGTCGTTTGATTTGACCTTATTTTTAGCCGCATCGAATCGGCAGATTTCACGTTTGCCACCGGCAAACAGAATGAGGTGTTCCATCATGTCCAGACTACTACGAGCTTTAGATGACGCACTGCAAAGCGACAGTGTGGCAAAAGTATTTGACCTAGAGCGTTGGCACGACGCAGGTCAATTAAAGGCAGACATCGCAGCGGTAAGGGCAACCCTGTTTCGCATGGGAGTCACCTCTGGCGAACAGGTGATGGTTGCTGTGCCCAACTCGTACGCGTTCGTCGTTAGCTATTTAGCCTGTTTGTACCATGGCGCGGTGGTGGTGCCCATCAATCCGGAGACCCCAGCAGCCGAACTGTCACGTGTCATGGAACGGTTCTCAGCGCAGGCGGCGCTCGTCGTGGCAGGAGCGAGCGACGCCTGGGCTGGCGAACTTGAAGCCTCCGGCTTCGTAAAGTGCGAAACCAATCATACAGACGGTCTATCCGGGCTTTCGGTTCAATCTTGGTCTTTACAAGAAGCAAAGCCTGGTCTGAGCGCTAAGGGGGAGCCGTCCGACGACACGCCAGCTGTGCTGATGTTTACGTCCGGCACGACCGGCAAGCCCAAAGGTGTGTTGTTACAACACCGTCATTTGTTCGCCGCCGCAAACAACGTGATCGGCAGTCACGAATTGACCGAACGAGATGTGGCGTACTGCATCTTGCCATTGTTCCACATCAATGCACAGGTCATTGTTCTGCTCTCGACAATCCTGTCGGGGGGACGCGTGGTGATGTGTGACAAGTTTCACGCGTCATCGTTCTGGGAAGATATTCGACGGCATGGCGTGACATGGGTGTCGTGCGTACCAACGATTCTCTCCATCCTTACAAAGTTGAATGCGCCGAAGGAAGCGGCGAAGGGCCTGCGCTTTTTCCGATCCGCATCGGCGCCGCTCACGCCGGCGATTGGGGCGAGGATCGAAGCAATGTACGACGTGCCGGTAATCGAGTCGTATGGCATGACCGAGGCAGCAGGACAAATTTGCGTAAATCCTCTTCCCCCAGGCGTCCGTAAGTCCGGATCGGTTGGCAAGCCCTATGGGCTGTCACTCGCGATTGTCGATGCAGACCATCGGCCGCTACCGGCATATGAGTTGGGCGAGATTGCGATTCGAGGCAACAACGTCATCGAAGCGTATGTCGGGATGGAGCCTTCCCCAGACGAAGGATATGGCGAAGGATGGATCTACACAGGCGATCTCGGATATCAGGATGATGACGGGTATGTCTATATCACAGGCCGCGCGAAAGAAATTATCAATCGTGCCGGTGAGAAGCTCAGTCCGCGGGAGATTGAGGATGTGCTCAATGCGCATGAGGACGTGGCGAGATCGGCCGTCGTAGGATTACCTGACGCGATGTACGGGGAGCGTGTTGTCGCTTGGGTCGTGCCACAAGATCCGGATCGAGTGCAGGCCGAGGCGTTGCGGGAGAGTTTGCATGAAATTTGCGCAACACATTTGGCAAAGCACAAGTGCCCGTCGCAAATCGTGATCGCGCGATCGCTCCCAGTCAACGCGACGGGAAAGGTACAAAAGCACATCTTGCGCGAGATTGAACCACGCGATATGCTGGCATAGTCGTTTAGAGCCACGTCTGGGGAGGACGAGGCGGAGACTGTTCAAGGGCGTTAAGTGGCTTTGCATTCGCTCGTTCAGTGCGATCCGCCTCTGACCGGAGAGCCTCTATCTTTCGATTGACATCCTCCATGGCGGCACCGATGCTCTCTAGTTGGCGCTGCATGGCGGCGAGTTCCTCCAATCGCCGATTTGCCTCTTTCAATTCCCTATAGAGTTGGGCAGTAGCATTGGGCACTGCCGCCGGTTTGCGAGAAGGACGCACTGGCGGTTTGGATGGCGGCTTCTGCACTGTCGGTGCTTGTTGGATCTTGTTTTTTCTTGCGGTTGCAGGCTGGCGAAGCAGTTGGCGACCGCTGTTTTTTTCAGAATGCGTCGCGGTGGTGGTTTGCTCACTTGGTTGTGCCTTCACTGTGCGTTCTGCCTCGTAGTAGGCGCGCAAAAGCATCGGCAGCCAGCGCAGCCGTTCCAGTCTGATTCGCCTCATACGTCTCCCTCCTCTGTACACCGTATGCAGAGTCCGCGTATGATGCATGGGCCGCCGTCGCTTACAGATTGAAGGTTCCGTTGTTTTGCAACGTTCAACGTATGAATATGGGACGAGCTTCAAGCAAATTTAGAATCATCCTTGCTACCGTATTGGTGATGAATGGTCAGTCTGAGGAGGAAGTAGATGAAGAACGCAAGAAAGTGGATATCACCGGCCATCGGCGCAGCTGCAGGTGCGGTCATCGTCGGGGGCGTCTGGTTTGGAACATATATCGTCCACGGATCTGGTTCCGTGATCGCGATGGTAGGTGGGAAACCCATCACGCGTTCCGCATTGCTTGCCGAGACGCAAGCTTACGCCGGCGCATCCATGTTGGAGGAGTTGATTTCGAACCAACTGATTCAGGATGCGGCTGCGAAGAAGAACATCACGGCCACGCAATCGGAAATTAACCAGCAATTGGCCGCCCTCGAAGCTCAAAATGGCATTACTTCCGATTCCGAATTGACGTCGGTTCTCGCGCAGAATCATATGACAAAAGCCCAATTGCTTGATCAGATTCGCGTTTCGGTTCTCGAACAGAAGCTGGCCGAATCCAAGGTCAATGTAACGGACGAAGAGATCCAGAATTACTACAAGCAGAACAAGTCGTCGTTTGCCGTTCCCGAGACACGCGCGCTGTCTGATATCGTCGTGGCGACGAAGGCGAAGGCAGAGCAGATTGAAAATGATTTGCGGCAAGGAAAGTCATTTGCACAACTTGCCAAAGCGTATTCCACCGACTCATCGACAAAGGCCAAGGGAGGAGCTATGGGGACGTTTTCCGAAGCTGAACTCTCGGCTTCGGAACCGGCCATCGCGACGGCCGCTTTTAAGCTGGCCAAGGGTCAGGTCAGTCAGCCCATCGCGGTAAGCGGTAGTTATGAGATTGTGCAATGTACGGCCGTAAACCCGGCGCATACGCCGTCATTAGCAGAAGAGCGTTCGGCCATCATTCAGGCCATCAAGCAACAGAACGCGGAGTCCGAACCTCAATTGGTCGCTCAGCTCATCAAGTCGGACAAGGTGAATATTCTCGATCCGACTTATTCAAGTGTATTGACCCAGTTGGAGAATCCCACCACGACTTCGACTTCGTCGTCAGGGTACTAAAGGATACGCCAAAGCTATGAAGCATAAGGGGCTGTTCCAAACCGATACCTGGAACAGCCCCTCTCGATTTTGCCGCAAAAATAGTCAGGCCCTTGGCGTTTGACTTTTCGCGAGCACCGAAAACAGCTGCCAGAGTGCTCCGAGGCCTACCACGCCATAGACGAAACGCGAAAGGGTGGTGGTTCCAAACAATGCGTCAACGACGTTCATGTTTGCAAACCCGATGAGTCCCCAGTTCAATCCGCCAATGATGATAAGCGCCCAAGCGATCCAGTCGATCGCGCTCCAACGCATGGGTACACCCCCCAACTAGTTCAGCGCCGCATAAGCATAGCGTGATCGAGACCGTTCGTTTGTATGCAATGGGAATCTTCGGATAGCACGACTTGGCTATGGCGGTTGCACGAAGATGCGACTATACTTATGTCTGAATCTTTATGCAGAGTTTCGAACCGTGGCGGGGGTTTTATAGAGAAATAAGAAAGACATCCATGACAGGAGTGGAGAATGTGGCTCAGGACATGACAACGATACCGACGCGGGTCGATGCGCACGTCGAGATCGATGCCCTACATCATCTGCGTATCGGCGGCTGCGATGCCGTGGAATTGGTCAACAGCTACGGAACACCGCTTATTGTCTACGACGAGGACGTCATGCGTCGCACGATTCGCGCATTCCATAACGTCTTTCGCGCGGCGGGGGTACCGTATCAAATTTCGTATGCGAGTAAAGCGTTCTGCACGTTGGCCATGTGTCAATTGGTCTACGAGGAAGGGTGTGGTATCGACGTCGTGTCCGGCGGCGAGTTACACACGGCGCTGAGCGCAGGCGTACCCGCAAAGGCTATTCACATGCACGGCAACAACAAGACCGTCGAAGAATTGCGCTACGCACTCGAGGCGGAAATTGGGGCCATCATCGTCGACAACTTCTACGAACTCAATTTGCTCGATGAGCTGACCCGCGAGTACGGGCGCGAAGTCGACGTCTTACTCCGCGTGGCGCCTGGCGTCGAAGCGCATACGCACGATTTTATTGCGACTGGTCGGCAGGACAGCAAGTTTGGTTTCGATCTCGCAAGCGGGCAAGTGCAAACGGCGCTTCGCCAGTTGACAGACTTACCATTTCTGCGCTGTGTCGGTGTGCATGCGCACATCGGCTCACAAATCTTCGATATCGAAGGCTTTCAGTTGATGATTGAACGTCTGGCGGAAGTTTATCAGTACGGGCTGCAAAAGCTGGGGTTGCCTTTCCGCATTCTCAATGTCGGCGGGGGCTTTGGCATTCAGTATACCGACGAGGATGCGCCGCCGACGACCGAGATATTGGCGGCCGTGATCGAAGCCGTCAAGATGGCCTTTAGCAGCCGCCGTATGCCATTGCCCACCATCTGGATTGAGCCAGGGCGGAGCATTGCGGGTCCGGCGGGAGTGACTCTTTACCGCGTGGGCAGCCAAAAGCAGATCCCTGGTGTTCGCAATTATCTCGCGATCGACGGTGGTATGACCGACAATCCCCGGCTGGCCTTATACGGTGCGAAATATCATGCGGTCTATGCCAACCGCGCCGATGCTGCACCGGAAGACACTTGGTCGATTGCAGGGAAGTGTTGTGAAAGCGGCGATATGCTCATTTGGGATGCAGCGTTACCCAATCCGCAGCCGGGAGATATCCTCGCCGTCTTTGCGACGGGAGCATACACCTACTCGATGGCGAGCCATTATAACCGCATTCCCAAACCCGCGGTCGTATTTGTTCGCGACGGTAGCGCGGAACTCGTCGTCCAACGCGAGACTTGGGCTGACTTGATGCGTCGGGACTTGCCGTTACCAAAGCGTACGTGACAGGATTTCCGGCTTTTGCATACGGGCGATCCCGCTGTCTCTGTCCGCAAGTGATATACTTGTGGGTGGAGATAAGGTTCGCGCCGTTTGCGAAAGGGGATATTTCTGGTGACTACGAAAGCGTTTGAAAGCCTCCTTGCATTGATTACAGAGACCTCAACCAATTTGCCCCCAGACGTTCGCCGCGCCATTAAACGAGCGCAGCTCGAAGAAGAACTTGGTACCCGTGCATCCATCGCGCTCAATACCATCGTCGACAACATCGTGTCGGCGGAGGAAGATGTCCAACCCATTTGTCAGGATACAGGCATGCCCACGTTTATCGTGCATTGCCCTGTGGGATTCAACCAGATTGCATTTGAGCGCGAGATCGAAGCTGCGGTGCGCGAAGCGACAAAACTCGGGAAATTGCGCCCAAATTCGGTGGATCCGCTGACCGGAAAGAATACGGGTGATAACCTTGGCGAGGGCACTCCGGTCGTTCACTTTCACCAATGGGAGCGCGACGAGGTAGAAGTGAAGTTAATTCTCAAAGGCGGCGGTTGTGAAAATAAAAACATTCAATACGCCTTGCCGACAGAATTGCCAGGCCTTGGACGTGCCGGGCGGGATCTCGATGGCATTCGCAAGTGTATACTGCACGCAGTGTACCAAGCGCAAGGACAGGGTTGCAGTGCTGGTTTCATCGGCGTCGGTATCGGCGGCGACCGGACAACCGGATACGAGTTGGCGAAGGAGCAGCTGTTCCGCTCACTTGATGACGTCAATCCGAATCCCCAGCTTGCTGAGCTCGAGGATTACATTCTGGACAAGGCAAATCAGCTTGAGATTGGTACGATGGGCTTTGGCGGTAAGGTGACGTTGCTTGGTTGCAAAATTGGCGTGCGCAATCGCATTCCAGCGAGCTTCTACGTCTCTGTGGCCTATAACTGTTGGGCATTCCGTCGGTTGGGCGTCGTTCTGGATCCGGCGACAGGCGAGATTCGGCACTGGTTGTACAGGGATAACGAAGAGAAGTTGGAGCGGCCGACCCATGCGTTCGCCACGGACAGCGCGATTGTCCTTGAAGCGCCCATTAGTGAGGAGCAAATCCGCAAGTTAAAGGTCGGCGACGTCGTGTTGATCCGCGGCGAAATGCATACTGGCCGCGACGAGATTCACAAGTACTTGATGAAGCACGATGCACCTGTCGATCTTAGCGGCGGTGTCTTGTACCATTGTGGTCCCGTGATGCTGAAGGACGATGATGGTACGTGGCATGTTAAGGCGGCCGGGCCGACGACGAGTTCCCGCGAGGAGCCTTATCAGGCGGACATCATTGAGAAGTTCGGCATTCGCGCCGTCATTGGCAAAGGCGGTATGGGGGAAAAGACCTTGCAGGGGCTCAAAAAGTCCGGTGCCGTCTACCTCAATGCGATCGGCGGTGCGGCACAGTACTACGCGAAGTGTGTCAAACGGGTCAATGGCGTCGACTTTCTGGAGCAATTTGGGGTGCCGGAGGCGATGTGGCATTTGGAAGTTGAAGGCTTCCCAGCCATCGTCACAATGGATGCCCATGGCAACAGCTTGCATAAAGACGTTGCGGATGAATCGCTTGTGAAACTGGAGGACCTTAAGGAGCCAGTATTCGTATAAGTCCTTTGCTTCGATATCTCTTACATCGGCAAGGCGGACGATATCTCTCGTTCGCCTTGCCGTTCATTTGTTAAGGCGAAAGATTCACATTGATTGGCGGAGAATATCGACAGTCGGGCATCTTCAGCCATACTGACGGATAAGACACGTAACGACGTGGCTATAACGGAAATGATCCTCGTATTCAAAAAACAAAAAGAGTTTCCCTCGCGAAAAATTTTTACCCATATCCAAAATGTTGAGGCACGTTTTCGGTGGAAGGGTATATAATATAACCAGAAAGTTTCCCGAGACTAAAACTGTTGCACATATACAACAAGCGTGGCTCATCAGACCCATTCGGGGAGAAGGAGGAATATCCGTGAGCGTATCGACTTCGCATGTGGAACGGGAGAGCAAGGCGGTTTCTGCAGCAAGGGCGTCTCTCGATCAGCGGCGACGAGGATTGCGCGCGTTGCTCCCGTTCTTGGGACCGGCGTTCGTCGCGGCCGTTGCCTATGTGGATCCTGGTAACTATGCGACCAATATACAAAGCGGGTCCGAATTCGGCTACAAATTGCTATGGGTCGTGATTCTCGCCAATCTTATGGCGATGTTAATTCAGAACATGTCAGCAAAGCTTGGCATTGCAACGGGTAGGAGCTTGCCGGAGATGTGCCGGGATCATTTTCCTGCTTGGCTAACCTACGTCATGTGGGGATTTTCTGAAGTTGCAGCCATGGCAACAGATATTGCTGAGTTTTTGGGGGCAACGCTGGGCTTGAATTTACTGTTTCATATTCCGATGATTATCGGAACCCTTTTAACCGGTGTTGTCACGTATTTCATCCTCATGCTTGAACGTTTTGGCTTTCGGCCGCTCGAAAAGTTTATCACGGCCTTCGTCGTCGTCATTGCGCTGTGCTATGTCGTCGAGACGGCATTTGCACGGCCCAACTGGGGAGCCATTGCGTATCACAGCTTGGTACCGTGGCTCGGCAATCAAAATGCCGTTCTGTTGTGCGTTGGCGTGATTGGCGCAACCGTGATGCCACATGCGGTCTACCTGCACTCAGGTTTAACGCAACGCCGCATTGTTGCACGCAACGCAGATGAAAAGCGAAAGATTGCGCGATTTAACACGAAAGAAGTCGTTATCGCGATGTCGCTCGCAGGGTTCGTCAACTTGTCCATGATGTTTATGGCGGCATCCGTATTTCATGGCACAGGTCATGTTGGTGTTGCAGACATCGGGACGGCATACAAGACGCTGACACCGCTACTTGGTTCGGCTGCCGCAGCCGTCTTTCTCATTTCCTTGCTGGCGTCCGGGTTTTCCAGTTCTGCCGTCGGCACGATGGCTGGCCAGGTGATTATGCAAGGTTTTGTCGGATTCTCCATCCCTCTCTGGGTGAGGCGCGTGGTGACCATGTTGCCAACCGTCATCATCGTTGCCCTCGGTGTCAATCCGACGCAGACTCTCGTGTTGAGCCAAGTCATCTTGAGTGTCGTGTTGCCAATGCCCATTGTCGCGCTCGTCTATTTCACAAGCAAGCCGTCCATCATGGGCAATCTCGTCAACCGTCGCCTAACGAGCGTACTCGCCGTCGTGTGCGCCGTTGTGATTGTCGTGCTTAATGCGATTCTGCTCTATTTGTCCTTTGGCGGCGCGTTGTAATAGCTAATGCGTCCAATCGCCGCCTATGCCCGGCGCAGTACGCGACGGCGCAAGGCGCGGGCGATGTCACGATATGGTGCGAAGTCCTCGCGGCGCAATTGCCAAAGAGCGCGACTATCCCGTTTGGCTGTACGGTGGTACCAAGACACGTACAGCGCAAGCTCGAAGATATACGAAATGGTCGACGCGATGGAAGCTCCATACATGCCTAACAGTGGGATTAAGCCAAGGCAGATGAGCGCGTTTGCCCCGATCACGCAAAGATTCACCCACATCAGTGTCAAGGGCTTGCCTTGGGCATTCGTGAAATACTGCGAGATCACATTTGCTGTCGCCTTCAAGACGAGGCCTGGCAGCAGTACATAAAACGGCCCGATGGCATGGCCGTATTTGCTCCAACTGTAAATTGCCACGAGTACAGGCATACCGACTGCTAAAACGATGGCTCCGAGCGTCGAAGTGATCAAGGTCTGGCGCGCTGCGCGTTCGGTGATGGCGCCTGCGTCGTCGGTTGTCGCCGCGGTAACGCGGTGAAACACCATGGTTGAAATGGTTTGCGTCAGTGTGTTCAGAATCTCTGCGGCCGCCACGGCCACACCGTAAATGGAGATGATGGTTGCACTGTGCGTCGTCAAAAGCATCCAAAAGTCTGTTCGATAATTTACATAACCTGTGACAATGGCCAGCGACGATGCCGTGCCATAACTGTATAAGCCACGCCACTCCACGCTTGACCATCGCCACTTGAGAACGTCTCGGAATCCCAGTGCACGATAGGCGACAAACAACGTCATGACGACGCAAACAATCCACGACAGTAGCCAAATGCGGAATGTCCATAACAGTCGTAGGCTGTCCTTTAAATGTGGCTGAAAGCCAATGAAGACAAGGTAACAAACGAGAAAAACGACCGCCTGAGCGATGTTTGCCCGGTTTAACCACGAGATTTCGCCGAGGGAGTTCAGTAGTTTCGAACTATAGCCGAAAAGAAATGTCAGTGGCATTCCGAAGAGTGCAAATGTGACGGTCAGGGATGGATGGCATAACCAAGCCACCAAGGCCGCCGCAATCCACACGAGAACACTAAAGGCGTACATGACGAGATTGCCCATTTGCACGATACGAGCTTTATCATCGGGGCGCCTAGGCAATGCGTAAGAAAAGTAGTTCGTATAGCCGCCAGAGAAGGACTGCCCGAGCGTTGCGATGGTGGTCGACAACTGGAATTCACCGCGGCTGGCTGTCGGCAAGTAACGAGCGGCAATCGCGCTGTTGAGAAACGTTAGGGCGGATGAAGCCCCGCGGTAGACAAAGCTGTATAGGGTCAACTTCCGTTCGCTCACGGTTTTGCACTCCGTCCATCTGTCGTTTGTTTCGACAATCTTCCACAACCAGTTTACTGTACCATGAAACCTGCCGAGAATGGTGATTTTCGAGCCGTCGCAAACGTTGGATTGTTATGGTAGGATGGTGTTCAAGTTTTCGCAAAAGGTACGGCGGATAAGGAGGAGCGCACGCGATGCTGCGGGCTGTAGATTTAATTGACAAAAAGCGCAGAGGCTCGGCCTTATCGGACGAGGAACTTGCATTCCTGGTAAAAGGCTATCTGGCCGGAGACGTTCCCGATTATCAAATGAGTGCGTGGCTTATGGCGGTCGCGTTTCACGGCATGAGTGACGCTGAGCTGAGCGCGTTTACCGCATGTCTGGCACAATCCGGCGAAACCCTCGACCTGTCGCTCGTCCCCGGTGTGAAGGTCGATAAACACAGCACTGGCGGGGTTGGCGATAAGACTACCATCGTCATTGCGCCGCTGCTTGCCGCATTGGGTGTGCCGATGATCAAAATGTCGGGACGCGGTCTTGGCCATACGGGCGGTACCATCGACAAGCTCGAATCCATCCCAGGCTTTCGCACCGATTTGACCATCCCAGAAATGATTGCACAAGTGGAGCGTATTGGTGTGGCGCTGGCAGGACAGACCGCGGAACTGGCGCCAGCCGACAAGCGAATCTACGCATTGCGCGATGTGACAGCCACTGTAGAGTCGTTGCCACTCATCGCAAGCTCCGTCATGAGCAAGAAGCTGGCGAGCGGTGCCGACGCCATCGTTCTCGACGTCAAGGTGGGTGACGGCGCGTTTATGAAAACGCTGGCAGATGCGAAACGCCTGGCGCGAACGATGGTTGAGATTGGAAATCGTGCTGGACGGCGCACCGTTGCCGTGCTGTCCAGTATGGAACAGCCTTTGGGGCAGGCCATCGGCAACGCGCTCGAGATCGCCGAAGCCATTGCCGTCTTGCGGGGCGAGGGACCGCAGGATCTCACTGAGGTCTGCCTTGCGCTGGCTTCCGAAATGGCTGTGCTCGCTGGTGTGGCGGACGATGCAGCGCAGGCCAGGGAGATGTTGCAGGACGCTATCGCCGACGGGCGCGCCTTGGCCAAGTTGCGGGCGTGGGTTGCAGCCCAAGGCGGCGATGCAAAGATCGTGGACGATCCGGCGCGATTGCCGCAGGCCCCGGTCAAACAAGCGTGGACCGCGCCTTACGACGGGTTTGTCAAGGAACTGCCGGCACTCGCCTTCGGCTCGGCGGCGATGCGCCTTGGTGCAGGCCGATCGAAAAAGGACGACATCATTCATCCTGCCGTCGGCATCGTCGTCCACAAAAAAGTCGGGGATCGGGTCAATACAGGTGAGCCCGTGTTCACCGTTCACGCCATCGACCAGCCGTCGGCACAAGCGTGTATCGACGAATTGACGCAAATCATTCGTCTCGTGGAGCAGCCTGTATCCTCGTTGCCACTCTTGCTAGGCCGTGTGCAGGGTGGCGATGAAGACGCCGACGAGTTGCTTGCGGCGGCTCAGAGGGCGCGTAAGAACGCCTATGTGCCGTATTCCGGCTTTGCTGTCGGCGCGGCATTGCGGCTTACAGACGGGCGAATCATCGAAGGAGCAAACATTGAAAATGCGTCGTATGGTCTGACAAACTGCGCCGAGCGCACCGCCATCTTTGCGGCTTTGGCCGCCGGCCGGGAAACCCAAGAACGGCCCGGCATTGCCGAAATCGCCGTGGTTGCGGATGCACCCGAGCCCGTCTCGCCATGTGGCGCCTGTCGGCAGGTGATGGCAGAGTTTTGCCCACCGGAGACCCCGGTTGTCCTTGCCAATTTGCAGGGGGATGTCTTGCGAACCACCGTCGGTTCATTGTTACCAGGCGCCTTTGGGGCGGCGCAAATGGTCTACACACGTGTGGAGGAGGCGGATGTATGAGTAGAGAAAGGGATATGAGCAAGCGCGTTCGGGAGTTCGGAGCGAGCCTTAGGGCGAGTGAAGTTCGGGGCAAGCCCCGCGTTGAGATCGATCCGGCGTATCGCTGGAATCTTGAAGACATCTATGCCAGCGAGGCGGATTGGCAAAAGGACGCACAGCGCCTCCAGGCGTTGGTCCAAGCGTTCGCAAGTCGACAGGGCACGCTGGGAAGATCCGCCGCCGATCTCTTGGCCGCGTTACAGAACCACGACGAGATCGGCATGGTCGCGGGAAAGCTATATGTGTATGCGAAGATGAAGCTCGACGAAGACACGGCGAACGGCGCGGCGCAGACCTTGTTCAATCAGGCTATGTCCCTGCTCGTTCAGGCGAACGCCGCAACGTCGTTTTTTGTACCGGAGATTTTAAGCGTGGACGCGCATCAGCTGCAGGCGTTTGTCGACGCCACGCCCGAACTGCACGTGTATCGGTTTGCACTCGAGGAAATTACGCGCCAGCGCGATCACGTCCTGTCCCCAGAAGCTGAGCAATTGCTTGCGCAGTTTGGCGAAGTGCTGGGTGCGCCTTCCGACATCTTTGAAATGTACAACAACGCCGACATGGTGTTTCCGACCATCGAGGATGAGCATGGGCAACCTGTCGAGATTACGCACGCGGTGTATCACGAGCTTTTGGAGCGAAAAGATCGCGACGTGCGCGAACGAGCCTTCACGGCGGTCTACGACACATACAAGCGGCATCGCAACACGATTGCGGCGGTGTATGCGGCAAACGTCAAGCGCAACGCGATCAACGCGCGCATTCGTAACTTCCCGTCGGCTCGTGCTGCATCGCTCGATGCGGAGAACATCCCTGTCGCCGTGTATGACAACCTGATTCAGGCCGTCGGCGAGTCACTGCCTGCCCTGACGAAATATCTGGAACTGCGCAAGCGCGTGCTCGGGGTCGACGAGTTGCAGATGTGGGACTTGTACGTGCCCCTTGTCGCGGACGTCGATTGGAAAATCCCTTATGACGAAGCAAAGGCCATCGTACTTGATGCCGTAAAAGTCTTTGGCGACACGTATCACGACGCTGCCATGCACGGGCTGAACAGCCGCTGGGTCGACGTTTACGAGACGCGCGGCAAGCGCTCAGGAGGCTATTCCTGGGGCACGTATGGCACGCATCCCTACATTCTGTTGAATCACACCGACACAGTGCAGGATATGTTCACGCTTGCGCATGAGTTGGGCCATTCCATGCATAGCTACTTTTCGCGCAAGACGCAACCGTACGTGTACAGCGATTACACATTGTTCGTCGCCGAAGTCGCGTCAACGTGCAATGAGGCGATTCTCTACGACTATCTTGGGCGCATCATCGAAGATCCGGCGAAGCGCGCTTATCTCCTCAATCAGCAACTCGAAACCATCCGCGGTACGCTGTTGACTCAGACGTTGTTTGCGGAGTTCGAAAAGATGACGCACGATCACGTTGAACAAGGCGGGGCCTTGACTGCCGACTGGCTCGACGAGACGTTTTACCAGCTCAACGTGAAGTATTACGGAGACGCCGTCCATGTCACCGACATCATGGCGCACGGTTGGATGCGCATTCCGCATTTCTATTCGGCGTTTTACGTCTACAAGTACGCGACAGGCATTTCCGCCGCCATCGCGCTCTCGCGCAAAATCCTCGGCGAGGGACAACCTGCCGTGACGGCCTACTTAAACTTTTTGTCTGCGGGGAGTTCGGACACATCCATCGAATTGCTACGCAAGGCTGGCGTGGATATGACATCCCCGGAGCCAGTGCGCCAAGCTTTGCTACAGTTTGAACAACTCGTGGATGAACTTGGGGAAGTGTTGTAAGAGGCAGAATGTCGAGAGGGGCACACAGATGGGGCGCCCCTCTTTTTTCGTATATTTGGTTTGCTGAATTATGTAACGGGTTGCGTTTTCGGCAGATGAATGGAGACCACGGTCCCGCAATTGAGTTCAGAGTTAACCGTGATACGACCGCGGTGTGCCTCGACGATGTGTTTGCTGACAAACATGCCAAGCCCTGTGCCAGACGGCTTTGTCGTATGGAATGGGCGAAACAGTTGGCGCGTATCGGCGATCCCGCAACCGTTGTCGACAATCGAGATGTCGATATCGGCGCCGCGGTCTACCAGAACCAGGTTGACCGTGCCGTTTGTGCGTCCTTCACAGGCGTGTACAGCGTTTTGAACTAAATTGATGAGCACTTGTTTAATGCGGCCTGGACGAACCGTTGCAAATACAGACTCGGAGGGAACTGAACAGGTCAGCTCAACCCCGCATAAACTCGCCTCGGGTTGAAGAAAATGGCACACGGATTGTAACAGATGACAAACGTCGATGGATTGAAGCCATTCGTGATCGGGCCGCGACAGCCCCATGAAGTCCTCAAGAAGTTCCTGGATCCTATCCAATTCGCGAATGGTTAACTGCAAGTACGCCTTGTCTGTCTGCTCGCAACGTTCGCCAAACAACTGCAAAAAACCGCGGGCGGTCGTTAGCGGGTTGCGAATCTCGTGTGCGATGCCGGCACTGAGTTGCGCCAAGGCCGACACCTTTTCGAACTCCTGAAGTTTCGTTCGTAGGCGGTCGATCAAGGATCTTCCACGGTCGATAGGAGGTTGGCTTTGTAGGCTTGTCCAGATTTGCGCAACGCTGTATGCTATAGCGCTTGCCGTCTGCCTGACAAAGAGATTCGGCACGGCCGTCCGCGTCACCAACACAATGTTGCGAAGTCCGGAACCGTTCCCATCCGACACGCTGACCATTGCCACTTGCCAACTATCCCGCCAAGGGTGTTCTTCTAGCCATACGACTTCGTTGCGCTGCAAACCCCGCCCTTTGTCCAGCGCTCCGGTCACGCAGGGAAATAGGCTGCCAGGTGTCAACGACTCAAGTCGTTCGTCGACGGAGGCGGTCCGTTGTCCGCTTTCATTGACGGTTCGGTCAAGGATCACGCCATCCGCATCGAGCACCAGGCAGACGAGCGACTCGGGAAATGGGAAGTCTACGACAAAGTCACGTACGACACCACAAAACGCCTCGTGTTCCACAAGTCTGCGCTCGAAGTCGAGAACGCGCGGGCGTCTGTTCCCCTCGTCTGTACAAGCGTGGTCGGACGTCTGCAGGACGTGCGTGTTCAATGCGACGTCTTCGAATCTGATACTTGCCGAAGCATAGCTCACCTTGAGTAACCACCTTTTTGGATCGCACGCTCGTGTCAACAAATGTTTTGAAAACATTATGCTTTCCGTTCAATTTTTTGACAAGTGTATCGTGTGGAATTCATGCATATTCGACAAAGGTTGTCAGAATTCGCCTTGATACTCGGCCGAAATCCCGGTCTAGCGAGCGTCGCGCGCGGGCAGCGGTGTAATGGATCGACTGGGCTGCGCATGTCGAGCTGTCACTTCATGGAGCTTAACAAACATCTCTTCGGCTCCCGCCAGCGCTTCTAAACCCGCTTCCGTAACGCCGCCTGGCACGCAGATTTGTTCGAGAACCCGCCCAAAGTCCATGCCTTGCTCAAGCATGGCTGCAAGACCAATCAACGTGTTGGTCACAAGCGACTGCGTTTCAGCATAGGGGATACCACTGACGCGACTGGCAGCCATGGCCCACGTTTGGCACAGATAAGCTAGGAACGCAGGACCGCAACTTGTGAGATCCGAACAGACGCGTACATCTGTATCGCGCACGACATAAGGTTGACCGATACGTGCAAGCCTACGTTCAACTGCTTGCGAAACGGCGCGCTCCACGTTATCGGGGTAGGTAATCAGCACCACACCCTTTTGCACCGATTGGGTCAGACTTGGCACAATTTTAATTGGCGTGGCTGTGGTGAGCCGCTGCCAGCGGGCGAGATCGACCGTGCTAATTGTCGTGAGCAGCAACTGCTCCGCGGTCAGGTAACGTCCCAGTTGCTCGGCGACGCGTTCGCCGTCGACAGCTTTTGTGCAGACGACGATCACGTCGGATAGCGCGGCGATTTGCTGCAATGTGTCACAAATGACAATCTGCGGACAGCTCGCTGCAACGGCCTCAGCCTTTGCGCGCGATCGGTTATATACGTAAACGGTCTCGTCGGACGTCTTTGCGAACGCCCTCGCCAACATGCCGCCCATGTGGCCTGTGCCGATGATTCCGATGGTCATGTGCCGCCACCTCCGATGCGATCTCGCTTTTGTCATTCATATTCAGCAAGCTCGGCCGATAGTCCGGACGGCCCTGCGAGGGGCACCTGGTCCACCGAAACAGCTAAAGTACTTTTGGCATAGGAAGTGGTCTGGTACAATACAACTGCGAACACAACACCCGTGCAAAGAGACAAGCAGGAGATGGGAGGTCTTTTCTGTGCCAAAACGAACGATTGAGGACGTCGCATGGCGCGGTAAGCGCGCGTTAGTTCGTGTCGATTTCAACGTCCCGATGAACGATGGGGGCGAAATCACGGACGATACGCGCATTCGCGCCGCACTGCCGACGATTACATACCTATCTGATCACGGCGCTCGCGTCATCCTCATGAGCCACCTTGGCCGGCCGAAGGGCGAGCGCAGCGAAAAGTATTCCTTGGCTCCCGTGGCTCGTCACTTACAATCGCTGTTGCCAGATAAATCGGTGTCGTTCTGCCCGGATGCGATTGGCGAGACTGCGGAACAAGCGGTCGCCGCGTTGGCCGACGGCGCCATTCTCGTTTTGGAGAATGTCCGTTTTTACGCTGGCGAAGAGAAGAACGACAGGGACCTCGCGAAGCAGTTGGCAGAACTCGGCGACGTGTTTGTGAACGACGCGTTTGGTACTGCGCATCGCGCACATGCGTCTACGGCGGGTATCGCGGATTATTTGCCGTGTGTTGCGGGCTTCTTGATGGAAAAAGAGGTTGGCGTGATGGGCGAGGCGCTCGCCAATCCGGAACACCCGTTTGTTGCCATCATTGGTGGTGCCAAGGTATCGGATAAAATCAGTGTGATTGAAAACCTTTTGCCCAAGGTCGATGCATTGCTCATCGGTGGGGGCATGGCGAACACGTTCCTCTCCGTGCAGGGTTATGACATGGGCAAGTCGCTTGTCGAGGCGGATGCGAAAGGGACGGCAGCGCGTCTGCTTGAACTTGCCAAACAGCACAACAGCCGTCTGTTGCTTCCGGTCGATGTCGTCGCCGCCAAGGCGTTTTCTGCTGATGCGGAGCATGCGGTGCGCAACGTGGATGCCGTCCAACCTGACGAGATGGCGCTCGATATTGGCCCGGAGACGGTAAAACAGTATCAGGCGGAAATTCGCAACGCGAAAACGGTGATCTGGAACGGCCCGATGGGCGTGTTCGAGATGCCAGCCTTTGCG
Organism: Alicyclobacillus hesperidum; assembly: GCF_900107035.1. Lineage (GTDB taxonomy): Bacteria > Bacillota > Bacilli > Alicyclobacillales > Alicyclobacillaceae > Alicyclobacillus > Alicyclobacillus hesperidum. The sequence continues at coordinate 30,790 of NZ_FNOJ01000010.1, read as the reverse complement.
AAGGGCACGTTTGCGATTGCAGAAGCGATGACCGAAGCAGACGCAACGACCATCGTTGGTGGTGGCGACTCTGTGGCAGCCGTGGAACAGGCGGGGGTGGCGGACAAGATGTCGCACGTGTCGACGGGCGGCGGCGCTTCACTCGAATTTCTTGAAGGCAAGTTGTTGCCTGGGGTTGCGGTTATCGCAGAGAAGTGACTTCGCCCAGTTGAGGAAGGAGGCGCGTCCATGGCAAGAACACCTTTGCTCATGGGCAATTGGAAGATGTATAAAACGGTCGCTGAGGCGCGATCGTTTGCGGAATCGCTTGGGCAGCAATCGGCGGCCCTGGTCGACGGTGTCGAATATGCCATCTGTGCGCCATATACAAGCTTGCACGTTTTGCGCGTGATGTTGCCCGCAAACGTGAAGGTTGGGGCGCAAAACGTGTATCCTCAGAAAGAAGGGGCGTATACGGGCGAGATCGCGCCGGGCATGCTTGCCGAATTCGGGACGCGTTTCGTCCTGGCTGGACATTCTGAGCGCCGCATGTTGTTTAACGAGTCGGATCAGATGGTCAACCACAAGGTTCGGGCCATCGCGGAAGCTGGCATGATCCCGGTGCTGTGTGTCGGCGAGAATTCTTCGCAGAAGCAGGACGGTATTACGAAGGAAGTCGTGACGGGTCAGGTGCAACAAGGCCTGGATGGCCTGTCACAAGAACAAGTCGCACAGGCCGTGATTGCCTACGAGCCCGTCTGGGCGATTGGCTCGGGCAAGACGGCGACCCCAGAGGACGCGCAGTACGTGGCGAGCGAGATTCGCGCACTGGTTGCTGATCTGTTCGGAGCAGAGGCGGCTGCTTCGGTGCGCATTCTTTACGGCGGCAGTGTGAAGCCTGACAATATTGCGTCTTTTGTTCGCGAGGCAGATATCGACGGCGCGTTGGTCGGAGGAGCGAGCCTTGAACCGTCCTCGTTCGTCGAGATGGCGCAGGCACTGAAGGGGGTTATCTGATGGCGGATGCGGCTTTTGCACGTCGATCCCGCCCGAGTGGCAAGGGACCGGTGGCGCTGATCATTTTGGATGGCTTCGGTCTCAATCCAGTGCACGAAGGTAACGCGGTGTATCTGGCCAAGACGCCAACGTTTGATCATCTTTGGCAGACATACCCTCATACGCAGCTACAGGCAAGCGGCGAAGCAGTCGGGCTACCGGAAGGCCAGTTCGGCAATTCGGAAGTCGGTCACTCAAACATTGGGGCTGGTCGCGTCCTGTATCAAGATTTGACCAAGATCACCAAGGCCATTCGCGATGGCGACTTTTATCAGAACGAGGTTCTAAAGCGGGCGATGAATGCCGCCGTTCGCAAGAACAAGACTCTGCATCTTTGTGGTCTGGTTTCGGATGGCGGTGTACACAGCCATATCGACCATCTACTTGCGCTTTTGCGCATGGCTGCTGGCTTGAACGTCCAGAAAGTCGCAGTTCATGCGTTTCTGGATGGACGCGACACGTCGCCCAAGACTGGTGCAGGCTTCATCCGCCAAGTCGAATCGTTGATGGCCGATCTCGGCATCGGGCAGATTGCGACCGTCGTCGGCCGCTACTATGCGATGGATCGCGATCGCCGGTGGGAGCGCGTCGCAAAGGCCTACAACGCGATGGTGCATGCAGAAGGCGAGCAAGTTACAGACCTGGTGCAGGCTGTGGAAAAGAGTTATGCCAATGATGTCACTGACGAGTTCGTGTTGCCCATTGTCCACGTCGATGCGCAAGGCAAACCGGTTGCGACCGTGGAGGACGGAGATTCGCTGATTTTCTTCAACTTCCGGCCGGACCGTGCCATTCAATTGTCGCAGGCGTTTACAGACAGCGAGTTTCATGGGTTCGATCGCGGTGCCAATCCACCGTCTGTGCACTTCGTTTCGATGACCAAGTACAGTGATACGGTGGGTGGCGAGATCGCATTCCCGCCTGACAGTCCGCATGACACATATGGCGAAGTGGTCTCGCGGGCAGGACTTACGCAACTGCGCATTGCCGAGACCGAGAAATTCCCACATGTGACGTTTTTCTTCTCTGGTGGCCAAGAGGCTGAATTTCCCGGCGAAGAGCGGATTCTCATTCCGTCGCCGAAGGTTGCAACCTACGACCTGAAACCGGAGATGAGCGCGTACGAAGTCGCGGAAGCAGCAGCCAATCGGATGCGATCCGGCGAGATCGACACAATGATCTTGAACTTTGCCAACCCGGACATGGTCGGGCACACAGGATCACTTGAGGCAGCCATTAAGGCCTGTGAAGCGGTCGACGAGTGTCTTAAGACTGTGCTCGATGCCATCGCTGCGGTCGACGGGGTGGCGATTGTCACGGCCGATCACGGCAATGCGGACGTGATGGTGTTCCCGGACACGCATGAAGTGTGCACCACGCACACGACCAATCCGGTGCCATGCATTGTCACTTTGCCGGGTGTAAAGCTTCGCGCTGATGGCATTTTGGCCGATTTGGCACCGACTTTGCTCGATTTGCTCGGCGTACAGCAGCCGCCGGCAATGACAGGTAAGTCGCTCATCGTCAAGTGATTGGCCACGTCGATAGGATAACGGTACGGCTGGAGGTTGAACCTTCGGTTGACATAGGCATGACCGCGGCGGGGAATACAACCCGCGTGGGATTTCAAATTTGAGGGAGTGGATCGGAATGTCTGAGATCTTTGACGTACATGCTCGCGAGGTACTTGATTCGCGCGGCAATCCGACGGTGGAAGTGGAAGTGGAACTGGAGAGTGGCGCAATGGGTCGCGCCATCGTTCCATCCGGCGCATCGACTGGCGCACACGAGGCCGTGGAACTGCGCGATGGCGACAAGGGGCGTTATTTGGGCAAGGGCGTGTTGAACGCCGTCAAAAACGTCAACGAAGTGATCACGCCGGAACTCATCGGCGAGGAAGCGCTGGATCAAGTCGCGATCGACGAACTGTTGATTGGTCTCGACGGTACGCCAAACAAGGGCAAACTCGGCGCCAACGCCATCCTGACCGTGTCGATGGCGGTTGCGAAAGCCGCGGCTGCTGAGCTTGGTTTGCCGCTGTATCGCTATCTTGGCGGCTTCTATGCGCGCACGCTGCCGACGCCGATGATGAACATTTTGAACGGCGGTAAGCATGCGGATAACACGGTGGACATTCAAGAGTTCATGGTCGTGCCGCATGGGGCGCAAACGTTCCGTGAAGCGTTGCGGATGGGCGCAGAGATCTTCCATAACCTGAAAAAGGTGCTCTCCGATAAAGGCTTGGCCACAACCGTTGGCGATGAGGGTGGTTTTGCGCCCAACCTGAAGACCAACGAAGAGGCCATTCAGATTATCGTCGAGGCCATCGAGAAAGCTGGTTACAAGCCGGGTGAGCAGGCTTCCATCGCGCTCGATGTCGCATCGACCGAGTTGTACAAAGATGGCGTCTACCACTTTGAAGGAGAAGGCGTGACGCGCTCGGCAGACGAGTTGATTGCGTACTACGAGTCCCTTCTCGGCAAGTATCCTATCGTGTCCATTGAAGATGGTTTGTCGGAAGACGACTGGGAAGGTTGGGCGAAGCTGACGAAAGCCCTTGGCGGTAAACTCCAACTGGTGGGCGACGATCTGTTCGTAACAAACGTACAACGCCTCCAGCAAGGCATTGAGCACCATGTCGGGAACTCGATTCTTGTTAAGGTCAATCAGATTGGCACATTGACGGAGACGTTCGCGGCCATTGAAATGGCGAAGCGCGCTCGTTACACGTCCATCATCTCGCACCGTTCGGGCGAAAGCGAGGACACGACCATCGCCGATATCGCGGTGGCGACCAATGCTGGCCAAATCAAGACTGGGGCGCCAAGCCGCACCGATCGTGTGGCGAAGTACAACCAATTGCTGCGAATTGAAGAAGAACTTGGTGGTGCTGCGCAGTACGCAGGCAAAAGTGCGTTTTTGCACGCTTGACAGCCATGATAGACTAAGACTGGAAAACGACGTGGAGCGGAGGTGACAAGCAGATGATGTTAGCAGCGAAAATCGTCCTCGTGGCGTTGTGCGCGTTGCTCGTCCTTGTCATCCTGCTCCAATCGGGTAGAAGTGCGGGCTTGTCGGGCGTCATTACAGGCGGTTCCAACCAAATGTCAAATCGGCGCTCCAAGGGACTCGATTCGTTTCTCGGCAAAGTGACGGTCGTGCTGGCGATTTTGTTGTTCTTGGTGACCATGCTGATTGCGGCCTTTTACCACTACAACATTCATTGAACCGTCTGCGGCCAGATTTTTGTATGTCAAGGGGCTGCTCGCTGTGCATCCTAGTGATGACAGAGGGCGGGCCCCTTTTTCGCGCGAAGACGCGACTTTGATCGGAGTGATAGAGTTGGGAAAGAGATTAGGATTCTTAATTATGGCGATTTTTATTGTGTCGCTCGATTTGCGTCCTCCCATTACGTCAATAGGCCCGCTGATGACGCAAATTCAGCACGCATTGCACATGAACTCCCTGACCGCAAGCCTGTTGACCGCGATTCCGGTTTTTTGCATGGGGATTTTCGCCCCGCTCACAGGTACGCTCGGTGACAAAATGGGCATTGATCGAGCGATTTTCGCTTGTATGGTGCTCATTGGCCTTTCCACGCTGTTGCGCTTTTTCGTTCACGCGTCTGCGCTCTTGCTCGTATCGGCCTTTTTGGCGGGCGTCGGCATTGCGGTGATTGGACCTTTGCTCTCCGGTTTCATCAAGGAGCACTTTGCCGAGCGTGCGGCGGCCATCATTGGCATTTACTCGGTCGGCATCGGCGTTGGCGCCACTGTCAGTGCTGGCTTGTCGATCCCGCTTGGCTCCGCGCTTCACTCATGGCAAGCATCTTTGGGAACGTGGACGGTACTCGCCGCACTTGGACTCGCGGTGTGGGTGCCGGTGCTTGTGGCGGATCGCGGATTCCGCGACGAAAAGCAGGCAAAGGGCAGGCTGCCGTGGAATGTCGGTCGGGCTTGGCTGTTGTTGATTGCGTTCGGTTTGCAGTCAGGCATATATTATTCAGTCACGACATGGCTCGCGCCACAAGCCGAGCAAACAGGGTATTCGGCTGCTGGGGCGGGGGTGGTGCTGACGACGTTCTCCGTCATCCAAATGTTTTCGAGTCTCGTCATTCCCATGCTCGTGCATCGCAGCAACAAGCGGACGCCTTGGCTCATGGCGTGTGCCGTGTTTTCCGTGATCGGTTTGGCCCTGTGTGCAATGCCGCTCGGTATGACTGGCCCCTGGATTGCCGACGTCTTTTTGGGAATCGGACTTGGCGGCCTGTTTCCCATCCTGCTCATACTGCCCCTCGATGAGGCTTCGACAGGCGACGAGGCGAGTCGCTGGACGGCCATGATGCAGTGCGGCGGCTACATCATGTCCGGCGTGGTACCGATGCTGGCAGGAGCCATTGAAGACGCAACCGGAAGTTATCATCAATCGTTTTGGCTCCTTGTCGCACTGGCAGCAGCCCTGTTTGTCTGTTCCTACTTTTTAAAACCGCAGCGGCAGGCAAGTCACTGATCGTCTACGGCAAAACTTTCTACGGCAAGGGGTGGCGATCTCGCCTGTTTGTGTCCATACTAGTACAGACATTACGTATCGGTTCGCGCCAAGGCGAGTCTGACGATGGAGTGAGTTCCCTTGCAAAGAGAACAACTGCTCGACTATATGGCCAGCGACATCTACACGCCGCTGACCGCACAAGAATTGTGTGAAGTCTTCGACGTCGAGCGGGCGTCGGAGTTTCGGGACTTTGTGAAGTTGTTAAATCAAATGGAAGACAGCGGCGAGATCATGCGCACGAAAAATAACCGCTACGCTTTGCCTGAGCAGATGAACTTGATTGTGGGCAGGCTTCAGATGAAGGCGCGCGGATTTGGTTTCGTGATTCCTGAGCAGGAGTCGGAAGCGGATATTTATATTCCCGCGACGGAGCTTAACGGCGCCATGAGCGGCGACAAGGTATTGGCCCGCGTTCGCGACGTACGTGGCAAAACGGGGGCGCATCGCGAGGGCGTGATTGTGAAGGTTGTGGATCGGGCTAACGAGCGAATCGTCGGGAAAATTGCGTTGTACGCGCACCATGCGTTCGTCACGCCGCTCGACAAACGTTTTGCCGATGATATTTTCGTGCCGAAAGAGGACGCGCACGGTGCGCATGATGGGTACGTCGTGGTCGTCGAATTGACGTCGTATCCGTCCGCGACGCACGGGCCAGTGGGGCGCGTCGTCGAGGTGCTTGGGCATCCGGATGAGCCCGGCGTGGACATCCTCTCGGTCATTCGCAAATACGGGTTGCCGGAGCAGTTTCCGGAGCAAGTTTTACGTGCCGCAGAGGCCATTCCCATCGAGATCGATCCGGCCGAGATTGCCAAGCGGCGCGATTTGCGCGGTGAAGTGATCGTCACCATCGACGGCGACGATGCCAAGGATCTCGACGACGCGGTGCACGTGAAAGTGCTGGAAAATGGCCACTATGAACTCGGTGTACACATTGCCGACGTCGGGTATTACGTGCAAGAGGGCAGCGTGATCGATAAAGAGGCGTTTCGACGGGGGACAAGCGTGTACCTGGTGGATCGCGTCATTCCGATGTTGCCTCAGCGCTTGTCGAACAACATCTGCTCGCTCAATCCACAAGTCGACCGGCTCACGATGTCCTGCGTGATGGAGATTGATGAACAGGGTCGCGTCGTTCATCACGACATCTTCCCAAGCGTCATCCGCACGGCCGCGCGTATGACGTACAACAACGTGCGGCGGATTTTGGTGGATCAGGATCCTGAATTGCGCCGCGAATATGAATCGCTCGTACCGATGTTCGAGTTGATGGAGCAACTGGCGCTTATCCTGCGTGAGAAGCGCATGCGCCGCGGGGCTGTCGACTTTGACTTCGACGAAATCTACGTCAAGGTGAACGATCTCGGCGAGCCCGTCGACATTGTGCCGCGCCAGCGCTCAATTGCGGAGCGGTTGATCGAGGAATTCATGCTTGCGGCCAACGAGACGGTCGCGGAGCATTTTCACTGGCTTGGTGTGCCGTTCGTCTACCGTATTCACGAGGAGCCGGACGCGGCCAAAATGCTGGACTTGAACGCGTTTTTACACAACTTTGGGTATCACCTGAAGGGTGTCGGCGGTAGCAAAGTACATCCTCGCGCACTGCAGGAAGTGTTGAACGAAGTGGAAGGCACGCGGGAAGCCCGCATGATTTCCACAGTCATGCTCCGGTCGATGCAACAGGCGAAATACAGGCCGGAATGCACGGGGCACTTTGGGCTTGCGGCAGATTATTACACACACTTTACCTCACCCATCCGCCGTTATCCGGATTTGACCATCCATCGCATCATGCGTGAGGTCTTAAGTGGTGGACTTTCGCCGGAGCGCGAGGAGAAGTTGCGCGAGTTCGTCGCTGAAGCCAGCCGTCAGTCGAGTGAACGTGAGCGGATTGCGCAAGACGCGGAACGGGAAGTCGACCAACTTAAGATGGTCGAGTACATGCAGGCGCACCTCGACGAAGAATTTGACGGCATCATCACGAGCGCGACCCAGTTTGGGTTATTTGTGCAACTCGACAATGGCGTTGAGGGCTTGATTCATATTAGTGCGCTCGACGACGATTACTACGTTCTTAACGAACGCCAAATGGCGCTCATCGGCGAGCGCACGCGCCGCGTGTTTCGCATTGGCGATCCTGTTCGCGTCGTGGTGACGCGTGCGAGCAAGGAAGATTTGCGTATCGACTTCGGACTCGTCGCACATCTGCGCGAAGCGACGTATGTCGGCGGCGCAGGCGGCGAGGCCATCGTGTACGATGAGGATCTGTCGCCCAAGGAGCGGCGCGAGAGCATCCGTCGTCGCGAATCGATGTCCAGTGAGCGTGGTGGGCGCCAACAGCGCGATCGCGGTATAGGTGGGCGTGGCAAGCGCGATAGGCTGCGTGGGAAGACGGTGCGCGGTGGTTATGACCGCGCCGGACGTCGGCGGGACGCGGTGCCAAGCGCGGATCACGAAGACCCCATCATCGACGTTCGGCATGCGGCTTCGCCGCCGGATATGCCATATGACGAGTGGGACGCGGAATTCCCGGATCCGCGTGCCCTGCGTGAAGCTGAAGGTGGACGTGGGAAACGCCAGCGGCAAAGTGCAGACGAGCGGTTTGCCAAGTGGGATCGGGAAACAGGTGGAGTTGGCGATCGCGCACGTGGAGAGCGGCGAACTGGCGGTTACCGTACGTGGCCCACGAGAGGCGAACCGGGCGTTGCGAAAAAGGGCCCAGGTAAGGCCAAGGGCCGCAAGCATAGCGAGCGAGCAGCGATGGAGTCGGCGGATCGGCCAAGGCGAGCGAAATCTGCCAAAGCGGTAGTCGGTGCCGCTGCGCAATCAGGTGGTCGGGGCAAGGCGAAGAAGGCCAAGGGGAAGCCAACTGGCAAACGTGGCCGCAGATGACACAGGGATGGATGCCGTAGTGACAGGCACCCTGTGTCCATCATCCGTGAAGTCTCCAGAGGTTGCCGCTTGGGCCAACGCCTTGCTCGTGCTGGTGAGCCATGGTATGATGAAATATACGCAATATATCTGCTGGTGGCTCTGGAGTGACACGCATGGCAAAGTCCGGTGAGGGGAAGATCCTCGCGCAAAACCGAAAAGCGTACCACGATTATTTTATCGAGGAGACGTTCGAGGCAGGCCTTGTGCTCACCGGAACGGAGATCAAGTCGATGCGCAAAGGCTCAGTCAGTCTGCGCGATGCGTATGCCCGCGTAGAGAAGGGCGAGGTGTTTATTCACAATATGCACATCGCCCCATATGAGCAGGGCAACCGATTTAATCACGATCCGCTGCGAACCCGAAAGTGCTTGCTCCATCGCAAGGAGATCAATTATCTGTTCGGGGCCGTTCGCGAACGTGGAGTCACGCTCGTGCCGACGAAGATTTACTTGAAGAACGGCTTCGCGAAAGTGGAACTTGGTCTCGCGAAGGGTAAAAAGTTGCATGACAAGCGCGAGACGATGAAGAAGCGTGACGCCAATCGTGAAATTGAGCGCGCCTTGCGGGATCGACAGCGCGGGTAAGGTTTGCTTAAACCACGGTTGCTGATGGGGCTGAGCAGGGTTTGCATAAGTTCCTGCCGTTTGCTTCGGTTGTGAGCGGCTGGCCGGATCGCCAAAAACATGCCGTTGTCAGAAACTGTGGATCGTGATAGACTGAGTTTCGTCAGCCAAGCAAGAACACCTCAGCGATTAGCGAGACATTCCCAAAACGCGGGGGCGTTTTGGATTCGACGGGGATTGTTCGAGCATGGACGGCGGGTCGTGGGGCTGCGCACACGTTAATCACGCAGGTCTAAGTTTAACTGGCAAAGCTAATCGCTTTACCTCACAAAGCAAGATCGCTCTCGCTGCCTAATCGCGCGAGACCGTTACATGACGCGTTGCCTGTGCGCGCCCTGTAACGTCACCTGAGCAGGCTAGTCGATGCCTTTGTTCGCGGGGCACCGGCGAAACCATAGCGAACTTGCCTGTGCACCAGCGTGATCGTCCGCGGGTGGCAGGGACTGTAGTAGACGGTCTACGCCCGTAGATGTGCATGTAGCGAGATCTTCGGACGCGGGTTCGATTCCCGTCGCCTCCACCATCCGAAATCCGGGCGAAGCACAGAAAAATGTGCTTCGCTCTTTTCATGTAAGGATCCGGGCCCATCAAGGGGCTCGGCCAGAAATAAACCTGCATCTGGCGGGTTTCCGGATCAAAGATCATATGTGACACGAAAGCACGTATCATCTCACGACGCTGCTTGTTCGTCCCCGCTTGCATCACGTTAGAGAAGTCTTCGAGCAAAGTCCGCAACTCCAATTCGGTAATGGGACGGATGGGCTGTACTTCGACCAGCAAAGCCGCCTTCTTACGTTCCAACCGCTCCTTCTCGGCTTCAACGGTCTTAAACGCTTCAGCCAAGGTTGTTGAAGGGCCGGTCATTTGAATCGTTGCGAGGAGGTTGTTCATCTTTCTCTGGGCTTGCTCAATGGCCTTATCAAGTGACTTGAGCTCGTTACTGCCGTGGCTGTTGATGTCTTGGATGATGACGTTGACTCGCTCTAAAACCTGAGAAACAAACTCGTGACTGGAATACCTGGACATCACGGCTTGGATGATGTCGTTCTCAACGGTCTCTTTAGAAACCTTTACAATCGGCCCACAACGACCATGTTGTCCCTCGTTACTCGCATGACTGCAAGCGTAGAAGCTCTTGTTCTTGGACTTCTGGTAACTCACCATGTGCCCGCCACAACGGGCGCACACGAACATGATTTCTCCCTCAGCATTGGTGCCAGAAAAGAGATATGGACTAGCGTCTGTCCGTGGAGTGAAGGTGCGAGGCCCCCTTTGTTCTCCCAAAGCAGTAGCCAAGTCGACTTCCTCCATGGTTAGGATGGCTGGATGTGCATTCTCGACCTTAATCCACTGATCTTCCGGCTTGAACTTTCCTTGCTCCTGGCGCAACATTTTGTCTTTCTTGTTTTCCCTGTTCCAGATGGCGACGCCCGCTGCACCTAGCAGTCGGTCACGACGGAAAATTTCGTGCATTGTCGATTTGGTCCAAAGACCGCCCTCCGGGCTTGGGATTCCTTCAGCGTTGAGTTCGTCACGGATTTCCTCATAGCTCATGTTGCGCCCGATGCGCATGTCAACAACAATTCGCCGCAAGACCTGTGCTGCGTGCTCGTCAACTTCCCAAATGCTGCGATACCTCGTCTTCGCCCCGGTGTAATATTTCACACGAACGATTTTATAGCCGTACTGTGGACGACCACCGTTCTTTAATTGCCATCCAGTCTCAGGATCCCGTTGCACGAAATTGCTCAGCATTCGGCTATAAGTCTTTTGAGCAATTTGCATGGAGTGTGCCGCCGATAAACCCGTGTTGACTTGCTGCATGATCATTCCATCTGGTTGAGAAGTGTCGTAGGTTTGAATGGCATAGTGCAACCGAACATTACGGTTTTTCAGCTCCTGTCGAATCCAGCCAACGTGATCCGGCTCCCGACCCAACCGGTCATGTTGTTCAACCAGCACATCCTTGACCTCGGGATGGTTGTCCAGTTCCCGCAGGAGCCGAGTAATACCGTCACGACCGGCTGAGTTCCGGAAGGCACTATGCTCGTCGACGAACCACTGGACGATTTCGAATCCCTCAGGCTCGAAGCGTTCACGGATAGCCTTTTCTTGTGCAGCCATACTGTTGCCCGTCTCGTCTTCCTTGCTACGGCGTTTGTATGCGAAGGCCGGCCGTTGCTGAGCGTAGGTCTGCCTACGCAATTCGTTGTGTGCCACTGACAATCACCTCACGATTCAAAACCAACCACCGTTCGATCATGGTGGCGACCACACTGATTTGTTTGTCTGTGAGATTGGCTGGACAGGAGTCAACAATTTCAAAGCGGTACTCCAGTTTTTCTTGCTCATGTGCAGTTTGCACAAAATCTCCTCCTCTCAAACCTCCCAAATTTTTGCGAGACAAAGCATGGAACAACTTGTTTTGTTCAAACAAGGCACCAGACTGTTCTCGCAATGTATTTTGTTTTTCAATATGTGAGGAGGGCGGCGAGCCAGTGTCTCAGTGCCAACTCGCCAGAAACGGAATTACCAGTTACCCGATTGTCGCTTTACTTGCCGAGCATCAACTCAACGCCATGGTCTTTGAGGTGCGACTTGACGTGGGACAGATATGTCCTTGACCGACCAATACGGGTCAGGTCAACAGCCAATACTATTGAAACAGTGGGAATCGCCCGTACGGCCTTCATGAGCTGCGAGAATCCAGGCCTGGCGAATGGATCTGTTATGCCGGTGCAACTGTCGTAGAACACTTGCGTGCATTGAAGATCGAGCTTTGCCGCTTTGTCTTTCAGAAGAGATTCTTGTAATTGAAAATCGTCAGCATTTGTTGAACGCACATAAATGAATGCTTCGTCGTGCGAAGCACGAAATAACCTCTCCCGCCTACGTTGCCAGGCTGCCTTTGCCTTACGAGACCGCTTCTGACGTTCGGGCTCATTGACCGCATGCAGAACACGTTCCATCAGCACAGTGGATGGCTCTTGTCCACTGCTTATTGGGTTGACATGTGTAGTTTGTGACATATGACATTTCCCCTTTCGGTTTTGGACTCTGACAAGCACCTTATGCGATCCGCCAGAGGTTTGTCCAAATTTACAACATCGTACATTTTTAGGAATCCCCACATGACCCCGGCGGAACAAGATTTAGTGCTGTTGATGGGGATACCTTACAAGGCGAACGGGCCAAAAGTCCAAAATTACGACACGTAAACTGCAAATGATTTTGGAAGACTTGCAACATCTCACAAAGATTCGATGATATGGCATCAGTTGAAGGGGGTGATGTCATGCATGAGACGAAACTGGGAGACCAGTGGTGGACAAATTTGGTCGAGGCGGCACGTGCTTCAGGGGTGTCGAAGTTTGTCATCGATCAATTCGTTTTGAAAAATCCGAGAGTAGCAGAGGTGATTATGGATGATACAGATACTCCAGGATCTGAAGATGCCAGGTAGTGAAGCGGAGGTGATCATCGTCCCTCGTCACGACGACGTAAATGTGCAGTTGTCACTCTTTCTTGAGATGCCAGGTTCCAATGAAGGGGTCCCACAAATTCTCACGACACAGATGAATGCACACGTTTAGCCAGTTTCCAAATCGGGAATTCTAGGAGAAATGCTAGATTCCCGGAGGTGTACATATGACTGACGTGCGTGTTGTACGAGTGGAGTATGAAAATGAAAATTCCTTGGCAGACGAGTGGATACAGCGGCTCGTAGAGCACCTCCTGATTGTAAAACTTGAGCTTGCGCCCAAAGATGTCGCAAACTTCCTCATGAGCACCAGGGTTCAAGAGGGTGACCCAATGTCTGGTGAGGAGGTGTAAGTTATGAATCTGGAGGGTGGCAAGTATTGTGCCTTTTATGTCCGAGTGAGTACAGATGCACAAGATGAAAGGATGCAGCATTCCGCTGCTGAACCCATCTTGCGGCAAGTACCACCGGACCGGCTGCTCACTTTTGTCGATCACGGAGTGTCAGCAGCGAAGGTCCCGATGGCTAAACGGCAAGAGCTACAACGCATGTTGGCTCTCATTCGTGGTGGTCAGATCGGAACACTGATCTGTTATGAGCGAGATCGGCTGGCACGGGATGCCTATGAGTACGTGGAGATTGCGAAGCTGCTGATTTCCCGTAAAGTGGAGGTCGTCTTCACCGCCGCTTCGGCAAGGACTTTCGACGGAAACATCTTGGTGGAAGGTATTTCCGACATTGCTGCGGCGTACGAGGCGCAGGCCATACAGCGAAGGGTATCGGATGCGGTGAAAGAATATCCGGCACAACTCTTCGGATACAAACGTATCCGGGGAGACGATGGATTTGTTCGTTACTACAGGGATTCCAAGCGTGCGGATGGCATAGCTGAGCTGTTTGACGATATTTCGTCGGTACGGGGATTCGATGAATTCATGCTGAAGTTCGAGTCTCACCGCAGAATTTTGCATCGCACCGAGGCGCAGATGCTAAAGGTGCTTCAGACGCCGTTCTATGCAGGTCATGTCCAGCGGTTTGGGACTTATCATGCGCTCCCACACGTTGAACCCATCACATCGTTGCAAACATTCAAGGCCGTACAAGTTAGCATCTCAAACCTTGCACAATGGACTGGTAGAGCGTTGGACAATGCAATTGAGGGAATCATGCAACCGATTTGTGGCCTGTGCGGGTCTCCAATGGCGCAGAAATCGTCAATCAGTTATGAGCCTCGTTACGAGTGTCGCCGTGGAGGACATCGGGTAAATGTTATTGATATCTCGTTGCTCAATGCCGTTGTCATGGAGCAAATTTCAAAACGGATTACAAACCTCGATGTTGAGGCGTTCCACCAAACATGCTCCGAATTCATCCGGAGGCACGTTCGTAGGCTCGAATCCGAGAGGGCTAGGGTGATAAAAGAATACGAAGATAAGTCCCTGGCTTTTGCACGGCGCTTCGAACCAGGTGTCAACAATAGAGTGGCCGAACTGGCACTGCAAGAGATTGAGTCGCTCGAGGAACAAAGTTCATCTTTGTCTGACAAGATTCGGCAGCTTCAGGCTGGTTATTCGCTGGATGTTAGGGGACTTATTGATTTGGTACAACACACGCTGGTGACAAGAATGCAGGATAAAGGTGCGGTACGATCCCTCGCTTCACTGTTATTCAGTAGAGTCATCGTCTTCCCGGAACGAATTGACTTTCTAGCGTATTATGGCAAGTTTTTGCGAAACGGAGGTGAAAGTCATGAAGCAACGGCGTAACGGGGTTGCGTATTTGCGTCGATCAAGCGAGCGGCAGCGGCAAAACCACTCGTTAGAAATTCAACGTAGTCAGGTCTTGCGGTGCGCAGAGTTGAACGGATACGAAATCATCGAATGGTTTATCGATGACGCAGTGAGTGCATATCGAAAACCGGCGCTCAAGCGAGATGCCATGAAGGCGCTTCTGACAACTGTGCTAGAACATGACGCCGTGAACGGAGTCTTCTTTTATGATGAAAGTCGTGTAAGTCGGCAAATGTCGGACTTCGTATTGCAGGTTTTCAATCCAATTAAAGAGCGAAAACCACAATGCGAATTTTTCAATGCAACGACAGGTTTGTGGGATCCAAAGTCACCGGTAGTGCAGGCACAGCTCTTGATGGCGCAATATGATTCGACCGTAAAATCCACTCGTGCCATTGACGCACAAAGTATGTTGCTTCATGATCCTCGAGGTCCTCGACGACCGGGTGCGCCTGCGCCATATGGATATCAATGGCACAACGGTGTGCTGGTTCCTGGCGAGACCGCCGGCGTGGCCCTGTTCATTTTCTATCTCGCCTCATGGGGATATGCAGACGCTCAGATCGCCGTCATCTTGAATAAAGCTGGAATCCCCTCCCCGAGGTCGGGTGAGTGGCGTACGAGCACCATTGATGTGGTTTTGAATAATCCAGTTTATTGCGGAAACCTTGCGTGGAACCGGCGCAAAGGCTATTCAAATAGCGCTCGGAAACCGATTGGACAGTACGATTTGTTTGAAGGGCAAATTGATGCCATTGTTCCCAGACCGCTCTGGGATATTGTTCACGAACTGCGAACCGTCAAAAAGGAAACCGGGATGAAATTTAACACACCAAACCTTCTTCAAGGATTGGCTCACTGCAAAAAGTGCGGCGTTGGTTTGCTTGTCAAGGACAGCACACCTGCTCGCTCTTCAAAGAGATACGTTCATTATGTATGTCCATCGTGTGGGCAGAAAATCGCAACATCCAAGCTTGATGAGGTCGTCTTGAAACAGATCGCTCGAGAATGGCCCGGACGAATCAGTCTTTTCAAAAGCCAGGCACGAAACACACTTGTTCGGTGGAAAAAGGAGATCCTTGTGGCGCAACGAAATGCAAATGCCGAACTCGAGGAGGCGAGATATCAGCGGGCAACGTTATCTACTTCAACGCCGTATGCAGAGAAGTGGGAACAACTTATTTCGTTGCGGGAGACTGCTTCCAAGGAAAAAGTCCAGAGGTCGATTTCTCTTTTGGAGGAGGTATCGGCACTTTCTCAAAATTCTACGTTCGATGATTGGATAGCAAGATTCATGGAAACCGACTGGGTAAACCTTTTAAGCGATACCGAGCGTCGCACATTTTGTTTCTTCGTCATCCAGCAGGTGGATGTGGATTTTACAACCGTAGCCAAGGTATCAATCTGCTTCCGTTTGTCGCCGTTTGTGAACCTGGCAAAAAGCATTGGGTGCTTAACCGAATTTGATGCAGACACTGTGGGTGAAAAACCGAATGAACAGCAGGGAGCATGACCAGCTATCCGAGTTAAAGGAGGGATATCCCGCAGTAGTGCGGTATTTTCACGGGTTTCATTCGGTTATTTACACGTCGAGGTATCCCTAGACGGGTGCAAAGCCGAACATAAAATATGACTGGTGGGTAAAAAACCGAATCAGGATGGGGGGAGTTCGCTTGGATGTATGGAAGAAACGCAGATGCGTTTCTTCTACATAGGGTGTGTGAATCACTCAAGCGGTGGAGCGCCCGAGAAGAATTGGCTCAACCCGGCAGATGCGATGGTAAGCGAAAGGATACCAGTTCTTCAACTGTTCCTTAGTGAAAAGTGAGACTAACAGGCGGAACCACAAGGTTGGGTCCCATTGTTCCTTGGTCAAAATCAAGAGAACGGCTTGATGTGAGGACTTTCCAGGCGGGTTGCCGAAACAATATTTTCTCGTTTTTGACGGAAAAATACCGTCTCTTCCATTAAAATATTCTTCCTGAACAACCAAAATACCCTTGTCTCGAAGCCCCTTCATAGCCCGATCTAGACTATCCTTCGCTAAATGGGTCATGTCCCGCACCTGTTCATATCCCAGATGGAAGCATCCCCCTACATTCGACATTTGGAACCACGCAGCGAACATCACTTGCTGTTCGGCAAGCACTGTAGTTTGGCCACGAATCCAGTGTACAATAGCCGCCGTCACTTTTATGACTCTCGGTACGCCAGAAGTCAAAGGATGTGTCCACGCATATTTTGCCACTCGATGCACGTCTCTCATGTGTTCCGTCCAAGTCGTTCCAATGTTCTCTCGATGTTGTTCGTATTGCTTACGAGACCATGATATCAGAACATCGATGAACTCAGCGAGGGAATCGGGGCAAAGCGACGGTGTGTTTCGAATATACGCTGCAACCCGGACAAGCGTATCATGCCGTGTGCTTGGTGCAATGACTCCCAATTTGAATGCCGCTTCTGTTTGATCCTCGCTCCAGGATTTCTCCAAAATGACAGTGCGCTTGCGCTTGCGCTTGTGTTGTCGTTGGCTCAACCCTTCATCCTCAATTTCGTACAGAACCGTAGGGTCGTCAGGAACGATGTTCAAGAGATACTCATACGGGTTTGCAATTGGATCCAGGGTATAGGGATCCACGAAACCGCAATACCTTTCGGCACTCCAGTTGATTCCGAGTGGCAGCTTGTTTCCACGCTGAATCGGCAAGCATTCTACTTTAAGACCTGTTCCAATTTGCGGACCTTCTCGATGTTGGAGCACAGCCTGAAACAATTGCATTGCAATTTTGATTGAGACTCCACGCCTAAAGTAGACCGTCACATGATAACCTTTTCTCCCACTGATGATGATGTGAGGGTGAAGCCCCCATTTCCTAAGGAGCTCGGAGATAGCCGTTGCAGCCCTTCGAGCTTCCAGAGCAGCGTCCCATAAAGGATTGTCATACAATCGCATCGCATCGATATCCCATGACAAAAAGTGCGTCTCGTACTGACTCTTAGAAAAAACCCCCACAGTACACTTCAGCGTTAAATGTTCCTTCAAGATACTCACGCACAACCGATTCGGTTTGAAAGCTGGGTCATTGTCCGACACTTGATACCACGTGGCGTACATGGGCAATACGGGCTTGTCCATGAGCAACCACTTGCCTCGATGCGGTTGATATAGATCAAACAACTTCTTGATGCAAGCAGTAAGCCGATCCTTTGAACCGAATAAGCGCTGGTACGTTTCCATGAACGTCTCGGGACGTGATTTCCACGGACTCGGCTCGTGCTCGTTATCTGGCGAGAAATGTGCTTCTGCGTCGTCGTTCTCTTCCTTACGTTCTGGTTTTGGCCGAAACCATTTCACCCCTCTTTTGGAGCGCAAATATTGTTCATGCGTTTTGAGGTGCCCAGGTGTGATCCGGTCAAAAACACGTCCACACAGAGCACACTGTACTGGTGGCCCCTTCAACACAGGAAGCATCCGGTCCTGCGCTTGTAATATAGTTAAGGCTTTGGCGTACATTTTCATCCCCCCTTTTGATTGAGGGAAAACCTATCAAGCCTCAAATGGATGATGCAAGTGTCAGGCCCGAAAGTTGTTTGGACCGGTATTGAGGAGTAGGGGTAATAAAGAATCGGATACAAAAGTCCGATGGTTACTGGACAATCCGTGTTTACATGCCATCTGAGAATCCCTTTCAAAATTCATGTCTGCTGCGGTTTTCCGAGGGCTGCCTCCAATGCAGAAATCGGGGCTTAAGAGGACTAGGGGAAATAAGAAAGAAAAATCCCTCTTCATAGATGAGGCGGGATGCTCTCCTCATAGCCTCTCATTTTAGGGATGCTTGTCCTGTGTACCATCCATCACTATCGTAGATTTTGGTAGCCTGTAGTAAAATGTAAGAAGGCAAACTATACGGGATCTTCATTTGAGAGGGAAAATGCAATGTCGACGCCATATCATTCAAAACTATGGGCGCATCTGCTAACGATGCGTGCTGCTACAGACGACTTTGATAGAATCACAAGAGCCGCTGCAAACGCAAGGGTGGATGTGAACCCTCATCAGATAGATGCGGCTTTATTTGCATTGCGGTCACCACTGTCACAAGGCGCCATTCTCGCCGACGAAGTTGGGCTCGGCAAGACGATTGAAGCAGGTCTGGTGTTATCACAGCGCTGGGCGGAGCGCCGTCGAAAGCTGATTGTCGTCGTTCCAGCCACATTGCGTAAGCAGTGGGCGATGGAGCTGGAGGAGAAATTCCATCTGCCGTCTGTCATCCTGGAAGCGAAGTCTTTCAACAGCCTGTTGCGTCAAGGCCATTCGAACCCGTTTGATCTGCGCAATCAGGTAGTCATCTGCTCATATCACTTTGCGGCCGCAAAGTCGGAATTTATATCACAGGTATCTTGGGATCTTGCAGTTCTGGATGAAGCCCACCGCCTGCGGAACGTATACAAGTCCACCAACAAATTAGCGAAGAACATTCAGGCGACGTTGGCCCGTACGAAAAAGCTTTTGCTTACGGCTACGCCGCTGCAAAATAGTCTGATGGAGCTTTATGGGCTTGTCAGTATCGTGGATCCGAATGTCTTTGGAGATGACAAATCGTTTCAGGCACAGTTTACGAGACAATCGTCGGAGGACAGAAATCAGCTATTGCGGGAAAGGTTGGCTCCTATTTGCACTCGAACCCTGCGGAAACAAGTGCTGGAATATATACGGTACACGAACCGGATCCCTATCACACAGGAGTTTACTCCAAGTGATGATGAACACCGGCTCTATGAAGAGGTAACAGAATACCTCCGCCGAGAAGTCCTCTTGGCATTGCCAGCCAGTCAACGTAGCCTGATGACGCTTGTATTGCGCAAACTGCTTGCGTCATCGACTTTTGCGATTGCGGGAACGCTTCGTGGTCTCATCCGGCGCCTGGAAAATCTTCAGCCGATAAACGTTGAAGAAGTGGCAGATGACTACGAGGGAATGGATGAACTGGAAGATGAATGGGATGACACAACGGAGGAAGAACGTGTCGATCCGCAACTTCTGGCGGAGGAGTTATCGCTTTTACGACGGTACGCTGATTTGGCAGAAAGCATCCGGAACAATGCGAAGGGCGATGCGCTTCTCACTGTGCTGGACAAAGCGATGGATAAGGCAAAATCCCTTGGTGCGAGGGAGAAAGCGGTCATCTTTACAGAATCTCGACGTACGCAGCAATACCTGTTCCAACTCCTGACGGATAACGGCTATGAAGGCAAAATCGTACTCTTCAACGGGATGAACAACGATCCCCTGTCGACACACATATACCAAGAGTGGTTGAAGCGACACGAGGGTGAATCCGTCATCACCGGGTCCCGGAGCGCAGACATTCGTGCGGCACTCATCGAGGAATTTCGGGATAGAGCGACCATCCTCATCGCCACGGAGTCCGCTGCTGAAGGTGTGAATCTCCAGTTTTGTTCATTAATTGTCAATTACGACCTGCCGTGGAACCCGCAGCGTGTTGAACAACGAATTGGCCGTTGTCACCGGTATGGACAGAAACATGATGTAGTTGTTGTAAACTTTTTGAACAAGAGAAACGAAGCCGATCAACGGGTATACGAATTATTGGCGGAAAAATTTCAGTTGTTTAGTGGGATTTTTGGCGCCAGCGATGAAGTCCTTGGAGCGCTGGAATCTGGAGTCGACCTCGAAAAGAGAATCGCTCAAGTGTACCAAGAGTGCCGAACGGTCGAGGAAATCAATGCTGCCTTTGACGCCCTGCAAAAGGAATTGGAGTCGTCGATTGAAAGCCGTTTGACTGAAACCCGGCGGGCGCTACTGGACAATTTCGATGAGGATGTACATGCCCGACTCAAGGTGTATGAGGGGCAAGCGACCGAACGGTTGTCGGAACAGCAACAATACCTGCTGTCACTTGCTAAAGTAGAACTCGCAAATGATGCGTTGTTCGATGACTCGACACCACGGTTCAGGTACTCGGGAAATGATGCACCGTCTGGGATTTATCATCTTGACTGGAAAGCCGCAGAGGTAAATGGCGATAACTTCTTTCGGATAGACCATCCGTTGGCCCAAGCCCTTGTGGATCGGGCCGTTACGAGGGAGTTGCCACCCGCTGAACTGGCCATTCATTATTCTGACTATGAAGGCCTGATTAGCACCGTGCAGGCGTTAAAGGGCAAATCAGGGTGGCTCCAAGTCACCGAATTGGCAGTAGAATCGCTCGAACTCGAAGAGTTTCTTGTTTTCTCCGGGATCACTGATGACGGAGGAATAGTGGACGAAGAGACCTGTCTGAAACTATTTAAACCAAAGGCCATGGTGAGGCAGATAGATCCTTCTGCCATACCACCAGCCTCGGTTGAGCAATTTGAAGCGAAAATCGTCAAGGAGAAGCTACATCTTGTGGAGGAAAAGAACGGGAGATTCTTTGATGAGGAAGTTGCCAAGCTGGACCGATGGGCGGATGATCTGAAGTTTGGATTGGAACAGGAAATTAAAGACCTCGATAAGCAAATTCGAGAATTGCGTCGTGCTTCCACCACTGCGGTTTCTCTCGCAGATAAGCTGGCGGCGCAGAAGGCACAACGTGACATAGAGACGCAGCGAAATAAGAAACGGCGGGAATTGTACGAAGCACAAGATGCGATTGATGCGAAGCGCAACGAGTTAATCGAAAATATTGAGCGTCAATTGAAGCAGACTCATCGTTTGAAACCGTTGTTTACTATTCGCTGGACTGTTGTATGAAATAGGAAGGGGAGAACGTATCGTGGACAAACTTCCACTCACATCGAAAGACATTTTGGCTGAAAAGATTGAACGTATACGTGAAGAGTTTCCAGAGGTATTTTCGGAGGGGAAAATCGATTTTGAACGACTGAAGATGGCCCTTGGGGATTTTGTAGACAATGGTCGTGAACGTTACAGATTGACATGGGCTGGTAAGAGTGAAGCAATTCGAAACATCCAAACGCCGAGCGTTGGAACCCTACTCCCGGTTCCAGAGGAATCCGTAAACTTTGAAACTAGCGAGAACCTCATTATTGAAGGGGACAACCTTGAGGTCTTGAAGCTGCTCCAGAAATCCTACCACGGAAAGATAAAGATGATTTACATCGATCCGCCATACAACACTGGGAATGAGTTCATATATCCGGACAATTTCCGTGAAGGACTCGACGATTACCTGCGATATTCTGGGCAGGTCGACGGCGATGGGATCAAGCTCTCGACAAATACCGAGACCGATGGGCGCTTTCACTCAAAGTGGCTCAACATGATGTATCCGAGGTTGTTTTTAGCAAGGAATTTGTTGCGAGAAGATGGAGTTATTTTTGTATCTATCGACGACAACGAAATACACAATTTAAGAATCCTGATGAACGAGCTGTTTGGCGAAGAAAATTTTATAGCCACGTTCGTATGGAAAAGACGGACAGGCTCAAATGACTCAAAGAATTTTGTTTCAAGCGATCATGAGTATTTGGTGGCTTATGCAAGAACTGAGTTCACCAAACTAAATGGCATCCTGAAGGATTTCGCAAACTACTCGAATCCAGACAATGATCCTCGTGGACCATGGGCTGTTGATAATTTAACATGCAACAAAACCGCTGACGAGCGACCAAACTTGTTCTATCCAATCACTGATCCCGCTACCGGTATCACCTACCAATGTAATCCAAACAGAGTTTGGGCATACGAAAAGGAGCGGATGCTTAGATTGATAGATGAAGGCAAAGTGATTTTCCCCAAGAATGGGCAAGGAACACCCTATTATAAGCGCCATAAATCCGAATTGAGATCGGAGAGGAAACCTGTGAGCACTTGGATTGAGGGATCTTCTCGATCACAAAACGACGTGGCGGCAGAGCAATTTGATGATGACGCTAGTATTCTTCAAGCCCCATTGAACTCTCACGGAACGAAGGAATTACGGGCGATCTTTGATTCGCAAGTCTTCAATTACCCCAAGTCTTCACGATTGATAAGGACACTTATCGAACAGGCTACGTCGGACAATGACATAGTATTGGATTTCTTCGCAGGTTCCGGGACGACTGCACATGCCGTTCTTGATCTCAACCATGAAGATGGAGGGAATCGGAAGTTTATCCTAATTCAACTACCGGAGCCAACAGGGATAGAGGAGTTCCCCACCATTGCAGATGTTGCCAAGGAAAGAGTACGGAGAGTGATTCGTGGGACAGAGCAGCTTGAAGCCCTTGGCGGGGATTTCAAGGTGTTTAGGTTAAGCGATAGCAACTTCAAGGTATGGAATGGTACTGGTGAGGGGAATGTCGAAAACCTTGCAAGGCAATTGAAATTATTCGCCGACAACATAAGACCTGGACGTGAATCTCTTGACTTATTGTACGAAATACTGTTGAAGTCTGGGTTACCTTTGAGTGCTACTATCGAGCAGATCGATATCAGTGGACAACGGACGTTCTCCATCGCCAACGGTGCGTTGCTAATCTGTCTCGGTGATAGCGTGAATGAACAGTACATTCAGGGAGTTTTGGGTATGTATCCTCGAGGCTTTGTATGTCTTGATGCGTCCTTCAACGGTAATGACAATCTGAAGACCAACACCAAACTTCTGATGGAATCACATGGCATCGAATTCCACACGGTATAAGGAGGTGGCGCCATGAAGATACAATTTGAACGAAACCAACAATATCAATTGGACGCCATCCAATCCGTAGTTGATATTTTTGACGGTCAACCGCAGGCTGCCGGGCAATTTGAAACACGTTTGGACGCCGGATTTGGCGGCCTTATGACAGAGCTTGGCTTTGGAAACGAGCTCTTGATTGACTGGGAAACCGTTGTTAAGAACGTGAAGCGGATCCAAACAAGAAATGGGATCAATCAAGCGGAAACCTATAGTGGAATGGACTTTTCCCTGGAGATGGAGACAGGGACGGGTAAAACGTACGTCTATCTACGTACGATTCATGAGCTGCACGCCAAGTACGGCTTCACAAAATTCATCATTGTTGTGCCTAGCGTTGCCATTCGTGAAGGTGTCCTGAAAAACCTTGAGATCACCCGTGAACATTTTGAGGACATCTATGGTAGGCAGCCATTCGACTATTGGGTGTATGATTCCAAATTGGTTTCGTCATTGCGGCAGTTTGCGACATCCAACCAACTACAGATTCTTGTGATCAACATCGACGCTTTCAATAAGAAGACGAACAATGTCATTCACCGGGAGAACGACCGCCTGTCTGGGCATAAACCCATTGAGTTCATCCAAAGCACTCGTCCCGTCGTTATTTTGGATGAGCCGCAAAATATGGAGAGTACCCAGGCAAAGGAAGCTATCGCCAGCCTGAATCCGTTATGCACGCTTCGGTACAGTGCAACGCACCGTAAAATGTATAATCTTTTGTATCGTCTTGGCCCTGTTAAGGCGTACGAAATGAAGCTGGTCAAGCGTATCGAGGTGGATTCAGTAATCGACGATCCGGATTTCAACCGACCTTTCATTCGTGTAGAATCCATCACGCCGACCAAAACGAAGATTACGGCGAAACTGACGATTGATGTCCAGGGTGAAGAAGGTCCATCACGCAAGACCGTTAGCGTCAGCCAAAATGGAACGGATTTGTTTGATGTGTCAAACGGTCGTGCTGCCTATCAAGGGTACATCGTGGATCATATCGACGCCGGCAACGGTTATATTGCCTTCACGAATGGAGTCACCCTTCATGTTGGACAGGCAATCGGCGCACACCAGGACGATGTGATGCGGGTACAAGTACAAGAGACGGTCAAAGAACATCTGGAAAAGGAACTTAGAGTCTACAAGGAGTTCCCCGAAGGCAAGCGTCTCAAGGTTCTTTCGCTATTTTTCATAGATCGGGTGGCTAACTATGCCGATGAAGACGGCAAGATTCGAAAATGGTTTGAGGAAGCCTACACGGAACTGGCCCGGAACCCGAGATATTCAGTATTGGGACTACCACCTGTCGAGAAAGTGCATAATGGCTACTTTGCAACTGATAGGAAAGGCAACGCCAAGGATACGTCAGGGAATACGCAGGCGGATGATGAGGCGTATGAACTCATCATGAAAGACAAGGAGCGTCTCCTTTCGAGAGAAGAGCCTCTCCGGTTTATTTTCAGTCACTCCGCTTTGCGTGAAGGATGGGACAACCCAAATGTGTTTCAGATTTGCACGCTCAATGAAACCAAATCCGAGATCAAAAAGAGGCAGGAAATCGGTCGAGGCCTTCGTCTTCCGGTGGACGAAACGGGTCAACGCATCTTGGATCATCCCATCAATCGCCTGACGGTGATCGCAAACGAGAGTTATGATGACTTCGCACGCTCGTTGCAAACTGAGATCGAGGAAGAGACAGGTGACAAATTCCCGAAACCGGACAACAAGCGGGAAAGAAGGACCGTGCGCCGTCGAGAAGACCTCCGTGATAACAAAGATTTCGTTGAACTTTGGAACCGCATCAAACACAAGACTCGGTACTCCGTTGAATACGACACGAAGGTACTCATTGAACAGGCAGCTTCAGCAGTCAAGAAAATGCCGGCGATCAGCACGCCTTCCATATATGCTGTAAAGAGTGGAATTGACATTACGGAGCAAGGTGTCACCACGAAGATGCTGGGTGTTCGGCAGCAATCCGTTACTTCCAGCAGTGAAGTTCCGGATCTGATTGGGTACATTCAGCGACAAACAGAGTTGACACGTGGCACCATTGCGGAAATTCTGATTCAATCCGGGCGACTGAGCGATGTGTTTGTGAATCCACAGCAGTTTCTTGATTTTGCAACCCGTGCCATCCGTGAGACGTTGCAAAGTCTGATGATTGAAGGCATCAGGTATGAGCTGACGGGCCAGGAATATGAGATGCTGAAAAAATTCCGTGAAGATGATGGTGGGTTCGAAGAGGAATTGAGCCTCTATGAGAGCCGAATCGTGAGAGTGAATAAATCGGTGTACGATCACATTGAGGTTGATTCGAACGTTGAGCTTGAATTTGCAAAGGCGCTTGATACGAGGGAGGATATACGTTTCTTCGTTAAGCTGCCGGGCTGGTTCAAGATTGAGACCCCGGTCGGATCGTATAACCCGGACTGGGCGATTGTGAAGCAGTCAAGGGACGAGGCTACCAAGCTGTATCTGGTTCGGGAGACCAAGGGTTCGACTTATCTAGGCGATCTTCGGGACAGCGAACAGGCGAAAATCAAGTGTGGTGAAGCCCATTTCGACACTCTCAACGTCGATTATCGTGTGGTCAAGAGTGCGCAGGAGGTATGATGAAAGGGGCTCTTTGCGCCCCTTTCCTTCGTCAATGATAACTGCATATCTTATTACCATGGAGGTGTTGTACTGAAAATATCTACGATTCTGGATCAAATCGATCTAGGCCATATTGCTCTATCTGAATTTCAGCGAGGATACGTGTGGAACCGAGACCAGGTACGCAAAGTTTGGTTCCACCTGAAGACTGAAAGTCAACTTCGATCCGAATGTGTCACGGCTGGAACTAAAATGGTCAGTTTCCGTGCTTAGCTCGTAGAGAGTGATATTTTGATGTCTTAGCTCCCAGTGTACCTGCATCTTCAAATCCGCTCCCTGCGCCATTAACTGTTTTGTTCTAGGGGGACACTACCATATCCACAATGGGATAACCTTCAAAATCTCCAATGTTATCATAACAAATTTGTCGTTGGGGGTTGGCCATAGGCGGAAGAATATGTAGAATTTTGTTTGGATTTATAATTCGTTGGGAGGTTACATTGTGCGTGACAACGGAGCTCACTTTCATCGTTGTGATTTCCAGGTTCATTCACCTCGTGATATCAACTGGAATGGAACTCGAGCGGTCACTGAAAGCGAACGGAAGTCCTATGCCGAAGATTTTATAAGACATTGTATTGATACGGGGCTTCACGCTGTGGCGATTACGGATCATCATGATGTCGTGTTTTTCCAGTACATAAAGGAAGCTGCTCTGGAAGCAGAACAAACCGATGGAGTGCTTGTAACGGTTTTTCCCGGTGTCGAAGTTTCCATTGCCAGGCCATCAGCGCAGCTACTTCTTCTATTTGATCCCGACATAGATATTACTGCGTATAGGAGTGTGCTTCCAAAGCTAGGTATTACACCGTCCCTGGATTCAGAAGCTCAGACCTGTGCGATTACACAATTGGACCTTTCGGTACAAGATATTGTCAGCAGATTGAATGAGACTCCTGAGCTCGTAGAGCGCTATATCGTACTTCCGAATGTTAAGCCCGATGGTCACAAAACTTTTATGCGTCGTGGAAATCACACGATTTTCTCAAAATTACCTTGCGTCGGTGGCTATGTTGAGGGGGTCACCTACGAATCGATTCGAGCGAGTGACAGACGTATTCTTGAAGGAAAGATTCCTGAGTGGTCCAGTCGTGCATACGGTGTATTTCAAACATCCGACGCCAGAGATGCAGATTTCTCAGAGCTAGGCCGATTCAGTACATGGGTCAAATGGACAAGACCTTCCACTGAAGCGATCCGTCAAGCATGCCTATCCCAAGATTGTCGCATTTCACATGACACACCCTCGCTTCCAAAGGTCCATATCGACGGTATTGAGGTTTCAGCAAGTCGCTTCCTCGGTCCTGTGGATGTAAAAATGAATCCCCAATTTAATGCTCTTATTGGGGGACGTGGTACAGGCAAATCCAGCCTCCTTGAATATATTAGGTGGGGACTTTGCGACCAACCTGTTGAATTTGAAACGGATTTGCCTACCTTTGAGAAAAAACGGACGGATCTAGTGAAAAACACCCTGGAGAATGTACGAGGTGTTGTCACAGTTCGTTGGAGTATCAACGGAGTTCCGCACGCCGTTGTGCGGTCTACGGTCGATCATTCAATCCAATTGTCTATTGCAGACAGCACACCGAGATTAGCCACTGCCGATGAGGTTCGATCGCTGTTACCAATCCAAGCATATAGCCAAAAACAATTGAGTACAGTGGGCGTAAATGTGCAAGAACTAAGGAGGTTCATTGAACTTCCCATTCAGGAGAAGCTCCGGAGTCTGAAAGACAAATTCGAAGGGACTTCCACAGGGGTACGGCAAGACTTGGTGGCGGACAGAGAGTATAAGCGTTACCTCCGATCACTCAGTGAGCACCGCTCCTCTCTCGCCTCGTTGAGGGAACAGAGCAAGGCGCTGCGGGAACAGATGGTCGATTTGTCTCCCGAAGACCAGCAGACCTTAAAATTGCATCAGCAGTTTATGCAAGACAGGACCTTTGTCGAAAAAGTATACGCCTATGTTAATCGGGTGCGGGAGCAACAACGGCTGCTACTAGAGGTATGTGAAGAAGTTGATGGATTGGAACCGATGGCACCATCCGGATCCTCGAATGAGGTATTGATTAGGCTCGTAATCCAGCAGGTAGGCAAAAAGGTTCTTGATTTCAAAGAGAAACTATCGACAATTAACAGTCTTTCAATGCCAGATCCTGATTGGCAGGAAACGTTGGCAACCATCAAAGACTCATGTGATGAACATGATGTGAAATACCAGAGTGCCTTAGCAAGAAATAAAGCCTACCACGAGACCTTGAAGCAGCTTTCAGATATAGAAGATCGTATCGTCCAAACCGAAAGCTTAATTGAAACGACAGAAGATAAGCTTAAAGCACTCGGTAACCCATCAGAGGACTTAAAAAGGAAGTTGTACGATCTGAAGCAGATTTATGCTGAGGAAAGAGAACTGTATCAGCACCAATGTGCGTCTCTGACAGCTTTGTCTGGGGGACAAATTGAAGCTGCACTGGCACCTGTTGCCGACATGAGTGACTTGTCTACGTTCATCCGTGAGACATTTCAGGGAGCAAATATTACATCTGAGAAGATAAATTCACTTTGCAATATACTGCTTGAATCGGAAGATCCCTTCGCCAAGTGGTTATCTGTTTTAGCCGAGCTCCGAACCGTTTGCGAGTTGACCTCCGAAAATATCGAATCCCACGGCCTTCCCGACCTAGAGCATCTAAGGGGGGTATTTATCGAAACAGAAATTCGCCGTTTAGCGCTGAGGCTGGACTTAGACAAGTATTCTTCCCTTCTGTTGTACCGTCTAAAGCAAAAGCCGATATTTAAGTACAGGGTGCCGGGTGGGGAGGCGATTGATTTCACGGACGCTTCCGCAGGACAACAGGCAAGTGCCTTGCTTGGAGTATTGCTCTCGATTGAGGGACCTCCGCTCATCATTGACCAACCTGAGGATGACCTTGATAACGCTGTGATATCTCAAATAGCCAATAAGATATGGGATGCGAAACGAAAAAGGCAACTGATTTTTTCAAGCCACAACGCCAATCTTGTAGTGAATGGTGACGCTGAATTGGTTGTTCAGTTCGGATATTCTAATAGTGCCGATCACTCCAAGGGTACTGTTCTGAGCGAAGGTTCTATTGATGTACCCGTAGTTAAAGATGCAATCACGACCGTAATGGAGGGCGGCGACTCCGCTTTCAAACTGCGTCAGGAGAAGTACGGTTTTTAAGTGGCCGAGGTGTGGCTCTGTGGATATATCAAAGCGGATATGCTTTCCAGACCGAAGAATCTTCATAATGCCCGATCATAATTGGGTTTTTTACCGTTGGGAGATTGCTCGGGAACGAGGTTGGATTCGGCCATTAGCCACATTGGTTCACCTCGATGCACACCTTGATGATCTTTACGACGGGGTTGAAGTTGCGGGATTTTACGACATTCAGGGGTTGGAAGATGCTTATTTTGCGGCCGAGAGGATGGACATTGCAAATTTCATTTGGCCGGGCTTTGCTCGAGGAACCATAGACCAAATCTTTTTTGTTGCACGATACCCAGAGGATGCAGACCCATTTGAAGCTCGCCGGTTGGCAATGCGCCACATCGCTAGGCACATTCCGCCAGGACGTGAATTTAGCGGCATCCATGTGCCATATCTCGAGGATTTCAAGCGAATGTATTCCAGTGGGAAATTGGATCGATATCTCACCCGGTCAGTAATATTGGATCTCGATTTAGACTATTTCAACGCCAGCAACAACGTATTCGAGCCGATGTTGTTTTCGGATGAAGAGATCCTGAAGTCACTACAATATCTCCGAGATATAAGGCAGTGGGACTTTGTAACGGTGGCGTTGTCCCCAATGTATTGCGGCGGCGATGAGCAGTGTGAGCACATCTATCAGCTGTTTTCGGGTGTCTTCCAGTTGGACGTAAACACGGCGGAGGAATGGCCGATCCCGGAGTGAAGCAGAAATCACTAAAGGTATTTGGGTTCTGATGGGGGCCCACTGTCCGCCACTACAAGTTTCTGATCAATGGGTGTCCAATCGCCTATAGGCACCTGTTTTACCGCATATACCGGCATACGTATGCAGTCATTTTCTGATACCAGCTATCCTCCTTGCGGTTCGGTGGGCACTTCGATAGTACAGGTTTCTCTTATTGGGATTTCCAACGTAATGCACACTCAAAGTATATTGGGTGAACTGCTTGTTGAAATGTTTCACAGTCCGTCTCAGCCGACGAATCGATTTGCGAATCGATTCATGTGCTCGCTTTGAATTGACACGGAGAAGATGTTCAATATGATCGACATCGGAAAACACGCATATTGACTGTATCTCCTTGTCCGCACCACCAGCAGCCAGAAAATCCCGTACGCAACCGATAGCAAACCGGAGGGCATGGATTTCACCCAGAACGGTGTACTGCGGGAACTGTGTGATTATGGATGCGCCATATAAACGGCACGTACCAACACCAACGATACAAACACCAAGGTGAAAGCCTTCATTTATAACGCTACAATCACAGTAAACGGATACCGTCTCTTCGCTTTGTAGAAGATGATTCACTTCCATCCAGGTGTGAGAGTTGTAATTCTGGTGCTGTAACACTGTGCTCTTGATTGAACGCTCAAGGTCTGAAATACTGTACTGCGAGTGGGTTTTCACGGCCATCAATCCCCCGTCACACATATATCGTGTACCTGAGGATTTCAGGCCGAGGAGCCTCGCCTCCACCAAAACCGGATGCAGCGCCCATAAGGGCGCTGTTTTTGCATTTTCTTGGGGGATGGAAGAGGCATTCGTGAGGTGAAGCACTAAGGGGTAAGTTTTGACTTACCTGATATGTAATATTGGGTGTCCTATGGTGCGGGCCTTATAACCTTACTTATAGTAGATTTTCATAGCATGTAGTAATATGGAACGTGGATTCCTTGCAAGGTATTCTGTTTCAGAGGGAAAATACTAATGTCAAGTTGAGTCCGTACAATTGGTGTAAATTCAGTGGAAGCACTGGGTGACATCATGTAGACGTGCCACCCCGTCCCTC
>NZ_FNOJ01000041.1 GCF_900107035.1 Alicyclobacillus hesperidum | reverse complement strand
AAAAAAGCAGACCGCACAGCCATCAAAAGTGAGCCAACTTAGGTGACATAACACCGAAGCTACCGAGGGACGAATTTACACCACATTTAGGACTTGATCCGCTCTTACTCGACTCGAGTATTCGAGATGATCTTAATGAACAACACCGAACCAAATTTTAATACTGGTAGCCAGGATAAGAACTGCGAGGATGGAACGAAGCCATTTGGTATCGATTTTCTTACTGAGGCGCGCACCAATCGGGGCACCGACAATACTCGCCCAAATCATAATTAGTGCTGGACCTAGTAAAACGTCCCCTGTGGATAGTTTTCCGATGGTTGTCCCAATTGAGGAAATGAGCGTGATGGCTAACGATGATGCAATGGTCACTCGCATCGGAATGCGCAGGATCACAAGCATAATCGGAACTAAAATAAACGATCCGGCCGCACCGACAATGCCAGAGAGGAGACCGACTACAAATGCAGCAGTGGTGGCGACAACTCGATTAAACGGTATTTCGGATATGGGCTTGTCATCCATAGATGTATTAGGAAAGAACATCATCGCCGCTGCAATTGTTGCTAGAGAGGCGTAGACGATATTGATAGCAATTTCAGATAGAAATTTGGCTCCGAATGCGCCAATAAAACTGCCCACCAAAATAGCAGCACCCATGTAGGTAATCAGCCGCCAGTGCAAAAAATCCCCTTTGCGATATGCCAACACGCCGGAGCTTGCGGCAAACAATACTTGAACGGCGCTAATACCAGACACTTGATGTGCGGTAAATGCTGCAACGCCGAGAAGTGGTGGAATATAGAGTAGCATTGGGTATTTTACGATTGACCCGCCGATACCGAGCATCCCTGAGATGAATGAACCAACGAGGCCAATCAATAAAATCGTGACAAAGCTGGCAATGTTCATTTTTGCAATCCCCCAGAGTAACCAATTCGATAGTTATAAAGGTATATGCGTGGCTGGACAAGATTATACGTGTAGGGGTATAAATGGAGTGTGTTTAACGAAAAAATTGACTCGTCCTTGTCGTCGAATGAAGTAGACTGTACGTAACGAATGCAACTTACAGGAGGAATGTACCATGATTCAAGAAGTGAATGATTCGTATGTGCTTTTAAGCGCTGTTCATGGAAGCATTGATAAAATGGTCGAGAATTTGACAGATGATGAATGGATAAAAAAGCCGTTACCGAATTTTAATAACATCGCTTCTGTTGTGGATCACATGACGCGCGTAGAGCGAAAGTTTGTTTCGGCTATCGCAGGTCAGTCTCAAGACATAAATACAGCAGAACCGTTCCAGATAGACAGTTGGGACTTGAAAGCGATTCGTAAGGCGTGGGCTGACTCACTTCCTTATGTAGCTAGTGTGTATGAATCTCTAACAGAAGCACAGCTTACGGAGCCAGGGTTGAAGGTGGGCATGGGGGAACTGAACAAGCGTCAATTGATGAGTAACGCAATTGCGCACGCAGCGCACCATCGTGGACAAATTCCACTTATCAAGAAACTGCTACTTGGATAAGTAATAATCCCGGATTTCGATGATTAGGTGATTGAAGTCATTGACCGGAGCGTGCTTTCAAGCATCTGATGGATTTGTTAGCGAACACGTCGGAATCATCGTATGGCACGGGAGTGAGGGTACAATTTCCCCCTCCCCAAGCCAGGCTATGAACTCCATTTTTTAGTTAGAAAAAAATCTACGTGGCAGTTTGAAACACCTGCCATGACAAATGCTCTGCATGTTCCGGAAGACGAATGCTCCACTGGCGTGCATGACGAACTAGAATCCCAGGTAGATGGAATAGTCTTCGTCTGAGCCGTCCGGCAGTCCACTGGCGCACCCCTGGTTGAAGCGCGATGTGCTTATACACCAGGCGTAGATTATACGCAAGCAGGTTTAGACCTTGCAGCGCTTTGTTGGCATCGAAATTTTGGCTAGAGAATTGATCGATGGCGAACCCCGTATTTGGCTTCCTTGATGTGATTCTCAGCGTTAGCACGAAAGTTATAGAAGTGCCATACATCCTCGCCGCTCCAGTCAATCGTTGGCAATCGCTTCGTATTCCCAGAGCCAATCCGCACACAGGCACTCCTGTGGTTCAATGTCTAAGCGACGCACAATGATGACCCAACGAGGCTTGTCCCAGGATGTTGCCTGATACATGATGGAAGCAACGTCGCAGTGTTCCCGGTCACTCTCTGTGATACAGTGCCAGAGAAGATTTGGCGCTTGCGCCAACTGTGCGAGTCGCTTGGTCCACTTGAGTTTGATCACGTAATCTCGATTGTCTTGCTCAAGTGTCTGGAATACTTTTTCTCCGGTAAATCCTTTGTCCATTCGGACGGCACGAATGTTGACACCGTCCGGCAACTGGTCTTTCATCGCTTTGGAGAATTCTGAAAAATCCATCGGCTGTATGGGCATCGCCAGAGCGCAACTCATCATAGAGACAGCACCCAGTCAGAGAATCAAACGCGAGTAAGGGATGAAAACTCGCTCTTCCATGATGATGTGGGTTGTATCCAACAGCAGACTGTTGCTGCGCACCATAAACCGTCTCTACAGAGGAATCGATATCGATCACAATGTCTTGCCCTTTGAAAAAAAGTGACTTGTAGATGGCCACGATAGAATGAATCGACATTAGTGGCCACGAGATTCCGTCAGGGAGGCGATAAAAAAGATCCGCACAATCTCTGTCGAATGTTGTAAGTGCGACCAAACAACATATTGGCGAGGAGCGCGGACCTTTGCGAGAGACTCTCAAAGCCATGATACAGGTTCAGACGTTAAAAGACGAGGGCTTAACCAACGTCGCTATTGGCCAAAGGCTG
>NZ_FNOJ01000022.1 GCF_900107035.1 Alicyclobacillus hesperidum | reverse complement strand
CAATAGGTTCGATGAGTGGATTCGCCGTCGGTTACGAATGTGTATCTGGAAACAGTGGAAACGGGCGCGAACGCGACTTCGTGAGCTGCGCGCGCTCGGACAACCGGACTGGATAGCATTTATGATGGCAAACTCGCGACGAGGATATTGGGAAATGGCGAGAAACTTGAACAACGCTATGAACAAGACCTACTTTGAACAACTTGGTTTGAGGAGTTTACAGGAGAGATACTTGAAACTTCGTAGTGCTTTGTGAACCGCCGTATGCGGACCCGCTTGTACGGTGGTGTGAGAGGTCGGGGGCTAGGCGCCCCCTCCTACTCGATTTATCCGAACACAGGGAGTTTTAATTCAAGTTGCTCTGCAAGGTTTTTCGGCAGTTCGACACGTGCGGTTTTCAGCGGATCGACAACTTGGCACACGCGCAGATTGGCGGCGGCGCTCATGAGCATGACAGCATCCGCAGGCGCGATGCCAGTCTCGCGAACGAGCAAACCAGCCATCTGCTTGACGGCACGTTCGGCGGCTGCATCAAGCGTCTCTGCGGAAGCGATGGTCATGACATGTTCGTGGTCGATAAGCATGGGGTAAGGCCACGCGGAGCCCTTCCACACGTGAAGGGAAACAGTGACCTTGCCGGCGATCTCGATGCCAGACACGCCGACCTCGCCGTCGCCCATGGCGGCGTGGAGATCGCCTAAGGCAAACAGGGCGCCTTGAACATTGACGGGTAAAAGCAAGCGTGCACCAGGTCCAATGCGCGTGCAGTCCATATTGCCACCGTGATCGCCCGGCGTGCCACAAGGTATGGCATTGTCCTTGGGCGCCGTACCAATGACGCCAATCATCGGCCGCAGTGGTAAGCGCAGGCGCTCGGCAAAGACGGCGTGGCCGTTGTCGATAGGAATCATGCGAATTGCGTTGTGTTGCAATTCGTCGCCAAGCACGCCAAGTCCGGGGCCAGTCGTCATCACGCCACGTTCGGCCAGTTCGATGGCTAAGATGTCGACCACGAGCAAATCTCCAGGTTCTGCGCCCTCTATATAAATGGGTCCAGTCGCAGGATTGATACGATTCCAGTCGAGCGTGCCGAAATCTTGCGTCTCGTCCTGAATTTGATCTTCAAAACAGTCACAGGTTTCGATCTCGACCGTGTCACCGGACTGTACGCGCAAAGCCGGATCTACGTCAGGCGAGAGCGCGTAGATGAGATGTGACTTAGCGAGTTTGTGTTTGGCCACAGGACAGACCTCCTAGTCGGTATCACTCAATTTCCAAAGCCTTTGGCGATTTGCGAAAGCCGCGCGTCGTGATGGCCAAGACGATCAGCCCAATCACGAACCAGCCGATGCCAAAGTAGAACGTCGTATGCGAGAAGTTAATCCACACGTACAAAATGACCGCGAAGCCAAGTAGCGGCATGACAAGGTGGCTAAACCACCGACCCGAGCGCTTGCGGAAGAAGAAGTGAATGATGACGCTGATGTTAAGCGCCATGAATGTCGTAAGGGCGCCGAAATTGACCAGCGAGCTGAGCGCATCGATGGATGACAGCGAGCTGACGATGAGCGAAACCACGGCGACGAGCAGAATCGAGACGTAAGGCGTCCGGAACTTGGGATGGATCTTCGCGAGCACCGGGGGCAGAACGCGATCGCGCCCCATGCTGAACAACAAGCGAGAAATGGCGGCTTGTGCGGCGAGGGCGTTGGCAATACCGGAGGCAAGCACGGTGACAACCAAGGACAACATTTTTAGCCAGGTACCGCCCACACGTTCGGCGATAAAGTAAAACGCGACGTTGGCATTCGGAAAATGGCGAAAATCCGGATACGCGACAGCCGCAAGATACGTCAGGATCATGAACAGCAAGGCGACGAAAATCAGCGCCCAAATGGTGGCACGTCCCACGGTCTTGCGACCGCCTTTTGTTTCCTCCGAAAGCGTACTGATTCCGTCGAAGCCAAGAAAACTGAGCACGGCGATGGATGTCGCGGCGCCGACCATGCTCAGGCTGAAACCTTGTTTTTGAAAAACGGGTGCCAGGGTGAACGAAGTACCGTCCTTGTGCCCGGCTACGTACACCAGTGCAGCGCCACAAAACAGGACGAAGGTGGCCAGTTCGATGACGAGCATGACCCAGTTGGCGCGGTTTGTCATTTGCACACCAAAGAAGTTGACTGCTGTGTTGAAAACGACAAACGCAACGATCCATACCGTCGTCGGGATGCTTGGGACAAGTTGCGTCAGCCAAGATGCGGCTACAAGGTAGAGCAAGGCAGGAACGAGGATGTAGTCAAGCAAGATCATCCACCCTGCCATGAAACCGACCATGGGGTTCCAGCCGCGCTGAACGTATGCGTAGGCCGACCCGCCGACAGGAAACGCTTCGGACATTCGCGCATAGCTGAATGCGGTAAAAATCATGCCGACGAGTCCAATAAAGTAGGTGAGTACGACCATGCCATTTGCCGTTTGAACGACTTGTCCATAAATGGCCATGGGGGCGATGGGTACCATGAAAATCATGCCATAGATGATGAGATCCCACACGGACAGCGTGCGTTTTAGTTCGTGATGCACGTCATTGCTTGTTTTGGCCTGTGGTTCAGGGTGCGGTGATGGTTTGAAAGACATTGTAGAAACCTCCTAGTCCAATCCGTAATTTCTGATTATACAGCCTATTGCGCCGTCATGCACGCTACATGCACAAGAAGGCAAATACTTTTGTTGGGATTCTCCGATACTACGCGTGGGAGGGATGAGCTATGGGCAAACAGCCAAAGCCTGTGCACAACGATGCGAACAAGACGCTGCCGATTGAAGAACATGTCGAGCGTGTGCAAGGTGAAAAGCAGCGGTCGCAGTCGGGAAAAGGCAAAAAATGATGGGCGGCGTTTGCGCTAAGCGCAATGCGAAAATTCCAATAGACCTTGGGCCCATCTTGTACGAAGATAAGGGTGGATAAGTTGTCCGAAAGGGGGCGCCCCTTTCGGACACATGTTAGCTGCAGGATGAGAAAAAGGACTGGTGTGGGTGCGCCAATTTCGGCGAGCGTCAATTGCAGTTGCGGCCCTATATATAGCGGTTTTAGCCTCCATTTGCTCTTGGATTTTTG
This sequence comes from Alicyclobacillus hesperidum, assembly GCF_900107035.1. Lineage (GTDB taxonomy): Bacteria > Bacillota > Bacilli > Alicyclobacillales > Alicyclobacillaceae > Alicyclobacillus > Alicyclobacillus hesperidum. The sequence goes on along the minus strand of NZ_FNOJ01000022.1, from coordinate 28,029 downwards.
CGTATGTCAAGCAGCCGCCTGTCGTGCGCACACGCCTTCAGTATGTGGCGTCGCCGCCGCGCGTCGAGCCGCCACCAGACAAGCCCGACTTTGCGCCGATTGTGGTGAAGCCGAAGGTGATTCCTCAAGGTATTCATCTGGATGTGCGCCATTTTGGTAATTACAACGCCTATGTGTTGACGGTTTCGGATCCACGGCTTATCTCCATCGTCGCGACAAAATATATGGGAGAGGTCGGTGAGACAGTCGAGCAGTTTGTCGGTGACCACCACGCTGTCGCGGGGATTAACGGCGGATCGTTTACAGATACAAACTGGCAGGGTACTGGGGGACAGGTGCAGGGCATTGTCATTTCCGATGGCAAGGTCATTTCGTCGGCTGTGCGCCCCGAGAGTGTGATTGGCTTTACCGCGGCCGGCAAACTTATTTCTGGCACGTACACCTTGGCACAACTAAAGAGCATGAACGTGACGCAAGCGCTGATGTTTGGGCCTACACTCGTGCAAAACGGCGTCGGACAGATTCAAGGTGCCGGTGACTGGGGATATGCGCCGCGCACCGCCATTGGCCAACGTGCAGATGGCACGGTCATCATGATTGTCACCGACGGACGCGAGTTGACAGGGCCGAACGACATCGGTGCAAGCCTTGGCGATATCGAACATCTCATGCTGTCCTACGGCGCTGTGACAGCGGCCAATCTCGACGGTGGATCGTCCGCGACCATGGTCTTCGATGGCCAACTTGTAAATCAGCCGACTGACATTTTGGGAGAGCGCAGTGTGGGCACCGCGCTCATCGTGAGGTAAGACGATGATCCGACAAAAATCCAAAATGGCCTTATCCATCATCGTTTCGCTTGGCGTCGCGGCGACAGCCATCGTTGGCGTTCGCGCCGCCGCCCTCGCACGCCCAGCAGAAGTCATCTGGAGAACGGTCGATGTGCGCGAGCCAGCGCCATACCCAACCCTGCCTTTACGCCCGGCCGTCAAGTTGGCGGATCTCTCGAATGCGAGCGTATTGACTGCGAGTCCATCAGGGAACATGCTTGCCCTCTTAACTACAGGCGGACAGTTGCAGGTGGTTGCCGCACAGTCAGGCGTTGTCATAGATCGAGTGCAGGCGCACGCGCCTATCGTGCATGTCACTTGGATTAGCGATAGGCTGCTTTTTTTGGTAACTGCGGACAATGTTCTTTATACAGACGACGTGCTCAATCAGCGCATCCGCGCGATCGCACAGCTACATGTGCCTGCGGGGGAGAGTTTGCGTCAAATTGCCTTTAGCACATATACAAACGACGTGTTTGTCATCTACGCCAGCGACGCCGGAAACACGGTATTTCAGTTTGACACCAACGAGCATATGTACGAGCGAAGTTTTGGCGATCTCGCCATTCGGCGCGCCTATTACAGCGCGACTGCGCTTACCCTGTATCTGAGCGACGTGTCCAATCACTTGTACCAATGGCGGGCAGGGTTTATGAAGCAAATCGCCACCGATGTCACCATCGTTGCTGGCCGCGGGAACACCCTTTACTGTGCCAGCCTGGATGGACGAGGGCAGGCTCTTGCCGTGAAATCGTACGACGGCAGCCGTTGGCATACCATCGTCACGCTGCAACATCCCGTCGCCCCGTCGGCTATTACCATCGATCACGCTGGACAAGTGTACGTCATGTCACACGACGCCTTGACGGCACCCGCGCAAGGGCTGACGTGGTTGGCGCCTCAAGGCGCACATTTGACGCTCGCTGGCCATGATATTTTGCTCGTCCGGGGCGATACGTATCGTGTCATTGTCGATTGATGCGGATGTCAAGCCAGACAATCTATCGTATAATTGGATGAGCCGCCGTATGGTTGCATAACCGCAGCGTGCCGGTGAAAGAACAAGCGAGGATGTGGCAGCAGGTTGGAGGAGCAGAAGAAGAGGCAAAACTGGTTTACCGGAATTGTGATTCCCATTGCGGTGGGCGTCGCGTTGGCATTGGCATTGCGCCAATGGGTTGTGAGCCCTGCTCGTGTCCCGTCCGCATCGATGTACCCGACCATACCTGCGACCAGTTCGCGCGACTTTGCGTACGTCGTCGTCAATAAACTGGCAACCGAACTGCGGCCGATACACCGCGGGGAAGTTGTTGTGTTTCATTGGCCGGATGATCCAAAAGAGCTGTTTGTAAAACGTGTGATTGGATTGCCTGGCGACACCGTCACGGTGACGGAAAACGCGGTGTACATCAACGGCAAGAAGTTGCAGCAGACCAATCCGGATATTGCCAAATCCAACGGTGCAGAAACAGGCACGTACAAAGTACCGCCTGGACACTATTTCATGTTGGGAGACAATCGGCCGATTTCTGACGACAGCCGGATGTGGGTACATAAATATGTAAGCCGATCGGCCATTGTGGGGGAGGCCGATATTGTCCTCTACCCCTTCAATAGAATCGGATTCATATCACAGCACATATGAGGGCGCTTGGCGCCCTTTTATGTTATAGGAATCAGGGAGGCGCATGAGTAGTGGAATACAGGAAGCTTGGCAACACAGGGCTCGAAGTTTCGCGCATATGTTTGGGATGCATGAGTTATGGCGTGCCGGAACGCGGCAACCATCGCTGGGTACTCGGCGAAGAGCAAAGCAGACCGTTTATTCGCCGAGCGATTGAGTTAGGTATCAACTTCTTTGATACTGCCAACGTGTATTCGGACGGGACCAGCGAAGAGATTGTTGGTCGTGCTTTGCGCGACTTTGCCAGGCGCGATGAAATTGTGATTGCGACGAAGGTGCATGGCCGTATGCACCAAGGGCCAAATGGCGCTGGGTTGTCACGCAAGGCGATTCTGGCAGAAATCGATCACAGTCTGCGTCGGCTCGGGACGGATTACGTCGACTTGTACCAAATTCATCGCTGGGATTACACGACGCCTATCGAGGAGACGATGGAGGCTTTGCACGACGTCGTAAAGGCCGGTAAGGCTCGTTACATCGGTGCTTCTTCGATGTACGCGTGGCAGTTCTTAAAGGCTCAATATACGGCCGAAAAACACGGCTGGACCCAGTTCGTTTCGATGCAGAATTACCTCAACCTTTTATATCGGGAAGAGGAACGCGAAATGTTGCCTCTGTGTGAAGATTTGAAGGTTGGCGTAATCCCGTGGAGCCCTCTCGCGCGTGGGCGCTTGACGCGAGATTGGGACGACAAGACTGCGCGATCGGAAATGGATGAGTTTGGCAAGAGCTTGTACGCACAAACAGCAGATGCCGACAAGCGTATCGTCGAACGCGTTCGAGAAGTGGCGCAACGACGTGGATTGCCACGTGCACAGATCGCCCTTGCTTGGGTGTTATCGAAACCGGTTGTCACGTCGCCCATCGTCGGGGCAACGAAGATGCACCATCTGGAGGACGCTGTTGCGGCGCTCGACGTGAAGCTGACCGAGGAAGAAATCGCGTTTTTAGAGGAGCCATACGTGCCTCATCCCGTTTTAGGTTTTCGTTGACGACGGCGGGATGAATGCAACTTTGTTGGCGCCCTGGGTGGATCGTTGCGGCCCCCGGATTTTGTGTTTTTTAGCGTTGCTTTGGTATTTTGCGCTGTCACGATGTTGTTGACGACCACTTGCATTGTGTCGATCATGGTGGCGGCAATATTGATACAAAACCGTAACCACACAGGAGTTGCTGTATGACACAACCAGATGTTCACAGTGCGCCCGTCTGCATGACGCGCCGCACGTTTGCTATCATTTCGCACCCGGATGCAGGCAAAACGACGCTCACCGAAAAGCTGTTGTTGTTTGGCGGGGCCATTCGCGAGGCTGGCGCGGTCAAGGGTAAAAAGGCACGCCGGCACGCGACGTCTGACTGGATGGAAATCGAAAAACAGCGCGGCATTTCAGTGACATCTACCGTGTTGCAGTTCGATTATCTAGGTTGCCGGGTCAACATTCTCGACACACCCGGCCACGAGGATTTTAGTGAGGATACTTACCGCACGTTGGCCGCCGCAGATAGCGCTGTGATGCTCATTGATGCGGCCAAAGGCGTCGAGCCTCAAACCATCAAGTTGTTTGAAGTGTGCCGCATGCGGGGCATTCCCATCTTTACGTTTATCAATAAGCTCGACCGCCAAGGCAAGGATCCGCTTGAGTTGCTCGAAGAGATCGAGCGCGTGCTGGGGATACGTTCTTGTCCGATGAATTGGCCCATCGGCATGGGGCCAGATTTTCAAGGCATTTATCATCGTCATGAAGGGCGTTTCGAGCGCTTTACGAGTCGCACAGACGACATGGTTTCGATTGCTATGCCGGATTTGGACGATCCCGCTGTTGCTACCATCTTAGGCGAGTCCTTGCACCAGCGACTGCAGGAGGATGTGCTGTTGCTCGATGTCGCCGGCGATCCGTTCGATCCTGACCTGGTGGCTCTCGGCAAACTGACCCCCGTCTATTTCGGCAGCGCGATCGCCAACTTCGGAGTCGAGTCGTTCTTGCGATCTTTTCTCGAACTCGCGCCGCCGCCAGGGCCGCGCGAGACGGATCAAGGTGTCGTACGCCCCGAGGACGAACGGTTCAGTGGCTTTGTCTTCAAAATCCAGGCGAACATGAACCCCGCGCATCGCGATCGCGTGGCGTTTGTGCGCATTTGTTCGGGACGCTTCGAGCGCGGCATGAGCGTGCAACATGTACGCACGGGAAAGCGCATTGCCCTGAGCCAGCCGCAACAGTTTTTTGGTCAGGAGCGCGAGACGGTAGACGAAGCATACGCCGGAGACATCATTGGCATTTTCGATCCCGGCAATTTTCGCATTGGGGATACGCTTTGCGAGCGCGGATCGTTTCGCTTTCCACCGCTGCCGCTGTTTTCGCCTGAACATTTTGCCCGTGTTTCTGTGCCCAACGCACTAAAGTACAAACAGTTTCACAAGGGCGTTGCACAGCTTTCCGAAGAGGGAGCAATTCAGGTATTTCGTCAGGCTAACCGCACAGAGGATATGATTCTCGGGGCAGTCGGACAGTTGCAGTTTGAAGTCTTTCAGCATCGCATGCGCGTCGAGTACGGGGTAGACGTCGAACTCTTGCGCTTGCCATATGCCTATGCGCGTTGGGTGGAGACCGAACTGCCCATCGATGAACTACAGTTTGACAGGTATGCCAGTCTCGTCGTCAAGGACCAGGACGATCGCGCCGTCATGCTGTTTCAAACAGAGTTTGCTATCAACTGGATGCTGGAACGAAATGCAGGACTGACCCTGCACACGACGTCGTACGGGCTTAGCTCAAGCGTCGAACATTAAGTCCTGTCAAGGGTTAGGAGGATGGGGATATGCAGGCACGATATTGGACGCATGACGAGATGTGGGCTGAATTGCGCCACCTGGAAGCGGCAAATTCACAGTTGATGCGCGTTGAAGTCATTGGTCAGAGCCGGCAGGGTAGGGATATCGCGGCGGTAACGCTCACTGATGCGGATTTTGGAAACCCTGAAGACAAGGCAGCGGTGCTCGTCGACGCAAATATTCATGCCGGTGAGGTTTCGGGTAATGCCGTAGCCATGTACTGGATTCAATGGTGTATTGAACAATACGGACAAGATCCAGAGGCGACAGAATTGCTTCGCAGTCATACGGTGTATGTTATACCGCGGATTGCTGTGGACGGGGCCGAACTGTATTTGACGACGCAAGCTCGTTTTCGCTCCAGTCCACATCTTTATCCCCATTCGCAGACCCCGGATGGATTCGTGGAAGACGATGTGGACGGGGACGGCCGTGTGCTCATGATGCGCGTACCTGCTGAAGACGGCGGCTACGCGATCGACGAGGTCGATCCGCGCATCATGCGCCCGCGCCGACCGGGCGAGTTCGGCGGCAAGTACTACCACGTCTTTCCGGAAGGGCGGATCGATCGCGTAGCCAAGACCGGTTCCTTGCCTGCGTTGCCGACGGCGAAGGCTGCACGGCGGCACGGTATGGATTTTAACCGCAACTTTCCGATCCGTTGGGCTGGTGAAACTGGGCAGCGCGGAGCCGGGCCGTATCCGCTCTCGGAACCAGAGTTGCGCGCGCTCGCCGATTTCGTCCATCGCCATCCTAATATCTCGGCATACGCTGCACTGCATACTTCAGGCGGGGTCATTTTGCGCCAGCCGTCGACGGGTGATGATGCGGTTCTCTCAGAAGTGGATCGCGCTTTGTTTACGCAGGTCGCGAAAATCGGGGAACAGGTGAGCGGATATTTCTCTGGATCGAACTACGAAAAATTTGCGACCGGGCATGAGAAGGTTCTGATGCCCGGTGCGGCTGACGACTGGATGTACGATCACCTCGGCGTTCTTAGTTTCACCATTGAAATTTGGGACCTGGATGGCCGGGCTGGGGCTCGCGGGTACGGCCAATATGGGATGCGCGCCTTGCTCGCGCTATCGCCCGAGGAGATCCTGGAAGACGAACGCAAGGTGTATGCATACGTGACAAGAGAATTTGGTGCAGAGGGATACTTCGACTGGAAATCATTTGACCACCCGGATTTCGGACCTGTAGAAATCGGTGGGCTTGATCCGAAATTTATCATTCAAAATCCGCCTTTGCGCCTATTGCCGGAAGAATGCCAAAAGGTCAGTGCGTTTTTGACGAAACTGGGTCTTTCCACAGCGAAGTTGACCATCACGAGCGTATCGTGCGATCGCGTAGCAGACGGTGTGTATCGGATTGTTGGGGAGGCGGCGAACGCTGGTTTTCTGCCGACGTCAAGTACGGATAAGGGAAAGCAGTTGCTTCTTGAAGGGATTCGCGCGGAGTTGAGCGGATCTTACGAAATGATCGCTGGAGCTTCGCCGCAGTCCGTTGGGCACCTAGATGGGTACGGCGTGCGCAGCCGCTACGCACCGCCTGCGCAACAGCGCGGATATGCAGAATGGCTGATTCGGGCGGCAGCGGGCACAGAGTTGACTGTGTCCTTTGCCGGCCCGCGAGCTGGTCGTGTCAGTCAAGTGATTCGCATCGAAGGATAGGATTCTTTATGATGGCATGGCGGACTGTCGATTCGACTATCTGGAATGCCACGAACGTATCGGTGATGTGGCCTGTCGCCGTCATTGCGGCGCCAGGCCAGGATCCCCGTTTTCCTTGAGGCGCTTATACCAAGCAAGAACTGTTTTTTCCATGGCGTTGCGGATCTGTCCATCAGAAAACGGTCCTTGATAGATGATTTGCTCGTCTATCCAATCTCCCCACAGTCCGTTTGCGTTTGGAGACTGCTTCCAGAACTCGTCGATCGCCCGTACGTCGATGTTGTCTCCGTCGTACTTGGCCGTGACTTTGCAGCGTGGCGAATAAAAATGGGAGTTCAAAAAGGCAACTGCCAATTCCACATCCTTTGTCGTAATGACTTTCGCTTCGAGATTCGGATCGGACTCATGCAATGTTCTGGCGATTTCGTTGAACAGCCGAACAAGGTTTTCTTTGACTTCGGTTTGGCTCGTGACAAAGTGAGAAGCCGCGTTTAGGGATTCGGATCGGTCGCGAATGCGCGTCAATTGCTCCTCGAAATGTTCCACGAGAACATCCTCCTTCGTGAACCTGTATGGTTAATCCGCGTGTCTGGCTTTTTTCAGCGTGATGTGTACTCGTTTGGCATCGTCCCCTGAATTCGGCCTTTTGATGCACGAATGCTGTTCGATTCGCAACTTGGGTGTACAATGAAGATGCTTACTATGGTCTGTTTACCACTTAACAGGAGATGATGTCTGCTCATGAAAGTCGTTGTCACAGGAGGCAGTGGTCTACTTGGGCCGTGGGTCGTTCGCGAATTTGTGGAAGCCGGATACGATGTACTCAACGTCGATACACGGTATCCAAATGACCCGCTATGTCCCACGTTGTTGGCCGATTTGACAAACCTCGGGGAAGCATTTGACGTGTTGCAGGGTACCGATGCGCTGGTGCATGTCGCAGCCATTCCGCGCGTTGGTATTCGTCCGGATGCCGCGACGTTTACAACGAATGTCGTAAGCACATACAACGTGCTTGAAGCTGCGGCTGCACTCGGTATTCAGAAAGCCGTGATCACATCGAGCGAATCGTCGTATGGTTTGGTTTTTGCGAGGCACCTGTTTTCACCAGCTTACCTGCCGATTGACGAAGACCATCCGCAACTGCCCCAGGATGCGTATGGGTTGTCGAAGGTTGTCAATGAGCTGACCGCAGACATGTTTCATCGTCGGACCGGCATGCAAGTGGTTTCTTTCCGTATGGGCAACGTGATTACGCCTGATATGTATCAAAACTTCCCAAGCTTTTTAAAGGATCCCGAGGTTCGCAAGACGATTCTATGGTCGTACATCGATGCCCGGGACGCTGCGAAGGCGTATCGGCTCGCCATCGAGAAGGACGGCCTAGGGTCCGTAAAATTGAACATCGCGGCAGATTGGTCAAGCATGGACATGACCAATCGTGAACTCTTGCAAGCAACGTATCCAGACGTGGAGGACATACGGGGCGATCTCGATAGTTATGAAACGTTACTTTCGAATCGCAAGGCCAAAGAATTGCTGGGGTGGCAGCCGATCTATCATTGGCGCGACGAGATCAAGCGCTTCGCGGAATAACACTGTCAATAGGCTGTTTCGAGCATAATCGGCGGGGATTCGTCATATGGTTGGAACCTGTCGCCGCCTTATGGGCGGCGGCCGGGGCGTCTTCGGACTGGCGGCAATATTGGACATCTGGGAGGAATGAGTTATGGGGTATCGTCTCGGCGTCTATACGGTCGGCTTTATCAGTGAACAGTCCCCACTTCTGGCTAACCACCATCAGTTCATTCGCGAGACACTTTTGGCGAAGGTTCAGGAGGAATCAGGCCTTTTGCGCGTTGCAATGCCTGCTGGCTATCGCCCGACGACACCCGACATCCCCGTTGAAAGCGGTTTCCTAACTTATACGATGACTGTGTGGCGGGATCTCGAGTCTGTCTTTCATTTTACGTATAAAACGCACCTTCATCGCCGTGCGATGCGGGAGCTGCCAGACGCGTATGAGAAGATGCCTAACGGGAGAGCCGTCTACGATGTGTTATGGTGGTTCGATGACGACGCTTATCCTGATGACGAGCGTGCCATTGTCGATGAAGGAGCTCGTCGCATGGATTATCTCATTCAGGAGGGGCCATCCCCGTATGCTTTCGACATGAAACACCCATATGACGTACACGGATTGCAAGCAGACTTTCGCAAATTACGAGATTATGCTTGAGGCGGGATTGGCGTTTGATTGAGCCAGCGGTCGTGTTTCAGGTCAGCCGTTAGGATGGAAGCTGCTAAGGCATGGCCGGCAGCGTTTGGATGCCAACCGTCGGCGGCATACATCTCCCACGTTTGATGATGTTCGCGGAGATAGGTTTTCATCTGCGAAAACAAGTCGACGACATGCACATTCGGATTGCGCAGCGCTTCGACGGCCCGAATTTCAGAGGTGAGGGTCGGACCTTCTTGCGTCTTAAATTCGACGTATGATGCACCGACCACTGGCGGCGTGACGAGAACGACCTGGGCGTCGTGGGCCAATGCATCGCGAACTTCCGCCACCACGTCCTGGTTGATTTCGGATATTGGATGGTGGTCAAATAAGTCGTTGAGCATGCCAAATGAGATGACGACGAGATTCGGTTTGTCCTTCGCCAAAAGTGCGTTCATGCGCGTCACATAGTAGGAAGGTCCTTTGCCTTCAGATGATTCGTTGGTAAACACATACGTCGTTTGATTCTGTGACAAGGATCGAAATGTTCGTGCCAAGTATCCTCCTAAGGAAGGCGTATCATCCCACCCGTGGGCGATAGATCCTCCAATTGCCATCACGCGCACGGACGAAAGGTGCTGCGAGACGTTGGTCAGCGATGCACCAGCAGGCGTACGCGCAGTGGGCTCGGCAGTTACGAGGATGGCCAAGGCGGCTGTCACAAATGATGCAATGGCCAGATGTAGTTTACGCATGTTTCTTTCAACTCCCAACTGATCCTAGCGCATTGGATAGCAGATTGCACGCGAAATAGCGCCGGGAACGATCCGCTATCTCTTGGCAACACTGACACGCGCCTTACCGCATCGCTTGGAGTAATACATCGCCTTGTCCGCGGCCTGGATCAGTTCGCTCACCGTCACGCCATCGCTTGGGGAAACCGCAACGCCAATCGACGCAGTCAAAGGACGGCCGCCGGGCAAGAGGACTCCTGACGGCGAAGCCAATGCGTGGAGAATGGCTTTGCCGACAGCTTCTCCCACGGCGGCATTCGCGCCAGGCGCGAGCACGACAAACTCATCTCCACCAATGCGTCCCGCAATTGCGTTAGACGGAATGGTGCGGCGGATAATCTGTGCCGTTTGTACCAACACGGCATCGCCTGCAGGATGGCCATGCGAATCATTGATTTCTTTGAATGAGTCGATATCGAGCATGATAAGGCTGCACGGGATGCCGAGAGAGGTATGGCGAGCCAATTGAGCATTTGCAGAATCGTAAAAGTAGTCGACGCGGTGCAACCCGGTTAGGTCGTCCTTGGTCGCCTTTTCGTTCAATGTTTCGATCAATCGGCTTTTCTGGAGGGCCAAACCGACTTGTGTTCCGAGTTCGATCACGGCTTGAAGTGCATCTTGTGGAGGCCTATCCAGCGAATAGACGTTGTCAAGTAGTAAGGCCGCCAGCCGTTGTCCATGCGCTGTAATGGGTACCCATACCGCCTCGAGGTTCGGCAGTTCCATAGGTTCGTCGCCGAACGGCGGGAGGGGTGGGGTTTGATGCAATTCAATCGGCGCGGATCCTACCGCGGCGTAGATCGTTCGTTCAATGGAGGTACCTTCTGTATTAAATACAAACAATGTGGCACGGTCAAACCCTAGTAGGTTGACCCCAGCTCGAACCAGATTGAGCAAGATGGCCTCCGTATTGTCGGAAACCGTGATGAGTCGCGATAAATCGGTCAATGATTGCAAGAAAGATAGGCGCTCCTTAAGCGGACGATAGGTGAGATAATGGCGAATGCCAAGTGAAATGGTCTGCTGGAACGCAGTGAGGGCCGCCAGGGTCAGCTCAGGCAAAGTGGATTGTGCCGCAATTGTCACAAATCCAAGCAACTTGTCGGATGTCACAGGAATCCAGATTTCGTAACGACCGCTTCGATGCCTGCGCACGATGTCCTGATGGCCGCCGAGAACCGATGCAACTTGGTCTTCGGACATGTAGTTTGACTCTAGGTATAGTTGTCCGTTTTGAATATCGACGACGCTGCGATACATGCCATCGACATCGAGGATGAAACAGCTAACCTGCTGAATGCGAGCAGCATATGGGAATTGAGTCCACATCGTTTGGAACGCCCGCCGCAGCGTTTCGTCAGATGCTTCGCCGTCATAGAGAAGGTCAGCCATACGATAGCCCATCGTGGCAAGCGTGCGCTCGACGTTCATATCTCCACCTCCCAATACAAACTGAGAATTTCGTTGATTTCCTTGTCAATACGTACCGCGCGGGCGAAGGTCTCAGTATTTTTTCCGAATTCAACTAGGTGCCACATGAGTTCGCTTAGCCCAACGGCCAATCGGCGCTCGAGGGATCCCCACATTGGATGCATAGGATAGGTTCGGGCTCGCTGCATGTTGGCATACAACACTTGAATATCGGGACTTTGTAAGTAGCGCTCCCAAAAATCGCACTCGATCGCAGGTAACGAATAAATCCAGCTCGTCCATGCGGCGACAAGCGTGGGCGCTTGCAGGGCCTCCACCAGTTCCCAAGCCGCATCTTGGTTCTTTGTTGCAGTGGAGACGCCAAGCATGGATCCGCCTCCGTATGGAATCGATCCCGACGGACCACATGGCATCGCAATCACTTGCGTAGGGATAGAATTGACGGTTGGCTCGGGACCAGATACTACGTTGCGAATCGCCTCAAACAAGCTTGTCATGTGGAAGGCGGTATGACCATACAAGAAGAACGAGAGATTCCCTTCGTAGTTGCTCATCCGCGCCTCCTCGGTCGTCGATCCGCTGATGTGCATCAGTTCATCGATATACTCTAAGGTGCTTTGCAATCTAGGCGACGTCATGATTGAAATGGGTTTCTCGTGCAACCGTGGATACTCAAAGCCACCAGACCAGAGCCACGGAGACATGCGGTGCAATGTCACGCGTTCCGGCCGACATGAGAAATAAATCGGACGTGGAGCCCGCCCGTCCTGGCATCCGTATAAACGGTTTTCCGCAATTTTGCGGCAAATGTGGCGAAACTGATCCCAACTAAGTGGACGCATAGGGTCTATGGCAAACTGCTTGATGATATCCTTGCGGGCCATGAAACAAGTGGTGTCGGCCGTCCAGGGGACGCCGTACACGCGCTCGTCGTACCGGGAGGCCGTTGCCAAATAAGGCGCTATCGGCCGGGAGGACATTATGCCGGAGGGAACCGTGGATAACATATGTAATCGCGCGAGCGTAGGTAACCAAGTTGTGCCGAATTCGAATACATCGGGGGGCGTTCCCTGCTTGTAGGCTCGAACATATTCCGTAAGCGCATTGGCAAATGTCAACAGACGCCATTCGATCCGTATCGACGGATGAGCAGACAAAAAGGGGCGCAATTGTTCTTGCAGAAAATTGACTGTCTCGGAGCCACGATACGCGTTGACAATCCATACTTCAAGGGTGTCCGCCAATACTGCTACCTCCAGGTAATCCTTTTCACATCTGATATACGATTCGACACTTGGTTGTGGAATTTCCTCTCGCTATCCAAATCCTCTTTGTTTGGTTATTCGGAACGAGCTTTCAGGCGGCAACTTGTTTGAAAAACCACCAATACTATTTAGCCCCTTGTGTATTAAACTAGCATCAGTGTCTTGGTAAGTGCTTTCTTAAGGGGACCATTGCTGAATATTGAGGTTACCAAGAGTCGAAACAGAGTGGCAGCAAGGAGGATCTGGCATGACCATTCACTATGACGAGGAACGCCGTATCTTTCACGTGCAGGCAAAGGGCACAAGTTACGTGATGGCGGTTTCGTCGGAAGGAACCTTGTTACACTTATACTGGGGACAGGAGATTCAAGATGCAGGGGCTTTCCGAGGTCTTCTGCAGATCCATCGAGGGTCGCCAACCGGGCCTGTGCAACCTGCGAATGCTGATGTCGGGACATGGCCTCACGAATTTCCTGCATTCGGAATGGGCGATCATCGTTCACCTGCCTACGTGGTGCAGCGTTTTGATGGTAGCATCGCTAGTTGCTTAACCTATGTGGGTCATCGAATTGTCCCTGGCAAGCCAAAGTTGCCAGGACTCCCGGCTACATACGTCGAGTCGGATGAAGAAGCGGAGACGCTAGAAATTGAGTTGCTGGATCCAGTGTTGCGTTTGCGTGTCATTCTGCGCTACACGGCGTTTGCACAGCACAGTGCTATAGCGCGGTCGGCCACTTTCATCAACAATAGCGATGAGACATTTCAGCTTCAGCGCGCGCTTTCTGCCTCCATTGACATGGCGGGAGCCGATTATGCGTTTTTGCAACTCTCCGGGGCGTGGATTCGCGAGCGATTTGTGGAGCTCAGACAGCTTATCCCGGGCGAGCAATCGGTGTACAGCCGTTCCGGTATGAGCGGACACAAACACAATCCGTTTATCGCCTTGGTTGCTCCGAGAGCGGACGAAGAACATGGCGATGTGTATGGATTCAGCCTCGTCTACAGTGGCAATTTTCTCGCGAAGGCAGAAGTTGAACCGATGCGCCAGAGCGTCCGTGTACAAATAGGCATCCATCCCGATGATTTTTCATGGTTGCTTGAACCAGGTGCGTCGTTTCAGTCACCCGAGGCCGTGTTGGTCTATTCTGACAGAGGGATCGGTGAGATGTCGCGGACTTATCATCGGTTGTACCGAACGCGCCTTGCTCGTGGTCGCTATCGGGACGAACCGAGACCGGTGCTTGTGAACAATTGGGAGGCAACGTACTTCAACTTTGACGCCGACAAGCTTGTCGAGATCGCTAAGGCTGGCAGTGAATTGGGTGTGGAACTATTTGTGCTCGATGACGGGTGGTTTGGCAAGCGTGACAGCGACAACTGTTCGCTTGGTGACTGGTATCCGGATCCTCGCAAGTTGCCTGGAGGACTTGCAGATGTCGCCAAGCGCGTCGAGGCTTGTGGAATGCAATTTGGCATCTGGATGGAACCCGAAATGGTCTCTCCGGACAGCGACTTGTATCGCCAACACCCGGACTGGTGCTTACACGTCGCGGAGCGGCCGCGCTCCGAGCGCCGCAACCAGTTGACCTTGGATCTATCGCGTCCCGACGTCTGTGATTTTATTGTCGAGGCGGTATCCAATGTGCTCCATAGCGCACCCATCCGCTATGTGAAGTGGGACATGAACAGGCCGATGACCGAGGTTGGGTCGGCTACCTTGCCACCGGAGCGTCAGCGCGAAACGGCACATCGCTATATGCTGGGGTTGTACGACGTACTCGAACGCATCACAACGGCGTTCCCCGACGTCTTGTTTGAAAGTTGTGCATCAGGTGGCGGGCGATTTGACCCTGGCATGCTGTACTACATGCCACAGACATGGACGAGCGACAACACGGATGCGGTCTCGCGGCTCAAAATTCAATATGGGACCAGCATTGTGTATCCAGCGAGCAGTATGGGTGCGCACGTCTCTGCCGTGCCGAACCATCAGATGCATCGGCTAACGCCTTTATCGTTTCGCGGTCATGTTGCTATGTCTGGGAATTTCGGCTACGAACTCGATTTGTCTAGGTTCACGGCGGAAGAAAGGGAATTGGCCAAACAGCAAGTGGCAGCCTACAAGTCCATCCGCAGTCTGGTGCAGTTTGGCGATTTTTATCGTCTGCTGAGCCCTTTTGAAGGAAACGAAACGGCGTGGATGTTCGTCTCTGCACAGCAGGACGAGGCTTATATGGCGTATTTTCGCGTGTTTCCCGATCCGCTGCAGCCAGTCAGGCGCTTGCGCCTCCGGGGCCTGCGGGAATCGACATACTATCGAATCGAGGAGACCGGGGAAGTCTATCTAGGAGAGTTGCTCATGCGTGTTGGCATGAACATGCCCTTGATGGATGGAGATTATCAGAGTGTCACAATGAGGTTGCGCAAAGTTTGATCGGCGAGCGACTGGCGCCATCCAATCGGCGTAAACATATGAAAGCGATTGCTTAAAGCGGTATAATGAGGATGAGGACGGTGACAATATGGCACAAGTTAAAGTTGGTGTGATTGGTTGTGGCGTGATCAGCGAAATCTATTTAAAAAATTGTCAGACGTTTGGGATGGACGTCGTCGCCTGCGCCGATATTGATTTGGAGCGCGCGCGGAGCAGAGCGGCTCAGTTTGGGGTGCCGAAGGCGTGCTCGGTCGACGAGTTGTTGAGTGATCCCGAGGTCGAGATTGTCATCAATTTGACGATCCCAAACGCCCATGCGGACATTGCTCGTCGGGCCCTGCTTGCAGGCAAGCATGTGCATTCGGAAAAGCCGCTGGCCTTGAATACGGAGGAAGGCAAGGCCTTGGTTCAACTTGCAATCAGCCGTGGTCTGCGCATCGGTGCGGCTCCGGACACGTTTTTGGGAAGTCACCTTCAGACGGCACGCAAAGTACTTGACGATGGCTGGATTGGACGCCCCATAGCCGCGACGGCGTTTATGATGAGCCATGGGCCTGAGCGTTGGCATCCCAATCCTGACTTCTTTTATCAGCCTGGGGGCGGCCCGATGTTTGATATGGGACCGTACTATTTGACAGCGCTCGTACACCTGTTGGGGCCCGTGCGGCAGTTGACCGGGATTGCGCAAACGACGTTTGCGGAGCGCGTGATCACTGGCCCAAATCGATTTGGCGAACGCATTCCCGTGTCAACGCCAACGCATGTGACGGGATTGTTGCAGTTTGAACAAGGTGCGGTCGGGACCATTGTCACCTCGTTTGACGTGTGGCACTCGGAATTGCCGAGAATTGAGATTTACGGGACAGAAGGCACGCTCTCGGTGCCTGATCCGAACTACTTTGGCGGCGCTTTGCGCGTGCGTCGTCAAGGTGCTGAAGAGTGGACAGAGGTTGCGCCTTTGTTCGGATTTTCGGAGAACCGTCGTGGCTTAGCGGTCGCCGACATGGCAGATGCGGTCAAAACAGGGCGCCCGCATCGGGCAAACGGCGAACTTGCCTTGCATGTGCTTGAAATTATGGAGGGCATCCACGTGTCATCGACGAGCGGACGCCATTACGAGATGACTACGCGTTGCGAACGTCCTATGCCATGGCCCGTCGGATTTGACGAGGATGGTGTACGTCTGTCATTCTTTCATTGATAATTTTCATTGCGTGCACGTCCGAAAAGGGGAAGCATCCCCTTTTCGGAACGACGCGTTAAGACTCGCTCGGATCATATTCGTCGTATTCCAGTTTGACGACGCGGGTTGCTTCGCCGCGTGCAACTTCGGCTTGGGTTGCATCGCGATTCAAGCCTTCCACACCGTCAAGTCCCGGTGCCAGTTTGGTTTCATCCCCTGACTTTCTATCCACTTGTGGTTTACGAGTTTCGCTTGCCATCTACCCACCTCCTGTTTGGGCGTGGTACGCTCATCAACGTTAACGTTCTGCAAACTTCGGCCATGTTATCCCTTGGAAAGGATGCGCGTTGGATGAAAACCATTGGGCTTGACCTAGGCACGACGTCGATTGGCGCTTGTGTCTGGGATTCGGATCTCGACAGGGTTATAGCGCTCGAAACACAAGTACATGGAGCTGCTCTCTCTGCCCGCGAGCCATTTGCCAAGTTGCAAGACGGAAGGGGGATTGCCAAGCTGGCAGAGGCCATCGTCGATCGACTCGTGGCGCGCTATGATGACGTCGAAGCCATCGGTATAACGGGGCAAATGCACGGTATCGTCTATGTCGACGAACAAGGTGAGATGGTCAGCCCGTTGTACACGTGGCAAGACGGACGCGCTGGCGCACGTTATCGAGACGGCATGACCTATAGTGCAGCACTTTCAGCGGAGTTGGGACAAACTGTACCAACGGGCTATGGGCTGGCTACACATTTTTATCATGTCGTGCAGGGGCAAGTGCCGCGTACGGCCGCCAAACTATGCACGCTTGCAGATGCCGTCGCTTTGCTGCTGACGAGGACGGCGAGTCCGATTCTCGATCCATCGATGGCGGCGAGTCTCGGTGGTTTTGACGTGTCGGCGTTGTCTTTTCGCGACGCAGCATTGGAGCGCGCAGGGATCGATTGCTCGATATTGCCCAGATGTTCCAACGCGGGGCGGCCCCTGGGTCATTTTCGCGGGATTCCTGTCTACCCGGCGATTGGCGATAACCAAGCGAGCTATGTCGGCGCGGTGGGTAATCGTGACGACTGCGTGTTAATCAATGTTGGAACGGGTGCGCAGCTATCTGTTCGAGTGGATGTCGGGGAAACCGTTCCAGGCTGGGAATGGCGTCCATTTCCTGGCGGGGGTGGATTGCTGGTCGGTGCCACTTTGGCCGGAGGTCAGGCATATGCGCTTTTGGCGTCGTTTTTTCGCCAAGTCATTGACATGTTTGGCTTTCAGTCGCCTTCATCGCTTTATGCCGCCATGGACAGGGCTTTGACGATTGCGGAACAAGTGGGAAAAACGGAGAGCACACTTCGTTTCCGGCCAACTTTTTATGGCACGCGAGACGATGAGACAGACAAAGCGCGGATGGAGAACATGACCGCGAATAACTTCACGCCTGTCGACTTTATGATCGCGACGCTGGATGGCGTCGTCGAGGAACTCTACGATTACTGGGCTACGCTTCCACCGAACATACGAAGCAGGGTATCGCGGATTGTGGGGGCGGGCAACGGATTGCGCAATAACCCACACCTGGCTCGGAGAGTTGAACGTCGGTTTGATATGCGCTTATCGTGGTCGCAAGAACGTGAGGAGGCCGCCGTTGGCGCGGCTCGCCATGCTTCAGCAGCGGCGAGCCGTCGACATGCGAACGGGTCAGGGTGAACCCTGCTTGGAATTTTATCGAGATGCGTAAAACGACCGGATGATGTCTTCGGCAGGTTTCCCATACATGCAGTAATCCCGATTGTGGGCAGCTTCCTCGCGTGGGTAGAGGCGACTTGGCCAATCCCACAACATGAATCCATAGAACCAAGACTCGTTTTCCATGGCGTCAAACATCGTCTGATAGAACTGGGCCTGTTCTTCGAGATCGACTGCGCCTGGGTGTGTCCAATCGTAAGGCTTTTGTGCTGAGCCTTTGCGGCTTGGACAGCCAACTTCCATGAAGAACACGGGTTTGCCCACGCTTTGGGCGAATGCGCGCAGGACAGGAACTCGCTCTTTCCACTCGGTTTCCGGATAATAGGCGCTCGTGGAGACGAGATCGACCGCGTCCCACCAGGTAACCTTCTCCTCTTGATGGTGGTTACAATTGTATGTGATGGGGCCGTGATAAACTTCCCGCACGCGCTCGATAAGGGACCGCCATTCGTTGGCTCTGCGATCCGCCGCCACCATTTCGCAACCAATGCAGAACATCTCGCATGCTGTCGTCTCCGCGATGTGCGCATAGTGCAGGATAAACTCGCTATAACTGGCGAACCAAGCGCTCCACGACGGCTCGTTACCTTGCGCATCATCTGGAAAATCAATATGAGCGCGCCAGGTGCCATCCGCGCAGTTAACGACTGGCTTCAGACAAACTTTAAGTCCCATTGCGTGTGCTCGGTCAATGGCGGCGGTCACTTCTTTGTCGCTGACCATCGGCGGCTCGTTAAAGCGAATGGTGGTCGCATGCGGATCAGATTGTAGACCTTGAAATGCGATGGCCGTCCAATTGATCCCGAGTTTCGCCATCTCGCGCATCGAGTGTTCCGCTTCGGGTGTGTCCCAAGTATCAGCGTGACCGACCCATCCCCACGTCATTCCCTTGATATATGCAAAAGACATTGGCGCACCGCCCTTTCTACGAGGTTGATGGACGTCGTTATACGACGCAAAGCCGACATGGTTCAGACTGTTGGTGCTCAGTCGTTCTCTAGCAGTTCCAGGATCACTTTCAAGTCGCGCTCTGCGTCGATGTAAGCATAGCGGCCACCTGTGTATTCGCCGCGTTGAAGTACAGGCATGCCGCGGTCTTCCAAGCGTTTGACAACCTGCTTCACGCCGTTTACCAAAAAGGCAATATGGTGGGGACCTTCGCCGTTGCGGTCAAGGCACTCGCGCCAAGTACTAGGGTTGTGGTCTGGCTCAATGAGTTCCAACTGCAGCCCACCAAGGTTGAAGAATGCGAGTTTTGCGCGTGCCTCGGTCGGTTGGCCTAAGTACTCTGTCTTCGCCATATCAACCGTGTCCGTCCAGTTCCAGGTCGGCACCTCCACGCCAAGCATCTCGGCATAAGCCTTGCTGGTCGCTTCAATGTCGTGAACGAGAATTCCAATTTGGGCAATGACTTTCGTCCCCAAGATCCCTTGATTCACTAGTCACCCTCCTATCGTTTGCCTGAGACGTCAGAGAATCGAGGCGCCTTTAATCGTAAGCGCTTTCTATGGAGTCCATGTCACCTATTCCTATTTTAACACGATCACGCGTTAGCTTGGGGTTTGCCGGATGGATTTATAAACAAGGCTGTAAAAGGGAATGTTTACATATGCTGTCCGTGTTCTCACCTGAACATGGGTCGGTGTCGCGGTTTGCGATCCGCAAATCCTTTCCGCAACTCCAGGAGGACTTATGATTCTTACAGATACAGAGTTGCAAGTGCGTGCACACGAGTTTGCCTTGACCGATGAAATCGACCGATCGCGCAACAAGGGCGCACAGCTATGGCCAGACGTACGTCGTCAAGTCGCCCAACTGCGGTCATTCGCATCCTTGCTTGAGCAGAAGCGCTCAGCTTGTGCGCAACCCGCTGAAGATTGGCTGCTCGATCACGTCGCTTTCATTGAGATGCAGGCACAGGTAGCGGAGCGCGAATGGCCCCGTAAGACGCTATGTCGATTGCCGCATTTACATGGGGCCGGGCGGCTGCGCGTATTGGCTCTGTGCGACGATTACTTAGATAGTGTCGATGGCCGTTACGACGAACACACATTTGTCGTCTACATTCAGGCCTTTCAGGAAGTAGCAGTACTGACAGCCGTTGAATGCGCAACCTTGCCCAACGCCTTGCGTGTCGCAATCATTGAAAGACTAGCAGCCAGCATGGCGGAAGTCAGGCGACGACATGAAGTGTGTCATGACATTGAGCGCTTGTTGGACGACGTGGGGAAAACCGGGCCTGACGAGCAAAAAGTTCGGCGTCTCCTGGAGCGCCGCACGGGGGGCAGGCCACTCTCCCCTGTCGAGCTTGTTCATTTTGTGCATCATTTGAGCGAGTGGGAACCAGATATTCAGGTCGTGCGCGAATGGCTGACCTTACATATCGAAAACAACTCAGAGAGCCTGGAACGCATTGTTTCGTTGGAACATCAGCTACAAGCTGAATTGCAGGTTCGCTGCGGAAATTTAGTGCAAAGTTTACACCGCCTCGAACGCCTTGCATGGCGATCCATTTTCTCGCGCATTTGTCGCGTTGATCAGATTTTTATGTGCGATCCGACCGGAGATTATCCTCGCCTAGATGCCAACAGCCAGGACGTGTTGCGCGAGCGCGTCGTGCGCCTAGCGGAACGACTTCGCATTCCGGAAGCGCTGATCGCTGAAACATCCGTGCGCCTTGCGGAAGGTGCAATTAGCCAAGGCCAGGCGGATCGAGAAGCGTTTTTTGGGCATTATCTTGTGGATGCTCACGGCCTCGCAACGCTTCGCCGCGCATTGGCACAGCACATCAAGCCGCGGCGATTGCCGGAATTAGCAGCGAGGCAAAGGCCACTCTTGTCTTATCTCGCAGGCGCTGGCGTTTTGTTCATTGCACTGCTTGCCGTTGTATCCAATTGGTTGACAGGCGGCTTCTCACTGCCTATTGCGTCCATTTGTGCAGTGATTGCGGCACTCTTGTTGCCGGTCAGCGAGTGGGTTGTCGTATTGGTGCACGAGGTGATTGTGCGCTGTGTTCGACCCGTGCCGTTATTGCGATATGACTTTTCCGAAGGCCTGCCCGAAGAAGCTCGGACCATGGTCGTAATGCCCGTCATTTGGTCGAGTGTCGAGGACGTGGATGATGCGGTGAACCAGCTACTCGTGCACCACTTGGCCAACCGCGGGGATTATATCCATTTTGCGATCCTCGCCGATTATCCGGACGCTTCGTCGCGGACGTGCGAAACGGATCGCGAGCTATTGGAACGTGCCATAGAACGAATTGCGGCGTTGCAGAAGGAATACGGGCAGCATCGTTTTTATTTGTTCCATCGCGATCGCACATGGAATCCTGTCGACCGAGTGTATATGGGTTGGGAGCGCAAGCGCGGCAAGCTTGTGGAGTTTGTCGAGTTGTTGCGAGGCAAACGGGACACAAATTTCACGACCGTCTTGGGCGATACATCCATACTCGGAGCTGTGCGCTACGTGTTTACGGTGGATCTCGACACCAAGTTACCCATTGGGGTCGTCAACCGCATGGTAGGTACCATCCATTTGCCCTACAACCGCCCTCGACTCAATCGCGATGGCACCCGCGTCGAAGCGGGTTACGGCGTATTGCAACCGGCTGTGAGCGTGAGCCATGCGTCGACACAAAGATCACGTTTTGCAGCCCTCTGGTCCGGTGAAACTGGCATCGATCCGTACGCTTTTGCGGTGGCAAATCCATATCAGGATTGGTTCGGTCAAGCACTGTTCGTCGGCAAGGGCGTGTTTGCCGTCGACGCGTTTTACCACGCGCTTGTCGATCGCATTCCGGACAATCGCGTACTGAGTCACGACATTCTAGAAGGTGGCTTTTTGCGCGCCGGACTCGTGGCCGACATCGAAGTTGTCGAGGATCAGCCAGCGACCGTGTATGCACACCAACGGCGTGCGCATCGCTGGATTCGTGGAGATTGGCAACTGTTATATTGGTTGCGTCGCATCTGCCGGGATCGCGGTGGCCAGCGTCGCAAAGTCGATTTGTGTGGGCTGACTCGCTGGCAAATTGTCGATCACGCGCGCCGTAGCTTACTGCCGCCGGCCTTGTTTGCCGTATTGTGGCTCGCGGTTGGAGGCGTGTTACCCGGCCCGGCGTGGGCATGGGGTAGCGTCGTATTGGTATCGCTGTTTGCACCATTTCTTCGCGGACTGGAGGCAACCGTGACAAGTGCTCCGCCCAATTGGCGGCCAGCGGCGTTTACCTGCGGGCAAAACTTCGTACAGTTTGCGCTGTTGCCGTGGACGACCGCGGTAAACATCGACGCCGTGGCGCGCGCACTCTATCGCATGTGTATCAGTCGTCGCAAACTGCTCGAGTGGGTTCCTTCTGCCCACATGGAGCGTGGGCGATGGCGCAGCCACACGCTGTTGTATGCGCCGGTCGGGTATGGGTTGACGGTACTTTGTTGCATAACCGCACTTTGGCAACCCACCCTGGGCCGATTGACATTGGCCGTGGTTTTGCTTTGTGCGTGGCTTCCCGGGCATCTACTCGCCGCCTGGCTTAGCCGCAAGCCGCAAATGGACAACCGTTCAGAGCGCATCGCACAGCATGCCGACGAATTGCGTGAGTTGGCCAAAGAAATCTGGTCGTTTTATGAGCGTTACGTGACGGCAGACGACAACTGGCTACCTCCAGACAACGTTCAATTTGAGCCAGTCGAGCGCATTGCGCATCGCACGTCGCCCACCAACATCGGGCTGTACCTGATGTGTGTCGTCGCTGCACGCGATCTGCAGATCATCGACACCGGGACCATGGTCGGTCGGCTGGAATCCGCATTACGTTCGATTGCATCATTGGAGACGTGGCACGGTCACCTGTACAACTGGTACGACACGCAAAGCAAGGCTCCCTTGCCGCCCCGCTACGTGTCGACCGTCGATTCTGGCAACTTCGTGGCAAGCTTGATTGTCGTCTATCAGGCGCTCGCCGAATGGGCGGAGTCGGAAACCGTTTTTCACGAACGATTGCACGCTTTGCGCAAAGCGGTCTGGCGGATCGTCGAAGACACCGATTTTCGCCCGCTCTACAGTCCGGCGGAACGGCTGTTTGCACTTGGCTTTCACGTCGATCGCAACGAAAGAGAGTCCATCCTGTACGATCTTCTGGCATCCGAGGCTCGGCAGGCGAGCTTTGTCGCGATCGCGCTAGGACAGATACCGGTCTCGCACTGGTTCACACTCAGTCGCACGATGACGATGGCCAATGGGTGGCGTACGTTGTTGTCGTGGTCCGGAACCATGTTTGAGTACCTCATGCCGAGTCTCATTATGCGGCACGATCGCAACACGATTTGGGCATATACCTATCAAGGGGTCATTCGCCGCCAGCAGTCGTACGCAGATGCGCGCAGAGTACCTCTTGGCATATCGGAAAGCGGGTATTATGCGTTCGACTATCAATTGAACTACCAATACCGGGCCTTTGGTGTGCCGGGTTTGGGACTGGACAGGGGATTGGAGCGGCAGTTGGTGGTGGCGCCATATGCTGCGCTGCTCGCGTTGCCGTTAGCGCCTGAGGCAAGCCTGCAATCCTTGCGGCAGTTTGCCAAGCTTGGTGCAAAAGGCGCGTATGGGTACTATGAGGCGGTCGATTTTACACCAGAGCGCATGCCCCCTGGGCGGACATTCGAAGTGATTCAAAGCTTTATGGCGCATCACCAAGGCATGGGTATGCTCGCGATCACAAACGCATTGCTAGATGATGTGATGATCCGGCGGTTCCACGCAGTACCCGAAGTACAAGCAACCGATTATATTCTGCAGGAGAGGATACCGCGCAAGGTGGCGTTGTTGGAACGGCCAGCCAATTCCGTGTACCTGCCGAATTTCGATCAGCCGCTGCAGGATGGTGAACGCCGCCTTACGGAAGCAGATGGCTGGGAAGTCAACGCCTTGGCAAATGGATCGCTGGCGGTCGTAACGACGGCGCGCGGAGAGAGCAGCCTGCGTTGGCGGGGGATCGCCGTGACGCGCTGGCGAGAAGATCGACATCTTCAATTGAGCGGACCGGTCATGTATATCCACGATGTCGACAGCGAGCTCGCCTGGAGTGCGACCGCCTATCCGGCTGTCCTGGGCGGTCCCATCGACGTGTGTTTCCGCCCGGATAAGTCGCAATTTCAGCGCTGTGTCGCGGACATTGAAAGCAAGCTGGAGGTCGTAATCGTACCTGAACAGGATGTCGAATTGCGCCGCCTCGAATTAAAAAACACGAGTGAGCGGCCGCGCACGTTGGAAGTGACGTCGTTCGTCGAATTGTGCCTTACCGATCCAGCCGCGGATTTGGCTCATCCAGCCTTCGCGAAACTATTTGTCGAGACCGGACACGATGAGCAAACAGGCTTTTTGTTTGCCAAGCGACGCCGTCGTTCGGACCAAGATGACGAGGTGTGGGCTGTTCATACCTTGTATGCGGTGGAACGCGAGAGTGAGCCATATGAGTTCGAGACGGATCGGGCAGCGTTCATCGGTCGCGGCAATGGGCTCGACACACCGCAAGGGCTCGCCGGGCGGCTCGCTGGGACAACTGGCTCGGTGGCGGATCCCGCATTCGTCATCCGCCGTCGCCTGCATCTTGGACCGGGGGAAAGCGCCGTGCTCTACGCACTGACGAGTGTCGCCAACGCGCGCGAACATGCGTTTGCTGCGGCCTCGGCGTTGCGGGAGGCGCGCCAGGCCGAGCGTGCATTCCAACTCGCCTGGGTGCGTGCGCAAATCGACTTGCGCCACGCGCATCTTTCAGTCAAGCAGAGCATTGACGCACAGCGAATTGCGGCACACTTGCTGCGGCCAAGCGCATTACCTTCTGCGCGCAAGCGCGCCATCGAGGCGAATCAGTTGGGTCAGTCAGCCCTCTGGGCACACGGTTTAGGCGGTGACGTACCCATTCTGGCGGTCAGCTTTACATCGCCAGCCGATTTGTCGTTTGTCGTCCTCGTTGCTCGCATGCACCAGTATTTGTGCAGACAAGGTATAGCGGTCGATCTCGCCGTGATCGACGAGACGAAAGGTGGCTATCATGATGCGTTGGTCGATCAAATTCGCGATGCACTCGCTCGCCGGGGCATCGCGCCACTTACGCGGGTAGCATTTTTGAAGTCGGAGCAGTTGTCGAGCGCAGAGCGTACGCTATTGGCTGCCGTGGTCAGGGTTTGGTTGCGCGCAGGCGGACCGAGCGTGGCGGCCCAGTTGCGCGAACTTCTGCCGGATGGAAAAACGGAACGCTTGGACGGAAAACCGCTGTCTTTGCGCGAACGGCGCAAGGAGTTGTCACGCCATATCGACGGCGAATTTGCGAACGGGTATGGTGCGTTTGTCGACGGCGGCACGGCCTACCAAATCTGCGTACAGCCAGGGGCGCATTTGCTGCGTCCGTGGACAAACGTGATTGCCAATCCCCAATTTGGATGCTTGATCACGGAATTGGGGACAGGCTACACCTGGTGGCGCAATAGCCGCGAGTGTAAGTTGACTCCATGGAATAACGATCCTGTTCTGGATCTACCAGGAGAGTGCCTGTACATTCGCGATCTCGACACAGGGCAACTGCTGTCCGCAACGCCAAAGCCAGCCGGCGGCGAGCTTACGTATACGGTCACGCACCGCTTTGGTGGTACGAGATTTGCCGCTACAGCCGATAGTCTTGAATGGACATTTGATATTGGCGTTCCAACAAGTGATCCAGTCAAATTGATGCGCCTTGTGGTGCGTAACACAAGCAATCAAACGAGGCGACTGGCTATCAGCTACTATGCAGAATGGGTGCTGGGCGTAACACGCGAGGGGCAGAGTTCGTTCGTGGTCAGTGACTGGGACGAGGAAAGTGCGACACTTGTCGCCCGCAACACGTACCAAGAGGCATTTCGCAGCGCGATCGCGTTCCTGCATATGGCAGGTGACCACTTAGGCGAACCGGAGTGGACGGCCGATCGCGACAGGTTCTTTGGGGACGCCGGTTCGTTTGCACGTCCCTCTGGCCTCGTTGAACGACATTTCGCGGTGAAGGGTGGCGCCGTTCCCAATGCCTGCGGCGTTGTAAAGCGCGAGATCGAAATACAA
Source organism: Alicyclobacillus hesperidum (assembly GCF_900107035.1). Classification (GTDB taxonomy): domain Bacteria; phylum Bacillota; class Bacilli; order Alicyclobacillales; family Alicyclobacillaceae; genus Alicyclobacillus; species Alicyclobacillus hesperidum. The sequence continues at coordinate 1,856 of NZ_FNOJ01000022.1, read as the reverse complement.
CCTGGAAGCGAAGCGACGATTATCGTTCTTTTAGGCTGCGCGGAATCAGTGGACGAGGTGCGCAACTTGGTGCGGACATATCGCGATCCGCTGGCTTGTGCAGAGGCCTTTGCGGAAACAGCCGCGCTTTGGCAGGAGACGTTGGGTAAAGTGCAAGTGGCGACGCCCGATAGGTCGTTTGACATTCTGATGAATGGGTGGCTCTTGTATCAAGCTCTGGCGTGCCGTTTATGGGCGCGTACGGCGTTTTACCAAGCGGGAGGCGCATTCGGTTTTCGCGACCAATTGCAAGACGCCTTATCCCTCCTCCATGCGGATCCGTCGTATCTGCGGGCTCAAATCGTTCGCAATGCTAGCCATCAGTATGAGGAGGGTGATGTGCAACATTGGTGGCACGAAGAAACAGGTAAAGGAATTCGCACGAAGTTTTCCGACGATTTGCTGTGGCTACCGTATGCGGTCTCGCGTTATGTGGAGCACACGGGGGACAATTCCATCCTCGCCGTGCGCGTTCCGTTTCTCACGAGTCGACCGCTCGCCGAAGATGAGTTGGAACGTTATGAGGACACGGTGGTCGGTGATACGTCAGGTACAATTGCCGAACACTGTCTGCGTGCCGTCCTGCGGGCACTCCGCTTTGGTGAACATGGGCTGCCGCTCATCGGCATCGGCGACTGGAATGATGGGCTCAGTCGCGTCGGTGCCGAGGGACGTGGTGAAAGTGTATGGCTTGCGTGGTTTTTGATCAACGTGATCGACCGCATGCTGGATTTGCACGACCCGGTGTTTAGCGTGGATATTCGCTTGCGCCTGCGGAACGTGCGCGATCAATTGGCTCACAATGTCAACGAACACGCGTGGGATGGCGTGTGGTATCGCCGAGCTTTCACCGACGCCGGCAGGTGGCTTGGGTCCATCGTGGACAGGGAATGCAGAATTGATGCCATCGCCCAATCTTGGTCTGTCATCTCAGGTGCGGCGCCGCCGGAGCGTCAACAGCGGGCGATGCGGTCGTTCGACCGCGAATTGGTCGATAGGAGCTTGCAGGTTGCGCGACTTTTGACTCCGGCGTTTGATGCGACAGATCCGAGTCCAGGTTATATCCAGGGATACCCGCCTGGCATTCGCGAGAATGGCGGCCAATATACCCATGGCGTAATCTGGAGCATTGTCGCCTGGGCGAGGTTGGGTAGAAGCGATAAGGCGTACGAGTTGTTTACGATGCTGAATCCGATCCACCACACGAAGACCAGGCGTGAGGTCGAAACATACGGCAACGAGCCATATGTGATGACGGCCGATATCTATACCGCAAGCCCGCATCCGGGTCGCGCGGGATGGTCGTGGTACACGGGGGCGGCCGGATGGATGTATCAAGCTGGCCTGGAGGCTATCTTGGGTGTTGTTCGCCGGGCGGATCGACTGTATATACGGCCTTGTGTGCCGCCTGAGTGGGATGAGTTCACAATCGAGTATCGATACCATAGTGCGACGTACCGAATCCGGGTGCGGTGTGAGGCGGGCGTTGAGGCGCATGCGGCGGCTGGTCTATGGACGTTGGATGGACAGAGTCTGGCTACGGATTACTTGGTGCTTGCCGACGATGGTCGCGAGCACGATGTGTCACTGATCATTGGGGTGGAGCCAGAACAAGTGACAGGCACTGGCTCGCTGTAATGACGAACATCGACGCGTGCGCCTTGACACAAAGGACCGACCGCTTGACACAGGCGGCGAAAGGTGTTAGTATGCTTTTCGCCACCGTGATGGCGGCCTTCATCTTGCTACACTACGCGTTGTGAGGTTCCTCAAAGACGAGTTGGTTCACCAACATCTTCTAGTGGACAATCTCCTTC
>NZ_FNOJ01000007.1 GCF_900107035.1 Alicyclobacillus hesperidum | reverse complement strand
CAATCTGGTTGGCTGCGAGCGTCGCAAAAACACACAACCCAATTCTAAAAGCCTTTTACGAACAGAAGCGGGCGGAAGGAAAGCATCCCCTAGCCGCCACTGGAGCCGTTGCACGCAAGTTAACGTATGTGATTCATGCGGTATTGCGAGATCGCAAACCGTATGAACCGATAGCTTGAAAAAGTGCAAATGAATATTCGGATCACCGTCTGTTTCCCTGAAACAGGCTTGGTTCCGTGCAACCTAAAACTCATCCCCTTCATTGCTCTAAGACTCGATAAAGGACTTGACATTACATAGCTGGTCTACTCGATTATGCACCATTCCCCGCCCACATCCCCGAAAACAGAAAGCTCATCCTAGCCGAGTGTATCGAGAGGCCAGCGTGAGGCTTGACACGTCGACGCGAAAGGTACGAGCGCCCGTTCGATAGGTATATCGCTGGACTTCTATGAATATTTTGGTTATATTTGAAATACTCAAGAAGCTTGAGGAGGGCTTTCGCTGCTATTTGTATTCGTGTTATTGATTGTAGGCGTATTTCACCTTGTTGCACCGAGAGCGGCTTGGTATCTGCACATCGGGTGGAAGTTAAGGGACGCCGAACCGTCTGATGGATATCTCATGTTTTTACGGGTTACCGGAGGGGCTGCGTGCCTATTTAGCCTCATTTTCATCATCGTCGCATTCGCATCGCCCCATACCTGACTTATGATTGCCTACTGGTATAGGCTACGGGGGGAATTCTCGTCAACGCAATGGAGAGTATGACCGCGCAGAGATTAGCGATTACGATCATCCCAACTGTGCCCGGCCATCCGCCTGAGCTCCAGAAGAATCCCCCTAGTGAGCCTCCGACACTGGATCCCACATAGTAAAACAGCAAGTACAGGGACGAGGCTTGTGCGTGCGCATGAATCGCTCGTCGTCCAACCCAACTGCTTGCGGTTGAGTGGCCGCCGAAAAATCCGAACGTGAAGACGGTCATGCCTATGACAATCCAAAAGAGATGCGGTAGGAGTGTAATCACAGCCCCGCCACCCATGAGAAGGACGTTGGCAAGAAGCACGCGCTTGCGTCCAATGCGATCCGCTAATCTCCCCATCCAAGAAGAACTAAAGGTGCCAGCAATATAGACGATAAACAGCATGCCGACAAGTGACTGGGACAGGCGATACGGCGGCGCAAGCAATCGAAAGCCAATATAGTTATAAAGACACACAAAGCCGCCCATAAGCAACGCTCCGATAAGGTAAAGGTAGATTAAGCCGCGATCGCGCAGTGCTTCGCGAAATGCTTGGAGCGCCGAGGATGGGCTGGTGGTTTGTGGGGTGAAGTGTCGCGACTTGGGCAAGCTTCGCCAAAAGTAAAGACTGAGGAAGAGGCTGACGGTGCCAAACACCAAAATTCCAATTCTCCACGAGAAGTGGTCTGCCAAAAAACTAATACAGATACGACCGAGTAGTCCCCCGATAGAATTGCCGCTGATGTAGAGCCCCATGGCGTAGCCCAGGCCACGCGGGGCGACTTCTTCGCTCAAATAGGCCATGGCTACGGCAGGTAGGCCCGCGAGCGTAAGTCCTTGCAGGGCGCGTACCACCAATAGGGCAGTGAATGACGGGCAAACAGCTGCAATGATTCCGAGCGCCGAGGAAGTGACTAATGACGTGACCATGACGGGCTTTCGTCCCCAGATATCGGATATCCAGGCGGCCATGGGTAGGGACACGGAAAGGATGAAAGTTGTCACAGATAGAGAAAGACTGGAGATGGCTGGCGTCAACTGAAAGCGAGCAGAGAAAATAGGGAATAGTGGTTGTACGCAGTACAGATTTGCAAACGTGACGATCCCGGCTGCCAAGAATGCAAGGCTGACCCGGCGATAGATGGTTGTACCTCGTTCGAGGTAGGTTTCAGCAGCCGTCTGTGTCGGAGTGCCGTCGTTCACTTTCAAGGACCTCTTTCCACGCTATGTACTCTCTTACAATACGCTTCTTTCCAAGTCGATTCCAATTGCGCACAAAGATTTGCTTTGCAAGTAGCCGTTCAGCCGCTCGGATTAGCGGTCCTCTTTGTTGACGGTGTACAATGGTGTCAATTCGACACATGGGACTTACCTTGCACGTTTGTGCGGTTGGAATAGGCGCCTGTTCATGGCGTCGAAAGGAACGATGAGATGGTATGCAAGCAGCATAACGGCACTCGAGCGCGGCGGAACTTCCGATGGCGCGCTTATGGCAAGTGGCTTGGTGCCTTCATCGCTGTGACTGTGGTGGGGGCTTGGCCGTTCGCCGCAAGCGCCCAGGTGGGCAAGCAGGCGGTCACTATGTCTGTGGAAGTGGGGTATAGCGGCTACTACAGCACGGATGATTGGGTTCCAGTGCATATTTCTCTCCACCATAACGGTGCAGCGACCACTGGCGATCTCGTTGTTGCGGTGAACGAATCCTTGAACAACGGGCGTCGTGGTGCCGGTGTGCTCAAGTGGCCGATTGCTCTGCCGCGGGATGGCTGGACAAGCAAGGAGATTGCGTTACCAGGCAACATATTGACGAAAGGGATAACGGTTTCCCTGATCGCAGGAGATGCGACGCTATCGACTGCGCCTCTAACGGGCAACGCGGTATCACATGTCGCACTCGTTGGCGTGATTTCTGATGATCCACAGGAAACACAGTTTTTGGCGGGTGCGAGCAGCGATTCGACGCCAGTGCTGCCGGTGGCCCTTGATGCATCACAGGTTCCTGTGGCTGTCGATCTATTAGCTGGCTTATCCGCGGTGGTTGCCTCAATTCCTGAACTTTCGTCGTTATCGACCATTCAACAAAGCGCGTTGCGCGAGTGGGTCAAGGAAGGCGGTCTTTTGATTGTGACTGGAGCCGGAAGTCCGCTTCCTGGGTGGCCCAACTTGCCTCTCATTGCCGGAGTTCCGTCGCAAGTAAGCGCGCAGCCGCTTGCCGATTTTGCCGGCGTGCAACCTTCGGCCGGTGCGCTTGCGATCGATGCCGCAGCCGTGCGTGGGAATGCCCGCATTTGGGCGGGATCGAACCAAATGCCGCTTCTTGCGAGTGAACAGGTCGGCAGGGGGCAAATTTGGCAAACGGCGTTCTCGCCGATGGATCCGCATTTGTTGGCGTGGACGGGAGATGCCCAAATGTGGACGGCGATTTTTCGATCCGCCGTCCTGGCAAGGGGGGCGGTATCGGCAGTACCCGCCTTGTTCAGCGAAAGCGGTGCGCTGTCTTTAACTTCTGTGGGCGACGCGTTGGCGCCATTGCGCATGCCATCACTTTCGACCTTTGGCGTAGTGTTTTTCATCTATATAGTCGTCGCAGGTCCGCTCGCGTTTTTTTGGCTCCATCGACGCCGCAAGGCGACTTGGGCATGGGTGGTATTACCCGTGTTGAGCGCTATGACGACGGTCGGTATCTACGCATTTGGCGGATCTGAGCGACCGAAGGGGTTATTGTTGGATGGCGTAGGCGTGATCGATTTAAGTGGTGACGGCAGTGGGTTTGCTTATGCGGCCGAGGCCTTCATGTCGCCTGACTCTGGTGACTTTCGTCTGCAACTGCCAGGTGGTAGCGATGTATTGCCACTTACAAGTGACAATCAGCCGCTGACCAAGTCGATCGTAACAAGTCGTGCGAGTGCGACCGATGTTTCGTTCTACAGTGTTCCGCGCTGGCACGTTCGGTATTTGTACACATCAGGTATTGATCGCGAGTGTGGAGAAATTGCGACACAGTTCACCGACGCATACGGTTTGCTGTTTGGCACGGTAGAAAACGACACGCCCTATACACTGGAGGATGTCGCTGTTGTCTGGAAGGGGACCATGATTCGCTTGGGAACGTTGACCCCCGGGCAGACGAAAACGATTCCTGTCGGTGGTGGAGCGGCGACGGTCTCTTGGATTTCTGATTATGGCGCCTACAACCGGGCCTTGACGCACGGGATTGGCCGTTCGCTCGGCGCTTACTTGTCCTCCTGGACGCCAAGCGCGTCGGCGAGCGAGACGCAGGCGATGCTGATCGCTACCACAGCAAACCGTACGCCGCAATTGCCAACGCCAGTGGGTGAGCGCCGCGTGACCAGCGCCAAGACGCTTACTTTGATTCGCGAATATGCTCCCGTTAGCCGCAGTCTGGAGGCAGATTGACCGTGATCTTGACGCAAAATTTGTGCAAGCGCTATGGCCGAATGGCGGCGGTTCAAGATATGAACCTGTCGATCGCTCCGGGAACCGTGTTTGGGTTGGTAGGAGAGAATGGCGCAGGCAAAACGACCGCCCTGTCGATGCTGGCCACGCTCTCGACACCGACATCCGGGCGCGCGTACATTCAGGGCTTTGAGGTTACACGTGAGCCGCGGGCAGTTCGGCGCTGTATCGGGTATATGCCTGATGCCTTCGGGGTGTATGACGATCTGACTGTCATGGAGTATCTGCGCTTTTTTGCGGATTGCTACCGGGTGGATCGACGCCTGGTAAAAGCCCGTGCGGATGATTTGTTGGAGCGCGTGCGGTTGACGGACAAACGTGACACATACGTCAATGCGCTGTCACGGGGTATGCAGCAGCGTTTGGAGATCGCCCGCTGCCTGATGCACGATCCCGCTGTTCTCATTTTGGACGAACCATCGTCTGGCCTGGATCCGAAGTCTCGCCTCGAGATGCGAACCGTGTTGCACGGACTGCGCGACATGGGGAAGACGGTGCTTATCAGTACGCACATCCTGAACGAACTTGCGGAAGTGGCCGACGAAGTTGGTATCCTGCGGCGCGGTGAACTGGTTGCCGTAGCTGCGGTGCAGGTCATGGTTCAGCATTCGAGTGCATATCGCACCATTCGTATCGATGGCCGTTTTGAACCTGGCGAATTGGAGCGCGTTTTGGCGGCGGATCGGCACGTCGTCGACGTCCATGCCGCGGATGCTGGCTGGAATGTCCTGTACGCAGGCACGCTCGCCCAACAGGCAGATCTGTTGACCACGCTTGTCCAGCACGGCATGGCGATCACGCAATTTAGTGAACAGCCCACGGATATCGAACAGTTGTTTTTACGGTTGTCTGCGATTCAGGAGGGGATGTGATGCGATTGCGGATCAATCCTTTGCTCGCCAAGGAATTCCATCAACGCATGCGCACGGCGCGAGCACCTATCGTCATTACATCGTATCTGTGCGGCATGTCGATACTAACCTTTTTCTTGCTGTACGAGAATGTGCAGGGGCAGCTGTACCTCGTGCAGCCGACCAAAAGCCAGCAGGTTTTTGTCCTGCTTAGCCTTTTGCAGATGACGGTCGTCGCGTTTCTAGCACCTGCCTTTGCAGCTGGCAGCGTCAGTGGTGAGCGCGAGCGCAAAACGCTCGCCGTGCTCTTGACGACGCCTGTGTCGCCAATTGGCATTTTATTAGGAAAAGTATTGTCGTCCAGCGCCTTGTTGGTGCTTCTAGTCGTGGTCACCCTGCCTGTTTATAGCCTCGTCTTTTTGTTTGGTGGGGCTGTCCCGCAGGAAGTTGTGTCCGTATTGGCGTTTCAGTTGCTCACCATCGTCGTCATCTCGACGATTTGCGTGTTGTTCTCGACGATCGCGCTGCGTTCGACATGGAGTACGGTGTTTTCTTACGGCACCGTGGGCCTGATGATGGTTGTTTTCGGCGCTTTAGGTTATGGGTTGAAAGGCCTGTATGAGCAGAATCCAATCGATCTTTTTACCCTTTCGTGGTCGCACTTTTTCTACGCGTTGAATCCTTTATACGTGGAAGCGGCCTTAGAAGGAGCCGTGTCAGCCGATCCATCCATCTGGGTGACGTTTGTCGAGTTTTATGCGGTTGCCATTGTGATTTTGCTCGTGCCAAGCCTATGGCGTCTGCGCCCGCAGTGGTTTTCCTGGCTTCCATTTTGGTCGCGCAGCACCGAAAAACAATACCAATAATACGCATATTGTTTCCTCCGCGCGCGTAGACCTTTATGGACGTGCCGCTTCGCGGGGGGAATCTTGATGCTCATTGTGCAAATTCTGTTCTCGCTCGCCATGGTTCTGTTCGGCGCTGAACTCTTTACGAATGCCATCGAGTGGGTCGGTAACAAGTTTGGGCTAGGGCAGGGTGCTGTAGGGAGTATTTTGGCCGCGGTAGGCACCGCGCTGCCGGAAACGGCGGTACCGGTGACCGCTATTCTGATGGGTGGCAGCAAGGAAGCGGAACAGGTTGGGATCGGGGGGATCCTCGGCGCTCCCTTTTTGCTCGCGACGTTAGGCGGGTTGGTCATTGCGAGTGCGACGCTGGCGTTTCGCTTCGGCCATTCGCTGTACCAACTACACATTCAGCGGCGCGCATACATGCGTGACATGCTCTGTTTTTTAGTGGCTTATGTGTTATCCATGTTGCCGGCCCTGTTCCCCCTAACTGAGGTTCGTCGCTTTGTGCCCATTGCGCTTGTTCTTTTGTACATCGTATTTGTCATTTGGACGCTTCGCGATAAGGCAGAAACCACGGACGCGGGAGATCTTAAACCACTGTATTTGCAACCAGGGGTGGGCGAACCTTCATTTGGTCTCGTCAGTTTGCAACTTCTTGTGTCACTTGCACTCATTGTCGGCGGTGCACACATTTTGACGGGCGGGGTCGAACAAATCGCCTTACAAATTGGCTTGCCAACGTTTGTGTTGTCAGCTTTGATTATTCCCCTTGCCACAGAGTTGCCAGAAACGTTAAACAGTGTGGTTTGGATTCGACAGGGCAAGGACAGTTTGGCTTTAGGCAACGTCACCGGCGCGATGGTGTTTCAAAGTACGCTCGTTCCTGCGCTTGGTATTTGGATGACACCATGGAATTTGACGGCTGAAGCGCGCTTGACGGCGGTTTTAACGTTTTCGGCAGCGCTTTTCACCGTCGTGATGTATCGTGTGCGCCGCATACTCGAGCCCTGGACACTGCTCATTGCCTCTACGCTCTATTTCGTACTTCCTATGCTCACGCTTGTGAAACGTTTTCACCAGGCACATTACTACTGGATCTTCGGCAGCGTGATCGCAATCATCGTGTTAGTAGCCTGCTTTACCGTACAAAAATTGCGGCAGACCAGACTACGCTGACCCAGACTGATCGCAATCAGGATAAGATGGGACGATGGATGGTAAAACGCGTTCAAACTGCGTGTGGCTCTCTTCGACGCACCATGTGAGCCGGACGGCTCGTTTCTCAGAGCCGCCCGGCGTTCTGCGTCATGGCCTGTGTTGCCCCAATTCTTTGAATACCTCGTCATACACTGCGACGGTACGTTCAATGTCCTCATCGGTATGTACAGCCGAGACAAACCACGCTTCGTACTTCGACGGTGCAATCAGAATGTTGCGATCCGCCAACAAGTGAAAGAAGCGGGCAAATTGGTCGCTGTCTGTCGCGTTGGCGTCGTCGTAGTTGCGCACCGGATGACTTCCGAAATAAATGGTGAACGCTCCGCCCATACGATTGATGGTGATCGAGACACCGTGACGTTTAGCTGCTTCGTGGGCTGCCTCGGTCAAAACTTGTGCTCGCCGCGCCATGTCGTCATAGATGCCAGGTTCCTGCAGCACGTCGAGACATGCCATGCCGGTGCGCATCGACAGGGGATTTCCCGCCATGGTTCCAGCCTGATACGCAGGACCAAGCGGCGCCACCTGCTCCATGATGTCCTTCCGCCCACCATATGCGCCAATGGGCAGGCCACCCCCAATGATCTTCCCGAGCGCGTACAAATCTGGATGCACGTCGTACATCTGCGCGGCGCTTCCGTAATGGAAGCGAAATGCTGTAATGACTTCATCGAAAATGACGAGCGCACCGTGTTGATGTGCGAGATCGATGACTTGCCCTAAATAACGGTCGTCTCGTGGTGGAACGATGCCGAAGTTGCCGACAATAGGTTCGACGAGCACTGCTGCCACGTCTGTACCGTGTACTTCGAGCGCTTTTGCCAAGATATCGGGATCGTTAAACGGAACGGTAATCACTTCACTGGCGATGTTCGCGGTCACCCCTGCACTGTCGGGGACGCCGATGGACGATGGGCCTGATCCGGCCGCAACCAACATAGCATCCGAGTGGCCATGATAACAGCCGGCAAACTTCAAAACCTTGCGCCGCCCCGTATAGGCGCGTGCCACGCGAATCGTGGTCATAACGGCCTCGGTTCCGGAATTGACAAAACGGATGCGCTCCAAGTCAGGAATAGCTTGCCGCAGTTTTTCTGCGAACAGCACCTCGGACGGCGTCGGAGTTCCGTAGAGCACTCCGTCGACCGCCGCTTGCGCAATCGCCTCCGTGATGGCGGGATGCGCGTGTCCGAGAATCGACGGGCCGTATGCCGCAAGATAATCGATATATTCGTTGCCATCGACGTCGTACATGTGTGACCCTTGTCCGCGGACCATGACCGTTGGCGTACCGCCACCGACGGATTTGTACGATCGCGATGGGCTGTTGACACCACCGAGAATAACCGCTTGTGCTCGTTCAAACCACAGTTTGGACTGTGTGCGATCGAGAACCATCTATCACCACTCCTTAAGCCTTTATTGTTCCACTGCCAAGCTCTGATGGTCAACTCCAGATGCCATTGCATGAGCCGTGCCATGTGTGGAAACGGTAAAACAAACGGGGAGAGGAGGGAAATGTTTTGCGTAGACCTGTTGCGACGGCGGCAAAGGAGCTTTCTTCTGTTTTGACATCCGGGGGCGACGTTCGTTATGACCATCGGCTCTATCTCGCCGAAACGGCCATAGGTATGGCTGTTCAGCGCGGGCTTAAGGTTCCGGCTCAGGGTGTGCTTGACACACATATGCGCCATTCCGTATAATCTCACCTCAGTATAGTAACCAACATATCGATTTGATGAGGAAGCAGAGTACAGGCGGTTTGGGCTGTTTCAGAGAGAGTACGCCGTGGCTGCAAGCGACTCCAGCCTGCGTTTGGAAAGACGGCTTCTGAAAACGCGAGCTGCTGATAGGTGGCCGCGCGTCGTCGGCGCGTTATGCCGTTGAGGTGGAACGTCTCGTTCAAGCAGGGTGGCACCGCGGAAGCGCTCTTTCGTCCCTGCCGGTATCTACCGGCATCGACGAAAGAGCGTTTTTTGATCCCGCGGCCAATCCTCGCGACATCAGCGGTAGCATGGAAAAGGAGGATGACACATGGAGATTCAACGTCCTCGCGGCACGGTCGATCTCCTGCCGGGCGAAGTGGAAGTTTGGCAGGCGCTTGAAAGTACGGTGCGCGATGTGCTGGACAAGGCCAACTACGGCGAAATACGCACACCTATCTTTGAACACACAGAGTTGTTCGAGCGCGGTGTCGGTGAGACGACAGACATCGTGTCGAAAGAGATGTACACGTTTCTCGATCGCGGCAATCGCAGTGTTACCTTGCGGCCGGAGGGCACGGCGGGTGCTGTGCGGGCGTTTGTCGAGAACAAGCTGTACGGCACCGGCGCATTGGCGAAATTGTATTATATCGGTCCAATGTTTCGCTATGAGAAACCGCAAAAGGGGCGCCTTCGGCAGTTTCATCAATACGGCGCAGAAGTGTTGGGATCAGAACTACCTGCCGTCGATGCCGAGGTCATCGCGCTCAGCCTCGCCGTTTTAGAGCGCCTTGGTCTGCAAAACCTGACCGTCGAACTCAACTCGGTCGGTTGTAGCGTGTGTCGACCCGTGCACAGGGCGCAGATGATTGAACGGCTATTGCCGCATCGCGACGAATTGTGCCGCGATTGCCAAGTGCGATTGGAGAAGAATCCGCTGCGCTTGTTTGACTGCAAAAACGAGTCGTGCCAGGCAGTGTTGCGGGAAGCGAACGTCCCATACATCGTCGACGTCCTTTGCGATGAGTGCAAGGATCATTTTGAGCAGGTACAGGGCTATTTACGGGCAATGGATGTTCCGTTCGAGATTGCTAAAAATCTCGTTCGCGGACTCGATTACTATACGCGCACGGCGTGGGAGATCACGACCCCGGGATTTTCCACCATCGCCGGTGGTGGGCGCTATAACGGCCTGGTCGAGGAATTAGGTGGGCCATCGACACCTGGCATCGGCTTTGCCGGCGGGATTGAACGCGCAATCGCCGTGTTGGCGTCGCAAAACGTGCAAATCGGCCGCACGGTGGGGCTCGATGCGTTTGTGGCAGTTGCCGACCGAGGTGCCGAACATACGGCGATGGCCGTGCTTAAGTCATTGCGCCGCTTGGGGCTGCGTGCGGACAGAGACTATCAAGGGCGTAGCCTAAAGTCGCAGTTGAAGTTGGCGGATCGGCTACAAGCGCGATTTGTCATCATGATAGGGGAAAGCGAGTTGGCCTCTGGAAAGGCGACGGTCAAGCAGCTCGCCACAGGTGTACAGCGCGAAATTCCGTTTGCCGAACTGGCGGATGCCATTGAACGAGGGGGAAGTGAGTGGTGATTGTGGAGCAACAGGTGATGCATCGTTTAACACGCAGTCATTGGGTGGCAGACACTCTGTCGGCGCTGCCAGGGACATCTGTCGTGCTGGCCGGTTGGGTACAGCGTCGGCGCGATTTTGGGAGTGTGGTGTTTGTCGACCTGCGCGATCGCTCGGGTATCGTTCAGCTTGTGTTCGATCGCGGCCGGGGCACGCCGGAGCATGCGATGGAAGCGGCAGATAAATTGCGTAACGAGTTCGTGATTGCCATCGAGGGCACGCTGGAAAAGCGGGATGCAGAGACCATCAATCCGAAGATTGCAACCGGTGAAATCGAAGTCGTGGTGCGCGACATCGTGATCGAAAACACGGCGAAAAACCCGCCATTTTATATCCAGGATGGCGTCGAGGTCGACGAAGCGGTGCGTCTGCGCCACCGTTACTTGGACTTGCGGCGCCCCGAGATGCAGAGCATTCTGATGATGCGTCACCGCATCATTCGTGCGTTCCGCCAATACTTGGACGATCACGGCTTTTTGGAAATCGAGACCCCAATTTTAACGAAAAGTACGCCTGAAGGCGCTCGTGATTATCTGGTACCGAGTCGCCTGCAACCAGGTGAGTTCTACGCTTTGCCACAATCGCCACAGATCTTTAAGCAATTGCTGATGGTGTCTGGGTTTGAGCGGTACTACCAAATTGCGCGTTGTTTCCGCGACGAAGATTTGCGGGCGGATCGGCAACCCGAGTTCACCCAGCTCGATATTGAAACGTCGTTCTTGCCACAGGCGGCTTTGCAAGACATGATGGAGGAGATGGTTGCCAACGTCTTGCGCGATGTCGCTGGCGTGGAAGTGCCGCGGCCATTTCAGCGTCTTCCGTATGCCGAGGCGATGGACAAATACGGGTCCGATAAGCCGGATTTGCGTTTCGACATGGCCTTTGTCGATCTCGCCGACGTGCTTGCGGGCACTGATTTCCGCGTGTTTGCTGACGTTTTGGCAAAGGGTGGGGTTCTTAAGGCCTTGGTCGCGCCTGGCTGTGCGGGGTACAGCCGCAAGCAAACAGACGATCTCGTCGACTTTGTGAAGGGTTACGGACTCGGTGGTCTTGCCTACATCGCTGTTCTCGAAGATGGCAGTTTTCGCTCGTCCATCAGCAAGTTTTTCTCGGACGAGCAGTTCCGGGCCATCGCCGATTGTGCAAAGGCGAAGCCGGGCGATCTGATCCTGATTGGCGCCGGATCGCGCAAGCAAGTACTACCAGCGCTTGGGGCACTGCGTAGCCATCTTGGCCAGACGCTCGGGCTTGCCGATCCAAACGCGTACAAGTTTTTATGGATCACCGATTTCCCTCTTCTGTCGTACGACGAAGAGGAGAAGCGCTGGGTCGCTGAACATCATCCTTTCACGATGCCGCGCGAGGAAGATATTCCGCTGTTAGGCACAGACCCCGGCAAGGTGAGGGCGCAGGCGTACGATATGGTCCTCAACGGCTTTGAGATCGGCGGCGGATCGATGCGTATTTATCGCCGGGAGATCCAAGAGCAGATGTTCGCGGCGCTTGGGTTCACGAAGGAGGAAGCGTACGACAAGTTTGGCTTCCTGTTGAACGCATTTGAATATGGCACGCCTCCGCACGGTGGTATTGCCTTTGGCTTGGATCGCATCATCATGCTGCTTGCGGGAGCCAAGTCGTTGCGCGATGTCATTGCATTTCCGAAGACGGCGAGCGGCACGGACCTGATGATGGAGGCACCGGGCGAAGTGTCTGAAGAACAGCTGAAAGTGTTGCATTTACGTGTCCGCCATCATGGGTAAGACGACGAGGAGGGCAGGGCGAATGGGCTCTGCTCCTTCTGTTTTTACGGAAGCGCGATTGCGTTGTATAATCGTATAAAGTCGAGTGGATGACTAGGAATTTATTTGGTTACGCCAGGAAAGAGGCGATGCAATGGATCTGTTCGCGATGGCGTCCGAGCGCGATCGCGCCGATGCCGCACCGCTTGCCTACCGCATGCGGCCAACTTCGCTGGATGAAGTGGTCGGCCACGCGCACATCGTAGGGGCGCGGGGGTTATTGCGCAGGATGATTGAGCAGGATAGGATGCAATCCATCATCTTGTTTGGCCCGCCAGGGACAGGCAAGACGACATTGGCACAGGTCATTGCCCACCAGACGAAGGCCAGCTTTGTGCAGTTGAATGCCGTGACGGCAGGTGTTGCGGACATTCGGAAAGCGGTGGATGCGGCAAAGGAGCAACAAGAACTATACGCTCGACGCACGGTGTTGTTTCTCGACGAAATTCATCGATTCAATAAGAGCCAGCAAGACGCATTGTTGCCACACGTCGAAGCTGGTTTGTTGATTTTGGTTGGGGCGACGACGGAAAACCCATACTTTGAAGTCAACTCTGCTTTGGTTTCGCGATCGCACGTGTTTCATTTGGAACCGCTGACGGCAAACGAGATTGGTGTTTTACTTGACCGGGCTTGTAGTGACGGCGAACGTGGCCTCGGGCGCATGCATGTGCAACTAAGTTCTGACGCGCGCCGTGCAATCTGCCTGCAGGCGGGCGGCGATGCGCGCCGGGCCCTGAATTTACTCGAACTGGCGGCGTTCGCGGCGTCGATTGGCGAAGATGGACAGACGCAGATCGGTGTCGAAGAGGTCGAGGCTGCCCTGCAGTCGGCTGGCGGTGTGCGCTACGATAAATCGGGCGACGAACATTACGATACGATTTCAGCGTTCATTAAGTCGGTTCGCGGGTCCGATCCGGATGCCGCTGTCTTGTGGCTTGCAAAAATGTTGACCGGTGGGGAGGATCCGGCATTCATTGCCCGGCGGCTGATGATTTTGGCCGCGGAGGATATCGGCAATGCCGATCCATATGCGTTGACGCTGGCGGTAAGTGGCTGGCAGGCTGCCATGGCCATCGGCATGCCCGAGGCGCGCATCATCTTGTCGCAGGTGACGACGTACTTGGCGACAGCACCCAAGTCGAATGCCGCGTACAAGGCCATCAATGAGGCTCTCGCCGACGTCAAAAACGGTTTGCCGCTCGTCGTGCCGCCACACTTGCGGGGAACGGGCTATAGTGGGGCGCAGAAGTTGGGGCATGGAGTGGGTTATCTCTATCCACATGACTATCCCGGCCATCACGTGAAGCAAGATTATTGGCCCGTTGGCGTCGAACCACGCACGTATTATCGAGAGGGGGACGGCCAATCGTGAAGATATCGACGAAGGGGCGCTACGGCCTCATGCTGCTGGTCGATCTCGCCAAGCAGGCGACCGATGCGCCCATTTCGCTAAAGTCGGTTGCTGAACGACAGAACTTATCTGAACATTACTTGGAACAACTCATTGCCCCATTGCGCAATGGGGGCTTTGTCCGCAGTATCCGCGGCGCTTACGGCGGCTACGTGCTCGCCCGCAATCCGCGCGACATCGTTGTTAAAGATATTATCTTTGCCCTAGAGGGTCCGATTACCATCGTCGACGAAGATATCGACGATGGACTCGATGTGCTCTGGACGCGTCTACGGGAAGCCATCCACGACGTGTTGAGTTCCTTAACGCTGCAAGATTTGGTCGATATGCGCGGGCAGTCAGAGCACGGATACATGTTTTACATCTGATTTGTTTCTGTCTGGCAAGGAGGAGAGCGCGTGATTTATCTCGACAATGCAGCGACGACTCCGCTTGCAGAAGCCGTTCAGAAGGCGATGGAGCCGTTTCTCACCTCGATTTACGGCAACCCATCCAGTACCCATACGGCGGGCAGACAAGCTCGGCAAGCCGTCGAGCGGGCGCGACGCACCATTGCTTCATGGCTGGATTGCGATCCTCGCGATCTGATTTTTACGAGTGGCGGTACAGAAGCGGATAACGCCGCGCTTGTCGGCGCTTATTTGGGGCGACAGCAAAGCCGCAAGCACATCGTTGCCAGCGCGATCGAACATCACGCTGTACTGCATACGTTGTCCTTTCTGGAATCCCTTGGCGCGGAGGTGACGCTGGTTCCGGTGGATCGATACGGCTTGGTCGATCCCGCGAACGTCGTTCGTTGTCTGCGCCCCGATACCGCCTTGGTAAGCGTCATGGCCATCAACAACGAGCTTGGGACCATTGAGCCTATTGAAGAGATGGCTCGCCTAGTCAAGCGGCATGATCCACAGATCATCGTGCACAGCGATATGGTCCAAGCGTTACCTGTACAACGGATTGGGCTCGTGCAAACAGATATCGACATGGCGACGTTTTCGGCGCACAAAATTCATGGCCCAAAGGGTATTGGCTTATTGTATGTGCGCAAACATACGCCGTGGCAGCCGCTTTTGTATGGGGGGAACCAAGAGCAGAAGCGGCGTGGCGGGACGGAGAACGTCGCCGGTGCGATTGGTTTTGCGGCAGCTATCGATGTTTTGGCTCGTCATTTTGACGATCACGTCGCGCACCTCGTGTCTCTACGGGATGTATTCTGGGCATCTCTGGCCGATGTGCCTGGCGTGCATCGGTTGAGTCCGCCGGACGCTGCGCCATCGATTTTGAATGTCGCCTTCGACGGCGTCCGCAACGATGTCTTGCTGATGCGCCTGGATCTCGAGGGTGTGATGGCATCTGCCGGATCGGCCTGCACAGCGGGAAGTCTGGAGCCAAGTCACGTCATCCAGGCCTGTGGACTGGGACATGTGCGCGAGGCGGTGCGGTTTAGTTTTAGTTGGCAAAATACCATTGACGAAATGAAACAGGCCGCTCGTGTCGTAAAGGAATGTGTCCAATTGATTCGTTCACGTTTCACAGTTTCGTGACATTTCGTAAGCCACTTCGGCTCTGTTAACCAGTTTCTGCATTGCAAACGTTCCACCATAGGCGTACCATTGACCAGGAATCTCGTTCGGTATATATTTCGCAAGCTGAAATTTGGTTTTGCAATTATCCATCCTGGGAAAGCTATTGATCAATTGCGAAATTATATCCAACGGGAACGATGGCGTAGCCGAGGTGCGCCTTCCATTTGCGAGAAGGGGGGACCTAGGAATGCGGTGTCCGAGTTGCACAAGCCGGGATATCGGTAAAATTGGTGCAAATCAGTACTATTGCTGGAGCTGCTTCGCGGAGTTCAACGTGTCTGGTGATGAAGTCCGCGTCTACGAGGTGGCCGAGGACGGTTCGTTGATCGTGGTTGAACATCCGTCCAACGCATTGGAATATGGAACCGGCGCTTAAGCCGATTGGGATAGGAAGATGCAAAAGGACGGCAAATGGCCGTCCTTTTGATTTATGGATGGCTGTGTGGCAAACCGTATAAGCCCATGGCGGACAATGCCAATCCACCTAGGCAAGATAGCGCCACATACGTGAGCGACAAAATCTCTTGACGAGCGCGAAAAAGGCTTACCGCTTCGTATGAAAAGGTTGAGAATGTCGTATAAGCCCCGCATAGCCCCACGCCCAAGACCAGCATTGGGACGTTGTGCAAGGTAGGAACAAGTTTGTGCAGATGACTCGTCAGCCAGCCAAGGAGCCACGATCCGCTCAGATTGATGGCGAGAGTCGCCCAAGGGAATGGGGAGCTTGTCCGAGCGTTGATGGCACGCGAGACCTGGTAGCGCAGCAGTGCCCCCACGACGCCTCCGATTCCGACCCATAACATGGTCATATACGTCACGTCGTGATCCTCCTAGCGAGCGCCGGCGCGAAACATGCCGTCCGCGATTCGAAATCCAGCATAGCTGAAGAGTAAACCGCCACCAACAGACAGCAATATGTAGAGAAGAGCAAGGTCAACCTGTCCGACCTGATAAAGTTTCCATGCGTCGACCGTAAACGTGGAAAACGTCGTGAACGCGCCGATGAGGCCCGTGCCGATGCCCAGCCGAATGTGTGGATGAATAGGCAGTCGTTCACTGGTCATCGTGTTCAACCATCCGAGCACCAAGCAACCCGCCCAGTTGATGAGGAGTGTGGCGACGTTGAAGCCGTGAGCCGTTCCGACCCACTCGCTGATCACGTAACGCAATATGGCACCGACAAATCCTCCGGCGGCGACGGCCAAATATGGCAACGACCTCACCTTCCCGTGATAACTTGTCTTCAGTATACACAAGCCTCTTCGAATCTCGAAGCGAATTTATCATATAGCAAATGATGGAACGGAAAGTTGCATATACTGTGAAGAGCCTTGTCCACGGGTCTATGGGATATGGCCAAAATTCCCCCGGAGGTGCTCGGTGTTGCCGACAAGTCGCTATTTTCGAGTCGCCCTGTCGGTCGCGGCGACGCTTTTGTGCATCTACTTGTTTGGCCTGTTGCGGGGATTTTTCATGGACATTTGGGCCGTCATCAGCACCGTCTTTTATCCCTTTCTCGCGGCTCTCATCATTAGTTACATCCTTCAGCCTGTGGTCGAGTTGCTACATCGCCGGCGCGTTCCGCGCAGCGCCGCTATTTTGTGCATTTACTTCACATTCGCTATCTTGGTGGTCGTCGGGGTACTCAATGCCGTGCCTGTGATTTCCCGGCAGATATCGCAACTTGTCAGCAGCTTTCCTGCGATCACGGCGCAAATCAGCCACTGGATGGATATGGTGAACAGCCGTAAGCAATATCTTCCCGATACCGTTCGCGTAGGTCTCGAAAATGCCTTGCAACAACTGGAACATCGTTTTGAAACGGCACCCACGGGGATCTTTTCGTTCATCAGCAGTACTATCAATGCCATTTTCATGGCGTTCATCGTTCCTTTTCTCGTGTTTTACATGTTGAAGGACGCTAAAGCGATTGGCCGGGCCATGGTGGGATTGGCGCCAGTTCGCTATAAACGCCGCGTTCGCATCATTCTGCACGGCATCGACGAGACCTTAGGCGGCTATATCCGCGGCCAGTTTCTTGTGATGTTGGCGATTGGCATTCTTGCTTTCATCGGTTACTTGATCATCGGCATGCCTTACGCGCTCTTACTCGCTCTGTTTTTGGCCATCGCTGACATCATTCCGTACCTTGGCCCCATTATTGGCATCGCGCCCGCGGTCATCATCGCGCTGACTGTGAGCCCTGCGCTTTTGATCAAGGTTGTCATCGTCAATATCGCCGTTCAGCAGTGCGAAGGTAACTTCATTTCGCCACAAATCATGGGACGTACCTTAAAATTGCATCCCATGGCAATTGTCGCAGCGTTGCTGATCGGCGGTGAACTTGCTGGCGTGGTCGGACTCATCCTTGCGGTACCGACACTGGCCGTGCTAAAAGTCGTTTGGACCAGTTGGGCAAACGAGCGTCGATCGCGCGTCCCGAAGTGAATTGACAGCGGCCCGCGAGACCGATAGAATCAAAAATCGACAAAGCGATGCGGAAGCTGAGTACGTCGAGATCCACTCGTTCAGAGAGGGCGGGCATCAGGTGGGAGCCGCCCCGGGTGGCCGGCCGAAGCTACTTCCAAGCGCATGCTGACAAACGCATGCCGGGTGCGCCCGTTACAGCGAAGAGGGACAAGCTCCTAGCTTGTAACCAGGGTGGTACCGCGGGTGATAAACAGCTCCCGTCCCTGAGGGGACGGGAGCTTTTTGCGATCTTCTCGTTTTCTTTGACAAACGAGAGAGTTAAGGGAGGATACGTTCTCTATGAAATCGCTCACTGGACAAGAAATTCGCCGCGCATTCAAATCGTTTTTCGCAGCGCGCGGCCATCAGGTATTGCCAAGTTTTAGTTTAGTCCCGCACGACGATCCAACGCTTTTATGGATCAACGCTGGCATGGCGCCGCTTAAACCGTATTTTGATGGTCGTGAAATCCCTGAAATTCCACGCATTGTCGATGCGCAAAAATGCATTCGTACGAACGACATTGAAGAAGTTGGCCATACCGCTCGGCACCAGACCTTCTTTGAGATGCTGGGGAATTTTTCGTTTGGGGATTACTTCAAAAAAGAGGCCATCACCTGGGCATGGGAATTTCTCACGCAGGTGCTTGAGATGGAACCGGAGCGCATTTCGGTGACCATTCACGTCGAAGACGACGAGGCGTTTGAGATCTGGCACCGCCAGGTTGGACTGCCGGAAAACCGCATCTATCGCGGCACAGAGGACAACTTTTGGGAAATTGGTGAAGGCCCATGCGGCCCATGCTCGGAAATCTTTTATGATCGCGGAGAAGCGTTTGGTTGCGGTGCGGACGATTGTAAGCCCGGTTGTGACTGTGATCGCTTTCTGGAAATCTGGAATCTCGTGTTTACCCAGTTCAACAAAGGTGCAGACGGAGAGTATACGCCCCTGCCAAAGCGGAATATCGACACAGGCTCCGGACTCGAGCGCCTCGCTTCCCTGTTACAGGGCGTTGCCAACAATTTTGAAACCGATTTGTTCCGGCCCATTATCGATCGCACAGGCGAGATCGCGGGTCGGCGCTACGGGGAGTCAGACGAGGACGATATTCACTTCAAAATCGTCGCAGATCATTTGCGCACGGTGACATTTGCTATCGGCGATGGCGTGCTTCCCGGCAACGAAGGCCGCAGTTACATCATTCGCCGCTTGCTGCGCCGCGCGGTGCGCAGCGGGCGTCGGCTCGGCATCGAAAAGCCGTTTATGTACCAACTCGTCGCCGTCGTCGATGAGATCATGGGGGAAGATTACCCAGAGATCCGCGAGAAGAGAAGCCTTATTGAGCGCGTCGTCCGCACCGAAGAAGAGAGGTTCCACGAGACGCTGAGCGGGGGCGAGGCTTTGCTGTCCGAATTGATGGCCGAGCTTGGTGCAAAGAATGAGACGGTGATCAGTGGGACAGACGCCTTCCGACTGTACGACACGTATGGTTTCCCAATTGACTTGACCGTCGAGATCGCCAAAGAATCGGGCTTTACGGTCGATCGCGATGGCTTTGACGCGGAACTGGAGGCACAGCGGACGCGTGCCCGCCAGGCTCGGCAGGTGGCAGAGGGCATGCAGAGTCAGCGCGGTGCGCTAGAGACCATCGATCAGCCATCGAAATTTGTAGGTTATGAGGAATTGACCGTGGACGCGGAAATCGTCGCACTCGTACAAGACGGCGAGCGCGTCGATGGAGTCAGTGTCGGCAGCGAGGCGCAGGTCGTTCTCGACGTGACGCCATTTTACGCGGAGAGTGGCGGGCAAGTCGCCGATCGCGGCGAGATTGTCGGCGCGAGCGGGCGGGCGGAAGTCCTCGACGTGCGCAAAGCGCCTCATGGACAGAATGTGATGACGATTCGCGTCATCGACGGGTCTTTACACCAAGGCGACTCCGTGCGCGCCCATGTCGATGCAGACTTGCGTCGTGACACGGTCAAAAATCACACGGCTACACACCTCTTGCACAGGGCATTGCGCGAAATCCTTGGCACCCACGTCGCACAAGCGGGATCGCTCGTCGAACCAGAGCGGCTGCGCTTTGACTTTTCACACTTTGGACCGCTTTCGGACGAGGAGTTGGCGAAGGTCGAGGCTCATGTCAACGATGCGATTTGGCAAGATCACCATGTGGTGATTCGCGAAATGGACATCGACGATGCCAAGTCGCTCGGTGCGATGGCCCTGTTCGGCGAGAAATACGGCAAACGGGTGCGCGTCGTGCAAGCTGGTGAGAGCATTGAGTTGTGTGGCGGTTGCCACGTCGAGCGAACTGGGTTGATAGGCCAGTTCCTCATCGTCTCGGAGACCGGCATCGGCAGTGGCACGCGGCGCATCGAAGCCGTGACAGGGCGCCATGCCTACAGCGTGGCGCGGGAGCGTGAGGCACAGTTGCGTCAGGTCGCACAGTTGGTCAAAGCGACCCCGGCGACGGTGGTCGATCGCGTTGGGCGCGTGATTGAGGAGACGCGTGCACTGGAGCGCGAGTTGGAGTCCGCCAAGGCTCGGCTCAACCACGGCCGTGTCGCCGATCTTGCTAAGCGGGAAGAGAACATCTCTGGCGTTCCGGTCATTCGCGCGGCTTTAAGGGATGTCGACATGGAAGGGTTGCGCCAACTGATTGACGAGCTGCGCGTCGGGCGCGAGACATACATGGTCGTCCTCGGTTCCGTGCACAATGAGAAAGTTCAATTTGTGGCTTCGGTTTCCAAGGATCTGCAGGAAAAAGGATTCCATGCAGGCCAAATCGTCAAGCAGGTCGCGGCGATTGCCGGCGGTGGTGGCGGGGGACGCCCCGATCTGGCACAAGCTGGCGCACGCGATCCGGAGAAACTGGGTGCCGCGATCGAAAAAGTTGCGGAAATTGTGGAGGCCGTCGCAGGAGATCGGGCGGTCTGAGCCGAACTAAGGGACGAAGCTATTCTTGCGTCGGCTGACGCTCGAGCGAGGTGCGGGCTTTGACAAACCAGGATTTTGACAGCACGATGCGGTTTGAGACGAAATCGGAAAACGCCGAGGCGCGTCACGCTTTTCAGGTGGCGTATCGCGCCTTGAAGGAAAAAGGCTACAATCCGATTTACCAGATTGCCGGCTACCTGATTTCCGGAGATCCCGCATATATCACAAGCCACCTAGATGCACGCAACACGATTCGGCGGATCGAACGAGACGATTTAATTGAAGAACTGGTGCGGGCCTATGCCGCACTTCATGGCGATGCGGACTTTGGCCGTTGACTATGGTGAACGGCGCGTCGGGATAGCCCTGTCGGATCCGACAGGGCTTATCGCGTCGGCGTTGACCGTCATTCAACGTGAGACGGACGAACAGGTTGTCGATGTCATCGCTGGGCTGGTCGTGGAGCATGGCGTGGACCGGATCATCGTGGGCAATCCCATCACGATGAAAGGGGAAGTCGGCGAGAAGGCACAGAAAGCCGCTTCATTCGCGCAGCAATTGCGCGAACGAGTGAGTATTCCAGTGGAACTTTTTGACGAGCGGTTAACGACCGTCAGCGCGGAGCGGGCGCTGCTGGAAGGAGATGTACGGCGAAAGCGTCGGCGCAGCATCATTGATGCAGTAGCGGCGACGATTTTGTTGCAAAACTACCTGGACGCACATCGCTGAGGACATCTGGTTCTGGCTTGGACGGAAGGTGAAACAATGGCAAAGGAGGCGCGTCAGAGCTGGTTGGACAAGCGGTTGCGTCGAATCGCTCTGGCGCTCGTGATTTTCGTTGTATTTGTCGTCTGTATGGTCGTTGGTTGGTACCGCACGAGTCTTGCTCCGGTATCGTCGCGCACATCGCTTACAAAGGTCGTCGTGCACACAGGCGAAAGCGTCGGTGCCGTGGCCAGAGATCTGGCAGCACGGGGTTTGGTGCGCAGTGCAACGGCGTTCTCACTATATGGACGTTTACACGGCGCACTCGTCATCCAGGCCGGAACATATGCGCTGTCTCCGAACATGGGGATTCCGCATATTTTCGCGAAGCTGTCAGGTGGCGATGTCATTTCGGAAGCCGTGAACGTCACCATCCCAGAAGGCTACGATATCGCTGACATCGCAGCCACCCTGCAGAGAGACGGCGTCTGCACAGCGCCGTCGTTTTTGCGCGCCGTGCAAGCGAGCGATTATACGCAACCGTTTTTGCAACAACTTGCTGGTCGCAAGCAGATCCGTTACCGACTTGAGGGTTACTTGTTTCCAGATACATACCAATTTTTGCGCGGTGAGAATCCGCAGGACATCGTCAACGAAATGCTAAATGACTTTGCGACACGCGTGCTTACACCTGCCAACCTCAAGTTGATGCGAGCCCAGGGACTGTCTTTGAACCAGGTGGTCACAGAAGCGTCGCTCGTTGAAAATGAGGCCGAGGTTGAGCAGGAGCGGCCGCTTATTGCGAGCGTGATCGACAATCGTTTGCGGTTGCACATGCGATTACAAATCGATGCGACCGTTGACTATGCCATAGGGCATCACCTTGCAGTCGTGACCGATGCGGATATTATGGACGCAAAAAACGCGTACAACACATACTTGGTGACGGGCTTGCCACCCGGTCCGATTTGCAGTCCAGGTCTGGCGAGCATCGAGGCGGTGTTGCATCCGGCGCACACGCAGTATCTGTATTATGTTGCGAAGGGCGACGGCAGTGGAGAACACTACTTTGCCAAGACTTATGCACAGCAGTTGCACAATGAAATGTTGCGCGAGCAGAATTTACAGCATGCGCACAGCTAACGTTTCCCGAGAAATGATCACATAACAGACGCTCCTACTGGACATGGTAAAGTCAACCGGTGAAGGCTCTTTTTGCACCCTTCACGCGTGAGGCGATGTTATGCAGCGGTGGAGCGATACGCCGGCGTCCAAACGCCGGCTTTTGTTTATTCACGGGGTGTGGCTCGCAGCTATTCTTGCCCTTTCGCTCAAGTTGGTCGCGGTGATGGCGTGTTTGCGGCTGGGCCGTGGTATGGAGTCAAATCTCCATGGGGAGCGTTGGCGAATCGACATGGAGCATTTTCGCACGCAAGTGGTCGCGGATGGCCGTGGCGTGATTCGATTTCGCGATGGCACGCCATGGTTGCCAGCGAACCGTCCCGTAAGGAAGCGTGGCGTAGCCTTGGCTCCGGAATTGGTGGGGCGTGTGGGAAAGCCAGACGTTTGGCCGAACCCGCAGTTGGCCGTGCCCGAGGAGGGACGCGGTGGGCTTGAACAAGCTTTCGACGCCGTCCTGCGATCGCGTCGACCGGCGATGATCGGTCACTTGGATATGGCGGACGGTCGGCCTAATCCGTTATCTGGATATGCCGGAGGTTATGGTTTACTGCCAAGGCGCGGCGCCGATGTCGTGACAACGCTCGACGCCCACATGCAGATGCAGGCGGAGAAAATCCTACGCGATCGCGGTGTACGCCACGCCAGTATCGTCGAAATCGACTTGCACCACCGGGACGCTTTGGTCGTAGCTTCGGCGGCGCACGGCGTCCAAAGCGATGCTTTGACGGCCATCGCGCCGGGATCAGTGTTCAAACTGGTGGTGGCAGCGGAGGCTCTCGAAACGCATGTCACGCGGGCGCAGGAGATGTTTTCTTGCGATGGCTTGGCTCACCTACCACACGTCGCGATGCACTGTTGGCGGGTGCATGGTGTCGTTTCGCTGGTCGACGCCATCGCCCAGTCATGCGATGTGACGTTTGCCGAACTGGGTGTTCGTCTCGGCCAAACGGCGATCGAAAAAGCCGCTAGTAGGTTCGGGTTGTTGACTACAGGTCTGGCGGCTCTATCCGGATCGCAAGGGATCGTTCCTGAGGCGGCGCACGGCATCGTCTTCCGCCGCAACGGAGATGATCCTGGGCTTTTGGCGAATACGGCAATTGGTCAAGAGGATGTGCGCATGACGCCGCTTGCGGGTGCGCTTTTGGCAGCAACCGTGGCCTCTGGCGGCGAGTACAGGCCTGCGCGGCTCGTGCTCGGCTGGCGCGCTGGTCAGCATTGGGTGTCTGTGGCCGCACCGCCTGCCAAACGCGCTTGTGATCGCTATGCGGCTGGCGTGATCGGACAGGCGATGTGGCAAGCTGTGCACGACCCGCACGGGACGTTGTATGCCTTGCACACATTTGCAATCGCAGCAAAGAGTGGTACGGCGGAACTGGGGGGCGGCCGCGTCAACGCTTGGATAGTCGGCTATCGTATGACAGGAGGTCATCCGTCGGCTGCTTTCGCGATTACAGTACATGACGAGCCGAGCGCGAAAGCGCATCGGGACGTTCTGGCAATCGCCAAGGCATGGTTGGCATCACCAGCTTCTGTTATGATGAATGCATGAAACGACAGTTCGGAATTTCGCGTGTATGGGAGACAACCCAATCGGAGAAGTCGCGGCGATTTAGAGGCCGCGACATCGGGTTTTGGATGAGGCGGCTCGTGGGCGCAATTGTCATGTTGATTGTCTACTTGCCGCTTGCGCACGGTTCGTTTGTCCTCCGCACCTTATACGATGTTCTGATTTTCGGACAATGCGCCATGATCCTTGGGCTTGTCGACGTGCGCAGTCGACGCTGGGCCCCTTGGGTGACGGGTGGCGCGTTGGCGCTCGTCGCGGCCTTAGTGATATTGGGAGACCAGCCGTTACACCACGCGACGGACGCCTTATGGCCGCTGTTAGGTTGGCTTGCCTCCGCGATGGACGTGATCGATCCGCTGTTGACCATTTTGTATGCCTTGGTGAGCTTACTCGTCGTGCTGACGAGCGGCATGTCGCCTATCCCCGCGGCGGTCGAGGGATTTGCCCTTGTCGTGCTCTTCTTTGGCGTGCGCGCTGGGGCACTGCGACGCCGCGAGCACGAGCATGTTGTACACGCGTACGCCATGTTGGCCAGGGAGACGGAAGCGGCGGTGCGCCTCGAGGCAGATGTCGAGCGTTTGCGGTTGGCGCAGGATATGCACGATGGGATTGAGCGGCAACTGACATCGCTGATCGTCCAATTGGAGGCGATGCGCACGGCTTCCCACACAGGCCGACAAGACGACGCGGCCCGGCTGTGTGACGAGGCAGTTGCAGAGGCACGCCAGGCTCTTACGGAACTCAGGCGTACAGTCACGGTCATGGGCGATTCCATGGAACATGGTATCGATTGTGGGTTCCTGCGCAATGTGGTGGAGAGTTTCGAGCGTAAGTTCCAGATTCCATGCACATGCAGTATGTCCCTAGCCATCGACGAACTACCGACAAGTATCGCGGCGACACTCTACCGCATCTTGCAAGAATTGCTGACCAACGTAGCGAAACATGCAGAAGCCGACAGAATTGACGTGCGTTTGTATCGCGAAAACAGTAGCGTGGTGCTTGAGGTGACCGATCATGGCGTGTTCCGGGATGTGGCAACTTTGGAGGAGGAGGCTGGCATGCGCTCCGTGCGGGAACGATGTCTGTCGCACGGCGGCAGCTTGACGTTGGCGGTGGCGGGCGATCACGGTATGCGCGCGACGGCGATTTTACCATTGGTAGCGAAAGAGGCGAGATGATGACGACTCCATCGCGGCGTCTCGTCGAATCGTAGCAGAAATTCTGTCCAGCTCGCATACAGTTAGCAGCGTCACACCCGACAACGGTCGACCGGAGGTGGGCGTTCTGTCTGGTATTTTGACGCTGCTGGCACTTGTGCTCAAGGATGTTTCAGTCTTTGTTTCATATGTAAAGAATGGCGCCTTTCCTCAGCCTCTGTCTGCTGAGGAAGAGCGGGAAGCCATCGCCCGCCATACACAGGGCGACACATCTGCTCGCAACTTGCTTATCGAACACAACTTACGTCTGGTCGCACACTTGGCCAAAAAATATGAATCGTCAGGCGAAGATCAGGAAGACCTTATATCCATTGGCACCATTGGGCTCATCAAGGCCGTAGAAAGTTACAGTACCGACAAAGGCACGAAGCTGGCGACTTATGCCGCACGTTGCATTGAGAATGAGATCCTGATGTATCTGCGGAGCACAAAAAAGCATCGCCGGGACGCATTGCTATCGGATCCCATTGGCACCGACAAGGACGGCAATGAGATGACCTTAGCAGACTTACTGGGTTCCGACCCTGACGAAGTTGTCGATACAGTGGATTTGTCATGGGAGAAGCAAAAGATGTACGAGTGTTTGCCGATGCTGCCCGCGCGAGAGCGAGAGGTTTTGTGCAAGCGTTTTGGCCTTCCTGACGGAGAAGAGCGCACGCAACGTGAAATCGCAAAGGAATTGGGGATCTCGCGCAGTTACGTATCGCGCATTGAACATCGCGCCCTGGGCAAATTGTATGAGAATATGCGCAGTGGCAAGCCCTCGCAGTCCGATTCACCTGTGTAAATGAGGACGTTTGCAGCCAAGCTGTCTGTACGGGCTTCTGAAGCCTAAGCGGACGGTTTGGCTGTTTTGCAAACTATGCTTTTTGTGGCGGCTATGCTATCATGTCTTACCGTCATATGTGAACGGCCTTAGAATTGGGTGAGAATTGTGGGAGTTTTGTCTCGGCTCATGCCGGACGAGTATGTGCGTTCCATTTACGAAATCGACTTAGAAGACCTTTGGCGCCGGGGAAAGCGACTGATCCTGACCGATCTCGACAACACCTTGGTGCCCTGGAATCATCCACAGGTGCCTGAGAAACTTGCGGATTGGCTGAAAATGGCGCACGCCAAGGGATTTCATGTCTGCATCGTCTCGAACAACGGCGAGGCACGGGTCGATGCTTTTGCCAGAGCCTCTGGATTGCCTGCCGTTGCTGGCGCTCGCAAGCCGAAGTCGACAGGTTTTCGCATGGCTTTGGAGAGATTCCAACTCCCACCGGAAGCTGCCGTGATGGTTGGAGATCAGTTGTTTACAGATATTCAAGGAGCCAATCGGCTTGGCATGTACAGTATTTTGGTCCTGCCACTGGATCCTAAAGAGTGGTGGGGTACGAAAGCGGTGCGCATGATGGAGCGCGTCGCCTTGATGATGTTGCGCAG
Organism: Alicyclobacillus hesperidum; assembly: GCF_900107035.1. Classification (GTDB taxonomy): domain Bacteria; phylum Bacillota; class Bacilli; order Alicyclobacillales; family Alicyclobacillaceae; genus Alicyclobacillus; species Alicyclobacillus hesperidum. The sequence continues at coordinate 120,686 of NZ_FNOJ01000007.1, read as the reverse complement.
CCGTGGACTCAAGCGCCCACATGTCGTGCGCGTTGGGAGGTCGGAAGATGGTCGCTGAGATTGTTTGTCTCGGGTGCGGTGCGCCCTTGCAAAGCACGGACGAGGACAAGCCTGGTTACGTTCCTGAAAGCGCCGTTGGCAAACCGGATGTCTTGTGCAGGCGATGTTTTCGAATACGCCACTATGGAGAATTTCTTCCAGTGACTGTCGATGAATCGACGTATCAGGCGCAAGTCGCGCAGATCTTCGAGCGACCTGGCCTCGTCCTTTATGTGGTTGACGTGTTCGATCTCGCTGGCAGTCTCGTACCGAATCTGGCTCGCTTTGTTCTCAACAGCGAAGTTGTGGTTGTCGTCAACAAAGTCGATCTGCTGCCAGAACGCGTACAGTACACGCGCCTGGCCGATTGGATTCGTGAACAGGTGGAACGCACCCGCGTGCCGGTCAGCGATGTTTTGTTTGTCAGCGCCGAAAAGCAGCTTGGGATCGAACAAGTGCTTGGTCTGGTCGAGTGGGAAACGGAACGACCCGTTTACGTGGTTGGTATGGCAAATACGGGTAAGTCGACACTGCTGAATGCCATTGCTGGTAGGCTCAGCGACAAAAAGGCTCCGTATACGGTGTCTCGTCGACCCGGGACGACATTGGCTCTGTCCCGGCTCGAAATCACTGGTCGTCACGGGAGGATCGAGCTATACGACACGCCGGGCCTGGTTCACGAAGCGCGCGTCATTGAACGCCTGTGTGTCGATTGCCTGCGGATCGTCGTTCCGCAAAGTCGCTTACGTCCCCGCGTGTACCAGCTCAATCCAGAGCAGACGCTGTTTTTGGGCGGGATTGTCCGGTTGGATTTTGAACGGGGAGATAGACAACCGATTGTCCTGTATGTCGCAAACGACTTACCGGTTCACCGCACAAAGCTGTCTCGCGCGGATGAGATTTGGGAGCGGCATCAGGACGATATCCTGCAAGTACCATGTGCCGCATGTCGCCCAGACTTTGCGAATCGCCGTAGCATTCGCCTACAGCGCGTGCGCCGCGGCGAACCGTCTGCACGTGGAAGCCTCGCCATCTCGGGGCGTGGCAGCGATATTGTGATCCCGGGACTCGGCTGGATTGCGCTGTCTGGACGGCCCTTTGACGGCGAGTTGAGCGTGCCGGCATGGCTTGGGCCGAGTTTGCGTCCGCGTTTGGTGGGCGACCTGTCGCGGCGCATGGAGGCAGACGCGCAAAGGGGAGAGGAACGATGAAGCTGTTCGGGGTGCTTGGCAACCCGGTTGCCCATTCCTTGTCGCCCGCGATGATGAATGCAGCCTTTACAGCCGAGGGTATCTCGGCGGTCTATGTGCCATTCCGGGTCGAGCCAGAAGACTTAACTGATGCGCTGCGCGGCCTGAAAGCTCTTGGTGCCGTCGGCGTGAACGTGACCATTCCGCATAAACTCGGGGCTTTTGCTTGGGTGTCGGAGCGCACAGAAGAAGCGGAACTGGTTCAAGCTGTAAATGTCGTCCGATTCACATCCTCAGGCGCCGTCGGGCATAACACGGACGTCAGTGGTTGGTGGCGGTCCGTCGAGCACGCGATGCCACAAGAGCCGTTGCGCGTCGTTGTCCTCGGTGCTGGCGGCAGTGTCCAGGCCATTCTTGCGGCACTTTCCATCCATCGCGCTGGGATAGACGTCGGGATCGCCGCGCGGCGAGCGGAGGCAGTTTTGCAGTTGGACAAGCAATTTGGCCATCGGTTGCATCTGCGTCACGTTGCGTGGGCGGATCGACATCAGGCGGTTGCTGATGCCAATGCGGTGATTCAATGTACGCCACTAGGCATGTGGCCGAATGCCGATACGTCCCCAATCGACGATCCTACAGTATTTAGCCCTGGTCAACTTGTGCAGGACATTGTGTATCGGCCACTTGAGACGACGTTTTTGAGGATGGCGAAGGAAGCGGGAGCGACGGTGGTCGACGGCGCCTCGATGTTGATTTGGCAAGGTGTCGATGCGTATGAGTGGTGGCTTTCGCAAAAGGCCCCGGCCCAGGTGATGGCGGATGCGGTGTATAGCGCGCTCAACAAGGAGCGAGGGGCACAATGAACCGCGAAAATGGGGTGTGGTATACTGAAAGCGACTTAAATCGATCGCAAACGAAGCCACTGCCCGCGACGTCAGCCAAAAAGGTGTTGCTGTTTGGTGGCACCTTTGATCCACCGCATGTAGGTCATTTGACGATGGCGCAGCTTGCCTATGAGCAAACGGGTGTTGATGAGGTCTGGTTTCTGCCCGCCCCCAGTCCACCGCATAAAGCGGACATTGCGGATGACACGTTTGCATGGCGGGTCGCCATGGTTTCGGCCTTGCTACATGATAGGCCGCATTTGCGAACGATGCCGCTGGAGGCGAGACTGCCGCGCCCGTCGTACACGATTGATACAGTCAAAGCATGTAAGAAATGGTACGCGGGCGTCGACTTTATGTTTTTGCTGGGCGCCGACAGTCTAGCACACCTGCCGACATGGAGTGGCGCAACTGCCCTATGTAGCCTGATTCCGTTTGTTGTGGCGGCGCGTGAAGGGTATCCCATTGCGCAGACAATGGCCAAGGTGCGGAAGGCGTTGCCAAATTTGCAGGTCGGCGTGATCGAAATGCCGTTACTGGACGTGTCGTCAACGTGGTTGCGAGAGCGTTTGGATCGCGGGCAAGATACGTGTGAGCTTGTTCCAGAGCGCGTGCTTGACGTCTGGTGGCAAGGGCCGAATGGAGTGGCGAAGGATGGCGGAGATCAAGCTTGATCGTTTGCTTCAGGATTTGCGAAGACAACTGTCTGACGTTCGTTTTCGCCACGTCGAAGGCGTTGTGCAAACAGCACGGGATTTGGCCGATCGCTTCGGGGTTTGCCCAAGCAAAGCGGAAGTAGCTGCCTGGTTGCACGATTTTGCGCGCGAATGGTCGAAGGATCGGTTGTTGCGGTACGTGAAAGAACATGCAATTTCGCTGCCGGACGAGTGGCTTACGGTACCTCTGTTGTTACACGGACCGGTCGCTGCGCATATTGGAAAACAAACGTATCAAATTGAAGATGAAGAGATACTCGATGCAGTGCGCTATCACACCACGGGCCGGCCCAACATGACGGATCTGGATCTGGTGTTGTTTGTTGCGGATGCCATCGAACCGAATCGTTCGTATCCAGGTGTCGAGGCCGTGCGGGCGGCACTGACAGACGGGCTGGCAAACGCAGCGCGGGCCAGTCTCGACAACACGATTACCTACTTGATTGCCACCGGCCGCCCTCTTGGATTACTTGCAGTGGCGGCACGCAACTCGCTTCTTGAGCGAGGAGTGTAACACGATGGCCAATGCTTGAGGAGGCATGTGCATGCAGCAGACAATCGAGCAAGTCGCCCGTCGCGCGGCGACGGCTGCACAGGACAAAAAGGCGACCGACGTTCTCGTGATGAACGTGCAAACCTTGACACCGATGGCCGACTACTTCGTCATTTGCTCGGCGTCGTCGCGGCCTCAGGTAGAAGCCGTAACACGCGCCATCCGCGATGATTTAGGCGAACTTGGCGTCACATGTAAAGGGGTCGAGGGTCTCGAGGAAGCGCGCTGGGTCCTGCTCGATTTTGGCGATGTGGTCGTGCATGTGTTCAGGCCGGAAGAGCGCGAATTTTATCACATTGAACGGCTTTGGGGCGACGCAGAAGTGCTGCCGCTCGAAACGTCGAATGGTTGATGGCTGTGTTGTATGATGCGTTTGCAGACGTCTATGATGCGCTCATGGCCGATGCGCCTTACGCAGAGTGGCAGGCGTTTTTAGAAGAACGCTATCGCCTTGACAGCCTGGATATCGCGGATATCGGTTGTGGCACCGGTGTTTTGACGGTTGAATTGGGACGTCAGGCCCGCTTTTGCATCGGCGTTGATCAATCCGAAGCGATGTTGAGTATTGCACAGGAGCGGGCGATGGCCGCAGGAGCCCGCATTGTCTGGTTGACGCAGGACATGCGTGAGTTGCGGCTTCCTCGCCCGGTCGATCTCGCTATCGCCACGTGTGATGTGTTGAACTATTTAACGTGTGAAGATGACTTGCGCCAGGCGTTTCGCGCGATTGCAAATACACTACGCAACGGCGGGGTATTTGCGTTCGATGTCATCGGCCCTGCTCGGTTGGACATGTTGCAACACGGGTATTGGCACCAGGTTGATGACGACGTCGTTTTGCTCCACGAGACCGACGTGCAAAGGGATTGGGTACGACACGAAGTTGTGGCGTTTGCCCGCGTGCAAGAGGTCGCTGGTGAGCCGTTGTATCGACGTATTGAAGAACGGCACCAACAACGTTATTATCCACTCGCACAGGTGCAAGAGGCTTTGGCAGCGGCTGGATTACAGTTGATTGAAGCAACAGGGGATTTTGGCAGGCAATCCGTAGAAACCGCTGATAGACTTGTGTGCCGGGCGGTGCGTCCATAGGCGCGCCGTCTTTTTAGGACTTTTCACTGCCCGCCTGAAACTCGAGAAATGCGGCAAGCGCATCTGGGTTTTCCTGAAAAAACACCACGAGTGCTTGCAGGGATTCAAGCGTCTTGGGACTGACGTGATGTTCAATGCCTTCCACGTCTTTTTGCAATGTTTCTTCTGCGACGCCGAGCATACGCAAAAATTCCGCCAACATAGCATGCCGTTCCTTCATGAGCCGGCCCATCTTATGCCCACGAGCAGTAAGCACAATCCCCCTGTATTTTTCATAGCTGACATACTCATTCTCATCCAATTTTTGGAGCATTTTCGTAACGGAGCTGGGCTGTACAGCAAGGGAGTTCGCAATGTCGGACACGCGTGCGTACCCTTTTTCGAGGATCAGTTCATAGATTTTTTCCAAGTAGTCTTCCATACTGGGTGTAAGCAAACAGGATACCTCCAATGCGGTCACCCATGATTCTACACGACATATCGAAACTCCGGCAAATGGTTTCCTACGATAGCATATTCGCATTCAGTCGACCCGTTCTTCAAAGTTTAAACGAATCTAGTGTTCAGGCAACAGGCGATACCAGCCTCCGCCGCGAATGATGAAGCAACAGTTCGAAAACGATTCGCACGGAGGGATGGACATGCAACATCGCCATCTCTGGCTCGTGGAGCCGGAGCCGGAACACGACCGTGAAGCATCTGAAAAATACAGGATGGTGCAAATTGGTTTGCGCCCGCTTAACAGGTGGTGGCGCGTTGTTGGCGTGCTGATGGTCGCACTGTGCGCTGCTGGTCTAGGTATCTTCTTTGGCCACAGCGCGAATCCGAAGGGATCGGTGAACCTCGGCACGAAAGTTCCTGGTACGTCTTTACAAGCTCGTGTTCGCACAAATAACGCGACAACTGCCAATGACGGGCTGGCGCCCGGTACGATTGAGGTCGATGTGCATGGTGACGTACGTCGTCCTGGTGTTGTCCAGGTGCTGTCGACTGCGCGTGTCGGAGACGCTATCCGGGCGGCAGGTGGCTTTCTTCACGCTGCGGACGCAGCCACTGTCAACCAAGCAGCTTTACTCTGGGATGGCGAAGAAATCGATGTCTTGGCAAGTGCACCAGCTGGCGGAACCGGCGATGGCACATCCGCTTCCCAGATATCGGGGGTTGCTCGAGGATTGGGCTCGCCAACGCCGATGCGTATTGATGTCAATACGGCCGATGCAGCAACTCTAGAAACACTACCCGGCGTCGGCCCAAAGCGGGCCGCAGAGATCATTGCTTACCGAACGGCGCATGGCCCATTTGTCAATTTGCAGAGCCTTGGGCAAGTGCGCGGGATCGGTCCAAAAACCTTGGCCAAGTGGCAGAGCTTGCTTAGCTTTGGCGTTGGATCGCCAGCCGGCGGGGCGTGAGTAGCCCTTGAGACGCTCGGTCGTTGCATGCAGTTGTGCATGGTTATGGATTGTGGCGGAATGGTTGTCATATCGTTGTGTAAACTGCGTGCAGGCCGTATGGGTGGTATGCTGCTCCGCCGGTATCGGTGCGGTGTTGGGGCTGCTGTTCCAGTTGCGACACAAAAGCTACGGACTGAAGCTGGTGTTGGTCATCGTCGCGCTGGCGATCGGCGCATGCACTTATGGACTCACATATGTTCGCCTGTGCCCTGGCCGTCCAGCGGTCGAGCCGGGTGTCTACACAACGCTGACAGGCGTGATCGAAAGTGTAACGCAAAAGCAAAGGAATACGGAGTTATGGTTAGAGGTAACGAGTGAAGGGGAACTGAGGCAGCCTTGTCGTTTTCGCGTACTGGCACTTGTTCCGGTTTCTACGGTTTGGCAAACTGGTCAGCGTGTACGGGTAAACGGCATCTATGTATGGTCGGTTTCGAGAAAACAAGGTGTGCTCGATGCGCTTGCACCATTTTGGTTGTTTCGTGGAAACGCCTATCCCATGGCAACGGGGCATGGTTGGTTCACGGATACGGGTACCACGGCATTGGCGGCTATGCAAAAGACGGTGTCGACGAACCGGGTGGCGAGTGCAACGTTGGCCGAATCCATCGTGATCGGAAAGTCCGCACCTATTGCCGATACGACGCAATCGGCGTTTTTGGCGGCGGGTGTGGCGCACCTGCTCGCTGCCAGTGGCGCCAATGTCACCTTCGCATTGCGCCTCGCCCTTCTACCATGGCGGTTTGCGGCGCGAGCAGCCGGTCGCTGGCGGAAAACGGCGCGATGTGTATATGCGCTTGCCGTGATTTGGGTTTTCGCCGCGCTGTGCGGGGGAACACTTTCCATCATTCGTGCCGCCTTTGCCGCCTCGTATCGGATCCTCGCAACAAGCCTAGGCAGATCGGCCGGTGGCGGGGTTACGCTGACAGCATCCTGTCTGTTGTTCGCTATTGCCTTACCCGCAGACTTCACGCAGCCGAGTACGTTGTTGTCGATGTTTGCGACATTCGCCGTGTGTGAGGCGACAGATTTGGTTGAGGTGTCGCACGTACGAGGTCAAGCACCAAACTCATCGCCTGCATGGTACCCCCTTCCAAAAATATTAAATACATTGTGGCGCACTATGTTCCATTCCATTATCACGAGTCTTGTCGTGGATGCGTATCTGTTACCCATCGTTTGGTGGATGTTTGGCCAGTGGACACCGTATAGTGCTATTGCGACCGTGCTTTTAGAACCTATGGCTGCTTGGTTGCTGCCCCTGACCGTCCTTTGGGCAGCTCTATCCCTATTCGCGTCTCTAGTGGCACAGAATACGATTTTGTTCGATCTCGCGCATGCATGTGGTATCCTCGACACAAACTTGGTGTCCATTGTTATGGCTATCGTACGGACAATCGCCCATTGGCAATGGAGTCTCGTCCAAATGCCCCCATTGCCTCTGCCTGCGGCTTTGCTCTGCGTGATCGCGATGGCATGCTGCAGACGCCTGCACCTGCCGTACATAGCGAATCGCAGATTGCGTATACAGAGTCGTGTAAATCGACAAACGATATGATATGATTTTGCGTTGGAAGATGTTCGGTCTTGTCGCCGTGTCGGATCGGACAATCGGGCAACAGAAATCAAGGACACTGGAACTGGAGAGGACGAGCATGAGCAAAATCGTAATTGTCGGCGCAGGCTATGCAGGAATGATGGCCGCCGCTCATCTGGATCGGGAAGGCATCCCGTTTACCATCGTCAACAACCACGACTATCACTACCTCACCATCCTCCTGCACGAGGCTGCTGGCGGTCGTGATGACGGTGAAAAGTATGCCATTCCCATCAAAGAAGTTCTGCGCAAAGACACCTCGGAATTGGTTGTTGCAGAAGTGACAGGTATCGATAAGGCGAATCGAGTCGTGAAGACGTCAACTGGAGATATTTCGTACGACTACCTCATTTACAGTCTTGGGTGGGTGTCGGAGTACTTCGGCATTAAAGGCCTGAAAGAGTACAGCTTGAGTATCACCAACCTCGATTCGGCTATCGAGATTCGCAAGCATATCGATAATCAGTTCCAGCTCTATACGCAGGACGGCGACGAACGTCATCTGCGCATCGCTCTTGGCGGCGCCGGTTTGACGGGTATCGAGCTCATGGGCGAATTGCTTGACTATCTACCGAAGCTCTGCAAGTCGCTGAACATTCCTTGGGAAAAGGTTGACCTGCAGTGCATCGAAGCGATGCCTACCATTTTGCCGATGGTGGCCGAACATCTGCGTCCATTCGTCGTGGAGACGTATACCAAAAAAGGCGGTAAATTGCGCACGGGTACCAAGATTAATGAAGTGACAGAGGGCGTCATTCATCTCGATGGCGGCGAAACGGTTGAAGCTGGTACGATCATTTGGACGGGTGGTGTCCGTGCGAATCCGTTGTTGTCCGAGTCTGGCTTCACGGTTGATCGCCGCGGTCGCGCGAAAGTCAATGAATTTATGCAGTCCGTTGATGACGAAGTGATTTTCATCGCTGGTGACAGTGCATGGGCCGAGGATGCAAATGGTCGTCCATATCCGCCAACAGCGCAAAATGCTGAGCAGATGGGTGCGCTGGCTGCGAAAAACATTCTGTTGCGCGAGCGTCGTCGACCCATGGAGCCGTTCCATCCGCGCGATTGGGGCACGCTCTGTTCGTTGGGAGCTGAAGTGGGCGTCGGCAGCTTCATGGGCGTACCCATCAAGGGCGTCATGGGTGCACTTGCGAAGGAAGGCAGCAAAGCGAAGTACCTTTGGGAACTTGGCGGCATGCGCCTCGCGGGTAATCGCAGCAAGTATGTCATGAAACTCTAATCGCTGTAACTTAGCTTTTCATCTGTCGCTTCGATTTCAATATGTGCCTTCCTGGGTCAGGTTGTATACTGGTGCCGGGGAGGCGTTTTACTTTTGGATGTTTTTCAAGCGATGGATGAGTTGGAGGCAAACCGCTTAGCTTCCGTCTACGTGCTATACGGTAGCGAGATTGGCCTTGTGGATCTGTTTTGCGATCGCGTTAAGCATATCGGTGGGTTCACGAGCATTGCCAGATTTGACTTCGAAGAGGATGGTTTTGAACAGGCACGATTAGAACTGGATACCTTGTCATTTTTTTCTGAAAAGGCTTTAGTACATGTGCGCAATTGTGTTGCACTGACCAGTCAAGGTAAATCTGGATCTGATGCAGAGGCGCTCGAAGCGTACTTTGAAAATCCCGCTCCCGGGCGTGTACTCGTGCTCTCGACGGTCGCAGATAAGCTCGACGAACGCAAACGCATAACAAAGGCAGCCAAGCGACATGTCGTCGTGCAATGTACGACACCAAAAGAGCCGGAGGCTTTGCGCCGTCTCAAGCGCTTTGCAAATGAACGCGGTATGAATATCACGGAAGAAGCGATACACGAACTTTGGCGGCGCGTGGGCAGCATGACGCATTGCATGAACGAGATGGAGAAGTTGTCCGTATACGCTTTGGACAGGCGCATCGAACGCGCGGATGTGGAACAGCTTGTAGCCAGAAGTGTGGAGGACAGTGTCTTTGACTGGATCGATTGCGTTGCCCAAGGCCAAATTGCTGCTGCACTGACGAGTCTGCAGGGACTGGCCCGGCAAGGCTATGATCCGTTGGCTCTGATGGCGCTTTTGGCGAGACAGATTCGCATGATGGGGCTCGCGAAAACCCACGGCGATGGTCGGGAGACGTTGGATCAACTTGCGAAACGGGCAAGTGTGCATCCGTTTGCGATGCGGGTAGCGGCCAAACAAGCGCAGCGTTTTGCACTGCGGGATTTGGAAATGTTGACGCGACGGATCGCTGACAGCGAATACGATGTTAAGCGCGGGCGGAGAGACCCACAGCAGGCGTTGGAAACCATCCTCATGCAGGCTGCTTTGGCGGCGAGTACGAGAAGTTCACCCCGGGTACAGTAACGCAAAGGGGGTGCGTGTATGGAACCAAACAGGAATGACGGCCCTGCGGTTCGGACGATTGGAAAGGATGGGCAATTACATGTCGTACCGTACACGGTGCCGGAAAAACCTTCAGCCGCAAAATTGGTCGCCGACAAATTGCACGTTCCTTACCAGGAGGGTGGGGACAATGGCGCGCTGACCGCGGAACAGGCGGGGGCGGTTGGCGGGCACTTGGGCGGCCCGATGGTTGCGAAGCTGGTGGCATTGGCTCGCCAGGAGCTGGCCAATGGGCATGTGGAAAGGCTTCTACAAACACAAAAAGCGACTCCACCGAGTCGCTGATTGCCGGCCATTCGGCCTTATTTTGTTTGATCAGCCGTTGTTGGCCAAAGCGTTCAGACGCTTGGTCAAGCGCGACTTTTTACGCGCAGCGGCGTTTTTGTGCAATATGCCTTTGGTAACCGCCTTGTCCAATGCGCGAATGGCAGCACGCAAAGTTTCTTGCGCCTGTTCGACGTCTTGCGTCGCATAGGCCGATTCAAACTTGCGGATGCTCGTGCGTAGAGCGGACTTCAAGGATGTATTGCGAAGCGTTTGGCGCTTAGCAACCAAAACCCGTTTTTTCGCGGATTTGATGTTCGGCATCGATGGTTCACCTCCAGTGCGCAGAGCCGTCATCATGCAGACGACAGAGAGTGTAACACAGACTGGTCATTGTCGCAACAGATGGGAGGTAAGTCGATGGAGCAGCGGATCGGATGTAAGCGCTGGCGGCGAGTGCCGCTTAAAGAATGCCACATGTCGGTTACGCATAGAAGTCCGCGCACCGACCTGGCGATGGAAGCGCACGAACTCGCTTCGCGGCAAGGAGCTGTCAATGGCGTCGAGGAATCGCGCGAAGAACACGAGGGCATTGTCGTCACGCGCGTGCGTGTACGGACGCAAGCGGCACAGCGGCGCCTTGGGAAGCGTAAGGGAACATACATCACGCTCGATGTCCCAGGCTTGCGTCACCGGGATCTCGATTTACAGGAGCGAGTGACCAAGGTATTGGCGGACGAACTCAAGCATCTGCTTGACCTCCCTCCGTCAAGTACCATTTTGGTGATTGGGTTGGGCAACGAGCATGTGACGGCCGATGCCCTGGGCCCGATGGTGGTCAACAAGTTATTTGTGACGCGCCACCTGTTCGAATACATGCCTCATGTGCTTGGCGATGGCAAGGGCTATCGCTCCATCGCGGCCGTTTCACCGGGCGTCCTTGGCTTAACAGGAATTGAGACGAGTGAAATCGTGCGCGGCATCGTCGAGCGCGTGCGGCCTGACGCTGTGATTGCGGTCGACGCTTTGGCATCGCGCTCCCTCTCTCGGGTGAACGCGACGATTCAGCTGTCTGACGCAGGCATTCAGCCTGGTGCCGGCGTGGGAAACAACCGTCGCGCACTTGACAAGGAATCGCTTGGCGTCCCCGTGATTGCCATCGGCGTGCCTACGGTCGTCGAGGCGGCTACCATTGCCGGTGACGCCATAGAGCTCGTGCTCAACCAACTGCGCGAACAAGTGCCCGGCAATGCGGCGACGGCGCTGTTTGATCAATTATCGTCAATGGAGAAGTGGCATTTGGTGAAAGAAGTGCTTGAACCGATAGAAAATAATTTGGTCGTCACACCTAAAGAAGTGGATGATTTTATGGACAATGTGGCCTATATCGTCGCCAAGGGTTTGAACGTTGCACTTCATCCTGCGATGACATTTGAAGATGCGGATCTCGTCACGCATTAAAACGTTAGGCCGCCCGTTTGAATCGGGCGGCCGTGGTCGTTGGCTTTTAGACGTTTAGGTGGACTGCACCATGCCGCTTTTTGCGAGAATGCTTTGTACATATTGCTGAGTTTCTGGATACGGTGGAATACCACCATATGCCTTCACGGCGTTTGGTCCTGCATTATAGGCGGCGAGCGCCAGCGGTACGCTACCCCCAAACTCCTGGATCAATTGCGCAAGATAGCGGGTGCCTCCATCGATGTTCTGCGCAGGGTCATAAGGATTTTGGACGCCGAGCCCGGCGGCCGTCGTCGGCATCAACTGCATGAGCCCGATGGCACCGGCATCCGAGACGGCGTTTGCGTTGCCGCCGGATTCCTGCGCGATCACGGCCCTTATCAGAGACGCAGGCACACCATAGCGATTGGCGGCCTGCTCGACGAGCGATGCGACATCGTCGCTGGTACCCGTGCCCGTGGCCGGCAGAACGGTGGAGCCTTGAGCCAGTTGATCCGGCAAGGTCGAGTCCAAATTGCCGATGACCGCCCCGGCGTAGTTTGGCAGCGCCGCCAACAGGCCACTGCTATCTACCGGGAAGCTTGTATCATCAGCCCCGACGAGGGTATCTCCGTTTGCGCTGGCATCTACATCGGGCAGGTCTTCTTCACCAGACATGAGCGCCCACTCGGCCTCAAGCAACAGTGCGAACGCCTGCGCGGCGTTGGTGACCTGCGCCGTATCGCTGTTCGTCTGCGCGTAGGTCCCATTAAGTGGTGGGAGCGCACTGCTCTGCGAAATCGTATTGTCCATCTGAAAATTCCCTCACTGGTGTCCAGGTTGGTCGCCCAACCCTAATCTTGAAGTCTCTTTCGACCAATTCGTTCTTGCGGTGTGGTTTCCTGCTCGCAAACCTAGTGGTCTACTGATTTTTTGTGTATGGTGATAATTCTTTTCGTTTGGGCATAGGCTGGTGATAGAAGCGAGAACGAAAGGAAGCATGCGCAGATGAACTTTTCATGGCAGCACGCGCAAAGAAAGCTAAAGCAAATTGCCGCAGTCGTCATTTTTGTGTCCATCTTGCTCGGTGCTAGCGGAACCGTATTTACCATTGTTTCGACAGTTATGTCCCATCTCGGTACAAGCACGGTGTCCGTCGCACCTATCACGCAGGTTCCTGCGACGACGAGTAGCGCTTTTGCACCTGAAGGCGTGACGACATATCAGCCGCCTGTGTTAGAATACAACAATTTTCCAAGTGATAGTAATCCTGTGACGACGGGATCGAGCACGACTTCACCCGATCCGCAAGACGCGTCGAACAGCGCCTTGGCGGCGGCCATGGATACCGGTGGCGTATACGTTGGCGAGCGGATTACACACGTCTTTGGCTCGATGCTTAAAGGTGTGCTCAATACGTTGTTTCTAAATACAAACTGAGCTAAGTGTGGAGGACGTCATGGAGTCGATGCGTGAAAAGCGCCTTCGGGGTGCTCTTGAGCTCGAGCTATTATCGGTCGGATGGATTATGACTGAATCGATTCTTTCAGCGATTGCGGCCTATCACGTAGGGAGCCTATCGCTATCTGCATTCAGCGTCGATAGTGCGGTGGAACTGGTGAGTGGCATGTTACTGGTTGCGCGCCTGTTTATCGAAGTCCAGTCGGGTGTGCCGATGAACGCCAAGCACCCCGTCGAGCGCTGGACGAGCGGCTTTATTGCCGCATGTCTATTTGTGCTCGCTGGTTATATTGCGGTGAAGTCAGGACAGGCCCTGCGCCTGCGCGAAGGCCCCGAACTGTCGATCCTGGGCTTGGCCGTTGCAGCCGCAAGCAGCGTCATAACGCCTTGGCTGGCCGTGCAAAAATTGCGATATGGGCGCGAGATCGGCAGTCCGTCGCTAATTGGGGATGCGATGTGTTCGTTTACATGTGCCTACATGTCGTGGACGCTGCTCGTCGGTTTAGCGTTGAACGACGTGTTCCATTGGTGGTGGGTGGACGCTTTGGCGGCGACAGGAATTCTTTACTTCGTGCTACACGAGGGCTTTGAGGCTTTCGCGTCGTTCACCTCGGGAGAGGGACATACACACGCACACCACAACCACTGATCCCAATGTGGCGGGCATCTCACGCGAGTGCTATAATCTAGGGCAAGCCGCGCATTAGGCGCGGTTTATTTGTGTCGAAAACGGAACGTGCGCCTGTTTACGCAGACCACGCTTTTTGCACATGGGATAGATTTTAAGCAGCTCTGGCGGATTCATGGTTCCGTCAGAGAGGAGGATGAACGGTGTCTACGGCGGATCGGCAATCGCGCATTCGCAACTTTTCCATTATCGCACACATTGATCACGGCAAGTCGACGCTGGCAGATCGGATCCTGCAGCTAACTGGGGCAGTCAGCGAGCGGGAGATGCAGGACCAGTTACTTGATCAGATGGATCTTGAGCGCGAACGGGGCATCACCATCAAGTTGCAGGCGGTGCGACTGGCGTACCGCGCGAAGGACGGCAATGAATACGAATTAAATTTAATTGATACGCCTGGACACGTCGATTTCACGTACGAGGTTTCAAGATCGCTCGCGGCGTGTGAAGGTGCGTTGCTTGTGGTCGATGCGGCGCAAGGAATCGAGGCGCAGACCTTGGCAAACGTCTACCTGGCCTTGGATAACGACCTCGAAATTCTTCCGGTCATCAATAAGATTGATCTGCCCAGTGCTGAACCGGAGCGCGTGCGCACTGAAATTGAAGAAGTGATTGGCCTGGATGCGAGCGAGGCGGTTTTGGCTTCCGCAAAAGCAGGCATCGGCATCGAGGACATTCTCGAGCAGGTCGTGGCCAAAATCCCGGCACCTCAAGGCGATCCGCATGCGCCCTTGCAGGCCCTTATCTTCGACTCGCACTACGACGCGTATCGCGGTGTGATAGTTTATATGCGCGTGTTTAACGGCACCGTGAAGAAAGGTATGCGCGTGCGCATGATGGCGACGGGCAAAGAATTCGAAGTGGATGAGGTCGGTGTCTTTCGGCCGCGCATGACGCCTGTGGAGGAACTTTCAGCCGGCGATGTCGGGTATCTGGCGGCGAGTATCAAGAATGTACGAGATACACGCGTCGGCGATACGGTTACGGATGCCGAACATCCGACTCCAGAGCCGTTGCCTGGGTATCGCAAGACAAACCCGATGGTGTTTTGTGGACTGTACCCGGTCGATTCCGCTGATTATCAGGATCTGCGCGAAGCGTTGGAAAAGCTCGAACTGAACGACGCGGCACTGAGTTATGAGCCGGAGACGTCCAGCGCCTTGGGATTCGGCTTTCGCTGTGGCTTTCTCGGCATGCTGCACATGGAAATCGTACAAGAGCGGCTCGAACGCGAGTACGGGCTGACCTTGATCACGACAGCGCCCAGCGTCGTCTATCACGTGTATCGGACGGACGGCACCATGCAGACGGTCGACAATCCAAGCGAAATGCCGAATCCGGATCGGATCGAGCGGATTGAGGAACCGTACGTTCGGGCATCGATTTTTGTGCCGAAGGACTATGTCGGTAGCGTCATGGAGTTGTGCCAAGAAAAACGCGGACAATTCCACGACATGCAATACCTCGACGAGACGCGGACGACCATTGTGTACGATCTGCCGCTTTCGGAAATTGTCTACGACTTCTTTGATCGGCTCAAATCATCAACCAAGGGCTACGCTTCGTTCGACTACGAGTTGGTCGGCTATCGCGAGTCCAAGCTCGTGAAGATGGACATCTTGCTGAATGGTGAAGTGGTCGATGCCCTGTCCTTTATCGTGCATCGCGACAAGGCGTACGACCGTGGACGTGTGTTGTGCGAAAAACTCAAGGAACTCATCCCGCGCCAGATGTTCGAAGTGCCCATTCAGGCGGCCATCGGCAATCGCGTGATCGCCCGCGAGACGATTCGCGCAATGCGCAAAAACGTCTTGGCCAAATGCTATGGCGGCGACATTTCGCGTAAGCGCAAGCTACTGGAAAAGCAGAAAGAGGGCAAAAAGAGAATGAAACAGGTCGGCAGTGTCGAGGTGCCGCAGGAAGCGTTTATGGCCGTCTTAAAAATGGAGTGATCGACATGGCCGATTGGTTGGATCGGGAGGCAGGGGCTTGGCCTAGGTCTTTGTACGTGCACATTCCGTTCTGCAAGAGCCGATGCTTTTATTGCGATTTTAATACGTATGTGGCGCCGGAACGCGTGATGGAAGACTATGTTGAAGGCCTCGCACGGGAGTGGGAGATGATTGCACAGGCAGGCGTACCTCCTTTGCGAACCGTATTTTTTGGCGGCGGTACGCCCACGCTCTTGGCGGACCCGTTGCTGGCGCGCATGCTGCAATCGCTGCATGCGCATTTTTCGTTGGACGAGGAAGCGGAAGTGACCTTCGAGGCCAACCCAGACTCCATTACGCCAGAGAAGTTGCGCGTGCTGCGCGAATATGGGGTCAACCGCATCTCCTTCGGTGCTCAGACATTTCGCGATCACCTGCTCATGGCCATCGGCCGCGCGCACGATAGCGAAGCCATAGCTACCGCAGTCGATGCAGCGTTTGAAGCGGGCTTTGGCCATATCAACATCGATTTAATGTTCGGCTTGCCAGAACAGACCATCGAAGACGTCGAAGACAGTCTCTTGCGCGTATTGGCTTTGCCTGTCGATCACGTTTCCGCTTACTGGCTCAAAGTGGAGCCCGGCACGCCGTTTGCCAAGTGGCAGGAGCTTGGCCAGCTTCCGCTGCCCGGCGAGGATGAGGAGGCGGACATGTATGATCTCGTCCGCGATACCCTTACACAACGTGGTTTTCGCCATTATGAGATTAGCAACTTCGCAAAGCCGGGGGCAGAAGCACGCCACAACCTCGTGTATTGGCGCAATCAGCCTTATCTTGCGGCGGGGGCAGGGGCACATGGCTATGTCGGCGGCGTCCGCCACGAAAATTTGCGCAAAATCCGCGATTATCTTGACGCGATCGCGCTGGGGCGGCGTCCCTACGCCGAGGAGACAGCCATCTCTATCGCTGAACGCATGGAAGATCAGGTCATGCTCGGACTTCGCTTGGCCGAAGGCGTGTCAGCACCCCGCTTTCAGGAGCGCTTCGGCTTGTCTGTCGAAGAGGCTTTCGGGGATGTTTGGCGCGGCCTGCTCGCGCAAGGTCTGGTGGTTGAAGCGGAAGGCGGGTATCGAATTCCCGCTGGTTATTGGCCCGTTGCCAATGCCATCTTCGCGAAGTGCATCGGCGCCGTTACAGTCGATTGACAATGGGCCTTGGCGTTGCTATTGTCAAGGAGAGTAGCTTAGCACTCGCGGAGCTGGAGTGCTAACAAGGAGGCGAGAATGATGTTGACGCCCCGCCAACAGTTGATTTTGTCTGCAGTGATCGAGGACTATGTGCGGATGGCCGAACCTGTCGGCTCGCGGGCGCTCGCCAAACATGAAGAAATTCAGTTCAGCCCAGCGACGATTCGAAATGAAATGGCGGATTTGGAGGAGATGGGTTACCTGACGCAGCCTCACACTTCGTCGGGGCGTATTCCGTCGCAGAAAGGCTATCGGTTCTACGTCGATAACCTGTTGCGGCAGGGTCACGTCGACCGCGGCGCTGGCGCCTTCCTGAAAGATTTTTTCACGAAGCGGATCGACGAAGTGGAGCAGGTTGTGCGCGAAGTATCGATGATGCTATCTTCGCTGACCAGGCAGACGTCGATTGTCCTTGGACCCAATATGTATACCGAAAAGGTGCGTAAGATTGAGCTGATTCCCATCGGCGCCGGGCGGGCAGTCGCCATTCTCGTGACCGATGCAGGTCATGTGGAAAACGCACACGTCCATTTTTCGGAGGATATTCGCGTCGATGACGTAGAGGCTATCGTCAACGTTCTGAATGACAAACTGGTTGGTGTGCCCATTTCGAAGTTGCGCAGCAACCTATACGCGGAGTTGGCTGAAGAACTGTCGCGGACGGTTGAGCGTTTCGAAGATGCGTTGGCGGTGTTGAGCGAAGTCTGTCAGGTGACGGACCGCGAAGAGACGGTGTACATCGGCGGCGCGGCGAACGTCCTTAGCCAGCCTGAATTTCACGATGTCGAAAAGGCGCAGTCCATTCTCAGCCTATTGGAACAAGGCGGTACCGTGACGTCTTGGTTCCCGAAGGACGAACGTGGACTCACGGTGCGTATCGGCGCGGAAAACAGCGTTGGCGCATTGCAAGACTGCACCGTCATGACGACGACATACAGTTTGTACGGGCATCCCGTGGGCCATATTGGTGTGTTGGGGCCCACGCGCATGGATTACAACCGCATCATGCAAATCCTTCAATACACGTCGGCAGCGTTGACCGAGTTTTTGACGCGCTGGAGCACAGGCATTTGATGCTACATCGGCGCGATACTCGAAGAAAGGATGTTCCAGGTGACGGAAGACTCGACGAAGCAATCAGATGCAGAGCCGATGGTGGACGACGCGCAAGCGACTGTAAACAAAGAACAACAGGCGGACCTCGCCGCGGCTGAACACGATGTTGACGCCGCGGAACTCGCTCGCGAGGATATCTCGTTTGACGAGGATGGCGTGAGCGAAACCGCGCGCGATCCGAGGGATGCGCAGATTGAGGAACTGACCCAGCAATTGTTGCGGACGCGCGCGGACTTTGACAATTTTCGCCGGCGTACGCGTCAGGAGCGCGAAGAATTGACCCAGTTTGCGACCAAAAAACTGCTCGGCGACTTGCTGCCGGTTATCGATAATTTTGATCGCGCGATGGCGGCCTTCGACCAGGTGGACGAGCCGCAACTAAAAACGGGTATTGAAATGGTCCACCGGCAGTTACAACAATTGCTCGGGCAATATGGCGTTGAAGCGATGGCGGCGGAAGGCGCCACGTTTGATCCAGCTCTGCACGAGGCGGTTATGCAGGAGTCGGTGGAAGGCACAGAGCCGGGCGTCGTGTTGCAGGTCTTGCAAAAGGGTTACACGATTCACGGCAAAGTGCTACGACCGGCGATGGTCAAGGTCAGTGTCTAAGCTCACCCGACCTTTTGAAACAACGTCTGTGTGACACGATGGAGGAGGATAACCGATGGCAAAAGTCATTGGCATCGACCTAGGTACAACAAACTCTTGTGTAGCGGTGATGGAAGGCGGCGAACCGGTCGTCATTCCGAATGCGGAAGGCAACCGTACGACGCCGTCAGTCGTCGCTTTTAGCCGTGATGGCGAGCGTCTGGTCGGTGACGTTGCAAAGCGCCAAGCGATCACGAATCCGGATCGAACCATTATTTCGATCAAGCGCCACATGGGTACCAGCCACAAAGTGCAGATCGATGACAAATCGTACACGCCGCCGGAAATTTCGGCGATGATCTTGCAGAAGTTGAAGGCGGATGCGGAGGCGTATCTCGGTGAGACGGTTAGCCAGGCTGTGATCACCGTTCCGGCGTACTTCAGCGACAGCCAGCGCCAAGCGACAAAGGATGCGGGGCGCATTGCCGGACTGGAAGTGCTGCGCATCGTCAACGAGCCTACGGCTGCGGCGCTCGCCTACGGCGTCGACAAGGAAGACGATCAAACCATTCTCGTCTTCGACCTCGGCGGTGGGACGTTTGACGTCTCCATTTTGGAACTGGGCGATGGTGTGTTCGAAGTCAAGGCGACCAGCGGTAACAACCATCTGGGTGGCGATGACTTCGACAACCGAATTATGCAATATCTGATTGACACGTTCCGCAAGGATACTGGGATTGATCTCAGCCACGACAAAATGGCAATGCAGCGTCTTAAGGATGCGGCAGAAAAAGCGAAGAAGGAATTGTCGTCCACATTGACGACGACCATCTCATTGCCGTTTATCTCGGCTGACGCAACGGGACCAAAACACCTTGAAGTCAATCTGACGCGCGCGAAGTTCGAAGAGCTCTCGGCAGATTTGATCGAAGCGACTCTCGGGCCCACTCGCCAAGCGCTGTCTGATGCTGGACTGACGGCGAACGACATCGACAAGGTCATTTTGGTCGGCGGATCGACCCGCATTCCAGCCGTACAAGAGGCTATCAAGAAGTTGATTGGCAAGGAACCGTCGAAAGGCGTCAACCCGGACGAGGTTGTCGCGGTGGGTGCTGCAATTCAGGCAGGCGTCTTGACGGGCGAAGTCAAAGACATCGTCCTGCTCGACGTCACGCCGCTCTCGCTTGGCATCGAGACGATGGGTGGCGTGTTCACGCGTTTGATTGATCGCAACACGACGATTCCGACGTCAAAGAGTCAGATTTTCTCGACGGCTGCAGACAATCAGACGTCGGTGGAGATTCACGTATTGCAAGGCGAGCGCGAAATGGCGGCCGACAACAAGACATTGGGTCGCTTTACGCTCAGCGACATTCCACCAGCACCGCGCGGCGTGCCGCAGATTGAAGTCACGTTCGACATCGACGCCAACGGTATCGTGAACGTTTCGGCAAAGGACTTAGGCACGGGCAAGTCGCAGCGGATCACCATCACGGCTTCGAGTGGTTTGTCGAAGGAAGAAGTCGATCGGATGATGAAAGAGGCGCAAATGCATGCCGAAGAGGACAAGAAGCGCCGTGAGCAAGTCGAGATTCGCAACCAAGCGGACCAATTGCTCTACCAAACTGACAAGGCGTTGAAAGACCTTGGCGACAAGGCGGATGCGGCTCTGAAGAGCGAGGCGGAAGAAAGGCAGAAAGAGCTGCGCACTGCGCTTGAAGGTACCGATGCGGAAGCCATCAAGCAGAAGTCGGAAGCTCTCACTCAGGTCTTGCACAAGTTGTCGACCAAGCTTTACGAGCAGGCGGCGCAGTCGGCGCAGGCTGGTGCTACCTCGGGTGCAAACGCCGACGCGGGTGCCCAGAACGCATCTGACAACGTCGTTGACGCCGACTTCACAGAGGTCGATAAAGACCAGAAGTGAATCGATCACACAGCTTGACGGTGTGCGGCTATCGTTGATATATGTGTCTGATGGCAGGGTGACGACGCCCTGCCGTCGTTGTAAGATGAACAAAGGAACTTTGCTTTGGAGGGATACCGGTGAGCAAACGAGATTATTATGAAGTTCTCGGTGTCAGCCGGTCCGCCACGCAAGATGAAATCAAAAAGGCGTATCGAAAGCTGGCGCGGCAATACCACCCAGATGTCAATAAGGACGATCCAAACGCCCAGCAGAAGTTTGCGGAGATCGCGGAAGCGTACGACGTCCTCTCTGATTCCGCGAAGCGCGCTCGCTATGATCAATTCGGCCATCAAGATCCCACGCAGGGCTTTGGCGGCGGTGCGGGTGGGCCGGGTGCAGGCTTTGGCGATTTCGACTTCGGCGGGTTTGGGGACATTTTCGATATGTTTTTCGGCGGCGCGGGCGGACGGCCACGCGGGCCCCAGCGCGGACAGGACCTCGAATACGACTTGGAAATCGAGTTTGAGGAGGCCGCGTTTGGCGCGGAGAAAGAGATTCAAATTCCCCGTACAGAGACATGTTCGACCTGTGGGGGCAGCGGAGCACGCCCTGGAACGCACCCCAAGACGTGCTCAGTCTGCCACGGCACGGGCGAACAACAGACGGTTACGAATACGCCGTTTGGTCGGATGGTGAATCGCAGGGTGTGTCAGGCCTGTCACGGCCGCGGCCAGATGATTGACGATCCATGTCCAGATTGTCGCGGACAAGGCCGGCGGCGTGTGCGCCGCACGGTTCAGGTCAAGGTGCCGCCCGGGGTAGACAATGGTACGCGTCTGCGGATGCCGGGTGCCGGTGAGTCGAGCCCCAATGGCGGGCAACCCGGCGACTTGTTTATCGTGATGCACGTGCGTCCGCACGAACTGTTTGAACGCGAAGGCACCAATATCTATCTTGACGTTCCTCTGTCGTTTGTGCAGGCCGCGCTCGGCGACGAGATCGACGTGCCGACGCTCGACGGTTCTGTCAAACTGCGGATTCCCGAGGGTACTCAATCTGGGACTTCGTTCCGCTTGCGCGGCAAAGGGATTCCCAAGCTGGGTTCACCGGTCGCGCGTGGCGATCAACACGTTCGCGTGCAAGTCATGACGCCCACGAATTTGACCGAGCGGCAAAAGGACTTGTTCCGTGAGTTGGGCAAAGAACTCGGCGTGCAAACGCATGAACAAGCGAGATCATTTATGGAACGGATGAAAGACGCGTTTCTCGGAAACGCGTGAGGAGGCGTGGCATGCACTGGTGGCATGTGCAGTTTCGGGTGGCGCACGAGGCTTCTGACGCGATTGCGGCGTTGCTGCAGGAGTTTCCCGACGTTCAGGGCGTTCAACTGGAGGGTATCGGCGAATTCGAGCAGCCCCATCCCGAGTACGGCGAGTGGTTTGACGAGATGATTGTACCGACGCCCGACGTCGCGGTGGCGGTGTATTTTCCCGATGAATACGATCCGGCTGAACTGCGCGACCGCATTCAGGGCGTCATCGACCGCGTTGCCGCCGCAGGCGTGCACGTGGGCGACGGGCCCATCGACATTCGGATCGACGCAATCGACGACAGCGTCTGGCTCAACGCGTGGAAAGAACATTACGCGCCCATTCCGGTGGGCGATTCGCTCGTCATTGTGCCGATCTGGCATGTCGATCAATTGACAGGCGATCTCGCTCTGCGCGAGCGGATCGTCATCGAGCCGGGTATGGCCTTTGGCACCGGTGCACACCAGACAACACAAATGTGTGCTGCCGCATTGGCGGAGATCGTCACCCCAGAGGCGAGGGTGCTCGATGTCGGCACCGGGACAGGCGTGCTCGCTATCGCCGCGGCGCGGCTTGGCGCACAACGTGTCACGGCCATCGACATCGATCCGGTGGCAGTGCGGGCTGCGCGCGAAAACGTCGCCCGGAACGAATTGGCGGATCGCATCCAAGTGTCGGAAGGCAATTTGCTCACGGGCTTTGCGGAGGGTGTGCAGTTTGATATCGCGATCGCGAACATTCTGCGCGACATCGTGATTTTACTTGTGCCACAAGTCGCTTCACGTATGCCGGCCGGCGGGCGCTTTTTGACGTCAGGCTATATCGACACACAGGCTCCGGCGGTCGAAGCAGCCCTGCGAAAGTCTGGATTTACCATCGAAAAGCGATATCAGCGCGACGATTGGGTGGCGCTCTTGGCGGTGAAGGTGTAATGTTGCCGCGCGTCTTTGTCGAGGGAATCGGTGAGCCGGGGCGGACGGTTGCCATCGGCGGCGAAGACGGCCGCCATTTCGCCCGCGTTTTGCGCGTGCGTCCCGGGGAGCGGCTGGTCATTGCTTTGGACGACGGGCCATGGCTTGGGGAAATCGTCGCGGTGGAGCAGTCGGCCGTCGCCGTTTGCTTGCGCGAACGCTATCCTATTTCCGAGCCTGCCGCAGGTTTCGTCGTCGTGCAAGGCATGGCCAAGGGAGACAAGATGGAGTCGATCCTCCAGAAATGCACGGAGATCGGCGCCATCTCTTTTGTTGTTTACCAAGCAGAGCGTTCGGTTGCCCGCATTGAGGGCAAGGTGGAGGTGAAGCTTGGGCGCTGGCGCAAGATCGTTCGCGAGGCAGCGATGCAAGCCCAGCGCGATCGTATACCTGACGTGGCGTACGCCAAGACGTTGCCCGATCTCGCTCGCTTGCTCGAAAGCAAGGGGGTGACGCATTCCCTTGTGCTCGACGAGTTGGAGCGCGCCCGCGGTTTTCGCTCTGCGCTGCAGGAGGCGCCAGGCGCTCTCGTGCGGGCGATTGTGATTGGGCCGGAGGGCGGTTGGGCCGACGCCGAAAGGGACGCGTTGCATAGTCTGCCGGGCGCCTGTACGGTGACGCTTGGACCGCGCATTTTGCGCACAGAAACGGCGGGTATGGCCGCACTTGCAGCAGCCTTGATGCATTTTGGCGATATGGGAGGTTGATAAGGTGCCAACGGTCGCGTTTCATACGCTCGGATGCAAAGTGAACTTTTACGATACAGAAGGCATTTGGCAGGTTTTTAAGCACCGCGGCTACGAGCAGGTGCCTTTTGAGGAAAAGGCGGATGT
The DNA here is from genome assembly GCF_900107035.1 of Alicyclobacillus hesperidum. Lineage (GTDB taxonomy): Bacteria > Bacillota > Bacilli > Alicyclobacillales > Alicyclobacillaceae > Alicyclobacillus > Alicyclobacillus hesperidum. The sequence goes on along the minus strand of NZ_FNOJ01000007.1, from coordinate 97,020 downwards.
GTACGTCGTCAACACGTGCACCGTGACGCATACCGGCGACAAAAAAAGCCGCCAAATGATTCGTCGTGCAGTCCGTACGAATCCCGATGCTGTGGTCGTCGTCACAGGCTGCTACGCGCAGGTGGCACCTGATGAAGTGGCTCGCATCGCCGGCGTCGACTTGGTCATTGGCAACGACCAGAAGTCCAAGATTGTCGATCACGTCGAGCGCGTGCAAAAAGAACAGCATCCCTACCAAAGCGTCGGCAATATCATGAAGGCGGACGCATTTGAGGAACTGGACGTCCCGTATTTCGAAGAGCGCTCGCGAGCGAACCTGAAAATCCAGGATGGTTGCAACAACTTCTGCACGTTTTGCATCATTCCACGTGCACGTGGTTTGATTCGCAGCCGCAAGCCGGAAAATGTCCTGGCGCAGGCAACCAAATTGGCTCAAGCTGGATATCGGGAAATCGTCTTGACGGGTATCCATACAGGTGGCTATGGCGCGGATTTTGTAGATTATCGATTGGCGCATTTGCTTGCGGACTTAGAGCGAATCGAGTTGCCGTTTCGCATCCGGATCAGTTCGATTGAGGCAAGCGAGATCGACGACCATTTAATCGAGGTGCTCGGCCGTTCACAAAAAGTCGTGAACCACTTGCATATTCCTCTGCAGGCCGGCAGCGATGAAGTATTGCGGCGCATGCATCGCCACTATACCGTCGCCGAATATGCGGAAAAGTTGAAGCAGTTGCGCAACGCCCTCCCTGATCTTGCGATCACGAGCGATGTGATCGTCGGTTTTCCGGGGGAGACGGACGCCGACTTCGAGGACACTTACGCGTTTGTTGAAGAACAGCGCTTCTCGCAGCTTCACGTCTTTCCCTATTCACAGCGGCGTGGCACGGCTGCGGCCAAATTCAAGGATCAAGTTGCAGAAGACGTGAAGCACCTTCGCGTGGCACGCATGATTCAACTTTCGCAGCGGCTGGAAGCGGACTATGCACGTCAATTTGTCGGACGCCATCTCGACGTCATCGCCGAGTCTCCGGTCATCTCGGCGGATGACGAGACGCGGCGCGCGTTTGCGGCACATCCGGAACAAAAGCGGATGCTCGTCGGTTATGCCGCAAATTATTTGCGCGTGGCATTTCGCGTCCCTGAGGGGACGCCCCTTGAAGCGCTCGTCGGCGAACGGATGCGTGTACGCATTGTTGAGACGGGCAATGGGGTGCAATTAGGGCATTTTGTCGAACAACTGACGTTCGCTGATCAGGACGAGCATGGCGTCGCGGTAAGCACAAGCGGGAGGTTGACATCGTGAGCGAGCAAGTCGAACGAGCTGCAGGCGGGCTGGTTGTGCGCCAGGGAAGGCAAGGTCGCGAAGTGTTGTTGATCGACGACGCGTACGGCCAAGTTGCATTTCCGAAAGGCCACTTGGAGCCAGGCGAGACGTGGGAAGAGGCGGCGGTTCGTGAAATCCTGGAAGAGACGGGCGTCGAGGCGCGCATTGTCGGTGACATCGGGCGGATCGAATATCGGATTGAGCGCAATGGCGATCCGGTGCGCAAGCAGGTTCGGCTTTACCTCCTTCAAGCGGAGGGCGATGTGTCGCCGGTGCACCAGGTCGAGGAAGTCAACGCCGCTTACTTTTTGCCGTGGGATGAGGCAAAAGCGCGTCATGAGGAACGCGGATACCCGAATTGGGCTTTTGCCTTCGCCAAAGCGGAAGCGATCTTGGATTGGCTCGATGGAGGTTTTGAAGAGAAGTTTCGCCAGCTGTCGCTCGCCGCGCCTGTGGTAGACCTCGATCAGGCATTTGTCGCCGCGCACGCTGCGCTACACAAGCTCGTCGCCGCCTGCCGCGCGGAAGTGCTACAGACGTTGCCCCAAGTGCCGTGGTTTCCGGCCAAAGACGTCTCCCTTCCTCGCCCAAAGCCCAGTGCCGAAGCGGTGCAAGCGGCCATCGAAAGCACGTTATTGCGCCCGGAGGCAAGCGAAATCGACATTCAAAATCTTTGCGTGGAAGCGATTCGCCGCAAGTGGCCGACTGTCTGTGTATCGCCGCGCCATGTGGCGCTGGCAAGGCGTTTTCTTGGCGAACAACCGGTACGCGTGTGCACGGTCGTTGGATTTCCCCATGGCGCGTCAACCCAAGGTGCTTTGCGCTTTGAAGTGGCAGATGCCGTGGCGTGCGGCGCTGTCGAGATCGATATGGTGGGGCCTGTTGGTGCGCTATGCGAGGGCGATCTCGCGAGTTGGTATGCAGCGGTCCGCGCTGTGGTCGATACCGCTCATCAGTTTGCACACCCGCCGGTCGTCAAGGTGATTCTGGAGACGAGCGCACTCGCCATCGATGGTGTTATCAAGGGCGCCCTGGTCGCTGCGGCGGCCGGAGCGGACTTCGTTAAGACATCGACAGGGTTTCACACAGCGGGCGCGCGTATCGCGGATGTCGCCGCGATGGCGATGGCGGTTGCCGGGCGGGCTGGTGTGAAGGCTTCCGCAGGCATTCGCACCCCCGAGGCGGCCGTGCAGTTGATGCGCTATGGCGCGGATCGGCTTGGGACGTCGGCTGCTGCTAAACTGTTGCCCTAGCCTCAGTGGGCCGGTAGCAGGCGTTCCACCAGGCTTGCGAATTGGCGAGTAAACGGCCACACGATGAGCGTGCACAAAAGGTTGAACGCCGTGTTTGCATTGGCGATTTGCTGTGCTGGATCTTCCGCGGTCATAGACATCACGTGGGTGAAGGGTTGCAATAACGGAACAAATACCACGACGCCCAGCACGTTAAGCAGCACATGGGCCAAGGCGACCTGCTGGGCTGGGCGAATGGTGCCGATGGCGGCAATGACAGACGTCAGGCATGTACCTACATTGGCGCCAAGCGCGATCGCGATGCCGCCGACGACGGGAATCAAACCGTCTGCGGCCAGGGCCATGGCGATGAGCGTGGTCGCTGTCGAAGACTGGACGATGGCGCTAAGGCCACAGCCAATAGCGAGCGCGAGAAGCGGCCGGGCACCCGCATGCAGGAGTGCCATATGAAACCAATGGCTTGCGGCAAGCGGCTCTAGGGACGTTTTTAGGGCCTGTAGCGAAATAAAAATGCAAGCAAAGCCAACGAGGCCTTCACCCAAGCGTCCCAGCTTCGGTTTGCGCGTGCATACCAGGATGATGCCGGCGACGAGCGCAGGCAGTACGATGCCCCAAAGGTTGAGATTCAACAGTTGCGGTGTAATCGTCGATCCGACGTTGGCGCCAAGGACGACGGCAAGGCCGCTTGGAAACGTGATGCTGCCGGCGGCGACGAGGCCGACGGCAATCGCGGTCAAGGCCGCGCTGCTCTGCAGTATCGCTGTCGCGAAGGCACCTGTGAGGATTCCGCGCGAGGGCGTTGCGACGAGCCGCTGCAGCCATTTTGTCAAGGTGCCTTCCGCCAGGCCTGTTAGACCACTGCGCATGACGCGAAGTCCGCCGAGAAAGGCGACGATGGAGAGTATCGTCGCAATCGCGTGAGTCCACATGGCAATCTCTCCTGTTCTAGGACAACCGTATGCATACACGGATGGGGCCATGCTTTCGTTTGACGAGCTTTTTTTCGCTGTACTATAATTACGACTGTCTGATGCATCGCTGGAGGGAGGGAATTCGATGTCTGAAATTCGTCTGCGCAAGAACGAGTCGCTCGACAGCGCCCTGCGCCGCTTTAAGAAGGCGACGGCTCGCGACGGCGTCTTGGCCGAGGCGCGCAAGCGCGCACACTACGAGAAGCCGAGCGTCGCACGCAAGAAAAAGGCCGAGGCTGCTCGCAAAAAGCGCCGTAGCTATTGATCATTCGGATGGCCAGGAGGACGTTCCATGGGGTTACTTGATCGTCTCAATGACGATTTGAAGCAGGCCATGAAAGAGAAGCAAAAGGTGCGGCTTTCCGTCATTCGTATGGTCAAGTCCGCGGTGAAAAACCGGGAGATCGAACTCGGGCATCCGCTCTCCGAAGATGACGTCATCGGCGTCATTCAGAAGGAGGTTAAACAGCGCAAAGATTCCCTCCAGGCGTTCCAGGATGCGAATCGAACGGATTTGGCTGAGACGGCGGAAGAGGAGATAGCTATCCTCGAATCGTATCTGCCGGAGCCTTTCACCGAAGATGAGTTGCGCGCGTTGGCGTCAGCGGTCGTCGAGCGCGTGGGCGCATCGTCGAAGTCCGATATGGGCAAAGTGATGGCCGAACTGATGCCGTTGGTGCGAGGCCGCGCCGATGGTCGGCTTGTGCAACAGGTCGTTCAGCGCTTGCTATCGTGATCGGATGCATAGGCTGTTTGCTTGTATGACATTGAAATTCATTCAAACGATCGCTTAAATGGCAGGTCTCTGCCGTTTAGGCGGTCGTTTTTTCGTTGGCATCGTTCTCTGACAAGAGGTCGCAGTTCCAGGTATTAGCCCCCCCGAGACGAGCATAGTCATGCAAGGGGAGGAGTTGGCCATGCCAGGATGGAAGACGCGGATTCGCAAGCGCGCCAGTGAAGTGCTCAATCTGCCTGCCGACGCGCTGTTGAACGTGCCGCGCGTCACATGCATCGGCGGATCGCAGGTGATCGTCGAGGGCGCCGAAGGGCTGATCGAGGTTGGCGATTCGTCGATCGCGGTCGATCTCGGTGGACAAACGCTATGGGTGCGCGGTCATGACTTTGAAGTGACGCTAGTCACGGAGCACGAGATTCACGTGACGGGACGCGTTGTGCAAATTGAGTATCAGTCGCAAGGGGGCCTTGGCTCATGAGCGAGACGCCGATTCAGTTGGTCTGGTACGGCTCGTTGACGCTCGCGCTGCGCGGCGGCGACTTAAGCGCTTGTATTGCGGCCCTACAGCGGCGCGGCATCACGTTGCGCAACGTACGGGTACGGCGAGATTATGCCGTCGTTACGGTGAGCCTGCGTGCGTTTCCAACGGTTTATCAAGTGTGCCGACAGCATCGTGTCAAGTTTCGCATTGAGGCGCGCCACGGTGCACCTTTCTGGCGCCGTCGGCTATGGCGTCGCAAGGCTTTCGCAATCGGCGCCATGGCGTTCGTCTGTGCGATGTACGCCATGTCGTCGGTCATTTGGCGGATCGACATCCAAGGGGCCACGGATGAGGACGGCGTGGCCGAATTGCGAGCCGCCGCACACGACGCCGGCCTGTATGTCGGTCAATGGCGATCACGCCTCGCAGATCCGGCTGTCCTTGCTGAAGAGATGCTCAAGCACGCAAACAACTTTGTCTGGATCGGCGTTCAAACAACCGGGTCTGTCACGACCATCCGTGCGATTCCCAAGATTGAAGGTGCGCGGGCGGCTGCTGAACAACCGCACAACATCGTCGCGGCTCGTCCAGCTGTCATCCTCAACGTGCAGGCTACGCGTGGACGCCCCATGGTTAAGCCCAATCAATTTGTGCGCCCAGGCCAAGTGCTGATTTCGGGCGTTCTGGCCGAAGGCGAACCCAATGTGCCAGCGTCAGGGAAAGTGTTGGGTGAAGTTTGGTATACATCGAATGTCACGATTCCGCTCACGATGATCCAACAGGGCTTAACAGGGGAAACGGCTACCCGCGATTATCTGTACTTGGGCTCCTGGCGGTTGCGTGTATGGGGCTTTAAGGAGCCACAGTTTGCGGCAGTCTACGAGCGTGATGAGGGGACAGACTGGCACATTGGGCAATTTGTACTGCCGGTTCAGTGGCAGCGTGCCACGCTTTATGAGGCGTCTCCATCCGCCATCATTCAGTCGGTGGATGGAGCCAAGGAGAAGGCACTTCTCGCTGCACAGCGCGACGTGGCAACACAAGCTGGTGGAGATAGCCGCGTCCTAGGGCAGTCTGTTTTACACGAACGAGTCGAGCGTGGTACTCTATACGAGACCATATTGACACGGGTCGAACAGGATATTGGTGCACCGGCGTCCATACCTGCACCAGCGCCGGAATTGAGCAATAGCACATCGCAAACGCAAGGCTGAAGACGGGGGTTGGTTGACGGTTGACCGAGCAGACAGCGACGAAGAAATGGGTATTTGCGACAAATGAAGAAGCAGTGAAAGTTCTCGGGCCAAACGATTTGCTCATCCACTTGCTCAGTCAGACGTCCTCGGCGAAGGTCATAGCCCGGGGCACGGAGGTTGCGTTTGCAGGTGCAGACGATGAAGTGGCGCGTTTGCAGGCAATTTGCAGCACGGTCACGACTCTCGTTCGCCACGGTATGCAATTGGGTGAGGCAGATTATCGATACATCATTCAAATGGCAAATGCGGATGAGTTGGACAGTGTCGTCGATGTGTATACGACGGAGATTGGCGTCACGTTTAAAGGTAAAGCCATCCGCGTCAAAACCCTGGGCCAACGCCGCTATGTCGATGCCATCCAGAAAAACGATATTGTCTTTGGCGTAGGTCCCGCAGGGACGGGCAAGACCTATCTGGCGGTGGCTATGGCTGTGATGGCACTGAAACGCGGCGAAGTCAAGCGTATTGTCCTCACGCGTCCGGCTGTCGAAGCGGGCGAAAAACTGGGCTTTCTGCCTGGTGATTTGCAGGAGAAGGTCGACCCGTACCTGCGTCCGCTTTATGATGCTCTGTACGATATTTATGGACTGGAGCAAGTACAGCGTGCGCTGGAACGAGGGAACATCGAGATTGCCCCGCTCGCCTACATGCGTGGACGCACGTTGGAGGATAGCTATGTCATTCTCGATGAGGCGCAGAACACGACCGTCGAGCAGATGAAGATGTTCTTGACGCGGCTGGGCTTTCATTCGAAGATGGTGATTACCGGAGACGTCACACAGGTCGATTTGCCTGTTGGCAAGCAGTCGGGTTTACTGCATGCACAAAAAGTACTTACGGGTATTTCTGGAATTGCATTTCACACATTTTCGGCAAGCGATGTCGTACGCCATCATCTTGTACAAAAGATTATCGATGCGTACGCCGCGGAGCAGAGCGCGAATAGCTGAGCCGCCGTATGCCCGGCGGCAGCAACCCGCCGCGACAGTTCACATCTAAGGAGCACATGGTATGGTCTTTTCAGGATGGGGACAGGCCATTCGCCAGTTTCTCGACGATGAAAAGTTCCGGCAGAACCACCGGATCCGCACATGGATATACGTCGGACTCGGTCTCTCCATGTTTGCGATTCTCGTCGGCAGCATTTTGCCGCCACGATATCATTTCACCGTCGGGCAGACGAGTCCCACGACTATCGTATCGCCGACGACGACTGTGGATACGGCGGCAACCGAAGCTGAAAAAGAAGCGGCGGAAAGCAAGGTTCCCAAGCAATATGCGCAATCGCCCGCGGTCTTGACGCAGGCGGTCAATCGCGTCGATATCCTCTATGCGGCGGCGATGCAGGCCGCATCGGATTCGTCGCTGTCCGACGCGGACAAGCTCAAAAACGTGCGCAGTGCCGCCCCGGCAGGGGTGAGCCAGGCGACGTTGGTGCGTTTGCTCACGCGTACGCCTGCGCAAATGACGGTTCTCGAGCGCGACACGGAGCGAGTGGTCGAGGAAATCCTCGACGCGCCGTTTTATCAAGAGTCGATGCAGCAAGCAACCTTGCTCGTGGATCGACAGATCTTGAATCTCAACCTGGGTCTCGATCACGACGACGCGTTGATTGTACAAAATGTTGCAGTCAGTGTTCTCAAACCCAATATGATCTATCAGGCACAGGCGACTGCAGCGGCCCGGCAACAGGCGGCATTGTCTGTACAACCTGTATTGATACACGCAGGCGATATTATCGTCGCCAAAAACGGCATTGTCACCCAGGATGTCATTAGCAAGTTGCGCGATGTTGGGCTTTATTCTTCATATCCAAGCGTCGGTATTGCCATTGGATTTGCGCTGTTTGTCGCCCTATCTGTGGGGATGCTCGCCGCCTATGTCGAAAGGCGGGCGCCGCGCCGGCGAGTCGATAACTTGCTCCTTGGTATTCTCGGCTTAGTTTTTGTGCTTATGTCGATTCTGATTTCGGTGACGAAGTGGATCATCGCGGCTGGCGGGCCAAATTCGATTGCCTATCTGTTGCCTATATCTTTGGGAGCGATGCTGATTACCGTCATGATGGATTCGTCTCTGGCGGTGGTGGCATCCTTCTATTTCTCGTTTTTGTTGGGGGCAGCCCTGAATTTTAACTACGACTTTGTCTTCTATGGATTTGTGGGTTCACTTGTCGGCGCGTACAGCGTGGCTCGCGTGACGAGCCGCGGAACGTTCATGCGGGCCGGATTTTTCGTGTCGTTGATGAATATCGGCTCGGTGCTTGCACTGTATTTGTTGCAGGCCAATCGGAGCGCGGATCTGCACTCGCTTTCGCTGCACGTCGGTCTAGCCGCCCTCAATGGTATTTTCGCGGCAATCTTAGCCATGGGTATACTGCCGTTTTTTGAATCGGCGTTCGGGCTGTTGACCCCTATTCGTTTGCTTGAATTATCCAACCCGAATCATCCCTTGTTGCGCAAGGTGTTGCTTGAGGCACCTGGAACATACCATCACAGTTTGATTGTTGGCAATTTGGCCGAGGCCGCCGCGGAGTTAGTCGGGGCGGATCCGCTTCTTTGTCGGGTTGGCGCCTATTACCATGACGTTGGCAAAACAAAGCGGCCGATGTTTTTTGTTGAAAACCAGATGACGAAAGACAACCCACACGAAAAAGTGGCACCCAGTCTAAGTCATTTGATTATTACATCGCATGTCAGCGACGGTCTCGAGATGCTTAAACAGGCGGGCTTGCCAAAGCCCATTCAGGATATTTGTGCGACCCATCACGGGACGACCATTTTGTGGTACTTTTTTAACAAAGCGAAAGAGCAAGATAAGAACGGTACCGTGAAGGTGGACGATTTTCGCTACCCTGGTCCCAAGCCCAAGACGCGTGAGTGCGCCATTATTATGATTTGTGACGCTGTGGAAGCGGCGGTGCGGAGCATGGCGCGTCCCACGCCGAATCGGGTGGAAGGCGTCATTCGCAAGATCATTCGGGATCGTCTGCAGGACGGACAGTTGGACGAGTGCGACCTAACGCTGCAGGATCTCGACGCGATGGTCGGTGCCTTCATGAAGACGCTCAAAGGTATTTACCACTCCCGGATCGAGTATCCGGATATCGATAAACTGCGGAAGGAAGTGGCTAAATGACGGCGGAACATCGCCTTGCCGTAGGCGTCGAATGCGAGGTCGACTGGCCTTGGTCGGAGGCTGGGAAGGATCCGCAGTCGTTCGTACAACGGGTACTGGAGGCAGCAGCCAACCGCTTGGATATTGAAGGCGAGGTATCCGTACTGTTCGTCGACGATGAAACGATTCACGAGCTCAACAGAACATATCGCCAGGTGGACAGGCCGACCGATGTGCTATCGTTTGCGATGCTCGAGGGCGAAGAAACGCCGCAGCCTGAGGGCGAATTGCCTGTGCTAGGCGACATCGTCGTCAGCGTCGACACGGCGAAAGTGCAGGCCGAATCGTACGGCCACTCTTTGGAACGCGAGATGGCGTTTTTACTGGTTCATGGTTTTCTTCACTTGAACGGTTACGATCACGCTGAACCAGAGGAAGAACGCGAAATGTTTGCGCTGCAGGAAGAGATCCTGCAGGGCATCGGTTTGTCGCGCGGTTGATAAAGATTGGGGCGATTGACGTGCGCGAGGACGAAGTCAACCATCACGATTCGGAGTTGCAAGCCGTGCAGCCATTTGCGCGGGCTGTTGCGTACAGTTTGCAGGGTGTGGTGTACGCGTTTCACACGGAACAGAACGTCAAGCGCGATGTCTGGTTGTTTACCGTGCTGTGCGCTGTCGAACTCGTGTTGCGGCCGCCCTTGCGCGATGTCGCCCTGACGATGTTCGTCGCCATGTGTGTTTTCGCCGCTGAGTTGTTCAATACTGCCATCGAATTGGCCGTCGACATCGCATCGCAGTGGCAGCACCATGTCGTCGCAGGGGTTGCGAAAGACGTCGCATCCGGAGCGGTGACATGCGTGTCTCTGGGCGCGATCGCGTTGGCCATCTGGTTGGTGGAAAGCTTGTGGCCCTGGCACTTTTGGTTGTTTACGGGGCATCATCCAGCGGGTGCAGGGATGGTGGTCGCTGGATTGATTGTCGTCTGGGCGTTTCGTTGTTGGCCATATCGTCAGCGAACTGTGATCAAACGCAGGCGAAAGGGGGATGAACATGGCGTTTAAGTCGGGATTTGTCGCGATTGTAGGCCGACCCAATGTCGGCAAATCGACCTTGCTAAACGCACTGGTTGGTCAGAAGATTGCCATTATGTCGAATCGGCCGCAGACGACGCGCAATCGTATTCGAGGCGTGCGCACGACAGAAACCGCGCAGATGATCTTTATTGATACCCCAGGCGTGCATACGCCGCATCACCGTCTCGGTGAAGTGATGGTAGATATGGCTTTGCAGACGTTGGGCGAAGTGGATCTAATCTTGTTTGTCGTCGACGTCACGTCGCCCGTGCACGCGGCAGAACAGGAGATCATCAAACAGTTGGAAGGCGTGCGCACACCGGTTTTTCTCGTGATCAACAAGACGGACGCAGTCGACAAGGGACTGATTCTCGAGCGGATTGCAGCTTTTCAGGCCTTGCGTTCCTTTGATGAGTATGTACCGGTCTCAGCTTTGCGGCAAGAGCAAACGGATCTGCTCGCGAGCTTGATTGAGGAACGCCTGCCAGAGGGGCCCAAATACTACCCGGACGATATGGTCACAGATTACCCGGAAAGTTTTATCATCAGCGAGATCGTCCGTGAAAAGGTATTGATGTTGACGCGCGAGGAAGTGCCGCACTCGGTCATGGTGGCGATTGAGCACATGGAACGACGGGCGTCAGATACCCTGCATGTGCATGCGACCATTTACACGGAACGAGATAGTCAAAAGGGCATTTTGATTGGGAAACAGGGTCAAATGTTAAAGCGCGTAGGCGAAATGGCCAGACGCGAACTCGAAGGCTTACTTGGGAATCGGATCTATCTCGAGTTGTGGGTGAAAGTCAAGCGCGATTGGCGCAACCGCCCGGCGTTACTGCGCCAATTTGGTTTTGACGGGGACGTCTGAGGACCAGTTCACAGGGTATAGCAGGCGGCCTGCGCGGAAGACTAAAAGCGTTCGGAAATGCAGCCCAGGAGAGCTTGAAAGGAGACGATCCTGTTGCGTGACATCACGTGGCAAATGTTCGAGCTCACAGGCGATATCGACGCGTATTTGTTGTACCGCGCCTGCGAGCAGGCGGATCTCACAGGCGACGACGTTCGTGCGGCGAACGACGTCGAGCTCGAAGAGGAATCGCATTTCCCACCATCTTGACAGCCGGTTTTGGGAGTTGGAGAAGAGTTGCTGTACAACACGGACGCGGTGGTCGTCAAAACAGTTCGTTACGGGGAACATAGTGCCATCGTCACGCTGTTGACTCCGTCCGGTCTCGTGTCGGCGATGGCCAAAGGCGCACTGAAACCGCAGAGTCGCTTGGCGGCCGGAACGCGCTTGTGCGCAGAGGGAACTTATTTCCTATATCAAGGTCACGGGATGGGGGATATTCGACAAGTGCAGCTGACGGCGAGCCGCCGACGGCTGCACGAGGATATCGAGGCGGCGGCGTATGCCGCCTATTTTTGCGATCTCGCACTTGTTTCTACGCCCGAGCGCCCGCATGCACCGACGGCTATGTACAACCAATTCAGCGCGGTGCTCGCTGCGCTGGAATTGCGCGATCAGACACCACCTGATCTCCTGGCGCGCGTGTACGAGGCGAAAATATGCAATTGGCTAGGCGCCAGCCCAGATTGGGGGCGGTGCATCCGCTGTACACAACCGCTTGTACCGCCAATTGCCTATCATCTGAAAGAGGGCGGTCTGGTCTGTGGTGTATGCAGAAGTGACATGGACAGGACCGCGGAATTTGTCGTTCCAGAGCGAACTGGGCGTTTGCTTTCGGTGTTTACAGAAGTGGACGTGCGTCGATTGGGCCGAATTGAGGTTTCACCGCCGACGCGGCGCGCACTGGACACCATTCTTTCACATCAACTGCGCGAGTTTGCAGGTTTGCATGGCCGAGCGAAAGACGTTCTTGACCAAATTGTCCAGTCTTTGCGATTTGATTGATAACAAAAGCGAAAATCGGTGACATTGCACACATAAGTGGATTTGTCAAACCATACACTGATTGCGGGACATCCAAGAGGATAAATTTGTCTCGATGCGTCGATACTAGGTTTGTCTTGAACGCGAACGGACATCGTCGTTCGTCGCGCCATAAAGAGGTGTCCTGCCGATATCCAGTTTGGCAACGATAAACTTTGATCAGATAGGAGGAAAGTGTCTTACTTTGTAGAATAACTGTATATAAGCCGTAAGGCAAGGAACATTCGACGTACCGAATTCCGGTCGCACCGAATTGGGGGTGCCGTGGTGAACGTACCCGATTCGTTCCTAGAGTCGCTGCGTCAACAGGTTGACATCGTGGAAGTGGTCAGCGAGTATGTCCAATTGCGAAAAAACGGGCGCTCTTTGACAGGACTTTGTCCGTTTCATAACGAACGTACTCCTTCATTTTCTGTGTCACCTGAACGACAAATGTATCACTGTTTTGGGTGCGGAGCCGGTGGTACCGTATTTCGCTTCATCATGGATATCGAGGGCTTGCCGTTTGCTGAAGCTGTTGCTTATCTCGCTGAGCGGCAGGGCATTGCTTTGCCTGCACATTTTGGCGTCGGGCGCACTGCATCGAATCCAAAGTTGGAACGCTTTCGCGAAGCTCATGCTCTGGCTGCAAAAGTGTTCAACCACATTCTAATGAATACAGATGCTGGTGTGCAAGCCCTGAATTACTTGCTTTCGCGAGGAATTTCCCGAACAACCATCATGTCTTATCAATTGGGTTTTGCGCCCAAGCCCGGCAATGTGCTGATTCCATTTTTGAAACGAAAAGGCTTCTCGGAATCGGAGTTACTCGAGTGCGGTTTGGCTGTCGAACTTGGGTCGGCCGTGACCGACCGTTTTCGGGGACGGGTCATGATCCCGATTGCGGACCGCAAAGGACGGGTTGTCGCGTTTGGCGGGAGAGCGATGGATGAAGGCGTAAAGCCCAAGTACTTGAACTCGCCCGAGTATGAGCTGTTCCACAAGAGTCAGCTGTTGTTTCATTACCATCTTGCGCGCAAGGCCATTCGCAAAGAGAAGCAGGCACTGTTGCTCGAAGGCTATATGGACGTCATTGCGGTACAGCAGGCGGGCATCGAACATGGCGTGGCGACCTTGGGGACGTCGTTGACCGAGGAGCAGGCGCATCTGCTCAAGGCAGACTGTGATAAAGTCGTGATCGCGTACGACGGAGACCAGGCGGGACGCAAGGCGACCGTGCGGGCAATCGACATTCTGGAGGGCGTCGGTATCTCACCGCTCGTGTTGCGAATACCAGATGGCATGGATCCGGATGAATACATTCGAGCGAACGGCGCTACGGCATTTGCACGTTTGTTGAATCGGAACACACTGTCGGTCGTGCAATTTTTGCTCGATGAATTGAGACAAGGCGCACAGTTGGTGAGTGCGGTCGGGCGGACCGAGTTTGTTCGTCAGGCGTTGAGGATTCTTGCCGAGCGGGCGACGCCGGTCGAGCAGGAGTACGAGTTGCGAAATTTGTCACAGGAATTTAACCTCTCTGTCGAAACATTGAAGGAGGAACTGCGAACCTTCTCGAAACAATCTAAGCGTCGTACTTTCGGACGGGAAACGAGCGGTTCGAAGACGGTGGCACAGCCGTTGGCGCGTGCGGATCAACAGGCGAGTATAAGGCTATTGCAGGCAGTGCTGTTTAGTCGTGAGGCAGCCGAGTATCTGATGGAGAAGGGGCTCACCGAATTGGCTGAGCCGGTACAGACTGCCTTGTTATCCAATTTGTACGCATGGCGTTTGGAGAATCCGGACGGTTCGCCGTCTGCCTTCGTAGATCAACTGGAGGATGAGTCGTTGGCTCACTTTGCCTCGTCATTGTTCTTTTACGAAGTGCCCGAGTTTTCCACGGCCTTGTTGGACGATTATCTGCGTGCGTTAGAATTGCATCGGCTTGAACAGCTGCACAGAAGTCTGCTTCGTCAATGGATTGAAGCGGAAGCCGGCGGCGATGAAGAAAGATCCACAGAGATAAAGTTGCAAGTGGAACAGATCCAGGACCAGATTGCAACATTGAAGCAGCCCCGAGCGATTCACGCGGAGTGACCTTGGGGTAAAGGAGGCGGGGAACTATGGCGAAGGCAAAAGATGAAGTCCGCGAGGAAGATCAGGGACTGACCCTTCAGGCTGCAAAACAGCAACTGGTGGAGCTAGGGAAAAAGCAAGGCTCGTTGACATATGAAGAAATTTCGGACCGATTGGCGCAGTTTGATCAAGACACGGATGCCTTGGACGACTTTTTTGAACATCTTGCAGAACAAGGTATCGATGTCGTAAACGAGCGAGACGGGGATCCAAGCCAACAGGACGGCGGCGAAGAGGATTATGATTTGCATGATCTTTCCATGCCTCCGGGTGTCAAGATTTCCGATCCGGTTCGCATGTATCTAAAAGAAATTGGCCGCGTACCGCTTTTGTCGGCCCAAGAAGAAATTGAATTGGCAAAGCGAATTGAAGCCGGCGACGAAGAGGCAAAACGCCGGTTGGCCGAAGCCAATCTCCGTCTTGTCGTAAGCATTGCAAAGCGCTACGTAGGGCGCGGCATGTTGTTCCTCGACCTCATTCAGGAGGGCAACTTAGGCCTGATCAAGGCGGTTGAAAAGTTTGACTACCGCAAGGGTTATAAGTTCAGCACATATGCGACATGGTGGATACGCCAGGCCATCACGCGTGCGATTGCCGACCAGGCACGAACCATCCGCATTCCCGTGCATATGGTGGAGACCATCAATAAATTGATTCGCGTTTCGCGTCAATTGCTACAGGAACTCGGGAGAGAACCGACTGCAGAGGAAATTGCCGCAGAGATGGACCTGACTCCTGATAAGGTGCGGGAGATTCAAAAGATTGCTCAAGAGCCTGTCTCCCTGGAAACGCCTATCGGTGAGGAGGACGATTCCCACCTGGGGGACTTTATCCCGGATGACGAAGCCCCTGCACCGGCCGATGCCGCTGCTTATGAATTGTTGAAAGAACAATTGGAAGATGTTCTCGATACGTTGACGGAACGCGAAGAAAATGTTTTGCGCCTGCGTTTCGGATTAGATGATGGCCGTACACGAACACTCGAAGAAGTCGGTAAGGTGTTTGGCGTTACGCGTGAACGCATCCGCCAGATCGAAGCGAAAGCACTCCGCAAACTACGGCATCCAAGTCGCAGCAAGCGGTTGAAGGATTTCCTAGAATGAGTTTGTAACCTGCATGCAGATCAACAGGCTGTTTGTATCCCGTTTGAACCGGGGAACAGCCTGTTTTGCATTTCAATCTTGCCGTTCGGTCTAGAGCGACACCCCTCTGCGTATGGTGGAAGGGAGACTTTGTCATGTTCACCTCGCGGGGCGGTGAGTGGTGTGCTCGTCTGGATTTCGTTCGCGCTGTTTGCGCTCGTGATCGCACTGTGCGGCACTTCGATCTTTATTGAGCGGTTTGCACAACATTTGCGTCGCGAGGGTTTGCGCGAGCGTCCAGTGCCAAGCGACGTCGGTATCGTGTTGGGTGCGTATACGGATGGCTACCGCCCGAGTAAGCCACTTCTGTCTCGGTTGCGCGCGGCACTACACCTTTACCGACATGGTTATATTCGGGCGTTTATCGTCAGCGGTGGTCGCGGCGATGACGAGACGGTGAGCGAATCGTCGTCCATGAAGCGGTTTTTGATCATGAATGGTGTACCTCCACAGTTGATTCACGAGGAGCGCTGGTCCAGCAACACATGGGAAAACTTGAAGAATAGCCAGGCCTTGATGGAAAGACTGCGGTACCGGAGTGCTGTTATCGTTACGTCGGATTATCATTTGCCGCGCGCGCTGGCGGTCGCGCGCACTCTCGGCATCGAAGCGAGTGGGTGCGGAGCGCCATCAAGCCGTCAGGAATTTCGCGCCGCGACGCGTGAGGTATTCGCGCATATCCAATATACTTTACGAGGGCGCGAAGCGCCGTTTTGGAATTCGTGACGATCCGGCAGATCGTCGAAACTGGAGTGGAGTATGTCTGAACTACGTTTGTCACCGCGACTTCAACAAGTTGCGGACTATGCTTTGCCATGTGCAGTGTTGGCCGATATCGGCACGGATCACGCCAATTTACCGATTTACGCCATTGAGCATGCGTTGGCTCAACGGGCGATTGCGACCGATTTGCGCACGGGGCCGCTCGAACGCGCTCGTACCAACGTCGCTTTACATCGCTTGACCACGCAAATCTCGTTACGGCATGGCGACGGCCTTGCGCCCATCGAACGAGGAGAGGCCGACGTGATCGTATCCGCTGGCATTGGTGGACATGTCCATGCCCAACTGCTGCGGGCGGGCGAGCCTGTCGCAAAAGCGGCTAAGCGCATCGTACTGCAGCCGATGAACGCGGGACACTTGGTACGCTCGACATTGTACGACCTCGGTTTTCACATCGTGGCCGAAACATTGGTCGCCGAAGGGGACAAGCTGTATGAAATCATTGCGGCGGAGCCGAAGGATGATCCAGATCCTGCGTATGCATCGGCTGCGTTGCCGAGGTTTTTGACCGAAGCTTCAGCGGCCGCAGCCCGTCACTTTTTGTACACGTACGGGCCGATGATTGTCCGCTCGCGCCACCCACTCGCCCCACGGCGGGCCTCGATGGACCTTGAGCGCTTACGTTGGGTGTTGTCGAGATTGCCTGATGACGCTTCGGATTACACCGATAGACAGTTTCAACTAAGCCATTCGATACGCATGTTGGAATCGTGGCTTCGACAGATGGAGGAAATTACGTGATGGATATACGCGTTTCTGACGTCATACGGGAGATGGAGCGGATTGCACCGAAACACTTGGCACTGGCGGATGACCGAATCGGACTGCAGCTAGGAGACCCAAACGCCGTCGTCAAACGCCTCTGGGTAGCCTTGGAGGTGACACCCGAACTGGTCACACGTGCGGTTGCAGAAGGCGTCGACATGGTGGTCACTCATCACGCACCGCTGTATCGACCTCTTTCGCAAGTCGACTGGTCGCAGCCACGGCAACGAGCCATCGCGGAGCTCGTGGCGCATCGTATCTCCGTCTTTGCGGCTCATACCAACCTCGATGTGGCTCCAGGAGGAGTCAATGACGTGATCGCAAAAAGGCTTGATCTTGTCGACCAAGAGCCGCTCGATATCACGTACCGGACTCGACTCAAGAAGTTGGTCGTTTACACGCCTGCAGCGAGCGTCGAGGCTGTACGGCAGGCCCTTTGCGACAAAGGAGCTGGGCACATCGGGAATTACTCTCACTGTACGTTTGCTGCGCCAGGAACGGGTTCGTTTGTGCCTGGCGATGATACCCATCCATACATTGGTGAGGCGGGGAAATTGGAACTGGTCTCGGAAGTGCGCCTGGAAACGGTCGTTCCAGAGCACCTTCTCGGAGAAGTAGTTTCTTCCATGTTGGCTGTGCACCCCTATGAAGAAGTCGCCTACGACGTGTTCGATCTCGCCTTGCCTGGGGCTTCCTTTGGAATCGGGCGCATCGGACAACTATCGGTTACACAGACCCTTGCCGAGTTTGCCGATCGCGCTCGTCTTGCATTTGGCCTTCCTCACGTGCGCTACGCGGGAGATCCGGGACGAAGTGTCAAAACTGTAGCGGTGCTTGGCGGATCGGGCAGCGGTTGGATAGGCAAGGCTTTGATGGCAGGGGCGGACGTATTGGTCACGGCGGACATCTCACATCATCAGGCGGCCGATGCAGTGCACGATGGTATTGCCGTGATCGATATGCCTCACGCGGCGTTGGAAGCGCCGGTATGCGAGGAGGTTGCAACACGGTTACAGGCCGCGCTAGGCAGTCGTGTTACCGTGAAGACGGCACCTGTTGCCGTTGATCCATGGCGCTGGTTGTGAACTGTAACTTTATGGTGTGTGGTTGTCAGTGTGCGCCGACCGGAGTATACTATGAGAGGTTTCAAGCGAGGAAGTAAGCTGGGCAATCGCCGGTGCATGGCCGAAAGGCAGCACGGGAGGAAAGTCCGAGCTCCGCAGGGCAGGGTGCCGGATAACGTCCGGCGAGAGCGATCTCAGGGAAAGTGCCACAGAAATGTAGACCGCCGATGGCCTGTTTCAGGCTCAGGCAAGGATGCAACGGTGCGGTAAGAGCGCACCAGCAGTCCGGAGACGGATTGGCTAGGTAAACCCCACCTGGAGCAAGACCGGATAGGAGTGCTGATGTGGTGGCCCGCCACGCACTCGGGTTGGTCGCTTGAGCCGACTGGCAACAGTCGGCCTAGATAGATGATTGCTGCTCCATACGTGCGAGGCCGCTCTGCGCGTGCCGTTTGTAGCACAGGAGTACAGAACTCGGCTTACAGGCTTACTTCTTCGTACCATTATATCGTACATACATCATCATGAACCGCGCTAAGCTTGATTTTACACCGAGCCTGAGCGCGGTTTTGCTTTATTCAATTTTGTAAGTGAGCATGCGTCTCCTTTCAAGTCCGATGTCACAAAGGTATTGCATATCGACTGCACGAGTGTGGGAGTGGTGGAAATTGAAAAATGCCTTATGGGTATTATTGGGTGTTCTTGTTGGGGCCGGGGGTTTTTGGTTCGCTGACTACCCATTGAGGTCAAGTGTAATGAGGCCAACGAGTCCAACCAGCGTGTCCTTGATGTTTGAACAAGCAATCATCAGTGGCCAACCGGAACAGGTGCAACAACTGATGACACCCTTAACAAGGAATACATTCACTCGCGCAGACTTTAATGTCCTTCGCCAGTATATTGGGGGCGGTAGGGCGGCATCAGATGTTGCTACATTGAAAACCTACGAGGTTTTAACATTTGGAAATGGACATTCTGTAACCTTATGGATATCTAATTTCAACAACGATGGAATATGGGAAATCCAACGGTTCATCAAGGGATCCGCATTTGCAAGTGACGACCAGTGACACGCTGATGTTTATCCGACACCAAACGCATCGTGATAAACAAGCGTTCCTCCCAGGTGCCCGGCGAGGCTGACGAGGACCGTGGCGACGAGCGACGCGATGAAGCCAATCATAGCTACTCGTTGTTTCCGTAAGCCAAGCAGCCACTGCGTAACGAAGGCGAAGATGAGTGCGACACCTGTTAACACGCCGTACTCCTTATGACGATGGAACATGGGTGCAACGGTCGGTGAAATCTGACGAATGTAGGATTCACTGATCACACCCGCGACACCTGCAGCGATGGTAGCTAGGATACCTAGACCCAGGAGATACAGAAACGATCTAGGCCAGAAATCAGACTTGCGGCGTAGGAGCCCAATAAGGCCTGCAAGTGTTGCAAGATACGTAATGGCAATCGTGAAATGAACGACCATGGGATGAATCGTAGCAGGAAACATGTGTTCAAACGCTGCGAGCACGTGGATGGATGCTCCTTTCTATGCAGTGCAGTCCGTTGCAGAAGCGAAGAAGTTCATAGATCTATGTTTACAATCCCACAATAACATTGAAAAATGGTTTGAATATGCCGTGGTTGAAAATGGATAACAGTATGGAGTGTATGTAGAAACCCCCAACTTGCGTGGGGGGGCTTGGTAAATCGCTTCGCGGTTGCCGTGAACGAATTGGCATAGCTATCGCAGACTTTGCGTTGCGTATATCGTGTTCCGTATATCGTGTTCAATGATCTTTTCCACGTCGTATGCCGGGTATACATCATGTTGAAGAAAATAGTTGAAGATTTGCTCGTGGAAGGTATGTAAGATACATGTCTCGCAAATGCGGATCGGTAATTTTTGCTACGGTTCGTTTGTCTTGCGCTAGGCGATTGGATTTCATGGCGAGAAATCATGTAATTCTAGTGTTTCGTGCGTGGCGAGGGAACGCTGCGATGCGGACCGTGCGCTTTCGCCCATGATAGATCCTCCTTAATGAGAGTTTGCTATACGGTCCGTATCATTATAGGGCGGTTATCTGGTGTTCCGGGGTTTCACCCCACCAGGTATCAGGAGCAAATGCAATTTCAAGTTTCTTTGGGTAATATAATAGGCCAATGTCACGATGGAATGGGCATAAGGATGTGTGGTTCAGATGCGAGTCTTGTTGATCGAGGACGATCCCGGTCTGCGCGCCATTGTTGCAAAAATCTTGGAAGAGGCATCATATCAAGTCGACGTCGCGGAAACTGGCGACGATGGACTTTATTTTGCAGAATCGGCAGTTTACGACGTCCTCATTGTCGACATCATGTTACCCGGACTCAACGGGATCGAGTTGGTCAAACAATTGCGCCTGCAACAGATTTTTGTGCCCGTGCTGTTTCTCACCGCGCGCGGCGATGTCGATGATCGTGTGGTTGGCCTGAATGCGGGGGCGGACGACTATCTGGCAAAACCGTTCGCCACGGAAGAGTTGCTCGCCCGTCTGCGGGCGCTGCTGCGACGCAACCGCGATGTTGGCGCTGATATGACGGTGAAAAGTGGTTATCTCGTGCTTAATCCAGCAGCCAAAGAGGCCGTGTATGAGGATACGCCACTTGTTCTGACAGACAAAGAATTCGATCTGCTTGAATATCTCCTGTTGCATCAAGGTGAAATTCTCACGCGCGAGCGAATTTCGTATCGCCTTTGGGGACACGATGCAGAGACGAGTGAGTCGACTGTCGATTTGTATATACATTACGTGCGTAAAAAGTTGAAGCCGTTTGACCTGGACAAGCGCATTCGCACCATTCGCAATGTCGGCTATATCTGGAGTGAGTCGTGACCGTGTTTCGGAAGACCGCATGGCAACTTGTTGCGTTGTATACCCTCGCGTTTATCGGAATTCTCGTGCTGTTTGCATGGGTCGTGGATCGCGTCATGGCTCAGCGCTTATGGTCACTCGAAGCCCAGGCAGTGACCTCAGCCGCTACACAAATGCTGGCGCACTATAACGACCAAATTTTTGGCGATCACGATGAAATAGATGGAAGTCCTATGAATCGTCCCAAGCCGAAGTCGAATCCCGCAGGGGAGGATGATCCGCCCCCGACTTCGCTCGATGAGGAAGAGCGGGAAACGCGCGACCAACACATGGTTTACGTGCTACAAGGGACCGCGCGGCAGGTGGTTGTTCAGACGCCCGCTGGCAGTCTGTCCAACGCGGAGCTCAAACAACTGTTTGCGTTCCCCGCGTCGAATCGATTGCGCGCAGTGTTGCTCGACAACACGCCATTTCTCCTACAGGCGGTTTACCCTACATCGCCGATCGTATACCATGGTCAACCCGTAAAGGCTGTCTACCTTCTCTATAACCGCACGATGGACGTCGCCTTTTTGCGCCATATGACGAAGGTCATGGAAGTGAGCATCATCGGTTTTGCCGGACTTGCTGCAGCCATCGGCATCTTTTTGGCCAATCGAGCGTTAGCGCCCATTTCGCGGGCTTGGACCCGACAACAGCAGTTTGTTGCCAACGCTTCGCACGAGCTGCGAACCCCCCTTTCCATTGTCCAACTTCACGTCGAGCGGATGTTTCGCAATCCGTCTGCGACCGTCGAAGAAATGGCAGAAACATTGGCTGCGCTCGATCGCGAAACGCGGCGATTGCAAAAGTTGGTTGGCGATTTACTGATCTTGGCGCGAGCAGACTCCGGGCATGCATGGCTGCAAATGCGCGAAGTTCAGTTGGACGTTCTCGCCAGGGAAGCAGAGGAGCGTTTTGGCGATCTCGCCCGTGCCCACGGCGTCCACCTTTTGACCGGCGCGTTGGCGTCCGTACAGCTTCAGGCGGATCCGGAACGGCTACGGCAATGGTTCGCCATTGTCCTTGACAACGCCTTGTCGTTTACCCCGGAAGGGGGACGTATCGTGATCGAAGTGTTACGACAACACAATCGTGCTTTGCTCGTCGTGAAAGACACTGGATCTGGCATTGCTCCAGAACACTTGTCGCGCGTATGGGAACGGTTTTATCAGGCTGATCCATCTCGCGCGACAGTTGGCGCGGGGCTTGGCCTTGCGATCGCGAAGTGGATCGTCGAAGCACATAGCGGCGAGATGAGCATCGCGAGCCCTGCTGATTGGGGTGTGGGCACACAGGTGACAGCCTCGTTTCCAGTTCACTAAGCCAGTTTGGGCCCCTTCGTGGAGATGTGTCCAAGGTGGATTTTTGCATGGCCTTTGCGAATGTGCTATAAAAAAAGTAGTAAGTAAATAGACGATAGTTTGATGCCTGGGCGCGCTTTAGGGCACCATGAGGCTGAAAGGCCCGCTTGGGTGCGATTTTTGGAGATGGGGAGCGGTGGATGATGGCACACCTGTTTACGCCGTTTACGGTGGGAAGTCTTGAGCTAAAAAACCGGATTGTCATGGCGCCAATGTGCCAATACTCAGTGACGGCAAAAGACGGTAAACCGAATGACTGGCATTACACACACTATACAAGTCGGGCGATTGGCGGGGCCGGACTGGTCATTATCGAGATGACAGACGTGGAGCCGGATGGTCGGATCAGCGACTTCGATCTCGGGCTTTGGTCGGACGATCACATTGCGCCGTTTGCGCGCATTGTTGACGCCTGTCACGGTTATGGCGCCAAAATTGGCGTGCAAATTGCACATGCGGGACGTAAAGCCGAAGACGCAGCAACGCCTGTGGCGCCGTCTGCAATTGCATTTGAGGGACCACAGTATAAGGTGCCCCGTGAATTGTCGACAGACGAGGTCAAGCGCATGGTCGAACGGTTTGGCCAAGCGGCAAAACGGGCCGTGGCCGCTGGATTTGATACGATTGAGCTACACGGCGCGCACGGTTATCTCATTCATCAGTTCCAATCGCCTGTGACCAATCGCCGCTCCGATGAATACGGACAAGACCTCGCCCGCTTTGGCGTCGAAGTCATCCAGGCGGTGAAAAGCGAAATGCCAAGCAGTATGCCGCTTTTGATTCGCATCTCGGCAGTCGAATACGTCGATGGCGGTTACGGGATCGATCACGCGATCGAGCTTTGCCGTCGTTATCGTGAGGCTGGGGTCGACGTCGTGCATGTCAGCTCTGGCGGCGAGGGTCGGCCGGGCAAGCGCAAACCTGGCAACTATCCGGGCTATCAGGTGCCGTTTGCACGCCAAATCAAGGAGGCGCTTGACGTGCCTGTCATCGCCGTCGGTATGCTCGACGAGTACGCCTTGGCCGAGTCCGTCATCGCCAGCGGTGATGCGGATCTCGTCGCCATCGGGCGCGGCCTGCTTAGGGATCCATACTGGCCGATTCACGCTGCACAGGCACTGGGTGTCGAGCTGAATGTGCCAAAGCAATATGCGCGGGCATTTTGACATTCACTGGTCGTTGCGAATCTGCGTTCCGCCACGTATGATACAACAAGTAGAATAGATAGAGATGCATTGAACGGAATCGGTTTGTTGCTGACTTGAGCCGAAAGGCACCCAATTCGCCTGTCGGCTCTTTTTGGCAACATCTGTTCGGTTGCGGAACGCGGGTGGTTGCCATGACTGAGTGGCCGGGAGATTCCCCGCGCAGGCGTGCGCGGCGGATCAAGCAGCTATTCGATATCATTTCACATAATTCACAAGATGTGATTACATATTGCACGTCAACGGGGATTTGCGAGTATGTCTCGCCATCGGTTTATCATGTTTTAGGCTATACGTGCGAAGAAATTTTGGGGCAAACTATTGAGCCGTTTTTACACCTCGAAGACCGGGATATCTGGGACGAAGCCATCAAGGCGCTGGAGCAAGGGGCTACTCATAAGCGAATGACGTTGCGCATTCGCCATAAGAGCGGCCGTTACCGTTGGTTTGAGGTGACCCTGAGCGTACAATGCAATGCGCACGGTCGAATTGTGGGCGTCATCGGAATGGGTCGCGATGTGACCGATGAACGGCTTGTGGATGAAGAATTGGCGGCGTTAAAGCGCAAATACGAGTGGATATTAAATGCGGCTAGTGAAGGGATTGTGGGCATTGATCCGCAACAGTGTATTATTTTCGCCAATCCAGCCGCGGCAAACATCCTGGGGCTCGGCATTCAAGACATGATTGGCAGGCCGTTTGCTTCCGTGACTGGTTTTTTGGGACGGCAGAGCCACGACTTGTTTGCTTCTACACTCGAAGTCGGTCGGGTGATCACCGACTGCAGAGCATGGTTTCATCGAAGTGAGGATGGGCACGCGCCCATCCCTGTCGAATATTCCATCACGCCAATCAACGAGGCTGGCGAGATTGTCGGAGCTGTGATGACGTTTCGGGACATCTCGGACAAGCTGGCACAAGAACATGAGCTACAGCGAAGCCGGGACAATCTGAAGCAGGCACATCAATTGGCTCGTTCAGGCTACTGGGAACTCGATGTGCAACACGACCACCTCGTATGGTCCGATGAGATGTTTGTGATTTGGGATATGAACCCGAAGGGGTTTTCAGGAACGTACGAATCTTTTTTACAAACTGTTGTGGAAGAGGATCGAGCAGCAGTTCATCAAGCGGTGCAAGAGTCGCTTTCTGGTGAATTGTATGAAATTGAGTTTCGGATCCTTACTGGGCGTGGTGAAATCCGGCATATTTCGGCCCTGGGTCAAACGGATATGGATGCCGACGGCAGACCTGTTCGCTTTTTCGGCGTGGCTCAAGATATTACGGCTCGCAAAGAGCAGGAGTTGGCATTGGAAACGTCTCGGGAACTGTTGGAGCGGTCGGAAAAGTTGGCGGCCGTCGGTCAATTGGCGGCCGGCATTGCTCACGAGATTCGCAACCCGCTCACGGCGTTAAAAGGGTTTATTGACTTGATGCACCGCAAATCAAAAGGAAATAACAAGCGATACCTTGAAATAATGAAAGGCGAAGTCGGGCGCATGGAGCTCATTTTGGGCGAACTGCTCATGCTTGCGAAGCCGCAACAGGTCCATTATTCGGCAGAAGATGTCGATTTGCTGTTACAGGAAATTGTTTCGTTCATGAGTCCACAGGCGATTATTCACAACGTCGTGATCGAGACAACCTTTCCTGATGACTTGCCTCAGATTACGTGTGAACCCAATCAATTGAAACAGGTTTTCATCAATATTGTTCGCAACGGGATCGAAGCGATGGAGCGCGGCGGAACTTTGTGCGTCGTGGCGAAGCGGCACGATGATCATGTGCAAATCGACTTTATCGACGAGGGAGTTGGCATCCCACCGGAAAAGTTGAAGCATATCGGGGAGCCGTTTTTTACGACGAAGGAGCAAGGGACGGGTTTAGGTATGATGGTAAGCCAGCGAATTGTCGCAGAGCACGGCGGTCGCCTCTCCGTGCAGAGCGCCATCGGGCAAGGGACGACCGTAACGATTCTGCTACCGATTGCCCCACAACAAGCGTTGCCACAGACTAAGGGATGATCAGACCAACGCTTAGTCGACTGGCGGTGCTGGGGGCAAAGGGCGGCCTGACCGAACGAACACGATACCTTCTTCACAAACGCCATAGGTGCGCCAGGAACACGTTTTGCATAACGCGTGAATGTCATGGGATTCCACGCGCTGGGCGATGCGTTTTTGGATTTCGGCCCAGGTTGACCAACCGTTAGGCTTGAGTCCAAGACGAGCCAATACAGCCGCATCGCGCCTGTGGACACTTGTATTTTGACAGTGACATGGTTTGTCAACTGGGAATTTCATGCACAAATCGTCTGGGCCGGCCACCAGTCGGATTCGCGTCTCTGGATTTTTGCGCAACGTTTCATAGATCTGTGTCATGTTGCGAACGTAGTCCTCTGAGTAGCCCATGCCCCGATACCCGAGCAGACACAGCAAGTGATGGCCACGCAGTCGAATCATGCAAATCTCCTTTCTCGTCACGAAACGCCGCTTTGAAAGGTCATCACCAAATAGGTAAAGCTAACGACGACGACGGCGATAAATGTGCCGCCAAGGAGGGCGGCCAAGCGCACCCAGCGCTCGTCTTTGAAACTGGCGTGCAACAACAATGTGAGTTGAAGAATGACTTGCACCAGTGCCATGCCAAGGATGATGACGACGGTAACCGCATGGGGCATATGAAGTTCGTTCGCAATCAAAATGGCGAGTCCGGTCAGGGCAACGCAAATGAGAAATGCCGAAACATAACGCCAAGGAAATGGCAGTGATGAATCTTCGTCCGTCGGCTGCATCGAAAAGCCTCCTTGCCAAAGAAAACGGCGGTACGCCAACTACGCACGGTCATACAGCTCATGTTCATTTCACTACAGGGACTCCGCGAATGCAAGATACAGACGAATAGATTCGGCAATTGTTCGCATAGTCAGTCATCGTGAAGATGATACTGGGGGTGTTGGAAAGGAAAGAGGTGGATGTGACATGGAACGCGAGTTGGCGATGGAAATTGTCCGCGTAACTGAACTGGCGGCGCTTAAGAGCGCGCACTGGATGGGGCGGGGCAACAAGATGGAAGCAGACAAAGCAGCGACCGAAGCGATGCGTAGGATGTTTGACACCGTCTCGATGGACTGAACCGTCGTCATTGGCGAAGGTGAAATGGATGAAGCTCCCATGCTGTACATCGGCGAGCGACTGGGTACTGGCGTGCCTCCCATCGTCGACGTCGCGGTAGATCCGTTGGAAGGAACCGAGGTCGTCGCCAGCGGTCAGACGGACGCGATGACTGTCGTTGCGATTGCCCCGCGCGGGAACCTACTTCATGCACCGGATATGTATATGGATAAGCTTGTCGTTGGGCCAAGTGCCAAGGGACGCGTACATATGGAACAGAGTGTTCGTGAAAATCTGGAGGCTGTTGCAAAGGCCAATCATAAGCCTGTGTCACAGGTCGTTGCTGTCATTTTGGACAGGCCCCGGCACGCGGAACTCATTGAGCAAGTGCGGGCGGCTGGCGCCCGGATCAAACTCATTCCGAGCGGCGATGTGGCCGCTGCCATACAAACGGCGTTTCCGGAAAGCGGTGTGGATATCTTGCTGGGGGCGGGCGGAGCTCCGGAAGGGGTCCTGGCCGCGTGTGCCCTGAAATGTCTGGGTGGGGAGATGCAGGGGCGCCTGCTTCCCGAGAACGAAGAGCAGCGCCAGCGCTGTCTCGACATGGGAATCACGGATGTGGACCACGTTTTCGTGTTGGACGACATGGTTGCAGGTGATGATGCCATTTTCTCAGCTACGGGTGTAACGGACGGATCGCTATTGCATGGTGTGCGGTTCCTTGCGAACGGCCGTGCCCGTACGCAGTCGATTGTGATGCGTGCGAAAACGGGTACGGTGCGCTTTGTCGATGCCATCCATAATCTAGATCGCAAAGTGGGGTGGAACGACTGAGTGGCTACTTCGTTAGGGCAAGCGGTTTCGTTAGCCTAACGTTTCGTACATCCTTCTGATGCTAGCGCATACAATCGACTTTTTTTCGATTGAGCGCGCAACGCCTTCGGAATACACTACATATGAAAGATGGAATTCAGGAGGCGAGTATATCATGATGAGCGTATACAAGGTGTTTGCATATAAGACGATGTACGAAGTGATTGCCAAGCAGCCGAAAATCGTTCTCACACCACCCCTTGGAAGTGCAAAAGAAGCGGAGGCATTTGCCAAGCAAGAAATGCCAGACTCCTTCCTTGTGCAGGTGCAGTTGTTCCAACGGGCCTGATACAAAGGGGGCGCGACGTCGCATCGGTGGAGTCGCTTGCGGCATCGGCGCCCCGGACAATTACACCCCCGACGGTTCCCGAAAGTTCCTCTTGAGCACAATGACATCGACACGTAGCGACCGCTACTGCCGTTTGGTTTTGTTTATAAGATGCGGTGACTACGCGTACAGCTATACATTTTATTCCAAACACTCCTGATGTCAAGGGTGGAGAATGGACAGTTCACCACGACCACTTGCGACACAGTCGGCGATTTTGCCACAGGTATCAACCGTATCGTACATAGAACACGACGGGCGTTAGACCGATCACGCACGCGAGATTGGTACGTGACAGGTCGGTGCAGGCATTTTGGCGTTTTCATTTGGACAGGTTAAACGGAGTATGCCGAACTAAACATTTGTATGAGAGACTTGGAGGAATAACATGACCAATGAAACGATGTCCGCGAAGCGATCTGGGTCGTTGACCATCGGCGGCGATTTGACCGTGCATCGTCTCGGGTACGGTGCTATGCAATTGACAGGCCCAGGGGTTTGGGGAGATCCTCGCGATCCTGATGAAGCTGTGAGAGTCCTGCGCCGCGCGGTGGAACTCGATGTCACGTTTATTGATACAGCCGACGCCTACGGACCGTTTGTGTCCGAAATGTTGATTCGCAAGGCGTTACACCCGTACCCGGATAACCTCGTCATCGCCACAAAGGCGGGACTTACCCGCTCCGGTCCGGACGATTGGCGCCCGGTCGGACGACCCGAATATTTACGACAACAGGTCCATTTAAGCTTGCGCCATCTAGGGGTTGAGCGGATTGACCTGTTACAACTGCACCGGATCGATCCCAAGGTTCCTCTGGAAGAGCAAATCGGCGAGTTAAAGCTATTACAAGACGAGGGGAAGATTCGCCAC
The DNA here is from genome assembly GCF_900107035.1 of Alicyclobacillus hesperidum. GTDB lineage: Bacteria > Bacillota > Bacilli > Alicyclobacillales > Alicyclobacillaceae > Alicyclobacillus > Alicyclobacillus hesperidum. The sequence continues at coordinate 68,336 of NZ_FNOJ01000007.1, read as the reverse complement.
ATCGGTCTGAGCGAAGTGAGCGTTGAGCAAATTGAAGCCGCCAGTAAAATTGCCAAAATCGCATCTGTGCAGAATCTGTATAACCTCGTAAAACGCGATGCTGAGCCGGTTTTACAGTACTGCGAGGCGAATCAGATTGCGTTCATCCCTTGGTTTCCACTGGCGACTGGCCAGCTTGCGAAAGCGGGCGGACCCCTTGACGAGATTGCCAAGCGGTTGCAGGCGAAACCATCCCAATTGGCTTTAGCCTGGTTGCTAAAGCGTTCGCCCGTCATGCTTCCGATTCCCGGCACCTCATCCGTCGCACATTTGGAAGAGAACATGGCGGCCGTCAGTATCGATCTTCGTGATGCTGATTTTCAAACGTTGTCGAGCTTGGCGCAGTAACACCGTTTACACTCTTCCTTTCGCTCGGCGCTGAAGCCGCCGGTACCTGCGACTTGGCTGCTTGATTTGTTTCGGACCTTCTTCTCGGTCATCGGTACGGATGTTTCGTACGTACGACGTGACGAGCTTGACGGTCGGAATAATGACCACAAGCAGCCAAGTCACCGGGGTCAGAATGTTGTATACGAGCGAGCGCGCTTCGACGGTCGACTGCACAATCATGCTGATGGTATATATACACGGTGCAGCGAAGAAGGTAAACGGCTTAAACTTGTGATCCGACTGGCCAAATATTCGAGCAATGGTCGTGGAAATGCCCCAGATGTGATTGCTGATAAAAAGTGTGGTGAACGCGACCGATAGGATGATAATTACAATTCCTAAGCGCTCGACCAAAAAGCCACGCATGCGAATGAGTTGAATGACCACTTGGACTGGATAGGCCAGCCGTTCCACAGGGGACCAACCTAGGTTCATCACGATGGAAAAGAAGACCAAGAGTACAATGATGGCACTGGCTATGGATCCGTATACTGGGTACCATGCACTGACTTTGTTTTTGTGTGCGTAATATGGACTCAAGATGAGAATGAGATCCACGCCGAGGTAAAGGGGTAGCAGATGATATGTTGCGATGGCGGTGGCCTTTGGGCTTGCCATCGTAAGCGGGATCATCGGATGCTTCGCTTGAAACAAAATGGCTGTAAACGATGCAATAATGCCAGCAAAGGTCAAAGGATGAACAATGGCGGCCGTGCGGCCAAGCGCCTCGATTCCGCACCAAGCTCCACGCCAACTGACGAGCATCATGGCGGCGCCAAGGATATAGCGAGGCGTGTGCGGGAAAAAGTACTTCATCAAACTAATTGTGAAATATAGACTGAGCGCCACAAACAGAATGTAGACTGGCATATAGCTTATGACAATCAGTTTGCCCAAGGGTTTTCCGAACAGCAGGATGGCCGGATCCGCCCCTGTCATATTCGGGAAGCGGTCATTAAACTTGCCGTGCATCCAATTGACCCAAACGCCGATAAGTACCACAGCGAGAACTGCCCACTGTGCGTCGAGCAGTGCGTAGTGTACAGCAACGCTTGGATAAAACCAGAACATGACAGGCAGGTAACTTGATGAAGAAAGAGCGATGGCTTGGTACTTAGAAAGGGTTGCCTTGTTCAAGTGTTTACCTCCTGTCATATGAGGTTGCCTTCGCGGGAAATGGTGCAGTGAGCTTGCACATCCAGACGCGCATGGCTGAACATGTCGCTCCAATGATCGCGCACGAGAAGAGCCGCTTTTGGATGCTTAATCATATACCAAAATCCAAAACCAACAATATCTGTTTGATTCTCCTGTAGTCTTTTCAGCACATTTCGTGCATTCGCCTTGACGTAGGATTCGATGGCGTCTTCGTACCGTTCACTTTCGGCGTTCGTAATGGGGCGTTCGCCAAGTCCTTCAGATGACGCGAGGTCTGCACTTACATGGATCACGTCGTGCAAGGTCAGCTCGCCGTGGTCATTTGTGACATAGAAATTTGAGTGGCTCGACGCATTTTTGATTTCAAAAGATCTGTCGCCATCCGGGATGTTCAGGGCCAAGGCATGGATATCGTGAGCGAGCAAGTTATAAAAAACCGTATCATCAGGCGTGAGCGATCCAACCGGTCGATATCCTTGAAAGGTCAGCGTTCCACCGACCTTGACGCTATTGTCCAAACTTTCGACGAGGGGCATATGCGGTTCGCGGCCAATCAACTCGGCGTCTCGCCAAAATTCCCACAGGCGCGTCGGTGCCGTGAAGCCGCGTTGCGGGATGGCTCGCGTCCACATCGATTCGATATAGGTAGCGGGTGGAGAACTGGTGTTGGCCGCCAAAACGGACCGCGCTGATGACGGTGTTGCGACGATCACGGCAAGCTTGTCAAGTGACTCGTCCCTCATCATCTGCTCAGTGACGCGCATCACCGCTTGTTCGCTCAGTCCGGACTGTAAAACAATGGATTCCATATTGCCAAGAAAAAACGATTTGTCATAGGTCGTCTGTGCCCGAGCGATTGCGGATTGCAACGAAGTCGCTTCGACATAGAAGTTTTTATAAGCTTGCGATTCTCCACCTTGCCTGCCGTCTGTACCAAGGTTCATGTTTTCCGACGCAGGTTTTTCTAAATTCGGTATCTGCAGTGTGAACGCCAGCATGTCGTCGCGCCCTGGCACTGGATCGACACCGATGCCAATGATTTGCGAGCGCTCGTTAATTTTTTGGTAATCTCCGCACCCTGTCACACCAAAAAGGACGAGGATGAACAAAGGCCACAGTCGTTTCATGGCTGACGTTGCCACCACCTTCGCCTACGCTTTGGGGTGGTGGACGGTGGCGGCCACTTCTCAAGCTGCGGATGGGGGATGGGCACCACCAGATCCGTATCGCCGGTTGCGTCGAACGGATGCAAGTGCTTGGTGCGCTTGTCCATCACCGTGATGGGCAGACGGATTAAGCCATCGACAAAGGCGTCTTTGACATAATCGCCACCTAAAGGATCGACATAGGGCACACCAAAAGACTTTAAGTTGCAGATTTCATACAAGGCCCAGATGGTGACGAGCACGACCCCATAAAATCCAAGCAGAGTAGCCGCTAAAATCATGATCCAGCCGCCCAGGCGAATCATGACGGTGAATTCATAACTGGGAGTCACAAAGATGCTGACGGCAGTCAGCGCGACCACGATGATCAGGATGTTACTGACAATGCCCGCTTCAACAGACGCCTGACCGACGACCAAGCCGCCGACAATGCTGATGGTCTGGCCCATTTGTTTCGGCATACGTAGGGTCGCTTCTCGCAAAATCTCGACGACCGTTTGCATGATGATGACTTCCATGACGGCCGGAAACGGCACGCCTTGCCGCGATTGCGCGATTTGTAACGCTATGGTCTTGGGTAACAGTTCCGGGCTGAAGTCGGCAAATGAGATATAGAGTGCGGGAAGCCACACGGCTAGGACAAACGCAATGATGCGCAGCCAGCGAATAAATGTCCCTTCCCACCAAGAGTGCACATAATCCTCTTCGGTTTGGAAAAAGTCCTGAAACGTCGCAGGTGCAAGGAGTACGGTGGGGTCGCCATCGACAATCACGGCTACCTTTCCTTGGTTTAATTCGCGGCAGACGCTATCCACACGCGTCGTCACCCGCGTCAGATTGAACAGTGACCAAGGATGATCGCTGATGCGCTGCTCAATGGCAGCCGAGTTGCTGATGTGGTCGATGTGAATGCTTTCCAGGCGCTTCATGACGGTATCGACCAAGACTGGGTTGGCGACGTCCCGAATGAACGCCAGTGCCACAGTATGATGCGAGCGAACGCCGATGGTCCAGCGCTTAATGACCAAGGTATCGGAACTCAACAGTTGCCGAATCATGCCCAGATTGATGTCGATATTTTCGACAAAGGCAACCTGCGATCCGCGCGACGCACTTTCAACCGTAGGCTGCTCTGGGGTCCGATGCTCCACTGCTTTCGCGCTGATGACGACTGCCGGTTTGTGTTGGTCAAACAACAAAACCAGCTTGCCGGATGCTACGGCTTCGCGCAATTCGAACATATTGACCATGAAAATGGCGTCGGAGCCGATGAGCACGTGTTCAATCAAATATTGAGACAAGTTCTTTGGCATGCGGCGGGGGAAGCGGTGCGAATGAATCGAGCGCAGCGTATCTTCCACCGCACGTTTGTCGCAGATACTCGAATAGAAAATCAACGCTCCCGAAACCCCTTGAACCTCAATCATGCGCACGATGTAGTCGTCACTTACGCCGAGCGTCTGGGCTAGGTAGTCAAGTGTCTCGTCCAGCTTGCCTGTATAGTCAGGGGCGTACCTAAAATTTGGTATGTGTGGTGCATAGCGGCCGTGTACCGGATTGGTAAACGACCAGCGCTCTGTCAGTTGTTTGAACCATCCCATGCGATACCACCCTTATCCATAGGTGCACCTTTAACATGTGTATGATTATGGAAGAGTATGCGTGTTAATGGCAGGTGTCTGTTCGACCTAGGCATAACGCTCTCCGTCGCATGGGGATGCTATCCGTACATTTGCGGAAGGGGTGTTCTCTCCATGGCTATTTCAACGATCACGCTGCAATCTGCAACATGTCCACTTTGTGCCAATCGCGTTTCGGTGGCTTTACATGCCGTTGCGGGCGTACGCAACTTCGACGTCGACCTCTCGGATGAAATTGCGGTTATCACGTATGACGACGATACGGTCGATGATGCAGTGATTCGCAACGTGATCGACGAAGTGAATTGCGACGCACATAAAACTGTGCATTGAGATTGGCGTTTGCCGCATTTTTCGAATTCGCTTCAAGGAATTTTTGATATACATAGCGAAAGGAGATTTGATCAAGCGAGCTGGATGAAAGGCAATTCGGACCTTTCCACCTGGCAGAGTTTGAAAGGGTGACAGCGATGGCGGATCGCGAGGAGGAGCACATGCAGGAGGTACCTACCACACGACGCCAGGCATGGCGACGCCTGTGGCGCGGGGCGGGTCTGGTTCTCAGTGGGGCCATGCTGATGGTCGGCGGTTGGTGTATTGGGACCTTGCAAAATCGCTCCGACAACGTGCTGGCGGCGACGCCTACAGGGCAATTGTCCAGCCAACTGACCACCCAAAAGGTGATGATTATCGGCGGATCCATGGCACATGGGTGGAAAGATCCGAACAACGATAGTTATCTAAAGCGCGCGTTTGCGGCACTTTCGAATTCGACCGATACGCAGTATACGTATGATGATCGCACGGTGGTGGGCGGATCGCCAGTCGGATTGGACAAGAACGGCAAGTATGCGACCTGGTTGGCCGAGGATAAGCCTCAGATTGTCGTCATTTCTTGGGGCTTGCTCAATGATGTGTATGACAAGACCCCGATGGCCGCGTTTAGCCAAGCCATACACGACGAAATTCAGGAAGCGCTCGCGGCGAATGCCGTGGTGATCTTTGTGACGTCGCCTGTGACCAAGGCAACAGCGACGTACAATCACGCCGAAGTGGAGAATTACATTGCTGTGGAACAGCAACAGGCGAGTTCTTTTGACAATCCAAACATTTATTTCATCGATTTAAATCACGACATGTCTGTCTATATGGCCGCACACGGTCAGACTTGGCAGCAATATTACGGCGACAGTTGGCATCCAAACGAGGCTGGACACGAGCTGGCTGGAGAACTTCTCTTTGACGACTTCATCGAAACCTTTGGCACGGGGCCCATCGAATGGCAGGATCCGGGGGCCGGAGACACTGCGAACCAAGGTTCTGGTGGCGGCGAAACTGCGGGTACCAGCGCGTAACTTGGAACATATGAACAAGCACGCAAACAATATGCTGAATCGAACACCACGTCTGCGGATGTGGGGAGGAGGCGATTTGCGTGCTGAGGAAAGTGTGCAAAGGCAAGCTTCACCGTGTTCGCGTCACGCAGGCAGATCTCAACTACATGGGAAGCATCACGCTGGATCCGGCTTTGATGCGAGCCGCTCGCATTCGACCTTACGAAATGGTGCAAATCACGAGCCTCGAGAACGGCGTTATCTGGCACACCTATGCGATTGAAGGCCAGGAGAACAGCGGTGTTGTCTGCCTGAACGGCCCGCCGGCCCGCCACTTTCAACCGGGCGATCACGCCATTGTCCTATCACTAGCTTGGATCGACGAAAGCGAATGGGAGGACTTTACTGCGAGTGTCGTGTTTGTGGGCGATCACAACGAGATTACCTCCGTCGTGACAAGTAGGCCGTTTGACGGTTGGCAGGACGGACCTTAATGGAATCGCCGCAGCGCTTGGCGTTGCGGCGCAGAAACGTAGGACAAGCGGCAATTGCAACCGCATCTTCAGTATGTTACACTGCTCTAAATCCGACTTTTCTATTTGGTTTAATGTGTTTTTGCTTAGGACTTATGATAATTTGGGTACCATGAAGGTACGTCAAGAGGGATGTCCATGGTTATAGCCGCTTGGCTGATCGCCTTGTTTTTTGCCGCCAACATCGGGGCAAGCGGTACAGCCGCTTCGATGGGTGCGGCATATGGAGCTGGCGCAGTGCGTAAAAAGTGGATTGCGTTGCTGCTGGTTGCCGTCTCGGCGTTTCTCGGTGCGGTGATTGGCGGGGGAAGCGTGGTCAAAACCATCGGTAGCGGCATTGTTCCTTCGCATGTGATCACGGTTGAGATCACCGTCATCATTCTAGGTGCAGCTTGTCTTACCTTGTTTGGATCCAATCTGTTTGGCGTCCCGTTGTCCACGAGTGAGGTAACCGTGGGCGCGGTCGTCGGTGCGGGTCTCGCAATGGGCCATGTGTATTACGCACACCTGCTATTCATCATCGCCGTCTGGCTGGTGATGCCGTTTATCGCGATGTGTATCGCATTGATGTTAGGAATTCTAGTTCGCCACGTAGAGCCACGCTTGTTGCGTCAAGTAAAGGGAATGGTGCCAGTCCTCATCTCTCTGTTGGTTTTGGCCGGATGTTATGAGGCGTTTTCGGCGGGGATGAACAACGTGGCGAACGCGGTTGGGCCGATGGTGGCATCTGGAATCCTTTCGGTACACGCAGGATTGTATTGGGGAGCCCTCTTCGTATCCCTGGGCGCTTTGACGCTCGGTAGCAAAGTCTTAGATACAAATGCCAAAAAGATTACGAAATTGTCGCTGATGCAAGGCATTGTGGTTTCCTTTACGAGTGCGACGCTGGTTCTGGTTGCCTCGATTCTTGGTTTACCTGTGCCACAGACACAGGCGACGACAATGGCCATTTTTGGCGTGGGTCAATCTCATGTCGGGTCGGACATCTGGCGCCAAGGCGTGGTTACGCGCATTCTGAAGACTTGGATTGTGTCGCCTGTCACATCGTTACTAGTCAGCTATTTGTTGGTCGATATCTTGGCTCGCAATCAATATACGTCTTTATTTATCGCCGTCGCTTCCGTTGTTGTGGCTTTTCTATATTGGAGCATGCGCCCGCATACCCGACGCGTAAAGGTCGAAGAAGAGTAGGAAATGGCGTTGCTGGACGGGCTTACATTCTCGTTCGGCTATTGACAAAATCCATGGTGATCGGCAAACAATAGGGTTTGTGGAGTTTTTCCATGAACGTAAGCCGATACCATGGATTTGTCTTTGAGGAGGGGCTGCATGCCAAACGCCATCGTATTGCGAGGGCTGACCAAACGGATTGGCCAAAAGACGGTTGTCGACAACCTGACGTTCGACATTCCTTCCGGCGAGGTATTTGGTCTGCTTGGTCCAAACGGAGCGGGAAAGACAACAACCATCCGGATGATGGTCGGTCTCATCCGCATGACTGCGGGAACGGTCGAAATTGCGGGGCACGACATTGTGCGCGACTATGGACAAGCCATCCGCCAAGTGGGTGCGATTGTCGAGAATCCTGAGATGTACAAGTACTTGTCTGGGTATGAGAATTTACGGCAATTTGCGCGGATGACGCCGGGGATTGCGCCGCGGCGAATCGATGAAGTCGTGGAGTTTGTCGGGCTGTCCGAGCGCATTCACGATAAAGTCCGCCAATATTCGTTAGGCATGCGCCAGCGGCTCGGTCTCGCACAAGCCCTTTTGCATCGCCCATCTGTGTTAATTTTGGATGAGCCTACAAATGGGCTCGATCCGGCAGGTATTCGCGAGTTGCGCGATCATCTGCGACGTTTGGCTCGTGAAGAAGGCGTAGCTGTCGTTGTGTCCAGTCACCTGCTCAGCGAGATGGAATTAATGTGCGATCGCGTCGCCGTCATCCAGCAAGGGAGGCTTGTCAACGTCGGGCGGATCGACCAAATGGTCGCGGCTGGAACAGATGGATTGGTGCGCCTTTTTGTCGAGACTGCGTGTGGACATGAAGCAAAGATGGCCCTGGTTGGACGCGTAGATGGTATGGCGGAGCTCGCCGTAGTCGATGGCGGCATTGAAATGAAACTCCCGCGGGATGTCATCCCGCGCGTTCATCAATTGCTGGTGCAATCGGATATACCGGTTTTTGAAGTTCGTATCGTTACACAGACGCTGGAAGATCGATTCTTGGAGATGACGGGAGGTGGGGACAAAGTATGATGGGTCTTATTTGCAATGAACACGTGAAAATCTATCGTCGCGCGAGGACTTGGATATTTTTTGCTGCGATTATGGCCATTGCGATATTAGGGGCCGCTTTGAAACATCATACGGCCGTTCAGTTGCATGACAAGGAAACAGCTTGGATGTTCATGGATAGTATGGGCCGTGCCGTCTATCTTGTTATCGTGTTCGCATCGATTGTCGCCGGTGACATTGTCGGCGGGGAATTTGCAGGCGGCACCGTCAAGCTGTTGCTTATTCGGCCACACCGCCGCTGGAAAATACTCCTTAGCAAGTATCTGTCCGTTCTTTCGTTCAGTTTGACACTGCTCGTGTTCACCGTCTTCATTGCATGGCTTGTCGGCGGCCTTGTCTTTGGCTTTTCGGGAGCCGGTGAACCATATCTACTTTCACACGGCGGACACGTCGTGTCGATCCCGGCTTCTTCAGAAAGTGTGCGAACGTACGCATATCTGGCCATTCCGCTACTCTTGACGTCGACATTAGCCTTTATGATTTCTACACTATTTCGCAGTTCTGTGGTGGCGATTGCGCTCTCGGTGTTTCTGGTCCTCTTTGGCCCGGTCATCACAGAAGTGTTGCACAGCTATGCGTGGGATCGATTTGTCTTATTTGCAAACTGGAACCTGGCACCGTACTTTGAGAACGATATATCGCCTTTGCCGAACATGACTCTATCGTTTTCTATCATCGTACTTATCGTGTACTATGTCGTTTTTCTCGCCATATCTTGGTTGTCCTTTACGAAGCGAGACGTTTCCGCATAACGACGTGCAGCCACGTAAATACGCTCGATCCGAGCACGGGTGTAATCAGTAAAATGGTGATGTGACGTGGTAGGGACCCGACTAGAAAAATGCCCATGGATACGCCCATAAACACGTTCATCGCAAGCTCGGAAAACGCCTCAAGGTGGACGGATCGCATCGTCAACAAGCCGGCGCTGACGCCCGCTACGCAGGCTGCGATCCCGCCCACCGTTTTATTGTGGATCAAGAGTTCGACAATCAGTTGCGTCGCAAACGTCAATCGCATCAACACGCTGTTTGCGATGTCGCGAGAGACGACGGCGTCCGCGTCGGCGCTTGCGCCAATCCGCTTCCATATGAGCCACGTTTCAATCAGCGCGATCGGCACTACCATGGCGATGAGCACCCGCGAACACCCCCTCTGTACAACCTATGCGGACGTGCTGGTTAGCATGTCGACAAAGGGGGTGGATTCAATCAGTCTTCAACCTTCAGCTACATCCACGTGTATCCGGCTATAAACTTTTCGCATGCGTCCGCACAACGTAGGCAACACTGTTTTGCAGACTGCGAGACGGGGTCCGCATAGCTCGCACACTCGTCTGCGCACGTACGACATACTTTCGCGCAATAGAGTAGTGCAGATTTCATCAACGGACTCTTGCGAGCGATGACGCGTGTGGTCATCAGCGATACGTCAACCATGTCCTGTAGTAAGGCCAGTTGTCGCCTGCGCAGTGGGGCGTCGGGTTGGCACATGAGCATATGCAGGGCCCGCTCACAATGCAGCATACAGTCTTTCACGTACTCACAGATGTTCAGGCACTGATGGTGCGGATGTGGGGTAAACCATATTTCCTCGATCTCGACGTTTTCTTCCACTACCTCATATTGCACGCCCGGCGCCTTAAAGCCCGTCGCCACCGATGAGGCCGAAGGCATCTGCGGTGTGTGAAAGACTACCTCAGCGGGTGAGCTGTCGGGGTCGTCGAACGAGAACGGTGGCATAGGTGCAATGGGTGTTACGGGGTCGGAGGCAGATGGTGAGGATGGCTCCAACATTGCATGATTCTCCTGTTTTGCAGTATGTGACGATGATTCGTTACGTCCATGCTCTGCGTCAAACATCCACGGAATTTCATTTGCCACGCGTACACATCCTCCTAATCGCGAAGTCATCACCATAGAATGCATTGAACTGAAGTCCTGTGCGAGTGTCCCGAGTGTTTTGGGCGCAAGGTGAGACGGGGCGATTTATGCTACACTGATACCATTGCGGAATTTGTCCGATTCTGATGTTTTTCGGATCAAGGCAAACTCAGATGAGAGGTGGCTTCGACGTGCCAATCAAGATTCCGGACCACTTACCTGCGAAAGAAATTTTGCAGTCTGAACATATTTTTGTTATGGGCGAAGAACGAGCTTATACGCAGGACATTCGCCCGCTCAAGATTTTGATTTTAAATCTCATGCCGCGGAAGGAAGTCACCGAGACGCAGTTACTGCGTTTGCTCGGTAACTCGCCACTGCAAGTGGAAGTCACGTTGTTGCGCATGCGGTCCCATGTTGCGAAAAATACTTCGACGGAGCACCTTGAGGCGTTTTATCAGACTTTTGATGAAGTGGAACAACAGGCATATGACGGGATGATCATCACGGGCGCACCTGTTGAACACTTGCCGTTTGAAGAAGTGACGTATTGGCCAGAGCTTTGTGAAATTCTCGACTGGACCAAGGGTGCGGTGACCTCGACGTTGCATATTTGTTGGGCCGCGCAGGCTGGGCTATATCGACATTATGGACTTCCGAAATACGCGCTAGAGCGCAAGACTTTCGGGATTTTCGAACACGTCGTCAACGTTCGATGTAACTTGACGCGAGGTTTTGACGACGTGTTTCTGGCGCCGCACTCGCGCCATACAGAAGTGCGGCCAGACGATATTCGGAGCGTGAAAGGGCTCGATATCCTCGCCGAGTCAGCCGATGCCGGTGCCTTTCTTATCGCCACCCCGGATGCTCGTCAGATTTTCGTCACTGGACATCCGGAGTACGACGCTATAACGCTAGCCGAAGAATATCAGAGGGACATCGAACGAGGATTGGATATCGATGTGCCATGCAACTATTACCCATTGGACGATCCGCGGCGTGAGCCGTTGAATCGGTGGCGCGGCCACGCCAATCTCTTGTTTGCGAACTGGCTCAATTACTGCGTATACCAAGAGACACCGTACGACCTGAGCGGGCGCATTCGACAGCGCGTGGCGAAGCCGTAAGCATCAATGACAGCGCGATCATCTCATTTGCAAGGAGTGTGTCGTCATGGTCTGGTGGATTCGCGTGGTGACGGCATTGATGTGCTCCGCAACCACATGGGGGATCGCGCGCGTGGTTGGCGATTCTGTCAAAATTGCGTGTGTATTGGGCTTTTTTGTCCTCGCTTTTGGCCTGTTGTCGACAGTCCGTAAGTACCTGTTACAACATCGGTTTTTACGACGCGATTTGTTGTCACAATATATCGATCCCATGGTCGCCAGTGCGATTGTCGCTGCGATCGTTCGGCTTGTTCGCGGATAACCTTTAGTTATCCAGTCCGATTTTACGAAATCCCTTTCGAATCGACTTTGTTCGACAATCTTGTCACGCTTTTGTTCCAACTATTTTTCCACTCACACGACAAAACGTCGTATAATGTTGAACGTTGGTTTTGTGTCACTTGGGTGGGGGGAATTTCATGGCCTGCGCGGGCAACACCACAGATTTGGTTGAATATCTGCGCAAAAAGATGGTTGAGACGGCAGAGGAAACAGGGAATCTATTAGACGAGCGGGTCATTCGCATCAGTCAGTTGCTGGATCTTCATTTGGTGGCGGCGATGCGCAATGCGCACCAGCCCGGAACTGTCGCGAGCGACGATAGGCAGATTGGGTTTGCTCCCCGTGTCTCAGGAGAACACACGTATATCGAAAAACGCATACTACCCCTCCAGTATCGTAGAAGGTTTCACGTCGTCCAGTTTACGGATCGCACGACCACGAGTTGACTGGGTGGTGCGAATCCATGTACGCTGGCTACGGAAATTGGTACGAGTGACTAACTCGAACAAAGGATGTGGCAAGCGTGCATTCGTATTGGTTTCACATTGGTGCATTTCCGGTTCGCTCTTACAGCACAATTTTTGCACTGGCGTTTCTACTCGGACTCGGCATCACGCTTTATTTAGCTAAGGTTCGGGGAAACCCTGGGGATTCCGAGCATTGGTGGGCGCTCGCACCGCTGTGTCTCATCGGTGGTGTCGTGGGAGCCCGGTTTTGGCAAGTGTTTTTCTTCGACTTTGGCTATTACGCGTCACATCCGGGTCAAATTCTACAGGTTTGGCACGGAGGCCTGTCTATCCAGGGCGGTATTGCTGGCGCGCTAGCGGCGTCCATCATCTACTTATGGAGAAAACGGCAGAGCTTTTTGCACTTTGCCGACATTGCGACGCCAGGCATCTTGCTGGGGCAGAGCATTGGCCGTGACGCAGACTTTATGAACGGAAGTGCCTTTGGTGCGCCGACTCACCAAGGCTTTGGCGTGTTATTCCCACCCGGAACCTTGGCGTATGAGCAATATGGACACCAACCCCTATGGCCTGCGGTCATTTGGGAGGGACAGGTTGATATTGTGCTCTTGGCCCTTTTGTTTGTCATATTGCAGCGCAAGAAGGGTTGGCCGCTCGGGTTCCCGTTCGTGTATTACTTGGTCGTGTATAACATATGCCGATTCTTTCTCGAAATACTTCGCGGCGACTCACCGCGGGGTATCTTTGGCTGGGACGCCGCACAGTGGACCGCACTCGCGACTGTTCTTGTCGGCTTGTTGCTTGGCGTTTGGATCTTTTTGAAGGAAAAGCGCAAAACTCCGTTGGGTGTGCAGGGTGAGTGAATCGCGATACGTGGGGATATGATGATGGCCCAAGCTGTCGGAGCGTTTCCGGCAGACCTGGGCCGTTTTGTTTTTCTTTATGATGCGGCTTGCGAAAAGTGAAGTGTGATTCCGAGCAGACGTTGTGCATCCTCCACGACTTTTGCGTCTGCGGTATCTGGTGCAATCGCGTAGAGATCTGCACCGCCAGCGATGGACAATTGGCGGGGCTGTGTGATCCATCCGATATCTGTGAGTGGAACGCCGAGTTCTAACGTGAGCCAGCGCGCAAGTCGAAGCAATACGGAGAGTTTCGCGCAACGTGAATCGGGCGTTTTTCCGCTTACCACATGTCCAACCCTGGCCCACTGTTCGTTCGACAAGCCATACAAGTAGGTCGATTGCACAAGGTAAGCGGCGTGATCGGCCGCATGCTCTGGATGTATATATGTACCCGCACCTTCAATTTGAGCAGCGGTCCATAAAATCATTCTGTCTTCTTGATTCAGATCCACGTCAGGCTGCATGACATCAAATAGCCTTAGGGCGGCGGTCGTCACGATGGCGGCAATATTGCGATCCACCTCGAACTGCCTTTGCAAGTTGCTCACGCTGTGGGCCAACACGGAGCTGACGACAGGCGTTTGGGCTTCGGCAAGCAGTGCTTCGAAAAGCAACCCTTCGCGGATTCCGTTGCGACTGATATGAATGGTGGTAGGGCGTACGTGATCGATAACCGCTTGTAATATCGCCATCCCGGACGTGATAATTTCCGCTCGGTGTTTGGCAATACCCTTAATTTTTCGCCGTTTATTCACACTCATGGCCTGCAGCTCGCGCAGCTTTCCACCTGTGTAAGAAGCGGGGAACGAATAGCCATGTAGCCGTGTCCATTCAGCGCCCGTATCTCCCATATGAAGTTTGGCCATAGCGCGGGCGGTTCCTCCAAGGCCGATGAGCGGCAAAGCACAGGCGTTTGCCAACCACGTAACGTCTGCTAACGCCTCGGTTACGACTGCGTAAGCCCGTTCAACAGCTTCCAGCTCGCCAAGGGCACCATACATTTCACGGAGATTGAGTGCCCCATAGGGGATACTGATGGCGTTTAGCAGTTGACGATTGCGCACAAGGCACAATTCGCTGCTGGCACCACCAATGTCAAAGATTAACGCGTCGTTTAGGGCGACGGTGTTGATCACGCCTAAGTATCCGTAGCGGGCTTCCTCGTCCCCAGTTAAGACGCGAAATGGAACGCCGGTTTCATGTTCTAACAACGAGAGCGCATATTCGCGGTTATCGGCTTGGCGAACCGCAGCGGTGGCGACGGCAAGCCACCGAGTGACTCCATACAATTTTCCAACGCGGACGAATCGATTCAGACAATAGATGGCTCGTGACAGACTTTCGTCAGTCAAACTGCCGTCATTTGAAAGCCCTTTCGCGAGACGTACATTTTGTTTGACTTCATAAACAGGACGATACGTCGTGTCTGCAAACGTATCAAATAGGGACATCCGGCACGAGTTGGAACCGAGATCGAGAATACCGAGCCGCTCGCTTCGTTCCATGTGTTCATCCTCTTCCGCTTTGATTTCAGTCAGTATCATGATAAGCGTATGGCTGGCGGAAGTCGATTCGGTAGGATGAATTTGGGTATGGATGGACTATTAGGAATGCTAAATGTGGCATAGATCGTGGCCATGGGGTCACAATACAACTGTCATCATCACCACACCACAAGGAGGTAAATGACGATGGCCAACAACAATAACAACAGCAAGTTGATTCCGCAAGCAGAGAAGGCTTTGGAGCAAATGAAGTACGAAATTGCTTCCGAGTTTGGTGTCAACTTGGGCGCCGAAACGACATCGCGCCAAAACGGCTCGGTCGGCGGTGAGATTACGAAACGCCTGGTCGCATTTGCTGAGCAAAACCTTGCTGGTCGTGTGTAATTAGATTGGGTTTGCAAAAGGGGCTGAACCATTGGGTTCGGCCCCTTTTCACCGTTATACGACGTCATGATTCGGAGAGGATGGCAGGCAACTCAGCAAGCGTTGCGATCACGTGATCCGGCTTTTGTCCGGGTGATATATATGGCACTTGACTTCGATTACACCAGCACGTGCGAAATCCGTACGCTTTCGCACCGGCGATATCCCAACTGTTGCTTGAGACAAAGAGGACTTCCCGCTTCTCGCAGCCAAAGGCCGATTGTACAAGGGCATAAGCCTTGCGCGACGGTTTATAGGTGCGAATGGGATCGACGCTGAGGATGAAATCGAACGAAAATAAAACATCGTTTGCAACGGCCAAGGCTTGTAGAGAGCGCAGGGTTCCATTGGACAAAACAGCCGTTTTGTAATTGTCCAATTGATGAAGTGTCGGCTTGACATCGGGATACACAGGAACCTTTTGCATGTGTTTGAGTAGCTGTTGGGCGACTGCATCGGCTTCTGTCCGCACCATCTCGTGCTCGGCGAGTGCGGCGTAGAGGGACTGTTTTGCAAGTTGATCAAAATCGCGATACTGCTCAGCCAATGCCGATTGCCACGCAAACTCGAGATGAAGCTGTCGCCAACGTTGGCAAAATGCTTGAGCGGCGGGTTGGTCCGCAAACAAAGGGCGCGCAACATCCGCCAAATCACTTATATCAAACAGTGTTCCATAGGCATCAAATGCCACAACCGCCATTTTCATATCCCCCTGCCGCATCATTTCATACGCCGCGCTGATTCGGATCCCAAATGACTTTGTGTATTTGTAGATTCAGCTTGACCCGTGAGAGTCGGTGTTGCAGTATGCGGTTGACCAGTTCACGAGGAGGCATCGACTCCCAAACAGGGCTGAATAGGACCTGAGCCTTGGTTGGATAGGCCGCCAAGACAGAGGCGGCTGTGTCAAAGTCGTGATCGTCCGCAATCACGAATTTCACTTCATCCCGGTCCGAGAGGGCAGCCAGGTGTTCGTTCACCATCTGCGCCTGTTCACCGCTTGACGGAAGTTTGTAATCGACGATAAATCGCAGCTTTGCCGCCAATTCGGGAGACTGCTCGCGCAGGGCTGCAAATGGCCGGACGTCGATCGCGCCGTTGGTCTCGACATGTAAGTCCTCGATTTGGGGCAGGCTCGCGATGGCGTCGATGAGCAACTGGGATTTGTGCCGATGAATCAGCGGTTCCCCGCCAGTTAGGCAGACCTGATGCCAGCCGAACCGATCCACACGGTCTACGATCTCGCCGATCGACGCTTCGAATTCCGGCTTGGCAGGGGCATAGCTGTAGGGGGTGTCGCACCAGGTACAACGCAGGTTACAGTGAAAGACGCGCACAAAGACGGTAGGATACCCTGCGCGCGTACCTTCGCCCTCCACCGTTTCGAAAATCTCAACCATCGGCAAGCGGCTGGATCGCCAATCGCCCCTGCGGGCCTGCTCGTATTGTACGTGCCAGTCGACGTTTCGCCGAACCGTTGTGCCAGCGGAGCTTCCTGTCATATCATCCACTCCCGCTTGAGCGTCGCTTTACTCGTCGGCGTCTCGAAAAGATCAATTTGCTCCAAACGAAGGCCACGGTAAGCATCATACTGGGCCAAGGCCGCCTCAAATTGTTCCCAGATCCATACGACCATGTTTTCGGCGGTCGTGTTCATCTTTGGTAGCACTTCATTCAGATATTGGTGATCCAGTTTGCGCTCAATGACATCTCGATATATCTGCTTTAATTCGCCGAAGTCGATCACGATGCCAATGGCATTGACGAAGCCGCTGACGGTCACGACCAGCCGATAGGTATGGCCGTGCAAGTTCGTACACTTGCCGTCGTACGCGTGCAGATGGTGTGCCGCATCGAACGTAAATTCTTTGGTGACTGCGACGCGCTTTTGATGATAAGGAAGTTCCGATTTCTCTATATCGACGCCGAGAACCTGCAGGCGCTCCGGGATTCTGTATTCGGCCATCGTCTCTCACTCCTTACTACCGGATGAACGGTTGTTTGTGCGCATAAGAGGAGTATGCTCCTATACACGTAAATGAGGCTGTCACCAAGGATACCCGTTGGATGACAGCCTTCCATCGCTGTATTGGTCTCACCGACTCAATTTCGACGTGAGTTCTTGACACTCCTCCGGGGTCACCCATTCGTCGCCCCACTGTTGCACCGCATCCATCACAGGGCGGAGTGCCTTGCCTTTGGGTGTCAACTCGTATTCGATGCGCACCGGTGTTTCCGGGTACACGTGACGAATCAAAATGCCCGCCTTTTCAAGTTCCTTAAACCTCTCGGCAAGCATTCGATCACTCATGTTCGGGATCATTTCCGAGATATCCTTAAATCGTTTCGGCCCCTGCAAAAGAACCCGTATGATGAGCCCGGTCCAGCGCTTGCCCAAAAGGGCGAAAGCCGACTCGAAGCGCGGGCATATCTGCTCATGGTTGCCCATGACGATCATCTCCTAACGATATTGTACCACAATTCTTTCAACGTCTCCTACTGAATGTGAGTAACTTTTCTTTACCGTCGCCAGAATCTTCGACCACTCGTGGCGAAACCCTCCATCCATTGCAGATTGCCGCCAGTTCTGTTACATCTGAGACAAGTGAATGCGCACGATGAAGGAGATGACAGCGGTGGACGGCCCTTTGCAACTTCCTGATCCGCGCCCGGTCGACCCAAAGGCGTATGCGAGAGCACAGGATCGATTAAATCAATTGACCAAGCCGGTTGGAAGTCTCGGTTTGCTCGAACCCATCTTATGCGATCTCGCCGCCATCCAAGGCCGCGCGATTCCATCCGTGAGGCGACCGCGTTTTCTGTTATTCGCCGCCGATCACGGTGTCGCGTCGAATCGCTCTATTTCGCGCTATGGCCAGCATGTGACAGAGGAGATGGTGGTCAACATCGCGATGGGTACCAGCGTGTCTTCGGTGATGGCCCGCAACATGGGCGTTGCGCTCGACGTCTACGACGTCGGGGTATTGCGCAAGCCGCGTCACCCACGCGTGCATGTCGAGAAAGTTGGGCTTGGCACAGCCGACTTTACGTACGGCCCGGCGATGACCAAAGAGCAGTGCGGACAAGCGCTTGCAAATGGCATGAAGGCCGCGTTACGAGCCGTTGAAGAACATGGCATGGATTTGCTGATTCTTGGTGAAATGGGAATTGGCAATACGACGGCGGCCAGCGCGCTTGCCGCATGGTTGCTCGATCTCGGCGCACAGGAGGTGGTCGGGCCAGGTACGGGCATCGCCGACGAAGCGGTCGCGAGCAAGCGCGATGCCGTTGAGCGAGCGTGTGCGCTCTGGCAGAGCGCCAGTCAGGCCTACGAACCGGATAGCGACGCCTACTGGTTAGCCGGGATGGCACAACTGGGTGGCTTTGAGTTGGCCGCGATGGCGGGGGCCATCTTACAAGCCAGCGCATCCGGCGTGGCCGTATTGCTCGACGGATTGCTCGCAGGCGTCTGCGCGCTGTGGGCAACGCGTATGCGACCCCAGACGAGCGCGTATCTCATTGCCGGCCATCGCTCGCCTGAACCGGCGCATGGCCGGATTTTGTCTGCGCTTGGAAAGACGCCTTTGCTCGATATGGGCCTGCGCGTCGGTGAAGGAACGGGAGCCATGATGGCTTGGCCGCTGATCAAAGCAGGGTGTGAAATCATGGCGGAAACAGCGACGTTTGCCGACGCGCGCGTTTCCAATCCGTTTGCCGCCGATTTGTCTAGCGATGAAGGCCATCTCGCCCTAAACGATACAGATACAAGGCGCGAGATGCCGCCGGTCGCCGTGGACTTTGACGATGCCGAGCGCAAGGCGGTGTACAAAGCGATTGCCGCAAGGCGGGATGTTCGCGTGTTTTTGCCCGATCCTGTGCCTGTCACGGTCGTGCGGCGCATTTTGGAAGCCGGGCACCAGGGGCCGTCGGTTGGCTATATGCAACCTTGGAACTTCATTGCGATTCGCGACAAACAGCTGCTTGCCGAACTCGCCGAGCTCGTCGAACGCGAACGCGTGCGCGCCGGTGAGAAGTTTCCAGATGAGCAGCGGGACTACTATTTGCGGCTAAAGGTAGAGGGATTGCGCGAGGCTCCGTGGACCATTTGTGTCACCAACGACCCGACGCGGGGTGGACCCGTCGTACTCGGGCGCAACACGATTCCTGAAACCGACCTGATGTCGACTGCCTGTGCCATTGAGAACATGTGGCTGGCTGCGCGTGCGGAAGGGATAGGTATGGGCTGGGTATCGATGTATGAAAAGGAGGATTTGCGAACCCTGTTAGGTATTCCTGAACACATTGATCCCGTGGCCTTGCTTTCGCTGGGGTATACACCTCATTTTGCGGACGAACCCATCTTGCAGAGGGTCGGTTGGCGCAATCGCATCGACATCGATGATATTGTCTTTTTTAATGGCTGGGCAAAACCGTGGAAGGGGGATATACGATGAGATTATACACGCGCGGAGGCGATCTCGGTACGACAGCGCTGATCGGCGGCGAGCGGAGGCGCAAAAGCGATTTGCGCGTCGAAGCCTACGGTACGGTGGACGAGGCCGGGGCCTTTCTTGGCTTGGCCTCAAGCCAGCTTGTCGATCCACAGTTTGCGGACATCCGCGAGCTACTCTTTGCCATCCAGCAGCGCTTGTGGGACGTCGGGGCCGATTTGGCCGCACCCAAGTCCGCGACTTCCTATGTGCTACGCACGCCCGAGGATGCGGCTTCAGTGCTGGAACCATACATCGATACATACCAAGCAGAGGCAGATAAGTTGGACAAGTTTGTGCTCCGCCAAGGCTCGCAACCAGCGGCAAGCCTGCACGTCGCCTGCACGGTGGTGCGCCGAGCAGAGCGTCAGGTTGTCCGTTTGGCCGAGTTCGAGCAGGTTCCAGGCGCGGTCCTACGGTATTTAAATCGGCTGTCAGATCTGCTTTTTGTCCTTGCCCGGGCCGTTAATGCCCGCATGCACGTGGACGACGTCGACTACGCCAATAGCCCACCAGTGTTTCGCGATCCGCGTTCGCGCCGCGATCGCCCACGAGAGGATTGACAGCAGGGCCGCCGCTGACTAGGATGAAAGGCGAACTGAACCAGCCGCTAGGTGCTTCGCGCGAAGCGAAGAGAATAGGGAAACCGGTGTAAATCCGGTGCGGTCCCGCCACTGTGAACAGGATAGACGCCTTTGCTACGAGGCACGTATTGCAATCCACTGCCGTAGGGTGGGAAGGATGCGACACGAACCTGTGAGCCAGGAGACCTGCCTAGCTGCTTACGAGCCAACCTTCGAGGAAAGGTTTGTTTCGACATGCGCGTCCAGAGAGGCGTGCACGACGGACACAGGCAACTTTCTCGCAAGGGACGCTCCAGATGAATGGGGGTCCATTTTTTTATGAGACGAAAGACAAGCTGGGCAATGTGGACGACAGCATTGGCCGCGGTTGCGGCCCTTACCGGTTGTGGTGCGGCAACTGGCGGATCCGGCGGCAACGCTGCGCAAGGAACGAGCGGGGCAGCCGCATCCAGTTCCACTTCGTTTCCGATCACGATGACCGACGACACCGGTACCAAGGTTACCATCCAAAAGGAGCCAATGCACATCGTATCAGGCACCGAGGGCACGGACGAGATTCTGGTCTCACTCGTTCCGAAATCGCGCATTTCACTGGTGACCAACCTCTCCAGCGACGCCACATATTCAGATGTCACAAACCTTGTCAAAGGGATTCACCAGTGGAGCGGTGACGACGCCGAGCAGGCGCTCGCCGTCAACCCGGATTTGGTGCTCATGGCATCGTATGCGCCGCAAAAAGTGGTGAACCAAATACGCAGTGCGGGCGTTCCGGTTTATGAATTCAATGACTTTACGTCGGTGGCAATGATTGAGCACAACATTGGCGTCATTGGCAAGCTAGTTGGTGAGCCGCAAAAGGCAAAGGCCATCGTAAATCATATGAATCACAACATCGCCGAGATCGAACACGCGGTCGCGCCGTACGGTCGTCCGACGGTCCTCGATTACAGTTCTTATGGGTACGCCGCTGGCGAAGGTACGACGGTCAACGATATCATCCGCATGGCGGGTGGGAAAAATGCCGCTGCGAGCTTGAACGGTTGGGCCAAGATCACCGATGAGGAGATTGTCAAACTCAATCCCAGTGTGATCATCGATTCGAGCGACGATGCCGCGTTTCTCAAAAAACTAGCGTCCGATCCGGCTTTGCAGTCCGTCGCGGCCGTCCGTGAACATCATCTTTACGCCATCGACAGCGCCGACTTGTCATCGGTTTCGCAATATGTCGTGAAAGGCGTTTATGATGTGGCAAAAGTGATTCACCCGAACGCGCACGTTCCGGCGGTTCAGGTGCTTTCATGAGGTGTCGGCGGCGGCTTGCGTTCGCGCTGTTAGGATTCGCCTTGTGCGTCGCCGTCGCGCTCGAAATCGGGATTGGCCCCGTCTATATTCCGTTTTGGCACATTCCTGGCGACACCATCGCGTACGCGAGCGGCCATCGGTCGCTCGACGCGATTGTCGTCGGTGCCATTCGCTGGCCGCGATTGTTGGTCGCGCTGTTGGTGGGGGCAGCGCTGGCTGTGGCTGGTTGCGTCCTCCAGGCCATTTTCAAGAACCCAATGTCAGACCCGGGCGTGATCGGCGTTTCGAGCGGTGGCGCCCTTGGCGCGGTGCTCACCATTGCCCTGGGTTTGTCAAACAAATGGCTGTGGGTAACGCCTATCGGCTCATTCGTTTGTGGCCTTGCGGTGGTCGTCCTCATTTATCGCCTTTCCACTTTCGGCCGCCGGACGAATCTTTACGCGTTGCTCTTGGCTGGTGTTGCTGTGGGTTCGTTGTGTAGCGCCATCATCACGGCAATTCTCGACATGTCACCACTGCAGACAATGGAGCAGATGATGTTTTGGCTGTTTGGTGGACTGGACGGCAGCAATTGGCATGAGACGTTTATCCTCGCCATCGTCGACGGCGTTGTGTTGCCCGCCTTTCTGACTTTGGCGTGGGCCCTCGACATCATGGTGACCGGCGAAGAACATGCCGAAGGTGTCGGCGTGGCCGTGCAGCGGGTCAAGCAGATTGCGCTTGGGCTGTGTGCGCTCGTCGTCGGCGTTTCCGTGAGCACAACAGGCGTCATTTCGTTTGTCGGCCTCATTGTTCCACATGTTCTCCGCTATCTCGTCGGGCCGCGTCACCGCTATCTGATTCCCGCCTGTGCTTTAGGTGGGGCCACTTTGCTTGCGCTCTCCGATCTCGTTGCGCGTACGGTGGTCGCCCCGGTTGAACTGAACGTGGGCATCGTCACATCGTGTTTAGGTGCGCCCTTCTTTCTTTTCTTATTATTTCAACATGGTCGCAGTTGGCGAAGGAGATGAGCGCGATGGCTGGTGTGCGACTGGATTGTGCTGCGTACCTGCCGATCTTAAAACCGATGTCCATCGCGCTTGATCTGGGCCAAGTGGTTGGCGTGATCGGGCCGAACGGAGCCGGAAAGTCGACGCTGCTTCGCCTTATGGCTGGACTCATTGCGCCGACCTCCGGGCAGGTGGTTGTGGCAGATCTGCCTCTTACAAGTCAGTCACCGCGCTGGCGCGCTCAGCAAATCGCCTATTTGCCACAGTTTATCGGCGATGACATCCCATTTACCGTGCGCGAGTTTGTGGAAATGGGGAGGTACAGCAGGGAATCGGCTTTTGCACAGGGCTCCTCGCGGCAGGAAGCCGTGATGGCTGCTGTCGCTCAAATGGGCCTGGAGCGGCTGCTCGATTTGCCACTTGCTCAGATATCGGGGGGAGAGCGGCAACGGGCAGGTATTGCCCGCTGTTTGGCACAGGCTTCGCCCGTGTTTTTACTCGACGAGCCAATTGCCAATCTCGACGTGTTTTACCAACTGGACATCCTGTCGCGTCTACGTGGTCTCGCAGCGGATGGGCGACTCATTGTCCTCGCTATTCATCATTTAGAGTTTGCCATGCGTTTTTGCGATGCTTGCATCGTGCTTGACCACGGTGCTGTCGTGGCATTTGGCTCACGCGACGAAGTGTTTCAGACAGAGCTTGTGCAGCGAGTCTTTCACATTGGTGCGCGACGTTTTGCCGATCCATTCACTGGTGATCCGCGTCTGAGTGTTATGGGCTGTCTGCCTGCCAAGGATGGAGAGGAAAGGGAAGAGTCATGAGCATCATTTTGGTCACCGGCGGCGCGCGTAGCGGGAAGAGCCGATTTGCCGAGATGCTGGCTGACCATCATGCCAACTCCGGCGCGAAGGTCATTTTTGTCGCAACAGCCGAGGCGTTTGACGACGAAATGGCGGAGCGGATCAACCGCCACCGAGCCGCGCGCGATCGGCGCTGGCGCACTGTCGAAGAGCCGTGTAATCCGGCGGCCGTCGTGCGCGCTGCACAAGCCGATGTCTATCTGATCGACTGTTTGACCCTGTTGCTCGCGAATTGGATGTTTCAGGCGAAGGTAGACGAAGCAGGTTTTTGGGACAAGCTCACAGATTTGGTTGACACCTTGGCCGCATCTCGTGCCACCTGTATCGCCGTAACGAATGAAATTGGTCTCGGCATTGTGCCTGCGGATCCAGAGACTCGGTTGTACCGCGATTGGCTCGGTTGGATGAATCAAGCGTTTGCGCGTTCCGCAGAGCAAGTGTTTCTCGTCACAAGTGGGATCGCAGTCGATCTCAAGGCGCTGCCAGGTGCGAGGGTCCTTTGAAAGGGGACGTCAGCTTGCAACGGTTAGGGAGGACTTTTGCGTTAGCTTGGTCATTTTTTACGATTTTGCCTGCTCCTGAACTTCAGCGCTCACCGACTCCGGACGAGTTGGCCAAATCCGCATATTGGTTGCCATTCGTGGGATGTGTAATCGGCGGCCTGGCGTGGTTGGCCAATCGCGCCGGCTTCTGGTTAGGCGGCTCTTTGCTGGCGAGCCTGTTGGCGGTGGTTGCCCAGGGCGTGCTCACCGGTTTTTTGCACGTGGACGGTTTGCTGGACGTCGCAGATGCGTTGGGGAGCCGAACCCGCGGCGATGCGGCACTCGCGGTGATGAAGGACAGCCGTGTCGGCGCGATGGGGGCGATTGCCGCGGTGCTGTTATTCCTAGGCAAGTGGCTCTGGGCGTATGGGCTTGGCGGATCGAACTGGTTGATCCTGTGGCTCGCGCCGGTCTGGAGTCGGGTCGCACTTCTTTGGGGGATTGTCGCAATCCCCGCCGCGAGGCCGAGCGGGCTTGGCGCACTGTTTGCAGAGCAGCTTAGCGTTCGTGCTGTGACGCTTATCTCGCTAGGTAGCATTGCGGCGACGTTGTTTGTTTGCCGATGGTTTCCTGCTGTTGTTTGCATGGGTGCGCAAGCGATCCTCACGGTCTGGTCGATCCGCTTTGCAAAGAGTCGATTTGGCGGCGCCACAGGCGACGTCTACGGTGCACTCGTCGAGAGCGGCGAATGGTGCATCGGACTTGTGGCGTTAGCGATGCACCATCACGGCGTCTTCTTTGCAAGGTTCGTCTGGGGGTAACCGCCCCGGTTTAGGTGAGGTCGGCGATGTGACGTGTGTCATTCCAGCGCACGATGTCCCATGTGCAGTCGTCCGGATGAAGGACAAGCTCAGAAATGCTGGCGTGCCGCGGTTGATACGTGCGAAAACGAGCGAATGGCACGCCGGCGAGACGGGCGTGAAACAATCCCAGCACGGCCCCATGTGTCACGACGCATATCGTTTGCGCGAAAGCATGCGCTGCGGCATCCAACAACCCTTTATGAAACCGATCCGCCGCACGGCTCCAACATTCCCCACCCGGAAACGCAAAATCCTTGTCATCCTCGACGAACGATGCTTCAAACCAAGGCCGATACCGGTCGTATGCATCCCAGACAGACATGCCGTCGACCACCCCAAGATCGATCTCGGCAAGGCGTTCGTCGATTCGCACTTCGTCGACCGCAAGTCGCTTAGCGATTGCGTTTGCCGTCTGTCGCGCGCGCAATAGCGGGCTCGACCAAATTGCCGTTACCGACAAATCCGCCAGCGCCGTCGCGACTCGCTCTGCCAACTGTTCGCCAGCGGTCGATAAAGGCGGATCCGTGCGGCCGATGAGGATGTGGCGGGCGTTTTCTGCCGTCGGCGCATGCCTGATCAGGAATATGCGCGAGAAAACAGATTTTGTTTGCATCAATTTTGTCCTGAATCCCAATATTCTTGAATGATATGCACGAGATTGTGGACCGTGAGCGAGTGCATCCAGACGCGCCCGGGCCCGGTCAATTGCACCAGAAAGACTCCGTCGCCACCGAACAACATGTTGCTGACGCCCTGCATCACCTGCACGCGGTAGTCGATGGACGACGTGAACGCGGCGATGTGACCCGGGTGGACGAGCAGGCTTTCGCCGCGGGCGAGATCGCGCTCAATGACTTCGCCATCGATGGATAAAAAGCCGGTGCCATCGCCATCGAGATACGTGAACACGAGTCCGTTGCCGCCGAGCAGACGCCCGATGTTCAGGGTCGCTTCGATGCCAAAGTCGATGTGCTCTTCCGCACATAAAAACGCATGGCGCTGTGCGATCACGCGGCCGTAATTGCGCAGGTGAAGCGGCAGGATATGTCCTGGCATACGAGTTGTAAACTGGACGATAGAGTCCTCACGCGTCGCCCGGAAATAGTTGAGAAACAAGCTGTTGCCACTAAATGCTCGCCGAAACATGCCACCGAGACCGCCGGACGATTTTGTTTCCATGCGCGTGTTTGGGCTCATGCTCAGTAGACAGCCAGCCTCAGAGAACACCGATTCTCCTGGCCGCAAGTGAACTTCGAGTGTTTGCATTGTCGTGCCATGAATGTGATACTCCATGCCTTCGCCTCCACCCTATTCGCCTTCGGTATCCGTATCTTACCATGGTCTAAAGGTGTCTGAACGTCAATTTTCATCGTGAATGTTTAATGAATTTAATATTCCGGCTTGACGCGCGTAGCACCTGTTTATATAGTATAAATGTTAATTGATATAAACATTTTAAGGGTTGAACATGTATCTCGTAAAGGATGTGGAGGACTTCATCGATGGCAGAGGATATTGACACATTGACGGAGCGATTTGACCGGTCATTATCGGTCTTGGCACACCATTTCGGGCCGCATCTGGTCAACCGCATGCATGTCGGATTGACTGCCGGCCAATTTTTCACGTTGCACGTCATCCAGGAGGAAGGCCGTTGCAAGGTTTCACAGTTGGCCGAGAAGATGGAGGTCACACCAAGTGCCATCACCGTCATGCTGGACCGTTTGGAGAGCCATGGACTTGTGACTCGCCTGCGCGATCAAGAAGATCGGCGCGTCGTCGTGATCGAACTGACGGCGGCGGGCGAGGCGAAATTAAAGCAGGTTGAGCGCGTATGGCGGAACTTGTTTCGCCACTGTTTGGGTCAATTGGATGCGGGCGAGTTGTCCGCATGTATTGGCACGTTGGAATCGCTCGCGCAAATTGCGGCGAAGGTCGATGTAGACCGCATCATTCAAGAATCGGCAGAGGGGGCCTAATGGATGTCGCAGACAGCCGCTGCTGTGCAAACGACGAATCAAATTACGGGTCAACGAAAATGGTGGGCGTTTGCCACAGTTTTGTTGACGATGTTTTTTTCATCTATGGATCAGACCGTCGTTTCGACTGCCATGCCGACCATTATCGGCGACTTAAAGGGTTTTAGCCTTTACTCATGGGTGTTCACCGCGTATATGATCACGTCTTCAATCACGGTTCCGATTTACGGAAAGTTGTCTGACGTGTTTGGGCGCAAGCCGTTCTACCTGTTTGGTCTCATCATGTTTGGCGTTGGTTCCGCGGTTTCGGGCATGGCGCACACGATGACGGAACTGGTTTTTGCTCGTGCATTTCAAGGCATCGGCGCAGGCGCGATGATGAGCATGCCGCGGGCCACCGTTGGCGACATCTTCTCGCCGCAAGAGCGCGCGAAATGGATGGGCGTAATGATGGCGGTGTTTGGTATTTCGAGCATCGTGGGTCCCGCGCTCGGTGGCTGGATCACCGACAGCTTGTCGTGGCGCTGGGTGTTTTATATTAACTTGCCGTTTGCTGTACTTGCCATCGTCGGCGTGATCGCCGCGCTGCCAAGGGTCCGTTCCGAAGCGCGCGTGCAGGTCGATTGGCTGGGGGCGATGGTACTCACCATTGGGTTGATTCCCATGCTGCTTGGCTTCACCTGGGCAGGTACAAAGTACGCGTGGGGGTCGGCGCCGACCTTGGCTCTTCTACTTGGTGGTGCGGCGGTGCTCGTGTTGTTTGTGTTGTGGGAACGCAAAGCCGCCGATCCGCTGCTTGCACCGTCTCTCTTTAAAAACAGGATTTTTAGCACGTCTCTGATTCTAGGCATGTTTGTCGGCATGACGATGTTTGGCAGCTTGATGTTCCTGCCGATTTATGTTCAAGGAGTCATCGGTTTAAACGCGCAGAACAGCGGTTGGGTCATGACGCCGATGATGGGTGGCTTTATTGTGGGAAGCATGGTGTCTGGTCAGGTGATGTCGAAGACCGGGCGCTACCGCTATCTCGCCTGGTTGAGTGGGGCGGTCATTGTCGTTGGCTCTATTCTGCTAAATCAAATGAATCTGCACACGACGTGGGGCACGGTCATGGTCAACATGGTTGTGATTGGTCTCGGTATTGGATCGTTGATGCCGTTAATGAACATGGCCGTACAAAACGCTTTCCCCTATAAGATGATGGGCACGGTCAACTCGACGCAACAGTTTGTCAGTTCGCTCGCGGGCGTAATCGCATCGCCCATCTTTGGCTCGATCCTCAATAAGGCGTTCAGTCACAAACTGAGCGAATCGTTGCCGGCTTCGCTGACGGCGTTCAAAAGTAAACTTGCTGGCCTTAATCCGCAGTCCCTGCTCACGTCGCAAGCACAATTGTCCATTGCGCGGGAATTTAACAAATTCGGTGCGGCAGGGCACCATATGTATCTGCAGTTGATGGATGCTATCAAGACGTCGTTGACTTTTGGCATTCAGCACCTATTTGAGGTGGGGTTGTTGTTTGCCATTCTAAGCTTCATCGGTACGTTCTTCCTGCCAGAAGTGAAGTTAAAGGGCAAAGAATATTTCGAATCTCACTCGGCTCAAAATGAGGAAAGTGCTTCTTGAGGCATCGCGTACGCACGCGTGAATGAAGCATGTCCACAACGTGAACGAACAGGCGGCTGTTCAGATGATGGGCACCCGGATCATCATCTAGAACAGCCGCCTTTTACGTTTGGTTCGCTTCTTAGGCAAACGGTGCTCACATATTTGGCATGGTCATCGCGATCGATCCGATTCTCGGTAGAGAGAGGCAAATGCCCGAGCGGCATCGCGTGGCGACGGAGCCGACATGATTGCCGAAACGACGGCGAGTCCGTCTGCTCCAGCCGCCAAGACTTGCGGAGCCCGTGCGATGTCGATGCCGCCGATGGCGACGACGGGGATGGAACTTGTGCCCGCAATCGCGCGCAGTGTGTCGATCCCGCTGTGGATTGCGTCCGCCTTGGTCGTCGTCGGAAAGACGGCGCCGACCCCGACATAATCTGCGCCGTCTCGTTCCGCCTCGAAAGCCTCGGCGGTCGTGCGCGCCGATACGCCAATGAGCTTGTCCGGCGCAAGTTCGCGCACCCGCTTGCAGGGAATATCGGTCTGCCCGACATGAATGCCGTCTGCTTCCGTGAGTAACGCAATGTCCACGCGATCGTTCACGATATAGAGCGCTCTTGCTTCTCGCGTCAGACGCCGAATTTCGAGGCCGAGTCGCAACATCGGACCGCCATCGTCGCGTTTACGGCGCAGTTGAATCGCGGTTGCACCGCCCGCCAGCGCAGCCTCGACGGCGGCAAGAAGGCTCTTTGTATCTTCGCGATCGTCCGTGATCGCGTAAACGACCAGCTTGCTCTTCCAGTCATCCCGTATGTCTATCATCGAGGTCCTCCTGATAAGGTTTGCACCTGCGCAGCTTTGTCGATCTCATCGGGCGTGATGTGGTATAGGGCGTCGAGTAGTGCAACTTGAAAGCTGCCTGGCCCGTCTGCGTGAGTGGCCGCGCGTTCGGCAGCGACGTTGAAGCATGTCACGGCGGCGATTGCGGCTTCGGCGTACAGGTGCAGGTCACACGTGTCAACAGTGCCGACGAATGCGCCGATGACTGCGGTCAAAGAACAGCCAGAGCCGGTAATGGCGGCGAGCAGCGGGTGCCCGTTGGCCAATTCCCAAACCGTTTGTCCGTCTGTGACAAGATCGCGCGGGCCGGTGGCGACGACGACAGTTCGGTGCGCAGAGGCAAACGCGCGCATTGCATCGATCAGATGCTCGCTCGCCTCACCCGCGTCGACACCGACGACCGAGCCGCCTGCACCTGTTAAAATACCGATTTCTGATGCGTTGCCGCGCAGGATGGCAAGTTGATGGCCATCGATGATCTCCTTGGCTGCTCGTGTACGGTAGGGAGTCGCCCCGGCACCCACCGGATCGAGCACAATGGGGACGCCGGTGCGATTGGCGGCCGTGCTGGCTAATCGCATGGCGACGACAATCTCGGGATCGAGCGTGCCAAGGTTGAGCGCGAGCGACTTGGCGATGCTAGCCATATCGGCGACCTCTTCATGTGCATACGCCATGACGGGCGACGCACCGAGGGCCAGCAATGTGTTGGCCGCCACGTTGGTGACGACCAAGTTGGTGATGTTGTGAACCAGCGGGCGCTGATCGCGCACGCGTGTCAACCACGATCCGATACTCATGCTATATACCATCCTCTCTAGCGGACCACCCTCGGTCACGCAATATCGTTACGTTCCAGCCACTGCTCGCCGTCGAACAGATAAAACATGCCCGGCGCGATATTGGCTGTGAAAACCGGTTGTACGGAATGATCCGTTGGCCCGTGTCCGTGGCCTACATCCCAATTGCGGGCTCCTAGGATGGCCCGGTGAATAAACGCCTTGGCCGAGGCGATGGCCGCCAAAGGTTCCATGCCTCGCGCTAAACAGGACGCGATCGCGGATGAAAACGTACATCCTGTGCCGTGTGTCTTCGCGGTTTGCAAGCGCGGCGCGGCAAAATACGTAAACCTACCGTTTGCATACACCACGTCGACGGACAGTTCGCGTTCAGCGATGTCTGTCGCGATGTGTCCGCCCTTGACCACGACCATCTGCGGCCCGTGCTCGGCAATGCGCACGGCTGCAGCCTTGCATTCCGCGAGCGATTGCACGTCAATGCCAGTCAAGGCCGACGCTTCTGGGGCGTTGGGCGTGATGATGGTTGCCACAGGCAACAAGTGCTCGATCACGGCCTGGACATCGGCCGGATCGAGCAATGGAGTGCCACCTTTCGCCACCATCACCGGATCGACGACAATTGGACAAGTCGCCCGCTCTGTCAGGAACGATGCGATGGTGTAAATCGCAGCGGCGTCGCCCAACATGCCGGTCTTTACAGCGTCGAATCCAAGATCGTCGGCGATGGACCTCAGCTGTTGCAAGATGGCATCTGGAGAAAGCGGGAAGACGCCTTGTACGCCGAGCGTGTTTTGAGCCGTGATGGCCGTGATGGCGGACATCCCATACACGGCAAACTGATGGGCCGTCTTCAAGTCAGCCTGAATGCCTGCGCCACCGCCGGAATCCGAACCAGCGATGGTCAGCATGCGCGCAATGTGCCCAGCAGTCGTTTTAAACATCGCTATCACGTCCGCCACTGACCGGTGCGCTATTGGCGGGCAACCATGACTCGCCGCGGTAAGCCATATCGAAGAAGCGGTATTCCAAATAACAGCTTGTCATGTAAGCCGCGCGCATGAACGCCTTGGCTTCTTCATTGGCGATGGCGGCCCGCCGATCCAGCATGTGCAGCAAGCGGTCTAGACTGGCTTTCATCTCGTCGCTTGCGTAAAAGGAAAGCCACGTCGAAAACGGATGGTCGGGGCCGGGTTGCACTTTGTTTACGATGCTGCGCGCGAGATCGACATACAGCCAGTGGCACGGCAGGATGGCGGCGATGATCGCACCGAAATCGGACGTCGCCGCGACGGCGAGCAAGTGGCTTTCGTAGTGGTGCAGGGTGGGGAGTTTTTCGGCACTTGTGCCGCGTTCATCCGGCCGTACCGCCGCAACTTGTAGGAGATTGTCATGCGCCTCGTGTTCACCTTCCAGCAGTAGTCCAACGCGATCGTAAAAATCGCGCATATGTTCGTCTGTGTCTGCGCAGGCAAGCGCTTTGGCGTAGACGCGGCAGTATGTGTTTAAGTAAAGTTCATCCTGTTGTACGTAGCGCACAATGGCGTCGCGCGGCAGTTCGCCTTGCGCGATGCCTTGCAAGAAAGGGTGTGCGAGCGTGGCCGCAAAAATCGGCCGTGATGCCTCGTAGAGTTCTGCGGAAAAACGCATCATCCAGCCTCCTTCAGGGTGGAGGCCAACAAGGGGAAAAACGGCGCAGTCGGCGGATCGATCCGCGCAGCGAGCCACTTTCCTACGCTGGTATTACCCAGATCAGGTGCTAAGGGTCCGGAGCCGCACTCCGTCTCAGCAAGCGCTCCCCTAGTGGCATCCATGTGTGATCGACTGTAATGATAGCATAACAAGACGCGCGTGTCCCGCACATCGGGAGGCCTATCCGTGCAGCGTTGTGTCCGTGGCCAAGCGTTCCGATAAGCCGGCGAATGTCTCTTCCAGCGTTTCACTTGCCTTCTGTAACCCGTGCCAGTTGACGCCGTCCGTCCAACCACTCGCGTCCTCTCGCAGCATATCGATGGCAATCGCCAATTTCCAAGACACTTCCGCGAGCATGTCGACAATCATTTGCCGCTCTTGACGCAGTTCTTCTTCGGCGCTCGGACTGATTGCGTCGCTTGTACCCGCTGCTGCCTGCGCCGCGGTGGACATCGCTATCTCTTCATCTTCTTCATCGTCGACGACGTACGCGTTTGCCAGGAGTTGTTCGAACAACTCTTCCTCGCTTAAATAATCGATGAACAACACACCTTGCAGATGGTCGTACTCGTGGCAGACGATGCGCGCCAAAAGACCGGTAGCTTCCAGTTCGAAGGGCGCGCCATGGATGTCCTCTGCACGAACGATCACCCGTGTGGGGCGTTCGATGCACAAGGCGTGATCGGGAAAACTAAGGCAAGATTCATATGCTTTTGCGTAGGCGCTCTGTTCGTGCAGCGTGGGGTTGACGAACACTTTCACGCCATCGTCGGCGTCTGTCACGAAGACGTTTTGTAAACAACCGATTTGCGGTGCGGACAACCCAAGCCCGCGGTGCGCTTCGAGCGTATCGATAAGATCCCCGACAAGCTCGGCAAGTTGGTCGTCAAATTGCGTGACGGGTTGCGAGACCTGGCGTAGTTCAGGGATATCCCCTTGCAAAATCGATTTTATGGCCACATCGGTTCCTCCATCCTGTCATCTCTATCGATCTCTATACAATGCAGCCAATATGACATTTGACCAAGCGTCCACCTATGCCAACGGCTGTTGCACACATGTGCGGGCATGCGTATCGATGCTGGGAGAGGAGAGTGCAAAGATGATTGAGGTACGTACTGGTGGTGAGCTGGATGCGTTGCGCACTTGCGGGCGGGCCAATGCAAAGGTCCATCGCGCAGTCGCCAAGGCCATACAATCCGGGATCACGACGCGCGATTTAGAGGATGTTGCCGTCGCTGCGATGCGGCTTGCTGAGGCGAAGTCGGCCATCAAGGGTGTGCACGGCTTTCCGGGCGAAATTTGCGTGTCGGTGAACAGCGAGATAGGGCATAGCGTGCCGGGCGCGTACAGATTACAGTCTGGGGATCTCGTCAAAGTCGACATTGCCGTCGCAGTCGACGGCTGGATCACCGACGCCGCGCGATCGTACGTGGTAGGGGACGGCACACGCGAAGCGCATCGGATGCTGGAAGTCGCGGAGGCAGCTTTAGCGGCGGGAATCCAGCATGCAAAGGCCGGGGGGAGGTGTTCGGACATTTCGCATGCCATCGGCGAGATGGTCAAACACTCTGGCATGCGCATCATCCACAAGGCAGTCGGACACGGTACTGGGATGAGTTTGCATGAGGATCCGTGGCTTCCTAACTTTGGGCCGCCTGGTCTAGGACCCCGATTGCGTGAAGGGATGGTCCTGGCCATTGAACCGGTGATTGCGCAGGTCAGCCGTTACGCACGTCGTGCCGACAACGGGTGGGCAGATGTCACAATGCATGGCGACTTGAGCGTGCACGTCGAAGATACCGTGATCGTAAGGGATGGCG
This sequence comes from Alicyclobacillus hesperidum, assembly GCF_900107035.1. Taxonomy (GTDB): domain Bacteria; phylum Bacillota; class Bacilli; order Alicyclobacillales; family Alicyclobacillaceae; genus Alicyclobacillus; species Alicyclobacillus hesperidum. The sequence goes on along the minus strand of NZ_FNOJ01000007.1, from coordinate 34,835 downwards.
TGGCAGAAGTGATCACGCGATCCGCAGAGGAGCAACAGGCGGTTCGGGTCGCGAACATGCTCCTCATTCCGGCTGCAAAGGTGGATCAGACCGAGCTAGTGCGATTGGTCGCAAAGGAGATGGATCCCATCCTTCTCGAGGCTTGGGGACGCCGTGTAACGCCTCACGATTTGTTTGCTGGAGGAGCGATCGCGCTAGCGATACAGGATGAAGACGGTCGCCTCTTGGGCTTTGTATCCTACGCGCGGCAGGGAAGGCACTTGCACCTGCACACAATCGTCCTGCGGCGGGAGCAGCAGGGCAGACAGCGAGGCCGAGCCATCCTGGCATGGCTGGAAGGGGAGGCGAGACGGCTCGGCTGCAACGCCTTGCAACTGTGTGTCCAAACGAACAACGAAAGAGCGTTGCGCTTTTATCAGCGACTCGGATTCGTGGAAGTAGGAAGGCCGCAAAGCAACACTTGGTTGATGACTAAACGCTTGTGATGCGCAAATGGACACTCATCAAGTTAGTCTGGAAGGACTATCGGGAAATCGTACAGATGGGCGATGAAGCAAACGTAGTGGAATGCGACAATCAAGGTGTCTCCAGAGGGCGGATATAACGCCGCCTTTATTGCACTCGACCAAGCGGCCGGGTGTTTTTTTGTTGGGGACTGCAAAGGTCTACGAAAGATTTGCCGAGGATACTAAACATACCGTTCTCTTCGCAACGAGGTATTCCTCCCCAAGCAGGAGTTGATGTAAGCTAAAGTCCGGGGGAGTCAACATGACGACAGTACGAGATATTGTGCATCACCTGGAATTCCTGATGCCGTGGTCCAATGGCGAATGCGAGACGGTGGATCAACTCGTATTTGGCGGTCTGGAGGATTTGGTACACGGCGTGGCTGTCACATTTATTGCATCGTACGAGGTCCTTCAAGAGGCAGTACAGCAGGGGGCTAATCTCATCATCTCGCACGAAGGGCTGTTCTATCAGCATATGGGCGGTTTGGACGCACTAAATCAGGATCCGGTGGGTTCTGAAAAGCTAGAATATATTGTGAAGAACAATTTGGCCGTGTATAGATTGCACGACCGCCCTCACCGAACTCGTCCCGACTGGATTGTTCAGGGGATGGCCAAAAGGCTCGGTTGGCGTGACATGATGGGCGATGGTTATCGTACATTCTTCGACGCTCCCATCGTGCAATTACCACCCGTTTCATTGGGACAGCTTATAAACCAAATCAAAAAGTCCTTTTGTCTTTCGCAAGTACGCGTCGTGGGTCATTCGGCGCTGATCTGTCGCCGTGTAGGCTTGTTGCCGGGATACCGCGGCGGCGGAGCCGCCGCCATTCCTTATTTGCGCCAAGCCGATCTCGACGTGATTATTGTAGGCGAGGGGCCGGAATGGGAGACGGCAGAGTATGTGCGCGACGCTGTGGCGATGGGACACGCCAAAGCGATGGTGGTCATCGGCCATCAGCAGAGCGAAGAAGCTGGCATGGAAATGATAGCGGACAGTCTGCGAGACCTTGTTGCCCCAATCCCAGTGCGTTTTATTCCACTGCATCCCGTATTCCGGGTTCTTTAACAATAAAGTACATTATCCTGGGTAGTGTTCCGCGAAATACGGCGCCAGTCGCTCCAGTTCCGATTCGCTAAGGGCGGCTTCAATCATGGGAAATACGACTTGTTCCTCATTGCGAACATGACTTTGCAACAACTTACCCAGTTCTTGCATCACGTCATCGCGCTTCTCGTCACAAACTTGGCTGACCATGCTGCGCACCTGAACGTGTTCGAGGAGTAACTGCACAATTTCGGGTCTGTTGAGTGGCGCGTGCTTCGCGTAGGCCGGTAAAAGCACTTCTTCCTCTTCGCGAAAATGCTCTTGGCCTCCATTGTGCCAAAAGCGCTCAAGTTCTGAGCGCAGTTCGTCGCTGGGCAGTTCCTGTCTAATCAGATGCAAAGCCACGACGAGTGCATGGTGGTGGTGGCGGGAGAGCGGCTGCAGGGATGGATGGCGCTTGGTTGCCATAACGTGTGCCCCTTTCTTGGAAAGTGCGGACATTGTCTTTGGCAACGAGTGTACCACAAAGATAGATCATCGCTTCATCATTTCGTGAAGTGCGTTCTGGGATGAGAAAAGCAGGGGGGATTTTTGTTGTCAGAATTAACGACGCAGACGTCCTTACACCCGGACGTCGTATCTGACGCAAACAGGTTTAAACGTTTAAAAGGCCTGTTTCTTGCCTTGCTCGGCGCGGTTTTGTGGGGCGTTTCTGGCACCGCGGCGCAAGTTCTCTTTCAGCGTCACGGCGTTGCCCCAGGCTGGCTCGTCGCCGTACGCATGACCATCGCCGGTTTTTTGCTAGTCGTCATCGTCGGCTTGCGCAAAGGATGGGCGAGCGTGTTTGCCCCGTGGCGCAATCTGCCATCCGCCTCCGGAATGTTGGTGTTCGGCCTTGTTGGTTTGCTGGGTGTGCAATACACATACTTTGCGGCCATTGGCTATGGCAATGCGGCGACAGCGACCATCCTGCAGTACCTAAGCCCGCTCGTCATCGTCGCCTATGGTGCCTTGCGGAGTCGGCGACTACCTTCAGGCACTCAATTTTTTTGCCTGGCACTGGCGCTTGTTGGGTCGGCTCTCCTCGTTACGGACGGGCGCGTCACGAGTTTGTCGATAGCGCCTCTTGCGGTGGTTTGGGGACTAGCTTCCGCATTCGCGGTCTCCTTTTACTCGATTTATCCGCAACGTCTTCTCGCGCAATTTGGTGCGGCGGCAACGACAGGCTGGGGAATGCTCGTTGGCGGGGTGATGATGAGCATCGCTACTGTGCGCCCCCAAACGATGCCGACCTTGCCGATTGGGGCATGGGGATTAGTGGTATTTGTTGTGCTATTTGGCACGTTACTCGCGTTTTACCTGTACATGGTAAGCCTGCGATACATCGAGCCTGCTGAGGCGAGTTTGCTCGCTTGCGGCGAGCCCCTTTCAGCGTCCATCTTGGCGCTGACCGTACTTCATGTTCAAATGGGCCCGGTGTCTATCTGCGGCGGCCTTTGTGTCCTTTTGACCGTGTCCATCCTGGCGCGATCGCGCAAATGATCTTCTCGCTTTGGATATGTGAAATATGTAAGTCGGTTAGCCAATTGGATTGTTATGATTTATACTATAGGGGTTGTCGAACGTTGCTGAATCTTCGACACCCCGTTTTTATGCTTTCAATCTGAATATCCATGTTTGAATGTAACTTTATTGCGCGAATTTCCTAAATAAAGGTAAATGGTTATAAGGATGGGGACCCGGATGGAAGTGCAAAACAGATCGGATGTCGTGTTGATCGGTGCCGGCATCATGAGTGCCACGTTAGGCACGTTGCTTCAACAGTTGGCTCCCGACTGGACTATCAGTGTCTTTGAGCGTCTGGATCAAATTGCTGTCGAGAGCTCAAACGAGTGGAATAACGCAGGCACGGGTCATTCAGCATTGTGTGAGCTCAATTATACCGTGGAGCGTCCCGACGGATCGATCGATATCAGTAAGGCCATACACGTCAATGAACAGTTTCTGGTCTCTAGGCAGTTTTGGTCTTATTTGGTCCATCAAGGGATCATCGAAAATCCGCGCGATTTCATCGTGCCTGTTCCTCACATGAGCTTTGTTCAAGGGGATGCCAATGTCGCTTTTTTACGAAAGCGATTTTCCTTGTTGTCAGAGCATCCACTGTTTCAGGGAATGGAGTATTCGGATGATCCCCAGCAATTGTCCGAGTGGATTCCCTTGATGATGAAGGATCGATCGGCGGACAAACCCATTGCAGCTACCTGGATCGGTTCTGGCACAGATGTGAATTTTGGTGCTCTGACGCGTCTGTTGTTCTCCTATTTAGAGAAGAACGGGGTAAACATTCAGTGTAACAAACAGGTTCAGAATTTGCGGCGAACGAGCGATGGCTATTGGAATCTAGATGTGCGTGATACCAAGACAGGTGCGATCGAACAGCATAGTGCGCGCTTTGTCTTCATTGGCGCAGGTGGATGGAGCCTGCATTTGTTGCAAAAGTCCGGCATTCTCGAGGGGAAGGGGATTGGCGGATTTCCGGTCAGCGGGCTCTTCATGGTGTGTGAAAATCCGGATGTCGTCAAAGAACACCGCGCGAAGGTGTACGGCAAGGCACCTGTTGGCGCGCCGCCGATGTCGGTTCCGCATCTGGATACGCGGGTGATTAACAACCGCGAATACCTGTTGTTCGGACCGTTTGCCGGATTCTCACCAAAGTTCTTGAAGACCGGCTCAATGTTGGACTTGCTGAAGTCCGTAAAGCCACACAACTTCACTACGCTTCTTGCCGCCGGACTGAAAAATGCCGGTCTTACATGGTATTTGATCAAGCAATTGATGTTGACAAAAAACCAGCGTATGAATGAACTGCGTGAGTTTGTACCCACAGCTCGCAATGAGGATTGGAGCTTAATCGTGGCGGGGCAACGTGTGCAGGTCATTAAGAGCAATCCGCGGGGCACGCTTCAATTTGGTACGGAAGTTGTCAGTGCGTCAGATGGTTCAGTGGCGGCACTACTTGGGGCATCGCCCGGAGCTTCGGTCGTCGTTTCCATCATGATGGATGTCATTAGAAAGTGTTTCCCAGATAAGCTACCCGACTGGGAACCGAAAATACGGGAAATGATTCCATCGTATGGCGAAGCGTTAAATGAAAATCCGGATTTGATGCGTTCCATTCAGGCTATGACTGCCGAGGCTTTGGGGCTCGCCTCAGCACATGGCAGCATGCAGGCGTGATGCCTTTAGAGTACGTCCGTATGTTCCATCGCCTGCATTGCACGAGATAAGCCTTCAGGCAGGTGTTCATAAAGAACGCTGGTTTTGATGACAGCTCTGCTGGGACATGACCTAGTGGAGCTGTTTTTGTCTTTAAAAGCGACATACCAAACGGAAATCAACTTTCGCGGGTTGATGTCACATCGGTGAGCGTGGCATGCGTGAACATACCATTCTCATGTTTGAGCTATCAAAGTTTCTACGAAAATAGGCACGCTTGTTCAGGCGGTTGCCGATAGCGATGAGCAGTCGAAGTCACGTAACGTAAAGCATGCCGCAAGGGAAAGGGGTGTGACACATGTACGGTGCATTTGGTGGCTACACAAGGTGGGCGGTTGTGTTTCTGATTATCTTCGTGTTGTTCTTCCTCCTCGTTCCCAATTACGTGACAACTTGCACAACCACACCGGTGTACTGATGACGGGCTGATGGTCGTCCATAACCCCATATGGAATGCAAGTTGTGGAACAAAGGAGGTTTCGGACGTGTGTACAAAAGCGGATTGTGAGCGGTATATCGGAAAGATGGTTGGCTTTCGAACCAAATACGGGTATCACGTGGGATTTGTCGAACGGGTTACCCAAGACTCGGCCATCATCCTCTCGCCACGCAAATATATCCCTACTGAGTTCGCCAGTGCCAATGTCAGTGATGACGAGTTGCAGAGGTTGGACCTGGCCCTAGCACAATGGGGAGGTGCTCCAGGAGCTGGATACGGCGGTTTTGGCGGAGGATATGGTGGCTGGGGGTGGGGGTGGGGCCGCTGGGCGGTTTCCTTCCTCATCATCTATGTCTTGTGGGGGCTGGCCGGCTGGTGGTGGTAACCGTACAGTAGGCATCGCCCTTTATGTTCATGAATTACTGGCCAACTTTCGTTGGGCAGGGACTCGTCACACCTCTCTTCGCGTGCTTGTCGATCGCGGCGTTGGCGAAGAAGTGTCAGTGCTATCTTGAAAGAATTGCGTTGGATGGCTACATGGCTATGTAAGAGGCTGTGTAGCCGCCCATTCCTTTTGCAAGCCTGCCGTGGAACTGCATACGTCTCAGAAAATGACACGCAACGCAAGGCTTATAGCAGTCTTACCGTGAAATTGTGTATGGGGTCAAGAATCACGTCCGTATACATATAGACATACAGCAGGTTATACATTCGGGGCGTTCATACGTGCATCTTGAGCAATACGATGCGGTGCAGTCGAGGGTATACCGTCGATGCGAGGTCATCGTTGCATCAGACATTGGGATCTAGTGTATGGTCTGTTTCGGCTTCGGCGTGCACCAAGCTTTCCTCCCGGTTCATGTCGTTAGGCGCCTGCGAAGTTTTCCCGGACGACTGGTTCCTGACTTTTGGCCTTGCTTCTTTTTGGTCAACAATTGGCTGAGACGTTGGGTAATCAGATGTGCAATCAGCTTATGCCCTGCGTTGTTAGGTAGAATCGGCTTGCGCAAAGGATGCATCAAGTCTAGGACACTTCCAGTGCGGTACCCGTCAATCAGATACGCCTCGTTATTGGCAAACCCCTTTTCCAAATCAACGACAGGGAATTTATAGTAACTGGCACAATCGCAAATGATACCGTTCATTCCTTCGACAAACTCACGGGCAGGCGCAAACCCAGGTAGTGGGTTATACAATGTTGTAACAAGCACATGTGGCACCTGTTTCTCGCGAATGAGACGAAACAATTGATCCGTATGATAACCAAACTCGTCCGCGTGTTTTAACACACTCCGCGGTGGGCGGGCATGTGCATGGGCGCCGCGAACGGCCGGTCGCAAGAGTCGAAGTAGATCCGCGCTACCAAAACAAACAGTTATAACATTGACGTCGTCCCACAGATTCAATCTGGGCGTCGATACGAGTTGAAATAGTCGTTTCGCCGTAAGACCTGGAAGGGCCATGATGATTGTGCGTTGCGCGAATGATTGGTCACGTAAATAGTTGCCGACATGTTGTACGAACCCGAGTCTCGGATGACTCGCTCCCTGCCCCGCTGTAACGGTATCGCCAATCGCTAGGTAGATGTCTCTTGCCATCGCGCTCAACCCCTTGTATATGTAGAGATGCCAGTGACGCACAACGTGTTACGGCAGAGGCGGAGCCATGCCGCGCAACGACTTTTTGATGACTTCGGCGATTCGCGCATGTCCGGCATGATTTGGGTGAATTGGGCGGCGAAACGGTAAGGCCAGGTCCTCGAATTTTCCATTGCGGTAACCTTCAATCAATTGATGTTCGCGGTTTTGAAATCCTGCGAACACGTCGCTGACCGTAAACCGGTAGTCTTCGGCAAGCATGCGTATCACGGTGTTAAGCCTATCAAAAGCGGCAACCGCAATCGGAAAATGTGGTATGGGGTTGTATACGGTGGTGACAATCACGTACGGAACGTTGCGTTTGTGGATGAAATTACATAATAAGTCCATGTTGTAAGTGAATTCCGCGCTCACGCGATCGATGACGGATGGGGTGATGACTGGCCCCGACACTGGGAGATAGAAGCGCCGTAACAGGCGTCGCAAGTCATTGCCACCTGTCATCAACGTGATCATATTTGTCTGGTTCCAAATCGCCTCACCGATGACGTTAACGGCTTTCCACAGATCTCCGCTCGTCCATCCGTTTTGGGCAATGATCATGGTATGGTCTGCCAGTCCCTGTTCGTGTGCAAATTGCGAGACCTGATAGACAAATGTCGCATGTGGGTGGGGCGCACCGTACCCGGCGGTGATGGAGTCCCCGAGCGCAATGTACAGGTTTCGCTTCATGTCGCTTCCCCCTTCCAGCCTGAAGTGAGTCATGCGTATGGGTTCAAGGCCTTCGCTTTCGTATCTGTGAATTGGGATATCGTGACTGGTTTGCAGGGACTGTTGGTCTTTGTTGCATCCAGGGAAACGGAAATGGTTCGTTGAACCCTTTGGCAGGCGACTCCTCTTGCCGCGGTTTACCGAACAGTTTCGGCATCAGCTTGCCCCCGCGCTGTCCCTTATGCGGTCGCTTGGAGGCTTCTTCAATCATGCGACGCATCTGAGGATTTTCGCTTAAGAATTCCTGCACCCTTGGATCTCGCAATAACTGTTTGATTTCGGTTTCGCTGGGTCCAGTCTTAAAGGGGCCTTTCAGACTTGGGACGGCTCCGGAGCCTTTCAAAGCATCGCGGTCGGATAAGCGATTGGGGCTAAACGGATTTCCCAAACCATAGGAAAACCCTTGTGTACCAGATGTGTTTGGGGCTGCACCCAGGGGATGCGATGGAATACCCGGCTCCATGGCCCCCCGCAGTTTTCGGATACCTGTCCATGCTCCTCGGGCTAGTAGATGGATGTTTGGATCCTGAACCATGTTCATCAGAACAGAGCCCCATCGAAATAGCATGCCAATGTTCAACATCATCACCTCCAAAACCTCAGAGTAGTGTATGATCCCCTTTTCGAACGAGCATCGGGTAAATGTGCAATAGAAAAATCAACATGCGCGTTATCAAGACTTTGCGGCTGTGCGAATGCCTGTGCGGCAAACACCGATGCAAAAGGTGAATCGCACACATACTTGTACATCACGTCGTGAAACGAGGAGGCAAAAGGAAGCTTTCACTTTGCAGGCGCCCATTTGCACGGCACGGGCATGCCTATTTGCTGGCGTGGTGATGCGTGTACATGGAAATGCGTTGCGGGCAAGATGAGGCGTCAGGCTCGTGGGTATATTCGGATTTTATGCTTTGCACGGCAGGAGGGAAGCAACATGTATGATGGCGGCGCACTCGGCGGCTACACTCGTTGGGCGGTTGTATTTCTCATTATCTTTGTACTCTTTATTCTGCTAGTGCCTTCCTACACCACAACCTGCACGACAACGCCGGTTTACTAATGATGGACGACATGAAGATCGCGTTGTGTGTTGCGTGAAGGGGAGGGCATCAGCATGTGTTCGAGAGCAGAGTGTATGCGCCACGTTGGACAATATGTGCGCTTTATGACACCCTACGGATATCACGAGGGGATCATTGAGCGCGTGACAGGGAATGAGGCCATTATCTTATCGCCAAGGAGGTACATTCCTCCGCAGCTTGCCAGTGAAACGCTTGACTCAGATGAAGTTAAGCGCTTGGATATTGCATTGGCGTGGGGAGGATATGGGGTTGGTGGCTATCCCGGTTATGGTCGTGGCGGGTATGGAGCCGGTTACGGCTGGGGATGGGGGCGTTGGGCCGCATCCTTTTTGATCATCTATGTCCTGTGGGGCCTGTGGTGGTGACGTGTGTCTCTACCTAAGGGTAAAGTGATAGTGGGGCCATCGCGCCCCTTCTCTCCTCGCTAAGTGCTCCGAAGGTGTTCCATTCTTCTTGGGGTTGGAAGGTCTAATGGATTGCAGGATGCAGTTTGTATCACGAAAAATATAAGTTGGATGAATTGAATGCAAAGCGGGCGATACACGTGGATCGGACAACAGCCACATTCGTCATTCGTAATGGAAGGCTGGTTCTTGAAGATTCCATTTGTGACGGCGGATACATTTATGTTGAGCAAGGCGTGATTCGCGAAATTGGACATGGAGAAAGCTCTTCGCGCATGTTTGCTGGTCGTTCCATCACAGTGTTCGATGCAAACGATCAATGGATTCTGCCTGGTTTTATTGACATACATATCCACGGAGGGGACGGCTACGAGGTGATGGATGGCACCATTCACGCCATCGAAGCCATAAGCCGATTCCATGCCAGGCACGGAACGACAGGTTGGCTTCCGACAACGCTGACAGCACAAATAGCTGACCTTGACCGAGTGATCCATGTGGTAAAGCGTAGCGCGTGCCGCTTTCATGGTGGTGCACAGATTCTTGGCATTCACCTGGAGGGGCCGTTTATATCTCCTAAGCGCTGTGGTGCACAGAATCCGGAGTTTGTCATTCCCCCATCGATGGATATCCTCAAGCATTTGACGAGTATCGCGGAAGGTTTTGTGAAGAAGGTCACTATTGCCCCGGAGCTAGAAGGTGCTCTAGACGCCATTTGTTGGCTAACCGAGCAGGGTATTATCGTATCGCTTGGCCACACGGACGCAACATTCCAACAAACGCTTGATGCGATTGCGGCGGGTGCCTTGCATGCCACTCATCTCTTTAATGCGATGCGAGGACTTCATCATCGCGAAGGCGGAGTCGTAGCCGCGGCGTTGCTAACTGATGATGTCGTATGTGAGATGATCGCCGACGGACATCACGTCTCCCCGGAAATGATGAGACTGGCGTATCGTCTTAAAGGCCGGGACAACCTGGTGCTTATTACCGATGCCATGGCGGCAGTAGGCAAAGCCGATGGCAACTATAAGCTTGGTGCGCTGGACGTGATCGTCCAAGATGGGGTGGCTGTACTCAAAGAAGGTAACCACCTTGCGGGAAGCACGTTGACCATGGACGAAGCGATCCGCAACATGGTCCGCAAGGTAGGTATCGATCTGCGGGATGCCGCCTATATGGCGGCGACGGTACCGGCCAGAGAGCTCGGTCTCGCGCATACACAGGGCTCCATCGCGGTCGGGAAACGTGCAGATCTCGTTGTACTGGACGAAGGATTGCATGTTGTCGCAACGTGGATCGCAGGGCGTCAAGTGTTTGCCAGATAAGCTGCTGTCATCGAAAATCAGCTTCCAAAACCATCGCGTGCAAACGCTTCTTTGTGTAGGACCCTTTGTCAGGGGTACAATCATGAAGAGGATGCATTTTCCTCGGAAGGGGAGCAACGATGACTACACAAAATGAGCGCAAGCCAAACCGTTTGATTCATGAAAAATCGCCATATCTCTTGCAGCACGCATATAACCCTGTCGATTGGTTCCCCTGGGCACCGGAAGCTTTCCAAAAGGCTGCCCGAGAGTCCAAGCCTGTTTTTTTATCCATTGGCTATTCGTAGCCCTACGGGGCTATGAATAGTACGCCTGCACGCAATGGAGTAAATAATTTCGACTTGTCACTGGTGCCATGTCATGGCGCATGAGTCGTTTGAAGACGAACAAGTTGCCCAGTACCTGAATCAACACTATGTCTCAATTAAGGTCGATCGCGAGGAGCGGCCGGACATCGACCACATCTACATGACCTACTGCCAAGCGGTCACCGGCGAAGGTGGTTGGCCGCTGACGGTCATTCTGACGCCGGACGGGCATCCGTTCTTTGCCGGAACGTATTTTCCGAAAAACGCGCGCTACGGGCGCCCGGGACTTCTAGACATTCTCCGCATGATGCGCCAAAAATGGGACGAGGAGCGGGAAAAACTCGTTTCGGCGAGTGCCGAGCTGGTAACCCGTATGCAGCCCATATTTGCCGCGATGCCCGGTGAGGTCGACGGCAAACATGCCGCGCGCCAAGCAGCAGCCTCTCTGCGCGAGCGCTTTGACAACGCGTATGGTGGCTTTGGGGATGCGCCCAAGTTTCCGGCGTTTCACCAGGTCATGTTTTTGCTGCGATACAGCCGATTTGCTTCTGACCAAGGGGCGCGGCAAATGGCTTTGGATACACTGGATGCCATCATGAGGGGCGGAATTGCCGATCACGTTGGCGGCGGGATCGCCCGCTATAGTACCGATGCCTTCTGGCGTGTTCCACACTTCGAGAAAATGCTCTACGACAACGCGTTGGCTATCACTGCGTACACCGAGGCCTATCAGGTGACGCAGAATCCGCAATACCGTCGTTTTGTCGAGCAGATTGTCACGTTTCTTGAGCGCGAGCTGACCTCGCGGGAAGGGGCGTTTTACAGCGCACTCGACGCCGACTCAGAAGGTCAAGAAGGGCGTTTTTACGTGTGGCGGCCGGAGGATGTGACGGCTGCGCTTGGCGATGAGGACGGCGAATGGTACTGCGCTTTTTACGATATCACAGACGAAGGTAACTTCGAGGGCTACAGCGTGCCTAACTATGTCGATCGCGATATTGCTGCCTTTGCATCCGCGCGTAACATGTCGGAAGGCGAGTTGTGGCAGTGGCTCGACGAAGCCAATCGGAAGCTCTACGAATGGCGAGAGCATCGCGAGCACCCAGGGCTTGACGATAAAATCTTGACTGCATGGAACGCCTTGGCCATTTCCGGACTCGCTAAAGCCGGTGCTGTCTTCGCAGACGAGCACTGGCTCGGCCTGGCGGTGCGGGCTGTTCAGGCGCTGGAAACCCTGCTTGTACGCAAGCCGGACGGCCGTCTGCTCGCGCGCTATCGCGACCAAGATGCAGCCGTATTCGCCTATGCGGACGATCACGCCTACCTCATCGCGGCGTATCTCGATCTGTATGAGGCCACGCTCGATCCGTTCTACCTGCGTCGTGCCCAACATTGGCAGTCTGTGCTCGACACGCTCTTTTGGGATAGCGAAGGCAGTGGTTACTTTCTATATGGCCGCGATGCAGAGCGCCTCATTGCGCAACCAAAGACCGTTTACGACGGCGCGACGCCGTCGGCCAACAGCGTGGCGGCACACAATCTCCAGCGCCTGTACGCGCTTGTCGGCGACGAAGCGTATGCGGAACGATTGGATCGTCTTTTGCATGCGTTTGGCACATGGTTGATGGAAGCCCCAGTTGACCATTTATGGCTTGTCACCGCAGCCATGTTGCGCGATCTCGGCACGACTGAGGTCGTGTGGTCATCAGTACCAGGCAGGGGGGACGTACGCGCGATGGCGACAGCCTTTCATCTTGCGTTTCTGCCAGAAGCGGTGCTGTTGACGCCATCAGCTCGACCGAACGGAGAAAATGCGTACCCACCGGCAGCGGACGAAGCGCTTGTCTACGTGTGTCGCCACTTCCATTGTGAGCGTCCAGAGGCGGACATTGCCGCAACCATTGCCAATCTTGTCGCTAATCCTCCCCGTTTGACATGAAGCGGGGGATCTTTAGGCCATACTGAATCGAGATGTGCAAATTTTGGCCGAATCAACGGCACGTTGGAGGTGGGGCTTTTGAGCACCAATGTAAAGAAGACATTCGTGGTCGATGGCAGGCTCATATCTGCGAGCGATCACGAAACCATACTCCAAGCTCTTCTCGAGAACGACGTCGATGTCCCGCACATTTGTTATCACCCTGCCTTAGGGCCGATTCAAACCTGCGATACTTGTATGGTCGATGTCGGAGGCAACATCGTACGAGCTTGTGCGACGCCTGTAGAAGACGGCATGGAAGTGCGGACCAAGTCGGTGGCCGCGCGATTTGCGCGCAAAGAGGCGATGGATCGCATCTTAAAAAACCACGACCTATATTGCACGGTCTGCGATAACAACAATGGCAACTGCACCGTGCACAACACGACGATGGCCATGGATATAGATCATCAATCGTATCCATTCCGGAAAAAGCCGTACGAAGAGGATTTATCCAACCCGTTTTACCGATACGATCCGAATCAATGTATTCTCTGTGGCCGTTGCGTCGAGGCGTGCCAGAACTTACAGGTCAGCGAGGTTTTGTCGATCGCGTGGGATCGCGAGATTCCCCGTGTCATTTGGGACAACGATGTACCGATCAACGAATCCTCGTGTGTTTCTTGTGGCCATTGCGTAACGGTTTGCCCGTGCAACGCGCTCATGGAAAAGAACATGATCGGCAAGGCTGGTTTTCTGACCGGCATTGAGCCAGAGCCTTTACAAACGATGATCGATTTGACCAAGGCCGTGGAACCAGGCTATCGGGCTATATTTTCGATTTCTGAAATGGAGAGCGCTATGCGCAAGTCGCGCATTCAACGCACCAAAACGGTTTGTACATACTGCGGCGTCGGCTGTTCGTTTGACGTATGGACGAAAGACCGCGAAATCCTCAAGGTTGAGCCGCAGATGGAGGCGCCGACGAATCAGATTTCGACATGCATCAAAGGCAAGTTTGGCTGGGACTTCGTCAACAGTCCAGATCGCCTGACAAAGCCACTCATCCGTCGAGGCGATGCATTCTATGAAGCGTCCTGGGACGAAGCGCTGGATTTGGTTGCCAAGCGCTTGACGGAGATACGTCTCAAACACGGAGACGATGCAGTTGCGTTCATATCCTCGTCGAAGTGCACGAACGAGGAGAATTACTTAATTCAAAAGCTCGCACGCGCCGTGATGCATACCAACAATGTCGATAACTGTTCGCGCTACTGCCAATCGCCGGCGACCGAGGGGTTGCGCAGAACTGTTGGCTACGGCGGCGACACAGGTTCGGTACACGACTTGGCGATGGCCGATCTCGTCATCATCGTTGGCGCCAATCCAGCAGAGTCCCATCCGGTTTTGTCGACGCGCTTGCGGCGTGCAAAAAAGAAATATGGTCAGAAGCACATCGTGATCGATCTACGGCGCAACGGCATGGCCGAAAAGGCAGATATGTTTGTCCGGCCCGAACCGGGCACCGATCTCGTGCTGTTGTCGGCGGTGACAAAATACATCATTGATCAGGGCTGGCAGGATCAATCGTTCATCGACGGACACGTGGATGGTTACGCCGAATTTGTCAATTCTCTTGCCATGTATTCACTCGCGTATGCAGAGCGGACAACCGGTGTGCCCCAGTCTACAATCAAACAATTGGCGTCCATGATTCACGAGGCAAAGTCGGTTTGTATCTGTTGGGCGATGGGTGTCACCCAACATTTAGGGGGCAGTGAAACGAGTACGGCGATTTGCAACCTGCTGCTTGTCACAGGCAACATGGCACGGCCGGGCACGGGTGCTTATCCCCTTCGTGGCCACAACAACGTCCAGGGGGCGGGGGACATGGGGTGCAACCCGGTGTACCTGCCTGGTTACGAGCGCGTGGACGACCCTTTGGTACGCGCAAAGTATGAACAGGCCTGGGGCGTTGAACTGCCGACAACGAAGGGACTCGACAACCACGAGATGGTCGAAGCGATTCACGATGGCAAACTGCGCGCGATGCTGTTGCAAGGCGAGGAGATGGCGCTTGTCGATTCCAACTCGCACTACGTGCGCGACGCTTTCACCAAACTGGACTTCTTCGTGGTCATGGACGTGTTCTTCAGCAAAACGGCGGAGTTTGCGGACGTCGTGTTGCCCGCTTCACCGAGCCTTGAGAAGGAAGGCACGTTTACCAACACCGAACGCAGAATTCAGCGCCTATATCAAGTGTTGGAGCCTCTTGGCGAGTCCAAGCCGGACTGGATCATCCTGCAGGAGCTGGCCCGTCGACTTGGTGCCGACTGGAATTATCAACACCCACGTGAAATCCTCGAGGAAATGGCTTCGTTGGCTGAGTTGATGAAAGGCGTCACGTACGAGCGACTCGAAGGTTACCGCAGCCTGCAATGGCCGGTCGCCGAAGATGGTACAGATTCCCCGTTACTGTACACGGACGGCTTTCCATTTCCGAACGGACGTGCGAGACTGGTGCCAGCCAAATGGATCGAACCGACCGAATTTGCTCCAGAATATGACCTGCACCTGAACAATGGGCGGATGTTGGAGCATTTCCACGAGGGAAATCTGACCTACCGCGTCGCGGGTATTAAAGAGAAGATACCCACCACGTACTTGGAGGTTTCACCCGAATTGGCGAAGGAGCGCGGAATCGAAACGGGTGCTCTGGTGCGGTTGACTTCACCGTTTGGACAGTTGAAGCTTCCCGTAGTGGTCACGGATCGCGTACAGGGCTATCAGATGTACCTCCCGATGAACACGTCGAACGACGAAGAGGCCATCAACATCCTGACAAGTAGTGAATCAGATGTGACGACACATACGCCGGCATATAAAGAGTTGCGTGTGCGTATGGAAGTTCTCCGTGAACGCGGAAAAAGTCCGCTCACGCCATATAATTATCGGCTTGGCCACCCCAATCCACAACCGGGTGTACAAGTCGAGAAAAAATGGGCCAGAGCGGGGTATGTTCCGGTCGAACAAGCACGACATCGGCCGGAGAGGGGGTAATGCCAAGTGGCAAATGCAATCACATCTATCGTGCGCCAGCCTGTCGACGATGCTGCGCTGGCGAAACAGAAAATTGAGCAAGCGTTGGTCGATCACGCGGACGGCGTGATCGACGGTTTGGCTCTGTTGCAGGCGTGCGAGGAACGTGGGCTTCTTCCCTTGTTGCGCGCGTTGCTGGAGCAGGGGGACGATGTTTTACGAATTGTGCTCAATTTGGTGACGCGGCCGGAGATCACGGGTGGATTGAAAAACGGAATCGGGGCATTGCAATTCTTAGGGGCGATTCCACCGGAGTCGATGTCTCGGCTCTTCGAGGCTGCCTCAACAGGATTCAAAGAGGCAACAGGGGTGCCAGTAAATGCGCGGATGGGCGTGTATGACGCCTTAAAGGCTCTGCGCGATCCCGATGTTGGCAGGGCCTTGGCGGTCGCCTTGGCATTTTTAAAGGGCATGGGGCGCGGGCTTGCCGATTCGCCGGAGGCGACGGCTGCGCGTGGCGAAGATAGGGGGCCTGAAGTGTGAGCGGACAACCGCGCATCGCGATGTCCGAAAAGATGACACGCCCGGTTGTCCGGTATCGCGATGGGGAGTGGGTGAGAAGAAACGACGAGATTGCAACGGAGTATGCGTTGACCATTTATGTGAATGACAACGAGCTTGCGACCATCGTCTGTACGCCTTCTTATATGGAGGATTTAGTGTACGGTTTTCTGGCGTCCGAGGGGATTATCCAATCCGTTGATCAAGTTGAATCGCTGCAACTGAGCCGTTTTCTAGGAACGGCTCGGGTGCGTACGAAAAGCGCCATCACCTTCAACCAAGCTTTTTACAATAAACGATATATCGCTTCATGTTGTGGGAAGGGACGCCAGAGTTTCTATTTCCAAAATGATGCCGTCACAGCGAAGCGTGTAGATGATGCCGTGACTTTGAGCCCTGACGAGGTATTTGCCGTGATCGACGAACTCGACGGGGCGGCGACGCTGTTTCAGGAGACTGGCGGCGTTCATATGGCGGCCTTGTGCACGCCAGAAAAACTTTTGTTGGCACGTACTGACATTGGCAGGCATAATGCCCTCGATAAAATCTATGGATACTGCTTGCAAAACGGAATCTCGTTGCGAGGCACGGCGATTGCATTCAGTGGACGCATCTCGTCCGAGGTGTTGTTGAAGGTATCGAAGATTGGCGTCGGCATCGTGATCGCCAGATCGGCGCCAACGGCGCTTGCCATCGACATGGCGGACGAACTGGGTATTACCGCCATCGGTTTTGTGCGCGGCAGGGCTTTTAACGTATATTCGCACCCGTGGAGAATTGTGGGGGCTTTGCAAGCCGATACCGAAGTGAAATGAAATCAAAGCGCCGTCGCACGGGGAACTTCCCAGCGACGGCGCTTTTGGATTTATGCGCGGCACCTCTGGTTACGCGACGTGTACTAGCGACACCAACATCGCGCAAAACATCAGTACGCCGAAGCGAAACAACAGGTTTGACGTGCCTTTGACAGCGGCGTGCAGCTTCGCCGGTTCTGTATGTTGGTAATAAAGGCGTACCACGTACACGGCAGTTGGGATCGTCGCGAAGACAGCGAGTGCCCATGGCGTAATCAGGTGAAAGACCACCAGCATGACAATGACAAGGTACGCGGCGGCAAAGACGCTCGCAAATAAAATTCTCCCCCGCTCGCGGCCAAGCAAAATAACAACCGTGCGGCGGCCACCTTCCGCATCTTGTACCATGTCCCGCATGTTGTTGGCAAACAAGATGGCGCCGATTAAAAGGCCAATCGGAATCGACAAAAGTGCCGCTCGCCAGGTTACGGTACCACTTTGCAGGAAAAAGGAGATCAGGACAATGACCGGTCCCATGGCTGTTGCGGCCGCCAACTCGCCAAACGGCGTGTATGCGAGCGGCCACGGCCCACCCGAGTATAAGTAACCAATACCCATGGATACTATGCCGACCAGAGCAAGCCACCAACTCGTTGTCGCGCAGAGATAAATGCCCAGTAACAGGGCAACAGCCATAAAAATAAAGCCTAACCGCAATACGGTCGTCGGCTTCACACCATCGCGTACGATGGTGCCCGCGATACCAACCATGCGCTCGTCGTCAAGCCCTCGTTTAAAATCGTAGTACTCGTTAAACATATTGGTTGCTGACTGGATTAAAATGGACGCCAAAAACATGGCAAGAAATCTCCAAACGTGGAAATGATAAAAAGGAATCGCAATCCCTGCCCCGACAAGGACTGGCACGATGCTCGCCGTCAAGGTAAACGGTCGTAAGACTCGCCACCAGACGCCAATCCGGCTCGAATGTATCATGTGCTAAGCACCTCGTTTCCCAAGCCGCGCAGATCGCACACGGCGATATTTCAAACAGAACTCTATACGTTCTAGGAATCCATTCGTAATCCTAGCATGTGCATGCGAGACCGGCAAATCCGTTTCTTGCCGGGGGTTCCGAGGGGTTGCGTTTTTGCTTCTCTATTGGACAAGTTCTATAATGTTCTCGCGAACATTCGACATCTGACTCGGAATCAGGAGGCCTTCCGAAATGACCATGCAGTGGGAGCGAGTGAAGGAATATACCGACATCATTTACGAACGCGCGGAGGGCATTGCCCGTGTGACCATCAACCGACCTGAGGTGCATAATGCGTTTCGCCCCGAAACGGTTGCAGAGATGATTGATGCCTTTCAGCACATCCGCGACGATGCATCGACCGGTGTCGTCATTATGCGCGGCCAGGGCAATCTCGCTTTTTGCTCCGGGGGAGATCAACGCGTGCGTGGGCATGGCGGCTACGTCGGGGGAGATCAAATCCCTCGTCTCAATGTGCTCGATTTACAGCGGCTCATTCGTCAATTGCCCAAGCCAGTGATTGCCGCTGTTGCCGGTTATGCGATTGGCGGTGGACACGTCCTGCACGTTTGCTGTGATTTGACGATTGCGGCCGAGAATGCCGTATTTGGACAAACAGGGCCGAAGGTCGGTAGCTTTGACGCGGGTTATGGCATCGCTTTGCTCTCACGGTTGGTTGGGCAAAAGAAAGCAAAGGAAATTTGGTTCCTCTGCCGTCAGTACAACGCCCAGGAAGCCTTGCAAATGGGACTTATTAACGCGGTCGTGCCGCTTGATCGACTCGAAGAAGAAAGCATTCAATGGGCAAAGGAAATTCTCGAAAAGAGCCCGATTGCCATTCGCTTCCTCAAGGCGGCATTTAACGCAGATACCGACGGCGCTGCTGGATTGCAGCAACTTGCTGGAGACGCGACCATGTTGTTCTATATGACTGATGAAGCCAAAGAAGGAAAGAACGCGTTCCTTGAGAAGCGCAAACCAGACTTCGGGAAGTTCGGGAGATTGCCCTGATTGTTCCACAACCACTTTAGACACGGGGGTGGAATGCTGCATGACAAATGCATGGTCACAGGAGCCGGTTCGCCGTTTGCCCGATTGGTTGCAGGCGCAAGCGTTGCGACGTCCTTTGCACCCGGCCATCGAAACGGCAAATGGCGTTTTAAACTACGAAGAATTATTGTATGCCGCGTTATCCTGCGCGGCATCGCTTTATGATCAGGGGCTCTACGCGGGTCAACGCGCCGCCGTCCTGCTCAAGGACAGCTATGCGCACACGATAGTGCTACACGCGTTGATACAGCTAGGGGCCATCTTGGTGCCGCTCAACTGGCGCTTGTCCGCACCTGAGCTTGCCTATCAGGTAGAGGACTGTGATGCGCAGTTGTTGATTTGTGATGCACAGACCATGTCGTTGGCACAAGAAGTGAATCAAAGCTACCGCTTTCCTGCAGGCGTGATCGAGTTCGCCGAACTGCAGACGAAAGGCGGTCGTGCACTCGACGTGTTCAAAGCGGATATCGACTTGACTGCGCCGCATTGTATCGTCTATACGAGTGGAACGACGGGCAGGCCGAAGGGCGCTGTCATTACATATCAAAATCACTGGTGGAGCGCTATGGGCTCTGTGCTGCAACTCGGGTTGCGGCTCGATGAGCGTTGGTTGGTGCCGATGCCACTGTTTCACGTAGGTGGCATGGGCGTATTATTGCGTAGCCTCATTTATGGGACGACTGTCGTGGCCCATAATGGTTTTGACGTCGAGCGCGTGGACAAGGCCTTGGCGTACGAAGGAATAACATTGGTCTCCCTCGTGCCTGCGATGTTGGCAAGGCTTCTAGACAAGCGAAGCGATCCATATCCAGATACGTTGCGTGCGGTTCTGCTTGGCGGCGGTCCGGCACCCAAGCCGCTGTTGGAGCGAGCGTTGGCCCTGGGCATTCCCATCAATCAAAGCTATGGACTGACAGAATCGAACACACAGGTCGCCACGTTGATGGCGGACGATGCGCTGGCGAAGGTAGGAAGTTCGGGAAAGCCTCTAGCCAATGTGCGACTTGCCATTGACAGTCCTGACGGGCCAACATCTATGCCGCGCGTCGAGGGCGAAATTCTAGTGCAAAGTCCCACGGTCATTGCCGGTTATTTCAATCAACCAATGGCCACAGAGCATGCGTTCCGAGACGGTTGGTTGCACACTGGCGACATTGGCGTGTTCGACGACGACGGTTTCTTATATGTGTTGGACAGGCGTACAGATCTCATTGTTTCGGGTGGCGAGAACGTGTATCCGGCGGAGGTTGAGTCCGCCTTAATGAGGTTGGCAGGCGTACAGGACGCGGGCGTAGTTGCGCAAGCGAATGCAACATGGGGCCAGGTTCCTGTGGCCTTTGTCGTGCTCAAAGACGGTGTCGAGTTGACCGACGAGACACTGGCGCAGTGGCGAACCCGTTTGCGCGAGCTATTGGCGCACTACAAGATTCCGCAGGCTTTTTATGCTGTGTCATCGTTGCCGCGCAACGCGTCGGGCAAACTGTTGAGACGGGAATTGAGGGAGTGGGTGAAAACGCGATGCTGACTTCGGCGAAAGAGACGGTATGGGAACACCTGGTGGACGCCATCGCGCAGGCTTATACAAGGATGCCTCCCGCGGACGAACAGGGCTTTCATTGCATTCGCACGACGATCAAATTCCAAGAGCCGCTTGCGTCGCTCACAAATTGGCATACACTCGAGCCCGCCGTGTACTCGCTGCCGCATAATGCTGATGCTGAGACGCTTGGCATTGGCGTCTACAAGCAAATTTTGGAGTCTGAAGAGGATGCGCTTGAACGCTCCAGGACGCGGTTGTCTGAACTTGCACTTCCCAAAGGCGTCCGCTGTTATGGCGCATTTGCGTTTGACTTCACAGAGCCCGCGTTCGGGATGTGGTCCGCCTGGCCGAAGGCGATTTGGTTTGTGCCAAAGCTGACGTTGCGCAAACAGCTGGGAACAGATGCGGTGGAGGTGTTCTACATCGCCTCGCCCGCCCTCGACGAGCATGACGTTCGCACAGAGGTTGCGGATCTTCTTGATGCTTTTGCAGCGAGTGAGCATGAGCCAGGAGCGCATCCAGTATTTGCGGCAGCTTTAGAAAACACTGCTTGGGCGGATAAAGTTGAGCGGGCGTTGCGCGAAATCGCGGCGGGAAAGCTGAGCAAAGTCGTCTTGGCGCGCCGGGCGTTTGCGTCGGTCAACCGGCCGCTGCCAGAAGCGCTGCAACAGCTTTTGAGCACTTATCGCGATAGTCACATCTTTGCCATGAAGTGGCAGGACAGGTGGTTACTTGCGGCCAGTCCAGAGGAACTGGTTCGCGTAGAAGAGAGGACTTTGTCGGTTGACTGCTTGGCTGGCTCGGCGCGCCGCGGACGCGACAAAGAAGAAGACCGGAATCTTTGCTTGCAGTTGCAAACGAGTGCAAAGAATCGCGCGGAACACGAGGCGGTCGTGCACTCGGTCACCCATCGCTTGGCCAGTGTTGCTGAACAACTCACTTGGCCAAAGGAACCTGGCATTCGCCAGTTGACAAATGTGCAACATCTGTACACTAAGGTGGAAGGGCAGTTGCGCGAAGGGTGTAGTCTACTCGATGCAGCGATTTCTTTACACCCGACACCCGCTGTCGCGGGGGTGCCGGATGCGGCCGCGATTTCGTTCATCAAGGCCCACGAAGGTTGGCCACGCGGGTATTACACTGGAGGATTCGGCTGGATGGACGGCGATGGCAATGGACAAATCAATGTTTCGCTGCGATCGGCATTCATCCATTACCCACATGCGTGCATGTTTGCGGGATGTGGTATCGTTGCCGGATCAGACGCCGCAACGGAGTGGGAAGAAAGCGAGTGGAAGCTCGCACCGATGCGAACGGCGCTGGGGGATTTTCGTGAGGGGGACGCAACGTGAACATGACCTTGTGGCCTGTGCACGCATTTGTCGATGGGCTCGCCGCAACAGGCGTACGCCAGGTGGTCGCTTCGCCCGGTTCTCGGAACACGCCGTTGCTCATGGCCTTTGCGGAACACCCGCAGATTGAGTTGCTTTCCCATCTCGACGAGCGGTCTGCTGCCTATTTCGCCCTTGGCCTCGCAAAAGGCGGAGGGCGCCCGGTGGCGCTTGTCTGCACGTCTGGGACCGCCGCTGCCAATTACTATCCAGCCATTGTGGAGGCTTACATGTCGCGCGTTCCGCTCATCGCGATTACGGCCGATCGCCCGCCGCAATTGCGCGAGGTAGGAGCCAATCAGGCCATTCGCCAACTGGGTATGTTTGGCGATCACGTCAAGTGGTTTTATGAATTGCCGATCCCTGATGGCACCGTGCAATGCGCCCGGCATGCACAGGCGATGGCTGTGCGTGGTGCCACGTTGGCTGCTTCAAGTCCAGCGGGACCCGTCCATTTGAATTACCCGTTTGTGGAACCCCTCGTGCCACCGCGCCGGGATGAGGTGCCAGAGCTTGTAAACCTCGCCCCACCTGCGACGCAGATGGGGCCATCAGGATCGTTTGCTGGCTCGCGGTTCAAACGTTTGCAGGAAGCCTTGGCAAGTGCACAACGCCCACTCGTCGTGTTCGGTCCTGAACGCGATGCAAACCTTGCCAAGGCGGTTGTTGCATTCGCAGAACGAACCGGTCTTCCGATTCTGGCGGATATCATTTCGCCGGTTGCGGGATCGTCACAGGCTGTCCAGCACTACGATGCCATTTTGCAGGCTGCACCCGATGTGATGGCGCCTCCAGACTTGGTGCTGCGCTTTGGCGCCGAGCCGACCTCGAAGGCGTTGGCATCGTGGCTGGTGAAAAGCCGTGCGCGCGTATTTGTCTGCGACGAAACGCCGCTTTATCGCGATGCGTTAGGCATTGCCAGCGACGTCATCGCTGGCGGCGTCGAGTTCGGGCTAAGCCATCTCATAGCCACGTTGACGACTTCCGCGCAAGCCTACATGGCGGCTTGGCGGCATGCGGACGATTTAGCGAGGCGGTTCATCGAACGCTTTTGCGCCGATCACTGGTTTGAGGGTGCGGCGGTACGGGCAACGGTCGCGGCGTTGCACAGTGGGGAGCGGTTATTCATCGGCAACAGTCGGCCGATTCGCGACGCCGACGCCTTGGTCAGGCCGCAATCGGGCGTCATCGTCGATGGCAATCGCGGTGCCAGCGGGATCGATGGTCTAACGTCGACAGCCTTTGGCGAGGCGTTGGCGTCAGGTCAGTCTACAGTACTGTGTATTGGTGATGTGTCGTTTTATCACGACACGAACGGACTCCTCGCGGCCAAGCGATTCGGGGTACCACTTGTCATCGTCCTCATTCACAACGATGGTGGCGGCATTTTTCAGCATTTGTCGCAAGCGTCGCGGCCAGACACATTGCACCACTTCACGACGCCGCATGGCCTGGAGTTCCAGCACATCATCGAGGCGTTTGGCGGGCGACATGTCGAGGTGGAAGGTGTGCAGGCTTTGATGCAGGCGGTGCGCAAAGGCATACACGATGCCGAGTTGACCGTCGTGCAAGCCACATTTGCCAACGAAGCGAGCACACACGTATACAAACGCCTCTTTGCCGAATTGCGGCATGAACTAGAGCGAGGGATGGCGCAATGAGACGAACTGTGCAAGTGCGCGGCGTTTCGTATTCCGTACTTCAGGCCGGCGATGGTGAGGAGTGTTTGTTGCTGTTACACGGTTTCACTGGCAGTGGCGACGTCTTTGCACCGTTTTTCGCGAATTGGGCGCGACGCTGGACCGTGCTAGCCCCCGATTTGCTGGGGCACGGGCGAACTGCGGCGCCTGCCAGCGTTGAACGCTATCGGATGGCTGAACAAGTGGCCGATCTCGCGGCTCTTCTTGACACTTTGAGTTTTTCGCGAGCACACGTGCTGGGTTACTCGATGGGGGGAAGAATTGCCCTTTCCTTTGCCGTTCAGTATCCTGAATATGTTTCACAGCTCATCCTCGAGAGCGCGTCTCCCGGGCTCGCGACCCCGTCGGAGCGGGCTCTGCGCAGAGAAGCAGACGAGCGACTGGCCGGTGAAATTGAGGATATTGGCCTTTCTGCTTTTATTGAGCGCTGGGAGAAGATACCTCTTTTTTCGACACACAGTGCCTTGCCGGAAGGTGTACGCATGCGGCAACGGGAGATCCGTGAACAGGGAACGGCGTTTGGCTATGCGCAAAGTCTGCGTGGCATTGGCACTGGAGCGCAGCCATCGAACTGGGACCAGCTTGGTACGCTGACAATGCCAACGCTGCTTGTCACCGGGGAGTTGGATGCGAAGTTCACGGCTATCAATGCTCAGATGGCTCGGGAAATGAAAGCCGCTCGTCATGTCGTGATTGAGGAAGCGGGGCATACGCCGCACTTGGAGCAACCCGACGCTTTTGCCGCGGCTGTCGAGACTTGCTTTTAGCTCGCCGAAGTGTGAAAGGGGGGATGCTTGTGCTCAATCTCGCCAATTGGCAGGACGCCATGCTGATCATCGCCCTCGTCGCCTTACTTGGCGCCGTCATCAGCAGGCTTACGGAACGGCCGCGCATCCCCGATGTGGCGGCATTTGTCGTTCTCGGTATCGCACTTGGACCGGCAGGTTTTCACGTGCTGCACGTGGCAGGTGGCTCCGGGGCGAGTCAGTTTGCGGTGTACACCGGGGCAGCGCTGTTGTTATTCGAGGGCGGATGCCAGATGAATCTGAGGCTTCTGCGCCGGGCGGCGTTGACCATCAGTCTGTTGGCTACCCTCGGTGTGCTTATCACGGCACTTGTCGTCGCCTTGATCGCAATGTGGCTGTTTCACTTTTCATTTCTCTGGTGTCTACTACTTGGTTCGATTATCGCCTCGACAGATCCAGCGACATTGATCCCTGTCTTTGCACGGACACCCATTCGCCAACGCTTACAGCAGGCTCTCGAAGCGGAGAGCGCGGTCAACGACGCAACGGCCTCGGTCTTGTTTGCCGTCGTGCTCACATCGGTCAAGGCGCAACAGTCCCTGCATTTGGCGTCTGCCTTTGCTATGTTTGGGCGAGAAGCCGGCATTGGTCTTGCCATGGGAACTGTTTTTGGCTTGCTTGGAGCATGGCTGACATCGGAAAACGGCCCCGCCTGGCTGCGTCTGCACACAAGCGTCGTGGCCATCGCCATCGCGCTTGGCAGTTACGCTCTCGCAGTTGATCTTGGTGGCAGTGGTCTCATGAGCGCGTTCGCGAGTGGGGCAATATTTGGCAGCCCAGGCGTGTTCGGCATGGCGCGATCGCAGGTTCAATTCGCTGAATTGGCACATGTTGCACTGCCGACGGCATTGCTGCGCATGTTGATCTTTACGCTGCTTGGCGCACAAGTGCAGTTTTCGGCGTTGGGGCGCGATCTGGGCGTTGGTCTTGCGATCGCAGCCGCTCTCATGTTCATCGCACGGCCGCTTACGGTGCTCGCATGTGTACCGGGCGACCGCTTTGCGAAATGGTCCGCGCGGGAGATCATTTTGATGATGTGGGTACGTGAGACTGGCGTGATACCGGCCGCGTTGGTCACATCAGCCGCCGCCGCTGGTGTACCGCATGCGCGCGACCTCATGGCAGTCACCTTTCTAGCGATTTTGTCGACGATTTTGTTGCAAGCGACGTCGACAGGATGGGTGGCCAAGCTTCTGGAATTGGAACGTCAATCGGACGCTGGCGACGAGTTGTTGTAGATTGTAAAGACGAAAGTTGTCGATTTTCACGATCCCTTAACGAACCTTCCACCGCAAGTTCACAGAGCGTTGCTATCCTTTGAGTCGTTGGCCATGCTTACGCACACAACCGACCTAAGGGAGGACGATCTTTGTGATCTTACATCATACGAAATGGTTCGCAGGTGCCGCCGTACTCACCGCATTGCTTGCGGTCTCTGGGTGCGGCACGGGAAACTCGACAAATAATGCCGCTCACGTAAGTGCGCATCCGGAACAGAATGCGACAACCACGGGTGCCGCGAAGACTGCAGGCAGTATCTCGCTTACAGAGACAGGTTCCTCGTTACTGTATCCTCTGTTTAATACCGAGTGGATTCCAGCGTATCACAAGGTGCAGCCGAACGTGCAGATGACCGCGGCTTCTACCGGCAGTGGGACTGGGATTTCCGACGCTACGGCCGGGACGGTAGACATTGGCGCTTCGGACGCATACATGGCGGACGCACAAATGGCGCAAACGCCCGGCATGTTGAACATTCCAGTGGCCATTTCAGCGCAGCAGGTGATGTATAACCTGCCAGGCGTCAAAGGCCATCTCCATCTCAATGGTGCTGTGCTTGCCCAGATTTATGAAGGGAAAGTCACCTATTGGGACGACAAGGCGATTCGCGCTTTAAATCCAGGCATATCGCTGCCGCATCAGTTGATTAAGCCGGTCTATCGCTCAGACGGGTCTGGCGATACCTTCTTGTTCACGCAGTACCTCAGCCATGGTAGTGCAAGCTGGAGCCAGCAATATGGCTATGGCACGTCCATTTCGTGGCCAGGGCTATCTTCGGCCATTGGCGCAAAGGGCAATGACGGTGTCGTCGCTGCTCTGAGTAAAACCAAGTATGCCGTTGGTTATGTCGGCATCAGCTGGTTGGACAAGGCCGTGCAAGCGGGGCTTGCATATGCAGCACTGCAAAACCGCGCTGGACAGTTTGTGCTACCAACGACGCAAAATATCCAAGCCGCCGCTGCAGCCGTGAAGCAGGTGCCAAGCGACGAGCGAGTCTCGCTGATCGACGAGCCAGGAGCGAGCTCGTATCCCATCATCAACTTTGAATACTTGATTGTCAAAAAGACACAGCCATCGACAACGACGGCCCACGCGTTACAAGCGTTTCTCAAATGGGCTATCGATCCCGGAAAAGGCAATGCAGCATCTTACCTGACACCCGTCCACTTCCTGCCACTGCCGGCCGATATCTATACCAAAAGCCAGGCGCAGATTGCACAGATCACAGGCTGATGGAAGAGTGTGGGGGCCCAATACATGCGTAACGTATCGCGTACGGCCAAGGTGGCCGACTATGTCTTTCGCGTGGTTGCTGGTTTTTGTGCCAGCAGCCCCGCTATCTTTTTGTTGCTTATCGCGGGCATCGTCGTGTACCAATCAATACCCGTTATGCACTTCATGGGTTGGAGTTTCCTTACACATACACGGTGGGATCTTGGCAATTTGTATGGCGCGATGGTCAAGAAGAATGGTGTCACGGCGCCTGTAGGAGCTTCCTACGGGGGACTTGTATTCATCGTTGGGACGCTTTTGTCGTCGGCTATCGCGCTTGTCATCGCGGTCCCGATTGCAATTCTCACGGCTGTGATTCTAGCCTACCGCGTCCGGGGCGCAATCGCTTGGATACTGAGCATTCTCGTCGAATTGCTGGCAGGTATTCCAAGCGTCGTGATTGGGCTGTGGGGTATTTTGGTCTTGGTGCCCTGGATCAGTGCCCATCTGGCACCATTTCTGCGACATGTACTTGGCTATATTCCGTTTTTCGGAGGGCAAGTGGGAAGTGGCTATGGGCTTCTCGCAAGCGGGATCGTCCTTGCCATGATGATTGTGCCCATCATCACCGCAACCGCGCGCGATCTGTTGTTGCAAGTGCCGTTGCTTGCGCGGGAAGGCGGCCTCGGTATCGGCATGACGACCTGGGAGGTTGTGCGATATATCTCGTTGCCTTATGTACGAGATGGATTGGTCGGCGCGATCGCGCTGGGCTTTGGACGGGCAATGGGAGAGACGATGGCTGTACTCATGGTGAGCGGGAATGCGATGAATATTCTCCCAAGCAACTTGTACAGTCCAATCTCAACCATGGCGGCTTTTATTGCGGATCAGCTGGATAGTGCACAGACGGATGCATCTGGCATGGCCGTGCATGCGTTGTCGGAACTCGCCCTGGTTCTGCTCGTCATCACTTTGGCGACCAATTTGCTTGCACGCTGGTTGGTTCGCCCGCGTCAAGGTCGGAGGAAGGCAGGTGTGGCAAAATGAAGCGAAGGCGTCGGCGTAATGCGTTCTCGTATCTTGGCTGGTCGATTGCCTGGCTGGCTGCAGCGCTCGTTCTATTCGGCCTCTTTGATTTGCTGGGTTCAATTGTTTGGCGTGGTGTTCGTTCGTTTCACTTCGCTATGCTGTTCACTCCGACGCAAGGGGTGGCGGGTGGATTGGAGAACGCAATCCTGGGAACATTTGAATTGGTTCTTATCGCCGTGTTGTTTGCGGCGCCCCTTGGTATTCTTGGCGGGGTGTATACATCAGAATTTGCTGGGCGACGCACCGCCGCAGTCATTCGTTTCTTGGCTGAGGTCCTCTCCGGCGTGCCGTCCATCGTGATCGGCTATTTTGGGTATTTGCTTCTTGTGTTGCAGTTTCACTGGGGCTTTTCCGCGCTTGCTGGCGGTATTGCCTTGACGCTTATTATGTTGCCCTATATTTTGCGCACCACGGATACCAGCTTGCAGCAGGTCCCACATATGCAACGCGAGGCCGCATGGGCCTTGGGAATGACGAGATCGCAGGCGATTCTGAAAGCCATCTGGCGGCCGGCCGCAGGTGGCATCGCCACGGGACTATTGCTTGCCATCGCCATCGGCCTTGGGGAAACCGCACCGCTGTTATACACGGCTGGGTGGAACGCCAACAACCCCAGTCTGCAGCTCACCCATGCCCAGGTCGGCTACTTGACATACGTAGCCTACACCTACTTGGACCAGCCATATCCGGCTGCGCGCGATCTCGCCTATGCAGCGGCTTTCGTCTTGCTCGTCGTCATCCTCATCATCCAGTTGGTCGTCCGTGGTTTGGTCTGGCGCACCACGAATCGGTTGCAAGGGCGTCATTAAACAAGAAATGGGTTGGCTAGAGGGGTTGTCAACTGAATAGGATAAGCGGAGAGAAGTGGAACGAATGCTCTCCGCTTTTTCCTTTATCTGCTCCTTGCCATTTCGCTGGCGCCGGGAATTTGAGTTGTCCGCAAGAAATATCAAGTTTAGAATAAGAGACGTGGAAGACTTGAGGGGGCGAGACCAATGCGTCGCGTTTTGCTGATGACCGCGTCCTTTGGTTCCGGGCATAACCAGGCTGCGTACGCCGTGCAGGAGGCGTTGAAAGAAAGAGACGCACAGGTCGAAGTGGTTGACTACGTCAGCCTACTGAATCCGGCGTTGCGTTCGTTCGCCAAGTTTAGTTTGATTCAAGGAGTGCAAAAGGCGCCAAGTTTGTACGGCTTGTTCTACAAGTCGATGTCTCGGATTGATCCGGATTCGGCCCTTCAGCGCTACGTGAATCATTTAGGCATTGAGCGGATGCAGGAGTATATCCAGTACTACCAACCGGACGCGATAGCCAGCACGTTTCCAACGCCGATGGGAGTCGTCGGTGAATTGCGCCGCACCGGGCAGATTGGCATACCTAATATTGCGATTGTCACGGACTACACAGCCCATCGCCAGTGGTATCACGATCACGCGGATCACTTCTTCGTCGCTACGGACGAGGTCAAGCGGGATCTTGTATCGTACGGCGTGCCAGACAGCGCGATCGAGGTTGTGGGGATCCCGTTGCGTCGCAAATTTCAAGCCGAGAACGTGATGCGGCTGTTGTCACACCGATCCCAATTGGTCCGCGAAATGGGATTTCGCGAAGACCTGCCGATTGTGCTCTTAATGGGAGGCGGTAGCGGTATCTTGGCCGACCCGCCGCTCTGGGAATCGTTTATCCCAGAATCGGGCATGCAGTACATCATTATCTGCGGTCAGAACCGACGTATGGAGAAACGCTTCTCGGCACTGGCGAGCGATCGGGTGCACGTTTACGGCTTCACGAGCGAGATCGACCGTTTCATGGCGGCGGCCGATTTGATCGTCTCGAAGCCCGGTGGTTTAACGTTGACAGAGGCCATCACCATGCGGTTGCCGATGTTGCTATTTAGACCGATACCGGGACAGGAAGAGGCGAACGCTCGCTTCGCTGAAAAGGCGGGAGTTGCAGTCTGTGTTCGCACGGCGCGTGAAGCTCAGCAATTCCTACTGGAAGTAAAGCAGCACCCTGAAATCCTGGAACGGATGCGTATGGCGTCGGAACACATGCCGACCTGCGGCGCGGCCGCGCGGATCGCTGAGAAGATTATGCTGTTTGCAACGGGACGGCAAACGTCGCCAGCGATGAGGGCAGCGTACCCGCCGGAATTGCTGCCGACGTGAGAGGAGACCGCGTGTGATTGGCTGGCTGGTTGGTCTCATTGTATTTTGCATCCTCGTCGCGTACTGTGGGGTGCCTGTACTTTGGACGCGCGTGTTTCATTTAAGCAGCAGGCGATACACGAACAAACCGGGTAAAGTGGCCTTGACGTTTGACGATGGGCCGCATCCCGAGTACACGCCGCAACTGCTCGACGTGCTGAAGTCGTGTGGTGTGCGGGCAACGTTTTTTGTGATTGTCGATCACGCGCTGAAATATCCTGAAATCGTCGAACGGATGATGGCGGAAGGACACGAAGTGCAGGTACACGGCGAGCGGCATCTGTTCGTTCCGTTTTTGCACCCGGTTTTGACGTATCGCCAGTCTGTTGGCGCCAGTCGTATCTTGCAACAGCGTTTTGGCGTACTGGCAAACGTCTACCGGCCGACGTGGGGTGCTTGCAATTTGGCGACATTGTTCTTGTTGCCGCGCCACGACATGCATATGTTGCTATGGTCCGTGATGGTTGGCGATTGGCGTCGCACAGAACCAGGGGAGTTGGTGCGAAGGGTGACTGACAAGTTATCGGACCGCGCGGTCATCGTGCTGCACGACAGCGATTGGTCGTACGGTGCAGAGCGAGGGGCTCCGTTGCAAGTGATTGCGGCGATTCCCGAGATCGTTCAAGCGGTCCGCGAGCGCGGGTGCGATTTTGCACTGGCCTCGGAATGTGTGTAGGGAGGGAGAGCTATGCCGAGTCGGGCGCTGCGAGCGGTGTTTGATGTGTGGGAGTCGCTGTTTCATCGTGCGTTTCGCCTGGAAGATTTGGAGCCAGGAACGGAGCATCTGTTCTTCGTTGCCAAACGCCGATACTTTGGACGTGGCTTTGAAGTCGATGGCATTCGCGTGAATCCGGGGGACCGCGTCGTGGAACTCCATGTCAACAACGACATGGTAGAACGCGCGTTGCGCGAAGATGGGAATGTCGTTCGAGCGATGGTGCAACTACTTCGCCAGGCGCGTATTTCCATGCCGGCTCTTGCCCGTGCCGTCCAACGCGAGCGGTTTGCCGACGCCCAGGTGCTCTACGGGGTGACGATGATTCATCGCGGGATCGAGCGATTCGGCTTTCACACTTATCCGCTGCCGAACGGCATTGCCAAGTCGTTGACCACATGGCATTTGACGAATGTCTTGAAGATGTTGAATCCCGATGCAAACCATATCATCGAAACGCATCACGATGTCTTGCAACCGAAATTAGTCGTCGCATCTAAGGCAAAGATCATCGAGATGTTTGGCGAAGGGAACGCAGTGTCGCACGCCAAGACCACCGAACTGTCCGTGGATAACGAGCAGGCCGTACCGCTGGAATCATGAAGTGTATCTTATTGTATGGCTCATTTGGAGACGGACACGTTCAGGTTGGCAAGGCAATCAGCGAGGTGCTTGCCCAAGAATTCGGAGCAGACGTCGAGATGATCGATACGTTTCGGACAACGAATCGTTTTGTGGCATGGTTCAATGAACGGATGTTCGAATGGAGTACCCGGTATGTTCCTGGGTTGTATGGTGTGAGTTATGACTGGACGCGCAATTTGGCGACCGCCAATCCATTGTGGTCGCTACTTGCGCGTTTCTCGCGAAAGGCGGCTTGGCGGGCCCTCGAAGAACATCGTCCTGATATTGTCGTACAATTGTTTCCCGATCACGCGTTGGCTCGCATGCCAAAAGGGATTCGACCTTTTGTTGCCGTGGTGTTGACTGATTTTGCCGTGCACAGCCGTTGGTTTCACCAGGGTGTCGACCTGTATATCTTGCCCGCGCAGCGCGCTGTTGACGAAAGTGTTCGTTTTATTCAGGACAAGGCTGTAGTGGTCGCAGGGATACCCATCAGACGGCAGTTTTCTGCATGTACGTTGATGAAGCAAAGTGGGAGAAGTATCGTACTATTGACGGGCGGCCGTGGCGTTTTCCCGCAGTTTCAGGATGTTTTGGATCGACTTGTAGGGCGCTTTCCGAACCATACTATCTATGTGTTGTGTGGCCGTAACCAGAGGATGTTTGCACAGGTTAAATCGTTTGCGGAGGCTCGGTGTGTAGCTGAGCGGATTGTGCCAGTTGGCTTCACGGAACAATTGGCTGCCTATCTGCAGCAAGCGGATTTTGTCATGACGAAGGCCGGTGGTGTGACCGTTGCCGAATGCTTGGCTTGCGGAGTGCCAATGGTCTTCTTCAGGCCACTTCCTGGTCAAGAGCGCGAAAATGCGAATTGTGTGGCTCGCATGGGGGCTGGTTTGATTGTTCACAGCTTGCGAGAGCTCGAAGAAACGTTGGCCATCCTGTCCGATGAGGTGATTGCTCAATTGGCCCGACGAGCTCGGGAAAACGGGCGACCAGCCGCCGCCTGGACGGCGGCATATCGCATTGTCGATGCGTGGAAGTCTTTCCGTGGAGATGAAACCGGCACTGCAGTGAAGTGAAGGCCAGGCCTGCACCGGCTTATCACGATTCAAATGGATGAAACGAGCCGTAATGGCTGCTGTAATAGAGCAGCGGCTGACGGCTCGAGTCAACCGATGCAGCCTCGACTTCTCCAATTAAAATAACGTGATCTCCCCCATCCAATTCCTCGCGCAATTGGCATACCAAATATGCCTGCACCCCTTCAAGAATCGGCTGCCCGAGCTCACCAATGAAATAGTCCACTCCTTGAAACTTATCCGACATTTTACTGGCAAATTGATTGGAAAGATGACTCTGATCACTTGCGAGAATATTGACCGCAAACGCTTTACTTTTGCGAGCAAAGGGAAGGGCATTGGCCGTTTTATCAATGCACGCTAAGATTAGCGGGGGATGCAAAGAAAGTGACGAAAACGCGGAAACGGTAATGCCCGACATCTCGCCATCAACCGCCATCGTAATGACGGTGACGCCACTGGCGAAACGTGCTAAAGCTTTGCGAAAATCTGCAGCATCGATGGTCATGCCAAAGCCCCTTTCATCGGCTCCAATACTGTCCTCGCTATCATTGTATATGATGGTTCTCGCTGCGTAAAATCGCTGGAGAACAGGAAAACTTTTCTTGAAAATTGCTAAATTCGCCACAGTCAGTCCAAATCTACGAGCTTATGATTGAACTCGACAAGAATTCCAGTTTATAATGAAGCTAGTGAACAACAAAAAATATTGAAAAGGGGCTTTGCCTGGTGCGTTTTTCGTTCCTGATGGGTCTTTCGACCGCTGCGACGATGGGGATTACCCTGACAACAGTGTTTGCCGAAACCACTCGATACACCGTGCACAATGGCGATAGCCTCTACAGTATCGCGCAGAAGTATCACACGACTGTCAGTGCTCTGAAATCTGCAAACCATTTGAGTTCCGACCTTATTCATCCTGGTCAAGTACTATGGATTGGGAGTTCTCAAAGCGTTGGCAGGGGTAGCGAGGTGAAAGCGGATTCAGTCGCTGCCGCGAAGCCTTCATCCGTTAGCACCTATACGGTTCAATCGGGCGATTCGCTCTGGAGTATCAGTCAAAAGTTTCACGTTACGGTGCAAAGCCTGGAAGCATGGAATGGCCTGCGCAGTACAAGTGTCATCCATCCTGGCGAGCATTTGGTGGTTTCGAAATCGACCGCCGCTAAAATTTTCGTTTTAAGCAGCCGTTCGAGCAATCCGGATGGCTCAGATTTATCGCTCGCGGAAAGTGCCCTCGGCTTTACCATCGCAGACTATGCGAAAACGCTTCTGGGTGCGCCGTACGCGTGGGGTGGTACGTCGCCAGCCGGGTTTGACTGCTCAGGGCTCGTTCAGTACGTGTTTGCCCACTTCGGTATCTCGCTTCCTCGGACCAGTTATGGACAATTCGATGCAGGTACACCGGTTACGCAAAGTAACTTACAACCAGGTGATGTCGTATTTTTCGATACATACGGAAGCGGTGCTTCGCACGATGGTGTGTACATCGGAAACAATCAGTTCGTGAATGCGGCAGGTTCCGCGGTTCAAATCGATAGCTTGGCAGACCCATATTGGGGTGGACATTATATCGGAGCCCGTCGGATGTGATACTGTGAAGGTATTACGGAGGACGGCAGTTATGGAAAGAGTTCCATGACAAGACAAGCCGCTGGGGAATCCCAGCGGCTTGTCGTAGTACGCCCAGCATGGGCGGAATCTTTAGGGTGTAAGTCCCGAACGGGGGTTGGCGACATACCTACCGTTAGCCAAGAGCAAGGGTGTCCACCGTGAGGTGGAATCTGAAGGAAGCTGGAGGCAAACCCTCGACCTGAGGTACACGAATCGCATTTGAGGCTGTCATAGTTGGACGAGTTGCCTACACACAACGAAGTCCTAAGTCGCCAAGAGCTACGGCAGTAAACTGCGGCAGGTACGTGAGGGGAAAGAGTCCGTTCTTATCTGGGGAGACCTGTCTGCGCGCTAGCAAGGCTAGTAACCGTCATCGAGAGGTGACGCTGAACAGGCAGGGGTCAGCAGAG
>NZ_FNOJ01000042.1 GCF_900107035.1 Alicyclobacillus hesperidum | reverse complement strand
TCTGCCACGAACGTTTGGTTCAGTACATTCTCCTGTACCGGGTAGTCGTGGTTCGAATACGTCGTCGCCTTGTACTTGCGGACTGTGCGGCTCCACATTTGGCTGTGGCCCTAGGGATGGAGGCGTTGCAGAACCGAATGAGTGTCTACTTCGTTACCATGCAACGACTGGTCGCCGATTTGCGAAAGGCGCATCACGAGGGTCGCTTAGAAAAGCGGCTGAGGGTCTACATCCAACCGAAACTTCTCATCTGCGACGAAGTCGGCTATCTGCCGCTGGACGCGCTGGACGCAGCAAACTTCTTTCGTCTGGTCTCGGAGCGGTATGAACAAGGGGCGATGATCATCACATCCAATACAAGTTTCACCAACTGGGGAACCATGTTTGGCGACCAAGTGCTGGCATCTGCTCTCCTTGACCGATTGCTTCACCACGCGACAACGGTCAACATACGCGGAAACAGCTACCGAATGAAGGACAAACTCAAGGCAGGCGTAACCCATGCCCTGCAAGAGGAGGTGAAAGACTGACCGAACATATGTCCGGGGAATTTTAAGCGATGGTTTTGAGGAAATCCAAACCGGTGTTTTTGGGGAAATCAACCCGATTTTTTTGAGGAATTAAATCCGTTGTTGACAGACGGAATCGGTTGATCTGCCTCGCTCAGAAAAACAGCTTCTAAGTTGGCAAACCGAAAGTCTGCCCTTCCCATCATTTCCCTGACCTTATGCAAAGAGGTAATATATGCTCTCCAACAGCTGCGACTTAAAACGATGTCTCCGACCCCTGAAAAGGAAAGAGTCATACAGACTCCTCCTTACTTTGGGAAACCCCAGAACCGATTGTGCTTCTTAATTTCAGGAGAAGAGGGAGGACTATGCAAAAAGTAGCCGGACCCCACAATACGTAGATAGTTCTCACCGGAACATAACCTGCGACCCATCCTACTGCGACCGAGACCAAGGCGACGGTATTCGAAACAAGGGTGTTTGAGATACTAGAAATACGTCCATTAAAGACGAAATCCGTAAGGGAAACTCTGAGCGCATGCCTCGCATTGTTCTCGACCATGAACGAGCCGCCTAAAACAGCGTAGAGAGCTATATCAATGATGGGATTCTGCACTAGACCAACACAGGTGACTATAGCTGCCGACAGCAGGTACAGGAAGACGAGTCTCTTAACCTCATCTTTGGTCCTCCAAAGCGCCGACGCAAGTCCCGCAACAGAAGCTCCACCCGAAAATACGGAGAGCAATAAGCTGTAGAACTCCCTATGATCCATTCCGATGTTGACCGCAAACTTTGGAGTAAGCATATCTACCATCTTGATACCTATTTCGGGTACTAGCCCTAGTAAACCAAGCACCACGATCCCAACGTTGTTTTTTAAGTAGATATTCAGATCGCGCAATTGATTTGACAGCCCGTGCAACGAAAGTTGCGCCTTCGGGGGCGCGACTCTTTCCCCTGTATATTGACGAAATGCGGATTTAAGTATGACGTATGCGTACAGGTATGCGACTCCGCAAAGAGCAAACACCATATCAAGGTGCAGTCCTATCGCGATGAAAAGGGCACCCACCACGTTGGCGGCCATGATGATGGAGTTTGTTACCGACATATTCTTAAACCGAGCGTTATTATCAAGCAATTTATTGTAGGCAGTAAAAAATGCAGGGTAATAAAATTTGTTCACCACACCTAGTAGAATGTAGAACAAATAAATTGTAATGACGAAACTTAACTTCATATCCAATGCGAATGATGTCCCGAAACACAACAACGCTCGTAGTAAGTTGGTCCAATTGATGACCCTACGCAAATTCCATGAATCAACCAAGGATCCAGATATCGGGGCAATCCAGCCGCTGAGCAACTTTGCTACGGTTATAAGCGCAACGTCCAAAGGAGAGCGGGTAATAAGAAACATCATCCAGATTACAGCGCCGTCTCTAAACGAAACCATTAAATACTGAACAGCTTCTGAAGAATTGATCAGGACAAGAGGTATCTTTAGTTTAACAGCGAACAACATCCGCAATTCTTGTCAACTCCAATCTTACGAATTTGCAATTTGAAATAATCTAGGGCCAACACTGAGTTGAGAACTATAGGATTTTGGAACCCTGATAGATATTTAAGAATTTGATCTACGCTTATAGCGGCAGATATAAAATTATGAGCAGCCCACGCTGGATGAACTTCGCTCATCCATTCTAGATTCGACGATATTTCTGCAGCATCGTCTCGATGGAACGACTTTTCTATGCATTGGTAGCACGGAGTGTATCCAGGCATGCACAAAGGTCCAACCAACGCCGGTTTTGAAAAAAGGTGAGCTATCCCATGTCTCTTTGCCCACCGAGATACAATTCTACCCAAACGAGATGGGGGTCCTCCGATCCCTGCCAAGAACGAGACATCGGCTAAAAGGTCCAAATCGCTTTCAGTTTCAATAAACCCCTTAATATCAATAATTTCGATGTGAGGTTAATGGCATGCAAGGCCTCTTTTGCAGCAACTACCTTTGGCATTCCAATGTGGTTCTGCCTAAACAAAAATTGGCGGGACAGGTTCTCTTCATTTACGACATCGCCGTCAACAATATATATTTTACCAACGCCAGCCCCCGCCATAAGCACTGACAAAACGGTGCCAAATCCACCAACACCAATCACGGCGACCGCGGATCCTCTTAGTTTGTTCTGAAAGTCAAGCGATCAAGTCCTAAATGTGGTGTAAATTCGTCCCTCGGTAGCTTCGGTGTTATGTCACCTAAGTTGGCTCACTTTTGATGGCTGTGCGGTCTGCTT
>NZ_FNOJ01000028.1 GCF_900107035.1 Alicyclobacillus hesperidum | reverse complement strand
ACACTGATTCTACCAAAGAGGGACGGGGTGGCACGTCTACATGATGTCACCCAGCGCTTCCACTGAATTTACACCAATTATATGGACTCAACTTAAGAGCGCTCATGTGACGATCCTTTGATAGAACTAAGACGTAGTCTGACCCACCTGAGAAATTACTGTAAATCCATCGGTTTGAAACGTCTGTGTCATATCGCTCGAGTGGATCCGATGTTCGAGTGGCGCCCCGATTCAGAACGTTCTTTTTCCCATTAAAAAGACAGTGACAACCCGGTTTGCGAACGCGATAAATTTCGTCAATCCCTTTCGACAGCGGTTGAACTTTATGCATCACAAAGGACACAATGACATGATGAACTGGTGCATCCTCCAGAGGGACATCTTCCATTGCATCAGTGATGACCTTCACGTGTGACACGTGTTGTTGTGCCAAATGGAACTGTAGTTCCTCTAGCATTTTCGGCTCGATATCGAGCGCATAATTTCGGATCATATAATGAATAAAAAAGCCTACGCATTCCAATCCTGCCCACTTTGAATATCCGTCTCACCTATAGTCCATCTGACGGTTGACGAATCTTGCGGTGTACGGTAAATCGGATAATCGTGAGGAATGTCCCAATTACTCCAATGACAACAACTATCTTGAAGGCAAACGAAAATGCATGAGTGAATCCCTGAATTGTCTTCAAGTCACTTCCTGATATTTGTAACAACAACACGGAAATCGCAACGCCAGACACCCTTCCAAAGTTACGTACCGTTGCCATCAAACTTCCCGTTAATCCTGACTTCTCAATTGGTACGCTTTCAAGTACAGAGACATTATTCGGAGACGTAAACAACCCCATGCCAAGCCCAAATACGGACAATGCAATCACAATGTCTACATAGGATGATGCTGTATTCAACATAGACATCAATCCTAGTCCAAGCGTTGCAAACAAAAAACCGGTAGTCGCCGGCCAATTCGTTCCAAATTTATCTGCAAACCAGCCACCCACAGGAGAAAATATAATCATACAAATGGCTTGTGGTGTAAGAAGTAGGCCAATGTGAGCTGTTGGAATTTGCAAAACATCGTGCATATACAAAGGCAATAAGATTCCCGGAAACATCATTACGACATAGGATAAATACCCGGTCAGATTCCCAAGCGTAAATGCGCCCGAGCGAAATAGAGGTAACTCAATAACTGGATTGTGAGCTTTCAGTTCTCTCCAAATAAAACCAGATAGAGAAATAGAACTAACTGTGATTTCCAGAATACTTTGTATGCCACGCCATCCCCATTTCGGTCCTTCAGATATAAATAACATCAAGCAAACAATCCCGATAAAGAACAACCCCGCTCCGAGTGTGTCAAACCTGTGTAGCGGCTTATTAGAGCGAATCGCCATCAACACAAATGCCGATGTAGCAAACGAAATTAAACCTATCGGCAAGTTGACCCAGAAAATTGCTCGCCAACTATATAAGGAGATTAAAATTCCTCCCAGAGATGGGCCGACAATTGTTCCCGCAGCAACAACACTCCCGACCAACCCCAACGGCCGCCCCCGTTTACCTGTCGGAAATATATGCGACACAATTGACATAACGTTCCCCATAATAATTGCGCCACCGATGGATTGGAAAATCCGAAATAGGATGAGTTGTAGAATACTGTCAGATAATGCACACAATATGGAACCAACCGTAAAAATGCCCACTCCGGCCATAAACACAACTTTCCTATCTAGTCTATCCGATAAACCTCCGACAATTGGTAAAACACCAGTAATCATGAGCAAATAACTAGAAATGACCCATTGCAAGACCTCAGGACCCGCGTGAAAGTCTCTCTCCAATACCGGTAACGCAACATTCACAATGCTACTGTCGACATTCACCATAAAAGTTCCCGAAACAACTGTCGCGAAAACAACCCAGCGATACCAATTCGTATCACTGTATCGCAAGAGTGTTAATTGCATGCGGCTCATTTGTCCGTCTCCTCAATAGAATCTTCAGGCCTGTTCATTGACTCATATTGTTCTATGAAAAAATCTAAATTTTTCTTTCTAAGGCAAATATCGTTATACCACATATTTAATTCAAAGAAACCCTTCGAAGTTATATGATAAATTCGTTTTGCCGGGCCTGCCTCTTCAGTATTCCAAACCGAAGTTACGCATTCACGTTCCTCCAATTCACGTAAAACTCGATAAACAGCACCACTATCCACTACTCCACAGTCAGCTGGCATGATTTCAGACATCCGATTCCACAGTGCACCACCATGCGCATCTTCTTTTGCTAAAAAAAGGAGTAGAAAAGCCGGGAGATGTCGATTTTGTTTTCCAGGCAAACCTCTTTCTTTTGCCATATCGAGTAAACCTCATTTCCCCTGTTATAAATGTATAAAGTAGATTCTAGACCTAATTTTCAGTGCATAATACATAACGCAGTATACAAAATAACATGTATACCCCCAATGCATTAACACATGAATCTTGAACAGTCCCCCGTTTCTTACATCCAATGTGGCAAGTATGATTCCATCCGTGTAGTGAACAATATAACTCGCGCAGTTCCCAACTTATCGTTACGGTCTCACGATTCCATTTGACAATGCTGTATCATACACTATGATGGTATAAACACAAAGGAGTGATCCACATGACTAATGTCCAACGCGCAAAACAAGAGCTTATTGAAACTGCCGTCGCACTTCGCGATGCAGGTCTCATGTTCCGTGGTCACCACGCAAACTTATCCGCTCGACTATCAGCAGATACGATGCTCATGACACGTGGTGGGAATGTTGCAAATCTAGACGAAGACAGTTTTGCTGTGATTCGCACAGATGGAACTGTTCTGGAAGGCGAAGTCATGCCTGCACAGGCGGAGATTATTCAAATGCATGCAGCTGTGTACAGAGTTAGAGAATCCGTAGGCGGAATCATTCACACGCATGCCCCGCATGCGACCGTATTTGCCATTGCACATGAACCTATTCCTGTGGTTTACGAACCACTCATGCGGTTTGGGATGACGGAGCCTACACCAGTTATCGCTTGGGCACCACGTGGTTCAGATGAGTCTGTGCGAGGTATCGTTGACGCGGTAAAGGCAAACCCAGGTGTATCTGCTGTCCTATTAGCAAATCACGGCGTACTGGCTTTTGGAAAGTCACCAGCAGAAACAGCTCAATTACTCGCTACGCTCGATGAAGGTGCAGAACTAATTCTGCAAGCTCGCCTCATTGGTGGTGAAAAGTCGTTGCCTGAACAAGCATTTAAGCAAATTGAAGAACGCAAACGTGAATTCGAGGCGGCTAAATCCTAAGTCTCTTCATGAATAAGCAGACAGGTTAGCGCCTGTCGAGCGTATAAAGTTTGAGTAGGGGCTGCTCTCGGGAGGATTTTCCGGGGACAAAGAGAAGAGACCTCACTGAGCACAAAAACAACCCGCGTTGCAGCGCGGATAAAGAGGTGAGGTCTCTGATGTTGAACATTCGACGCAGCTATGCAAGTTTCCTGTCGCTTGTGATGACCGCCGCCAGGCTGTCGCAGCATCCGGGGGATTTTGCGGTGCTCGAGGAAGAGGTTTCGAGGGCGCTGACCAGTTTGGGGGCCGAGGTGATCACGTCGGTGCTTGAAGCTTGGGATGAGAAGCTGGTGGCGGAGCGTGACCGAAATGAGTGGGAACTGGTTCAGTGTAAACCACGGACGATCGTGTCCACCGTGGGAGAGATTACATATCGTCGGCGTTACTACCGCAATCGAAAGACGGGCGAACGCCGCTTTCTGTTGGATGACGCAGCAGGTTTCGATCCGCGTCGTCGATTGAGCGGGAAATTGAGAAACCAAGCTGTCGCGCTGGCGTTAGATGTGTCGTACCGGCGCGCGGCAGAGATTCTCCAGACGTGGGTGCCAGACATCAGCGCGATGGCGATTTGGCAAGAGGTGCAGAGGCTTGGAGGGGAGAAGCGCGCCCGAGCGGAACTGGAGCGCGAAAAGGTATTCGAACAAGGAGAAGTTCCATCAGGGACGAGCAAAGTGGAGACGCTCTTTGTGGAAGCGGATGGCGTGTACGTGCGCGGGCGCAGGGCGGAAGATGGTCAATCACACTTCGAACTGAAAGTGGCCGTGGCGTATGAAGGCAAGCAGGAGCAAGGGCGTGAGCGGCGTGCCCTCATGAATCGGCAGGTGGTTGTGGGGACTGAGGAGGCCGAACGCTTCTGGGAGGGGGCAGTGGCATCGTTTGGGCGCGTGTGGGACTGGGTCAGTGTGAAACGATGCTGGGTCGGTGCAGACGGCGCGGAATGGGCGAAGAAGGGCGTCGAGATGCTCCCTGGAGCTCGATATCGACTGGATCCCTTTCACCTACGGCGCGCAATAGCTGGGGCCTTGGGGCGGGAGACGCAGGCCTACCGGAAGGTATGGGATGCGGTAGGAAGCGGGGATTGGTCGCAGGTTGAAAAAGTCCTGAGGAAGGCGGAGAGCCAAAGCGAAGGAGCGAAGAAGCAGCGTATCTCGAAGCTGAAGTCGTACATGGAGAAGAATTGGGAAGGCATCGTGAGCGATGGTGACGTGGTGAGTCTGGGTACGATAGAGGGTCAAGTGTTCCACCACGTGGCGCGCCGGATGAAGCGCCATGGGGCACGTTGGAGCAAGTCAGGGGCGGATGCGCTCGTACGGCTTGTCGCAGATCGCTCGAATCAGGAGCCCCTACGGGTGCGTAGGCTTTCTCGTTTCGAAGTACAACCGAACGAACTGGCAAATGGGAAGCAAGTGAACGAGGCCGAACTCACAAGGCATGCTAAGGAAGCAGTGAGATGGCTTGAAAGGCAGATGCCAGCATTGGTCGCTCCGCACGCGGACCGACCCTGGGTGAAGTACGTCTTACGTGAACTTTCCAGGATTTCGTTTACGGTGGCCTAATCAATCTACTCAGTGGGGTCTCCCCCTACGACAACCTGACACGGCCATCCACTGTGTGTGAAATCGTGGCAGGACAACTGGACAGAACTCGCGACGTTCTACCGATACCCAGTGGAAATGCGGCGAATCATGTACACAACGAATATCATCGAAGGCTACCACCGGCAACTGCGCAAAGCGACCAAAGGAAAGGGCTTGTTTCCGAACGACGAAGCGTTGTTGAAGATGCTCTACCTGGCGACGATGGAAGTGACGAAGAAATGGATCATGCGAGTGGCCAACTGGGGCACAATCCTGGGACAGTTGATGATTTATTTCGGGGATCGCGTCACGCTGTATCTTCCCTGACGACGTTAGGTGGCATTCCCCACGGTGTGTGGCATGCAACGTCGCTTCAGGATGGGCAGCCTTGCGTCAGCAGCCTTGCGTCGGCTGTCAAGGCTGGAA
Source organism: Alicyclobacillus hesperidum (assembly GCF_900107035.1). Taxonomy (GTDB): domain Bacteria; phylum Bacillota; class Bacilli; order Alicyclobacillales; family Alicyclobacillaceae; genus Alicyclobacillus; species Alicyclobacillus hesperidum. Next base: position 15,302 of record NZ_FNOJ01000028.1, on the reverse strand, counting down.
AACGCACCTGGACAGCCTCACATGGAGCATTGCATTCGGACGCTCGCTGCAAAGTGCAGGTGAACTTTTCAAAAAGGAGTTTACACAGAAAACTTGACACACCCCTCCTTAGGAACAATGTAGTCTATACCATTTCATTCCTATCAAAAGTCAGAGGTGAAGTCCATCTTTGTACTCGAAAATCCCTTGCCCCACATTGACTTACGATTCTACAGAAAGCTCACCTATGATTATCGCTGCGAACCGCTGGTCAATTCTCGTTGTCGTAAGTGCTTAAACCGGACTGCTAACATACGGATGGTAACAACTACTATAATAATCAAAATCAGTTGTAATGGACGCTTGTAAGTTGTTCCATCTATCCAAACTGCAATACCAACTAGAATAGTCAGCACTACATGTACTTCTTCCTGAAGAGCGATGGGTTTTCTCCCTGCAAGCAAGTCCCGAATCATTCCGCCACCAACACCTGAGAACAAGGCGGCAATGAGCATCACGAAGACATTGTCACTCACTTGTTTTGCGTATAACGCACCTTGCAACGCAAACGATGCAAGTCCAATTGAGTCGAAAAAGAGCCCCCACCTTTTCCAATGGTGTATCCATTTTGTAGATAAAAAATAGAGTATGGTCAATATACTTAGTACCAGTAACAGCGTTTCACGATCCCAAAGTTTTATGACAGGGATGCCGATAATGATGTTGCGAATCACCCCTCCTCCGAAGGCCGTTGTTAACCCCAATACGTATACTCCCATCATCCTATATCGTGCCTGCAACGCCACGAACGCTCCGCTTGCAGCATAAGCGATGGTTCCGATGCCGTGGATAATGAGCCAACCAAGCGTACCCATCCTGAACCTCCTACTTGAGGAAAACCGCGTGATTCCGAGCGCATTCACTAAGTTACAGAGTCACAGAATTTCCACGCTATGATCTACATTCTGTACCTAACAATGACGACAATGCTTTATCATAATCGCTGGCCACTGAAATCAATTTCAAGAGCAATAGCAGTGAGGGGATAGCGAAGATAAATGGGAATATTAATATTTGGTACCATGTCTATCATGAGTTCGCAATTAGATATACACATTATCCAAGCCAACCACCAACACGCGTCATGTACTCACTTCGGCGAGTGATCTATTGAGAACCCAATTTCAATTAACTAGAAAAACCAGAAAAACAAACTTAGCTTTAAAAGTTAGTGAATATCGCTTGCAGGATCACTCTATCACCGAACAAGCTATGTTAACGCTGAACAGAAATCCGGTGGAAACAAAGTAGTTCCAAACTAGATCTTTATTGGATAACTAGGACTTTTCTCCTAAGCTCTGTAACAATCCGAGGCAGGACTATTCATGGGTACACCTCCAATAAAAAACTCCACTAAAACCCTGGCCTCCTACTGTTGAAGGCCAAGTCTTAGTGGAGTAGTTCAAAGCACGTCCTGTGCTTCTTCACCAATCCATAGGGTATGAATCGATTAATTCAAGCGTAGCACGTTTGCTCTTGATCGTCCAGTCCTAAAGGCAATACCCAATTCAATATCATAAAACCTTAATTTGATATGCGTATCATGCGATATCACCAGTTCGATACCCCACCACGTTCCTAAGACGAGGACGCTCGATCCGCGTAAGCGACGATATGAAGGTCGACGAATGCTGCCCGATTAAGGACATAGGCAATGGGTCGATGCGTAAAAAACAAACCTCCCCCCCGATTTATTGACTGCCCCATGACAATCTGCGAAATTCGCTCGCTTGTCGCTGTTTCGACAATGACCTGCCCTACCGACTTATTCAGAGCAGGACGAATTAGAAATGTTGCACCAAACTGCTCAGCAAGCTCCCGCACCGCGGCAAAATCGCGCTCATTCTGACTTGACAGAGGAAATTCAGTTTGCACCGTCAATACGTAGAGTTGCGCTTGAAGGCGATCAGCAATGCGCCAGCCACGCCGAACAAGCGCCTCGGAATGAGGACGATAATTCACACACACCAATATACGCTCTGGATCCGCCTGTGGCGGAGAAGTGAGCGGACCATCGACGACGTCGGCAACCTCGCGTAAGGCGATTTCGCGCAGTGCTGCTAAGTGTGCCGGTTGAAAGAAGTGGTTAAGCGCACGCTCAACCTTGTCAGAAGGATATATTTTGCCTTCTTGCAACCGTTCTATGAGCGTTTCGGGACTGATATCAATGAGCTTCAATTCCGATGCAAGTTTCACAAACCAATCCGGCACTCGCTCCCGTACCGTTACGCCGGTGATATGCTCAATACGATCCTTTAGACTCTCAATATGCTGCACATTTACGGCTGTCGCGACATCAATGCCGTTCTCCAATAAATACAGAATATCCTGGTACCTTTTCTTAAAAACGCTTCCCGGAGCGTTTGTATGCGCTAATTCGTCCATTAGCACAATCTGTGGCCGCCGTGCTAAAATCGATGCAAGATCCGGTTCTTCATACACCCTTCCACTGTACTTAATTAACCGCTTTGGTATGCGCTCTAGATCACCAATCTGCTCCTCTGTCTCCTTCCGGCCATGCGTCTCAATATGGCCAATAACAACATCAACACCTCGTGCCCTCCAATCGTGGGCGTCTCGCAACATGCGATACGTCTTGCCAACCCCCGGTGCAGCACCGACAAGGATGATCAACTTTCCTGGAAGCTTGCGCTCCCGTACAACACGCTCGCTTGCCATATTCCGTTGCAAAATCGCCTCGGGAGATAACTGTTGCCAACCAACAATACGTAAGTCGACGTACTTCAGCCGACGGAGCAAGTACTGAACTGGATGTTGCCAACTCATAAGCCAACGTGCCGACACACCCTTGTGAGGCTGTCCCAACACGACCTGCGTAGCGTTTAAACGCCTCGCCACCTGCAGAATAATCTCCCCTACTGACCGATCCCGCTTTGGCTCAAGCACCCATTCCGCTCCATGCAATTCAGCCAATCGACGCAACGCCTCTACTTCGACTCGGGCTTTCTCCGTCATTCGATCCTCGTCCGTTTCTGCAGCGTAGACCACGTAGAGATCCCCCTTCATGCGTAAAGCCATCCGCCTTCCACGTTCGACAAGTGCCTCGGCACGTCCCAGATGACTAACACACACCACGACGACCTCTTTCGCTCCAACCGGTCCAGGAATCGTCTTACGTTCGTACGAATTCTCCAGACGTTCCTCGACATCGTCCGCCACAGCCCGAAGTGACATTTGGCGCAACCATGCCAAGCGGTCCAATCGAAAAAAGTGATTAAGCGCCGTGTCTAGCTTATCGAGGGGGTAGATTTCGCCATCTCTCAAGCGTTGGCGCAACGTCTCTGGCGTAACATCTATTACTGTGACCTCATCCGCCTCGCGGAAGAACCAATCTGGTACCACTTCACGGACTCGCAATCCCAATTCTCTCTGCACTTGATTCCGGAGCGATTCGAGATGCTGCACATTTACCGCCGTCATCACCGATATCCCATGTTGTAATAGATAAATCACGTCCTCAAACCGTTTCCTGTGACGCGCGCCTGGGGGGTTCGAGTGAGCCAACTCGTCAATTAAGCAAACGTCCGGATTTCGCAGCAGAATGGCGTGTAGATCCGGCTCTTTAAACGTCGCGTGCCCAACTTGCAACATCGCCGGCGCTATGACTTCTAGTCCTTGGAGTAATCTCTCCGTCTCTTTGCGTCCGTGAGTTTCCACGAATCCAACTACGACGTCTGTGCCCTCTCGACACATCCGATGTGCTTCGTTTAGCATTGTGTAAGTCTTACCCACCCCTGGTGCTGCCCCAATAAACACACGCAAACGACCACGGCGAGCCATTTCCCCGCCTATATCGTTGGGTCTGCCAAACTCTTCTGTCATTTAGCACTCCCTGCCTGTTTGTCAGTATGCAAAGCCTCCCAAATCGATAAGTTTAGTTCAATTACGTTCACCATAGACTCACCGAACAGACCAAGTGCCGGAGCGGACGCTTTGCGTTGAACGAGCGTCTTTAACCACGCTTGCGACAGGCCGGTTGCATCACTGATTCGCGGAATCTGGTCATACGCATCCTTGAGGGTAATATCCGGATCCAGGCCCGAGCCCGAGGACTCAACCATACTCGTAGGTACCTGGGCAACGGATAAGCTTGGGTTTTGTTTTAATACCGTCCTCAGATTCTTCGATACCTCCTTTACAAGTTCCGGATTTGTGGGGCCAAGATTCGATCCCCCTGATCCGCTTGCATTATAATTAACGGCTGATGGACGCGCCTGAAACCACATCGGTTGCGGAAATGCCTCAGCAATAAGCTCCGAGCCAACCACACGACCCTTTACTTGCACAAGGCTCCCTTGCGATTGCCAAGGAAAAGCTATATGACCGACTACCACACCGACAAACGGGTACACAATCCCCAGTAATGCCGCGAACACTGCAGTAAAACGCAAACTGCGCAACACATTAACCACACTAACCCACTCCCTTCAAGCCATACCACAAACTGAGAGAATCATGTCAATGATTTTGATACCGACAAACGGAGCTAGTACGCCACCTAAACCGTACAAAACAAGATTTCGCATCAACAGGCTCATTGCACTCGTTGGACGGTACTTGACACCCCGCATAGCAAGCGGAATGAGGAGTGGAATAATTATGGCGTTGAAGATAAGAGCCGATAGAATTGCACTCTTCGGACTCGACAGATGCATCACATTCAGCACACCTAGCGCCGGAATAAAGCTTGTAAACATCGCTGGTATGATGGCGAAATACTTTGCCACATCATTTGCGATAGAAAATGTGGTAATGGCCCCACGCGTGATAAGAAGCTGCTTTCCAATTGATACTATCTCGATGAGTTTTGTAGGATCTGAGTCGAGATCGACCATGTTTGCTGCTTCCTTCGCCGCCTGCGTCCCACTTTGCATCGCGAGTCCGACATCAGCCTGCGCCAGTGCCGGGGCGTCGTTCGTGCCATCTCCAGACATTGCTACTAATCTACCCTGCTCCTGCTCGCGGCGGATTAAGCGCATCTTGTCCTCAGGTTTCGCCTCAGCTACGAATTCATCCACTCCTGCTTCACGTGCAATTGTCGCCGCAGTCAATGGATTATCGCCAGTGCACATCACGGTGCGAATACCCATTTCACGCAGTTCCTTAAACCGCTCACGAATTCCTGGTTTTACAATATCCTTAAGGTAAATTACACCTTGAATTTCGGTATTTTGCACAACAACAAGCGGCGTTCCACCTTCTTTTGCCACCCTTTCGACAATCTCATCGAGATCACGCGGAATATCTCCTCCCTGTTCAATTACGTACCGCTTCACGGCATCTGCCGCACCTTTGCGCAGCCTCGTACCATTCGTCAAATCGAGACCGGACATGCGCGTGTCGGCTGAAAACTCAACGTTGCGTGTGTTTGAATACTCCTCACGCCGAAATGTCACACCTACACTTTGAGCCAGTTCGACGACGGAACGCCCCTCCGGTGTCTCGTCAAAGAGTGAGCAAAGTGCCGCACTTTCTGCCAAAGTGTGGTTCGTTTGTCCTTGAACCGGTAAAAATGCAGCCGCCATCCGGTTACCAATGGTGATAGTACCTGTTTTGTCGAGAATAAGGGTATTCACATCACCTGCTGCTTCTACGGCCTTACCCGACTTGGCAATCACATTAAATCGAATTACACGGTCCATGCCCGCGATACCAATGGCGGACAACAGTGCACCAATGGTAGTGGGGATCAAGCACACGAGTAGCGCCACCAACGTCGCTACGTCCATATGGGCACCAAGTGCGCGTGCGATAGGCGGCAGGCAGTCGATCACGATTAGGAAAATGAGTGTCAACCCAGCAAGTAATACGGATAGCGCAATTTCGTTTGGTGTCTTTTGACGTGATGCACCTTCTACAAGTGAAATCATCCGGTCGAGAAATGTCTCTCCTGGATTAGCACTAACCCTGATGATGAGCTCGTCCGATAAAAGCTTTGTACCACCAGTGACCGAACTGAAATCTCCCCCTGCACCACGAATCACCGGTGCAGATTCACCCGTGATGGCAGATTCGTCGACACTCCCCACTCCTTCAATCACATCACCGTCGGCTGGAATAAGCTCCCCAGCCACAACCTTTACTACGTCGCCTTTGCGCAGAGCGGAAGCCGGAATTTCCTGATATTCATCCCCGCGTTGGACAACCGCCATGAGTTCCGTCTTTGTACGCCGCAAAGCCTCTGCTTGCGCCTTACCTCTACCTTCAGCCAGAGCCTCTGCAAAGTTCCCGAAAAGAATAGTGATCAAGAGAATAAGAGTGACGACGAGATCGTAGAGCCGCGCATTACCAACGCCACCAGGATGGACAGACGAACCAAACAGTCGTGGATCTACGGTCAGTGCGAGTGTTACAACCATACCGATCTCGACCACAAACATGACAGGGTTGCGAACGAGCACGCGAGGATCCATCTTCGCGAAAGAATCGGCGCAAGCGCGTAACAACAACGCGCGTTCAAACATACCTGAGCGTGCCATGGGAACTCTCCTTTCACGTGAGCTGCAATTGTTCGCCGATGGGACCAAGAGCGAGATATGGGAAAAACGTCAGTGCACCGACGATAATAAATACGGCAACGAACACATAGCCAAAGGCGAATGTATCCACCTTGAGCGTCCCGGAAGTCTCCGGAATACGCGCCTTGGCTGCAAGCGCCCCTGCAATCGCGAGCATGGCAATAATGGACACATAACGGCCAAATAGCATCACCAAGCCCAAAGCAATGTTATAGAACGGGGTATTTCCATTTAACCCTGCGAATGCAGAGCCGTTGTTGGCTGCAGCCGATGTGAAAGCATACAGAACCTCTGAGAAACCGTGCAGGCCTGGGTTGGTCATCGATGCTCGTGCTGATGGAAGTGCCATAGCAATGGCTGTAGGAACGAGAATGACAAACGGATGCACAAGCATAGCTGCCGTAGCGAGCTTCACTTCGCGTGCTTCAATTTTTTTCCCGAAAATCTCTGGCGTACGACCCACCATGAGTCCAGAGATAAAGACCGAGATGATAAGAAACATCAAAATGTTGAGCAAGCCAACACCCTTGCCGCCGAAAATCAGGTTGAACATCATAAATAATAGTGGAACCATTCCACTTACTGGCATCAGACTATCATGCATCGCGTTCACAGCTCCCGTTGTGAAGGCGGTGGTACTGGCTACAAAGAGGCTGGTCAATGGCAGCCCAAAGCGAACTTCTTTTCCTTCCATGTTAGGACCATGGATCCCTAAGGCATGCGTGAGAATGGGGTTCCCTCCCGCCTCATACGCGTACACGACATAAGCACCGATGAGAAGAATCGCACTGAGCAACGTGCATAGTACAATTGCAATACGACGACTATGCAGAAAGTGACCAGCAGTAAAAACGAGTGCCATCGGGATCAAACCCATGGCCATGATTTCAAGAATACATGTCCATACATTCGGATCCTCGAATGGGTGTGCCGAATTGGCATTGAAGAAGCCTCCACCATTGGTCCCAAGCTGTTTGATTGCCTCAAGTGTAGCCACAGGCCCACGTGCGATGGTTTGCATACTACCTGCCAATGTGTGCACAACTGCCGGTCCGGATAACGTCTCCGGAACTCCTAGTGCCATTAACAAGATGGCGAAAATCAGGGCCAGTGGCATAAGAAGTCGTGTATGTGCCTTGACGAGATCAACCCAAAAATTCCCGAGCGAATTTGTCTTCTGTCTACTCATGCCACGCAAAAACGCCATTGCTGCCACAAGTCCCGTTGCCGCTGAAGTAAACTGTAGGAATGTGATACCAATCATTTGCCCAAGGTACGACAACGATTGTTCACCTGCGTAATTCTGCCAATTTGTATTCGTAATAAAGCTTGCCGCCGTGTTAAACGCCAGATATGGAGGCATAGCTGGAATGTGCGCCGGGTTCAGTGGTAAGAAGTTCTGCAACCGAAACACACCGTACGCAAAAAGTGCCATAATCAAGTTTGCGGCCATCATCGCCCGAAGGTATGCCTTCCAGTCCATGTCTACGTCCGGGTTCACGCCAATCAATCTGAATAACACGTGTTCAATAGGTCTAACAGCTGGATCTACCCATGTCCGTTCCCCTGCAAACGTCCGAAAGATATATCTGCCAAGTGGCCAAGCGCACAATAGGATCACAAAGACCACGACCGCAATTGCAATCACTCCGGTTGCCGTCATGGGTACCGCCTCCTTTCCTTCGTTCACCTCAGCTCAATATGTCAAACCTCGTGAAATAACCGCCCATCAGGCCAGTTAGAATTTTTCTGGATGAAACATCCCGTACACTAAGTAGCCCATGACTGCCACTGATAACACCAGCAAAAACCACATGTGCATCCCCCTTTAGGTCCTATCAAAATAACGATGAATACCGTAAAGCATGGCGAACGTGGCGAGAAACAGCGCAATTGAAATGATGTCCGGCACTTGCTCCCCTCCTTTGCACGACACATCACAGTCTAGCCATCGACGTATGAGGTTTCGGGTGAGGAATGGTGGCCGATCGTGTAAAAAATCCATAAAAATTGTTGGCATCGAAAACACGTGACGCTAAGCTAGACGAAGAAAACATCAATCGCTGGCGAGTCTAGACGCCTTACGGAGTGGATTACCTTGCGCTTCACACCGAAATGGCAAATATTACGCCTTGCGTGGCCAACTTGGATGCAGGACGCGTCGCGAAGCCCAACCGCATGTACTCGAGCGCGCCGCAATCGTTGGTGGTGGGCATATCTAGTGGTTTGCGGTATGGACGGTCTTCTGACCGGGATTATGTTTTTCCCAGACTTCCGGTTTGATCGCGTGAACATTGCGATCCTGTACTTAATCCCGGTGCTGATTGCGTCTGGCATATTCGGGCTTTGGCCAGGTGTGTTCGCAGCATGTCTTGGACTAATGTCATTCGACTTTTTCTTTGTACCGCCCATCTTTAGTTATGCAGTTGGCGATTTACGCTTCCTGGTGTCTTTTGCTGTATTTCTGGTAGTGGCCATCACTACGGCGGGTCTGGCGTCGAACATGCGCCGACGAGCACAGGAAGCCAGTCACCGAGCACGTGTCGCCCAAACCTTATTTCATATGAGCCGAGCGCTAACTGCGGAGGCTGACGAAGCTGGTGTTATTGAGACTGTGCTCGCCCAAATCCGCGATCTTCTCCAAACACACGCTTACTTGGCACTGGTGAAATTAGACGGCATTCATCTGTACGCACCGAATGGAGATGCTGGCGATCCCGTGATCGACCGTCATGTATTGGACTGGGTTCTTCGGCATGGCAATCTGGTGAGTTTTGGGTCCAAATCGCACCGACAAGCAGCCTTTGTATATATCCCGGTCCGTGACAAGGGCGAAGTATTTGGAGCGCTCATTGTAGGTGAACCGGGCCAGTTCCGCCTCGCCACGCACGGCGAGATGCTCGACATCCTGCGTGCAACGGCGAACCTTACGGCTATCGCGGTCAGCCGAATTGCTTCGCAGGAACGTGCAAAGCTAGCGGAAATTGCAGCTGAATCAGAGCGACTGCGCACAGCGCTCATGAATTCGATTTCGCATGAATTGCGCACGCCCCTTACGACCATGCTTGGTGCCGCCGACGCGTTGGCCGACGAAGCAGCGGTTCTTGACGATACAGATCGAACGGAACTCACGCGCACTATCCGCGACGGAGCTCTACGCATGAATCGACTGGTGACAAATTTGATTGGTATGGCACGTATCGAAAGCGGAATGATGAGGCTTGCTAAGCGGCCAACTGATTTGGCGGATGTAGTGCAAAGCGCGCTTCGCGAGGTTACTGAACTGACCCAACATCATCCGGTTCATGTAAAGGCCCCCGAACATGCTCCAGTTGTTCAGGTAGACGAAATGTTTTTCCAACAGACCCTCGTCAACCTGATTTCCAATGCAGCTAAGTATTCACCGAAAGGCACACCGATTGAGATCTCTATCTTCACAGAAGAGGGGGATGCGGTGATTTCAGTGCGTGACTATGGCGTGGGGATCGATGAAGATGAAATCGAGCGCATATTCGACAAGTTTTATCGGAGTCGAAAGACAAATGGTGTTCCAGGAACGGGCCTTGGCCTTGCCATCGTAAAAGCCATGGTGGAGGCACATGGGGGTACGATTTCAATCCAGCGATTGAACCAAGGGACGGCATTCATCATCCGATTGGCGGCGCGGGACGCCCTGAAAGAGGAGGACAGAGACGTTGAGTCAAGGCGCGAAGATTCTCGTGGTAGACGATGAACATGCTATTTTAAGGCTCATGCATCTCGCTTTAAAGGGACACGGTTACCAAGTGCTAGAGGCAGAAACGGGAGAACAAGCACTCATCGAAGCAAGTACGAAGCGACCAGATTTGGCGGTAATCGATTGGGGCCTGCCGGACCTGGAGGGTATTGACGTGTTGCTTCGCTTGCGCGAATGGTCTCGCATTCCTGTTATCATGCTCACTGTACGTGATGCAGAGCAAGACAAAATTGCTGCGTTAGACGCTGGGGCGGACGACTATGTCGTCAAGCCATTTGGTATGGGCGAACTATTAGCGCGCATCCGCGTGGCCTTACGGCATGCAGCCAAGGGAGATCTAGAACCTGTAATTGACGCGGGCGGACTCACGATCAATCTTGCCGAGCGTCGTGTGGAACTTTACGGAACTCCAGTGCGGCTGACGCCAATTGAATATGATTTACTCAAGGTGCTCGCTCAGCATGCGGGTAAGGTGGTCACTCAACGCCAATTGCTACGCCAGGTTTGGAGAGATATCGATCCAGACAACGCCGCGCACTATCTACGTGTGTATATTGGGCACTTGCGCAAAAAGATTGAAGATGACGCCACTCGTCCGTGGCGAATCATCACCGAACCAGGCGTTGGCTACCGATTAGTCACGGAAGCTCCTCAGTAAAGACGAACGACCTTTACCTCTACACGCGTCCTCAAGGAAAGATAGGCAATTGGAATCGGCTAGCCTGATTTTTGAGGATTCACAACCCGAACAATAAACGCAAGGCACCTTGATGAGACGCGTACGCCAAGCCTCCATGTAAATTCCGAGTTTGGGCGCTGTTTCCCGACCATGAGGGAGCGCACTATCGTAATGAACAATTGGCTAGCGAGACTTGAATTTTACTATTTCTCATACATACTAGAAAAAATAACAAATAGCAGCCTGCTTCGTCTGTACAAATCATCTTACCGATGACTTGTGCAGTGAGCACAACGAGGATAAGTTGGCCTCAAGCCCCCTGGTTTTAGGGATTTCTAGGATGTTTAAATTCCAGTTCCACGCCCTCCTTGTCGCCACGAGAAAGTCAAATACAATCTTCGAAACGTGGGAACCCACCGATTTGCCATGGCCCAGTTTTAGTTTTGTCTGCCTAGCATGCCGCACTACCTTGGAGACGATCAAGTCCTTATTTGCGTGTCATTTCGTACCTTGATAGACGTTGAGTTATACCAACCAACGGTGAGCGTCAAATAGTGCACACCTAGCGCCAGCGTGCCTGGTGCGAGGTGATCCCCCCCAGAATCCGATCATGGAGGGATCATCGTGACGAAGGCGGAGTTGGAACAACATCACGAGCTTTGGCGTGCCCGTGTTGCGGACTTCCGGGCCAGCGGGTTAAGCGGCGCAGCCTGGTGCGCTGCGCATCAGGTCAAGGAACATCAGCTGTGGTATTGGGCCGGCAAGTTTAAGGCGGACACCGACCACGAAGGCCGTCAACGGGATAGCGCCGAGCCGCGTTTCATCCCGGTGCGTGTGGAGGAATCCGTGGTGGAAGTGGCGGACAAGCCGCTGCCCATACGTGTGGGTTCTGCTGTCATCGAGGTCACGTCTGGTTATAACTCTGATCTGTTGCGCGATGTGGTGCGCACCCTGGCATCGCTATGCTGAACATCGGTGCTGGACCGGGGGATCTGCCCGTGTACCTGGCTTGCGGCAGCACGGACATGCGCAAATCTATCGACGGCTTGGCGGCACGGGTGCAGGAGTCCTTTCGCCTGGACCCGTTTTCCCCTGCGCTCTTCGCGTTTTGTAACCGGGAGCGGGACAAGCTGAAGCTGTTGTACTGGGAACATAACGGCTTTTGGCTGTATTATCGGCGGCTGGAACGCGGCCGGTTTTGGTGGCCGGACACAAGCGACTGTCAACGGCGGATTACATTTGACCCACCAACGGCGATTGAAAATTGACCCACTTCACCGTGATTGTAGGCTCTTCGCATCACCTCCGTCAGGAGACTTCGGGTTCCGCCACTGGTGGCGTTGCGTACACGCCAGCCCGCACTTTCTCCCGCAACCGGTAGCTCTGACCCCGAATGTTCACAATGTGCGAGTGGTGCAGCAGACGGTCCAGCACCGCCGAAGCCAGAACAGCGTCTCCAAAGAGGTCTCCCCATTCTCCAAAGCTTTTGTTGCTCGTCAAGATCATGCTGCCTCGTTCGTATCGCGTGTTCACGAGCTGGAACACCAGATTCGCAGCCACCGGGTCCAAGCGCGTATATCCCGCCTCATCCAGAATGAGGAGCTTTGGGCGAAGATATTGCCGCATCCTTGTATCCAGGCGACGCTGGTCATGCGCACGCCGCAAGTCCTCAACCAACTTCGCCATCGGGATGAAATACACGGAGAGGCCTGCCGCCAGTGCTTCCATGCCCAGTGCCACCGCCAAATGGGTCTTGCCGACACCAGGAGGCCCTAAGAACACCACATTGGCCGCTTGGCGCACAAACGCCATGCTCGCTAATTCACGGATGGTCTTCTGGTCAATGCCTGGTTGGAACGAGAAGTCAAACTTCTCTAGGGTCTTGCGGTAGGGCAAGCGTGCCATCCGGGTACGCATGTTCAAATTTCGCTCCTCCCGGACGGTCAGTTCGCCTTCCAGAAGGTCGTCCAGAAACTCAAGATACGACGCCTGCCGCTGTGTCGCCGCTTGCAGCCGACCTTCCAAGTGCACAGCCGCTGTCGAGAGTTTGAGCTTCTCCAACTGTGTGCGCACCTGTCTAGTTCAAGCATGTCGCCACCTCCGCCAATGCCTCATAGACGTCGAGTGGCCGAGCTTCCACCGTATCCATGGGAATCTGGTATGCCATAGGTCTAGGCCGCATATACCCGCCGGCAGAAGCTAGTCCCTCGTACTGTCCCGGTAGTTGGACCGTCTCACCCCAGCACGTTGACGCGTCGTGGCAGGCAATACGTACGCCCTCCGACCAGATTTCGACCTTCTCGCGCACTCGGCGCACGTTGACCACACGTCTGCTGTACACCCAGGGCACGCCATAGCGTACACCGTCATAGCTGACATACCCGTCCGCGCTCACGCGTCGCTCCACACGCAGGAATTTCTCCAGCTGGTCGGGAGAAGGCAGGGGGCGTAATGGCTCATCTGCCAGGCGGTCACAAGGCCGCTGCTTGGTCGTGCCATGGATGCGCTGGGCGACTTCCTGACACCAAGCAACGGCTTGGCGATTGAGATCCGCGATGTCCGTGAACCGTCGTCCGGGCCAGAAGTTCTCTTTGACGTACCGCACCATCCGCTCCACCTTCCCCTTGGTTTGGGGGCGGCGTACCTTACAAAGTTTTGGCGTCAATCCGATGGCGAGCGCAAAATCTTCAAACAACCAGTGCCATTGTGGCGTATGATCGTCGTTCATGCCGAGTACCACCGTTTTCATGTGGTCCGTCAGGGCGACGTTTGGGATACCGCCGAAAAACTCTATGGCGTGCACAAAGCAGCGCAGAAAGCTGTGGATGTCACAGCGACGGGCGAACTCCACGTACATGACGCGCGAGTATCCCAGCACCATGACGAAGACGGCCAGTTTCCGTGCTTGTCCATACTTATCTGTGTAGTCGCACAAGCCCCAATCCACCTGAGCCTGAACACCAGGCTTTGTTTCATATCGCACCTTCGCCTTTGGCAACTGTGGCGGGCGAAACGGGCGGACAAAGTCCTTAATGACAGTAACGTGTCCTGTGTATCCCAACTCCTGCAAACGTCGATACATCACCTCGCAGTTGAACAGCCCCTCTTCCTGCATCCACTGCCGAAGCAAATCTTTATAGGGGTCCAACTTCGAACCACGTTTTGAACGGGGGGTTGGTTCGGGCAGTGCACCGTCACGCAGGTATTTGCGTACGGTGTTGCGGGCATGTCCGGTTTCACGAACAATTTCCCGGATCGACTTCCCTTGAGCATGCAAAGTGTGTAATTTCAATACAGACCCACCCTTCAGCATATAGGTGTCCCTCCGAAAATGTTGCGATTCTCGAAGGGAACTTCGGTGAAGGTGGGTCAATTTCATTCCGTCGATCCTGGGTCAAATTTATCCCGCCGCTAACACGACGGCAAGACCCTCGTCATCACCCGCCGGGAGCTGGGCTGGCTGTTGGGCGGACTGTCACTCAACCAACCGAAAGCACACCGGAGGGTTACCGCGAAAAAAGTGGTGTGAGACCGGTAAACACAGAAGGATCTGGCAAGGGATTTCGGCAGGCGTGTCGAAGTCCTTTTGCATGATGAGCACAACGACGGAGACCACCAACCAACTGGAAGTCCTGCAGGCGCGTTATGAGGCGCTGGAACGGGAGAACGCGGAGCTGAAGAAGCAGGTCAAATTGCTGCTGGAACAGCTTCGTCTGGCCCGCCATCGGCAATTCGGGAAGTCCAGCGAACGCACGACGGACGACCAGATGCGCCTGGACCTGGTATTCAACGAGGCCGAGGCACAGGCGCAGCCAGAGGCAGAGGAACCCACCTTCGAGACGGTCACGTACCAGCGGCGCAAGAAGCAGCTAGGTCAGCGGGATGCCATGCTGGCAGACCTTCCGGTGGAGCAGATTGAATCCCGTCTGCCGGAGGAAGAACGGATCTGTCCGTGCTGCGGCGAGGTCATGGACGAAGCGGGTGTCGAGATCCGTCGCGAGCTCATCCACATCCCGGCACAGACGAAGGTGCGCGAACATGTCCAGCAACCATACGCATGCCGGACGTGTGACAAGCATGGGACCGAAACGCCCATGGTCAAGGCGCAGATGCAAAAACCCCCGATACCGGGCAGCCTGGCGTCCGCCTCGATGCTGGCATATGTGATGGACAAGAAATACATGGATGGCTTGCCGCTGTACCGCCTGGAGGAACAGTTTGCCCGGCAAGGCCTGCGGTTGACCCGGCAGACCCTGGCGAACTGGGTGGTGTTGGGGGCGACGCGGTGGCTTGATCTCATATACCACCT
>NZ_FNOJ01000032.1 GCF_900107035.1 Alicyclobacillus hesperidum | reverse complement strand
CTCATCGCGGTGTGGTACTTCAACAACATGGGCACCTACGTGAACGCGGACGTGGGCCACTCGAACGAGCAGGTCGCGACGTATGGGTTCACGCCGTGGCAGGACACGTACATCCCGGCGATTGCCCCGACGCGCTCGTTTCAGATCACTGTGCCAAGCGGTGCGAGCGGCAGCGGGATGCTCTACCTGTATTACGTGGATGGCATTGACCGGTATTACGAGGCCTCGTATGCCGTGAAGACGGCCGCGCCCGCCTCACCGCCGAGCGTGACGATCACGGCGTCGCCTACGTCCTTGCCGACCGGGCAGTACAGCGTGGTCATGGCGACGGGCAAGAACGTTCCAACCGGAGACATTCTCGAACTCAAGGATATCACGGGAGACCAGACGTTTGGTGGCTCCAATACATACGAGGATGGGGTGACAGGCGAAACCTCGCTGTCCACGATGGTCACTGCGAACACACCGGAGACGGCGAACTACCAAGCGTATGTGGTGAACCCGAGCACAGGGCATGTGGATGCGACATCGGGCACGGTGTCCGTCACGTGGACAAGCTCCGGCAACACGGGTGGAACAAACGGGAATGGCAAAAACGGCCCGACCATCACCTTGAGCGCGTCGCCTACGTCGCTGCCTGTGGGGCAATACACGGGGGTCACGGCGACGACGAGCGGGAATATGTCGGGTGACTTTATTGAAATTTCTGACCTATCAGGAGCAGGCACGTTTGACGGATCGAACACGTTTGAAGATGGCGTGGTGGGTGAGACGTCCTTAAGCGGGCCCGCGGTGAGCCAGACACCGCAGACCGTCACGTATCAGGCGAGCATCATCAACGCGTCGACGGGGCAGACGGTCGCCATGTCGAATCAGGTGCAGGTGACGTGGGGGCAGAACGCAACCATCACGCTTACGGCGAATCCCACGAATCTCACCACGGGCCAACCTTCGACGTTGACGGCCACGGCGAGCAATGCACCGTCGCCTATGGACGAGATCAAAATTATCGACGAATCCGGGAAGAGCACGCTCGGTGGACAGAACTCGTATGTGGCGATGGGCAATTCAGCGAGCACACAGGCGACGGCAAATGCACCCGAGACCGTGCAGTATGAGGCGGAGCTGCTGTCCCCGATGGGGACCGTGATTGCGACGTCGAACACGGTGAGCGTTACGTGGGCAGGGGCCATAGGATGCCCGTCGCAGTTAGCCATCATCGACCAGGGCGGAGTGACGAGTAATTCGGACACGCTCACGATTGTGAATCAAACGCCGGACGTGTTGCAGTTTTCGACCAACTCGCCGTCCATCACGTTGTCCCAGACATCCACGGCCGCGGGCATGGATGCGACGATCACAGCGACGTTCAGCGGTGGCGTAAACACGGGGACGCTCACGATTACGGACGCCTCGACAGGCTGTCAGCAGACTTACACGATCTACGATTCGAGCTACACACCGCCCGCATCGAACGACGTGACGTTGACGGCTAACCCGACAACGCTTGGCATCGGAGGAGCCACAACGCTAGCCGCCACTGTGGATACGGTGCAACAGGGCGCGTTCGTGGACATTTACGACGAGACAACGCACCAGTTTGTCTCTATGGGAACCTATGAATACGGCTATTCCATGCCGCCCTATTGGACGGCCACCATATCCGGCATGAGCATACAGGGCAACACGGCCACGGTGGAGTATTCCGGCACGTACACGGTGCAGTACAGCAGCAATGTTGCGGGGCCGCAGACGTTCGTGGCGTATGTTTGGGCTCCAGGCGTGTCACCACAAGGCCCGCCGTCTGAACAGTCCATGCCGGTCACGGTCACGTGGACGAAGCCGACGATTACGTTGACCGCCTCTCCAACCAACGTGTTTACAGGGCAGGCGTCGAACATATCGTACTCGACGGTCGGATGGTCATCGGGCGACTATGTGACCATCTCAGGCCAGGGCGGTCAGCACATGTGGTCACAAACGGATGACACAAAGCAGACGGACAGCTACTCCGAGACGGAATCGCCGACGGGCGGGAATACGGTCACGGTGACGTACACAGCCAGCCTGTACAACAGTGCGGGTACGTTGTTGTCGACGGCCACTGTGACGGTCAAATGGGCGTCGCCGACCATCACGATGAGCGCTAATCCCGCGTCAAACGTGCCAGGGGAGTCGTCGCAGATTTCGTATGCGGTGAATGTGTCGCTGCCAGCGGGGTACACCGTGCAGATTACGCCAAGTGGGAACGGCACGGACATGTGGAGCGCGTCGGGACTGACACGACAAACCGGGACGTACACCGAGACGGAGAATCCGCCAAGTGGGCAGACGGTCACAGTCAACTACACGGCAACCGTGCTTGACTTGAACGGGAATCCGGTCGCTACAGGCGGGACGACCGTCACGTGGTCAAATCCATGGACGGGTACCATTACGCTGACCGCGAATCCAAAATATGTCCCGACAGGGCAAAGCACGACGCTAACGGCCACCACGTCTCAACCGATCCCGACGGGGTGGAGCCTGGTTATCATGGACGAGACGACTGGACAAACGGTTTCGACGTCAGGAGTGTCACCCGAGATTGCACAATACACGTCAGTTAATGCTGAGACAGACACGTTTATCGCATGGTTAAGCGATGGATACGGACAAGTGGGGGCTTCCTCTAATCAGCAGACCGTGACTTGGATCGGGTTGTATCTTGCAGCCAATCCAACTGAATTGCCAGCAGGTCAGTCCACGACGCTTACAGTCATTGCACAAGATGTTCCGGTCGGAGACTACATCGTCGTTTTTAACAGTTCTACTGGACAGGTTGTTGGGCTAAATCAGTCCAGTCAGTTTACCGTAAATGTAACGGAGTCTGTCCCGCAGACGGATACTTTCCAAGCTTTCGTATCAACGGACGGGGATACCAATGGAACTCTAATGTCAAGCAACACGGTGCAAGTAGATTGGTTTGGGGTCACGCTTCAGGCCATTCCTGTAAGATTGCCGACGGATCAGTGGTCTACGTTAACTGCAACGGCGCAGGATGTACCCAATGATTATTATCTCATGATTGTCGATCAAACTACTGGACAGGTAATAGCGATCGGCAATCCGGGACAAACGACTTTACAGGCGGAGCAAAGCATGGCAACCGCTCAAACTCATACCTATGTTGCTGAAGTGGCACGGTATTCAGGGAATGGAAATGGGACAGGGAGTTCAGGAGGTTCAAGTGGTAGCAATGAGGTCGCAGTATTGGGCGCCCCAGGTGCTGCGTGGCAGAATGGGCAGTTCGACCTTCAGGCGATAACGAAATCCGGTGGGGCGTATCAGGTGTTCACGGATCCTACTGATGTGAACTTCAATCAATTCAAAACGATTCTCATCGAAGCGGACGAACCAACATCGTTCTATGACGAGCTTGAAACTGTCATTCCGCAATTAAATGCTTGGGTTGCGCAAGGGGGAAATCTCATCCTTTACGCTGCAGATCGTGGTTGGCAGGCAGGAGTTTGGCCGGGTGGACAAGGACCCGTGGGACTGACATTTGCGTGGAATCCAACATACACCGATGATGTGGTGTTGCCCAATACGCCCTTTACCGAGGGTCTGCCGAGCACGATACCTGGGAATTACGCTTCTCATGATGATATCGTCGGATTACCCAACAATGCGGTCGTCTACATCACGGATTCGACAGACGGAGCCCCTGTGGCCGCAAGTTTCACATATGGAAAGGGAGAGGTGTTTGTAAGCACTCAAACGATTGAGTGGGGAGCTGAGAATGGTAATAGTCCTTCAGAAGGAAACGAAGATCAAAACATCATGGATACATTTGTGGGAGGTGGGTTACCTAATCAAGTGATGGCGTCATCTCCTCCCGTGTCTGTCACGTGGTACAACTATGATTTGTCCCTCACGGCAAGCCCAACCACGTTGCCTGCTGGGCAAGCGACGACGCTGACAGCCACAAGCACCACGGGCGGAGGTCCCGGCGACGTGATCGAGATCTACGATGAGACCTCGGGTCAGGTTGTCGGCACGAGCACAGCGAATGCGTCGAGCTATTCCGCGACCTGGGCGGAAGGTGCACCGACTACGGATACCTTCATCGCGTGGTTTGTGAATCCATCCGGCGGCCATGATCAGGCGAGTAACATGGTACAGGTGCATTGGAATCAGGCGAAGCTAACGCTGTCCGACGCGGAGGTCTATCACACGCCCGCGTGGCAGCAGAACTTGGAGAACTACAACAACTACTACACGAACGTCGATCCACAACCGTCGCTGGTGCGTTCAGAATCGGATTTTTGGGCGGGCGAAGACCTGTTGTTCAAGGTGAAGCCGTCCATCACGGACATCGCGCAAGCCTACGTGTACTTGCCGGCGATTAGCATGAACCCGATGATGCCGCCGGGTTCGCCCATCAACTGGACGTCGTCGCCGCCGATTGTGCTCACGTACAATCCGTCGGACGACTATTTGGAGGGCGGTATCCCAACCGCATGGGATCCGTGGCTCCAGTACATGCAGGACGGAACGTACACGGTGACGTTCTGGGTGCAGTCGACGGACAACCAGGTTGCAACCGCACAAGCGTCGTTCACCATACGCGATACGTGGGTGAGCGGAAACGATCCGGGTACGTACTTCCATGAACATCAGACGTGGTAAGAGAGGCCGCCTTCGGGCGGCTTCCCTCGTGTATTAATTTGGCGCAAAGATGGCACATTTTAGCGCACGAGAGATGATAGAGTCGGCTTTGGAAGGAGCGGATGTGCAAGATGTGGACAAAACGGTGGACAGGTTTCCTTGCCGCATTGATATTCACGGCGACGGTTACGGGGTGCGGGACGATGCCCCATGCGACGTCACAGACATCTTCGACTTCAATACCCGCGCCGTCTGTGCACTCGGTGGTGGATAGGCTCCCGGGGAATCAGCAAGCGAAGCTGATCGGGTTTGACGCGCGCAAGAAGCGCGTCAGCCACCTGCCGATCGCGGTGAACGGCACGAATGTGCTGTACATCTCGCCAATGGAGCAATACGCAATCCAGCAATTTCAGCAGATTTGGCCGCGTCTGAAGGCGGATCCCGTCGTTGTATGGACGGGCGTGACCAAAGCGCAAGCGCAGACGATTTGGCACAAAGAGGGATATGAGAACGATCCACTTCCGTCGGTGCATACGGAATACGTGCCGCAGGCCATCCCGACACCGGATGCGTATCATCGCGACGGGAAGGGGTGGATGGAGGTGCCGGGGGTTTTGCCAGCGAGTCAGTTGGATAAGTGGGAGACCTTTTTCCGCTGATTTTCCGATGTACTATCGGATTCTCTTATCTTGCATAGACGGGAAAATTGCTAGGTGTTATGTTCAAAAGAGGGATTTGGTGCAGTGTGGTGCAAATAAAAAGAAAGAGGGACGGTGCCAGCCGTCCCTTATGTTTTGGGTGTGATGCGCGGGATGATGGGGCGTTTGCCTGTCGGTGTGCTCGCTTGGTTAGCTTGGGGAGAAGACGCGGTGGTGGGAGTCGAGGTGTCTCTATCGCCTGCTTGTGCTTGTCTCACTCCGCCTTCTCCGCGGATTTCAGCTTCGGCCTGAATACCGAGCAAGATGAGCTGCCGGACGCGCTCTGCGCGCCGGCGTTTTGGCGTTTGCTCGATGACCTCGGCGATTTCACGGTCATATTCATCGTCGTAGCTCAGGACATATCTGCGAATCGTCATGATTCCTCGTGCTCCTGTGCCAAAGCGTATTTGTACAATCCTCTCGCTACCGCCAATTGCGGCTCTGGAGCAATCCGGATGCTTGGCATCCAAGCGAGGAAGTAGTTACGGAAGGCCTCGCCTGAGCCGCCTGCGAGAATCACGCGCCCAAAGCCTGAACGGTCAGGGTACGCATATTGGATGCCCTGTTGCATGCGATCCCAAACCTGTCGCATCGCACGCTCGCGAAGTTCGGTGATGTTCATCCGGTGTGCGCCGTACTCGAACCAAAATTCTTGTGCGCCGTCTTGTGCTCTCAATTGGGCTTCCAGGTCATACGCGGTTGCGTACACTTTCGGCTCTTCACGCCGGATTTCCTCTAGGATGATTTGATACACATCATTCAGGCCTGCAGGGATGCTTGTCTGCCTTGACAGCTCCAGCTGATGAATCTCGCTCAAGTCGAGCGTGCCAGAGCCACTGTCGATGACGAGCACATCTTGCCTTTCAAGCTCCTCGTCCACTACAAGGCCGTCCTGGTCGAGATACGCGTCGAGGAAGACGGCAAAGGGCTGCGGAATGACCTCCAAGCGATTGATCATCACGACGACTTGCTCTCCGTTCTTCGCGCCGGTGACGGGCTCGGAGAACCAACGCTGCAACATCTCGACGTTCCGGGCTGTGAAGTCCTCAGAGGGCGTGCCACACGCGACGACGACTTCGATCACCCCGGTACGCCCCGTCCGTGTGGCCGCATCCAGTAGTGCCAGCTTCGCCAGTGTCTCAAACTGCCGGCTCGCATAGCGTTGTTCGCGGTCGTAAGCACCAATGGGTGTGCTGTGCATGGTGTGAACCTGCTCGTAGCCCAGGACGAAATGTTCGCCGCCAAACGTGAACACGTCCACTTCGCGCGATGTTGATTTGCCGGGCACCGACAGCACCTGACGTGTGAGATCAACGCGCCCATACACCGAGGGCATGGTGTCTTGGACAAGCGTGTCCCCGTCTCGCACGCACAAGCCGATACTTCCGTTTCCGACATCCAAACCAATAGTCAACATCCTGAACAACCCCCAGTGCGCATTCATGCATAATCAAGCCACATTATATCACACATGAATGTGCAAACAGATCGATATTATGCGTAAGCCACCATTCAAGCATACTGAGATGAAATTCATGCATAAAAGTAAATTGCGTTTGATGAATCAAGTAGTAAATAAGCATCATGTATGGTCAATCAGTATGAATAAAGAGTTCATTGTAACGTTAAGTGGAATACATGAATAATCAAGTGTCATTCAATATGCGCATGGACAACGCAGTCGAAACGTAACTTTGGCGTAAAGATGGCGCGTTCCGTACGTGAGGTGATGATACGGTCAAGATGAGGAGGGATGAAGAATGGCAAGAGAGATGCATCCTATCACGAAGCTTAATTTGGAGATGCTGAAGAACTCGAATGAACCGCTTGATATATTGCGGCAATGGGGCATTTTGATGTCGTCTGTTTACGACACGCTCACAGAACTCACGATGGAGGAGGATGAAGTTGTAACGGAATACTTATCGCGCATCGAAGAACTTGACGATAGGATTCAAGAATTCCTTTGCGAAGAAGCAGCAGCTAAAATGGCCCACTTTGATGAAGCTAAGAATAGGGTGGTCTTTGACCAATGGCCTGTTGGGTTGTGTCTCATTCCGTCCAGTACAGGCTTCGAAATTCGGAATATCCCTGTGTGGATGCTTGGCCACGGCGCCAGAAGGAAGCATCATCCGCTGTATCATCGAGATCGTCCATTTATTCGTAGGAGACAACTTTGGTACTGGCTTGTTCGTGAACTGAAGTGGAACTATCTCAAATCCATTTCATCGTGGGAAGATAGCCTGTTTCCCAAGAGCCCGCCAGGATGCGCTCGCATGAATATCCATTTTATGTCTGAGCACGATTATCAAATTCGCGATCTGGATAATTACGTCACATCGCTTCCCATGTTGGTCAACGCCTTGGTGGCCAATGGGCTGATTCAGAGCGATCGCCCTGGTTATTTTTCATATTCCGTTGAATGGGTTCAAATGGATGATAAGGAAGGTGGCCAAGAGCCGACGGTTACGCTAGATGTACACTATCTTGAAAGACTGAACGCGCCTAGGTTGTAAAGCGCCAATCGCCCATCTTGTAAAATGTCGACCTTGGTGCACTTTACACGTTGCTCTTTACAACGTAGGGCAAGCAGATTGCTTGAGACAAAGGCATTTTCAGCTATATACCACAAATTGCTATGTGCCTAGAAAACGTCCGAGGGTAGCTGGCGGCCGCAAACTGCTTGCAGTTTGGGGGTGCCAGCTACCAAGCGGAAGGCACCCAGCAAACACCAGAGAGGACGATGCGGATGGGGAAAGCAGAGGAATGGGAGGCGCGGTCGGAGGAGCGCGCGGACGAGGTGAGCCGAGCACTCGTGCGAATGGGCGTGATGACGCACGGGCAATTGACGCGGTTGTTGGGCATCAACCCTAAGAGCGAACGTGACCTCATACGGCGATGGTGGGACCGATTCGAGGAACAGCACAACGTGGCGAAGTGGGTGGCGTCAAGTCGATACAGCGTGCCTGGCAATCGCGTGATGCGGCTGGTGCGATTGACAGATGCTGCGTTGACCGAGTGGGCGGAACGAGAAGGAATTCGACGTGCGCGCAACCGAGTAAAGCCGAGCATGCTCGCACAGACCATCAACATGGGTGAAGTGCTCATCGCACTACGCCGAGATGGTGCGCTGTATGACGAGTGGGACATGATGCTACCGCAGGACGGGGACGAAGGACTCCACGCATGGCTTGTGAAACAGGATGACCCAGACTATCGCATGGGGTTGTTCTTATTGCCGACACGCCTCACGCGGGAAGAACAGGGCAAAAAGGGCCTTATTTATCATGGCGTGATTCGACGCGTAATTCAAAACACGAAGATACGGGACACGCTGTTTCTGGTGCCGAGAAAGTATTACGCGGTGGCGCTCCGGCTGTTGTCGTACATTGAGCAAGTTGGCGGCGAGCTGTACGTGTTGCCCTTTGAATCGTTTCTCGAGAACCCTGGATGGTATTTGGACAGCCTTTACAGAGGTGAGTCGCAGCAACGCGCGTCGCTCATAGACGTCCTCCGCCCGGTTCGAAAGTTGAATATGCCGCTCCAATATCAGTTTGCAGCGCTGGTGCAATTGCAAGATGGTCGTTATCGGATGATCGACACGTATACGAGCGGGGATGTGAAGCGGGTACAGAATTGGCTCCGATTCATGCTTGGCTACCAAGTTCCGAACACCGGCCAAGTCGCGGGCGCGGACGTGTACGTGTTCGACGAGACGATGCGCGAAGGGCTTGAGGCCGTGCTGCGCATGAAGTCGAAGAAGCAGTTCGACGTAAGCATGGTCGAGGTCCACGGTTGGCCAGAAGGCATGGTGAAGCCAAAGCCTGCGCGTGAGGCGTCGCAGGACGCGTTCGATGAGGTGGACGATTCGGACATCGACTGGGACGCGTGGCTGAATGAGCCATGGTAATCGCCGCCCCGGAAGATGGGCACGGACGTCAGTCCGGGCGCGTCTTCCGGGGCAAGCGTGTTTATGGGCAGTTTTCTCATCATGGACAGAGTGTGACAAGTGTTGACTGCCGTGAGTAGATTGGATGGAATCCTATTTGCGATGCATTTGATACCAAAAGCGCAGAATGGGCATTGTCACGGGCGGATGATATCCTGTACAAATTCCGTATTAAGTCGATTCATAAACCCAAAGCCGATTGACATTCCGTGTGGTCGTCATCTCTCTCAAAAGCGCGTAGCGGGTATGCCGTTTTCTGCTATACTTGCAGGTGGGACACGCAACGAGAAGTGCGTTTAGTAGCCGCTGCTTGACCACGAGCCTCCCTCTCGAACGTAGAGGCCTGCGGACCGTGTTGTACGGGTACCGGGAGGTGAGGCTCGTGGAGCGAAGGTTTCTACTGGAGCTGTCCATTCCGCTACCGTTTATCCACGTAGTGTGGGTGCAGTTGAAAGTCGAAATGGTCCACAAAAAGGACGACAGCCACTCCGCATAAGGTCGGCCCACCTTGGAGTGACTGTCACCTTCGCTAACTAGACGGCCCGAGCATGGCGCTGCAGGCCTCGTCCCATAGCCCGCCAGAGAGCCACCTCTGGTGGGCTATATGCATTTTGCGCCTCGTTCTATAGATAGTATGCACCACAACTGTGGGTTGTGTAAACGAAAATCCGATAACACAATTGTGGATTAAAGCCACGGAACACGCCCCGAAAGAAGGGCACGGACGTCAGTCCGGGCGCGTCTTCCGGGGCAAGCGTAGGTACAAACCTTCCACACGATATCAACGACCGAACGGCGCAAGAATTCACGCCAGGTCGTGGACACGGCAATCCCATTGATTTGCTACAATGCAATACGAAAGCACGGCGAGCGGAATCATACTCAGGAGGCGAGGATATGGCGAACACGTTGATGTACGAGGCTGTAGCGGCAAAATTGCGGGAGCTTTACGACACGCACCAGCGTCCCATCGGGCCGACAGAGATTGGTCTCGCGCTTGGGTTTGATTATCAGCAAGCGTCGTCACGCACGTCGCCGATGTTGAAGCGCCTCGTGGCCGAAGGCTCGGCGAAGCGGACACCGAACGGCAAATACGTGCCTGTGCAAGAAAGTGAGGTCACGAGCTAATAAGGAATGCGCTTGGTCAATGAGACGCAGGCGCGTGTTCTCGATTGGTTTTATGGGACGGAGCGTTCGATTTTGAATAACCTGATGCATGTATGTAATGGTTTTGTGAGGAAAAGACACGAAAGTAAGTTTAAAACTCTCAAATATAAGGTATTGGCTTTGGAATCTCTTCTTAACGACTAAAGATGTGCCGCCAGCTCCACCTCCGCTAGCGGCCATGGCAACCACGCGCGTTGCCCTTCCCAAACACATAAGATGCACCGACAATATCCAAATTACCTTGAGTCGCTGTTCACCGCCTCCACCCCGATCACATCCCGCACATCCACGACACGCACGCCGTTGACCGTTCGCACTCGCAACTCCCGACCGCGCACTGACACGCTGCCCACCAGCACCACATCCCGTTCCGGCGTAAACACCGTCACGCGCACGGCACGCCCCTTGCGAATCGCCTCGCTGAGCGTGTATTGCATCTCCTCCAAGCGCTCCTCGGTAAGCACTGGTCGCTTCCGTTTCATCCGTTCACGCTGGATTTGCGCCATGAGCGCTCGATGCTCAGGGAGCACAAGCCGCATGGACTCGAAAATGTTCCCGTCTCGAATGTTCATGCGTAATGCCCTCCAATGCGCATGCTCCGTTCACGTAGCTGTCCCGCGCGCGTCAGGCTGACCGCGCGCATGATGGATGTCTCGCCATAGCGCGCGCGAATCTCGTCCATCGTCTCGTACAGCCGTGTCCGCGCCGGCACGTTCTCAAACAGCGACAACTGGACGGTCTCTCGAAATTGCAGCATGTCCACGCTCACCGACACGGCCCGCACGCCGGAACCATCCCAATGTTCGTCGAGTAGGGCCAGGAGCACCGGATACAACTCTCCCGGGTCGTTCGTGGCGCGCGGAAGGGTCTTGGCCCGATAGAACCCTCCAGTGAGTACTTCATACGTAAGCCCGAGGCCCACACGGCGGCCGGCTTGATGCGCCTGCCGGAGACGATGGCATACCTCGTCCAGCAATTCTAGGATGACGACGGCGACCTCGTTGCGCTCGTAGAAGTCCCGCGGCAACGTCGTGCGATGGGAGAAGCCTTTGTGTGGTGCGCGGTAACTATGCGGGTTGATGTCGCTCCAGTCGATTCCATTCGCCCATCGGTGGATGACTTCCCCCCACACGCCAAACTCGGCCTTGAGCACCCCGACGGGCAGGCGCGCGACGTCGCCGATCGTCTCGCACTTGAACTTGCGCCGCAGGACTTCCGCCCGCCGTTTCAGGCCCCACATCTCCTCCACGGGCAAGGGATG
>NZ_FNOJ01000014.1 GCF_900107035.1 Alicyclobacillus hesperidum | reverse complement strand
TAGTCTGGTGACCATAGCGGAGGGGAAACACCCGTACCCATCCCGAACACGGACGTGAAGACCTCCAGCGCCGAGAATACTTGTCTCGAGAGGGACTGGGAAGGTAGGTCGTTGCCAGGCAAGAGAGAACAGAGTCAGGCGAAGTTGCCTGGCTCTGTTTTGCTATATGCACCATTCCCCGCCCACATCCCCGAAAACAAAAGCTCATCCTAGCCGAGTGCATCTGTAGGAGACGTCGAAAGCGTATCGGTACTATGGGTGTGGGACCTATAGTTTATATCTTATACAATATGAGGATGTTGATTTTTTGTGAAAATGGTATTGAAAACGTATGCGTAAGCCGCTATGATCAATATAAATCGATTTAGTTAGTTGGCGTGGCGAATAAAAGTAAGATTCGCCGACATTTGGTCTTGTTACAAGGGGGATTAGAAATGAAAAAGAAACACGTGGCTGGCATCGCTGTTGCAGCGGCCGTTGTGGTCGCTGGTGGCGCGTACGCCGGGGTTGCACAGGGTGGTTCGTCACAACCCACTCTTTCTACCAAAGAGGTAAGCGCTTCCGCATCTACAAGTCCGTCGGCTTCAACTCTGACCGTACTCACGAGCCCCAAGGGTAACTTCGCTGATAGCTTCAATCCTTTTGATCCGAGTACCAATGACGGGACGTTCGGTAACATTTACGAGACGCTGTTCTATTTTGATAGCGTCACCGGCAAGACTTTCAATCTACTCGGTAAGAGCTATGCGTTTAGTAATGGAAACAAGACGTTGACCGTTAATTTGCAACCGAATGCGAAGTGGTCTGACGGTGTGAAGTTCACGGCTCAAGACGTTGTATTCACATTTAATGAACTGAAGAAGTATCCCGCAGCCGATACGAATAACGTCTGGTCGCAGTTGGAGAGTGTGAAGGCGGTTGGCAATTCTAAACTTGTGTTTACTTTCAAAGCCGTTGACATTCCGTTTGCGGAGCAATACGTACTAGGTTCGACTTATATCGTGCCGGAACACGAGTGGAAGTCACTGGGTGATCCTACGAAAGTAAAATTGCCGTGGCAGAAAGCCATCGGTAGCGGCCCTTTCAAGCTTGTTTCCTTCTCACCCCAGATGTATACGTTTGAAGCGAACAAACTCTATTACGGGGGTGTGCCGAAGGTTCAGTACGTGAAGTATCCTGCATACACGAGCAACCAAACTGCCGACTTGGCATTGGCCAGCGGTGAGATTGACTGGTCCGGCATTGATATTCCCGATATTCAGAAGACCTATGTCTCTGCGGATCCGAAGCATAATCACTATTACTTTGCGGCCGGCAGCGTAGTAGAGATGTATCCGAACTTTAACAACCCTTTGTTGAGTCAGCTACCTGTTCGGGAGGCCATTAATCTTGCGATTAATCGCAATGTGATTCAGTCGAAAGGTGAAACAGGATACTCACAACTTCCGGTGCCAACCAGCTTGATTCCTTCGCAGATGTCGTGGTTGAATCCAAATCTGCAGGGGACTGGCAAGTCGTTCACCGTGAATGACGCAAAGGCTGTGCAAATTCTGGAGAAGGCCGGGTTCCGTCGGGATAGTCATGGGATTTTCGCTAAAGACGGAAAGGAATTATCATTCCAGTTGCTTACGGTTACAGGGTGGAGTGACTGGGACGAAGATGCGCTCCTCATTAAGCAAGAGTTGCAGCAGATCGGTATTAACATTAACGTTGTTCAACAACAATTCTCTGCGTATTACAATCTCATCAATCCCGGGGCAGGATTGAAACCGCATTACGATCTCGCGTTGTCTTGGACAAATGAAGGCCCTACGCCGTATACGATTTATTACGATATGCTCGATTCGAAGGGCAATTTCAACATTGAGCAGTATCGAAATCCAGCGGTTGATGCGGCACTTACGCAGTTTGCTGCGACTACAAATGTGTCTCAACAAAAGCAGGCTTTGTATAAGGTTGAGTCGATCGTAACGCAGCAACTACCTGTAATTCCAATCTTCGATGGCGAGCTGTGGTATGAGTATAACGATGCGAAATTCACAGGGTGGCCGACGAAGAACAACCTGTGGATCAATCCGGCGCCATATACGTTCCAGTCTGCTGCCATTATCATGGATCACCTGAAACCTGTGAAGTAACCGGACAATCGGACTGCCTTATGGATCGTATGATCTATAAGGCAGTCCTGTTTTTGTTGCATCCTTCTATCAGCCGGTTTGCCAAAACTGACCCCGGTTTCATTCTGCCTACGATCACGCTCGCGTTCTCCACTTCATTCTCCAGATTTGACTGTAGTTCCGTACGAAGATTGCTACACTATACAAATGTGAATCCAGTGGCCGGATCAGGCCAACTTCAAAGTAATCGAAGACTTGATGGTATACCAGGAGGGCATCGACAATATGATTGCATCCTGTACGTTTCGTAGATTAGAAATCCCACTTGTCGAGCCAATGCGGACTGCTTATGGGGAGCACCGAATGAAGACCGCGATCCTGATCGAGTTGCAAAGCGATAGCGGCGCCATGGGTGTCGCAGAATGTGTCGCCATGCGGGAACCGACGTACACCGAGGAATCGGTCGCGACTGCGTGGCACGTCATTCGCCATCATCTGCTCCCACGGCTTGCACGGGCACAACGCCAGAAGACGCTGGAGCCAGACACTTTGACGGAGATCTGGTCGGACATTCGTGGTAACAAGATGGCACAAGCTGCCGTGGAGATGGCGTTTTGGGATCTGTGGTCGATGGAGCACGATACGTCCATGACAAAGCTCATAGGCGGTGTGTACGAGGAGATCAATGTAGGTATTAGCATTGGCATCCAGGTTTCTATGGAAAAATTGCTCTTGCGCGTAGAGCGGGCTCTACAGGAAGGTTATCGGCGGATTAAACTAAAAATCTCGCCAGAGGCAGACCGTGACCCGCTTCTTGCTATTCGCAAAGCATTCCCCGATGTTGCACTGATGGCTGATGCAAACAGTGCATACCGTCTCGATCACATGGACCGCCTGTTAGAACTGGATCGCTTGGCTCTTATGATGATTGAGCAGCCGCTTGCCTACGACGATATGGTCGATCACGCTGAACTTCAGGCCCGGTTGCAAACGTCTATATGTCTGGATGAGAGCATACGCAGCGCTGAAGATGTGCGGCGGGCGGCCAAGATTGGTGCGTGTCGTATTGTCAACATAAAGCCTGGTCGTCTTGGCGGGATTGGTGAAGTTATACGTGCTCATCAGGTTGCGCAGCAGTATAAGATTGGCCTTTGGTGTGGAGGCATGTACGAAACAGGTGTAGGACGCTTGCACAATCTTGCGGTTTGTGCCCTTCCAGGCATGGTTTTCCCAACCGACACTGGCCCCAGTGATCGCTATTTCGAACACGACATTCTCAAAGAACCAATTCGCTTTGAGAAACCTGGAATTCTACGTGTGCGGCAGACGCATGGGGTTGCCGAGTGGATCGATTGGGAGGTCGTGGATGCCTTCACGACGGACAAACTCGTCGTGCAGCTGCGCGATCTCTAATTTGCCGAACAATGTTTGCAGGTTGGTCAAGTTTTAACAACAGGAATTTTGCCGGATCGCGTCGAACTGTCTCCTTTGTGTAGAGGGTGATGGTGATTTTTTGCCCGACAGGCGGACTTGCCGACGTAAACCTAAACCGATTTATTGTGTGACAGAGGAGTCGATTTGCGCAGTGATTGAAATGCAGGATGTATGGAAGGAGTACCCGAACGGTACGCAGGCCCTGAATGGCATCTCTGTGCAGATTCAAAAGGGAGAGTTCGTTTACGTCGTCGGACCCAGCGGTGCCGGGAAGTCGACATTTATCAAATTAATGTACAGAGAAGTCCGTCCGACCCGCGGACACATTTTCGTCAATGGATTCAACATCGAGCGCCTGAAGGATCACAAAATTCCGTTGCTCCGCCGGAGTATCGGGGTCGTCTTTCAGGATTTCAAATTACTCCCTAAGCTGACTGCGGCTGAAAACGTCGCATTTGCACTCGAGGTGATTGGCTTGTCGCACAAGCAAATCCGTAAGCGGGTGCGAGAAGTTCTGAGCCAGGTCGGTTTGGAGGACAAGATGGACATGCTGCCTTCTCAACTATCTGGCGGTGAACAGCAACGCGTGGCGGTTGCGAGATCGCTCGCGAATAACCCGGCGGTGATCATCGCCGATGAACCGACGGGCAACTTGGACCCGGACACATCGTGGGGTATCATGCGGTTGTTTCAACACATCAATGATCGTGGTACGACCATTGTGATGGCTACGCACAACCGGGAAATTGTCAATTCGATGCGGAGGCGCGTTATTGCCATTGAAAACGGCGTGATCGTCAGAGACGAGGAGAAAGGGTATTACGGATATGATGAGTAGGATATTCCGGCATCTGCGAGAAGGGATCAAAAACGTCATCCGCAATGGCTGGATGTCGTTCGCATCGATGAGTGCGGTTATCGTGACGCTTGCGGTGCTAGGGTTTTCGCTCATTCTCACGTTCAACGTCGCACAAATGTCGACGGATGTAACTTCGCAATTGGAGTTCAGTGCTTTTCTCAACGTGAATGCGACGCAGCAGACAGGTAGTGCGATTGCCGCTCAAATCAAGGCCCTGCCTGGTGTGGAGTCCGTGCAGGTGATCTCGAAGAACGAGGGCCTGGCGCAGATGAAGAAGGAACTGGGGTCTGAGATGGGCGACGTTCTCAATGCGTTCAAACAGAATCCGTTGCCGATACAGCTAGTCGTCAAACCCGCTGATCCGCATCAGATTGACCGGATTGCTCGACAGGTTGAAGAAATTCAAGGGGTTGCCACGGTGCGAGATCCACACCAGTTGGCTGCGGCCATTTTCCGAACGTTAGCCATCGTCCGTGACGTCGGTGTCGTGTTCGTCGTGGCCTTGCTCATCACGTCGATGTTCCTCATTTCGAATACGATTCGCATTACGATTTTTTCACGGCGCCGCGAGATCGAAATCATGAAGCTGGTCGGGGCGACAAACTGGTTCATTCGGTGGCCGTTTATCGTAGAAGGAATGCTTATCGGTTTGGTCGGGGCGGTCGTTCCCGTATTGGTGCTTGTCTACGGCTACCGATCGCTGTATATTCGCGCCAAAGGAGTGTTTAGCGGGCTTGCTTTCCCGTTGGTGCAGGCCGGGGATCTCGGTGTTAAACTCGCCGTGATTTTGTTGGCCATCGGCCTGTTCATCGGGCTGTGGGGAGGCGTGATGTCTGTTCGCCGCTTCCTGCGAGTCTAAGGGAGCCAATGAGTTCGCGCATCAGTCGAGAAGGGATACGTCCGCATGCATCTGACGGCGAATGGGTGGTGGGCGATTGTATCAATCGCTATACTGTCATTCTTGCTCAATCCGTTACACTATTTGTCGACAGGCTTCGTCATTTGGGACCTCGTTCGCAATGTCCGCAGCGAGCGTGAATGGTTTGGTATTCGTGTGACGCGCATCGGTCAGACGCTCATTTTGCGCTACGCAAGGGCCTGTCTGGTTGGTTTGGTCGGGTCCATCGCGCTGTTTGCTTGCGGTGTCTCCGTGACGTGGCAGTCGATAGCCTATGTGAGTGCCATGTCGATTGTGCTCGGCGTGATCCGATCACGCTTTGCGGCGACGCCATTTGCAGTCGCAGCCGCCGCAGTCATCTCATTTTGCGCTCGCCAGGCACATCTATCGCGTGTAATCGGATGGTCATGGTTGCACGTGGTTGAATCCTTTCCGATTGGTGCATGGCTGGCGATTGTCGCTGTGAGTTGTTGTGCCGAATGCATCATGACGTTTTGGGGCGTGCGCGACGCCATACTGCCGGCCCTGCTCACGTCGCGACGGGGCAGGCGGATTGGTGCGCTCAAACTGCAACTGGGTTATGCCATGCCTGTGGCTGTATGGATGCATCCTTTGGGGGGGCATGCCTTGATGTGGCAGTCCGGCTTCCATCCCTGGCGGATGCCTCTAGGTCAGCCCATCGAAATCGGAATCTTGCCGCTGGTGTTCGGACTCCACGCCGTATTCACAGGCCTCCGGCCGCAAGGAGCGCTGACGCACGTTCGCTGGTTTGACTTGGTGCGCGCAATGGTGGCAGCGGCTGGTTTTGTGCTTGCCCGCCTGTACGCTCCGCTTTTGGCGGTTTGGGCTGCCGTTGCACTCATCCTCATCGCTGAAGTATTTCGTTTCCTTTGGCGGCGGATTGACGCGGCTGTGGAGCCGCTATACACGCCAAACAATCGGGGCGTGCGCGTGCTATATACGATTCGTGGTTCACTGAGCGACAAAATTGGCATTCGACCAGGCGAGATTGTCACGCATGTCAATCAGTCGCCGGTACATACCGAGTATGATATTCACTTCGCCATGGAACAAAACCCGGCGTATGCACGATTTCAAGTGCTAGATGCGGATGGGGAAGTTCGCCTGCTGAGTAGTCCCATTTTCGAGGGCGAGCGGCACGATCTCGGCCTTCTCCTGGTTGTCTCCAGCGACGAGCCAGCACTCCGTTTGATCCGCCCATTTGGGTTTCTTGAAACAATCTACTTGCGCCGTGCGAAAAAGCCACATGTTACGGTGACGCAACCACAGGCGGAATGACTGTCTGCCGTTGGCCGGAGGAGGAGGCGAGTGTATGGATCTCGCAACGATATTAGGTTTGGTGATTGCCGTCGTAGGCTTGGTCGGCGGCTATGTTTTGGACAAAGGAGCGCTTGGTGCGCTGATTCAGCCGCCGGCGATGTTGATTGTGTTTGGGGGCACGATTGGTGCGACTTTGCTGTCCAATAAAATGAAATCCTTTACGTCCATTATCCGTTACTTACGAATCGCATTTATGGCCCCGAAGCGTGACCCCCACGCAACCATCGAACAGTTGGTCGATTTGGCGACAATGGCTCGCAGAGAAGGGATCCTTGCTTTGGAAGACCACGTCGATTCGTTTGAGGATCCGTTTATTCGCAACGGTATACGCCTAATTGTTGACGGGATCGATCCGGAATTGGTCAAAGAGATGCTCGAGACGGAGATTTCCTATATTGAGCAGCGCCATGAAGTTGGTATCAATCTGTTTGAGTCTGCTGCAGGGTTTGCACCGACGATGGGCATTATCGGTACGGTCATGGGCCTGGTACACGTGCTTGGTAGCCTGAGCGATGTGAGTAAACTAGGACCCGAAATTGCCACAGCGTTTATCGCGACCTTATACGGTGTGGCCAGTGCAAACGTGTTTTGGATGCCAATAGGGAACAAGTTGCGTGTGCGTTCGCAGGAGGAAATTCTTGAACGCGAGATGACTGTGGAAGGCATCTTGTCGATTCAGGCTGGCGAGAACCCAAATGTGTTGCGCCAGAAGTTGATGTCATTCCTGGCGGCTTCTGAGCGGACAGACAAGAAGGCGGGTGTCACCAGTGGCGCGGCGCAAGAGGCCTAAAAAACACCAAAATCACGAACGCTGGTTGGTTACGTATTCCGATTTGATCACGCTCTTGTTGGTTTTCTTTATCGTGATGTTTGCGATGTCGACAATCGATAAAACGCGGTTTGCGACGTTGGCTCAGTCGTTGTATCAGGCGCTACATCCCGGACAGCAGATTCCACTCAATGGAATGGGGACGACCGCGTTGCTGAACAGTGGTGATCAGAACAACGGGACGCAGTTTCCCGACAACTTGACCGCCCCGAATGGCGCATCTAAGCAGACAGCACAAAATCAATCGCAGTCGTCGTTGCAAGATCAGCAGCAGTTGGACCAATTGTTTAAAGAGATACAGCAATATATCTCTGCACACCATTTGAATGGTGAAGTTCAGGTGGAAGATCAAGCACGCGGTGTGCAAATCACGATGCGTGACGTGGCGTTGTTTAACACGGGACAAGCCGTGTTACTCCCTGGTGCACAACACATCATTTCGGGGTTTGTCCCATTTTTCAAGCAAATCACCAATAGTATCGTGGTGGAAGGCTATACAGATACGCAGCCGATTGACACCCCCATTTACCCATCGAACTGGGAGTTATCGGCGGCTCGGGCGATGAGTGTTGTACGGTTTTTGAGTAATCATGGGATCGATCCAACCCGCTTGGCAGGTATGGGATATGGACAATACCATAACGTCGCACCAAATAACACGCCTGCAGGGCGTCAGGCGAACCGTCGAGTTAACATTGTCGTATTACGAAAAGCGTACTCGCCGGGAACCGCACAAACACTGCCTGCCGGTAACTAAGTTGTGCGGCAGAGCGTGTTTGCAAGCCCCTAGACCTTCCTGATTTTCCTCCGCAGTTCGTTGAACAGGATTCCCCACTTCTTTATAATGAGATTCGATTGATGTGAATGGAATAGTGCCGCTGGATAGGGAACGCTCGTTCCCTTTTTGGCGTTTCGGTGATATTGTGTACAGTGGCGAACGTGTGTTTGTGGTCAGGGGGGGATGGAAGTGCAGAACCTGCCGGGGAAATTTGAGTTGGTATCAGACTATCGTCCGCAAGGTGATCAACCAGCAGCCATTGAGCAGTTGGTCGACGGTGTGGACAGCGGGTTGCGCCATCAGACGCTGCTTGGCGTTACCGGCTCAGGTAAGACGTTTACCATGGCCAATATTATTGCCGAGTTGAATCGGCCGACTCTTGTGATCGCTCACAACAAAACGCTGGCAGCACAATTGGCAGCAGAGTTTCGAGCATTTTTTCCAAACAACGCAGTCGAGTATTTCGTCAGTTACTACGATTATTATCAGCCGGAGGCGTACATTCCATCCACAGATACCTATATCGAAAAAGACGCGAAGATCAACGACGAGATTGATAAAATGAGGCACTCCGCGACGGCTGCCATCCTCGAACGCAACGACGTGCTTGTGGTTGCCAGTGTGTCTGCAATTTATGGTCTTGGTAGCCCGCAAGAATATAGCCAGCATGTATTGTCGTTGCGCGTTGGGGCGACGATGGATCGCAACCAGATGTTACGGCGCTTAGTAGATATGCAGTACGAGCGCAACGACATCAATTTCATTCGTGGTACATTTCGCGTGCGTGGTGATGTTGTCGAGATTTTTCCGGCGTCCCGCGACGAGCATGCCATTCGGGTCGAACTGTTTGGCGACGAGATTGATCGCATTTCGGAAATCAACGTAGTCACAGGCGAAGTCGTGGCCAGGCGCAATCACTTCAGCATCTTCCCGGCCTCGCACTTTGTCACATCGCGGCCTCGACTAGAGGCGGCCATCGAGCGCATTCGTGAGGAGTTACGCGAGCGGCTGCACGAGTTGCGTTCGCAAGATAAGTTGCTTGAGGCACAACGGCTTGAACAGCGAACGATGTACGATATCGAGATGATGCTGGAGATGGGATTTTGCTCAGGTATCGAGAATTACTCCAGACATCTGGAAGGCCGTGCTGCAGGCGAACCTCCGAACACGCTCCTCGACTATTTCCCGCCGGGCTTTTTGACGCTAATCGACGAGTCGCACGTCACCCTGCCACAGATCCGAGGGATGTATGGCGGTGACAGAACGCGTAAGCTGACGTTGATCGAACATGGCTTTCGGCTTCCGTCTGCGGCGGACAACCGCCCTTTGACGTTTGAGGAGTTCGAGCGCGCAGTCGGGCAGTGTATTTACGTCAGTGCAACGCCGGGGCCGTATGAGGAGGAGCACCAGCAGCGCATTGTCGAACAGATTATTCGCCCGACGGGATTACTGGATCCCATCATTCACGTCCGCCCAATTAAAGGGCAAATTGACGATCTCGTCGGCGAGATTCGCGACCGCATCCGCCGCGATGAGCGCGTACTTGTCACGACGCTGACTAAGAAAATGGCCGAGGATTTGACGGATTACCTCAAGGAAATCGGCATTAAAGTGAGGTATCTGCACTCCGATATCAAGACCATTGAGCGCATGGTGATTCTTCGCGATTTGCGCAAGGGCGCATTTGACGTGCTGGTTGGCATCAACCTGCTTCGCGAAGGCCTTGATTTGCCTGAGGTATCGCTCGTTGCCATTCTCGACGCTGATAAAGAAGGTTTTTTGCGCGCGCATCGGTCGCTCATTCAGACGATTGGACGCGCCGCTCGCAACGCCAATGGCACGGTCATTATGTATGCGGATCAAATTACAGATTCGATGCGGATCGCAATCGACGAGACGGAGCGACGCAGAGCTAAACAGATTGCGTACAACGAAGAGCACGGCATCACGCCGACGACCGTTCGCAAAGCAGTCCGTGATGTCGTCGAGACGACGAAGGTAGCGGACACCCATGAGGAGTATGTAGCGGTCGCCGAACAGGCACAAGCTCTTAAAGGGCGTGAACGCAAAGAGCTAATTGCCAAGCTGGAGCAGCAGATGCGTGAGGCGGCGAAGGCCTTGGAGTTTGAGCGCGCTGCCCAGTTGCGCGATATGATTGCCGAATTGATGGATGCATCGTGATCGCAAGCGTGGGAGGAAGGGAAGAACGAGATGCCTCAGGATTTCATCTACGTGCGCGGCGCACGTGCGCACAATTTGAAAAACATCGACGTCAAAATCCCGCGCGACAAGTTTGTGGTAATCACGGGACTGAGCGGATCGGGCAAGTCGTCGCTCGCGTTTGATACGATTTATGCCGAAGGACAGCGACGTTATGTCGAGTCGCTCTCTGCGTATGCACGACAGTTCCTCGGTCAGATGGACAAGCCGGATGTCGATGGCATCGATGGACTATCGCCGGCCATTTCCATTGATCAGAAGACGACCAGCCGCAATCCGCGTTCGACAGTTGGCACGGTGACAGAAGTCTATGATTATTTGCGTTTGCTGTTTGCGCGGGTGGGGCGTCCCTACTGTCCGAATTGTCATATTCCTATCCAATCGCAGACGGTGGAGCAAATGGTCGACCGCATTGTGAAGTTGCCTGAACGTTCACGATTGCAGGTTCTGGCTCCCGTGGTGCGTGGGCGCAAGGGCGAGCATCAGAAGGTATTTGAGCAGATGCGCAAGGCAGGCTATGTCCGTGTGCGCGTCGATGGCGAGGTTCGCGAGCTTGAAGACGACATTCAACTGGAAAAGAACCGCAAGCACAGCATAGAAGTCGTGGTTGATCGCCTCGTCGTTCGCGATGATATTGCCAGTCGTTTAGCCGATTCATTGGAGGCTGCACTCGGGCTTTCGGGTGGCATTGTGTTGGTTGACGTGATCGACGGCGAGGAAATGTTGTTTAGCCAAAATGCGGCGTGTCCGAATTGTGGCTTTTCGGTGGAGGAACTCGCGCCTCGCATGTTTTCGTTCAACAGTCCGTTTGGCGCTTGTGACACGTGTTTGGGCCTGGGCGTCAATATGGAGGTGGACGAGCAGTTGGTGGTGCCCAACCCAGCGCTCAGTATTGACGATGGCGCTATCGTTCCATGGGCGGGTTCCTTTTCAAACTATTACCCAGAGCTATTACGGGCCGCCTGCCAATCATTCGGGATCGATGTTACGGTGCCGGTCGCAGAGTTGCCAGACGAAGCGTTGCACAAGTTGCTCTATGGCAACGGGGAAACTATACGCTTTGCTTATGAAAACGACTTTGGTCAGCACAAGACGGCACAGATTCCGTTTGAGGGTGTCATTCCGAACTTGGAGCGGCGCCATCGGGAGACGGCTTCAGATTCCATTCGTGAGTTTATCGAGTCGTTTATGAGCGCTAAGCCTTGTCCTGCCTGTCATGGCAAGCGGTTGAAGCCGCAGAGCCTGGCGGTCCTCATCGGGGGCAGAAATATTGCGGATGTCACCGAAATGTCTGTGGGGGATGCGTTAGCATTCTTCGGCGATTTGACACTATCCGAAAAGGAAATGCATATTGCTCGCCAAATTTTAAAGGAGATTGAGAGTCGGCTCGGCTTTTTGCGCGACGTGGGATTGGATTACCTGACCTTGGCGCGCTCGGCGGGGACACTGTCAGGCGGTGAAGCGCAGCGCATTCGTCTTGCGACACAGCTTGGATCGTCACTGATGGGCGTTCTCTACATTTTGGACGAGCCCAGCATCGGCCTACATCAGCGCGACAATGAGCGTCTCATCCGGACGTTGGAGCATATGCGCGATCTCGGCAACACCTTGATTGTCGTCGAGCACGACGAGGACACCATGCTGGCGGCCGATTATATCATCGACATGGGCAAGGGTGCCGGCATTCATGGCGGCGAAGTGGTGAGTCAGGGGACGCCCGCTGAGGTTATGCGCGATCCCAATTCTGTGACCGGCCAGTTTTTGTCAGGTTGCCGTTTCATCCCGGTGCCGGATGAGCGCAGGCGGCCTGGAGATCGATGGTTGGTGGTGAAAGGGGCTCGTGAAAACAACCTGAAGGGTATCGATGTCAAAATACCTATTGGTGTGTTCACATGTGTGACAGGCGTCTCGGGGTCGGGCAAGTCGACATTGGTCAATGAGATTTTGCACAAAGCCTTGGCACGTGACCTCAACCGAGCGCGTGTGCGGCCTGGTGCCCACGATGTCATTACAGGGTTGGAGCATTTGGACAAGGTCGTCGATATCGACCAATCGCCTATCGGTCGTACACCGCGATCCAATCCTGCGACGTATACAGGGGTGTTTGACGACATCCGCGACTTGTTTGCCTCGACGAACGAAGCAAAGATGCGAGGATACAAAAAGGGCCGCTTCTCATTTAACGTTCGCGGTGGGCGCTGCGAGGCGTGCAAGGGTGACGGCATCATTAAAATCGAGATGCACTTTTTGCCTGACGTCTACGTTCCGTGCGAGGTGTGCAAGGGCAAGCGGTACAACCGTGAGACGCTCGAGGTCCGATTTAAAGGCAAGAATATCGCGGAGGTGCTCGACATGACCGTGGAGGATGCGTGCACGTTTTTCGAAAATATTCCGCGCATCCAGCGCCGATTACAGACGCTCATGGACGTGGGGCTCGGTTATATCCGTTTGGGGCAACCAGCGACCACATTGTCTGGAGGCGAGGCGCAGCGCGTAAAATTGGCCTCAGAGTTACACCGTCGAAGCACGGGACGCACGTTGTACATTCTCGACGAGCCTACGACAGGACTGCATGTCGCTGACATTGAGCGGCTATTGACCGTGCTTCATCGTCTCGTTGACAATGGGGACACAGTGCTCATCATTGAACACAATTTGGATGTCATCAAAACGGCCGATTATTTGATTGATCTTGGGCCGGAAGGTGGCAGCCGAGGTGGTCAGTTGGTGGCAGAAGGCACTCCGGAAGCGGTGTGTGCTGTCCCAGCATCTCATACAGGGCGCTTTCTTGGTCCCATCCTCGAGCGCGATCGCGCACGTATGGATAAATTGCGCAATGCGGCCGTACGGTCGTAGGTTGATGGCTTTACCGACACGGCGGGACGGGTCTAGTTGTGGTGAAAAGGAGGGTGTCTTTTGGGGCAACCGCGTGGTGTGAGCGTTTCGCAGTTGGTCAAGGATCTCGATCTCCGCGTTTTTAATGACGACGCGGATTTGGATAAGATGATTTATACGCGCGACATCAACCGGCCGGGGTTGGCGTTGGCAGGCTATCTTCGCTATCATCCCGCCGAGCGCGTGCAAATCCTCGGGCGAACGGAGCTCTCGTTTTTGCGTGGAATGAATGAAAAGGAAAAAGCGTTGCGCGTTTTTGCGTTCTGCTCCTATCAACAGACGCCTTGCATCTTGATCACGCGGGGTGATACGCCGCCACCTGTGCTGCTTGCCGAAGCTACATCCAAGCACATCCCGGTGTTGGGCACCAATATGGTAACGACGCGTCTGACGGCCGCCATCTCAAACTATTTGGAAGAGCGTTTGGCACCGGAGACCCTGCAGCACGGTGTGCTTGTCGACGTGTACGGAATCGGCATTTTGATTACGGGATCGAGCGGCATCGGCAAGAGTGAGACGGGATTGGAACTCATTAAGCGCGGGCATCGTTTGGTTGCCGACGATGCTGTGGTCATTCGTCAAATTTCAGATGAAAGCTTGGTTGGTAGTGCGCCGCCGCTTTTGCAACATTTGCTCGAAATTCGCGGACTTGGTGTGCTGAACGCCATGACGCTTTTCGGGGCAGGTGCGGTGCGCACACACAAGCGCATCTCGATGGTCATTCACCTTGAGGCTTGGCGAGAGAATCACGCGTACGACCGTCTTGGCATCGATATGGAGACGATGAAAATTCTCGATCTCGAGGTACCAAAAGTGACGGTGCCTGTACGGCCCGGGCGCAACTTGGCCGTGATTGTCGAAGTCGCGGCGATGAACTTTCGCTTAAAGGGAATGGGCTTAGACGCGGCGAAGGCGTTTACGCAAGAATTGGAGCAGGTGATTGCATCACAGACCGGAATCTAAGGGCAAGGCGGTGGGAGAGCCCACCGCCTTTTTACATCTCTTGTGGAGCGTCAAGGCCAATCAGGTAGAGCGCCTTGGCGATGACATTGCGCGTTGCCTGAGTGAGGGCGAGACGTGCCGCGCGCAGCGGATCGTCCGCTTGGAGAATCGGGTTGTTGTGGTAAAAACGGTTGAATGCGTGGCAGACGTGCAGGACATAGCGAGCCATGACCGATGGATCAAACTCGTCGACCGCCCGCGCTAAAGCTTCCCCGGCTTGCGCCAAGCGCAGGATAAGCGCCCACTCGACGTCGTCTGGCTGCACCTGTGTCGGCCAGTTCAAAGGCTGGGCATCGGTTCCTGCCTTGCGCAACACGCTGCAAGCACGTGCATGCGTGTATTGGACATATGGCCCCGTTTCGCCGTCAAAGTTGAGCACGTCTTCGTAACGGAAGTCGACTTCGTGAATGCGATAGGTCTTCAGATCGTTAAAAATGACGGCACCGACGCCAACACTGCGAGCCACACCGTCTTGATCGGCCAAATTCGGATTTTTCTCCTGAATGATCCGCTTGGCTTCCTCAATAGCCTTGTTCAGTACGTCTTCGAGATACACAACATGGCCGCGGCGCGTGGATAGGCGTTCACCGTTAAATTTCATCAGGCCGAATGCGACGTGTGTACAGCGTTTGGCGTAGTCGCGTCCAAGCAACTCTAAGACCTTAAATACCTGCTGGAAGTGAAGCTTCTGTTCTGCCCCGACCACGTAGACGAGTGTGTCCGCCCCAAGCACGCGATGGCGATAGTCGGCAGCAGCGAGATCGCGCGTTGCATAAATGGAAGTTCCGTCTGACTTCTTGATGATGCAAGGCGGCATATCGTAGGCAGATAGATCGACGACTTCGGCGCCATCGTCTTCGACAAGCAACCCTTTGGCCCGTAATTCGTCGACAATAGCGTCCATCTTGTCGTTGTAAAAGCTCTCGCCAAGGTAGTGGTCAAACTCGACGCCGAGCGTCTTGTACGTCTCTTGAAAGGCGCGCAGGCTCTCATCAATAAACCAGCGCCACAGTCGATTTGCCTGCTCGTGTCCCTCTTCCAGTTGCTTAAACCAATATCGTCCTTCGTCTTCAAGCTCAGGATGCTCACGTGCCTCTTCGTGGAAACGAACATACAGCTTAAACAGTTCTCGCACTGGGTTCTTGCGTACGGTTTCTTCGTCGCCCCACTTGAGGTAGGCGGCAATATTTTTACCGAATTGGGTGCCCCAGTCACCGAGATGGTTGACACCTTCTACCCGATATCCATCTTCGCGCATGAGGCGGACGATGGCCTGTCCGATGATGGTGGAACGCAGGTGGCCAACGCCGAAGGGTTTCGCGATGTTGGGTGCCGAATAATCGACGGCAACGGTATGCCCTGTGCCACGTTCTTCAGAAAATAAATCGTGCACAGACTGAAGGGCTCGGTCCACGATACTAAGGGCATATGTCGAGCGCTCCAAAGTCAGGTTGAGGTATCCCCCCTGGGCGTTCGCATTGCCGATACCGTCTATCCCGGCGAGCTTGTCCGCCAATTCGGATGCGATCAACGCCGGGTTCTTCCGCAGTTGTTTGGCGAACTGGAAACATGGCAATGCGAGATCCCCAAGCTCTGGGTTTGGTGGGTATTCAATCAGGTTGACAATGTCCGCTGCGGGAAATCCTGTGTGTTCTGCGACCGCAGTGGCAATTGCATGCTTAATGGATTTCACGTCAATCCCCCTGTGCTTTCGCTCAAAGCTGATTCTTCATTATACCACATGGACGAATTACTTGAGGTACTTCGCCAACCGGTCTCTGATGTGGTATACTTTTTCCACCAGTTCACATAATCTTTGTCCTTGCGGTTGGTTCAGCAGCAATCCGGCTTGTCAACGCAGGGCCGTTTCGCAGACAACGGACAGCGTTGCAGGAGGTGCGTATGGACGTATGGACACACGTCATTATCGCCAAGATTCGTCCGACCGTCGATCCAACGTGATTGCGATGGAATTTGACGCATCGTACTTCTTTGAGCGCGGCGTTCGCTTTTTGCAGCGCAACGACTTGCCGCGAGCGCTTAGGGCGTTTCGTAAAACAGTCGAATATGAACCGGACAATCCTGTGAACTATTGCAACCTTGCAGGCGTCCTGTCCGAAATGGGCGACTTTGAGGCATCGAATCAGGTACTGCAGCACGTCTTGAACCACTTGGATCCGAATATGGCTGAGTGCCAGTTTTACCTTGCCAACAACTATGCAAACATGGGGCAGTACGATACCGCTGAAGAATACGTACTGCGTTATCTCGATATGGATCCGAACGGCGAATATGCCGCCGATGCGGAGGAAATGTTGGACATCTTAGTGGATGAGTTTGGCGGCGGGCGAGTTCTTCAGAAATGGCAAGAAGAGAAAGAAAAGCTCGATAACTTATCTGCGGTAAAGGATGGACGTTATTTTCTGGAAAACGGACAGTTTGAGGCTGCAGTCGAATGGCTGGAACAAGTTGTGCAGGAAGATCCAGGACATTTGGCGGCGTGTAACAATTTGTGTCTGGCCTATTATTACACTGGGCAGCATGACAAGGCGCTCAGGATGGTCGAAGAGGTTTTAGAACGGCAGCCGGACAACCTGCATGCGCTTTGCAATCGTGCTCTTTTGCTAAAGCACTACGGAGCGGAAGATGCTTTGGCGGTGGCGGCAGAGCCGTTAACGAAAGTGTTTTCTCTAAACCCTGATATTGCCATGAAAATTGGCACGACGCTCGGCATTATCGGTTGGCATCGCGAGGCGATGGTGGCATTTCGCAGACTGCTTCACGTTGCCCAATTGGATGATCCCATCCTGCTTCATGCCATCGCGGCGGCTGCCGCCAACTGTGGCGAGTGGGCGACGGCAGAGCGCTACTGGTTGTTGCTCAAGCGCCATCGCGATTATCGACACGTAGCGGAATACTACTTGGAGCGCTTGATGACCGTTCGGAGCGGGGCAGTTCCTAATTTCCGGGTCGGATATCAGCTCGACTTGCCTATCGAAGCTCAGTTGGCAGAAGTTAAAGACAGGCTGAAGTCGTCGGCTCCGGACGAGTGGCGGCGCGACCCGCTTTTGCGTGCCTCGCTGTATTGGGGGCTGCGCCACGGCAATCATGAGACACGGCGGCGCGTCATTCGCGCACTCGCAGTTGTCGCGGACAGCGATGCGGAAAAGGCTCTGCGGCTTTTCCTGGGGCGCCCTGAAATCGATGACACTTTGCGGCTTTATGCTGTCGTTGCTCTTAAACGCATGGGGGCGAAGGGCAGGTTGAAGGTTTGGCAGAGTGGAACCCTGCAGGAGATTTCGCTCGACGACATCAGTTCGGATGTCATTCTCAACCTGAACCCGCAGTGGCGTTACGTCTCAGAGCGTGTATGCGAGTGGTTATCGACCAAAAGTCTCGAAAGATTAATTGTAGAGGCTAAACGGGTGTGGAACATGTACTTGTACGACATGTTTCTACATGCAAACCGGCGGATCAGCAAACCTGATATCTGGGTGGCAAGCGTTCTGTT
The DNA here is from genome assembly GCF_900107035.1 of Alicyclobacillus hesperidum. GTDB lineage: Bacteria > Bacillota > Bacilli > Alicyclobacillales > Alicyclobacillaceae > Alicyclobacillus > Alicyclobacillus hesperidum. The sequence goes on along the minus strand of NZ_FNOJ01000014.1, from coordinate 48,780 downwards.
TATCGTCTTGCGGTATTACGGAGTTCCTGTGATACAAAGGGAATTAGCTGCAGAATTCAGCGTGTCGCCTTCGTCCATACGCAAGTGTAGCGCTCGCTTGGAACAGATTCTGCTCAAACTTGGCGTTTGACGGCCTCGATGGCAGGTACGGTCGTGAGGAGTCCAGCGTTGCTCAGATTGGACGTCGTACGGGCAGCCATGGTAGCTCTAAAATGTTTGTTGGTCATCGAAATTTCACCTCGCTGTAACACGATTGAAACATGAAGCCCTTATGATGAAACCGTAGCACATTTGACCCCCTTTTGATATAAAGCTTTTGGCGCCCGTTTCGGGCGCCCCTTTTTTTGCCCCGGGTATTCTACCCTGGTATACTTCGGCACGGAAATGCTATGCTTTTCACAAGTGAGGTGGACGCCTTGCAAGTGATTGTGAACTGTTATGTTCCTTGGGAACACGGGTTTGTCATGTTGTGCAAGCCGCGGCGCGGTTGGTGGTATTTGCCGGGTGGCAAGGTGGAAGAACACGAGTTATGGCGGCTAGCCGCCATGCGCGAATTTGCAGAAGAGACGGGAATCACGCTGACGGATGCCGCATTGCGAGGGATATATCAGGTTCGAATTGCAGGTGGTCCCGATGAGGAGCCGAAGCATCGGCTCATTGCACAGTTTGTTGGGTACGGCGCGAGTGGGGTTTTGTTGCCACAACATAGGGAAGGAAAGCTCGCCGTCGTACGGCCGGATGAAATGCTCGGCTTGCCGATGGATGAAGGCGATCGGCTGATGTTAAAGCGCACCATTGCGGCCGAATATCAAGGCGATAAGCGCGTCTTTTTCGGCCGCTTCGAATATGACGTTCAACACAAGTTGCTCGCCTGTGAGATGGATCCCGCCAATTATGAGTTCGATCCGCCGTTTGGGGCAGCGCAAGAGGGGGATGCGATGTGACAAGCCGCTTGCAAACGGTCGTATTGACCGGCATGTCCGGCGCAGGTAAGTCGGTCGCCATGCAGGCATTTGAAGACTTTGGCTTCTTTTGTGTCGACAATTTGCCGCCTGCCTTGATTCCGCGCTTGCTCGACATGGCCGAACACGCATCCGGCAGGCTGGCGAAGATGGCGTTCGGGTGCGATCTGCGCGGAGGCGAGCTGTTTGAACCTCTTTTGCAGACGCTTAAGGCGATCCGCGAACGCAAGGACGCTGAAGTTCAACTGGTGTTCCTCGATGCCGACGACGCGACACTGGTCCGTCGCTACAAAGAATCGCGTCGCCGGCATCCGCTCGCGCAAGGCGCCCGTCTACTGGAGAGCATTCAGGAGGAGCGCGTGGCCTTAGCGGCAGTGCGCCAGGCGGCCGACGCCGTGATCGACACGAGTCAACTGACAGCCAATCAACTTAAGCAGGAGCTTGGCCGACGTTTCGTCGAGCGAGTCATGCGTTTGCCTGTCCATGTCATGTCGTTCGGTTTCAAGTACGGGGTGCCGCTGGATGCGGATATGGTATTGGATGTTCGTTTTTTGCCGAATCCACACTACATCGATGGGCTGCGTCCGTACACCGGCGAGGACGTTCCGGTGTATCAATACGTGATGCAGTGGCCAGCGACGCAGGAGTTCCTTAAAAAGACTGAAGACATGCTCGACTTTTTGATTCCCGAATACCAGCGTGAAGGGAAGAGTCACTTGGTCGTCGGCATCGGGTGCACGGGTGGCAAGCATAGATCGGTTGCCATTGCTAAACACATCGCGAATCATCTCGCGCAGGCGGCCGATGTCGAGCTCACGCATCGCGATTTTCGGCGGGAGGGTTGAGCATGCGACAGTGGTGGCTATTGGCATGGACCATCGCCTGCTTTGGCATGGGTATCTTGGCTGGCGTGGTCCGCTTGGCGCACTGGCCGCATGCGACGATGCTGGGTCTGGCCGTGTTATTGGCGGCCGTACTGTTGCTGGCCTTTGGCTGGTGGTCGGATATGCGGCAGTCGCGTCGGCGCCAGCGCTGGCAAGAGCGGCGCCTGAAAATCGTCGCCATCGGCGGCGGTACTGGTTTGTCTACCATCTTGCGTGGTTTGAAGGAATATCAGGTTGAATTGACGGCGGTCGTGACGGTTGCGGATGACGGGGGAAGTTCGGGGCGATTGCGCGACGACTTCGCCATGCCACCACCGGGCGATATTCGTAACTGTCTCGTTGCCCTGGCAGACACCGAGCCGCTTTTGGAGCGCTTGCTGCAGTTTCGATTTCCAGCGGGACAAGGGCTTGAAGGACATAGTTTCGGCAACTTGTTTCTCGCCGCCATGACGCACATCATGGGTGACTTCGAATCTGCGATCCGCGAAACAAGTCGGGTTCTGGCGGTGCGTGGCAAGGTCCTGCCCGCTGTGCGCGAGGACGTTCGCTTGCGAGCTCATTTGGCGGATGGCAGCGTGATCGAGGGGGAATCGAAGATCCCGGAGGCCGGTGGCCGCATCGAACTGTTGGAACTCGTTCCAAAGGATCTTGAACCGCTGCCAGATGTCTTGAGCGCGATCGCGTCGGCGGACGCCATCGTCGTCGGCCCGGGAAGCCTTTACACAAGCGTGCTGCCAAATTTGCTGGTTCCGGGCATTGCCGATGCCATTGCAGGCAGTAGCGCACGTAAGATTTACGTTTGTAACGTCATGACGCAACGTGGCGAAACGGACGATCTCTCTGCTTCAAGCCACGTCAAGGCGATTTACAAACACATTGGCAAGCCTTTGTTCGACTATGTGCTTGTCAATGCAGCTCCGCTTCCCGAGGAAGCATTGCAACAGTATCAGCAGCAGATGAGCTACCCAGTGCGTGTGGATATTGAAGAATTGAATCGACTGGGGCTCAAGGTGATCGCGCGCGATTTTGTGCATTATGCGACTTATGCCCGTCATGACAGTCGCAAGATCGCCGAACAAATCGTCAGCTTGCTCGGCTATGAGCGAGACACCAGGCGAGAATAGGAGACACGCGTATGTCGTTTGCCGCAGAGACCAAAAAAGAACTCACGCAATTGACGTCCGATGCGGCGGCATCGCGTTTCGAATTGATGGCTATCCTTGCTCTGGGGGCCGTATTTAAGACTTTTGATGGGCGAAGCGAACTCGCGATCGAAACGGAAAATGTTGCGACTGCGCGGCGAATTTACACATCGCTGAAGGATCTCTGCCACGTTCGTCCGGAAGTCGTCGTGCGCAAGAAGATGAGGCTGAAGAAGAACCATGTCTACACGGTACGTTTGCCGCGGGTGCAGGCGGAAGCAGTTCTATCGGATTTGGGGTATCACGGTTCTTATGAGGAGGGTCCTCTGTCGGCAGCCTGGGATCTCCCGCCTGTGGATGAGTGGCGGCGCGCGTTTCTGCGGGGCGCATTTTTGGCTGGTGGTTCCGTCAATGCACCTGGTAGCTCCTCGTATCACTTGGAGATCTATGCCCCATCGCGCGATTTGGCACATTGGGTGCACGAATTGATGAACGCATACGAGTTGCACGCGCGGATGACCAATCGGAAAAAAGGTTACATCGTGTACATCAAGGAAGTCGAGAAAATTGTGGACTTCTTGAACATTATCGGCGCGGTGCGAGCTTTATTGCAGTTTGAGGATAGAAGGATTTTAAAGGGTATGCGCAATCAGGTGAATCGCTTGGTCAATTGCGAGACTGCTAACATGAACAAGACGATTTCCGCGGCGGTTCGCCAATTGGAGCATATTCGCTGGATTGAGCAGACCATTGGCCTCGACAGCCTGCCGGAGCATCTTCGGGAGGTGGCGGACATCCGCTTGCGTCACCCAGAGGCCAACTTGCAGGAGCTGAGCAAGCTTCTCAACGGGCGCGTTACCAAGTCTGGGTTGAATCACCGCTTTCGTAAATTAGAAGAGATTGCGTTGCAACATCGCGATCGTTCAAATATTGGACAACGGACTGTCAACGATTCGTCAGATTTGGTCTAGAAACGCCCCTGTAACCGCTATCGAGTGGGCCTTGGCGCGTGTTATACTCAAAACAAATCATGAGAAACTGGTGATGAAGATGGTGGAAAGAGAAACCACTGTGCGTTTGCAGGGAGGTTTGTTCGCTCGCGCGGCTGCAAAGTTTGTGCAGGAGGCAACGACGTTCAAATCGGAAATTTTTATCGAAAAAGACGGTCGTACCGTCAATGCCAAAAGCATCATGGGTGTCATGTCGCTGGCTATTGCATCCGGGCAGAAGGTGGTTTTGCGGGCTGACGGTTCGGATGAAGAGACGGCTGTTGAGCAACTGAGCCAGCTGATTGAGTCGGATCAACTGTTTTAAACGCTCCTTACTCTCCGCTGCTTTCCTCCTCGCCCCGTTCTGTCCCGAGCGGCTTGTTCATATTCATAGTCGTGAAGGAAGCATGGGGGTGAGTCCATGCAATCACGCATGAATCTTGGGCGCCGCCGCCGCATTCCCATATGGATCATGGCTGTACTGGGTGCGCTGGTACTGCTTTTTATGTTTGAGGCGTATCGGTTGGTTATGCCTTTTGTCTCCCGCAATCCGCTGTATCACGAGGTCAACTTCGGACAAACCGTGATCGACAACTGGGAATACGAAGGTGAAAACGAAGAGGGTTACCTGGAATTTTACAATCCGACTACGGGTGGCCATTCAATGTTGCCCCCGAGCGCAAAGTTGTTTGGCGCCGACGGCAAATGGGTTGTCATTGAGCACGCGGATGCCGCGTCGCTCACCTATGCGGAACCTTTGGAGAGTGCGCCACCATACTGGTATTTGATCATGCTGGCCATGATTGGAGGCGGTTTTTGGTGGATGATGCATCGACGTCGGGCGTTGCGTAAAAAGCGTATGTATCTGCGGGGGACGCGCAAAGAAACCATACATGTGCCGACCGTCAAGCGGCGTCCAAAGCGATTTCGCGCCAAATCTTCGCGCAGGTTGTGGTAAGGGACGGCAGCCTTGGCTTTGTGTTTTCCGCAACTCATGGTAGTCTATATGGAAAAGCGGATTTCACGGAGTCAGGAGGGGCGTGTGTGGCGCTTCGAGCAGGCCGCGTCCAGCAGATACATAAACGGGAAGAGCGCGGGATCGACCGATCGAATGAGCCGTTCACCATCGACAAGTTCTTTCGGCGCCCGGGGTTGGTCGTCGTGGAACGCCCCGCTTTTGAGCACGGCTACAGCAATCACATGCGGGAAATTTATCCGCAGTGGGGGATTGCCGTAAGCACGTGCATGGATCAAGGGGTTCCCGTTAAGCATCCGCGGCTTCGGTTTGATCACTATGTCGATCTCGTCAAGGTCTGGGAAGACCAAGAGTACATATACGTTGAGGATATGTATGTGGACGTGCTGTTGTACGAACGGTCGTACTACCATATCATCGATCTCGAGGAATTTGGGGAAGCGTTGTTCACACGGCAGGTCAGTATGGCTGAGGCGCGCCGGGTATTGGACAACACGCAAAGGTTTGTAGACAGCTTTAAGCGTAGTCGGCTATCGTATCAGGTTTGGAAACATAAGTATGGTATTCATCGCCGCTACCCTTGACTGAACACTGCTCGTCGGCGCCGTTCCCCCTGGAAACGGCGCATCGACGAACCAGCAGAGCGATGGTTACCCGAATTTACTCCTGGATTTCGCTCATCACTTCCTGAGCGATTTCCATCGCACTGCTGTTATTGCTTTGGGAGCCGCTATTCCTGCCTTGGACTTGGCGCACTGCTTCCCACGCGGCGATGCCGACACTCGCGCCAATCAGCAGGGCGGTCATCGTGCCGACGCCATTGCCGCGACGGCGCGGCATCATGCGCTGGCGCGCCATGCCCGTCATTGCGTTCATCACATTCCACATGGACAGCACCCCCCAAAACATATTGTGTCCGCAATCCGACACAGTATGAACGAGTAAACTGGAATCCTCGGTTGTTTTCGCCGCCGCGAAGTTTGACTTTCTGGCTTATCCAATGCGTCGACATGTACATTGCGCGAGAACGGGAGGTTTGGCATGCACTCGGCGGAAAGCTTGGCTGATTTCGCTCATACATTAGTGGCGTGGTATCGCGTCAACGCCCGCAAGCTCCCGTGGCGTGAAACCACGGATCCATACCGCATTCTGGTCAGCGAGACCATGTTGCAACAGACGCGGGTGGAAACCGTAATCCCGTATTATCACCGCTTTGTTGAGGCGTATCCAAACGCCGTCGCGCTGGCGGATGCGGCCGAGGATGACGTGATGAAACTGTGGGAGGGGCTTGGTTATTACCGCCGGGCCCGCAATTTGCACCGAGCGATGCAAGTCGTCCGGGATGCCTATGGAGGTGAGATCCCGGATGATGCCGAGGCTGTTCGCGCCTTGCCGGGGGTTGGCCCATACACGGCAGGTGCGGTGATGAGTATCGCGTTTAACCGGCCGCAGCCCGCTGTAGACGGCAATGTGTTGCGCGTCATGGCCCGCTTCTTATCTATCACTCATCCCGTTGACCTGCCCGCGACCAAGCGTACGATCACCGATGCGGTCGATCTCGCCATCCACACGGAGGAGCCACGCTTGTTGACACAAGCGTTGATGGAACTCGGCGCACTGGTTTGCGTTCCGCGCCGTCCACGTTGCGAGATGTGTCCAGTCGCTTCCGCTTGTCTGGGACGGCAACAGGGCACGGCGCCGGAATTGCCGTTGAAAACGGCGAAAAAAGCCCGCCGCAAGGTCACGGTTGTGGCACTTTGGATTGAGCGGGACGGGGCTTTGCTCGCCGAGCGTCGCGCGGACGACGGCTTGCTGGCGGGGATGTGGCAACTGCCGATGGTTGAACTGCCGGACGATCCGCCGTATAGCAGAGACCAGTTATACCTTGCGGCTCGCACACGATTGCATAAACTCGCATTCGGCAATACCATAGAGGAGGACGTGTCGTCTGTTGCCGAAAAGCCCGCGGCAGTTGATTTTGTGATTGCGGCGGAGGCAAGGCACGTCTTTACGCACCTAGAATGGCGGGTTGTCGTTGTGCGGCCAGTTGGGTATCATCAGGTACACATCGCAACTCAATCTGACGATGCGATGTGGGTTCCACGCGGCGAACTGTCCAAGCTTGTGTGGCCTAAAGTCTATCAAACGCTTCTCTCACAGCTGCTTCATGGCTTGCTCGTTCTTTAGGGGACGATGAATGGAGAAGGCTAAAGGAGGACATCGGCATGCAGCAGACCTATACGATTACGCAAAATCGCCTGTTGGGACGTGTGTTTTTAGGCCTGTTTGGCACCTTGTTGACGGCATTGGTCGGCGTGTTGGCTGGCACGCAACTACCCATGGGTTTGATACCTGTACTTAGCCTCGTCGAACTTGGGATGATTATCTACGCGATGTTCCGGCAGCGCACGCGTGCCATCGGTTTTCCGTTTGTGTATCTCTTCACCTTCATTTCTGGCATCACGCTGTGGCCCATTATCAGCTATTACGCGGTTGGTCTTGGTGTCGGTATCGTGATCAAAGCGCTGGCCGTAACGGCTGGTGCGTTTCTTGTCGCGTCGTTTGTGGCAACGCGTTCGTCGATGGATTTTTCGTTCCTTGGTGGCTTTTTGTTCATCGGAATGCTGGCTTTGCTCTTGATGGGTATCGTGTCTATTTTTACAGGGTTTTCATCGGTGGCAAGCCTCATTTATGCGTTTCTCGGCGTTGCTATCTTCGTCGGCTATGTGTTGTTTGACGTCAATCGCCTGGCGCAGTACGGCGTGGCAGAACAACACGTGCCGTGGATGGTGCTCTCGCTGTACTTGGACTTCGTCAACCTGTTCCTGTTCATCCTGCGCTTGATGGGGATTATGGGCGGATCGTCCGATCGCCGTTAAGTTAGAAATCGACATCAACAGACACGGCCTGGCGCCGTAGGGAACTCTCGTCCTATAATACGGACGAGAGTTTTTTGTCAGAATGCGGCCATGTGGCCGCCGACGCACCTAACAGGGGGACAAGACATGGAATACAAGCCACAGGAAATTGAACGCAAGTGGAAGGAACGGTGGCGGGAGACGGGCGTACATCGCGCTCACGGCAAAAGCGGCAAGCCGAAGTACTACTGCCTCGATATGTTTCCCTATCCGTCCGGCAACGGTCTGCACGTTGGCCACTGGCGGGGTTACACAATTTCCGACGTATGGAGTCGATATAAGCGGCTGCATGGATATGAAATTCTGCACCCGATGGGCTGGGACGCGTTTGGCCTGCCGGCTGAGAACTATGCGATTCAAAACGGCATTCATCCGCGCATCGCAACGGAGCGCAACATCGCAAATTTTAAGCGCCAGCTCGAAGAGATTGGTGCGATGTACGACTGGGAGCGCGAGGTCAACACGACTGACCCGTCGTTTTATCGTTGGACCCAGTACTTTTTTGTCAAAATGTTTGAACGCGGCCTGGCATATCGCAAGAAGATGCCCATCAACTGGTGCCCAAGCTGTAAGACGGGCCTTGCCAACGAGGAGGTCGTCGAAGGCAAGTGCGAGCGCTGTGGAGCTGAAGTGACCAAGCGCGAAATGGATCAGTGGATGCTGAAAATCACGGCATATGCGGATCGCTTGCTGGACGACTTGGACAAGCTGGATTGGCCGGAACATGTCAAGCGCATGCAGCGCGCTTGGATTGGGCGCAGCGAGGGAGCGCGCATTCGCTTTCAGTTGGTCGATCACGATGGCGAAATTGAAGTATTTTCGACGCGACCGGATACCATCTATGGAGCTACCTACATGGTGTTGGCACCGGAACATCCGCTCGTGCAGAGCATTACTACACCTCCCCAACGCGCGGCGGTCGAGGCGTATATCGAGGAAGCTCTGCGCAAATCCAATATCGAGCGGCAAGTGGTTGATAAGACGAAGACCGGCGTTTTCACGGGCGCGTATGTCCAACATCCCTTGCTTGACCGCAAGTTGCCGGTATGGATTGCCGACTACGTGCTGATGGATTACGGCACAGGTGCCATTATGGCCGTACCTGCGCACGATGAGCGGGACTACGAATTCGCGAAGCAGTTTCAACTTGACATCATTCCGGTCGTGAAGCCTTTAGCGGGCGAGACGGAGGAACTGTACACGGGCGATGGCGTCATGTATAACTCAGGCCCACTCGACGGACAAACGGTGGCCGAGGCAAAAAAGGCGGCCATTGATTTGCTTGCGCAAACGGGGCATGCGGAAGCGGCCGTCACCTATCGCCTGCGCGACTGGGTGTTTGCCCGTCAGCGGTATTGGGGCGAGCCCATCCCGATTGTACATTGCCCAAAGTGTGGTGCGGTGGCGGTGCCGGAAGATCAGTTGCCGGTTACTTTGCCTGACGTCGAGCGCTACGAGCCGACGGGCACCGGTGAATCGCCGCTGGCGGCTATTCCGTCATTTGTTCATACGACCTGTCCGAAGTGCGGCGGTCCGGCTGAGCGCGAAACCGACACCATGCCGCAGTGGGCTGGTTCTTGCTGGTATTTTTTGCGGTATGCCGATCCCCATAACGACAAGGCACCTTTCTCGAAGGAGGCCATCGATTATTGGCTGCCTGTCGACATGTACATCGGGGGTGTCGAGCACGCGGTGTTACACCTTTTGTATTCGCGTTTTTACGTCAAGTTCATTTACGATCTCGGACTTATTCAGTTCGACGAGCCGTTCCAACGCCTTTTCACGCAAGGCATGATCACACTGAACGGGGCAAAGATGAGCAAATCGAAGGGGAACGTCGTCAACCCTGACGACATCATCGCAGCCTACGGTGTCGACGCGTTGCGCATGTATGAGATGTTTGTCGGCCCTCCGGAAGACGAAGCGGAGTGGAGCACCAACGGCTTGGAAGGGGTCGCCCGTTTCCTCAGCCGCACATATAGGCTAGTCAGCGCCCATGCTGCGAACCCATCTCGCGAACGCCCGGCACTCACCAAGTTGCGTCATCGCTTTGTCGCTTCGTTGACTGAGCGCATGGAAGGTTTTCGCTTTAACACAGCAGTGAGCGCGTTTATGGAATACGTCAATGCCCTGAGCAGTGAAGCGAAAGACGGTATTGACCGGGCGTCACTAGAAACCTTGACGGTTGCGATCGCGCCGTTCGCACCGCACCTTGGCGAGGAAATGTGGTCGCTATTGGGTCACGAATCCTCTGTCTTTGATGCAACTTGGCCGACGTATGACGAAGCGTGGCTGAAGGATGACGAAGTTGAAATTGCCGTGCAAGTGAACGGGCGCGTTCGGACGCGCTTGACCGTGGCTGCCGATATTGGCCAAGAAGACGCCATCGAGCGGGCAAAGGCCTTGCCGGAACTGGCTGAGTGGGTCGAAGGCAAAGAGATCGTCAAGCAGATTTACGTGCCAGGGCGGTTGGTCAACATCGTCGTGCGCTGACGATGCACGCATTTTTTCGGGCCGTACAATGGCCGTGGCAACTGTAGGGAGGTGGCAGCGTGGACGGCAGAACCCCAAAGAAGCTGTATATGCAGATTGCCGACGATATGCGCCGGATGATCGAGCAAGGCTTGTTTCAACCTGGGGAAAAGCTGCCCACGTTGCAGGCATTGGCAGAGCAGTTCGGCTGTAGCCGCGCGACCGTTCGCGAGGCGCTTGGGGCGCTGCGCGGACAGGGACTGGTTGAATTTCGACACGGTAATGGCACGTATGTGCGTACGGCATCGGTCGAGATGTGGATGCAGCCTCTCGATGCCGCAATCCTTCTTGGCTTGGACGAGGTGCGCGACCTGATCGAATTGCAGACAGCTGTGCTCGCCGGTATTGCGCACGCTGCAGCGAAGCGACGAGGCGGATCGGACTATTCGGCGCTGGCTCGTGCTTTATTTGAACTTGAGTCCTCGGGGCGGCACAGTGAGCACCGCATCGCCAGTGAACTGCACTTTTATTCCGTACTGGCCGAGTGTGCCGCTAACCGTGTGCTCGAAAATGCGTTTCGCGTCCTGCAAGAGGCCTTGCGCAGCAGCTTGCGCGTGCTTAACCCGAAGCTCGATCTCGGTCTGCGTACGTGTCGCTCCATCTATGATGCGGTGCAAATGGAACGTCCTGACTTGGCGCGTGAAGTCGTGTATGCATATGGCGAGGAACTGTTGCGTGCGATGCAACTGAAAAAACGGACGCCCAAATCGGCGTTCTGAGGTTCTGCTCGCCGCCGTTTTATGTTATACTGTTGATGAAAGCGCTATCAATTATGTGCTTCTGAAAGGTTGATTTACGTGGTACAAAAAATGCTGGTGGCTGCTTGCTCGGAAGAGGATCGACTGCTGATTGAACGCGCTCTTGGCGCAGGCATCGACGTGCGAGTGCTCACTTGCTTTGAAGACGTTCATCATAAGGTGCGAGCTTGGTACCCCAACCGTACCATGTTAGTTCCAGCTCATAAAGCGACTGTAAAAGCGGCTGTACAAAGTGCGCAGTTGGACATCGCGATCGTCCGTGAAATGAACGATGCCATTCGGTCGGCGCTGCTGATTCAGACCTTGCGCGAGGCGGGCGTGCCACAGGTGATTGTCATTTGTAAAGATGAGTCGCGCGCGCAGATGTATCGTCGTTGTGGGGCAAACAATGTTGTGGTGGTAGATCACCGGGAAGACGCGTGGGATCGCATCATGCCGTACCTGCATCTGCATGTCTCCGCGTGATGGTAGACGCAGGCCGCAGGGCTAGACGCGGCTGTGGCCTGAACAATGGGTCCATCGCGAGCAAGGTGAGCGCAGCAAGAATCGTTCACTACTCATTGGTATCATTCTGACTCCTCTTCAATAAGGCACCCCGAAAATGAGCTTGGTGATTCCCTTCCTTCTCTGCACGCGCGAGGTCTTATGGTATGATGATCACATCAAATGACCTGTTGGTCTCTATAACACAATTGGGGGGAACGTCATGTCTGTTCCCGTGCGTCTGATGTTTTTTGGTATTGCATTGTTCACGATGGCCTTACTAGCCGCTGGTGCGATGCTCATGGCCGTAGGGCATCATGGATGGCTCTCAGCCTTGAGCTACGTGATTGGCATACTACTTGCCGGCGTTGGCTTTATGTTGCGTCGCCGGTTTATCAAACCCACAGCCGCTGAATAAAGGAGCGCTTTGCTTGCAAGGGATGGGACGCGAAGTGCAACTGCGCCGCTATTTATGGCGCGCCCTTGAAGTCTGCATCATGCTCGCGTTTATCGCGGCCGTCGCACTGACGCTAGCGTACCTCATGCAGTACATTTTGCCGTTTGTGATTGGCTGGATTTTTGCCATCCTGCTCATCCCCGTCGTGCGATTGTGTGAGCGTCGGGGCATGCGACGGCTGACATCGGTACTCAGCGTCATGACCGTTGCGGTTGTGGTTGCGCTGGCGATTTCCGTCGGTATCATCATCGGCACGCTGCGCGAAGCCACATCCTTTTTAACGCATAGTCAATGGTTCTTAAAAGCGGAATTGTTTCAGTTGGAACAGCGTCTTGATGGTACGCAACCTCTCTACGGCCAATTGCCGCCGCAGGTAAGTAGTGCAGTGCAATCCGCGGTTACGCAGTTCGTCCACGGACTGGAAGGTAGCGTCCATAAGTTCGTCACATCGCTCATCTCCATTGTTACGCATTTACCTGACACGTTGTTTATCTTTGTGATTTCTGTCGTCACCGCGTTTTTTATCTTGCTACGGCGTGAACGCATGCTTGCATCTTTTTATCGCTTACTTCCGCCTGGTTGGGCCCCAAAAGTCAACGTCGTTTTTACGGACATGGAACGCGCGTTTCTTGGTACAATCCGCGTACAGTTCATCCTCATGTGTCTATCTGCGTTTCTTGGGGTCATCGGCATGTACATCTTGCGTTTTCCGTACGCCGTCCTGCTTGGCATTTTATTTGGGTTGACGGGTTTGGTTCCCATTGTCGGATCGGCGTTGCTCACGGTGCCATGGGCGGTTGGGGCGCTGGTCATGGGTGATACTGCGACGGCGGTGAAGGTGCTCGCACTACAAGTGATCATCTCTCTCATTAGGCATGCTATCGAGCCGAAGATTCTCGCGGAAAGCGTTGGCTTGGACACGTTGACGACGCTATTCGGATTGTATGTGGGTTTGAAGGTGTTGGGCGTGATCGGGCTATTCATTGGCCCCATCGTTTTGATTGGAGCGAAAGGCCTTTTGCGTACGCGCCTATTCGTCGATTTTCTACCACATGAGTCGGAGCGGAGCGAGAAAGTTGACGGTGGTGCGGGAGGGGATGGTTAATTGCGCTTCATCAGTTTGCGTTATGATGGGCAACTCCATCGCGTATGGCAACGCGTCGAAAAGGTAAACATCCCGGGCTGCTATTTCATTCCGGCTGGTGCAACCGTACGGGAACGCGATGGCACGACATGGAGTTCGGATTACCCCGTTGCCGCGCTGTTTTGGCCCGGCGTGTTTTACCAAGTTTTTGTGCTTCTCAAACCGGAAGTTACCGATTATTATGCCAACGTGATTACGCCGGCAATCTTCGGGACCGACGTGGTATTTATCGATCTCGATTTGGACGTGCGCGTAGAGAGCCATCGCGTTTCGCTGGTGGATATGGACGAGTTTACGCGGCGCAGTCACCTCTATCCACAGAGTTGGCGGGGCGAAGCCATGGCTGCAGCTGAGCGTTTGTTTGCGATGGCGAAAAAGGGCAGTGGACCGTTTCGGCCCGCACTCGCTGCCGCGCTGCGGGCCAAACTTTGTGTATGACACTCAAGTTCCAGCCGGACGGTTGTCACCTAATAGCTTGCGAGCCCGCTCCATGATGGCGAAAAGTGTGCGCGAATCTTCTTCGAGCTGTTCGGGCGAGAATGGTTGTTCAAACGCCTTGCCCTGCGCTTGCAATTGGGCTTCGAGGGTTTCCACGCGCTCCGCAAGAAATTGCTTTTCCTGCTCGATTTGGCTCACGTACGCCTTAAGTTTCTGATATTGTTCGTCGAACGTCTGCAGGAACGTGATCACCTCGAGCATAGATGCACTCGTCTCGGGCTGCAGTGATTTGCCGGGTGTAGTTATATCGGCCTTTGTCTGCTGTGTTTTTCGTTCTTGTTTGGCCGCTTCGATCTCGTTTTGATAATGTTTTCGGATCACGCCATTCCAGCGGTAACCGCAGGCTGCTGCCGTTCTCCCGAGCAGTGTTGCTGCTTCTTCGAAAGCCTTGAGTTGCGTGCTGCCTGAGCGGATATGTTGCAGAACGAGTTCGGCCAAACGAGTATCATCGTCGGGAGTCCACGCATCTGAGCGTGTCGCCCATTTCTCAACCGTTTGCAAGGTGATTCCTCCCTCTACTCGGTACTATACCTTATTGCCATGCTGTACAAGATTCATACCCTCTCTATCGAGGGCTGTATTACATGCTATGATTGATTTTTCAAATCGTGACTGAATAGGTGACACATTAAAGGAGTTTTTCGTAGGCAACTTTACACAAGGTACGAGTGAAAGCGGATGGTATGAATGGTTTTGGAGCAAGTATTGGAAGAGTGGCGGCGAGATGAGGCGTTTGCGGCACAAGTAGCAGCATGGGATGTTGCGCCAGCGCGACTCGGTCGATTTCGCGAGATCCCTAAGGCGCTTCATGAGGATGTCAAACAAGCTCTGATTGCGCGTGGTATTGAGCGATTGTACAGCCATCAGGCGGAGTGCTGGGATGCGCTTGCGGCGGGTCGCGATATTGTTGTCGCCACACCGACGGCAAGTGGCAAGACCCTTTGTTATAACATGCCTGTACTCGATACCATCTGTCGCGACCCGAGTGCTCGGGCCTTGTACATATTTCCGACCAAAGCCCTGGCACAGGACCAAGTGGCAGAGCTCAACGAGTGGATTGGACGCTTGCGAACGCAAGTACAGTCGTTCACATACGATGGCGATACGCCTGTACATGCGCGACAAAGAATTCGCGAAGCGGGGCACATCGTGGTCACGAATCCTGACATGCTGCATGCCGCAATTCTGCCGCACCATACAAAGTGGCTTCGCCTGTTTGAAAATCTACGTTATGTCGTCATTGACGAAGCCCATATCTATCGCGGTGTCTTCGGTAGCCATGTGGCCAATGTGTTACGGCGGCTACAGAGGATTTGCGCATTTTACGGCTCGCACCCACAGTTCATCTTTAGTTCTGCCACAATTGCCAACCCAGGTGAACTGACGTCGCGTCTGTGTGGCCGGGAGACGATGGTCATCGATGAGTCTGGAAGCCCTGAAGGCGAACGGCACACCGTGGTTTACAATCCACCCATTGTGCACTCGCAGTTAGGTCTTCGGGCCTCGTCGTTGCAAACGGCCAGACGCCTGGCACGTAGATTATTGGACTCTGAGGTCTCAACCATAGCATTTGTCAAAACGCGCACACAGGTTGAAGTACTAGCTTCCTATTTGAAAGCAGACGCGCGTGAGCGGTTGCGCTCGCGGATCGTCGGTTATCGTGGAGGTTATCTCCCGAATGAGCGCCGTGCCATCGAACGAGGGCTGCGAAGTGGTGATATTCTCGGTGTCGTCAGTACGAACGCTTTAGAACTTGGCGTGGATATCGGCTCCTTACAAGCGGCCATCACGGTTGGCTATCCAGGCTCCATCGCTTCCATTCGTCAGCAGAGCGGCCGCGCTGGGCGCCGAAAGGGCATATCTCTTGCGCTGTTTGTGGCAAATGCCTCGGCGCTTGACCAATATTTGGTGCGCCATCCGGAAGCCTTGTTGGCGGGATCGCCAGAAGCAGCTCGCATTTACCCGGATAACTTGTTGATTCTTATGGATCACTTGAAGTGCTCGGCTTACGAGTTACCATTCGCCGCTGACGAGTCGTTTGCCGTCGAAACAACTGCTGAATTGCTCGAATATCTGGCCGATGCACGCGTGCTGCACAAGGGCAGCGACAATCGCTATCACTGGATGGCCGACGCGCTGCCGTCGCATGGCATATCGTTGCGCAGTGCGGCGCAGGAGAATGTCCTCATCATTGATCAAACGGACGTGGCAAGGCCGATTGTCATCGGTGAAACAGATCGCTTTAGTGCTCTCACGACGTTGCACGAAGAGGCTATCTATTTGCATCAGGCAAAGTCCTATCAAGTAGAAAAGCTCGATCTCGACAATGGCAAAGCGTATGTGCGGGCGGTCGATTGCGACTACTACACGGACGCTGAGCTCGCCGTCCGTCTGCAGGTGCTTGATGAGTTGCAGCATGTCGAAGGGGCAGGCGTCATACACCGCACGGGCGAGGTTGCCGTCAATGCGACGCCAACGTTGTTTAAAAAAATCAAGTTCGATACGCACGAGAATCTCGGCTGGGGGCGCATTCATTTGCCAGAGGCCGAATTGCATACGACAGGTTACTGGTGCACGTTCGACCAAGACTTGCTCGCGGTCGGATCTGACGCGTGGGAGTCGGCTCTTAAAGGCTTCGGCCATCTGCTTAAACACGCGGTTGCGCTTCATTGCATGTGTTCCGTGTCGGATCTTCACGCGGCTGTCCAAGTGCGCGATCCGCTTTACATCCAGCCAACGGTCTACGTGTACGACGCCTATCCGGGAGGCATTGGCATTTGTGAGCGGGCGTTTCGGGATCGTGATCTGATCTTACAGTCTGCACTCGACATGGTTCGCGGTTGTCGTTGCGAGTGGGGGTGTCCGGGCTGTGTCGGGCCGGGAACCGAGGAAGAGCAACTGAAACAAATGGTCGAAAAGCTGGTGGTGCGTTGCCTTGATGGTCGGCCGCTACAGGAGGTTTAAACGATGGCGCGAAGCCTGCTTGATAAGCTGCGCGCATTGGAACAAAGCGTCCGTGGGGTGACAGGTGACCCGGTGGCGACTGACGACAATCCGTCCATGTCTGGTGATCATTGTAAAACCAGTGCATGCACACCGCGCGATGAGGAGTTATTGGAGGCTGGCTTTCGTCAGGTCGCGACGGACGCAGGACACTGTTGGTGCCGTACGACATCGTTTGACGTGTTTACGAAGCATGGGGAGCGTCCATTCCTCGATGTGTTTGATCTCGACCTTGCCCCCGTGGCCAAGTTGGCGAAGGCACCCATCGCCATTGCTAACCTGCGCTTTTATGACACGGAGACGAATGGGTTGGGACTTGGCAGCGGTACACTTCCATTTTTGCACAGTGTCGGCTATTTCATAGACGATGAATTTTGCGTCGATCAATACTTTGTCGACGATTACGGGGCTGAGGGTGCGGTGCTTGCGGCGATGGAAGCGGGACCGCTCGGCGACACAGAAACAGTGGTCGTAACCTTTAACGGCAAATCGTTTGACTGGCCGCTTTTGCAAAATCGCCGAGTCCTTCACCAAATGCCGCGCATTGAACGCACGCAACTAGATCTTCTACATCCGAGTAGACGCCTTTGGAAGGACGTTCTCGGTCGCGTATCGCTGGCGGAGGTCGAGCGTCTGCTTGGGGTAACGCGAATGGATGATTTGCCAGGGCGTGAGGCACCAGCGCGTTATTTTGAGTTTGTCGGGGGAGCGCCGTTTTCGGTGATGGAGGATGTGTTTCGGCACAATTTACACGATGTCTGTTCACTTGTAGGCGTGCTCATCGCGATCGCCGAAGCCTTGTCGGGGCATGCAGTCTATATGGCGACAAGGCCCAATTTGGCGATAGCGACTTGGTTTGACGCTTGGCACGATTGGGAAGCGGCTGCAAACGCGTATCGGCGGGCAGTGGTCGCGGACGATGCCGATTGGCGCGCGTTTTGGCTGTTCAGCCTCTTTCTCAAGCGGCGTGGGCTGTGGGACGAAGCAGTTCGTCTTTGGTGGGAGATGGCGGAGAGCTATCCCCAGCAACCGGAACCGCTCGTTGAACTCGCCAAGTATTACGAGCATCGTGCCATCGAATTGCATGCGGCAAAACAGGCGACTTCATTGGCGTTAGAGCGAGTACAACGAGCATCTAGGGCAGAAGCGGCTTTGCTCCACAGGCTGGAGCGCATAAAGCGCAAATTAGCGACCATGACGCGTGTCGATCTTGCCTGACTCTATGGTCTTGTCTAGTCTAGGGAGGAAGGTAGATGCACGCTACACGCAGCTGATAAAGTGAGGTGCCGCGATTGTTCAACGGTTTTGACGAAGCGGATTTTGACGTGTTTTTCATTCCAGGTCTAGAACCGCGTATGACAGCTATTCGGGCGCGAATCCAGCCAAAACTCGCGGTACTCGGTGATTACTTCGTGCCATTTTTGTCTGAGCGGCTGCAATCTTCGATGTATGCCCATGTCGCCAAGCACGCGCGCCGCACGGTAAACCCGCCAAGTGATACGTGGGTCGCGTTTAGTGCGAACAGCCGCGGCTATAAGCAACATCCACACTTCCAAATTGGGATTTGGCCTACACATGTCTTTGCGGCGTTCGGCTACATTTACGAAGCCAAAGACAAGGTGGCGTTTGGACACTATTTGCAGGCACAAGCGAGTGAGATTCAACGAATTGTACCAGATGATTTTATCTACATACCGGATCATACACAGCCTTCGTCCATTCCGGCGGCACAAGTTGCGGATCGCGAGATTGCGGCGTTTGGCGAAAGGCTTGTACAGGTAAAAAAGGCGGAATTGTTGATTGGTCGGCGCCTGGACAAAGAACTTGCCATCACCCATTCGGGGGCTCAGCTGGTGGAGTGGGTCGAGAGCACATTCACGCCGCTTTGTAAGCTGTGGATTGAGGCGAGCCGGGCACAGGTCAGCCATGGATGATGAGGTGAAGGCGTGCGCGTCCATCTTTTGCACATGAATGACGTTCACAGTCGTTTAGAGAGTTACATGCGTCTTGGACAGCAACTAAGGGCATTGAGATCGCGCCTAGAGGACCTTGGCGAGCCGGTGCTCACGTTCGACATCGGGGACGTGCTTGATCGGGTCCGCCCCGAAACCGAAGCCACCATGGGCACACTCAACGCGGAGATGATGGCTGCGCTTGGCGTGAACGGCTGGGTGTTTGGCAATAACGAAGGGCTGACCATTCCGGTTCAAGACTGGCCTGGTTTGGTGGCGAGAGCGAACACTTCTGTATTTGGGACCAATCTGCGCCAGCCCAACGGCGACCCGTTTCCCTTTTTTATCGATACGCACGTGTTTGACGTACATGGCGTTCGCGTCGGCGCGTTCGGATTGACGCCGAATTACGATCTTCCCTACGAGATGCTTCACGTACAGCCGCTCGATCCGTTCGCCTGTGCCCGCACTGCGGTGAAAAATCTACGATCCGCAGGTGCCCATATCGTCGTTTGCCTGTCCCACCTTGGATTGCGCGATGACCGTCGGCTGGCTGCGATGGTGCCCGGCATCGATGTAATTCTCGGCGGGCATTCGCACGAGTCGATGCCAAGGGCAGAATACGTCGAGAAGACAGCCATTTTCCAACCTGGCAAGCATGCAACTGCATTTGGTCATACCATCATCGATTGGGACGGTCGAAGTGTCCAGCAAGTCGTCTCGAAGCCTGTTCCGGTGTTGCACGAAACGCCGTTTGACATGGCCATGGAGCAGGTCTACCGCAGGTACGAGGAGCATATACAAGCGATCCTCGGGCGTCCAGTCGCGTCGCTTGCGGAAGGGCTGCCCATTGTCTATCACGACGAATCGACTTTCGCAAATCTGCTGGTCGACGTGTTGTTTGACGAATTTCAAGGCGATCTCGCCGTGATGATGACGGGTGCGCTAAACGCCAGCCTTTTGCCGGGGACTTTGACATTGGAGGATTTGCTCGCAGCTTGTCCAACGCCAACTCGCCCAATTGTTGTAAGCCTGACGGGGCGCGAGTTACAGGCCGCCATCGAACAAGGCATTCAGCCTGAAACGTACGGTCGCTTGGGTATCGGCTTCGGCTTTCGGGGAGGGAAGATTGGTTATCTTGTGATCGCAGGAGCGGTCGTCGAGTTGGTGGACGATGGTGAGCGCCAGCACGTCCGTCGCATTCTGCACCAAGGCAGAGAATTGGAACCGGATCGGACCTATCGCGTCATCACCTGTGAGTATCTCTGGCTTGCACCTGTTTTCCAGCCGTTTCGCGCCGCCCGCGATATCACGTATCAACCACCATTGGTGCGGGAAGTTCTGATTGCCCGCATCGCGGATGAAGGGCGGATCGAGCGGGCGAAGTTGCGGCGTTACGTCCGTGTGTCCGCCGCAAAGAGGGGATGAGACGATGGCCTTGTTGACTAAGCGAGAGACGGCGGAAGTGGTTGCGCGTTTGGCGGAACGTTATCCAGATGCCAAATGTGCACTCAACTTCACAACCCCTTTTGAGTTGCTCATTGCGACCATGCTGTCCGCACAGTGTACAGATGCTCGCGTCAACATGGTGACGGCACGCCTGTTTCAAAAGTACCAAGGGCCCAGGGCCTTTGCTACTGCGACACCTGAGCAAATGGCAGAAGATATTCGCGAGGTGGGGCTGTTTCGCACAAAGGCTCAGAACATCGTTGCAACGGCGCGCATCCTGCTCGAGAAATACGGTGGTGAAGTGCCGAAAAACCGCGAGCAGCTAGTTGAGTTGCCCGGCGTTGGCAGAAAGACGGCAAACGTCGTACTATCCAACGCTTTTGGCATTCCTGCGTTTGCCGTCGACACACATGTTCAGCGCGTGACGAACCGCATCGGCATTGTGAAGAGCGACGATCCATTAAAAACCGAGGAACAGGCGTGCCGCAAATTGCCGCGCGAAATGTGGACGCAAGCCCATCACTTGTTCATCCACCACGGTCGGCAAATTTGCGTCGCGCGCAAACCCAAGTGCGATATCTGCCCAGTTTTCGAGCTGTGTCACTACGCCCGTGAGCAAGTGCGGCTCGCGGCGGGAAACCAGCGGCGCAAGGCAGAACCCTGAGCAAAGGGTTGGAGGAGGCGTCTTCGAGATGGCCTGGAAGCGTGCGTTTATCATATTGTTGTCGATCAACTTGCTCATCGTCATAGCTGCTCTTATCGTTTGGAATACATTCCCGACCAAGAACCAGTCGACCGGTGGGGCCGCTCCTTTGGTTGCCGGTCAACAGCCAGCGGTCGAAGTCCAAATTGGTCAGGAGGCCATTAACGCATATCTGTCATATGCTATCGCTCACGATGAAGAAGTGGGCAAGATTCTCGGCTCGGCAAATGTCCAGTTCGATCACGATTGGAATTGCGACTTTGGCATTCGTTTGTTGGGCAAAATCGTACCCTTTCACCTCGTGCTCACACCAAAGGTGACAGCGGGTAATCTTGTCCTTCACGTCGACAGCGCTTCGATGTCGTTTTTTCCAATCCCGAACAGCATTTTGTTTTCGGTTCTGGAGCGAGCGCACACGCCAAATTGGGTGGAGATGAACGCGAGTCAAGACGATGTCGAGATCGATTTCTCGAAGCGGCCGCAGCGTCCGTTCGGCATTCGGATGTTGAATTACTCGGAAGCCACAAAAAAGCTAGCCCTCCAATTGACGATTTCCCCACAAGCTGTAATGCCCGGAAACCAATAAATCCCTATCTGTGCATCATAAGAGTAAATTTTGTCCCGGCGCCGAGGTGGCGGCGGGATAACTTTTTGTCACCTGTCGCACCCTACGAGACATGAAACAAATGGTTTGCGAGACGATGGGAGGGTGCGTCGGTGGATATGAGCTTTACAGGGGCACTTAAACGCCTGTTGACGGTCGACGATTCGATGCTCGACGACCAGTTTTCACTCGCCGACGATGATCCGTCAGAACCAGCTGACACCTACGGAGAGACGCCGCAGCCGGAGACGGTCAATTTCACCACTGCGGAAAACAAGACAGATACCTCAAAGAAGCCTGTCTCGATGCGAACGTTTCTGCGGAGAGCGACAAAAGAGTATGAAGAAGCGGTGGAAAAGGCTCATGTGGGCCAGGATGACGAGATCGAATGTGACATCGATGAGATGAAGCGGCGCTTGGAACGCTTTTTTCACTTGCCACAGAACAAAGATATCGTGATCCGGGAGTTTCGCGTCGGCGTTGACACCAAGGCGCCATGGCGCGGTATGGCAGTGTTTGTTGATGGGCTATCCGATAAGAACGTCATCAACTCGGCCATTCTTGAGCCGTTGATGATTTTGACGCACGTGAGCGAGGAAAACCCGCGGCGAACACTGGAGTACGTCGTGGAGAAACTGCTTCCCAGCAATCAATCGCAAATCGTGAACAAGTGGTCAGAGGCAGTGGCCAATATTCTGACAGGATCGACAGTACTGTTTCTGGATCGCTGCAATGGTGCGCTCGTCATGGAGACCAAGGGATGGGAACATCGATCCGTATCGACGCCACAGACGGAAAATGTCGTCCGTGGTTCGCAGGATGCGTTTACCGAAAACTTTCGCGCGAACACCGGCTTGGTTCGTGCCCGCCTGCGCACGGAGCACTTGGTCACCGAAATTCACAGCGTTGGCAATCTGGCGCGGACCGACGTCGCCATCATGTACATTCATGGCGTGACAAATCCGAAGCTGGTACGTGAGGTGCGTCGGCGCATATCGCAAATCGACGTCGACTTTGTCCTCGATAGCGGCATGTTGGAGCAGTTTATCGAAGATCGGCCGAGCATGCTGATCCCGCAGGTCATGGCGACGGAACGACCGGATCGCGTCGCGGCTTCTCTGGCTGAAGGCTACGTGGCTCTGTTTGTAGGCAATAGCACGTATTGTCTCATTGTCCCGGTGGTTCTCTGGTCCTTGGTGCATAGCTCGGAGGATTCCAATATTCGCTTTTTGCCAGGCACGTTTATGCGACTCATTCGGTGGATCGCGCTGTTTACGGCTTTGTTGCTACCAGGTCTGTATGTGGCAGTCACCAATTATCATGCAGAAATGTTGCCAACGGATCTGATGCTTGCGATTGCCGGTAGTCGCGAACAAGTGCCGTTTCCGGTCGTGGTGGAAGTTCTGCTCATGGAATTTGCAATCGAGCTGATTCGGGAAGCCGGCATTCGCATTCCTTCGGTGATTGGTCCGACAATAGGCATTGTCGGTGCGTTGATCATTGGCCAGTCGGCCGTACAGGCGGGCATCGTCAGCCCCCTGTTGGTCATCGTCGTGGCGACGACTGCACTCGCTTCGTTCACGGTGCCCAATTACGAATTGAGTATGGGTATTCGGATTATGCGTTTTGCCTTTTTGATTGCCGGCGCCGTACTTGGATTTTACGGCATTGCTATTTTGTTTGTCGTGTATGTCGTTCGTTTGTCGATGCTCAAATCGTTCGGTGTTCCGATTTTATCGCCCATCGCGCCGTCTAGTGGCGCATCGCGCGACGTTTTGTTGCGCGGACCACTCTGGTCGATGAATAAGCGTCCATCCTTTTTGTATCCTCTGCGAAGCTGGCGCCAAAAGCCCATGTCCAGGCCATGGAGCGCGCCCACGCGCAAGTCAACTGGGAAAGAGGGGGGAGAAACATGAGCCAGTCGGCGCGGCGCAACGCCAAAGTGCCGGGCTCCGAGATGACGGCGATGCTTATCATCTTCGTCAGCACCAATGCGTTTCTTACCTATCCACGTTACATCAGTTTAAATGGGTATGAGGCGGCTTGGATGGAGCCTGTTTTTTCAGGCGTGTTGACGCTTATTTTATTTTTCTTGGTCGAACAGTTATTGCGCAGGTACTTTAAAAACCTGGACATTGTCGAGGTTTCGAAAGAAGTGTTTGGAAGGTTTGGCGCCATCCTGATCGCGCTTGTATTCTCCCTGTATTTCTTGTGTTCGACGGCCGCGGTGATGCGCGAGTTTACAGAAAACGTGGTCAGCACGGTGTTGCCTTCGACCCCCATTCTGATTGTCGGCGCGGTGTTCATGTTTGCGGTGGGATACATCGTGTATGGTGGTATTGAGGGTATTTGTCGAACCGCGTTCATCTTTTTGCCGATACTTTTAGTTGGGCTCGTTGCCGTCTGTCTGATGACCGTCAACTGGTGGCATCCTTACATGCTTTTGCCGCTCTGGGGGACGGGGCCAGAACAGGTTTTGCGAGGCTCTCTTCAATACAGTTCGATTTTCGCCAACGTGTTGTTGCTGACCATTATTTACCCACACGTTCACGATACATCGAAAATGCGGCGTATTGGTTTTGTCAGCATAGTGGTCTCGACACTGTTGCTTGTCGGGCTCATGCTTACCTATCACATGGTTTTCCCGGCCGCAGAAACGGGAAAGACGTCGTTTGCCTTGTACAGGTTGGCGCGCATGATTCATCTTGGGCCTTTTTTTCAAAGGCTGGAGAGTATCTTCATCTTTTTGTGGGTGACCGCTGCAACTGTGCGCATGGCCGTCACCTTGTGGGGGTGCTCATACTTGCTCGGCAAGGCGTTCGGTTGGCCCACGTATCGGCCGGCGGTACCCGCACTTGTCCTGTTGTCGTTCTCCCTAGGCATGTGGCCTGAAAACTGGATTCAGGTCATCAATTTCGACGGCACCTACTTACTTCGTTGGGGATGGATTGTCGTGTTTGCGATCCCGATTGCGGTGTTATCGATTGGTGCCATGGTGAGATCGATGCGCGGAGGCGGTCGTTTGCACGGGGGCCAGCGCGGCCGAAGGAGGATGCAGCGTGTTTAAGTTCCTGTTTGCCATGATCATCCCCGTGATGATTTTTGTATACACGATGTCCTTCACTCGTTGGGTCGGCAGTCGCGCCGGTGCGACTGCGCAGATATCCGCCGGTACACTGGGCATTTTATCGTTGGCCGTCAGCGCAGCTGTCCTCTGGAAACTGTTGACTTGATGTTTGACCGTCCAGCTGACCCGGTATATTCTGTTCTGGATTGAATGCCACCTTGTTGGTGGCAGGGAGGATGACGCCTATGGAAAACCGCGAACCGGTTATTGTCTATACCGACGGCGCTTGCTCCCGGAATCCGGGGCCGGGTGGCTGGGCAGCGATCTTGCAATGGAACGATAACGTTAAGGAATTGTCCGGAGGCGAGCGCGACACGACGAATCAGCGCATGGAAATTCGCGCCGTGATCGAAGGATTGCGGGCTTTAAAACGCCCATGCGACGTGGTGATTCACTCAGATTCGGCCTATGTCGTCAATTGCTTTCAGCAGAAGTGGTATGTGAACTGGCAGAAAAACGGATGGCGCAACAGTAAGGGAGATCCTGTTCAAAACAAGGACCTGTGGGAAGAGCTGCTTTCCGCGATGAAACCACACAACGTGCGCTTTCAAAAAGTCAAGGGACACGCCGGTGTACAATGGAACGAACGCTGTGACGAACTCGCGCGGCAGGCGATTCCGCGATGACCTCCTCTGTACAACTCACGCGGCAGGATATTGCGGATATGGCTGCTGCGCTTCATCTCCCGGAGATTGGCGTCACAGATGCACAACCGTTTCCCGAGTTGATTGCACCACTTCTCGCGTATGAAAAGCGGGGGCGAACAGGGTTTGAAGCTGGCGATCTCGCCGCGCGAACACAACCATCTCTATGGTTTCCGGAGGCTAAGTCGATTGTTGTCGCCGCGTTACCTTACATGACGCCAGATGGGCAAGCGCTGGCAAGGTCACATCCGCGCGGCGGACTGCGCGGTCAAGCCTCTGGCTACACCTATGGTCAGGACTATCACGAAGTCTTGCGGGATCGCCTGACGCAACTGCAGATGGCAATTGCAGAGCGCTTAGGAAGGCCTGTCGCTGGGCGCATCGCGGTGGACACTTCGCCGCTCGTCGACAGACGGGTGGCAGAGCGCAGTGGTGTTGGTTGGGTTGGGAAGAATGGCATGTTATACAGCCAACGCTACGGATCATACGTGTTTTTAGGCGCTTTGTTACTCGACGTCGAAATTGCCGATGCGAGCGCACATCCGCCTGCCGTTGGCCGTCATTGCGGCACCTGCGAATTGTGCATGACCGCATGTCCGACAGGGGCCATCGTGGGGCCTGGCCAACTGGATGCGACGCGTTGCCTGTCGTACATCACGCAGATGAAGGGTGTGATTCCCCGTCCATTTCGCAAAAAAATGGGGCGTCGCGTTTGGGGATGTGACGTGTGTCAGACGGCGTGCCCGGTGAACCGGTTGCGCGAAGCGCCGGACGATTCCGCCTTTCATCCCAACGCAGAGCTTGCGTTTCCCGACCTGGTCGAACTCCTTCAAATGTCCAATCGTCGGTTTCTGCGCGTGTATGGGGAGACGGCAATGGGTTGGCGAGGCGTGCGAACGTTGCAGCGCAATGCACTCATTGCGCTTGGCAACATGGGACGTGTGGAGGCCATACCACACATTGAGCCATTTCTGCAATCGGAACGGGCGGAATTACGGGCGAGTGCAGCGTGGGCGTTGGGTGAGATTGGCGGCCCAGATGCCGTAAGGCTCCTGCTGGATGCACGCGCCGTGGAATCGGATGCGCAGGTGCAATGTGAGATAGCGGATGCCATTGAGGCGGCGCGGAAGAAGACGCGGGAGAGGGAGGCTTGAATGGCGTGGATGGGCGCAGTGTGCGAGTAACCGACACTTCGTTTGGGCCGTTTGCCGTGGTGGCGGACGATGACGCTGTCGTGGAAGCGGCGTGGTTACGGGAGGAGCCGGATGTGGAGCGGATCCGGAACAATCGAAATGGTTCACGAGCGTCTCGTAGGCTTGCAGAACAGGCCATCGAAGAGATAAAGGCGTATTTTCGCGGCGATTTGTCCGCGTTCACGGTTCCGGTCCGTACCCGCGGTACCGCGTTTCAAGAGGCTGTATGGCAAGCCTTGTGCGCTATTCCCTACGGCGAAACGGCGACATATGGAGACATTGCCCAACGGATTGGACGGCCCGCTGCCGTGCGGGCGATTGGACAGGCAAACCGGGCGAATCCGGTCGCGGTCATCATACCCTGTCATCGCGTCGTCGGCAAAGGCAGCGTCCTGCGCGGCTATGCAGGTTCGGCCATCGACATTCAGCAGGGCTTACTGGCATTGGAACAAGGCTCATTCCTCCTGCTCCCCCAGATGTTCGACTTGATCCGCCAGTGAAGAGAGGAAGGCCTGGCGTTTCTCCTCTTGGAGTGCATACCGCTGTAGTTCATCAAGTTGCGCTTCATTCACGAAGTATCGGTAGCGGGTGTGTGCTAGTCGCCATGGTAGGTATGGGAAGCGCAAGAGCGACTCAACCAGCCGATATTCGACTTTCGGAATAGCCCGCACAGCATCGAAGTGGAGAAAGCAAGCGTAGGCAAGCTCGCCATTCCAATCACTCGCCTGAAAGCCTCGGCGGAGTAAATGTGCCATGTCCAATGCGCGCGGGGCATACGTGGCGAGATCGAAATCAATAAGGCAGACATGGTGATCTGGTGTGTACAGGCAGTTTCCTGGGATCACATCCAGGTGGCAGAGCCCTGCCTCGTCTTTGTCTTCGGCAAGAAAGGCAATGGCTTCGGCGTCGTCGACCAGATGCAGGCTATGTGCCGCATCGTTGAGTAGTGCGTCGCGCAGCGACAGCAGAAGGGCGTCGAAGGCATCCTTATCTCGCTTGGCATCGGCGCGTATGAGCATATGCCGGAGATCGCGTGTGCGTCGTTGCAGCATGCCGAAGAGGTCGAAGGCGTCGGCAGGCGCGTATTTTTCGTTGACAAAGCCGCGTGTGGCTTCGTGAAACTGTGCCAGAGTATAGGCTGTTTGCGCAACATGTTCCGCAGATGCAAAATGAGCCGGTTGCCCGTCGATCCACTTGGTGACGTAATACGCTTGACCGTCGTCAATCACGACCGGCGATTTTTGTTTGCTCAACACAAACGGTGCGTAACGCGTGAAACCCTGCTTGCGTGCATATACGAGCGCGCGATGCATGAAGCGCACTCGCGCTGGGGGGATGGACGCCCGTTTGACTGCATAACGTTGACCGTCTTCTGTCGTCACTTGTTCAACACCTTGAAGCTGTTCGCGCTTTGCAGAGGCGAACTCATACTTGGCGAGGACGGCCCTTGGTATGCGTGCTGAGTCGGCAGCCGTACCGGCGCGCAGGCCTGAAGTTTGGGCGGGTTCATGGCGACGTTCACGGTCTGACTGCTGCATAGGATGGACGGACGTTTTCTGCTGGTGCCTAGATTCGGGCTGTGGCGTAGAGGATGGTTCGTATTCGTTGCTTGGCTGGCTTCGCTTGTTCCCAGTATTTTGGTTGGCTCCGTTGCTTGGATTGAGGAAGTAAGGTGGACGTGTAAATTCGTCAATGAGTTGTTGCACCCAGTCAGGCAATTTCGTTCGTGGGGACTTTGGCATGGTTCGCATCTCCTTCGGTCACCAGCCTATTCGCAGAGCGCAGTGGGTGAACAGGCGATGGCCTATGGTTGCGAAGGTTCCAAGCAAAGCAGCGCTGGCATTGCACAGTTGGTTGGGTACAAGGCGGATCAGGCAGAATGATTTGCCCATGGCAAAGCCGCCAGACCACGTCAGTGGCCGGACGGCTTTCACCAAGTTCGCATTATACGTTGTCTCCGAACGTGCTCCAAACCTCGCGCTTCGTACGAACGCGGCGGATGACTTCGTCTGTGAACTCCGTCGTGCTTGCGCTGCCACCGAGATCGGACGTCCGGCAACCGTCGACGATGGCTTCTAACGTCGACTCGTAAATGGCCCGCGAGGCGGTATGTGCATCTTTGTCGTCGATGTAACCGAGCAGCGCCGCACCAGCGAGGATCATGGCCATCGGGTTGGCGATGTTCTTGCCAAACAGGCTTGGCGCCGTCCCATGTGGCGCTTCTGCCATGACCACCTGCGGCCGGAAATCGTCGTCTAAGGCCAAGAGCATGGATTCCGAGCCGGCAATGGACCCAAACATTTGCAGCACCAAGTCGCTCAGGCAGTCACCATCGCGATTGAGCGCGGGAATGACGAGCGGTTCACCCGCCTTGACGAGCAATAGCGCGTAGGTCGCATCGATGAGCTGGGGCTCGTAAGCGACGTCCGGATACTCCTTCGCCGCCGCATCCATCTCCTCTTTCAGCATGCCTTCATACACAGGGCTGACGGTGAACTTTGGACCGCCAAATACCTTGGCGTGCAAGCGACGCGCGTGTTGAAATGCGTACTTCGCTACACCACGGCACACCGAGCGGGAGATCTTCTCTGTGCGAAATGCGATCTCGTCGCCGTTGTCCGCAGTTTCACGCCATTCTTTCGCACCATAGGCGTCGTCCACGGCCATGCGTACGACCGAAATGGGCGAATACACGCCGACCGGCGGCGCGATACCGGGAATACGGCGGCCTGTACGGACAATTACGGTTCCGTTGATTTCCTTGCGGAGAATCGCATTTGGGCTTCCGACGTCGCCTTTTTCTTCAGGCGTGATCGTTGCGGCCTTGAGCCCG
The DNA here is from genome assembly GCF_900107035.1 of Alicyclobacillus hesperidum. GTDB lineage: Bacteria > Bacillota > Bacilli > Alicyclobacillales > Alicyclobacillaceae > Alicyclobacillus > Alicyclobacillus hesperidum. The sequence continues at coordinate 19,529 of NZ_FNOJ01000014.1, read as the reverse complement.
AGGCCCGTTTCACGCATGGCTTGCGCAGCTTCAAGCACAACCTGGTTGCCAGTTTTGCGGCGGTTCTCCAAGCTTAAATCAAAGCGCGACAGAGCGAGTTCGAAGCCTGTCACCTCGGGCGCCAACACACGTAGAGCTTCCTCCAGAAGTTCCTGTCCGGTTTGGTCGCCTTCCATTACGACGATAGTTGGTTTCGTCATCTCATTCACCTCATTTACGTTCCACTACACGATAGACCCCGATTGCTTAACGCGAGGCGTTTGCAATGGCCTTCGACAAGGTCTGCGCGGCGCCCAAAAGGTGGGATACCAAATTCTCCATTTTGAATTCGGTCAAACGAGACACAGGCCCCGATACAGCCAAAGCCGCAATGCAATCGCCATCTGGCCCGAAGACAGGTGCAGCCATCGCGGCCGCTCCTGCATCCCGTTCCTGAATGCTCACTGCATACCCGTCGGCCCGTACTTGTTGCAACTGTAATTGCAACTCGTTTACCGAAAAGCCGCTTGGCAGTCGTTCTCTGCGAAGTATTTCATCGAGTAGATCGACATCAGACCAGGCCAGCAAAACCTTGCCGGATGCACCGATATACAGCGGATAGCGTTCGCCGACGGTCGCGACATTGCGGATGGGTTCACGGCTTTCGACAGCCTGCACGCGGATGCGTTCGATCCCGCTACGCACATACAGACTGACCGTCTCTCCTGTGCGATCGCGAAGTTCCTCCATGGTGGGCAGCGCGACGGAAGTCCAGCTGTCAAAAAGCGGCGCATTCGCCGACAGGCAAAGGGCGCTCCAGCCGAGCATGTACTTGTCAGAACCAGGATGTCGGCGCACAAAGCCCTTTTGCTGCAGTGATAAAAGCAGCCGATGGGCTGTGCTTTTATGCAGTCCGACGTCGCGTGCAATCTCGCTCAGGCTCAATTCGTGAGTGGATTTCGTGAAACAGAGTAAAATGTCGAGCGCCCTTTCGACGGCGCGAACGGTCGTGGGTGGAGTCGATCGATACGGCAAAAAGGACGCCCCCTCTGTTTCATACTGCAAAACGCACTCTTGAGCGAGTATATCACAAACCGCCGCCAGGTTGCGTTTTTAGAACATTCCGTAGGTAACGCGGCACGGCGTTTGTCATATGATGCACCAGCAAGGAGTGAGGTGTGAGACGCCGTGGATTCTTGTATTGAAGCATTGCGCCAGTACTTCGACGCGCGATCACGCGTCTGGTTGACCCGCGATGTGGGATCCTTTGCAGCTCTCAAAGGTGCAGCTGCGAACGAGCCTTGGGTGAAGCGCTCGGTTCATCTGGCGGAACGAAAGCACCGTGCGTATCAAGCACAAGGTAAACAATTGCTACGCGTTCACACGCAAATTGAAGTTCGGGAACTTGTCCAGGGCAAAGAGCCGAATCTCGTACATGCGCGAGCCATCGAACGACTGTGCTGGACATATGAAGATAAACAAAACGTCGTCGAGGTTGAGTGCAGAACTATCGAGCACCGCCAACTGTGGCAGCAGCTCGGTCATACATGGCGGCTTGTACAAGCGGAAGAGACCACGGATGGCCGATCGTTTGACAGCGTTAAAGAGACGCGCGGCAACTACGTCTTCCCACGGTTGCCTCAGGATCGCAATCGGCGGCAGGGTGTGTACGATAGGGTACGCGCCATACGTTACGCCGACGTCTGGTGGGACTCCACCAATCCTCAATACCTGCGTTTGGAGGACGACTGTACCAATTTCATCTCGCAGTGTTTGCACGCAGGTGGGATACCGATGTGGGGACAGCCGGATGTCAATAAGGGATGGTGGATGGATACAAACGATCCGCGGACAGGACGGTGGAGCTACAGCTGGACGACGTCGAATGCGCTCTTTGGCGTTGTCACGTCTGCGCTCGGCGGGCAAGTGGTCGCGAAGGCGAGCGATTTGAAAATGGGCGACTTAATTTTTTACGATTGGAGCGGTTCGGGGACATATCACCATACGACCATTGTCACAGAATTCGATGCAGCAGGTGAACCTCTAGTCAACGCTCATACGGATGATAGTTTTCATCGGCCGTATTTGTATTACGATAGCCGTGCGTATACCCCCAACACGCGTTACGCATTTGTCCACTTGCCCGATCAGATCGCGATCTTGGATAAAGGGTGAATGACGTCCTTTGCGCAGTTCGCATTGGCCCCTCGTCCAAGGCCGTGATAGACTGGTTGCGGACTCGAATTTGGGGGTACATCCGTTATGCACATTGTTCTCGTAGAACCAGAGATACCGGCGAACACCGGAAATATTGCAAGGACTTGCGCCGTGACAGGAAGCACGCTCCACTTGGTACGGCCGCTTGGCTTCTCGACCGATGATCGACAGTTAAAGCGGGCAGGTCTCGATTACTGGCATCTTCTCGATATCCGTTATCACGATTCGTTGGATGAGTTGTGGGCGCAGTTCCCGCAGGCACGTTTTCATTACGTGGAGACACAAGGCGGTCATTGGTATACAGACGTCACATACACACAAGAGGATTTCCTGGTGTTTGGCAAAGAGACACAAGGGCTGCCCAAAGACGTGCTTGCGGCACATCCAGATCACGTAATCCGCATTCCAATGCTTCCAGATGCGGCGGCTCGGAGCTTAAATTTGTCGAATGCTGTGGCCGTTGTTGTATTCGAAGCGTTGCGACAGGTGGGCTTTTCTGGCATGGTGTAACGACTTGGGGAACAGGTCAAGGCTTGTCGAACTATTGCGCGGGAAATATGTCGAAGATGCGATGACGACGTCACAATAAAGGGCATGAAAAAGCTCAGGCGTTTCGGCCTGAGCTTTTTCATGCTTGTTAACGGGTAATGATATGAATGGGTTCGCCAAGTCCAACTTCGGCAGCTTCCATCACCATTTCTCCCAACGTCGGGTGTGCATGAATGGTGAGTGCGATATCTTCGAGCGTCGCGCTCATCTCGATGGCGAGGCCAAGTTCTGCAATCAAGTTGGACGCTTCGATGCCGACCACCTGGGCGCCTACGAGCACGCCATTTTCCTTGTTGGCAATCAGCTTGATAAAACCAGCGTCCGCATTAAGGGCGGTCGCCCGGCCGTTGGCTGCATACGGGAAGCGGCCAACCGCGATATCGCCGTACTGTTTCTTCGCCTCTTCTTCGGACAAGCCGACAGAGGCCATCTCCGGATCGGAGAAGACAACAGACGGAATGCAACGATAGTCCACGATGCTCGGTTTGCCGGCAATCGCTTCTGCGGCCACTTTGCCTTCATACGATGCCTTGTGGGCGAGGGCGGCACCCGGCACGATATCGCCGATGGCATAGACATTCGGATTCGTCGTCCGGCACTGCGCGTCCACTTTGACGAGGCCCTTCTCGGTAAGCTCAATGCCCGCGTCGGCAAGACCCAGATCGTCCGTGTTCGGGCGACGGCCAACGGTGACCAGGATGTAATCCGCCTCAATCGTCTTTTCCTCGCCAGCTTTGTTCTTGTAGGTGAGTTTGACCGCGTCATCCGTCTCTTCGACCGATTGCGCCAAGGCGTTTGTTTCGATCTCAACGTTATACTTCTTCAAGTTGCGTTCCACCAAGCGCACCATTTGCTTGTCGAAGAGCGCCAGGATGCTGTCCAGACCCTCAATGATGGTGACCTGGCTGCCAAACTTCGCAAATGTCTGGCCGAGCTCAATACCGATGTATCCACCGCCGACGACAACGAGGCGGTTCGGAACGTGATCAAGCGCGAGCGCGCCAGTCGAATCAATCACGCGCTTGCCTAGCGGCAAGTTCTTCAACTCGATGGGGCGAGACCCTGTCGCCAGAATACACTGTTGGAACTGAATGCGTTGGCTGCCATTCTCGTGCATAATGCGCACTTCGTTCGGCTTCGTAAAAAATGCTTCGCCGGAGATGACATTAATGCGATTGCCCTTCATCAATTGTTGGACGCCACCGGTCATCTTGTCGACAACGCTTTGTTTCCACGCTTGAACCTTGGCGAAGTCAAGCGCAGCCGTCGTTTCTACGCCTGGGAACGGCGACTCTTTCGCGGCCTCATAGTGGTGAGCCGCAGAAATCAGCGCCTTCGAAGGAATACAACCGCGGTTGAGACACACGCCGCCGAGTTCTGCTTTGTCGACGATGGTGACTGACTTGCCGAGTTGTGCGGCGCGAATGGCCGCCACGTATCCGCCAGGGCCAGCGCCAATAACTAGAACTTCAACTTCCTCCAACATATCTCCCACTACCATGGATTACACCTCCAGGAGCAACAAGCGCGGATTTTCCAGCATGCGCTTGATGTCGTTGACGAACTGTTGACCGAGTGCACCGTCGATCACGCGGTGGTCGAAGCTGAGTGAGAGCGACATCATTTGACCAACTGCAAATTCTCCATTGCGGATGACCGGCTTTTCCGTAATACGTCCGACGCCGAGAATTGCCACTTCCGGATAATTGATAATGGGCGTGAAGAACATGCCGCCGGCAGAGCCGATGTTGGTGATGGAAATCGTACTTCCGCGCATTTCAGCTGGCGTCAATTTGCCGGCGCGTCCGCGTGTGGCGAGATCGTTGATCTCCTCAGCAATTGTCCACATGTTCTTCTTATCGGCGTGACGAACCACTGGCACGAGCAACCCACGATCCGTGTCTGTCGCAATGCCAATGTGGTAGTAGTGCTTAAGAATGAGCTCCTGCTTTTCCTCGTCGTACGTCGAATTCAACTGTGGCTTTGTCCGCAGTGCTGCAATCAACGCCTTGACGATGAACGGCAAGTATGTGATTTTGACGCCGCGCTGTTCCGCAATCGGCTTGATTTCCTTGCGCAGTTTCACGAGTTCCGTCACGTCTACCTCGTCCATCAGGGTGACGTGTGGAGCCGTATACTTGCTCTTGACCATCGCACGTGCAATCGCCTGTCGGATCATCGGCAACGGCACACGTTCTTCGACTTCATCGCCTGTGACGGATACGGCACCTTGCGTCGTCGGCGCAGAATCCACACTTGTCGAGGCTTCGACTGGTGTTGGTTGCGCACCCGATTTCGCACGGTCAATGTCTTCTTTCGTCACTTTTCCGTTGTTTCCTGTTCCTTGCACTGCACGAATATCGACGCCAGCCTCGCGGGCATAACGGCGCACTCCGGGCGTTGCAAGTACCTGCTGTGCAGCACTTTGTGCCGTTGTAGTTGCACCCGCCACTGGCTGTGTTGACACAGGTGCCGGCTGGGCTTGCGCAGTCGCAGCCTCAGGTGCGGACTGTTGTTGCGGCGGGGCGGCTGCCGGTGCATCACCTTCGACTTCAATCGTCAGGATGATGTCGCCAACGACGCAGGTCGTTCCTTCCGGCACCTTGATCTCTGCGATCTTGCCACTGACAGGGGAGGGCAACTCGACCAGCGATTTGTCGTTTTCGATTTCGGCGACAGCGTCGTCCTCCTGAATTTGGTCACCGGGTTTGACCAGCCATTTGCTGATGCGGCCCTCGTGCAGACCTTCACCTAACTCGGGCAAGCCGAATTCAAACAGAGCCATTCGATCACCTCCAAAAATTAAAGCGTCATCACTTTGTTAAGCGTATCGACGACGTATTGCGGCGTCGGCAACCATTCGTCTTCGATCATGCCAAACGGATAGACGGTGTCAGGCGGCGTCGCACGCAGCACAGGAGCCTCCAGATGATAGATGGCTTGCTCGTTGATCTGAGCGACAATCTCCGCCGCGGCACCAGCCGAACGCTGTGCTTCCTGCACGACAATAGCACGATTTGTCTTCTGAATCGACTTGACAATCGTGTCGATGTCGATAGGGCTGATGGTACGCAAGTCGATGACTTCGGCTTCGAACCCTTTTTCTTTCGACCATTGTTCAGCAGCCTTTTGCGCAACACCAACCATTGCACCGTAGGCGATCACGGTCGCATCCTTACCTTCGCGTACGACATTCGCCACACCAAGCGGAATGGTGTAGTCGTCTTCTGGAACCTCTTGACGGAACGAACGGTACAACTTCATATGCTCGAGGAAGATGACAGGATCCGGATCGCGAATGGCCGCAAGCAACAGTCCTTTAGCTTCATATGGATTGCTTGGGATAACCACTTTGATCCCGGGTGTCTGCACGAACAATCCTTCCAAACTGTCGGCGTGCATTTCGGGTGTATGTACACCGCCGCCGAACGGAGAGCGGATGGTCACAGGTGCAGTATAGCGGCCGCCCGAGCGGTACCGCGTGCGTGCAAGTTGTCCTGCGATTTGGTCGAAGGCCTCAAAAACGAAGCCGAAGAACTGAATTTCTGGAACAGGACGAAATCCTTGAATGGCCAAGCCGTTCGCCAGCCCAATAATGCCGCTTTCCGCCAGCGGTGTATCAAAGACGCGATCTGCGCCGTATTTCTTCTGTAGCCCTTCTGTCGCGCGGAACACGCCGCCGTTGTTACCTACGTCTTCACCAAACACGAGCACGCGTTCGTCGCGCGCTAACTCGAGGTCGAGCGCGTGCGTGATTGCTTGAATCATCGTCATTTGCGCCATTTAGTTCGCCCCCTCGCCGGTGATCTCTGCGCGTTGCCGTTTCAGCGTCTGCGTCGGCTCCGCAAACATCGTATCGATGAGGTTGGCTACCGTCATCTTTTCCGCTTCATCAGCCTGCTTTAAGGCCTGATTGACGATTTCCTTCGCCTCTTCGATGTACGCCTGCTCTTCCGACTCTGACCAGATTCCTTTGCTCTCCAAATACTTGCGGAAACGGATGAGCGGATCTTTGCGTTCCCATTCTTCTTGCGTCTCTTTGGTGCGGTAGCGCGTCGGATCATCGCCGGACATCGTGTGCGGACCGTAGCGGAATGTCACGGCTTCAATCATCGTCGGCCCTTCACCAGCGCGAGCGCGTTCCACGGCTTCGTGCGTGACATGGTAAACGGCAAGCACATCCATGCCATCGACTTGCACGCCTGGGATACCAGCTGCGACGGCCTTTTGCGCGAGCGTCTTGGCGCGGGTTTGCAACTCGCGAGGAACGGAAATTGCGTACTGGTTGTTTTGTACGAAGAACACCGCCGGCAGGTTCATGGCGCCCGCAAAGTTCATGCCTTCGTAAAAGTCGCCCTGAGACGTGCCACCGTCGCCGGTGAAGGTGATGGCAACCCGCTTCTCGCCGCGCAGTTTAAAGGCGAGAGCAACACCCGGCGTCTGCACAATCTGTGCGCCAATGATGATCTGGGGGAGCATGCAGTTAACGCCTTCCGGAACCTTGCCACCGAGTTGATGACCGCGGGAGTACAGAAACAATTGATGCAGGGGATAGCCGTGGAAGTAGCATTGCGGAATATCCCGATAACCTGGCAGCAAAAAGTCTTCTTTTTTGGTTGCGAATTCGCAGCCAATCATCGATGCTTCTTGCCCCGCCACTGGCGCGTAGAAGCCGAGTCGGCCTTGGCGCGACAGCTTAATGGCACGCTGATCCCAAATCCGCGTGAAGACCATGCGTTTCATCAGTTCTCGCAACTGCTCGTCGGAAAGTGACGGAAGCAGGTCAGGGTTTGTCACATTCCCGTTTTCGTCCAGAATCTGAACGTACGGGGTTTCGTATTGAGCAACCGCTTGGCTCAAATCTGTCACCTCATATCTGAAGTAGTGATACAGGTCGATAAATATTATAATACACCACATCGGAACGTGCGAAACGATCACGATTCAGCGCGAAATGTTCTGTTATAGAATAAGCTTGCTTTACGAGTATAACAGTTGTGTACAGCGCTTTCACAGACGATTTGGCGCGATCGCACGGCGTCACAAGGAGGCTGGCGAACGATGTCGGAACTTCACCCCCGAAAAGTTGCATCTCATGTGATCACAAGCCGCGCTCTTGGCGGGGAGGAGCGGGTCCTTAAGGTTTTTGTGCCGCCGGTTGCCGAGGGACACGGTCCGCTTCCGGTCGTATATTGCCACGACGGGATTGAGTTTTTTACGCACGGCAGAACGGCGACCATTGCCCACCAATTGATGTCCCAAGGGCAACTGCCTCCGTTTTACATCGTCGGGATCGCCGTGAATTTGGACAAGCGGCGCGACGACTACGCCATGGACGGCAAACGCCATCGCCAGTATCTGCAGTTCGTCGCCGAGGAATGCATTCCGTACCTAGACGCGATGTATCCAATGGACGATCACGCTCGCTATATGGCAGGAATTTCGCTGGGAGCGGTCGCGACACTCAGTTTCGTATTGACGTATCCGCAGTGGTTTCATCGGACGATTTTGTTCTCTGGCGCGTATTTTCCGGAGTATCAAAGGCGGATTGAACAAGAGCCGGATTTGTCGCGGTTAGCTGCGTATATGTTCATTGGTGACGAGGAAGCTCAGGCGCAGACGCCGTCGGGCGTTTACGACTTTTTGTCGTACAACCAGTCCATGCGAGACCTTTTGATCGATCGCGGTGCCGATATTACCTATCGCGTCGGTCCCGGCAATCACATCTGGGGCGTGTGGCAAAAGCAAATCCCGGACGCGCTCATCTGGCTTGCGAACCGGGATCGATAATCCTTCTTTTATTGGTGTTTTCTTTTCTCTTGTTCTCGCCAATTCCCGTCCATCGCCTTGACCGTGCTGTCCGTCGGTTCATGGTACCGTTTGTCCTTTTGTACCGAGTCGGAACCGGTTAAGGCGATGGTCATATCCTGGATTTTGTTCCGTCCTTCACGCTCTTTACCCGTTGTCATGATCGGCACACTCCTTGACACACATGATGCCATAGTGTGCTCGGCGAATCGCTTTGCCATGCTTCCTGGCAATGAGGATGTATACACCTTTTACATCGACGCTGCCGTCGATACGTCCGTGTTCCTCCTTGCGCTTAGCCACATGTAGGAGCTCATCGCAAGTACACTCGCCATAAAAAGAATGACCCCCAGCGGCACGGCCGAATACTCACCTGCGATGCCAACGAGCGGCGAACTGATACATCCTAACAGAAAAGGAATGACGCCAAGAAGTGCAGAGGCGCTACCGGCGATATGGCCTTGTGACGCCATGGCCAGCGTAAACGAAACCGGGCCAATCGTGCCCATGGCCGCGACATAACAGACGAGTGGAATGACGAGTGTAAACAACGGGCCATGAGCCCATATGACGACGAGCACGGCGACAGTTGCTGCAAAGGACAGACCAAGACCGAAATGGAGAATGCGGTGTTCGGGCATGCGTCCCGCCAGCTTGCGTACAACTTGGGATGCTGTAATGAGCACGATCCCGTTTAGTGCGAAGAGCATAGAGAATACCTGCGGCGAAACGCCGTAAATCTTTTGGTACACAAACGGGGTTCCCGCGACGTATGCAAACACGCCGCCCAACATAAACCCTTGTGCCAATACGTAGCCCATAAATACCCGATTGCCTAAGAGTGTCTTGAAGTTGCCAACCATCTGTCCAATATTGCTGTGGATGCGCTTGTCTTCAGGTAAAGTCTCCTTCAACCGCCAGGTGGTCGCGATCGAAAGAATGAAACCGAGGATGGCCAATAAGTAGAATACGCCTTCCCATTTCGTAAACGAAATGATCGCGCTTCCCGCAAGTGGTGCGAGCAACGGTGCAACGCTGCTCATGACGCTGATGAGCGAAAAGAACTTTGTCAATTCCGTACCGTTGTATGTGTCGCGTGCAATCGCGCTTGCAATGGTACCCGCGGATACGGCGAATCCCTGAACGAAGCGCAAAGCGATGAACACGCCGATATTGGGTGCTACGGCACACGCGAGCGACGAGAGGCAATACATCACCATCGCGATGATAAGAGGTTTGCGTCTGCCGTGAACATCACTTAATGCGCCCATGGTGATCTGGCCAAGTGCGAGTCCCAAGAGGCAGGCTGTCAAGCTGACCTGAACGGTTGAGGCGCTCGTCGCAAAGAATTTCACCATTTGCGGGAATGAAGGGAGATACATGTCAAAGGTGAACGGCCCAAGCCCGGAAAACATGGCTAACATCAGTGCGAGTCGAACATGTCTTGTGTTTGCCTTCATCTCATACCCCTTGTCAACGATTGAATAGATCGACAGCCCGCTTAACTATAAACGATCTCAGACAACTGTTCTACGATGCAAACCATACCGAAATCGCCTTATTGATGAAAAGCCGTAGCGGCGAAATTTCTCACCTCTGTATGCGTCCTTTGCAAAAGAGATGCCAGGACTGGCCCAAAACTGACAGCATGGGCATGTTGGCAAGCCAAAACGGAATAGGATGAACAAAGGCGTCCAGTCTGTTGCAGGTCGCTTCAGGCGAGAAGACGTGCAACCGATCCTGGAGGAGGATGGGACCATGAGTTTTCTTGACCGACTGAACTCGTATCGCGCGGAGGAAGAAGCTCTGCGTTGGAAAGGAACGTTTGCTGATTACCTGGAAATCGTTCGCGAGAACCCCGATGTTGTCAAGACGGCCCATGCTCGAATTTATGACATGATTGCCTCTGAGGGTATTGAGACGGACGCCGACGGCAACCATCATTACCTATTTTTCGAAAGGGAAATGTATGGACTGTCGGCGACGCTTGAGCGCCTTGTCGAGGAATATTTCCACGCTGCAGCCCGGCGGACCGATGTCCGGAAACGGATCCTTCTCTTAATGGGCCCCGTAAGCGGCGGCAAGTCGACCATCGTCACGATGCTAAAACGCGGGCTTGAACGCTATTCGCGCACACCTTCTGGCGCCGTCTACGCAATTGCCGATTGCCCGATGCACGAGGAACCACTTCACTTGATTCCACAGGAACTGCGCAGTGAGTTTGAGGCGGAGTATGGCGTTCGCATCGAAGGCAATCTCTGCCCAAGTTGCCGCATGCGGCTCGATGAGGAGTTCGGCGGGCGGATCGAGCAAGTGCCTGTCGAACGCGTCTTGCTGTCGGAGGAGCGGCGCGTCGGTATCGGCACATTCAGCCCGTCCGATCCAAAGTCGCAAGACATCGCCGACCTCACCGGCAGCATCGACTTTTCGACAATCACGGAGTACGGTTCCGAGTCCGATCCGCGGGCGTATCGTTTTGATGGCGAATTGAACAAGGCCAACCGCGGTCTGATGGAGTTCCAAGAGATGCTGAAGTGTGACGAGAAATTCCTGTGGCACTTACTTAGCCTTACGCAGGAAGGCAATTTTAAGGCTGGCCGTTTTGCCTTGATTTCGGCCGACGAAATGATCGTCGCACATACCAATGAGGCGGAATATCGCGCATTTGTCTCCAACAAAAAGAACGAGGCTTTACAATCGCGCATGATTGTCATGCCTGTGCCCTATAACCTGCGCGTCGATGATGAAGTCAAAATTTACGAGAAACTGGTTCAACAGAGTGACTTGAAGCATGTGCATATCGCGCCCCACGCCCTGCGCACGGCTGCAATTTTCTCGATTCTTACCCGGCTGAAGGAATCGAAGAAGCAGGGCGTCGATCTATTGAAGAAGCTTTACTTGTACAATGGCCAGACTGTGGAAGGGATGAAGGAAGCAGACGTCAAGGAACTTCGCTCAGAGTTCCCCGACGAGGGTATGTCCGGGCTCGATCCGCGCTACATCATCAACCGCATATCCACAGCGCTCATTCGCCGTGATACGCAGTGCATCAATGCGCTCGACGTCTTGCGCGCAATCAAGGATGGCCTCGATCAACATCCGTCGATCTCGGCGGAGGATCGCGAACGGCTGCTCAATTTTATCGCCATGGCGCGGCGTGAATACGACGAGATGGCGAAGACGGAAGTGCAAAAGGCGTTCGTCTATTCGTTTGAGGAATCGGCAAAGACCCTGCTTGATAACTACCTCGATAACGTCGAGGCATATTGCAACTGGCAAAAACTGAAGGACCCCTTGACAGGCGAGGAGATCGATCCCGACGAAAAGTTGATGCGTTCCATTGAGGAGCAGATCGGCATTTCGGAAAATGCGAAACGGGCGTTCCGCGAGGAAATTTTGATTCGTATATCTACGTATGCCCGCCGTGGCAAGCGGTTTGATTATCATTCGCACGAGCGGTTGCGCGAAGCGATCGAAAAGAAGCTGTTTGCGGACTTGAAAGACGTCGTCAAGATTACGACTTCCTCCAAGACGCCGGACGAAACGCAGTTGAAAAAGATCAACGAGGTAACCGCACGGTTGATCGACGAACACGGATATTGCTCGGTCTGCGCAAACGAGTTGCTGCGGTATACCGGTAGCTTGCTCAATCGCTGACAAGGCGGGGGGAGAGGCGGCGTGATCGAATTTACCTTGGAGCGTGAAGACTGGTCCTTGCATCGCAAGGGCCAGCAAGATCAGGAACGGCATCGAGAAAAGGTGAGAGAGGCGATTCGCGAAAATCTGGCCGATCTCGTCAGCGACGAAAGTCTTATCATGAGTGACGGCAAGCAGATTGTGAAGGTCCCGATACGTTCACTGGAGGAATACCGGATTCGTTACAACTTCCAAAAGGGACGCCATGCCGGTACAGGTTCTGGCAACACACAAGTGGGCGACGTCGTCGCCCGTGGTCGTCCGGATCAGGACGGTGCTCCTGGGCCAGGGCAGGGCGAGGGCGCCGGCGAGCAGCCGGGTGTCGATTACACCGAGGCGGAAGTGACCTTGGACGAAATTCAAGCGGTACTCTTTCGGGAATTGGAGCTTCCTGACCTGGCCGACAAAGAGGCGGCGGATATGACCGTGGAGACGGTCGATTTTCGCGACGTGCGAAAAAAAGGCCTATCCACGAACATTGATAAAAAGCGTACGTTGCTACAAGCCATCCGCCGTGCAGGTCGTCCGCATGAAAAACGGGTGAGCATCACGCCGGAAGACCTTCGCTATAAGACCTGGGAAGATATCACGAAGCCGGATTCCAACGCGGTCATCCTGGCGATGATGGACCTGTCCGGGTCTATGGGGTTGTTTGAAAAATATTGTGCCCGTACGTTCTTCTTCTGGATGACGCGCTTTTTACGGACGAAGTACGCGAATGTGCAAATTCGTTACATCGCGCACCATACGGAGGCGCACGAAGTCGATGAAGAGCATTTCTTCAATAAAGGTGAAAGCGGGGGCACGATATGCTCCTCCGCCTATGAATACGCATTGACGATGATCCGAAACGAATATCCACCCGAACGCTATAACATTTACCCGATCCACTTTTCGGACGGTGACAACTTGACTTCCGACAACGAAAAATGCGTCAAATTGGTCACAGAGTTGTGTGCGATGTCGCGCATGTTTGGGTATGCGGAGGTGAACCAGTACTCGCGCGCGTCAACACTGATGAGCGCCTACGGAAAGTTTGAGCTTCCGCAATTCCGGAAGTACGTCATTCGTGAAAAATCGGAAGTCTACGGAGCGTTACGCCATTTCTTTTCGCAAAGCAGCGGCGGGGTGAGAAGCGCATGACCAACGAAGAAATGGCACAGCTTGGCGCCAGTATCGAACAGATGACAGAAATCGCCAAATCGTTCGGGCTCGATTTTTACCCCATGCGATATGAGGTATGTCCGGCGGATATTATCTATACCTTTGGTGCGTATGGCATGCCGACGCGGTTCCACCACTGGTCGTTTGGTAAACAATTTCACAGAATGAAACTCGATTATGATCTCGGTATGAGTCGGATTTATGAACTCGTCATCAATTCCAATCCCTGTTACGCGTTCTTGCTCGATGGCAACACACTTCTCCAGAACAAGACAGTGTGTGCACACGTGTTAGGGCACTGTGACTTCTTTAAGAACAACGCAACATTTCGCTATACTTCCCGCGATATGGTGGAACGCATGGCCGCCAGTGCGGAACGCATTTACCATTATGAACTACAGTACGGACGGGGCCGGGTTGAGCAGTTGCTTGACGCAGGCCTCGCACTCTCTGAACACATCGACGCTTCGACAGATGGACGCAATGCGCGTAAAGTCGTGAAACAGCAACAGTTCCTGCAGCGTCGCGGCGACAATCAGGTGGTTTTTACATCGAATCCACATGCGCGTACACCATACGACGATCTCTGGGAGTTGGATGGCAAGCCACCTGCGGACGATGTAAAAAAACCGATTGTCAAACCGAGAGCAGCGCAGAAGGACGTCATGTTGTTTATCATTGAGAATAGTCCGGCACTGGAGGAATGGGAGCGCGACATTCTCTCTATTTTGCGCGAAGAAATGCTTTATTTCTGGCCTCAGCTCGAGACGAAAATCATGAATGAAGGCTGGGCCACATATTGGCATTTGCGAATCATGCGCGAGATGGACTTGACGGACGATGAGGCCATCGAGTTTGCCAAAATGCATTCCGGCGTAGTGCTGCCATCGCGGATGAGTATCAATCCTTACCACATCGGACTCGCGATTTGGGAAGATATCGAACGGCGATGGAATGAACCAACCGTTGACGAGATCGACAAGTTTGGGCGTCAACCAGGGCAGGGTCGCGAAAAGATTTTCGAAGTGCGCGAGATGGAGAACGACGTTTCGTTCCTGCGCAATTATCTCACGAAGGAACTGATTGAGAAGCTGGATCTATATCTATACCAGAAAGTTGGTAACGACTGGCGCGTCGTGGAGACAGACTGGGAAAAGGTTCGTGACACCATCGTCGCCTCCCGCGTCAATGGTGGAATTCCCGTATTGTACGTCGAAGATGGAGACTACAATCGGAATGGCGAGTTATACATCAAGCACGAGTATGAGGGAGTTGAATTGGATCTGCGGCATCTGGAACGAACCTTGCCCTACTTGCATCGAGTATGGGGCAGGCAAGTGCATTTGCAAACCGTTGTCGAAGGCCGTGATGTGATCTTTTCTTATGACGGAAAGAAGACACAGCGCCGGTTTGTGAAGGAGTAAAGTGGTTTGGATAGATCGGGACAGGTCCGTCGCGGATTGGAGCAAGTGGTGAAGGTCGTCCAAGGACGGCCTTTTGCCATGTATGGGCGCGTGCAGGTCGAACGGACAGGAGATGTGCCGGACACTGCAACTATCTCTCCGGCACAATCGGCAATTCACCATTTGTGAGGAGCTGGATTCCCGCCTGTGTCAGTTGGTGGATGGCTGCATGCAACTGCTCGTCTTCCTGGTATTCCACGCGGTGATAGTGATAACCACCTGTTAATGTCGACAGTAAAGGTGCTTGTTCTGTGCGAATTCTCTGCATAAATAAGTCGACGTCGCGGCGTGAAGATAACAACAGGTTGCCCACCAATTCCCCATAGACTGGGTGCTCTACACGTACATCGAGCACACGCAGGCCGCAGTCAACCAGAATGCACAGTTCCGCTTCGGTTTGCTCCGGCGTATGCGAGACAGCCAAAACGGTTTGTTTGTTGGCAGGTAGTACAGACTCGATAAGGTATCCTTTGGGGGTTGCGAAGATTCGTTGCCCAGCAGCGCGCAAAAGTGCAATATCGTGCACAATAACCTGGCGCGTTACGCCTAGTTCGTCTGCGAGCGCCTGGCCTGGGATGGGCGCCGTCGCATTGACCAACAGTTCGAGTAACGCAGCTTGCCGATTCGTTAGTGGGGGCACGTTGTTCACCCTTTGTGAGATATCATTGTGTCCATTACAGATTGTACTCAATGTACCCGCAGCTTGCACCTTGATCCACGAAGGGCAAATCATGGCGTAGGGCCCTGTATTGCAACCGTCATTTACCGCCGTTCATAAAACCGTCAAATATGTGAGGGCTTTCTTCTGAGGCGTTTTTGAGTTAGGAGGTTCAGCATACCCATTGGCGCGCGATCGCGCTGATTTTACAAGGGAGATGGGTGTATGAACCGCAAGCAACAGATTAGCATGTTTGGAATTACAGCAGTGGCCATTCTGGCCTTGGCTGGTTGTGGTACATCTGCCAATAGCACGAGTGGTAACAGCACAAATGGCGGTGCGGCAAGTACAACCGTTTCTTCGGCAAAACACACGACGTCGGGGGACAAGGCTACGAGCGCAAAGAAATCTGCGGCAGCTAAAAGTACAACCAAGAAAGCCACGACCAAAGGTACCGTAGCGACCTCGAACCAATCGAAGTCAGATAGTGTCCACGCGGCGAACACCATCACAGTGACCTCGCCAAAAGCGGAACAAATGGTCGCGCCAGGGCAGACGTTAACCGTTACAGGCACAGTTGCCAATGGCTTTACGCAGAAGGACGTACAGGTAACACTCTTCGATGGTACCGCGCACGGTTCCAAGACGCTGGTGACGAGAATTTTTCAAGCCGGCAAAAACGATGCATGGAGCGGGACGATTGCCGTTCCCAAGAGCTTGCCGAAGTCCAGCACAGAGCTTGCTCTGGACGCTGAGGTGCTGGTCAAAGGCGGACCACGTGTACAAACCGTACTTAAGGTAAAGTAAAGCATGCTATACAATGAACGCGCCGGACATTCCGACGCGTTCATTGCATATTGGGAGTATGGGTCACCCCTAGTGTGGTGGTGAGGGTATGGCGGAGGATGACAAAATCATTGTTTTGTTTGACGGTGTTTGTCCACTATGTAACGGAATCGTGGATTGGCTTTTGCGGCGAGATCGTAAAGATATCTTGCGATTTGCTTCATTGCAATCGCCATTTGCCGAAAAGTTGCTGGAACAACACGGGATGAGCAGACGATGCCGGAACTCGGTGTATGTCTTTTTTCGTGGTACGCTTTATGAACGATCCTCCGCTATTGTGCAAATCTGCACGGAACTTCCCTGGCCTTGGTCGTGGTTGAGTTATTTTCGATGGATTCCACAGGAGACACGCGATACAATCTACGACTGGGTTGCTAGACACCGTTATGCTTGGTTCGGCCAGCGCAACGCCTGTCGGATTCCGGCACCAAACGAACGGAAGAAGTTTCTCGACGATTGGTGATGCGGCGGTCGTTTCGGTCGAACGTGGGCGCATCATTGTCGCTGCTTGTACGGCAGGAGGGATTTGCAATCGTCTGGGGCGTTTTGAACATCATTGGCACGATTGCCTTCGCGGTCAGCGGCTCGCTGGTGGCTATCGAGGAGCAGTTTGATTTATTAGGTGTATTTATCTTGGGATTCGTCACTGCGTTCGGTGGTGGCATGATTCGCAATTTAATAGTTGGCTTGCCGGTCGCGAATATCTGGCACCAGCCATCACTGTTTCTGACGGCGACCATTACAATATGTATTGTATTTGTGTTGCCCTATGAGTGGATGCATCGTTGGCAACGAATCGTTAGCTTTTTTGATGCAATTGGGTTATCTGCCTTTGCGATCGAAGGAGCGACTTACGCCCATCATGTACATAGTACATTCGCGACTACGCTTGTGGCCGGTCTCATGACGGGCATTGGCGGAGGAATCATTCGCGACGTTTTGGCGGGGCGCAAGCCACTCGTATTTCAATCCGAAATCTATGCTGTTTGGGCGTTGTTTGCGGGGCTCTGTGTCGGACTGGGCATCGTTCCGGTGGCACCCGCTCAGTACGCCTTATTTGTAGTAGTCGTTGTGCTGCGAATGATCTCTTTACATTATGGGTGGCACCTGCCCAAAAAGTGGACTCCGGCTACTGGTGAACACATCAATCACGATGCGTAAATCGTGCACGAAGCCTAGTTTTGCAACTGTTCCATCCACTTCCGGGCCACCGCAAGGTCTGAATTTGTTAAGCCGTGTCCAGCGTTTTGCCAGTTTAACGTGATGTCTGCACCCGCCTGTTGGAACATCTGTGCAAGCGTCTCACTGTTGTTTGCTGGAACAATCGGATCATGTCTTCCTGATAGCATCAGCACACGCTTGCCTGCTAGGTCGGGCAGTTCTGCTGGTTCAAGTGGAACCATCGCGCGGAATAAGACGGCTCCTGATAAAACGGCCGGCTCAAGGAACAGCACACTAGCCGCTATATTGGCTCCATTCGAGTAACCTACAGCATAGATTCGTTCTGGGTTAAGCGAATACGTCTTGGTTGCTTCCTCAATAAATCGAGCCAGTTCATGCGTGCGGAAAATCAGGTCCTCTTCATCGAATACACCTTCGGCTAGTCGACGGAAAAAACGTGGCATTCCGTTTTCAAGGACTTTACCGCGTACCCCAAGCATTGCGGCATGAGGAGCTAAAAACCGCGCAAGGGGAAACAGGTCCTCTTCGTTTCCCCCGGTGCCGTGTAATAGAAGCAAAGTGGTCTCGTTCGAACCAGTGGCAGACGGAATCCACTTGTGTATGAAGGTCATCGTGAATTACCCCCTGATCTTCGGCACGCTGATAGGCGGTAATTGAGCTTCCAGGTTGGAACGGGTGGGCTCAAGCCATTCGGGCAACTTTAAACTCGATCCCAAGTTTTCGACGGATTCATCGATCGCGAATCCCGGCGGATCAGTTGCCAATTCAAACAGAACACCGCCTGGCTCGCGGAAGTAAACGGATTTGAAGTAATTGCGGTCTTTGACTTCCGTGGCATGTAAACCAACATTTAGAAGCTTTTGTTGCCACCAAACGAGTTCTTCTTCATTGGCTACACGCCAAGCAATATGGTGAATAGTTCCGATGGATTGTCTCCCATACGCGGCATCTTCTTGGCTAATGACGTCAATCATGGTTCCAGGTCCGCCTTCTCCAACCTCATAGCGGAAACGGCACCCGTTCTGTTCAATCAATCGAAAACCCATCACGTCCTTAAGCAACGCGGAAGTTAATACGTGATTCTTCACTTTTATCGTGACGCTGTAGAAACCGCGGATCGCATGCTCGCTTGGCACAGGGCCATCTTGCCACCCCGGCCTTTTCTCGGCTCCTTGATGTGCAACCAGTTCGAGCGCAAGACCATCAGGATCGTAAAACGTGATGACTTGTCGATCATGCGATCGCGCTTGCGGACCGCTGACAGACAAGCCATGGTCTTGCAACCGTTGGATCCAGAAGGCAATTGATTCAGGGCGAATGGAGAACGACGTGACGGTTGCCTGACCTGCTCCGCTGCGACCTCTTGGGCCTTCGCCGAACGGGAAGAACGTCAAGATGGTTCCGGGATTGCCGACGGTGTCACCGTAATAAAAGTGGTACACGTCCGGTGCATCAAAGTTTACTGTCTTCTTTACCAATCGAAGCCCGAGAACGCCAACATAAAAATCTATATTTTCCTGTGCAATGCCGGACATGGCGGTGATATGATGAATTCCAAGAATTCCTTTATTCATAAAATCCAGCTCCTTTTGCACCTGCAGTTCGCATGCTCTGTGTTCGGTGGCCGCGACCGCAATGGCTTTGATCATTCAATTTGGGCATCTTTCATTGTGTCCTGCTACCTCACGGGAGTTGAGTCCATATAATTGGTGTAAATTCAGTGGAAGCGCTGGGTGACATCATGTAGACGTGCCACCCCGTCCCTCTTTGGTAGAATCAGTGTGACGAGCACAAATCTACTAGGAGGAATGCGAGATGGCACAGTACAACATTACCGTGGATGACGAGGTTTTGAAAGGGCTATTTACTGGGGATAAGGGGGTAGCGTTGTTGCTGGAGAAGGTGTTGAACCAGGTTCTGAATGCGCAGGCGTCTGAGCAACTGCAGGCTGAGCCATATGAGCGCTC
>NZ_FNOJ01000037.1 GCF_900107035.1 Alicyclobacillus hesperidum | reverse complement strand
CAAGGCAAGCTGAGCGGGACAAAAGTAATCATATCAGGATATTAAAACTTGGAATTTCTCCGTTCTGGAGTGTCCACTATATTGACTTAATACCAACTTCGTGAGCTGCGCGCGCTCGGACAACCGGACTGGATAGCATTTATGATGGCAAACTCGCGACGAGGATATTGGGAAATGGCGAGAAACTTGAACAACGCTATGAACAAGACCTACTTTGAACAACTTGGTTTGAGGAGTTTACAGGCGAGATACTTGAAACTTCGTAGTGCTTTGTGAACCGCCGTATGCGGACCCGCTTGTACGGTGGTGTGAGAGGTCGGGGGCTAGGCGCCCCCTCCTACTCGATTTCCTTCTCCGTGCTCGTAAATCGGGACACCATACATACGCATACGCTGTCATCCTTCAGAAGAACCTTTTTTTAACATCATACGATTTCGAAACTCGTTACGTCCTATAGTTGTGGAAGGAGTGAAACGAGTGGAAATATCCCAAGATCTCATCGAACGTGTTTGCAACGGAGATGAACAAGCCTATTCCGAACTATTCCAATTGACTTGGGATTCGGCAGTACGAACCTGCTGGCTCATCTTGCGCAATCAGCATGATGCTGAAGAAGCCGCCCAGGAGTCGTTTTTGAAACTCTATATCCAGCGCCAACGCATCCGGGATGTCGGAGCGTTTCAAGGCTGGTTTTACCGAATCCTGGTGAACACTGCACTCGACAGAGTACGAAAACGCAAGAGTGTATTGGACATCGACTCCGTACAGTTGACGGGCCGATATGAACCAATGCACAACGCAGACAGACGGATGATGATTGACGAAGCCATGCGTAAATTGACTTACGACGAGCGAGTGGCCGTGGTACTCGTTCACTTCAATGGACTCAAGGAATTAGAAGCAGCCAATGCGGTAGGTTGGACGCTCGGAAAGCTGAAATATCGATTGAATCGTGCGAGACGGGTGCTATCCAATGTCATCGGTCAAGATGATCAAGACCCTAGTGTACGTATTGGAAGGGGGATTCAAAGATGACAGATCAGATCCGCAAGGCTTTGGTGGAGGATGCTTCTCGAATCGAGGTGACACCCGTGACGTGGGACCAAGTTGCTCGGGGTTCGGAATTCGGAAAGCAGTCGGGAGCACGGGGGAAGAAGAAGCGGCATACGGGGTTATATGGACTGGGTGCAGCAGCCTGCCTGGTCGTAGTGTTTGGAGCGTCTGGATTTGTGTCACCAGCAATGGCTGCTACACTGCACAAAATTCCGGTGATTGGAGCGCTATACTCGTTCAATGTGCCACAGATGAACCAGTATTCGACGACGAATGATGTATCCGCAACAGACCAAGGGATCACGATTTCGGTCCCACGGGCCTATTATGACGGCAACCAGTTGGACATTACGTATGAGATCCAAGTGCCATCTGGGTATCAATCACTGGCGGGATCGCAGGTTCGTCCGCCGAGTGAAATCAATTTGAACGGAAGAGCGGTTTCCTTCGAGAGTGTGCAAGGAGATGATTCGGCTGTCTCATCAAACATATACAGTGGGAAAATGGAGTGGAACCTGTCCTCCCATCAGTTCCCGCAAAGCGGAACGCTGACGATCCCAATTCATCAAGTGGGCTCTGTGCAAGGGAATTGGATGCTATCCATTCCGGTGTCGAGTATTGCGGTTACCAATGCAAGTCAGTCCAAAACTTTGACAGGTGTCAGCAGCTCGGCTTACGGTATCACCTTGACCGCAACAAAGGTAAGCCAAGGACCGGCATTCACCACGATCTCCATGGAAATGCGCCAACCTTTACAAGCGAATGGTCATCCAAAATATGAGATGTCGGACCGGACGTTTGAGTTTGGAACCGCTTCGAATATCACGGGCGGGATTTCATTCGTTGGTTCAGTCCCGGATGAAAAGGTTGTCGGTAATGAGGCTGTGTGGGACTTCACGCTTCAAGTCCAGACTCCGCCAAGCAACGTCAAGTCCATACCTGTTGAACCCGTATGGTTTGGATCGACGCCAGGGCCTGTCCCATACAGTGGCTCAGGGTTCTTACCACATTTGTCCCAACTGAATGTGACTGTACCCATCAATTGATAGGGAAGTTTTCTTAGGTACAAGTGTGACATCCCGCCCCTTAAATCGGCTAGTGACCGCAGGGGCGGTGATTCACTATGCCCATCAGGACTCATCTGTTACCCCAAATCAATTTTGAAAGAAGGTGGCCATCAAATGAATCAACGAGTGGAACGAAGTCAGAAAGGCCGCCATAAGCCCAGGATTGGAGCTGCATTTGTCGGTATTCTGGTCATGTTCGGTTTGATGATCACTGGTTTCAAACTTCCACTTCTCCCCGTCTTGCAAGGCGATGCCAACACAGCAGAGTGGGCTTCGTATAATACGGTACATCATGTCCTGACGAATCAGCCATCTTTGCCTTCGTTGACAGGTGTTGCATGGCCGCAGAGTGGTCAGGCAGCCGTGATGATCGACGGACACTTGAGGGGGCACTACGGAGCGAATTCACCGATTCCGATAGCGAGTTTAACGAAGATGATGACCGCATTCGTCGTGCTGCAAAAATATCCACTCGGTCCGAACGAGAGTGGCCCTACTTATACGGTGACACCACAGGACGTACAAATCTACAACGAGGATTATGCAGAGAATGATTCGTGTGTAAACGTCGTTGCTGGAGAGACGCTAACAGAGCGGCAGATGCTGGAGGGATTGTTGTTGCCATCTGGAGACAACATGGCCGTCATGCTTGCTAATTGGGTGTCCGGCAGTGTGCCGTCATTCGTCAACCAGATGAATACGGAAGCCCATCGTTTGGGAATGACCAACACATACTATGCCGATCCGGCTGGAGTCAGCGCACAGACCGTCAGCACTGCACTTGACCAACTGAAGGTGTCATATGCCGTCATGAAATCACCAACCATACAGGAAATTGTGGGAATGACAAGCGCCCCCTTTCCGCTTGTTGGTCAGATTAACAATACAAATTCAGATCTTGGGCAAGATGGCATTACGGGGCTCAAGACAGGTAACCTGGAGCACATTGGGAATATGGCGGTAGCCGCAGACCGAGTGTACGACCATAAGCAGGTTGAAGTGATCGCCGTTGTGCTTGGACAACCTGGTGCCAACGAAACTGATTCTTTATCCGCCGCATTGAAAGCAGGGCGCAGCTTGATACAGAGTCTAGGCACCCCTTCAGCAAACGTGACGTAAACGTCAAATCAACCTCACATAGCATTTGCTCTCCCACTGCTTGAAAATGTCATCATCAAGCCACGGGAGGGTTCTTGTATGCGAGAGCACATGTCTCACCAGGAGCGTCGTGAACTTTGGCGTGAACGTATCGCTGCCTTCTACGACAGCGGCCAGTCCGCCAGTCAGTTTTGCGCTGAGCACGGTCTGAAACCTCATCAGTTCTGGTACTGGCTTCGTCGACTACGATACGAAACCGCACCTGGCACGCACGACACGACGTTCGTGTCGGTCGTGACAACCTCCTCACCTTCGGACGCAGGCCGTTCGCCCCTGACCCTGCGCGTGGGTTCGGTCGAGATTGACGTCCATCCTGGCTACGACGCCTCGACGCTTGCTGAGCTCATTCGGCTCGTGATGCACGTTTGCTAGCCTTCGACTGGACTTCGGATCACCGCGTGTATCTCGCCTGTGGCGCCACAGACATGCGCAAATCCATTGACGGACTCGCCGCGCTCGTTCAGGCGTCGTTTCAGCTCGATCCGTTTTCGCCATGCATGTTTGTCTTCTGCAATCGGCAACGGGACAAGCTTAAAATCCTGCACTGGTCGCACAACGGATTTTGGCTGTACTATCGGCGCTTAGAGCGCGGTCGATTCGATTGGCCAGAGACAAGCGATGCCAAGATCATGGTGATCACACGGCGAGAGCTGAACTGGCTCCTGGATGGCCTACCGCTCGAGCAGCCGAAAGCGCATCGAGCTGTGCGTGTCCATTCTGCGATTTAAGCCGCATCAGCAGGAATCGGATCTGGGTCGTCGAATGCTTAGGGCATGACCTACGAGAACGGCACCATCCTCATGACCGAACAAGAATACGAAGCTCTGCAGCGGGAAAAGGAGCAATTGCGCCAACAGGTGGTCTACCTGGAGGAGCAGATCCATCTGCTCCGTCACCGTCTATTTGGGGCTTCCAGCGAAAAGCGCCGCAAGACCCAGGCGGAGTCGGACAGCGTCCAGTTCTCGCTGTTCAACGAAGCCGAAGTCGAGGCGGACGCCCAACCTTCGGAAGAGACCGGGGAAACCGATGCGGAAGCGACATCGGAAGGCGTGGAGACGGAGACCATCACGTATGAGCGCCGGAAGCCTCGTGCGGCGCGGGAGCGTGACGCCTGGCTGTATCAGGGTGAAGCGGACGAGGTCGTCGAATACCGACTGTCAGATGACGAGCGAGTCTGCCCGAAATGTGCGGGTGAACTGCATGAGATGAGCCGTGAGATCACGCGACGTGTGAAAATCATCCCGGCGCAGATGAAAAAAGTCGAGTACGTGCGGTACGTGTACGCCTGTCGGCACTGTGAAGCGCAAGACGTGGTGGTATTAAGTCAATATAGTGGACACTCCAGAACGGAGAAATTCCAAGTTTTAATATCCTGATATGATTACTTTTGTCCCGCTCAGCTTGCCTTGGTCTTCAATGATTGGAAATATCTTCTTTCGCATTCAACCGGTGTTAGATAACCGATGGATGAGTGAACTCGCTCCCGGTTGTACCACACCTCGATGTACTCGAAAATTCGTTGTATGGCCTGCTCTCTCGTTTTGAACTTTTCCAGGTAGACGAGCTCTCGCTTGATGATGCTGTGAAAGGACTCGATGCACGCATTATCAAAGCAATTACCTTTACGGCTC
>NZ_FNOJ01000029.1 GCF_900107035.1 Alicyclobacillus hesperidum | reverse complement strand
ATCCGCAGACGGCCGAAAAAACCATAGAATGCACAGTTGCCCCGCCGGTTCCCCCGGCGGGGTTTATCGTCATGTACGACTTTGACGCAGCGACGACGGGAATGCAAGATGGGCGGGATTTGACGCTCACGGCGTAACCCATGCCCTGCAAGAGGCGGTGAAAGACTAACCGAACATATGTCCGGGCAATTTTAAGCGATGGTTTTGAGGAAATCCAAGCCGGTGTTTTTGGGGAAATCAACCCGATTTTTTTGAGGAATTAAATCCGTTGTTGACACCAGACATCGTGCTGCCATCAGTGCACACCCAGTTCGTGTGATGACACAACGGGCTTCGGGATGGACCTTGGGACATCCGCATCAGTGCAAGGGGCTCTCAAGTGACCCAGGCCGTGGGCAGAGGCTTTGCGCAGTATGGGTCGTCCTTTGCCGTCTATGTTAAACAACACATACCGTTTCGGAGCCACTGCGAAACAAAACAGCGGTGGACCGTTTGGTGTAAACACATCCAAGCGTTCCAGCACACCAAGCGCTCTCCCTGCGCGGCTGTGATGGCACTCGTCATAGATGATGAGGCCAGGTTGTGGGATGTGCCTTCCTGCTACAAGCGTTTGCGTCGAGGCCAACAGTACGTCACCCAGTTGCTCATTGCGCGCACCCTGGATACGCCCAATGAACGCCTCCGGCCACACATAGCGGATTTTTTGCTCCGCTTGGTCGAGTAGTTCCGTGCAATGCGCGATGACGAGAATCGGCTTGTCTCGCGACGCTACCAAAGACAATGGTCTTACCCGCGCCCGTCGGAAGGACGACGAGTTGACGTTTGCGCCCATCGGCAAGCGCCTGAAAAAACGCGTCGACGGCTGTTTGCTGATACGGACGAAGTTGAATCGCCATAGCTCTCTCCTCCCCATCACTCGGCATCCCTCTGCTGACGACACGAAACCACTGTGTCGCAGGGTCAGCACAGGGACGCCCCTGTGCGGTGATTACGCCCGCACGGCCTGTTTCAGGTCTGCGCCCGGTTTGAAGGCCGGCATGCGACGTGCTGGTACGTTGACCATCTCACCTGTTCTTGGATTGCGCGCGGTACGAGCGGCACGCTCACGTGACTCGAACGTGCCAAAGCCGATGATTTGCACTTTCTCACCGGATTCGATGGTTTCTGTGATGGTCTCGAAAAGTACGTTCACGACGGCTTCGCAATCCTTTTTGGTGAATCCGGTCTTATCAGCGGTTTTTTGAATTAAATCACGCTTATTCATCGGTGTATCCTCCTTAGCGAATGTTCATTTATTGATTTGAGCATAACACGGTGAATGTATTTTCACTGGTCAATTTTGCGCCAACTTATCGGTGGAATCGTTGCTCCAGTGATTTGGTTTTCTCGCGAAACACGACGTTCAGTGCGACAATGCTCAGGATTGTTCCACCAACGATGAACCACGTCCACATATCCGTTCTCCCCTTTCATGAACCTTGTAATGCCGTGATAAACCTCGACAACTCTCGTTCTTTGTCGCCATACCATTTGGCTGACAGAAGATATAGATTCTCGCGAGCACGCGTGATCGCGACGTAACACAGGCGTGTTTCCTCGCGCAATTCCTCGCCCTTGAGCGATTTTTTGTGCGGCAGAAGCCCCTCTGCAAGGCCGGCAACGAACACTGTCGTCCATTCCAGATCCTTGGCCTTGTGAATTATGGGGGCCTGAGCTACAAGGATGAACTGCACGTGATGAATTGTTAAGTACACATTTTGGTGTTCCTCCAGTAAATGTGATAGTATTTACCACACCTTAACAGATGGACACCGACGTGCGTTCATACTTCTGCAAACGTTGGTTTAACTTCTGCTCATGGCTGGAGTTCTCCCTTCATGACCATGCTATGTTCAGGAATATATGTGCATAGTGGATCGCTCTCTAGGTAATTCCCGGTCAAAGCATAAGCACGAGCACGGGAACCTCCGCACACGTCTCGAAATGAACAAACATTACATTTTCCAACTAAACGTGCTCTATCACGTAAGGCCTGGAACACAGGTGTATCTCGGTAAATATGTTCCAATGTTTCGTCTCTGATGTTTCCTACCGTAATCGGTAAGAAACCACTTGGAGCCACGTCGCCTATATGTGAAATGAAAACAAATCCATCCCCATCATTGACTGCCCCGCGGAATTCGAAAACATTGTGCTGGAGTACTACTCTCCTATATTCAGGAGACTCTGTTGTTTTGATGATAAAGGAACGTACAAGGCTTTGTTCATACAACCATTCCATCGTCTGTTCATGTTCCTCGGCCGAAATCATATCCCTGACGCGCGCTCGCCCCGTTGGAATCAGCGAAAATACACTCCAAAGTGTAGTTCCGAATGACTCTGCGATATCTGCAATGGCCGGAAGATCATGGAGATTAAAACGAGACAAAGTGGAATTCAACTGGATGGGTATACCTTCTTCTTTGAGGATGTGTAAAGCCCGCATAGTTAAGTCAAAAGAGCCTTTAGTCCCTCTAAAATGGTCATGGATTTGCGCTGTCGATCCGTCCAAACTAAAAGCCCAGCGCGAAAGTCCAGCTTCTTTAGCTTGAAGGATAGCATCCTTGGTGACCTTTGGTGTTGCACTGGGGGAAATTCCGACGTCTAATCCTCGAGATTTAGCATGGGTGATAAATGAAAACAGGTCTTCCCTTTCTAAAGGATCGCCCCCAGTAAACACGATGAGTGACGTGCCCATGTCTGCAATTTGGTCAATCAAATCCAACCCTTCTGCAGTCGACAATTCGCGAGGGTCGCGATATCGCTGAGCTTGAGCCCGACAATGCAGACAATGGAGCTGGCAGGCCCGCGTTACTTCCCAAATTGCAATGAATGGCGCTTGAGAGAAGTCCTTCTTCTGCTCTACACCATTGTGTACACGCTCTACTATGAGTCCCATGCCATTTTACCTTCTTTGCCCAAAATACTCTTTCAATCTTTCAACGGTATGCCCGGCATCGGATATACAATCCGGGATTCCCACTCCGCGATACGCAGCACCCGCGACAAAGAGACCAGGATATTTTTGTAAATCATGATATATCTTATCGATTCGTTCCTTGTGTCCAACATCATATTGAGGCATGGCGTGATTCCAACGCTTCAGTACGATATCACTAGGATTCTGGGTAATGGCTAGTATTCTTCTCAGATCTTCGCGGGCGGCCAAGATGAGGTCTTCATCGCTCCAAAATACCGCTTCTTGGCAACCGTCTCTACCAACATAACAACGGATCAGCACTTGATCTTCGGTCGAAGTATGGGGCCATTTATTGCTCACAATTGTACAAGCGGTTATCGTGCACCCTTCCACCCGAGGTATTAAAAATCCATTCATAGCAAGCTCCGAAGGTACGGATGTGCTCGAATAGACGAAGGTGATGGTGGCGGTGGATACATAGCGTATTTGAGTGAATGTCTCGGGTAAAGGATTGAGCCTATTCAACAACTCAGCAGCGATATACGTAGGCGTAGTAAGGATGATTGCATCCGCCTTCACACTGAATTTGTGTCCGTTGTTGTCTAAAAAAATCTTGTATTTTCCATCCTCTGTTCTATCGATGGACGTAGCCTGGGTCACCAGTCGCAAGTCGGTATTGTCTTGCAGCCTCGCGACAAGTGATTCAATCAATTGAATCAAACCACCCCGAAGACTTATAAATGTTGGCCTTGGTGATTGTTCCTCGACAGACGACTGATGACGATGTTGCAATGCACCGATAATCAGGCTTCTATGTTTCATGTACCATTGGCGAAGGACGGGCATATTGGCATCCAGACTCATATTGTCAATAGATCCAGCGTGAATCCCAGCCAAAAGTGGTGCAGCTAGGACCTCCACTAACTCATCACCCAGCCGTTTTCTCAGGAATTCTCCTAATGAAACGTCTTGTTCCGATAACTTCCCTGGCGTAAATAAGTCTTCTAAGGCACGACACTTCCCCGCCGTACTAAGCAATTCCGTACTAGCTAATGACAATAGGTCTGAAGGTACACCTGTGTTGAAACCTTGAGGAAGAGGTTGCAATTTGTTGTCATGCCAAACCAGGGTTCCACATGAAGACGATATCTGCACAATATCGTCGCTTAGGCCCAATTCTTGCATGAACTCGATCGCTGCAGGATTGCGCGTGAATATGGAATCTGGTCCAGTCTCAATCACTAATCGGTTCGATTTCAACGTGCGGATTTTCCCACCAAATTTTTCGCTCTGCTCACAAACCATGCATTGAATATCCATCGGATTCTCAGACTGTTTGGTGCTCTCACTCCACTGCCGCAATCGAAGGGCTGCTGTCAAGCCGGTTATGCCTCCGCCAATAACAACGACATTCAGTGTTTGCATGTTGTCACTTCCCTCAGCTCTCAGCGATTGGTGATTCAACGCTGTGCACATCAATGAAACGAAAGCTATGAATTTACTTTTACTTTGCTCCAACGCGAGCGGCCCGTTGCCGACGCCAAGCCTGACGTGCTGATGCCCAAATATTACCTGTTACCCAAATACCCAAGAAAAGAATGGGTATTCCGTAGATCAAGTCTGCATGATGGGCGGTCGTAATCCCTTGATACGTGATGGCTGTACCGTAAACCCCTGTGAATAGTGCAAAGATCCAGATTGCCCACAGCCGAATTCCCTGTTTCACTCGAAACGCCTCCTAACAATCTCGTCTAACGCCGGTCAAGAGTGTGAATGACTCGGGCTGTGTGACCGTCCTCGATTGAAACCGTTCTGTTGACCTTGGGATTTGTACCAGTCACGCCAAATCCACTTGTACAGCGGTAAAATCTTTGGCAATTTATTTAGACCTGGAATGAATGGAACAAAGACCAGAATCAAAAACAGCAAGGCCATTGTATAAGCGGCCATTTCATCACCAGCCGACGAGGTGGAATACGGCGGGATTTGGTATAAGAACGTATATGGAGTTAGCCACCACGGTCCAGGGTAGGCTGCTTCGTCGTGATTGATGCCCCACTGTTCCCCCTTCATATTGAGTGTGCCAGCAATCTTGTGAAGTGCTGATCCCTGAAGGAACAGTAAGTCATTTTGGTCATTCCAGCGGTACACGCCCTGATTGGTTTCACGGTCGAGTGCCCCAGATAGAAGGCCGGACGAGGCGAGAGACAGTTCACTATTCATCATCTCCCGAACCGGTCCGTAATTCCCCGCAGGAATACCAACCTGCCCATTTTTTTCGACGATGGCCTTGTTCAGTGCATTCGTAAGGTTTTGATCCCATTTCTGTTGCGTGGCCGCAGGAGCATTTTCATACTGTTTCAGAGCATCTGACAGCGCTGTGTTGTTCGACGCTTTGGCTAACATGCTCAATGGCGTCAACACGTCGTCTTTTGCCGTGTTCAATTGGTAGGGGGTACCCCACCACGTCTCTGGGTGGAAGCCAAATAGTGATTGCGTACTACCGGTTCCATTGTTATATGGAGGTCCATACGTCGACATTTCACCTTGACCGTCAAGGTCCCCAAGTGCAGTTTGCATCACGACAATCGGCTCCGTATTGGCGACTTGTTGATTTGTAACGGCGGGTCGGTACGGTGCTCCAAAGACCGCTGCAGCTCCTATCACTAATACCGCAGTGACGCCAATACCAATCGTACCTTCTTTGAGTAAATCGAATTCTTTCTGCGGATATTTAAGGGTTTCCTTATACTTGCGGTTCATTTGCTTTCTACCTCCTTCTCGGCATTCGCCTCATAAGGCGGAACAACGCCGTTTCTGCGAACTTCAATCAAATGCCATCCAACCAAAATCAGAAGGATAGCTGGTATTACGGCGATGTGCAGTCCATAGACTTGACCACTGTTCAAGATGTTTAAAAATCCATCAAGCCCCGCTCCATTGAAAGCGTCTTTGCTTTGTACCTGATTCCATTGAGAGAAGAAATCTCCGCGAGACAAATACCCCGTGAACGCGCCAACGACAGAGATCCCGAAGGACAATGCACCAAGTATCCAAGTGAATGCGCGTCCTTGTCGCCAAGCTCCCATGAAAAACTGTCCAACGAGGTGCATCGTCATAAAAAAGAAAAACGCCTGCACACTCCAAAAGTGAATACTGCGAACAAACTCTCCCAGGCTCGACACCTGATACCACGTCACGCCCTTTGACGCGAGGATGATTCCGGACAAGATTACAAACACCAGACTGCTTAATGTGAATATCCCAAAACTGTAAACAAGAGACGAAACATAAACTGGTTGTTCAGAAGGTAACAGATTATCCCACGTCAACTGTTCGGAAAGTTTGTTACGAACGCGTGTTGTCCAATTCATTTGCCTTCACCACCTTTGTGATGGCCTTTTCCATGAGGGTACGATCCGAGCAAAAACGCGATAAACACCACTAACCATAGCCAATCCATCAAGTGATTAGGCCAAACATTAGACATGTTCACCATGGGGTTTTCCTCCATTCGTTTGAACTTAGTTATCATCGGGAAAATATATGACAGGCTCCTTGGACACGATTTTTTGAAACATTTACTTGCTTGAATCTACGCAAATATTTCCCTGATAAAAGATAGAATGTACTTTTTGGGAGTGAGAAACAGGAACATGCCTCCACTGTCTTTCATGTTTCATCTCCCCTTTCGCGTTTCATCTTAGAGCTTAGGGACGAAACTATGGAGACCGAATTATACTATTTTTGGTGGTGTCGGCGAACTAGTCGGATTGTCATTAGAAATAGTCCTACTTGACTAGTGCAGGATGGTCGAACTAGACACGAATCGGCCAGTATACTTACCATCGAGGAATGTGCATTGTGGAACAAACCGACCTGTGTTCGAGTGAACCGAGTGTGTAAAATGATCTGTGTAAACTCCCAAAGCCCCAGAGTGGGAGCTTACAAGGGGAGTGAAGCGACATGGAGCTTTTGTCCAAGGTGAGCGTCAAATAGTGCACACCTAGCGCCAGCGTGCCTGGTGCGAGATGCCCCCCCCAGAATCCAACCATGGAGGGATCATCGTGACGAAGGCGGAGTTGGAACAACATCGCGAGCTTTGGCGTGCCCGTGTTGCAAACTTCCGGGCAAGCGGGTTAAGCGGCGCAGCCTGGTGCGCTGCGAGGCGCAGGAACAGGAAATCGCGGAACTGAAAAAGCAGGTCAACCTGCTGCCGGAACAGCTTCGTCTGGCCCGTCATCGGCAGTTCGGGAAGTCCAGCGAACGCACGACAGACAACCAGATACGCCTGGACCTGGTATTCAACGAGGCCGAGGTTGAGGCGCAACCTGAAGCAGAAGAACCCACCTTCGAGGCGGTCACGTACCAGCGGCGCAAGAAGCAGCCAGGTCAGCGGGATGCCATGCTGGCAGACCTTCCGGTGGAGCAGATTGAATCCCGTCTGCCGGAAGAAGAACGGATCTGTCCGTGCTGCGGCGAGGTCATGGACGAAGCGGGTGTCGAGATCCGCCGCGAACATGTCCAGCAACCATACGCATGCCGGACGTGTGACAAGCATGGGACCGAAACGCCCATGGTCAAGGCGCAGATGCAAAGGCCCCCGATACCGGGCAGCCTGGCGTTCGCCTCCATGCTGGCGTACGTGATTGACAAGAAGTACCTTGACGGTTTGCCGTTGTACCGCCTGGAGGAGCAGTTTGCCCGGCAAGGCCTGCGGTTGACCCGGCAGACCCTGGCGAACTGGGTGGTGTTGGGGGCGACGCGGTGGCTTGATCTCATATACCACCTGTTGCACGAGGAACTCCTCCAGCGCCGGTATCTCCATGCGGACGAGACGACGCTGCAAGTGCTGCATGAGCCGGGGCGGTCTGCCGAGGCGACATCGTACATGTGGCTGTACCGAAGCGGTCAGGATGGGCCACCGATTGTCCTGTTCGACTATCAGGAGACCCGTGCGAAGGAGCACCCGAAGCGCTTTCTCGAGGGATTCAAGGGTTACCTGCACGTGGACGGGTACAGCGGGTACAACGAGATTCCGGATGTGAAGCTGGTTGGGTGCTGTGCACATGCCAGGCGCAAGTTTCATGAGGCACACACTGCGCTGCCGGCAGAGGAGCGAAAGAAACCGACCGCTGTCAGGATAGCATTGGAATACTGCAATCGGTTGTTTAAGATTGAACGCGCCCTGAAGGACGCGACGCCAGAAGAACGCCACGCAGAGCGGCAGAGGTTAATCCGGCCGGTGCTGGACGAGTTTTTGGCATGGCTTGAGGAGCAGCGCGAACAGGTACTGCCCAAGAGCGCCTTGGGGCAGGCGGTTTCGTATTGCCTGAACCAATGGGCCGAAGCTGACGGTATTCCTAGAGGACGGGCATCTGGAGCTGGACAACAATCGGAGCGAGCGCTCCATCAAGTGGTTTGTGATTGGCCGGAAGAACTTCCTGTTCGCGAACACGCCACGGGGCGCGAGGGCCAGCGCCATCGCGTACAGCCTGGTGGAGACAGCCAAGGAGAACGGACTGGATCCATACTTGTACCTGGAATACCTGTTCGAACGGCTGCCCAACATCCAGACTGACGACCGGACGGCGATGGCTGACTTGCTGCCGTGGTCCAACCACTTGCCGGACGGCATCCGCAGACGGCCGAAAAAACCATAGAATGCACAGTTGCCCCGCCGGGGAACCGGCGGGGTTTATTGTCATGTACGACTTTGACGCAGCGACGGCGGGAATGCAAGATGGGCGGGATTTGACGCTCACTCCGATCTCGAGGAAGCGCGATATCGATGTCGCCGAGTTCAGACTGAACCGTCCGCTTAGCTCCATGTTCGTTTCGCGCGTTATCTGTAACCTTGTGCTTGGCGTCGTATTTGGAATACCCAAGGTGCGTGTCCAATTCGGCCTCGAGCATCTCTTGAACGGTGCTTGCGAACAGGTCTTTCAACATGCTTTGGACATCGTTGATATCCTTCAATTTGCCGTCTCGAATGAGTTGACGGATTTGCTCCTTGGACAAAAGCTCCATGTCGCTTCACTCCCCTTGTAAGCTCCCACTCTGGGCTTTGGGAGTTTACACAGATCATTTTACACTCTCCAATTTATTGGGCGATTGGAGCCTTTGTCGTCGTTATCGCGACGCCGCGAGCCGTATTGCGCATGCTGCGGCGACGAACGACATATGCAACTTGGCACAGTCCGGACAGGGGGATGTCCTCATGAACGACGTAAGGTTAAAGTGGAACGAGATGGTCATCGATTCCGGCCCGCACCGCTCCAAATCTCGACGATTTGCAGAAGCGTTGCTTACGGTCTCCGGGTGGCTATGGGTTTGCAGTGTGCTATGGCAACTTACGCTGTCACTCTG
This sequence comes from Alicyclobacillus hesperidum, assembly GCF_900107035.1. Classification (GTDB taxonomy): domain Bacteria; phylum Bacillota; class Bacilli; order Alicyclobacillales; family Alicyclobacillaceae; genus Alicyclobacillus; species Alicyclobacillus hesperidum. The sequence goes on along the minus strand of NZ_FNOJ01000029.1, from coordinate 10,868 downwards.
CCTCTGGATCCTTGGTGTAAGTTATGCCAAGCTTTATTTGTTCACCGCGCTTTCATACACGTCTTTTCTCATCTTTGTACGCGATGCAGGCATTGTCGGTTGCGCATCCCTGTTGGTGTTTGGTTCTTGGGTAGTATATAACAAGCGGAGATTTGGAAGCTTGCACCGCAGGAAGTTCCCACGCGACGTCACAACCCAAGAACTTGCAGATAAGCTTGGTATCCATTCACTGCAAATCGAAGAATGGCAACACTCCTCATGGATTGACTGGCGGATAGATAAACAGGATTAGGGCAGCATGGCCGCGTCGCCAACGGGTTCGCTCGCAAACAGTCGATTGATTTCCCCGATTTGACAAGCTTCCGCCAGTATCAGCAAATGATCTCCCACGCGCAGGCGGGTGTGCCCACGCGGCACAATCGCCTTTGCGCCACGCACAACGCCGTAACACAACGTGTGATCCGGAAACGGGATGTCCTGCAACCGTACATTCACATACTGGGATTCTGCGCCAATTTCTACAGGCACGACAACCGCAGTCTCGCGCGTCAGCGACATGAGATCGAAAATGCTTTCTGACGGCGTTTCGGCGACGAGTTCAAATTTCTCCGCCAGCCACTGTACCGTAAGCCCTTGAATCAACGTCGATGCGATCACGATGAAAAACACAATTTCAATCAGCACGATGTAACCTGTAACCTGAGCCTCCACCGCCGATAGAATCAAGACAATAGGAGCCGCCCCGCGCAATCCCGCCCATGCCAAGAACCACTTTTCCTCCGCGGAAAATCCCATGCCGAAAGTAGCTAACCAGACAGCGACAGGCCGTGCCAGGCTAATGGCGGCAAAAGCAAGTAAAACGCCCTGTACAGAGATACTCACAAAATCACGAGGCACAAGGAAGAAACCGAGGACGACAAACATGAGAACGTGCATGGTCCAGGCTAGCCCTTCGTGAAAGCGAACAACGGTAAACCGTTGCTCCAAACGACCGCTGGCGATTACGACACCCGTTGTATACACCGCGAGAAACCCGCTACCATAAAAGCTTTGGGCTAGTGCAAACGAAAGTAATGCAATGGCAAGCGATAAGGTTGGATACAAGCCGGCAGCATCGAGATCGACACGAGTCAACAGTAAACGCCCAACCCATCCAACCATGACGCCAACCAGAATGCCCATACCCATCTGCAACAAGAAGAGATCGATCACGGCTAACAAGCCGCTACTATGGTGTGGGATGCCTGTCTGAGACCATTGAATCAGCACAGTCATCAGGAAAAATGTCATGGGATCGTTTGTGCCGGATTCGACTTCCAGCACGTCTGCCAATCGGCCGCGCAGTGACGTGTTCCCCAAGACACTGAATACCGACGCCGCATCGGTGGAACTAGCAGCCACGCCCAGCATGGCACAGGGCAACCACGGCAGTTTTAAAATGAGGTGAACACATAGCGTCATCAGGGTTGCAGCCACGATCACGCCAATCGTTGCCAGGGATAAAGCCGGGGCTAGTGCACGGCGCACGCGGCGCATGGACGTATGAAGGCCACCTTCAAACAGAATCATGGCCATAGCTACATAACTTAGGTTCTTGGCGACGGTTGGCGTCACATTTTCGAGCAAGCTCGGCATCAATGCCGCCATGGCTACCCCAACCGCCACGAAACTGATCAGGGCCGGAAAGCCAAGTCGCCTATTGGCACGAGCAAGCAGCACACCAGCAAGCAAAATGACGGCAACCATTAACGTAGCGGCATTCATGTGGAATCCTCCTGCAAAACCTTGCGACGGCTCGAATCTATAGGCCGTCGTTTCATGTTTACAGGATTGCCGTCCAAAACATGTTCGCAACCGCCTCCCCACACATTCATGCCGACTAGCGATTCTCCTGCTCTTGCTGACGCTGTCGCAAACGGTCGTTAAATCGCTGCAGCAATGCAAGAAATTGCTCCTTGTCATCATCGGACCAATCTGCCAACAATTCGGCATACAGTTGTCGACGCGATTCACGCGTGGCTTCGAGGGCTGCGCTACCTTCTGGCGTGATCGAAAGCCTGACCTGGCGTTTGTCGATCTCGTCACGCTCCTTGGCAACCAAGCCAGCGCCGACGATGGGCGCAATTTGCCTGCTAATGGTAGAGATATCAAGTTGGAATACGTTCGCAAGTTGCCCAACGACCATTGGCCCATTATTGTCCAATGCCAATAGAATCAGGTATGCGGACCGATCAAGGTCTTGATGGCGCTGCCAACTCTGTCTAGCCCCTTCGACTCGCCTTGCGAAGACGGCCACTTCCCGCTCGAGTTCCTGCAATACGTCCATGCGCTACGCCTCCAAACGAACGTCCGAATATCGATTCATAACCATGCAATCATCGTAAGACAGTTGTATAATACAATAGTTGTGGTATTCAAGTGAGCTATGCGCTCAAGCACAACCCAGGAATTCACAAGGGGGAATGTATGATGTCTGCACAATCTCAGGCTCCGGATGAATTTGCCGAAGCCGAAACAAGTATTCTACGTCAGCCAGCTCCGGTTTGGGCCGTAGCCTTCGCCTGCGTCGTCGCGTTTATGGGGTTGGGCTTGGTAGATCCGATTTTACCGGCAATTAGTGCACAACTGCATGCAAGCAAAGCCCAAACCGAGTTGCTGTTTACCAGCTACATGCTTGTCACCGGTTGCATGATGGTGTTCACCGGCTTCATCAGCACGCGCATCGGCCCTAAGTACACGCTACTCATTGGCCTCTTGTTCATCACTGGTTTTTCCTTTTTTGCCGGGCGATCCGCAAGTGTCGGCCAAATTGTCGGTTTCCGCGGTGGCTGGGGTGTCGGCAACGCGATGTTTATCGCGACAGCGCTCAGCGTGATCGTATCCTCTGCACGCGGCTCAGCGGCTAGTGCTGTCATTTTATACGAAGCCGCGCTGGGACTGGGCATGTCGGTAGGGCCCTTGCTTGGCGGCACACTTGGTTCGCATAGCTGGCGCTATCCATTCTACGGCGTCGCAACCTTGATGGCGATTGGATTTATTGCGGTTCTTCTATTCCTTCGTGGCGTACCTAAGCCTACGCATCGAGCGTCTATTTTGGCTCCCTTTCAGGCGTTGCGCCATCTCAGTCTGCTCACACTTGGGCTGACCGCACTCTTTTATAATTTTGGCTTTTTCACGTTGCTTGGCTATGCGCCTTACCCACTTCATATGAGCGCGCATGGCATTGGCTATACGTTCTTTGGCTGGGGCGTGTTACTTGCCATCACATCCGTGTTCATTGCGCCCAAGCTGGCCGAGAAATTTGGCGTCTTGCACACCATGTATGGAATTCTCGCGTTGTTTGCAGCAGATTTGCTGGTCATGGGACTGGGTATCCACTCACAAATCACGTTAGTGATTTGCATCATCGTCGCAGGTGCATTCCTTGGTGTAAACAACACCTTGATTACGACAGCCGTCATGCAAGCGGCGCCTGTGGAGCGCCCGACTGCTTCCGCTGCGTACAGCTTCGTGCGTTTTGTCGGTGGCGCTGTGGCACCCTGGTTGGCCGGCAAACTCAGTGATGCCGTTGGCCCTGCCATGCCGTTTTATGTGGGTTGTATCGGCGTGCTCGTGGCGTTGGGTATACTGTTCCTGGGCAGAAACGTGCTGCGCCATGTCAATTCGAGTTCGCATTAAGATGGCGATGACGCGCAAAGGAGCGGTCGCATGGAACTCTATTTTCTCGGCACAGGTGCCGGCCTTCCGTCGACAAGGCGCAACGTGACTTCCATCGCGCTGCGCCTTTCGCGTGGAACAAGCAGAGTTTGGCTGTTTGACTGCGGCGAAGGTACGCAACAACAAATGTTGACAGCACCGTTTGGACCTTCGAAAATCAATCGCATCTTCATCACCCATTTGCATGGCGACCACATCTATGGCTTGCCGGGCATGCTCGGCAGCCGTTCCTTTCAAGCGGGCAGCGGTCCTCTGTCTATCCTCGGACCGTATGGCCTCCGTACCTTCCTTGAAACCGCTATAGCCACGAGCGGAGCGCATCTCTCCTACGCTTGGGACGTAACCGAACTGGGCAATGAGTTGCAATCTGTGGTCGTGGATGGAGACTACGAGGTAACATGGCGGCCTCTGCGCCACGGCATCCCGTCGTATGGCTACCGCATTCAAGAAAGGCCGTTTCCAGGGGCTCTGCGAAAGGATTTGTTGGAAGCAGCAGGCCTGCCGCCAGGCCCGCTGTACAAAGAGATTAAATCCGGACAGGACGTCACCCTGCCCAATGGTCATATCATCGTCGCCAAAAACTTTATCGATCCGCCCGAACCAGGGCGTATCGTCACCATCTTGGGCGACACGCGGCCTTGTGACGAAGCGGTGACACTAGCGCAGAACGCCGACATCATCGTCCACGAAGCCACGTATACTGCTGCCGACGCCGATCTCGCAACTCGCCATCAGCATTCGACCGCGGCTGAAGCCGCGGAAATCGCGCGCGCAGCGGGCGCGCGCAAGCTCGTGCTGACACATGTCAGTTCGCGTTACGATAGTATGGGTGAAGAACAACTGCTCGCCGATGCCAGGCGCATCTTTCCCAATACCGTACTCGCACACGACCATCTGAGCGTGCCCGTAGAGCGCGTTAGCTCAACGTGACTTGGATGCCAAGTTCTCTTAACTTATCAAAAAACGTCGGACACGTCTTTGAGACGCAACCAGGATCCTCAATTTCAATACCGGGCACGAGTAAGCCCATCAGTGATGCCGCCATCGCCACGCGATGATCATCAAACGAAGAAAGGCGAGCGCCGTGCGGGGTACCCGGGTAAATCGTCACTCCGTCCGCCCGCTCATCGACCGCAATACCAATGCTGCGCAGCGTCTGGACGATGACATGTAACCGATCCGATTCATGATGACGAATGTGTTCGACGTCCGTGATCGAGATAGGACCGTCGGCAAACGGGGCGATGAACGCAAGCGTCAGGGTTTGATCTGACATTTCCTTCATGCTGATGGTCATACCGCCACGGAGGCGCTCCGGCCCCTGTACGACGATTCCCTGCCCTGACGTGTCTACAGCGCATCCCATCTGTGCTAGAACATCGACAAAATGTACGTCCGGTTGGCGCGTGTCATACCTTAAGTTTTGCACGCGTACCTGTCCACCGGTGAGCGCGGCGGCCGCCCAAAAGTAACATGCCGTCGACGCATCTGCTTCAATCGCATATTCCCTGGCAATATAGCGTGATGCCTCGACCTCTATGGCAGTCAGTCCTGGCGCCTCATGCACGCGGGCGCCGAATTCGCGCATCATATCGAGCGTAATATGAACATACGCGTGTTGCACAATGTGATCGACAATCTCCACAGTTAACGGAGATTGTGCATACGGCGCCGCAATGAGCATCCCGCTGATGAACTGTGACGATGTTGCCCCGGACATGCGAAGGGTGCCCCCTGCGAGTCCGTTGGCTTTCAGGCGGATGGGAAGTGTATGCGGGCGCTCTGACAGCGGCGTGATGGAGGCGCCAAGCGATAGAAGCGCCTGGAACAATTCGCCCATCGGGCGTTCATTCATACGGCGACTGCCACGAATGGTCCACGAGCCATGTCCAGCCGCTAGAGCACTCGTCAAAAAGCGTGCAGCAGTGCCTCCCGCACCCGTGTACACCTCAGTGTCAACATTTGGCCAAGAGCCGCCTGTACCTTCGACGAGCACCACTTCAGGTCCTACATCAACACGTACTCCCAACTGCCGTAACGCCTCAATGCACCAATACGCATCGTCACTTCGCAGCACACCTGACAACTGCGATGCACCCTCTGCGAGCGCCGCGATAATCAATGCCCGATTGGTCACACTCTTGCTGCCCGGGACCACGATATCTGCCACAACCGGCTGTCTGACAGGTGTTATGGCAGCTACATGAACACCGTGCAAAGCCCATGGCGATCTCGCGTGCAAATCTGCCTCCTGCGATGACATTCGCTCACCCCAATCTTATGGAAGACGCTTGATCCGATTGGCAATGGCCTCGCGTGGCTTCGCCTCTGGCACTTCTCGGGGATAGCCCACACCAATAATGTTTGCGACCTCGTAATCCTCCCCGACACCAAGGGTCTCGCGCGCCGCATCCGTCCAACCAATGGATGTCCAACGAATGCCCGCGCCATGACTTTGCGCCAACAGGCTAAAATTCTGTATGAAACACGAGACAGCCATCAGGTTTTCATCGCGCTCCACCTGAGTTTGACCACGTTTCGCCAAAATGGCTAAAACAAGTGGCGCATCGCCGAAGTTTTGCCCATGCTTTAACTGTGCCCGCGTTTCCGGCCCGACAACGAGTACCTGCCAAGGCTCGGTCATCTTATGGTTCGGCGCAAGCTTCGCTTCCTCCAGCCAGCTCATCCATAGCGCTTCGTCAATGGGTTCTGGCTTAAAAAACTTGATATGACGCCGTGTGCGAATTGCTTCAAGCACGTCCATGGCTTCTCCCCCTAAGAATCTTCACTGTCCACTCGCCTGCTGCTTGTGTTTGCGCCAAATCGACAAGTCGCGCTGAAGAACGTCTTCCAAAGCCGCGATATCCGAAGCAAAATATCCTTGCAACTCGGCGCGAATGTCCGGTTCCATCTGTACCCGTTCCAACACCATCGACTTCATTTGATTGCCGATCCGCTCGCGGAAACTCGCAGGTAAAAACGGTTTGACAATCTCTTTAATCCCGTGTGGCTTCGAAATAAAATTGTAAATCGCCCGCGACTTGGGTACTCCCGATTCGTTGTGGCGAATGGAAGTATCCGGTGTGAAATCGGGCGAAATTTCAAGAAAGGTGCAGACGTCGCGGACAGCGGCCACCGGATTGCGCGAAAATTCCTCAAAGATAATAACCTTCACACGCTCCGGTCCAAATACGTCGAGATAACGCTGTACCTGCTCAGCATACAGGCCTACGGCTCGATAATACCATAACGGTTCGAAGTCCCCCGCGATGCGTTCGTCCTCTTTCGCCAAGGATTCGCGAAACGGCAGCCGCTCTCTTTCGTCGCGTACCAGATGCATATATGCGGAAAAGGCGCGATCGACCGGGTTGCGCAGCATAATGATGATGCGCGCGTCTTCGTATGCCTCGTAAATGCGTTTAGCCGTCCCGGGATAATACAAATAGAATACGGATGACTCGCCGACTGCCTTCTCGTCACGCACTCCATCAAACAAAAGATCGTATTCGGCGCGATCGCGAATCGTATATAAGTTCATGCCTTCATCGCCGGGTCCGCGGAACGCAGGCGGAAAGTCCGGGATTGAGAAATAATGTGCTTCTTTTTTGGGCGGGATGAACACCTCGGGGTGTTGGCTCAAATAGCGGTCCAACGAACTGGTTCCTGACTTTGCGGCCCCGACAATAAAGAAATTCGGCCTTCCCAACCTCTTCACCTCCGCTCACGAACAGTTGTCGCGGCCTGCCCAATGCCAGTTGCCTGCGGTATCACACCTTGTGCTTCCAAATGACGAATGATCTCTGCAACACAATCGGACACGGCCATCCGATCCGTATGTAACACGATATCCGGGTTCTCCGGCGGTTCATAGACCGCGTCGATACCGGTAAAATTGCGAATCTCGCCTGCCAGCGCCTTCTTGTACAACCCCTTGGGATCGCGCTGCTTACACACTTCAATCGGACATTCGACATAGACTTCGTAAAACTCGCGTTCTCCGAATCGGCCTCGCGCCTTTTCGCGATCTTCTCGCGTCGGCGAGATGAGTCCCGCGATGACAATCATTCCCGCATCGACGAACAACTTTGCGATCTCGGACACCCGGCGGATGTTCTCACTGCGATCCGCCTCGCTAAAACCGAGGTCCGCATTGATGCCGTGGCGCAGATTGTCGCCATCCAATAAGTATGTGCGCAGGCCACGGCGGTGCAACGTGAGTTCAAGTTCGCAGGCAATGGTCGACTTGCCGGCGCCTGACAATCCCGTAAGCCAAATGGCGCAACTCGAGTGGCCGTTTAAGCGGCGTCGATCTTCTTTTGTCACAGGCGTCGGCTGCCAAACGATTGAATTCATGTCGTAACCTCACTTTTGTCTTTTGTGCAGCAAGCGTTCCATCAGTTCGGCCAGTCGGCCAACCACGTGCTGCGTCGTAAACTCTTCCGGAATGGCAACCTGGTTCGCCACGCCAGATTGAAACTCGAAAAAACAACGGCGAATGCCCTTTTCAACACCATCTACATCGCGCGGGCTGACAACGAAGTGGCCGTGCTGACGCAAAATATCTGCCGCCGTTCCTTGTTCGTCCGTAATACCCAGGATTCTCCTCCCAGCTCCCAGATAATCGATCAACTTGGACGCCAAAAATGGATTTCTCCCATTCGCGGACGGAGCATCAATCAATAGAAGGACGTCTGCCTGCCGCATCATGTTCAAACTTTCTAAATACGATACGCGACCACGATGCACAGGAACCGGCGACTGTGCGACGAGATCGGCAAATTTGGCCTCCACGTTGCCGAAAAACTGCACCACTGTGCGCGCTGCCATCGCAGGCTCGGCCGCGACAGCTTTGTGCAAGCCTGCCAGGAACGGTTCGGGAGATCTCGCTCCGTAAAAATCCCCCAAATAGGAGAAGACCAACTTGTCCACGAGCTCTGGTGTTCGCGCAACAGCGTTGGGATAGAGTTCCGGTGTGAAGTGATGCGGCAAAATCACCGATTTCTGCGCGATTGGCAATGCCGGGTACGACCGTCCGTACATCTCCTGAATTTCCGCCGTAGGGAAAATCAGCACATCGGCTTCCTCGACAACAGCTTGTTCCATCCGCTGATTGAATTGTTTGCGCCTGCTCGTATGATGGACGTGATATGGGTTATTTGCCCATGGATCGCTAAACTGTGCAATCCAAGGTTTCCCTGTACGCCGCTTAATACCTAACGCCAGAATATGACTGGCACCGGGTTGAGAGCGGCTATAAATCACATCGCATTGACTTTCGTTTGCACCTAAATGAGTGGCTTTCGCCCACAAATAGTTTTCATCCACCACAAGCCCCATCAGCTTCTCCAAAGCCCGCCGTGGTTTATAGGCCGTGGGCTTCCAGGTCCGCGAACGGATCACATCCACTGCATCTGGCAACTGCAAACGCGCATCCGATCCCGCTCTTTCATCGCTTGTAACAAGCCGTAGCCGAAAGTGGCTGGCCAACTCGCGCAACGTCTTCCACACCAAAATCGCCTCCGCATTCAACTGCGGCGGCGCAAAGTAGGAAACGACCAAAACGGTCGGTTTCGCCCTGGTCACGGGTCTTCCCCCTATTCAATAGGCTGCATTGATATCTGCCGTGATTGCCTCGCTGTGAACGTCCCTAGTCTACACAAAGGGAAAGGCATCAACAACGAAACACATAGGGGCACACCTTTCGGGATGTCGAGGATGCCACAGCACGCGCAGTCAAAGGTGGATACCCTTCCGGCGCAGATTTTCACGGCACTCCTGCAAATATCTAGCATCGTGCTCAGGGTAAATCGGCTTTGTTGGCGAGTATTGACGCGGGTCAATGGCGATGGGTTCAAGGCGTCGCCCGCGGTAGCCCGGCACTCGCCACTCTGGTGCGACGCGATAGCCGCGCACCTGCATTTCGTCCATCACGAGACCGTGGTACTGAACGAGATATTCATAAGGATGACGGAATACATAGTTGACGGTCGCATGCGGACGATTCCAGCCAAGTCCGCGCAAAGCACAGCACTCTCGATGCTGACCCAAAAGTTGCTGGCGCGGCAAAACAGCGATCAAAGCTTCATGCCACAGGCGCATGCGAGCCTCCTTGAACGCAACTGAGTCTCCCGGTACTACGTATGGCACGTTGGGGGACAAGGTACATGTTCAGTATACAGATAAAGCATTGAGACTTCATTGAGATTTTTTTGAGAAAAAGCGAAGCGCAATGATTATAACGTTTCGTGACATCACGAACAGATGGTGTTTTGTGCCGGCGGTTTTGATCTCTGACGCTGAACACAGCGATGGCTGCTATGAAATTTACAGCTATGATGATACTCATCAGCACTTGATAAATAGATTCTGCCTATCGGTGTGCTTTCCAGGCCCGGATCACCTTCTCCTTTCCGCCTGTCCTTTGCACGTATAGATTGACAACAGTAAGCTGCCGATGTAGTGTATTGGTTCATACTTTTGGTTACAAAAAATTAGTTGATATACTTTGTGAATTTACATATCGCAATTGCAATTGACCTAGTTCTTCGATTTGAACACTTGAGCGTCCGATAAAAGCTTTTCGGATACGACAGGTCTATTTGGGTCACTATGATTCTGTTTATGGGGAGACCCGTGAGGATCAAGTCCTAAATGTGGTGTCAATTCGTCCCTCGGTAGCTTCGGTGTTATGTCACCTAAGTTGGCTCACTTTTGATGGCTGTGCGGTCTGCTTTTTTTTGTTCTTCGCGCCATGTGAAGTAGTCCTTCATGTCGAGATACTTGTGCCCTGACTGCCATTTCTCGTCCATCTCCATCAACAACGCCCCGATGAGTCTGATCACGGATTCGCGGTTTGGATAGATACGGATCACCCGGTCGCGGCGGCGAATCTCCTCGTTGAGTCGCTCCACACCATTGGTGGTTCGAAGTCTTTTGCGATACCGTTCCGGCAAGCATAGTACCGCCGTAATGTCATCAAACGCGGTTTCGAGCAATGTAACAGCCTTCTCGGCCTTCTCGCTGTAGTCGGATACGACCTGGTCCATCAGCAACCGTGCGGTGACCACGTCCGGTGCGTCTAGGATTGCGCGTACTTTGCCATAGAGTTCATCGCGCAAATTTTTCGGCGTGGCGTCCAGAAAATTGCGCAT
>NZ_FNOJ01000017.1 GCF_900107035.1 Alicyclobacillus hesperidum | reverse complement strand
TGCAATAGGTTCGATGAGTGGATTCGCCGTCGGTTACGAATGTGTATCTGGAAACAGTGGAAACGGGCGCGAACGCGACTTCGTGAGCTGCGCGCGCTCGGACAACCGGACTGGATAGCATTTATGATGGCAAACTCGCGACGAGGATATTGGGAAATGGCGAGAAACTTGAACAACGCTATGAACAAGACCTACTTTGAACAACTTGGTTTGAGGAGTTTACAGGCGAGATACTTGAAACTTCGTAGTGCTTTGTGAACCGCCGTATGCGGACCCGCTTGTACGGTGGTGTGAGAGGTCGGGGGCTAGGCGCCCCCTCCTACTCGATTGTTCGCGTTTCTCCGGCGAGATCGTTCGAATGTCATCACTGTCCAGTGATAGCGAAAATGCTCCACCAGGTTCGCGCACAGGCGAGGATGATGAGGGTGGCAAGCAACGCTTTCAGCCAGCGGGTGCGCAGTCGTCGGGCCAGGTGAACGCCCAGTGGGGCACCGACGACGCTGGCCCAAACAAGTACCAGCGTTGGATTCCAGAGGATTTCACCAGATATCGCTTTGCCAAACACACCACCAAGCGAAGCAATGAATGTGATCGCAATGGACGTTGCAATGGCGGCGCGCGTCGGTATTTTCAATACAGAAAGGAGAATCGGCATAAGCAGAAAAGATCCGGTCGATCCCACCATTCCTGAAAAAACGCCAACTAGGCTCGCTGATAAAATCGCTAGCCAACGAGGGTAGTTCATCCCCTCGTGTTCCAACATGCCGGCTTCTTTCGGGGGGCGGAACATAATGACAACGGCTATCGTGGCGAGTATTGCGTAGATGACATTGACGATTGATTCCTGAACAAAATGTGCCCCATAAGCACCCGCAAAACTCGTGATGAGCATGGTAAGTCCCATATCCCAAATCAGTGGTCGATGAAGCTGTCCACCCTTGCGATTGGCCCATAACGCAGCTGCGGATGCAAACATCACTTGCACGGCACTCATGCCAGCCACTTCGTGAGAAGTGAATCCAGTGCCTGTGATAAGTGGTGGTATATACAATAACAACGGATATTTGACGACGGCACCTCCGACGCCGACCATCCCAGCCAGCATGGACCCTATGAATCCGATGCCTAATAGCACCAAAAACATATTGAGCGACATCTCTATCGCCTCCTTAAGATGAAATCTGTACAGGCTATGTATCGCAGCTTCTGTATATACCTACACGGGTATGCTTGACGTTTCGTAACACCGGGCTTATACTATACCCTGTACCGTACATGAGTGGTGATACAATCCACAGGCGCATGATGACGCGCAGACTGTAACGTGACTACGGAGGTGAATTCAGCGTGTTCGGAAGAAGCAAAGTTCGCAACATCATCCCGCTTGACCTCGAAGAGCGGTTGAAACGCGGAGAAAAGCTGCAAATTATCGACGTGCGCGAACCGAGTGAAGTGGCTTCCGGGAAAATACCTGGTGCTATCAATATTCCTCTGGGTCAGTTGCCACAAAGGTTTGGTGAAATTGACCGTCATCGAGAAGCCGTCATCGTCTGCCGAAGCGGTATGCGAAGCACGAAGGCATGTAAATTCCTGATTGGCCAAGGCTATGATCAAGTATGGAACTTGATGGGCGGCATGAATGGCTGGAAGGGTCGCGTGCAGTAAATTGGCTGCAATTCATGTAAGGGAGGATATTCATTATGGGAAAACGAGTTGCCATTATTGCGTCGAACGGCGGTATTGAGAGCGCCTATAAAGTGTTGAACATTGCCATGGCTGGCGTGGCTACGGAAGCGGAAGTCGCGATTTTCTTCACATTTGACGGTTTGTCCATCATCCATAAGCAATCAGAGCAAATGCTTAAGTTTGCGCCGGGGAATGAGCATCTGGCGGAAGGCTTCAAAAAGGCCAACGTTCCGTCGATTGGCGCAATGCTTGAAATGGCGAAAGAAAGTGGCGTAAAACTCATTGGCTGCCAAATGACGATGGACGTAATGGGCCTGACGAAAGACGATTTTGTCGATGGCGTGGAAGTCGGTGGTGCGGTGACGTTCCTTGATTTCGCCTATGACGCCGATGTGACGGTGACGTTCTAATTACACATATCTAAGCGAGAGACTAGGAGGGCGTATCCATGAGCGCGTACACGGTAGATAAAAGTATCGATTGCAAAGGGTTGTCTTGCCCAATGCCGATTGTTCGTACCAAAAAGGCGATCGATGAGATAGCGCCCGGCCAAGTGCTCGAAGTCGTCGCGACCGATCCAGGATCGGTCGCCGACGTAAAGAGTTGGGCGACGCGGACCGGGCACCAGTTTCTAGGTACCACCGAAGAGGGTGGCGTCTTTTATCACTACATTCGCAAGGCGATCCCGGAGGAACAAAAGCCGGAGACAACCTTTGCGAATGTCGTCAGTAACGATGTATTGGAGAGCAAAGTGGGTAGCGATGCAGTCATTCTCGATGTTCGCGAACCGATGGAGTATGCGTTTGGCCACGTGCCAGGAGCCAAGTTGGCACCGCTTGGTCAACTTGAGGGCATGCTTGGGGAATTAAAGGCATATGCGGATAAGGACATCTACGTCGTCTGCCGGACAGGTAACCGCAGTGATGCGGCATGTCAGATTCTTGCCGAGCACGGATTTACCCGCGTGCACAATGTCGTTCCTGGCATGTCGGAGTGGCAAGGTCCTATCGAACAATCGGAGGTGAAGCAGTCATGACACAACAACTCCGCGCGGCCAGCGCGGCCGAAGTCTACGAACGGATTTTGCGTAAAGAGCCTTTGTTCATTCTCGATGTCCGCAATGAAGATGCTTATGCCGACTGGCGGATTGAAGGGGAGAGTGTAACGTCGTTCAACGTGCCCTACTTTGATCTGCTGGATGGCGTGGACAGCGTACTCGGCAAGCTCCCGCAGGACGTACCGGTTCTTGTCGTCTGCGCAAAAGAGGGATCGTCCAAATTCGTTGCCGAGCAGCTCGTGGAAGCAGGCCTGCACGACATAGCTTATCTCGCCGGTGGCATGCAAGCGTGGAGCGAGTATCTACACCCAGTTAAAATTGGCGATCTCGCTTCGGGTGGTGCCATTTATCAGTTTGTGCGCGTCGGTAAAGGCTGCTTATCCTACGCGATTGTCTCCGATGGCGAGGCGGCGATTGTCGATCCGGCACGCATGACCGACGTCTATGTACAGTTTGCAAAGGAACAGGGCGTTTCCATCCGCTACGCAATCGACACACATTTGCACGCGGACCACATTTCGGGCGGTCGTCGCTTGGCGGAAGCAGTTGGTGCAACCTATTTCCTGCCGCCAAAGGACGCCCCGGAAGCGACTTTTGTGTTCACGCCTTTAGAAGAAGGAAATACGATTGCCGTTGGCCGCAGCGTGATCGAAATCAAGCCTGTGTACTCGCCTGGGCATACCATTGGCAGTACGTCCTTGATTGTCGATCAACAATATCTTCTGACGGGCGACATCTTGTTTGTTGCATCGATTGGTCGGCCCGATCTCGCTGGTAAAGCTGGGGATTGGGCGCCAGATTTGCGCAAGACGCTCTATCAGACGTACCGGCAACTTTCGCCTGAATTACGGGTGCTACCTGCGCACTATGCTACAGAAGCAGAGTTGGACAGTGACGGTCGCGTTTCTGCCCGGTTAGGTGACTTGTACCAGGTGAATCCGGGGTTGCGTTTGGAGGACGACGCAGAGTTCCGCAAGGCCGTAACAGAGAACTTACCTCCGCAGCCGAACGCGTATCAGGAAATTCGCTTGACCAACATGGGCAAGCTTAAGCCAAGCGATGCCGAGGCTAGTGAGATGGAAATTGGCCCGAATCGCTGTGCAATCCACGGCTGATATGGATGTTTGATGACGCAACGTGCGCGGGAACGCCATTTTATTTTGCGCATGCAAATACCCATGCATGTATATGTATATAAGATGGCGTTCTTGGCGCATGTACGATAGGGAGGGTCACTATGATTCATCTGGCGTTATGGCAAACCATCTTGGCCGTCGTGAGTGGCGGGGTGGTTGGATTTACCCTCGGACTCATTGGCGGTGGTGGATCTATCTTAGCTGTACCGCTCCTTCTCTACGTTGTGAGGGTGCACGATGCGCACGTGGTGATTGGCACGACGGCTCTGGCTGTAGCGGTCAACGCGTGGATCAATCTGATTCCACACTGGCGTAGTGGGCATGTGCGCTGGCGACCTGCTATCGCGTTTGCCATACCAGGAGCCGTCGGGGCTATCATCGGTTCGGTCATTGGCAAGGCGGTGGACGGTAAGGCTCTTCTGTTTTTGTTTGCCACACTGATACTTGTCATTGCTGTTCGCACCTTGCTGCAAACGAGGCGCGGCGATCGCGATACGCTTGCTGCGACTTCAGGCCGCTTGAACATGGGGCGCGTACTTGGAATGGGGGGCGCCACCGGCTTGCTCTCGGGCTTTTTCGGAATTGGCGGAGGGTTTCTCATTGTTCCCGGGCTGATCTTTGCAACGGGTATGGCGTTGATTGACGCCATCGGTAGTTCGCTTGTGTCTGTTGGCTCATTTGGCCTTACAACCGCGGTATCGTACGCCATTTCAGGGTTGGTGGCTTGGAAGGTGTTCCTTCTGTACGTGGTCGGCGGCGTGATCGGCGGTTTCGGGGGATCATGGGTCTCGACGAAGCTGGGACATCAGAAGCGCATCTTGCAAACCGTATTTGGCGTTGTACTGATTCTCGTAGCGTTATACATGTTGTACGATAACTTGAGTAGCATGCATTGGTTGTAAACACACAAGCCGAAGATCGAGCATGGCGAACGTGCAACAGAGGTAGAATAGAGCGGTAAGGTGGGGTTAGGATGCAATACAACGATCAAATGAAAAATCGCTTAAAGCGGATTGAGGGCCAAGTTCGCGGCGTGATTGGCATGATGGAACAGGAGAAAGGCTGCAAAGAAGTCGTCAACCAATTGACCGCTATTCGAACGGCGGTGGACCGGGTCATCATGTACGTCGTAGGTGAGAACATGGAGCAATGCATTCGTGAGGAACTGAACGGCGGTGGTTCGGCCGAACAAGTGATTAAAGAGGCCATCGACTTGCTTATGAAGAGCAGATGATGGCAGGCGTTAGTTAGCAAAAAGGAGTGTTGTCTATGGAAGATTTTCACTTTCACGTCGCGACGCAAAAAAGTATAGATGAAGCAGTTGCGGCTCTCGAAGGATCCTTAAAAGAGCGTGGTTTCGGCGTTTTGTGGCAGATGGATATTCCATCGAAGCTTCAGGAAAAAGGCGTCGAGTTCACCAAGCCATACCGGATTCTTGAAGTTTGTAACCCTCATGAGGCTAAAGAAGTGCTGCTTCGGAACGAGCTAGTTGGTTACTTCCTTCCATGCAAACTCGTCGTGTACGATCACAATGGTCAAACGTTCATCGGGTTGCCCAAGCCAACCGCGCTTATGGGTGTTCTCGGGGACCATGAGCTAATGGAGACGGCGCGGCGAATTGAAGCAACCTTGCAAGACGCTATCCGCGATGCGGCTCAATGATGGGTTTATCTGATAGTGCCCATGAGGTGAGTGACCTTGTAGATGTGTCGTTGATACAAGTGTGGAGGTGCGCGATGGGACACCGCTTTCATCCGAAACATGCGAACAAGCTTTTGGACGCAGATCGGCAGAAGCTTTTGCCACAGGCCGCGATTCTGGAACGGTTGGACTTGGAAGCCACGCATGTCGTGGCGGATGTCGGGTGTGGCCCGGGGTATTTTACTATCCCGATTGCTCAAATCTGTAAATCTGTGTATGGAGTGGATGTTTCACCAGAGATGCTCGATATGTTAAGCAAACGGGCTGCCGAAGCTGGCCTTGCGAATATAGCACTGATGACCGCGCAGGCGGAGCGCATACCGTTGCCCGATGGCACGGCGGATCGCATCCTCTGCGCGTTTGTCCTACATGAGGTTGATGATTTGGACGGGACTTTGGCGGAATTTCATCGATTGCTGAGCACATCAGGGAAGCTCATGGTCATCGAGTGGGAAAAGCAGTCTATGGAAATGGGCCCCCCCACAGCAGAGCGGATCGCAAAGGAAAAATTGGCAGCCAAGATAGAGGAGGCAGGCTTCCGCACAGAGCTGTGGAACCCCAACCCATATCACTATGTTGTACTTGCACAGAGGTGAAAATGGGTTTTTTTTGGATAGTCTAGGGTTTTGGAGTAAGAAGTAAATTGGCGGATGCTGAATACAGAAGAGACTGTTCCTCAATTCCCTTTTCTCTCCTAACATATCACCTCCCGGAATCGGGAACATCAGATTTGGGAGGTGATTTCATGAAACGACGATATAGCCAGTCCGCCCTCTTTGCCATGCTGCTTACATCGGCTTTGCTCCCGTGTTCCGTGGCCATGGCTGCACCCAGCCAGGACATCCATACGACGCAAACGAGCGATTGGTACAATGCAGGGCAAGGTCCGAAAGTGTACGGCATGCGCAAATTTCCATACCCATATCAAGCCATGCTTGCCCTCTCATCAGATGCGGATAGCGAGACGTTACGCAAATTCAATCTCGTGCATCGATTTATCAATACGACGCAACAGACGCCTATCGGCCGTGGATTGGGTCTTGACTATGCGGACTCCATCTTCATGTTTAATGGCAATGATCATCAAGCGTTTATTGATCTCAACCACGTTCCGATGGCGAATGAGCTCACGTATTTCCGCGGTATCACGGCTCAACCCTATGCGGCGTCTGTGCTAGATCGTTACGTCCAATGTGGCTGGGTCGATACGCTCCATACATACGGTGACTTCAGCCGCGTCAATGAGCACACGACCGTATTTCGCCGTTCGCTGGCCGCCACTGCAGCCAACGCCTTAGCCAAGCGCGGCGACCACATTGAAGTCTGGACCGATCACGGCAACAAGTCGAACGTCGACAACTTCGGATCGTATCGGCGTGCCGGCTTTTATCAGTATCAGCAGGGCGAGGTGCCGGGATCGCCCTATTACCACACGGATATCACGATTCCGCAGGGCATTCATTTCGTTTGGCCGGACACGTCGAGCAATCAGTTCGTGCGCGATTCGGTCATCTTCCCATTGCAGCTGGCGGACGGCCGACGCGTGTGGGGATTTTGGCGATATACGAACGAACACTATAGTCCGCAAGGCGCGGTGCGCTGGAACTGGACGCCATATGGCTTGCGTGAACAATTGACCGAACAGCACTTGCGGGCGTTGGAGGCCAAGCACGGCTATGCTGTGGTGGCGCAACACCTATGTGGCACACCCTATCCGGGCGTTCTGCCAAAGGACGCGGTAGCGGCCTTGCGTCTTCTCGCAGCACATCAGCACGAGGGAAAGGTGCTTGTCACGCGCACGAGCCGACTGCTTCACTACAACGTCGCCCAACAGTATGTCTCATACGACGTCACGCATCACTTTGGCAGGACGTACATTCACATTCGCAAAATATCGGATCCGGTATTTGGTGCTCATCAGCCATCGATTGACGAAATACGGGGCTTGACGTTTTACACTTCAGATCCAGGGCGAACCGTGATTGAATTGGGCGACAATCCGTTGCCAGCACCTTTGATTCAGCACAATGCGAGCGACGGTGAGCATCCCAGCGTCGGCATTCGTTGGTTTCCGCCTGACACGGCCGATCACGCACTGACTGTGCCTAATATTCCATAAATCCCCTTCCTTGACGAATCCGTTATATGGGCAGGGCAAACGCCGCCACACAAGTGTTGGATGCCTAGTATCCTGTAGCATCACCACCCAAGAAGGAGGATAAAGGCATATGATGAAACCATGTCCACCCATTGTTTGCCCGCCCGTGTACGAGTATCACGACTGTTACGTATGCCGGGAGGTACCTATTGTACAGCCAGTCGTCAGGGTCAATCGGCGCATCGTCGTAAACGTGCCAAAATACTACGTGAAACCTGAAGTAAAAGACGTCGTTGTCGATCCCGGATGTCCTGGAGGTTGTTGATGAGTGCGAGGCCGTCTGCCAGTCGGCACTGCCGACAAGGCGGCCTCGCTGGTCGTTTCGCCAAACAAACACAGATTTTGCTACAATGGCGTTCGTCCAGTAAAACTCGATTGGGGTAAGGGGATTGACTTCCGTTGGGTGTGCAATCTACCATCGCGCTCACGCACCAGTTGCATGTAGAGAATGGTGCGCATGTTTTGTATTTTTATATGAATAAGGACGTATATATCGCCAATGCCATCGCGTTTATTGAAACGGCAATGGTGCAACAGCAAAATGTCATTTTCATCGAATCTACGTCTTTGTGGTCGGAAATGTCACAAGTATTGTTGCAAAGGTACGGTCGGATACCCGACTGCGTTTCCTATGTCGACAATTACGGATTTTATGGAATGACCGATGATTTTCACCCTGATCATGTTCATCGACGCTTAAACCAAGCGGTTGATCCGTATATCACACAGGACAAACCCGTTCGCCTGTGGGGGCACGTGGATTGGACGGATGAAGTGGAAATTGAGGAGAAATTATATCGCTACGAGTCAAGCTGTGATTTCACGGTCAGTGAGCTGGGTTTTCTCACCGTATGTGCCTATGATGCCAAGCAGGTACCGGCTTCGGTCCAAATCGAAATGATGCGGACACATCCGTATCTAATGACGGATCGCGAGCTCATCCGTAGCGATCTCTATGAGCACGCAGGGGAGAAACAGTATGCATACCCTTCGCTGAGCGCGCAGGCGAAGTTGGAGTCAGAGATGGATTTATACAAGCAGAAGCTCGACTTTGTGCATGTCGTTTCGCACGAGGTACGCAATCCTTTAACGGTTATCCAGGCCTATGCCACGTTGCTCAGCGCCGACGAGCCCGATCCGGAACGGGCGAAGAAGTTGCGAACCATCGTCGACTATACAGTCGTGATTGATCACGAAATCTCACACATCATGACGACCGAGCAGATGCTTGCCGCAGAGTCGATTTGGCATAAACGCATTTTACATCCGCGCGCTGTGCTTGATGAAGTTCTACATATTATGGGGACCAAGGCTCGTACGCAAAATATCGAGTTGGTCACCGATATCGATGTCGCGCAGACGGTAACCTGCCTTGGCAATCGCTTGGGGTACAAGCTCATTTTTTCGAACGTCATCAGCAATGCTATCAAGTACAGCGACGAAGGGGGAACCGTCCGAGTCATCTGTCGTGTTGCGGAGCAGATGTTACATTTCGACGTGATCGATCGCGGTGTCGGCATGACCGAGCAGCAGATGGAGAGGCTCTTTCGCAAGTATGAAAAGCAAAATGAAGACGAGAGTGGGCAGGGAATTGGCCTTTTTATGGTGAAAAAGCTGGTCGACGAATTTGCAGGTGACATTTCTGTACAGAGTCAGTTAGGGGTTGGTACGCACGTCGGCATTCGACTGCCGGTTCTTTAGGGAGGGATGTGTATGCGGATTGCGGTCGTGGGAAGCATCAACATGGACGTCATGGCGTCGGTGGATCAGCTGCCCTCGCCTGGGGAGACCGTGGTTGCCCGCGGCGTACAGTACTCGCCGGGCGGCAAAGGTGCCAATCAGGCGGTCGCAGCGGCACGGTCCGGCGCGGATGTCTGGATGATTGGCGCTACGGGACGTGACCCGTTTGCTCAAGCTGCCCGCGACTCTTTGGCGAGTGCGGGTGTGCATATCGGGTATGTTGCGGACAAGCCTGGGGCAACCGGGATGGCCTTGATTGAGGTCGGAGCGGACGGAGAAAATCACATCGTGTTGGCTGCGGGGGCAAATGGGCTGCTGGAGCCCGCGGACGTCGCACGTGCTGACTCCATTTTGACGTCCTGCGATATGCTGTTGCTACAAAATGAAGTGCCTTGGGCCGCCAACCAGGAGGCGCTTCGTATCGCGAAGGCGGCCGGGGCGCGCGTTTTGTACAATCCTGCACCGATGCGCAACCTAACGGGGGAGGCCTTACGCGGAGTCGACGTTCTCGTGATGAATGAGACGGAAGCTGCCGCACTCATTGGAACGGTGCCACAGGGATTGGACGGAGACTGGTCAGTGCTTGACTCGCTAGCGGGTATCGGGATCGCCATTGTGGTTGTCACACTTGGCGCGCAAGGGCTGGTCTGTTGGCAGCGCGGCGGCCTGATTCGCTTGCCAGCGTTTCCTGTGCGTGCCATCGATACAACAGCGGCTGGCGACACGTTTATCGGAGCCTTTGCGGCAGCGTTTGACGAGCGAAACCTCGTTCGCGCTCTGCGTTTTGGCGCAGCGGCGGCCGCGCTCGCGGTGACAAGGCCTGGTGCCCAAGCGGCTGTGCCGATGTACAGCGAGATCGAACGCATGCTGGAGACGGATGGAGGTGAGTCCAAATAAGCCTGCCGGTGAACCAAACACGCACAAACGTAGTCTATGAAGACGAACGGCCGTACCGATGAAATGCTTATCTGTGTTTCATGCGGCTTGCTGTTGTTGGGTATTGGCCTGTTGCCGCCGGAGGTGATCTTGGTTGGAGCAAGCGGACCTCGACCTGATTCGTCAGGCGCGGCGCGGCAAACCCGAGGCGTTGGCGGACATCGTTCGCAATTATCAACAGTTTGTCTACCGGACTGCATACGGTGTCTTGCAAAACGCAACAGACGCGGAGGACGCAACGCAAGAGGCGTTCATTAAGGCGTTCCGATCTTTGAAGCAGTTGCGGGAAGAACGCACGTTTCCCACATGGCTTGCTCGGATTGCCGTTCGCGTTTCCCTCGACATGTTGGCCTCCCGCCAACGGCGCGCACAGTCGCCGAGCGACGAGGTGAGTGCTGCGGTGTCGGGGGCAGAAGATGCGGCGGCGGCGAGGATCGACGTTGATCGTGCCTTGGCTCGCTTAAATGAAGAGCATCGTACGGTCATCGTACTTCGCGCGTTCCACGGGCTCGAGTACGACGAGATAGCGCAGGTGCTCGACATTCCTGTAGGAACGGTGCGATCGCGCTTGCATCACGCACGCATGCAGTTGCGGCGGTTTTTGGGCGGCGAGAGGGGTGATGGATGATGGATCGTTGTCGCGATTGGGAGTCGTTACTGACTGCGTACGTAGACGGCGAGTTAAGCGCAGTGGAAGAGCAGCGTGTGCGCGCACACCTAGCCGTTTGCCCTGCCTGCGCGAGGCTGTTTGCCGACCTTCTGGCGGATGAAGAGCAGGTGGCGGCTTATGCCCAAACGATTGAGCCGCCCCTGGGACTTGAAGCGCGGGTGGTGGCGGCACTTGCAGAAGAGCATCAGGTTGTACAGTCAAGGCGCCTTGTCTATGTCTACCTGTGTTGTTCCATTGTTGGCCTGTGTGCGCTTGTCGGACTCGTCGTGTCACCGATTGGTTCGTTGGTGACACTTGCATTTCACTTCGCGTCAGCCGTGTTGCGCGGTTTGGTGTCGATACCGACCGCGGTGCATCAGCAGTGGCTGGTTGTGGCAGCGGCGTTCAGCCTGCTCCTTCTTGGCATCTCGCTATTTGGGACTGCGCGCCTGCTCAGGTCGTCGCGAAGAAGCGAGGTCTTATTATGAGGTGGCGGTGGCTGTACAGTTTGTGGGGCATGCTTTTATGTATTGCCATCGGCTCCGGCATCGTGCCGTCCGCGTTGGCGGCGCAGCGCACGACAAATGCAGGGCTCATCCGGACGAGCGCAACCCAAGTTCCCCCAGGGCAGGCCATCGGCGATATTGTCGTCGTCGGCCACAATCTCACGATTGCAGGCATTGCGGATCACGTCCTTGTGATTAACGGCGACGTGACCCTGCTACCCACTTCGCGCGTCGATATGGTGGTCGATCTCGGTGGGGTCGTGCACACGTCTCCTGGTGCGAAGGTTTACACGGTCTTCCACGCATCGCTCACCGATCCGTTTTGGAGTGGTGCGCTGGTTACCGGTCTTGGCGCCTTGGCCGTCTGGGGCGGTTTGTTAGCTGTCAGCATCGTCTTGACTCTGCTACTCACTGTGATTGCCGCGGCATTGCGCGAAACCATTCGCGTGCCGTTAGCGGAAATGCAACGCTCTGTCCGGCGCGTCGGGCTTACGGGGCTGTTTGTCAGTGTCGGTGCTGTCGCATTTTGTGCGCTCTTGGCTGCGACATTGGTAGGCATACCGTTTGCCGTGCTTTGTTTCTTCTTGTATGCCGTTGCCGCTATCATCGGCTTGGCGGTCGTAGCGGTGTGGATTGGATATATGGTGATGACCGACCCGGTCCAGCGACCGGTGTGGGTGGTTGCGCTGGTCGGCGTCAGCCTGTTAGTGGCGTTTTGCAACATCCCATTTGTTGGGTTGTTGTTGTTCTGCATTGCGTGGGTTGTTGGTGTCGGAGTGACCACTCACTGGCTGTGGATGCTGTGGAGCATGCGCAAAGGCAGACGACGGCCGACCAACATGGATAAATAGAGACCTATCAAAGGGCTGTCACAAAAACGGTTGAAAATCCGTTGGCGGGCGGCCTTTTTCGTGTGTTGCCTAGGTGTTACTGGTGCTGTCAAAGGTCGTGTTGACTGCTGCTCGATGGGTGTTGAAAGTAAAATGCCTAGATTCGATTTCTAGAGGGAAATATAGCCGATTCGTGTTATAGTCTATAAATGAAAATGTCAATCGTCGTTCTAAATTGAATGTGGGCTCAGCCTGTGAAGGCATGGGGGTTTTCAAATGAGTTGCGAAGCTTGCGCTGCGAGTCCGGTTAGGGTCGTATTGCGAATTCCGGAGAGTGACCTTACAGCTGTACGCGCGTCGCTCGGGAACAACGCGGGGGAAATATGGCTCGGCGGAGGTGTGATGTCCCTTCCGCCAGAGGCTGTAACCGCGCGCATCCGGTATTGGCAGGAGTTTTTTGACACGTCGCTATGGGCAGCAGGGCTAGGGAATAACAGAGGATTAGGGACAGAAGAATTACAACCGTTTGACGTATGGGCTCAGGGGCTGCCTCCAGTCTGGTTGGACGAGCTGCTCGCTCGCGGGGGACTGAGAATGGCGATGCAACCCATCGTCGACGTGGGTTCCGGCAGTATTGTGGCTTGCGAGATGCTGGTTCGGGCGGTGTCCGCCGCTGGCGATTTCATCTCCCCTGGTGCGCTGTTTCAGGCTGCGCGCAACCAGTCGCGGCTGTTTGCGCTTGATCGAGCCTGTCGCATTGAGGCCATCGCGGCCGCTACGCAACTTCCTAGTGATTGGTACGTGTTTATTAATTTCGTGCCGACGTCGATATACGTTCCGGAACACTGTCTTCGATCCACCGTCGAGGCGACGCGGAAGCATGGTTTAGCAAAATCGCGCCTGGTGTTTGAGGTAGTCGAGACCGAGTTGGTTGAAGATCTAGAGCATTTGCGGCGTATTCTGGATTTTTATCGGCGCGAGGGTTGGCAGTACGCGCTCGACGATTTCGGCGAGGGTTATAGCGACGAGACCATGCTTCGCGCTATACAACCGGACGTGGTAAAACTGGATCGTCAGTTTGTCGATCACGTCGACGCCGATCCCGCCAAGCGTCGTGTCGCCGAGGGGCTAGCCCAGGTGGCGAAGTCGCTCGGCGTTCGCCTGCTGGCCGAGGGCGTTGAGCGCCCACAAGAAGCACTGTTGTTGCGCGATCTCGGTTATCTCTGGCAACAAGGCTATCTGTATGGTCGACCGACGTTCGACGTCCCAGTTGAGCACATCAATTGGCGATGATTTTTTTCTTTAAGATGCAAGGGACCATCCTACCAGCCCTTTGATGGCTGGTAGGATGGTCCCTTTACACTCTTTATGCGGAGTGCTGTGTGTCGTGCTGTGCAGTTCTTGCTTTGACACCATATCCGAAGAGGCGTGCAACGAGGCGCGTAAGTGGCATGACTTGGCGCCCAAACAGCCACATGACCCGACTTGCGATGATACCGATGACAGCACCACCAAGAACATCCGTCGGATAGTGTACGCCGACGAAAACGCGTGCAATCATGACGATAATGGCCAGCACGGTGAATGGAACCGAAATCCACTTTGGCGTACGTCCCATGACGCCTGTCGCAAAGCCCCACGATCCGGAGGTGTGATCGCTTGGGAATGATGCATCAGCTGGGTGCGTAATGAGCTGTGTGAAGGAGCCCTTCGGAAATACCGTGAAAGGCCGCGGCCGAAACCAAATAAAGTGGGATATGATCACGTTGATAACAAGTGCCAGAATTCCAGAAAAGCCCGCCACGGCAAGCGCATTCCGTTGCTCAATGTCGCGCTTTGGCAAGGCGAACCATGCAGCGATAAACATGCAGGCGTAAAGTTCTAACGCGTCCTTTGCGAAGAAAATCATGATGTCGTCAAGCAAATGGCTGTGTCCAGCCAATCCATTGATCATATGGTATACATGGGTGTCAAATGGATTGACAAGAGCGGCGTGTATCATGGTCTCACTCCTATCGGCGGATATCATAACACGAACAAAGACGTAGTCGCGATACATTTGGTTCAATCTAACTTTGTATGTTTTTGGCGGTGCTTGCGAATCTATTTGGTGAACTGCTTTTGAGCGCAAGCCGTCTCTATGTCGTAGTGATCCGAAAGGGTTGCAATTCTCTTTGGAGGTGGCCATCATCCATCTCGTTTCGCTAATCGAGCATTATGGATATCTGGGCTTGTTTGTGATGTTGATGTTGGAGTATTTCATTTTGGTCGTTCCCGGCGAGACGGCTTTGACGACGACAGGTGTTTTGTCTCGAAGTGGCGTCTTACATTTGAATATTGGATGGCTCATTGTTGTTACAGCTTTGGGAACGTTTGTGGGATCGACCATTGCCTATGGGATTGGTCGCATATGTGGGAGACCACTGCTTGTGCGCTATGGGAAATATGTAGGGCTTACAGAGAAACGGTTGGCTAGCAGTGAACGCATGTTTCAGAAACATCCGTGGGTGATCCTCATCGTCGGTAAGTACATTGCCGTCGTTCGCGATATCGTCCCCTATCTTGCAGGGATTAACCGAACGTCTCTGCGTGTGTTTATTCCATTGAATTTGTTAGCGTCATTTATGTGGACCGCCACATTTCTTGCCCTGGGTGGGGTGATTGGCGGGTTGTGGAAGTTTGTTCTTCATCACTGGCAGATTAGCATTGTTCCGGCGGTGATTGTCGTGGTAGGCTGTGGCTACGGATACTGGTTGTTGAAGAAACGCATGCATGCGGCGCTGGATCATGAGCGGTCGCTGGAGGGGTAAAAGTCTTAAAAAGGTACGGTTTGTGTAGGCACGAGCGAGAAATGGATCTCTTCTCGTGCTTTTTTTTTTTTTTTTTTCGACAGATTACCCAACAAAATAACTGTTGGATATGTCAATGGAATGCACGATGGTACAACACGAAATTGGAGGAATTTAAGCGTTACGCATGAATATGATTACGTATATTTGTTTGACATCCGAATCAAGAGGGGTGTTCAGATTGAAACGAAAGACGGTTGTGAAATTTGGAATTGGCGTAGGTACAGTGTCTGTCCTAAGCGGCTTGGTCAGTGCGTGTGGCGTGAGCAATGCTTCCGTACAAAGTGCAAAGGTTACCACAAATGCGACGCAAGCTGCGGCTAGTACCGGCAAGCAAACGGTGACGATTTGGGATATTCAAACAGGTGCAGCACAGCAAGTGGTCATCAATATGTCCAACAGCTTTAACAAAACACACCCGAACATTCAGTCACAGGTTCAGTTCTTTGAAAACGATCCCTACAAGCAAAAAATCCAAATCGCTATGGGAGCCCACAATCCTCCGGATATTTTTGTCGGATGGGGTGGCGGTACGTTGGCGGCTTATGTCAAAGCGGGCGATGTATACAATCTAACTTCGGCACTCAATGCAGATCCTTCATGGAAAAACCGCTTCCTCCCATCTGTGATGAAACCGGTTACAATAGGTGGAAAAATCTACGGTGTGCCGAATGACAATGTTCAACCGGTTATGATGTTCTATAACAAGGAAGTATTTAAACAGTATCATTTGACTCCGCCAAGCACTTGGATGCAACTGCTTTCTGACGTTAAAGTGCTAAAGAGTCACGGGATAGCTCCTATTTCGCTCGGCGGAAAAGATGAATGGCCCGAACTTATGTACGAGGAGTACCTGGTTGATCGTATTGGCGGGCCGCAGGTCTTTGATGCTGTGTTGTCGGGCAAAAAGAACGCCTGGTCAAACCCAGCCTTTATCAAGGCGAATACCATGATTCAGCAGTTGGTCAACGCTGGTGCGTTTGAACCAGGATTCAGTTCCGTTAGTTCGAATCAAAGTGAGGATGCCGCTCTTCTTTATACGAACCGTGCCGGGCTTTGGCTCATGGGCAGTTGGGGCTTCGCTACTATCTTGTCGAACGACAAGGCGTTTATACAACAAGGCAACCTTGGCTGGATACCTTTCCCGAGGATCCCGGGTGGTAAAGGGAATGTCAATGACATTGCAGGCAATCCATCCAACTATTATTCCATCTCTATGGCGTCTAAGAACAAGGCGGCAGATGTCACGTTCCTGAAAGACGCGGTATTGAACAACCAGAACGTGAAGGATTGGATTAGCATCGGAGACGTCCCACCCGTTAAGGGGATCGAGAGCCAGCTGAAACATACAACCTATGGAGGATATTTGTCGTTCACATACGATCTCGTCAAGAACGCGCCCAATTTCCAAGCGTCTTGGGATCAGGCGCTGCCGCCAGCAGAGGCCCAAGAACTGTTAACGGATCTGAGTAAGCTCTTCCTGAATCAGATGACACCGCAGCAATTTTCGGAAGATATGAACAAGCATATGTAAAATCTTGCGGCCCCGCCAAGCGGGGCCACCGAAATTCAAGCGGTTAGGATGTGGCTTTGATGAGCGAAGGTATGAATTGGCGGCGGTGGATTATGTTGCTCCCTGCCGTGTTGTTTTTCGCTGTGTTCGCACTCTTTCCTATGATTATTGCCGTGTATTATAGCGGGCTGAGCTGGAATGGAATTGGTGCTGCGAAATGGGTTGGTACTGCCAATTGGACTCAAGCGATGTCCGATGGCGAGGCTTGGATGGCACTTCGCCTTACCATTGAACTAATGGTACTGTCATGGATTTTTCAAACGCCTATCAGCCTTCTTATTGGCGTGTTTCTGGCGGGCAAGCAACGGCACCGCGCGGTTCTCGGCGTATTTTACTTCGTTCCCCTATTGTTTTCATCTGTCGCGATAGGGGTGACGTGGTCCTACATTCTAAATCCGAATTTCGGGCTAGTGGATTCTTTACTGAAGGCAGTCGGAATTGGGAATGGGACGGAGAATTGGCTGGGAAACGTTCATCTCGCTATGTTGGTCGTCAGTATGATCATTGCGTGGCAATTTATCCCGTTTCACTCGTTGCTGTATCAGAGCGGCGCGAAACAAATCCCTGATTCCTTATATGAAGCCGCACGGATCGACGGAGCTGGCCCATGGAGCTCATTTATCCATATCACAATTCCACAATTGAAATATACAGTAGTCACGTCTTCCGTTCTTATTCTGACTGGGTCACTTACGTACTTTGATCTAATTTATGTTTTGACAAACGGTGGACCGGGTGAGGCTACGACCGTTTTGGCCATGGATATGTACAAACAGGCGTTCGCCAATCAAAATATTGGGCTCGGAAGTGTACTTGCAGTCATCCTGGCTGTGGCCGGTATAGTCCTTTCCATTTTGACATTGCGTTTTACCGGCTTCCACAGGATGGAGAGCCAACTGGAGGGGATGTAATGTCGACGGCGGCTCCAACCAAGTACGGTACCGAATTTGCTAGAACATCAACGATACGTTTGCCCAAGTGGTATAACATGTTCTTCACCTTTCTTGGTCTTGTATGGCTTGTGATAGCTTTCTATCCAGTGTTGTACATGATTATGACCAGTTTTAGGTCGGAACAAGGCTATTTAATGGGAATCCCTTGGCTTCCCACACTGCACCCGACGATTCAAAACTATACGACGGTACTACAGGCAGGGTTTCTCCATTATTTCTTGAATAGTGTAATCGTTTCACTGTGTACTGTGGTTCTCATTGTAGGCTGCTCAATTTTGTGTGCCTACGTCATTGTTCGAAGCAAAACAAAGACTGTGCAGACTGTTTTTAACGTATTCCTGGTAGGGTTGGCATTACCGATACAAGCAGCCATCATCCCGATTTATATCTTGATTACCGATCTGGGGCTCTACGATAAGCTGATCGGGATCATCCTACCATCTGTCGCATTTGGATTGCCTTTAACCATTTTGATTCTTGTCAACTTTGTGCGTGACATTCCGAACGAGTTGTATGAGTCCATGGGCTTAGATGGGGCTCATGATTTCCAAATTCTTTGGCGACTCGTTCTGCCTTTGGCGACTCCAGCCTTGGTCTCCGTCGCCATATATGACTTTGTGCAAGCTTGGAATAACTTTTTATTTCCGTTGGTGCTTACTGAAAGTACGAGTTCACGCGTAATGCCATTGGCCATCGTAAGCTTTCAGGGCCAATATACGATGAATGTTCCAGTTACCATGGCAGCCGTGATACTTTCCGCTTTACCACTAATTCTTGCTTATATCTTTGGACGTCGATGGCTCCTTCGCGGCATGTTTGCTGGATTTGGTAAATAAATGTCGCCCATGGACTTCGCATCAGGAGGGAGAGTAAAAATGGAACACAATTACCAAAACCCCAATCTACCGATAGAAGAACGAGTGGAACTCTTGCTTTCCGAGATGACCATCGAAGAAAAGGCAGCACAACTCACGTCTGTATGGGCCTACGAAGTCCTTGACGATCTCGTTTTTTCCGACGCCAAGGCGGCTAGCTTATTCGAACACGGTATTGGTCAAATCACGCGCATTGGCGGTGCAACCAACCTCGATCCCGCAGATGTTGCGCGTCTAGCCAACCGTATTCAACAGCATTTGCTCACGCAGACGCGCTTAGCCATTCCTGCACTCGTGCACGAGGAGTCGTGTAGCGGCTATATGGCAAAGGGAGCGACCTGTTTTCCACAGAGCATCGGCATCGCAAGTACATGGGATCAGGATATCGCTCGCAAAATCGGCGAGGTGATCCGCACGCAGATGCGCGCTGTCGGAGCGCAGCAAGCGCTTGCGCCCCTGCTCGATGTCACCCGCGACCCACGCTGGGGGCGCGTCGAAGAAACGTTTGGTGAGGACCCATACCTTGTTGCACAAATGGGGATCGGCTATGTCGGTGGGCTGCAAGGTGATGATTTACGCGACGGCGTGATCGCCACTGGTAAGCACTTTGTGGGCTATGGTGCCTCCGAGGGCGGCATGAACTGGGCGCCCGCACATATTCCGGAGCGTGAACTGCGCGAAGTCTACCTCTATCCATTCGAGGCTGTTGTGCGCGAGGCCAAGCTACAATCCATCATGCCGGGCTACCATGAGCTCGACGGTGTACCCTGTCACCACAACCGCGATCTCCTGGTTGAGACTTTGCGCAATCGCTGGGGCTTCGAGGGTATTGTCGTGTCTGACTACTTCGCGGTCAACCAATTGTTTGAATATCATCAGGTGGCTCGCGACAAAGTCGAAGCGGCCGTATTTGCAGTCGAGGCAGGCGTCGATGTGGAACTGCCGAGCCGAGATGTCTATGGACGGCCACTCGTCGAGGCGGTCAACCAGGGTCGCTTGCGGATAGAGCAAGTCGATGCTTTGGTTCGACGTGTGTTGACGGCCAAATTCCGACTCGGTTTGTTCGAGAGGCCGTTTGTCGATGAAGGCCGCGCACCGAACCTGTTCGACAATCATGAACAGCGGCAGTTGGCGCGCGAGGCAGCCGCCAAATCGATCGTTCTTTTGAAGAACGAAGGAAACTTACTTCCGTTGGAAAATGGAGGAAAGATCGCCGTAATCGGCCCCAATGCAGACAGCATCCGCAACATGGTCGGCGATTACGCATACCCATGCCATATCGAGTCGCTGCTGGAGCAGTCCGAAGACAATGTGTTCCACTCTCCGATGCCAAAGGGAATGAAGAGTGTCGACGATTTCATTGAAATGAAGACCATCGTGCAAGCCATCCGCGACAAGGTTGGGGATGGAGCGGAAGTCCTGTACGCAAAGGGCTGCGATGTGCTGGGCGACGATACATCCGGCATAGCCGAAGCCGAGCACGTTGCACGTCAGGCCAATGTGGCGATTGTCGTTGTCGGCGATCGCGCTGGGCTCACCGATGGCTGTACGACTGGCGAGTCGCGGGATCGCGCGACATTGACGTTATTGGGTGCGCAGCAAGAGTTGGTTGAGCGCGTTGTCGCCACAGGTACGCCCACCGTCGTCGTGCTCGTCGGCGGACGCCCGCTGTCCATCACATGGATTGCCGAACACGTTCCCGCCATTCTTGAAGCCTGGTTACCGGGCGAGGAGGGCGCGCCTGCCATTGCTGACGTGCTGTTTGGCGACATGAACCCTTCCGGCAAGCTGCCGATCACGATTCCGCGATCCGTGGGCCAAGTTCCGATTTACTACGGCCATAAGCCAAGCGGCGGACGCTCGCACTGGAAAGGTGTGTATGTCGACGAGAGCAACAAACCTCTGTACGCTTTTGGCCACGGCCTCAGCTACACGACGTTTGCGTATCGGGAACTTGCTCTGTCGCAAAGCGAGATCGGCATCCATGACACGGTCGACGTGTCTTGTGTGATCGAGAACACGGGAGATCGGGCCGGGGAAGAAGTGGTGCAACTGTACGTGTACGATCGCGCTGCCGATGTGACGCGGCCGGTGCAGGAACTACGTGGCTTCGCACGCGTGCACCTAGAGGCGAAAGAAGCGGCGCTGGTCACGTTCAGATTGTCTGCGCACCAGCTGGGATTTTACAACCGCAATCTGCAGTACGTCGTCGAACCTGGCGCGATCGAAGTGCAAATTGGCGCCGCGGCGGACGATATCCGGTTGCGCGGGGAATTCCAGATTGTCGGTGAGACCTCCGACATCGAACAGCAAAAAGTATTTACAACTCCAGTTTCCGTACATTCACTTGGCGTTGTCGATGTGCGTTAAAACGTGAAAACTTGGATTTTGCGCGCCTTGTCGGACATTTGATCGGCAGGGCGCGCAATTCATCTCTGGATGTTGTCGGCAGATTGGCCTACAATGAAAACCAACGACCCTGTTAGTCGCCGATACAGTGGGCAGAGGAGATAGACCCTTGGATCGCACCGCAGATCAAGCATTGATGAAAGAGATTAATAAATACATCGTGTTGAATAGAATCCGCTTTCAAAGCCCCATCTCGCGCAGCCAGATCTCAGCCGAGACGGGCTTAAACAAGGCGACCGTCTCGGCGTTGACCGACGAGTTAATCCGGGAAGGGCTCGTTCTCGAGGTCGGGCAAGGGCGGTCGCGTGTAGGCCGCAGGCCAATTATGTTATTGTTTAACGCCAATGCCGGCAGTGTGATGGGCGTGGAACTGGGCGTCGAGTATGTCCGGATCGTCATCACGGACTTTGCGGCACGCGTTGTGTACGCCGTCAACCACCCGATTGACAAGCGGGCTGGGGCAGCAGATGTTCTTGAGTTCTTAGTGACTTGTATCGAAACGGCGCTGGTGAAGGCTCCGGTCACGGACTATGGCGTCATTGGGATTGGCATTGGCGTACCCGGACTCGTTGACTTTCGGCGTGGAATTGTCTTGCGGGCTCCGCATTTGCACTGGGACAACATTCCCTTAAAGGCGATGCTGGAAAGTCGCTTGCATAAGCCAGTCTTTGTCGACAACGAAGCCAATGCGGGGGCGCTTGGGGAAAAGCTTTATGGAGCGGCCACACATGTGTCGAATTTGCTGTATGTAAGCGCGGGTACAGGCATCGGAACAGCCATCGTGGTGGGCGACGAATTGATGCGTGGCGCGGACGGTGTCGCGGGCGAGTTTGGCCACATGAGCATTGACGCACATGGGGACCCTTGCACCTGTGGTAATGTAGGATGTTGGGAGTTGTATGCATCGGAGCGTGGTTTATGTTCTGTATACGCGAAGTTGACCGGGGAGACAGCGGATTTTGACGCCATTCTGCAACGCTATCAAGCGTCTGATCCTTCGGCCATGCAAGCGTTTCAAATGATAGGTCGATATTTAGGCATCGGCATCGTCAATCTGACGAACGGACTTAATCCAGCCATGATCATCTTGGGCAACCGCCTGGCCGAAGGCGGGCGCATGGTCACCGATGCGATTCAACAGGCCATTTCGGCACGCTGTCTGGTGAGTCCGTATGCGAAAGTAGCCGTGCAAGCGTCGGCGCTGGGGCGCGATGCGTGTGCCATCGGCTCGGCGGCGCTCGTGTTGCACGACTTTTTCGCTGGTCCGCGAGCCAAGACGACGACTCGCTCGATTGCGGGAAAATAAGGTCTGTACAAAGATTCGGAATAATGGTATTTTCAACGTGTTCCCTCTTTGACGAAGGCTACCCAACTGGGGATGGGTAGTCTTTGTTCATTTGCGCCTACGTCATGGCGCATAGGGTTGCGATCCGCGCGCTTGCTGCTGCTGATTGCGCTGGCGCCGTTGTCCGCTATTCAACGCCCGCTCAATCGTATCCGCCATCGCTTCGCGACTCTGCGGCATACATACAAACATCGTGCTTAAACCTACGCCAATGCCTCCGATGACAGGCCAAGCCCAATCGTTTCTACGCTTAGGGGACATTTCACAACCACCTCAGCTTTACGGTACCCCGACCGCCTCAAAACATACTGGGTTCTCATTTCTTCGTCTGCTGCGTTTCGGTGAATTTGATGTGAATTTGGGGATACTGCCTTTCAGACGAGGCGTGCAGCAATCCACGTGCGCGGAGTTGTGAACAATTCTAGAAGGTTTGCACGACTGGTACAGGCTCTTTACACAAACTTAACAAAAAAACAACGAATTATTTACCGTAGTCGTGTAGTTTCTTAACGATTGAACTCGATGGGGGATGGACTGTGTCGAAACGAAGTGATCAATTATTCACCTATTTAGTTGATATCGCAGACAACATCGAAGTCGCTACAAAGACATTTCACAATGAGTTGTCAGAGGGGGCCGACTTTGGTGCATTGGCCAACCAAATGAAGGCGTATGAGGACAAGGGCGATGATTTGATCAGCAAGTTGATTTCACTCTTGAACAACACATACATCACGCCTTTGGAGCGTGAAGACTTCGTGACGCTGGCCGTGACGCTCGATGACATCATCGATGGCATTCACGCATGTAGTGTTCGTTTTACGCTGTACGACGTAAACGGTACGACGCCGACGATGGTCGAGTTCGCGAAGGACATTCACGCCAGTGCCGTAGAAATTGCCCAAGCCATTCGCAAATTGAACGAGCGCAAACTGCTCCATATTCGCGAACACATCAAGCAATTGAATGTCCTGGAAAAGCATGGAGACCAATTGTTGCATGCTGCTCTTCGCTCACTTTTTGCGGAGTGTTCCGACGCCATCGAACTCATCAAACTAAAGGAGATATACGAAATTCTCGAGAATGTCACCGACCGCTGCGAAGACGTCGCCGACGTCTTGGAGTCTGTGATCTTGAAAAACGCGTAGAGGTGGCCGTTTGATGCTGTTTGTCATTGTTCTCATTGTGCTTTTGGCCTTGTGCTTTGACTTTACGAACGGCTTTCACGATACGGCCAACGCCATCGCAACCAGTGTATCGACACGTGCGCTGTCGCCGCGTGCTGCGGTACTTATCGCCGGCGCAATGAACTTGATTGGTGCACTGACGTTCACAGGAGTTGCCAAGACGATTGGCGGTAAAATTGCCGATCCGCTCAAGATTCAGCACGGAACGCTCGTCGTGCTCGCTGCATTGGTGGCGGCTATTTTTTGGAATCTGTTTACGTGGTATTTCGGCATTCCTAGTTCCTCGTCACATGCTTTGATTGGCGGGTTGTCGGGTGCTGTGGTCGGAGCTGCGGGTTTTGGCGCAATCAATTACGGGGGCTTTCGTTCCATTATTGAAGCGCTGATCACATCGCCTATTTTTGCATTTATTCTTGGCTACATCATCATGTGGATTTTGCGCCTGGTATTCGGCGGTATGTCACCACACCGTGTGAATCGTGGGTTTCGGTTTCTGCAATGCTTTTCGGCCGCCGCACAGGCATTTATGCACGGCACAAACGACTCACAAAAGACCATGGGTGTAATTACCTTTGCGCTGATTGCCGGCGGCTACCAGCACACGATGAATATTCCTTTCTGGGTGAAAATCTTGTGTGCTGTCGCCATGGGCGTTGGCACCGCAACAGGCGGTTGGCGAATCATTAAGACCGTTGGGTCGAAAATTATTAAAATCGAGCCTATCAACGGATTTGCCTCTGACCTGACGAGTTCCGCAATTATCTTCGGTTTCACATTGCTCAAACTGCCTGTCAGTTCGACGCATGTCATTTCATCGGCCATTATGGGCTCGGGGGCAGCGAAACGGCCTAAAGGCGTGCATTGGGGGATGGCCGGTCGAATTGTGGTTGCCTGGCTCATCACAATTCCTATCACAGGTTTCCTTGCCGCCTTATTGACTCGTTTGTTCTTAATTTAAGCGTCATAGCAAGGCCCGGCGGGTGTATCGGCCGGGCCTAAGCATGCTTCTGTCGCACAGACTTTACTTCGCACTGTCTTTACGCAAGGCGAAAGCAAGGGCCAATCCAGACAGCAGAATGGAGACGATGGACACCGTAAGGATGATTGTGTCCGCCATTGTCCAACCGGCAGACCAGGTCGGCGCGTTTGCCTCCGTCGTGGAACTTGTGCTTCCGCTTCTTGCGTTGGAAATTACCGGAGCTGTCCCATCGGCAGATACGATCTGCGTGATAGAGTGCGGTGTCGCAGATCCTGTAGGGCCTGTCCAAGTAACGATGGTGCCATCCTTATAGTACTGATATGCATCCCAAGCCACATCGCCCGGTGTCGACGGATTACTGGCGATGAACGGGAACTCCATAAACTGTCCAGGTGAGATACCGTTGCCTGTCGCTTGCCAGGTGACGATTTGCGATCCGCCTGTTTGACTGGTCGACACAGTCCATCCAGGAACTGGTTCGTAGTCGTCGAATTGTACGCCTTGCGGCATCTTCAGCACGATTTTTACCGTGGGATCCGTGCGTTCACAGGGCACGCGCATCGTATATTGTTCCCATGCTCCGGCTGTCGGAGGGGTTGGATTGTCCGGTATGACCACGACGTGCGCAAAGACCGTGCTGGCTGCTGTCAACGTCGCGAGTGCACCTGCTATCGTTGCCAGCCATTTGCCTACTCGTTGCCTCATCATCTCTCCTCCTCGTCATTGTCCAACGTGAATAGGGAAGGTTGTTATCACATCGTGAAAATCGTTCGTCAAGATATCGACCGCGACATTCCAGCGGCCACCCCCAGAGAGGGCAAGTCCATTTGCCGCATAAACGCCAGGGCCGCGTGGAAGTAAGCGGAGTTCTTCCGCACCTTGATTGACCGTCTTTGACGAGAAGGACAATGCCACCTGCTGAATAGCCGTATCCGGTTTTCCGTTTTCCGCTTGGACACGCACAATAAACTGGTTTTCACCCACATGGTTTGGCGTGATCGACAATGTGATCCTGAAGCCATCGACGTTATGCACCGCGTCGACTGGGCCAGGATGGTTGTCCCCTGTCGGCAGATTGGTCAGAATGGCCGTCATGGCGAATACGCCCACACTTATAAGCAGTTCTAGGCCCATAAATAGACGTAGCGTGCCGCGCGGTGCTTGCCGGCGTAATGCGTGAGCCGACGCAAAGATCAGCATAAGACAGAAAAGTGCGAGCTTGACAATGAGTGTATGTCCATAATCGGTATGGAACAATGCGTACCACGTTGGGATATGCAAGAAAGCTGAATATAGACCACTTAGTCCAAGGACGGCGACGCATATCAGGGCAATCTTGGAGAAACGCGAGATTGTTCTGCGCAAGAGAGCGTCGTAAGTCACGGGTTGTTTTGCTACCTGCCCAACGAGTGCAAGTATGGCCGCAATGCCGCCGACCCAAATGGAAGCGGCGTACAGGTGGATAACGATAGCGAACACGGGTAATGCAGGGCTATTTTCGGCGATCGCATGCCCCGAAAATCCCATCGCGATCGGCAAAAGAAACAGCGGCAACGCTATCCACCAAGTCCGATGGCGAGCTTTGGCGGGTAGCAGCGACGCAATCATCGGAGGCACGATGAGCAGGATGAGCATTTGTACAATCCACAGGTAGCCAAA
Source organism: Alicyclobacillus hesperidum (assembly GCF_900107035.1). Taxonomy (GTDB): domain Bacteria; phylum Bacillota; class Bacilli; order Alicyclobacillales; family Alicyclobacillaceae; genus Alicyclobacillus; species Alicyclobacillus hesperidum. Next base: position 36,523 of record NZ_FNOJ01000017.1, on the reverse strand, counting down.
TACGGTCAGGTTCAGCGTGCGCTCAATGTATCGTGCTGAGAATGCTGATGTTCCGTGAACATTCCATGTGATTGCCGTCTGCAAAGGCAGATCGAGAGAGATGCCGATAAGGAGCATAAACCAGCCGATGGCCACCAAGGCCTTACAGGTACGATGGCGAAGCGATGGAAAAGCTACCTCGGCAAGTCGCAAGCCGACGGCGCCACCCAGCGCCAGAGACAGGCCGGCGTATTGTAAGATGCGATCGATCACCATCCAGACACCAGGCGTATATCCTGTTTCACTCGCTCCTAGGTGTAGAGCGTTGACATCGATCCCAATGCCAAATGGGATGGTACCAGAAACGAGGTGCCCGTCGGCGGACACCACTTGCCAATGAATTGTATACAGTCCGTTAGCCAGTTCTTTCGGGATGTGAATGTCGATCTCGCGGTGGTTGGTCGGGTTCACATGCCCGTCTCCTAAATCGATCCGCTGATTGTCAACGTTTGTCACGGACAAGCCACCGGGCATCAGTTGCACGTCTTCATCGAACTCGACTTCGACGATACCTGGCGAATGCTTGAGCGATTGGCTGACAGCGGGGCTGGACTGGACAACGTATGCGTGTGCCCAAACCGGAGCGGGGCGAAAGGTGAGCGCAGTGAGTGTCGCGAGAATCGCCACAATCAAAAATCGTCCAGCGTGCCTTCTGTAACTGGTTGTGTCAAGCACGTTTACACCCCCTTTATCAGAACCTGAGATGATAGCCGCAGAGCCTCGAGGTTTCTAGGCATTCCATCACAAACATTATGGGAGATTATAAGTTGAATCAAACGAGTTCGAGGGCGTTTTATGAACACACCGTTACATTTCACCGACAAAGGTATGAATGCATCTGAAACGGAAGATGGGTTGGCATCGTCTACAAGATATGGAGGTGTGGCGAAATGAGAATTCGCTATCTGGCTGCAGTTTGTACGGGATTATTTCTGCTCTCTTCGTTGAGTATTTGGCTCTTTGCTCAAAACTACTTCGTTGCCGCTTATGGAAACGAAATGGCAATCCAGCCTGTGGTGAGTGGGGACCCCGTGATGTGGGAGTTTGGTTTGTGTGTGGCGACGGGGGTGGCTGTGTTATCCGCCATCGTGGCTGCAGCTGTCTACATGCGCATGGCGTTTCACGATACTCGGAAGTGGCACAAATACGAGAGATAATTGAAAGGGAAAAGGAAGGGGCTATCCGCAGATGGCGCTATGCCAGTGGAAGCCCCTTTATTTGCGCACGAATGGTATGAAATATGGTCTGACAGTTCCGCATACAGGAACAATAGGATTGATGCATCATTTGCTGAGGTCGTATGGTTATCACACAGTAGTTACAGTAAGATGTGTTGTCCTGTCGCGAATATCTCAAAGAGAGGGGTCGGTACCGGCAAAATAGCAGCGTTCTAACAGTTGATTGAAAGCGCTTGCAGATACCGGTTCGCGTATACCTATTGAAATGTAACAGGGAAAGGGTGTTCAAAGTGGGCGATGAGCCGAAAAAGTCGTTTTTCAGGTATGAAAATGGCGTCGTCTTGATGATGTTTTTTACGTTCGGCTTTGTTTTCATGGAACGCCTCAGTGTTGTCTATTTATTTCCGTTCCTCGGGCCGGATTTGAAATTTAACAACGCAGAGTTGGGCCTCATTGTGTCGGTATTAGCCATCTGTTGGTCGCTTTCAGGTTTTGTGTTTGGGACAATTTCAGACTTTATCGGCTCGCGCAAAAATGTCCTCTTGCCGATCACGCTGGCGTTTTCGCTGTTTTCATTCCTGTCCGGTATTGCCAAAAGCTTTGGTGCCATGTTGTCGATCCGCGCTTTGATGGGCGTTTCCGAAGGTCCTGTGCTACCCATCGCACAGGCGTCCGTGATCGCGGATTCTTCGGAGGAGCGCCGTGGGTTTAACATGGGCTTTGTACAAAGTTCTTTGGGGCTTATCGGATCGACGGTTGGTCCGCTTGTACTGACGTTTGTCGCCACCAAGTATTCGTGGCACGCTGGCTTTTATATCGCAGGTATCCCGGGACTCATCATGTTTTTCGTTCTGTTGTTCTGGATGAAAGATCCGAACAAACGCATGTCGAAAGAACAACTCGCGAAGCACGAACATCGTCTACGCCGCGAAGACTATCCAGTGATCTTCCGCACGCGTAACATCTGGATCACAATGGCCATTGCTGCCCTGATGATGACCTGGTTGTTCGCGTTTACGACGTTTGCGCCGACGTTTTTGGTCGAATATGACAAGTATACTGGCCCGCAAATGGGAATGATCACAGCCGCGATGGGGTTGGGCACATTCTTCTGGGGGTTTATGGGTCCTTACATCTCCGATAAGTGGGGACGTAAGCCGACGCTTGTGCTGTTCTCGTTTGTCGCTGTCCTGTCGCCCGTCTGCTTGGCTTTGATTCATGGCAGCGTGCTCGTGATGTCCGTCATCGGATTTCTCACATGCGCAGGTCAGGCATGTTTTCCCTTGTTCATGGTTGTCGTGCCTGGTGAATCACTTTCGCCAAAGTATGTCGGTACAGCTGTTGGTCTTGTGCAAATGGTGGGCGAGCTGATTGGTGGAACGGCGATTCCCTCAATCGCTGGCGTTGCGGCGGATCACTTTGGGTTGCAGGCCCCGCTTTGGATTGCTGCAGCTGGGGCTGCGGTAAGCGGATTCATCGCCTTTACCCTGAAAGAGACAGCGCCTGTCCGCCGTCGCTCGGCTCGAAATACCACTCCATCGATGAGTGTGTAATTCGGGTGTAGCTTGGGTCTATCAAGCTTACGAAAAAGGGACACCCCGCCTTGACCCGGCGGGGTGTTTTGTAGTCCACGCGATTTCGGAGAAAGCGGGCCCAATCAGACACTGGGCTGTTCATCCCACACGAGATGCTTCAAATCGTCAGGCGTGTTGTTTTCGCGCCAACGACGAAAGTCTTCCTCGATTTCTGGAGCCCACTCGGCGACGTCGATATCTGATGAGCTGTACTTGCCTTCGCGAATGCGAACGAATCCAAACATGTCGCGCAGCCTGGTCTTCTCCGCGCTAATGCAGATTTCCTCCGCGAGATGTGGAGGAATGAATGTCACTCCGGCGGGAGTCCCGAGTACCACGTCCCCCGGCATGCAAATGGCTCCTCCGATACGGCAGGGCACATTCATGCCGATGAGGGTCACGTCGCGTATCGGCGTCGGATCAATGCCTCGATAGTAGGTCTGCAAGTTTTCAATCTCCAGGATTTGCTGCAGGTCGCGAATACCGCCGTAGATGACCTGACCGCGCTTTGTACGCGTCGCGATCGTCGTTGAAAGGTTACCGCCGGAGAACGTGCCTTCCACCACTTTGTCGAACATGTCGACGACGATGACATCGTCCTCTACCAGCGTGTCAATCACCCAGACGTTAAAAAAACCCTTGCGGCCTTCTTCCTTTTGCCCGTATTCGAGCAGGTAATCGTGCAAATCTGGGCGCTTTGGCACCATGACGGCTGTCACTGCCCTACCAACCAACACCTTGTTGGGGTGTACCATCCGCAGGTTGCCCTCGAACTGATAGCGATAGCCGTGTCGCTCAAGGACGGCCCACGCCTCCTCGTTCGTAATTCGCTCCATCCTGCGAAGGATGTCGTCGGGCACACGGGGGCGGCCGTCGTCAAACCGCTCACCCTGCCACAATGGGGTGAGTTGAATGATATCGTCTCGATTGTTGAACTTCATATGCCCATCTCCTTTTGAAAGCGCAGGCTTATAACAGCATACTGCCACCGTCCGCACGAATGGCCGCTCCAGTGATAAATTCCGCCTCATCGGATGCGAGAAAACAGACGATATGGCCGATGTCGCTGGGGACTCCGATGCGCCCCAAAGGGAATTTGCGCGCCCCCCGGCGCCGGCTTTCCTCTGTCACGCGATCCGGTGGTACGATGGGGCGGGGGTTTCCACTTTTACGCCCGACCTGTACAGCACCCGGCTCAATCATGTTCACCGTGATCCCGTATTGCGCGAGTTCGATCGCGCTTTCGCGCACGAGCATCTTGATTCCGCCTTTGCTCATCGCGTAGACCGTATCGAAATCGGTTGGACGCTTTGCATGGACGGATGACATACAGACGATTCTGCCTCGTCGCTGTCCCTTCATGACAGGAACGACAGCCTGAATGCAGTTCAAATAGCCGAGCAGGTTAACGGACATTACGCGATCGAACCAAGCATCGTCGTAATCCATAAGGCCAAGGTTTGGCTGGATGGCCGCATTGTTGACCAGGACGTCGATGTGGCCGTAGCGCCGCACAACCTCTTCGACCATCGCCTGCACCTGCTCTGGATGTGCCACATCCGCTTGTATAATCATGCCGTCGGCGCTTGCTTCGCGCACCATCTGCAGGGTTATGTTCGCAGCGTCGGGGCGATCGACATCGTTGATGGCCACGCGTGCACCTTGGCGAGCCAGTTCAATCGCGACGCCGCGACCAATGCCTGCCGCAGCGCCGGTGACAAGGGCCACCTTTCCTCGCAGGCTCACGTCGTTCACCTCTGCCTTCATCGCTTCATCTTGTGGTCCATGTAGTGCAGTAGGAAACCGCCGTCCAGACGAATGATGGCACCGTTTAAATACTTCGCTGCATCGCTCGCCATCCAGGCCACGGCTTCTGCGACATCGTCTGCCGTTCCCAGCGTCGCCGAGGGGACTTTGTACTGATAATCCAGATACAAGTCCGAAATGTCGCTATAAAACTGTTCATCGTCCCCATCGACGGGTCCCATGGCGATGAGATTGACCCGCACGCCCAAGCGTCCCAGTTCGAGTGCGGCTTCCTTGCACAGCATTTGCAGGGCACCTTGCGCCAAGGCATAGGAAAACGCACAGCCTGTCGGCTTTTCACCGTGGATAGATCCGACGTAGACCATACAGCCGGCGCCTTGCTTAGCCATCTGTCGTCCCAATACCTGCGTGCAAAGAAAGGCTGTCTTGGCGTTGAAGTTGAGTGCATCCCGGACAAGCAGATGCGGCAGTGAAGCGACGGCACCACGGTCGACCCGATTGTGCGTGTGCACGTATAGATCAATCCGGCCGTACCTCGTGACAACGTCGTTGCACAGCGATTCCACTGTTTCCGTAGCGCCCAAATCGCTTGTGGCTACCAAGACGTCATGACCGTCTGCTTGCAAGGTTTGTGCAAGATTGGCCACCACTTGCTCACCAGGACCTGGCGGGCCATTGAGGACGAGCGTCATCCCGTCTTGCGCCAAGCGTTTGGCCGTTGCGATGCCAAACGCTTGGCTTGCATCCGAAATCAGTGCTACGCGCCGATTGGTCATCGGCCATTCCTCCTTGCCAGGGCAGGTCACTAACTCCAAAGCCTATCGTGCGACCATTCGTCATTCCACGTATCGGTCGGTTCCCATAGACCGGGGATGTCGGGATGCAGGTGAGCGCGGATCACGTCGTCATTAAGCGCTTCAATACCAAGTCCGGGTTTGTCGGGGACGCGGATAAAGCCGTGATCGACGATTGGCTTGGGCAACCCGTCGACGAGATCGTCCCACCAAGGAACGTCGACCGAGTGGTATTCGAGCGCAATAAAGTTGTTGGTCGCGGCGACACTGTGTACCGCCGCCATACAGGCAATGGGGCTTTCTGCCATATGCACGGCCATGGAGACGCCATATTCCTCCGCCATGTCACCGATTTTCTTGTTTTCGAGAATGCCGCCAGACGTCAGGACGTCGGGGTGAATGACGGATACACCCCCGGATTCCAGCAGTGGCCGGAAGTTTTCTTTAAGATAGATGTCCTCGCCTGTGCAGATGGGAATGGTGCTAGCTCGCGACAGCTTGACGTATTGATCTGTCAGTTGCCAGGGGACCATGTCTTCCAGCCAGGCCAGGTTATATTTCTCAAGGCGACGCGCCAGCTTAATGCAATCGTCGACACCGATATGGCCGAAGTGATCGATCGCAAGTGGCACTTCGTAGCCGATCACGGCGCGAACGTCGGCAACATATTGCTCAAGAATGTCGAGGCCTTTTTCCGTGACGTGGATGTGCGTGAAGGGGTGAGCTATATTCATCAGGTCGTATGCGCGGTTGCGGCGCTGACGCCGTTCCCAATCGTCTATAGGCGCATGCGTGGGACGAGTGAGGCGTTTCATCTCATCAAGGAATCCAAGGGGGGCGCTTAGGGTACCTGGTTCATCGAGTAGAAGGCCAATACCAAGGTCCATTTTCAGAAAGGTGAAACCTTTTTCCATGCGTTTTAACAAGGCGTTGCCCATCGCCGTTCCATCGTGCTTGCCGTGCACGTCGGTATCGCAATACATGCGTATGCTATCGCGGAATTTCCCACCGAGCATCTGATATACCGGAACGCCGTATGCCTTTCCGGCGAGGTCCCAGAGTGCAATCTCGACTCCACACACGCCGCCGCCTTGTCTGGCGTGACCGCCAAATTGCTTAATGCGGCGGAACAACTTATCGATGTTGCACGGATTCTCGCCTAGCAATCGGCTTTTCAACATGAGCGCATAAGTTTTACTCGCTCCATCCCGAACCTCGCCGTACCCGACAAGCCCTTGATTCGTGTAAATCTTCATGAGGCTACAGTGCATCGGTGCACCGGCGATGTCGGCGAATCGTATGTCGGTAATTTTCAGCTCTGACGGGCTTGAGTGTGTGTTGACATGCGCGAGTGTCTCTTCGTAGGTCTCAGATGTCGCCATGATGGTCCCTATACAGCCAGGGGCATCCCTGGTCGCACAGGATTCCTCCTTCCTGTGGTCGGCATAAGAAGCGCAACCGATTTCGTCTGTCCATTCATACTGTTTCGTTTTCCTTATTCAGATTCCTGCAAACGGTTTCAAAAACGTATACGCAAATGGCCGCCGTTCCATGTCCGAAGGCGGCCATCATGCCTTGCTCAATGGTTCTACAGAGGAACCTTTTGGCCTGTGCGAGCGCTCTCAATGGCGCCAAACACCATATTCAAACTGTGGATGTTATCTGTAGCATCCGTTTCAGCAAGCCGCTGCTCGGCAAGCGCTTGAAACATCTCATCCAAACAACCGGCATGGCCTTCACGCCCTTGCCATGTAACCGGAATTTCTAGCTCTTTACACGGGCGAATGAATCCTTCAGCCGCTTCATCGACGACCTGCGCGCGCAAAGTGTTGTTCCCATCCCACAAGGCGGTGCCGCGACTGCCAACGATCCGCCACGTTGCTTCCCACGACGTATTCCATCCCTCTGCACACCAACTGCCCCTGTAGTTAAAAATTGAGCCATCGCTCATTTCAAAGATGCAGATGGCACTTGCCGCTCCTTGGTACCAGGAGCCTTTTGGATTGAATGCGTGACAATAGACGGAAACTGGCGTGGCACCAAGCAAAAAGCGCGCCTGGTCGAATGTGTGGATGGCCATGTCGAGTAACAGTGGATGCTCCATCGCATCCCGAAAGCCACCGAAATGGGCACCGATGAAGAAGTCGGCATACACTGACGTGATATCTCCGATGATACCGTCGTCCAAGGCCGTTTTCAGCGAGCGGAGTTGGCGGTGATAGCGCCGGTTTTGCATGACAGCATATCGCCGTCCGCTGTCGTGAACGGCGGTCAGAATGGCACGGCTGTCTTCAGGTGTTGCCCCCATTGGTTTTTCACCCAATACATCGCACCCGGCCCGCAAGGCGGTGGTCACGATAGCCCGGTGGCTTTCTGGAATCGTGACGTCAATTACGAGGTTTGCGGCAACAGCGGACAAGGCGTCCTCAATCCGTTCGAACACGGGCACGTGAAGACCGTGACGAGCCGCCATGGCCTCAGCGCTTTCACGCCGGATATCAACTAGGGCGACAATTTGCACGTACGGTCTCTGCAACAAATCGTCCACCCACGTGTTGGCCATGCCGCCACAACCCGCGACGATGACACGGTAGTTTGTTTCCATGAGAATCACCTCAGTCTAGGCTTTTGTCGACGGCGCCATGTTGTGACTCAGCGCGTCGGGAGGAACCGGACGTGAAAACAGAAAGCCTTGGGCCTCATCACAGCCGAGCGACTGGATGACGGCGAGTTGTTCTTGCGTCTCCACGCCTTCGGCAAGGCAGCGCATACCCAAGTTGTGCGCAATGTCGATGATGCTGCGCACAAGTGCGCGCGCCTTCTCCTGCGTAGAAACATGTTGTGTGAATGAGCGGTCAATTTTGACGAGATTCAGGGGAAGTCTCGTCAATCGGCTCAACGAGCTGTAGCCTGTGCCAAAGTCGTCCAGCGAGACCTCGATACCAAGCGCACGGCAACCACTAAGGAAGTGATTGGCAATATCTGCATCCATCATCGCGCTTTCCGTAATTTCGACTTCCAGATATTCCGGCGGCAGGTCTGTCTCCTCAAGAATGCCACTGATGATGCCAAGAAAACGCTCGTTCATGACCTGGTGCGGCGAGAGATTGACAGCGACCTTTCGCGGTGTACCTGCTTCCAACCACCGTTTCGCCTGTCGTGCGGCGGTGCGCAGGCACCACTCGCCGATGGGGACAATAAGGCCTGTTTCCTCCGCGATCGGGATGAATTCGGCGGGAGATACTTGTTCTCCAGACCGCCGCGTCCAACGAATCAAGGCTTCGACGCCGACCGTTTCGCCTGAGGCGACGTTTACTTTTGGCTGGTAGACCAATTGAAACAAGCCCTTTTCCGCCGCTTCGCGCAGTTCCTGTTCAAGCTCCAGGCGCGCCATGGCCGTCGCGGCGGTAACCTCCTCAAATACGTGATAGGTGCTGCGTCCAGACGATTTGGCTGTATACATCGCCAAATCCGCATGGCGCAACAGCATGTCCCGCGTGCAACCATGCCGCGGATAGCTGGCGATGCCCAAGCTTGCAGTCACATAAATGGATCTGTCCTCAATCAAAAGAGGGCGGTGTAATCGTTCCATTAAGGTGTTTGCAATATCAATGGCCGACTGCAGTGGTTGATTGAACAACGTGATGGTAAATTCATCGCCGCCCATGCGGGCCACAAAGCCGGGATTGCCAACGACATCCTCGATCAGCCACGCGACACGTTGCAAGAGCTTATCGCCAAACTCGTGCCCAAGGGTGTCGTTGACCGATTTAAACCGGTCGAGGTCGACGAATAGAATGTGCATCTCTGCGCTCGTGTCGGCTTGCGCAATAAATTGATCCACTTCGGATTCAAACATCCGCCGGTTGGGCAGTTGCGTGAGCGCGTCGTGAAACGCCATATGATTCATTTGGTCCGCAGCGGCACGTTCGCGGGTAATGTCGCGGGCGATGATAAATACGCCAGTCACTTCGCCATCGACGAGAATGGGAATTTGAATGGCGCTGACGATCACGGTCTGTTCGTTCGGACCATGTAAGGCGAATTCGGAATGCGTCGTTTCGCCCTTGATGGCGCGATTGTAATCGCCAATGACTTCTGCGCGATCGCCCTCCTCGATCATCGACAACATCGCCGGCGCATCCAGGCTGGCCGCCAGTTCGCCAATTAGGCGTCGCGCCTGTGCGTTCATGTCCAGGCAGTTGCCGTGCGTGTCAAACGTAAAGATGGCATCCGAGTGGTACGTGTACAGCGAGCGGAAGCGCTCATCGGCAGACTGGATGAGACGTCGGTCTGCTTGCAGGCGGCGATCCAGAATACTTGTTGCAATGGCCAGCAAGAGAACCATGACGCCAAAAATGGCGACGACGATAGCGAGCGCGCCATGGGCGGGTATATCCATCTGCGGACTGTCCTTGTTGACGCGGAAGACGGTCGCCCACATGCCGGTGTAGTGCATGCCTGCGACGGCGACGCCCATGACAAGCGCACAAGCGATTTTGATGCCATAGGCGCGCCAGCCGTTTGCACGTGCGAATGCGAAGGCAAGCGTCAGCGCGACAAATGACGCGCCAACGGCAATGACGCAGGACAGTGCGAACAATAGCGGCCTGTAGGAGAACGATCCGGCCAGCCGCATCGCGGCCATGCCCGTATAGTGCATGCTAACGATGCCCGCGCCCATAAATATCGCACCGATGCCGAATTTGAAACGCAATCGATGCAAGCGGGCGACCACAAACAGCGCAATGATGGAACCAAGCATTGCGAATACCAGCGACAGTGCGACGATGCCCCAATTGTATGTCATGGCGACAGGCAACATGAGTGCGAGCATGGCGATAAAGTGCATCGACCAGATGCCAATGCCCATCACTGCGCCGCCGGAAACCATCCACCATGTCTGTGTTGAGCCGCGCGTTTCGACGACGCGCCGCCCCAGATCCAAGGCCGCGTACGATGCCAGCGACGCGACGATATAGGAGAGTATCACAAGTCCCAGATGGTAGTGTTGAGACGCGATGTGCACGTCAGACAATCATCCCTTCAAAGCGCGAACCGCTGCGTGTTCCAGGTTCTACTGATGCCGTAGGCGCGGTCAGCAAACAGTGGAGCGCAATAAAATTGTTAGGTACTCAATTCGTGACAAAGACATGGAATCCCTTTGGAAATGTGGCGGATTTCATGATTGATATTTAGCTAACAGGCTATATAATGATGCCAAGAGATCGTGGGGGTGGTACAGGTGGCTGGTGAGCGGAAATCTGCGCTCAGTTGGTGGGGGTGGGCTGCCTGGGGAGCGGTGTGTGCCGCAAGCGGGATCTTATATCCGCACCTGCCTGCCGTTGTCGCAACGCACTTCGATGCATCCGGCAAGCCAAATGGCTACATGAGCCGCCTCGGAGCGACCATCGTGATGCCCATCATCATGCTTGCGCTCATTGGTCTTTGGAACGTGTTCTGGCGGATCGATCCGAAGCGTGCACAATATGCGGGGTTTTGGTCGACGTACCGGTTCTTCGGTGGCATTGTCGTCGTCTTCATGGGCTGTATTCAACTATGGTTACTCTTGCATGCGATTGGCGTACCGGGAAGCTCGCAACGCGTGCCGCTCAGTCTCATCGGCTTGTTTGTGGCCATACTGGCCAATTATCTACCGCGCGTGTCGCCGAATTGGCTAGTTGGTATCCGGACGCCGTGGACGTTGGCCAGTGAGGAAACGTGGCGGCGCACGCACCGCACCGCCGGTGCTCTCGGCGTCGCGACCGGCCTTTTGTGCGTCGTCTGCGCATGGGTCGTCCCCATACACTTTGCCATTTTGGGTATCCTCGTGCTCATCGTGGTTTGGGCAGCCCTGTCCACCATCCTATCTTACGTGTACTTTCGACGGGGCTAAAGGTTTTCAACCTGCGGCGTTAGCTCGTCGTGCTGTCCGCAGGCGCCCAGGTAAACGAGACGTTGCGCTGTCCGCGAAATGGCGACTGGTTGCCGCCAATGAGAGTCCACGAGCCGTTTGCGGTCTCCTGCCAAAGCCCGCCGATATCGCCACCGTCGCATACCAACGTACCTTGCGGCGACCAGGCAAAGTAGGGAGGCAGTGCGTCGGGATCCGATGCTTTTGTCTTGTTCCAGATACACACCCAGCGCCCACTTTGCAACTGGAACAATTGACAGGCTGTTCCGTCGCTGACCGTGAGCACACCTTGTGGCGACCAGCCAAATTCGCGGATTTTATCATGCCCGACGGCTTGTCCGAGGCCGTTGACTTCGTGCCAATGTCCTCCGCTTAGCTCCCAAAGCCCGGTTGATCCGGACGTATGACCAGCAACATACAGATTCCCTTCTGGTGACCAGCCAATCTGTTGCACATCCGAAATGGGTGTCGGCACACCCCCGGCAGGTGTCCATGTTCCGTTCTCGTACGTAAACGCGCCATGCCCGCTCGAACCGACAGTCAACTGCCCGGAAGGAGACCATTGTATGGTCAATGTGTCGCCCGCAAACGGCGCGTTCTCGCCGCCGAGTGCAATCCACTTCTGACCTATCTGCTGCCAGATGGTCGTTGCGCCATTGTCCGGAATGGAGACGACTGTGAGGGTGCCTTTGGGCGACCAGAGAATGGACGTGATGTAACCCATTTGTGTCGTTCCGGGAACTTGTGTCCAGCCTTCATTCGTTCTTTTCCATAGTCCAGCCAGTTGGCCATCATCTGTTGCGGCATATAGCGTGCCATCTGGCGCAAAGGCATGAACTTGCACGTTCGCATCGCCCTGTATCTCGACAGGTCGCCAACCGCGTTGATAAAGCCACAGAGCACTTCCACTGCTACCACCCGTCAACGTGTCACCATTGCCGGGTGTCGTGGCAGCGACTTCGCCGGTTGCGGACACGTCGACCGTCTGAAACGCCGACGAGGGCGCGTTGACGACGGAGGCAGCCGGCAGGTAAATCCATTTGTTGTGGACAAATTCGGCGACGACTGTCGATCCGCCCGCCACCAGAGCTCCCGGTTGCACGCGTGCCGGTAGCGCATTTTCTGTTTCCGACTGCTGCGGCCGATTCGTCGTGTCGCATCCTGCCACCATGATCATCATGGCACAAAGAGCGGCGCAAAGCCGCATCGCTGGTTTGGTTCCGCGCATGGAATCACCTCGAGCCTGATATTACGTGTTCAGACATCAAATCACAAACAAAATGGTGTGAGTGTCATGAAACAGCCAAATGTATTGGTGGAGTTTGTTATACTGAAAGCGTTTTGACATCGATGGCCGCAATTGATCTGATCGCTGTGACGCAAATAGATCTTTCGTGACGAGTTTCGACAAGTGGGGTGGGACAGATGACACAACAAAGGTTGCGCTGGGGCGTGCTTGGATGCGCTGATATCGCAATTCGCAAGGTAATCCCCGGTATGCAAAAGTCGCAAAAAAATAGCGTGATCGCGCTGGCCAGCCGCAGTCAGGAAAAGGCTGCTGCGACGGCGGCCCGCTTGGGAATTGCGCGCGCTTATGGCAGCTACGAAGAATTGCTAGCGGATCCAGACGTGGACGCGGTGTACATCCCGCTGCCGAACCATTTGCATAAAGAATGGACCATTCGCGCCGCACAGGCCGGAAAACACGTTCTTTGCGAGAAGCCCATCGCGCTTTCGGCGGCAACGGCTCGGGAGATGGTGGAGGCTTGTGCGAATAGAGGTGTCTTGCTCGCTGAGGCATTTATGTATCGTCACCATCCGCGTTATGAACGCATAGTGCAAATCGTGAGGAGCGGGGAGATAGGAGCTATCCGCGGCATTCACGCGACATTTACGTTCAACAATGCGGCCGATCTCGGCAACGTGCGGTACCGCCGCGATTGGGGCGGTGGATCGCTCTATGACGTCGGCTGTTACCCAATCAGTGCAGCTCGGCTCATCCTCGGTGACGAACCGGTGGCGGCGACGGCAGTGGGATTCACATCGTCGCAACACGACGATGTAGACATGATGGTGTCGGGACTGGTCGAATTTCCGAAGCGCATCGGTCTGACGTTTGATTGTGCGATGTGGGCTGCTCCCCGTAACACGCTCGAAATTTTGGGCAGCGATGGGCGGATCGAAGTGGTGAATGCGTTCGTCGGGGAAGATATGTCATTTCAAGTGATCACGTCGCATGGCGAGCGCGTGGAGGCGTTTCCGAGTTTTGACCCGTACACTTTACAGGCGGACGACTTCGCTGAAGCCGTGCTCACGGGTGCACCGCTTCGCTTTCAACCTGTGGACGCCATCGCCAATATGCGCGTCATCGACGCGTGCTTGCAGTCGATGGCGTCTTGTCAGCGGATTGAAATCGCGAAGTAACTCAGTTGCCCATCTCCCAAAGTCGGTCAGGCCGCAGGTGTTCGGCGAGCAGTTTACTTTGTTCGCGGTGGCGCTTGCGGGCCTCGGCGCGCGCGGGAGCTGTTTCGTGCAGCTTTTTTTCTTCAGGGGACTCGGGAATCACTTTCGGTACGGGGACGGGACGGCCATCCGGGCCGAGTGCGACAAAGGTCAAAAATGCGGTTGCTGCAATCATCCGCTCGCCTGTGCGCAGATGTTCGGCGACGACTTTGACGAACACCTCCATCGAGCTGCGCCCAGTCGACGTCACATACGACGTTAAGCAGACCGAGTGACCTTCGCGGATGGGAAGTAGGAAGTCGACGCTGTCGGTGGAGGCTGTGACGCATTCGGCGCGCGCGTGCCGCTCAGCCGAAATCGAAGCCACATCGTCAATATAGGCCATCAACTTGCCGCCAAACATCGTATTATGGTCGTTCAAATCCGAGGGGAAGACCCGTAGAATTTTCGTGGCGCGCGATTCTTTGCAAAACTTTTCTTCGCGATTGGGTTCCATCTGACCCTCACCTTTCTTTAGGCTTGCTTGACCCCATTTAGGAACCATTTCATTTCCGCAAAAAATTGTATCGCAGCGGGCGTGAACCAGCCAAACAGGTAAAGCGGATTCAAGACCTGCCAATTTCGACAAACACACAATTTCGTCATGTTTTAACCAGATCTGCAATCCTCAAAGGCCCCCCTGGGTGCTACCATGCGTGTAGCTTAATCCGGGAGGGCTTGTGGTTGAGGTTTCGCATGCGGTTTGTTCCGCTCAGTTCCCGCTTGCTGCCTGGCTATGGCACACTCGTTCTCGCCATCACGCTCGTCGGCATTGGGGTTTCCATCACGAGACCCTATTTGTCGTTGTTCGGCACGGACGTCGTCCATATGTCAGCGGCGGAACTCGGGCTATTCATGTGTGTCAATGGCATCGGTGGCATTTTGGCGAGCACCTGGCTTGGCAGGCTATCCGACTTGCGTGTGGCGAAAAAATACATCATGCTTGTCGCGGCAGCTTGTTCTGCCTTGGGGTATGGTAGTTTTCTCGTCATACACAGCTACTTGCCATTACTCATCGTCTCGACGGTGTTGCTTGGACTTGGTGCCTCCGCGTTTCCCCAGTTATTCGCTTACGCGCGTGAGACAGCCAGTCGGGTGCCGGACGTCGATGCGACGTTTGCTACGTCATCACTCAGGTCGTTTTTTTCGTTGGCCTGGGTCATTGGGCCGTTATTGGGGTCCTATTTGTTACAGGCCTATCACTTTTCTGGACTCTTTGCCGCGACAGCTTTCTTGTTTGTCGCCGTGCTCGCCATCGTCTTCTGGCGGATAGAACGGCGGCCACCTGCAGGCATTCTGGGTTCACAGCCGGTAAAGTCGTTTGCCGTGTTGCAAAATCGCCATGTCGTCACCGCCTGTGTGTCGTACGTTGCTGTATATACTGCGTCCTCGATGAATGGACTTTATATGCCACTCTTCGTGACGAAGGCGTTACACGGCTCAGACAGAATGGTCGGTTCGGTCGTCGCGTTGAGTGCGGGCCTCGAAATTCCCATCATTCTTGGGCTTGGTGCGCTGAGTGCGCGGCTTGGCAAGCGGCCGTTGTTGCTCTTCGGCTCCCTTTGCGGCGCCTTGTATTACGTCGGAGCCTGGTTTGCACAAAGACCGTGGGAAATGCTTGCGTTGCAACTTTTTTGTGCGACGTTTATCGCCATCAGTGTGAGTATTGGCATGAGCTATATGCAGGATTTCTTGCCTGATGCTCCCGGGTCTGCGACGGCGCTGTACAGCAATACGAACAACCTTGGACAGATGCTCGGCAGCTTGCTGGGTGGCGCCATCGCACAATGGGCCGGGTATCGCGAGGTGTATCTCGTGTGTGCCGTCCTTGCCGCCACCAGTTGGCTTTTCTTGCTACGCGGCAAACGGTTTAAGGCGCAAGAGCAAAAGGCTCTACGTGCCGCCTTGACGTCGCAGGATATCGAGACAACCCAAACACGGCGAGCGGCAAACGGAGATTAGTTGGCCGAGGCCATCACTGATAGCGATGGCCTGGCATCGTCATGCCAGGTTGTTGCGCTTGTGGTTGCGATCCGCTCGTATATTGGGCGGCCGGCTGATGGTACGGCACCTCTTGGTAGGTTTGCGCCAGGTTTTGTACAGCTTGGGCAGGTGCCTGCTGCGCTGCATACCAGCCTTTGCGCACTGCGTATTGCCACACTTCAAACGCTTGGTGCGAGCACATCCGGAAGGCATCCTCTAAAAATGTGCGCATCTGTACGGTGGACGTCTCGAATGCAGCCCAAGCGTATTCGCGGCCGGCCCGTTTGAGTGTCAGCAAATACGACGTCGTAATGGCGCGATCGTCCAGTTGTTGCAACTTGATTTGCGGTTGTACGGGCTGCACGGACATAGGGTGCATCGGCATGGGTTGCATAGACGGCAGCGGGGGAACGTCGAGCGTATCGGTCGAACCCTGTTGCTGTTTGGCAAATTCCACTTTCATGTTGTAATCCTGCACGTGCACCGCGTAGTGCCTGGCAATCATGTCGCGCAGTTCTTGATCCTGAGCTTGGTTTAAAAAGAGTGCCATCGATTGAATCGAGTTGGTGCAGCTTAGCAAAAGCTCGTTGAGTTCGGCCATCTCGTGCGTCAACATCTGCATCGTATCGTCCTCCAAAAGAGATCAATGGTTTCCTCGTCGATTAACATGTGGATCCTTTTGTGCGTTATACACGAAAAATCCAGATGGAAAGCAAACGTGTGCGGGCGATGGTGAAGGTGGGGGTGAAGACACTTATGAAGAAAAACAAAAAACCGCCTCCCAATGCTTCGAACATTGAGAAACGGCTTCCTATGTACCCCGTTCTGCCGTGGGACAATCGGTTTTGAACCTGCTCTCACAGGTGGGTATCCTATCGCTTGATTCAACCTTCCACTCACGGAGGCATGGCATCTTCAAGTCTGGAGTCGGATTCCCATATTACTCGCCATAGATTAAAACCAAAAAATGTCCCACCAACATCACAGGAGTTTGTGTTCGACAGTGTAGCACGTTTTGCAAGGGATCGCCAGCTTATTGATGTGTCAGTTTTTGGGTGATTATAATCTTGCTGATTATCCCAATCTCTTGTAGCGTAATAAGGAATCATGTCGGAATTTAGCGGTTATACCTTGCCATTGAGCGAACGTACACTTCAGAGAGACGAAATGGATAGGGGCGTTGGGTGGGATGAGTTCGGTGCCAAGTGAATCCGTCAGGGATGCGGCGAAGAAGCCCGCGGCTGCCCGACAATCGGGGATTCACACCGTAGATGCCTTGCGACGTGGTGGGACACATGGAACCGGTCCCGACCGTCAGAGCGTGCTCAGGCAGAAGTTACAGGAGGCAAGGCGGGATCTGCTGGATTTGACCCTGCGTAACAATATGCTCAATTTTCGTCTGCCAAAAAGTCAAGGTGTGTACCTGGACCATCAGCCGATTGACGAGGTTTACAAACGCTTGGTGGGCGAACGCTTGAGCCTCAATTTCTTTGCCACTGTACTGGAAAACAAGGTGCCCGATGAAGCAGTTTTGGACGGAGAAGCGGAGAACAGCGAAAAGACAGAAGGCACGCAGGCGGGAGCCCCTGACGACGGATCGCAGGTACAAGGCACAGTCGCTGGCGGCGAGCTTACTCTGTCTGCGCCGTACACGGCGAACCAATTGAACAAACGCTTACTCAACACTTTTCGCACAGCGCGAACTTCGTTGGAAGAGCAAGGTGCGAACACGTTGTTTCTCGCAATGGGTTTTCTCGAGTGGTATGAATCGGAGTCGAGCGACAAACCGCTCATGGCGCCACTTGTCCTTGTGCCCGTGACGCTTGAGCGGGATACGGCGCGGGATCGGTTTACCGTCAGGTACTCCGAAGAAGAGGTTGTCGCGAACCTTTCGCTTCAGTATAAGTTGAAAATTGATTTTGGAATTGAATTACCAGAACTGGAGGTGGACGACGAACGCAGCTTGTCCGCCTACATCGACTCCATTTCGGAGACTGTGGCCAAGCAGGAGCGCTGGATTGTCCACGCAGACCGCCTGCTCATGGCTTTTTTCTCATTTGGGAAATACTTGATGTTTCGCGACCTTGAGGCAGACCTTTGGCCGGACGTGGCGAATCCGCTCAACCACGACATCCTTGCGTCCCTCCTTGTCGAAGGATTTCGCGAGGAACCGTCCGACATCGACGAACTCGCCCGCCTTGACGACACTTTGCCGCTCACCGATATGCAGACGGTGATGGATGCGGACAGTTCACAGTTAGCTGCCGTCGTTGATGTAGCTCGCGGGCGCAATCTGGTCATTCAGGGGCCGCCCGGAACGGGGAAGTCACAGACAATCACGAATGTGATCGCAAGGGCCGTCCTGGACGGCAAAAGCGTCCTCTTCGTGGCAGAAAAGATGGCTGCCCTGGAAGTCGTGAAGAGTCGCCTTGAGAAGGTTGGCCTTGGTGCTGCATGTCTGGAGTTGCACAGTAACAAGACGAACAAGCGCCAGCTTTTGACCGAACTCGAGCGCACTTGGCAACTGCGGGGGACGGCTGGGGTACCGGAGACAAACGAACTCGAGTACAAGATACAGCGGAGCAAGCTAAACGAGTATATCGACGTACTTCACCAGCCGATGGGCGGCTCGGGGGTGACGCCGTACATAGCGATGGGGCAACTCATACGGTGGCAGGAGCGTATGATAGCGGAGAGATGGCCCGCGTTTGATGTAGATACCAACTGGACGCGAGAGTTGTTCGTGGAGCGTCGGGATTTCCTGCGTGACTTGCAGGCATTCCTGAAGGAAATTGGCGTACCCGTGGAGCATCCATTCTGGGGTTGTGCGTTGACAGAGACCCCGACCGGCGCTCATCACGAAGCTCTGGTGAGCGCACTGACTCACGCTGTGAATGCCGTCGGGGAACTCGCCGCACGGTGGGAGAATGCGAAGGTGTCGCTGTCGATCCAGGGAGGCGACGCATGGCCTGAAGTGGATGCGGCGGTGCAGGTGCTACGCCTGCTGTCGACGGTGCCAGACTTGGCGGGTGTCGACGTGCGGGACACGGCTTGGGCAGACTTCGCCACTTGGGTGGATACCGTCAAGGCAATGCAGAGCGTGTACGAATTGAAGGCAAAGTACGAGACGCTCCTGCTTGCTGACACGTGGACAAAGGATCTGGCTCCTGTGCGGACACGTATCTTAGCGCACCAGTCGTTCTTCGGGCGGATGTCGGGGGAGTACAAGAGCGCGCGAGCACAAGCGATGGCCTGCTTGCGTTCGCCGCAAAAGCAGTCGGAAGCCGAGATGTTGGCGTGGCTGAACGACGTGATTTACGTCCAGCAGACGCAGGAGCGTGTGATGCAGCACGAGGTGACGTTGGCAAAGTTGCTGGGAGGCAAGTGGCGCGGCGTCGACACGGACTGGAAAATGTGTGCAGAGATCGTCGGGTGGATGGTCAATTTGCAGCAACTGTGTATGCGAGGAGAAATCCCCGGGTGGGTAGTTGACCTGCTGGTACGCCCGGACATTCGCGAAGCCGCGACTGGCACGTTGGCGATACTCGAACCAGCAGTCGCAGAGGCGCGTTCAACGGTGCGGGTGGCCGTCGAGAAGCTGCAGTATCGACGAACAGACGTTGAGCGCGGTGAGACTACAACGAACGGATTGAATGGCGGATCGGAAACTGCTGGTTTGACGGATTCTATTGCTGCAGACGACGAGCAACTGCGCCGGTGGCAGGGTGAGTTGGATACTCTGTCCGGGATCGTCCGATGGAACTTGTTCACGCGGCGCTGTGATAAGGTGGGCCTAGGTTCGGTCGTTCACGCCGCCGCTTCGTGGCGGTATGCTGGAGACAGCCTCGTCGATGCGGTGACGTACCGTTGGTACGAAGCGTTACTGCAAGTGGTGTTCAAACAGCATCCGACCATCGCGGAGTTTGCGGGCAACGCGCAGTGGGGTACGGTCGAGCGGTTTCGCGCGCTCGACGAGGAGATGACGAGGATTACGCAGAAACTAGCAGCCGCTGCGCATCTGCAGCGTATCCCTTCGCGCGAATCGAGTGGCGGTGAACTAGGTCTCTTGCGCCGCGAGATGCAGAAGAAGGGTAGGCATATGGCAATCCGCCAATTGCTTGCTAGGACGGGTCACGCCATTCAGGCGCTAAAGCCGGTGTTTATGGCGAGTCCAATGTCGGTCGCGACTTTCTTTCCACCTGGCAGTCTCCACTTTGACCTCGTCGTATTCGACGAGGCGAGCCAGGTGCAGCCAGTGGATGCACTTGGTGCCATCATACGTGGGCGGCAGTTGGTCGTGGTTGGTGACAGCAAGCAGTTACCGCCGACCAACTTCTTCGACGCGGCGGTGGACGACGAGGAAGATCCTGAGGACACAGATGTGCACACGAGCGACATGGAAAGTATCCTCAGCCTCTGCGTCAGTCAGGGCATGCCGGAGCGGATGCTGCGCTGGCACTACCGCAGTCGGCACGAATCGCTCATCGCCTTGTCGAACGCGGAGTTTTATGATGGGCGGCTCATCCTGTTCCCGAGTCCTGAACGGAAGTCGACCACAAAGGGTTTGGTATTGCACCGGCTCGAAGATACCGCATATGACCGCGGTAAATCCCGCACGAACCGCCTCGAGGCGCGGGCAGTCGCGCAGGCTGTCATGGAGCACGCGCGCGCCTTCGTAAATGGAGATACCGACGAAACGCTTGGCGTCGTGGCGCTTAGCAGCACGCAGGCGGAGGCTATTGAAGACGAGGTCGATCGCTTACGCCGGGCGAATCCGTCCTGTGAGCCGTTCTTTGCGGCGTCTGATGAGCCGTTCTTTGTGAAGAACCTTGAAACTGTGCAAGGTGACGAGCGCGATGTCATCTTCGTCAGCGTCGGCTATGGCCGCGACAAGGATGGATATCTGGCGATGACCTTTGGCCCGCTTGGAAAAGCTGGCGGCGAGCGACGGCTCAACGTGCTCATCACGCGTGCGCGCGTGCGCTGCGAGGTGTTCACGAATCTGCGCTCCGAAGACATCGATTTGCATCGGGCGAAAGGTGAAGGCAGCCGCGTGTTCAAGGCATTCCTGCGTTACTGTGAGACAGGGAAGTTAGACCTGCCGCACAGCACAGGGCGCGAGGCAGACTCTCCGTTTGAAGAGGCGGTGCGCGACGAACTCGTGCGGCTCGGTTACCAGGTTGACGTGCAGGTTGGATCCGCCGGGTTCTTTATCGACCTTGCGGTGGTCGATCCCGATGCTCCCGGTCGCTACCTAATCGGGATCGAATGCGATGGAGCGACGTATCACAGCTCGCGCAGCGCGCGCGACCGCGATCGGCTGCGGCAACAGGTGCTGGAGGGGCTCGGCTGGACGTTGCATCGAATCTGGAGCACAGATTGGTTTCGAGATCGCAAGAAGGCGCTCGCCAAACTCGTCGCTGCGATTGAGGAGGCGAAGGTTCGGGCGAAACGGGAAAGTTTGGAGCAAACAGAGCGGCCCAAGCGCGCCAACACAGGATTTGTTGAGTCTAGTACGCTGGCTGAAGAAGCGTCAAGCGCGGACGCTATGGCGACGTCTCGCCCGCGTCACTCAGAAGCCGTGCAGGAGATCCAAGCCTCAGCTGCGGGCGCGGTGACGGAGCCTTACGTGGCTGCAACGCTTCATATTCCGCCTTTAGGCGTCGAGTTGCACGAAGTGGCCATCGGTCAGTGGGCAAACTGGATCGCTCAGGTTGTCGAAATTGAAAGTCCAGTTCATGTGGAAGTGGTGGTGCGGCGAATCGCCGACGCGTGTGGGATCAAGCGGATCGGCAAACGCATCCGGGCGACCTATGGCAATGCTGTGCGGTACGCGGTAAGTCAACAGCTTGTGAAGATGGATGGTGACATCCTGCTGAGCCCGAGTCTAGATACGATGCCAATCCGCTCGCGAGCAGATGTTCCCACTTACGAGAAGCAGATGGAGTATATCGCACAGAGCGAGATTGCGGCGGTCATGATGGCACTCATCGATCGCGCCTACGGCTACTCGGAGGAGAGTCTGATTGTTGATACGGGGCGTGCACTTGGCTTTTCGCGAGTCACGCAGGACATGCGAGATATCTTATCGCGCGTGTTTGCGTCGCTGCAGAACAGTGGCCGCGTACGTCTAGAAGGCGTTAACTACGTCCGGGCGGGGGACTGACCCGCCCCCTCACCTACCGGACATGCAGCCAAGGCACGCCCGTTAGACTATTTGCCCCAGCCGCTTGACGCAGAGGCCTCCTTATATTTCCCTCTTGCCACCACGGGTGCCAGCTTGAATCGCCCACAAACTGTAGAGAGCTGGCAATCCACATGCCAGCGCCATCAGCCAGAAGACGCTAGGCTGTCCGCGGGATGAGAGTAAAGACACCACGGGCGGACCTGCAGCCACGCCGATGAAGCGAGTGCTCGTGTAAACCGACGTGATGGAACCACGTTGTTCTTTCTGCATGCTTTCTGTAATGAGTGCATCGACGGCTGGCAACGCGCCGCCAATGCCGATCCCGATGATACAAACGGCTATCATCAGCCACTCGGTAACGAATACGAGTGCGGCTACGGCTGAGCCGATGCCGGCCAGGAGGCAACTGCCGGCCACCATGTATTTCATGCGTCGTTTGTTTTTGCCGATGATACGTCCGGCGCCATATGACGCGAGGCACAGGCAACAGAGAGGAATCGCAAGAAGGGCTCCCTTCGAAATGCCATTTGCATTCCAGTCAGATTCCAAGCGATCAGAAAAGTACACGAGCGTGCCGAACAATACAAACATCGCCGTGGCACCCACAAGGAAGACTGCCGCCAACCAGCGCAGGTGATGGCGCAGCAAAGCCAAAAGCATCGGCAGGCTGGTAGGCCGATGCGAGTTGGACTTGTCACGCTTGGGTACGCGTACAAAGATCATAATCATGGCCGCCGAAGCGACACATAGTAGGGGTATGGCGTAAAAAGGAAGATAAAATGCCCATGCCGCCAATACCGCGCCGAGAATTGGACTAAGCACCTTGCCAAATGTGTTGGCTGTTTCAATGGTACCCAACGCCTTGCTGATCTCTTCATCGCGCTTGAGTATATCGCCAACGAGTGGCATTGCAATTGGCATGGCGCCTGCTGAGCCAGCCCCTTGCAGAAAGCGCCCAGCTAATACCAAGGCATAGCTATGGAACGGGCTTGCCCCCATACCGGCAACCAGTCCGCCCACGGCCGTGATCGCAAAGGAAGGCAAGATGACACGTTTCCGTCCAATCCGGTCAGATACGAAACCAGCCACCGGGATTAGAACGATGGCGATGAGCGAATAGGCCGTGATCACCAAGCTACTTTGAAACGCCGTGATGTGAAGTTTGCGTTGCATGATGGGGAGCACCGGGATCATCATCGAATTGCCAAGCGTTATGATCAGCGGGATGGTCGCCACGCTTGCGACATCCCAGCGCGTGTTTTTGCGCATAGCAAGCCACCTCTCTGCGGCACGCGCGCTATCTGCGATCCTGTCGCTTGAAGAGCAGTGCAGACATGGCGATAATCCCTACCACGTCAAAGTATGCCAGCGAATGATCGACGACGGAGTAGGGGCTCGTCGCCCAGGTAACATTGGTCCAGAACGCAGGGCTGAGAATGAGATCCATCGCGCACATGACAAGGATGCCTGCGCCGACACCGCGAAAACCGCCAAACAAGGCGATGGCGCCGAGCACGACTGCGGCGGGTTCGAGTCGCAGCACACCAAATGTCGGCGTGACCGCGCACAGGATGGCGATGGAGAGGGCAATAAGCCCACAAATACGCGCATACCTGGGCACGGCGACAGAAGATTGCAGCCATTTTTCCATATCAATTCCCCCATTGTGGTTGACGGTCTGGGTTTCAAATTGGTTCCTCGATCCGCTGGGTGGCCTGCTCGGCGGCGTGTCTATCCGACAACTTTCCGCAAGATCTGGTTTGCCACAGGCAACGGTCACCTATACCCCAGTGCAGGTCGACTGGCGTTCCACATTGTCATGGAAGATTGGTACAATTGGTTGCGGATCAGATGTCTGAACAGGGAGTCGAACGCGAATTGGCAGACCATGACGAGAGAAATCCGATATCTCTAAGAATGGTAATCGTAGGCCCTGGCCGCGTTGGAACAGCCGTGGCCTGTGCCTGTCGCGATATGGGTGCGCATGTCGAGTGTGCCCTGGAGAAGGATACAGGCAGCAAGCGCGCCTCCGAATTTGAGCGGATGACAGGTGTGCCGGTCATGTCGTGGCACACCGCTGTGCAAATGGTTCGTCGTGCGGATGTGGTATGGCTTACAGTGCCAGATCGGGCGATTGCCAACGTTGCCATGCGGCTGTGTGAACTCGACATGCTGCGCCCCGGCCAAATGGTGATACATACTTCCGGTGCCTTGACGAGCCATGCCCTCAGCGCGGCAGCCAATTGCGGCGCCTACGTGGGCAGTGTCCATCCACTACAGGCATTTGCCGACGTTGCCTTAGGAGCAAGGGCATTGTCAGATATCGCGATCGCGGTGGAAGGCCATCCTGAAGTGGTGCGTCTGGCCTTTATGTGGGCGCAGCGGTGGGGATGCCATCCCTTTGCGTTGTCCGCGGCGGACAAGGCGGCTTATCATGCAGCGGCGGTTCTGGCCTCAAACGCTCTGGTAGCGTTGCTGGGGACGGCGGCGCGGCTAGCTCCGTTGCCGGATGGCGTACGTAGTCTCTTACCGTTGGTTCGGGGCACCATTGACAATGTCGAGCGCCTGGGAATTCCGCAGGCCCTGACAGGCCCCATTGAGCGGGGGGATACGGCGACCGTTGTGAAACATCTGGACGCGCTTGCGGACGATTCGGCCGCGCGCGATGTCTATCTCGCACTGGCGCGGGCAACAGTGCCGATTGCGCTCGCGAAAGGCAGTATTGGCATGAATCAAGTTGATGAGTTGGAACGATGGCTTGGATCGGAAACAGGGGGAGAATAAATTGGCAAAGAACGTAACCGTGCGAACACTCGCCAAGATGAAGCAAGCTGGCGAAAAGATTGCCATGATGACGGCGTACGACTATCCCACGGCGCGTCTCTTGTCGGAGGCAGGCGTGCATATATTGTTGATTGGCGATTCGCTTGGTATGGTCGTGCAAGGCCAAACGACGACCGTTCCGGTGACACTGGATCAGATGATCTATCATGCCAGCATGGTATCGCGTGGCGCGACGAATGGGGCGATGGTCGTCGCCGATTTGCCCTTCTTAACGTATCAGGTGACGCCGGAAGATGCCATGCGCAGTGCCGCACGCATGATGCAGGAAGGTGGCGTGCACGGTTTAAAACTGGAAGGTGGCAAGGAACTGGCGCCGACCGTTTCCCGACTCGTTCAGGCAGGCATACCGGTGATGGGGCATATCGGACTCACGCCGCAGTCTGTGCATGCCTTTGGCGGCTTTGCGGTGCAAGGAAAAACGGCGGATGCAGCCATGCGCATGATCGAGGACGCTAAGGCGATTGAGGAAGCAGGGGCGTTTGCCATCGTCCTTGAGGCTGTACCTGCGGAAGTGGCCGCTGCTGTGACCGAGCAGCTCGCGATTCCCACCATCGGGATCGGCGCTGGGCCTCAGTGCGACGGTCAGGTGCTCGTCTTCCACGATTTCATCGGGTACACGTCAGGGTACATCCCCAAGCACAACAAGCGGTATGCTTCCATTGCCGAGACCATCGTAACGGCTGCGCGGCAGTACGTTGATGAGGTAAAGAGCGGTGCCTTCCCAGGTGAAGAGCAGACGGTTCATCTACAGGCCAGCGAACAAGAGGCGTTTCAGGATTTGTTGCAAAGAAAGGGTGAGCGTCGTGGCTAAGTCGTTTAGGCAATGCGAAACCATTCTTGACTTGCGCCAACTGGTCGCAGCGGCAAGAGCGAATGGCCAGCGGATCGCGCTCGTGCCGACGATGGGGTATCTGCACGAGGGCCATCTCGCGTTGGTCGAAGCCGCAAGCCGCGAGGCGGATTTTGTCGTCGTCAGTATCTTCGTCAATCCGCTGCAGTTTGGTGCCAATGAAGATTTGAGTAGCTATCCGCGCGATCTCGCCCGCGATCTGCGCTTACTCGCCGAGACCGGTCAGTGCGATGTTGCGTTCACGCCGGAGGTTGCCGAGATGTACCCGCGGCCGATGGCGACGACCGTGCAGCTCCCAGATATGGCTGCAAAGCTATGTGGGAAAACACGTCCCGGCCATTTTGCTGGCGTTGCGACTGTCGTCTCGAAGCTATTTCATATCGTGGCACCGGATGTGGCGTGTTTTGGCCAAAAAGACGGCCAGCAACTCGCCATTATCCGCCGCATGGTCGCCGATTTGAACATGCCCATCGAGATTGTTTCCGTGCCGACGGTACGCGAGGCCGACGGGCTAGCGAAAAGTTCGCGCAACGTCTACCTTTCTCCCGAGGAGCGCGATCACGCGACTATACTTTATCGAACTCTCAGCTGGGCGCGCGAGCAAATCGCGAATGGCAACCGCGATGGCAAGGCCATTGCATCCGGCATGCGTGAGCGCATTGCAGCAGATCCCATTGCCCGCCTTGATTATGCCGAGGTCGTGTCGCTTGCCGATTTGGAGTCGATCGACGTGATCGAAGGCGATGTCATGCTCGCGGTGGCGGCGTATTTCGGCAAGGCGCGACTGATCGACAACCTACAGCTAAACGTTTGACGATGCTGTAAAAACCACTTGAAAATGTATAGGGAGTCCGGTATGGTGAGGCGGCGAGTTGTTTACGAATGAATTGAGGAGGGAAATCTCGAGTGCGACACACAAACCGCCAAATGGTGACGGTTGCGATGTTGGTCGCCGTGTTCCTCGTCGCTATCGACGTCACGGTCGTCAGTACGGCGATGCCACACATCGTGCGCGAATTGCACGGTCTTAGCCTTTATAGTTGGGTGTTTGCCATTTATACCTTGACAACCAGCGTGACGACGCCCATTTACGGCAAGTTGGCCGATCTCTTTGGACGGAAAGTCATATTTAGCATTGGTGTTATTCTATTCGTTCTCGGTTCTGCGCTTTCCGGTGCTTCACAGAACATGACGGAATTGGTCTGGTTTCGCGCGTTCCAAGGAATTGGCGCCGGCGCCGTGATGCCTATCACGTTCACCATCATCGGCGACCTCTTTCCCGGCGAACAGCGCGCACGTATGCAAGGGTTATTCAGCTCCGTATGGGGTGTGGCTGGGCTGCTCGGACCTCTTGTCGGCGGGTTGTTTGTCGATCACGTCAGCTGGCGCTGGATCTTCTATATCAACGTGCCAGTCGGTGCTGTGTCGTTTGTCCTAGTGCTCTTGTTCTTGCATGAGAAGTTTGAACGGCACGCCAAGTCTATCGATTATCTTGGGGCGGCCGTCTTCACCGTCGGCGTATCTGCTTTACTGTACGCGCTGTTGAATGGTGGCAGTCAATACGCGTGGGATAGCGGTACCATCATCGGTCTGTTTGTCGCGGCTGCAGTTTTTCTTGCAGGTTTTGTCTGGATCGAGCGGGTGGCAAAAGAGCCGATGTTGCCACTGAGCCTGTTTTCGAACCCGGTCATTGCCGTATCAAACATGATTGGCTTTCTTTCGAGTTTCGTGTTGATTGGCGCAAATGTCTATCTGCCCATGTGGATCCAGACCATACTTGGCCACAGCGCAACCAGCTCGGGTCTCACCCTGATGCCGATGTCGATTGCCTGGCCGCTTGGCTCGACGTTCGCCGGTCGTTTCATGTATCGGGTGGGAGCAAAGCGGACCACGGTCATTGGGGCCATTTTAGTTGCCTGTGCAACGCTCTGGTTGTTGGCCGTCGCGCTGCACTCGCCCTATTGGTTCTTTGTCGGCATCATGGTGGTCATGGGGCTTGGTATGGGCTACGTGACGACTCCGACGACGGTCATGATTCAATCGGCGGTGCCGTGGCAAATGCGTGGTGCGGCGACTGGTTCGAACCAGTTCTCGCGGTCTCTCGGGCAAACCATCGGGGTCACGGTCTTCGGGGCACTCTTTAACGCAGGGGTTCAAGATTACGCCACCCGACATGCAAATGGGTTAGCAGGGCTCAGTTCAAGCCGGCTCACGGGTATTCTGAACCAACTCAGCGGTGGCGGTTCGGCGACAGGCCTCTCGGCAGGCCTAAAGGCGTTTGTCGATCAAATGCTCGCTCACGCCTTACATCATATTTTCATCACGATGTTCGGTATCGGGTTGTTGACGCTTGTCGTCTCGTGGTTCCTCCCTTCGCACCAAAAGGTGATGGAACAGCAGAAGCAGGTCGCATAAGCCTGTGGTATGGATTGTCCGTTCCCGGCTACACTACGTGTGACGATCACATTCGGTAGACGGGGGGATGCCTGTGAAGAGGCCGTATGTGCCAGAGGTGGAAGTTGACCATCGTTTGCACGACGATGGTGAAGGTCTGCGCGTGACGCGCGAGCAGATCCGAGATGTCTACTTTGCCGGCACCAGTGACGGCATCGTCTTTCTAGACGAGGGCCGCGTACGGAATTTGCAGGCGACAGCCGGCATCCCGGATGACGTCGAATGAGGATTGTCTGAACACAGGGCGGACTGGCCAACACGTGTGGCGAGCCGCCCTGTTTTGCGTCTTCTTGCCGCCGTTCGGCGCTTTGTCCATGACAATCCGGGACAAGGCCGCATTGTATACGGTGTGTTCGCTTCCATGGGGCGGGCACAAATGGCAGGAAGGCAGGTGAAGGAACGTGAATACGGCAACCGTGGTTCTGACCATCGACAACCGGACAAATCGGGTCCTGCGCTCCATCAGCAGTGCAGGGGCTCCCACCATCCATCGAGGCGCTTTGGCGCGCACGGCCATCTATCGGCTGTTGCACAATGGCTATGTGGAAGCGTCGAGCTTTGAGGGCAAGTTCTACACTGTCCTTGGCTTCGTCGAAGAGACTGAAAAAGGCATCGAGGAATAACCTGGAACAGGTGAGGGGGCCGACCTTTGGGGTCGGCCTCTTTGTCGCACGCATTTCCCTACATGTCGTTAAACCGCCAATCGTTTTTCAATCTAGGCAGGCTATACTGCTTACTGAAATCGTTCAGGTTTATTCATGTGGGGGCGGGTGTTGTGGATGGCCAAGCAAATGAGCAAGCAGCTCATTGCCATGTGCACGGTAGCGCTCGGCGCAATGTATGTAGCGGGCTATGCCGTCACCGCACCATTTGCAGAGCAACCGGTGGCCGGCGTGTCAAACGGATCGAATACAACGCATCAACGCGCCGAGTCTGATTCGACGGACAACACAAACGATGCAACGACAAACGGAAGCGGCGGAACAAGCGCCGTGAAATCGGCCAAGTACATAGATGGTACGTATCAAGGCACGGGATCCGATCAAATAGGCACGGTCGACGTGGCGGTGACCATTCGGAACGGCAAGATTGTGCGGGTGGAAATCACCGAGTGCGACACGCATTATCCGCAAAGCGATATCGATCCCGTGCTGCCAAACGAAGTGATTGCGAAGCAGAGTGCCAACGTGGACTTCGTCTCTGGCGCTACGCTCAGTTCGTACGCGTTCGCGATGGCTGTCCAACAGGCCCTAAGTCAGGCCCAGAATCCTAACGACAAAGGGTGATGTAAATGGGGCGGTCGGCCTTGGTTCAAAAGGAGTTCGTCGCGATGGACACGCGTGTTGCCATCACTGGGGTTTCGCGAACGCTCCCAGAAGCCGCCATCAGACAGAGCATCGACAACGCAATCACGCTGTTTTATGACGTCGAAGCGAGTTGTTCGCGGTTTCGATCTGACAGCGAAGTGAGGCAGTTGCTTCTGTCCGTCGGCGAACCTGTTGCGGTGTCGCCTTTATTGTATCACCCGCTGCGGTTTGCGCTGACAATCGCGGATATCACCGCTGGTCGCTTCGATCCCGCCGTCGGCCGCCGCATGGAGCAGCTTGGTTTTGTGGTCGACTATCAGTCCGGTCGTTCAATCGCAAGCTCATCTGTGTCGGAAGACGCGTCGTACCGGGACATCGAGTTGGACGACGAGCACCAGACGGTCACGTTGCATAGACCTGTTGTTATCGATCTCGGTGCTGTCGCCAAGGGGTTTGCCGTCGATCTTGCCGCCTTGCAACTGCAGGCACTCGATGGATTTGTGATCGATGCAGGTGGCGACATTTACGCTGGCGGAGCTCGCCCGAGCGGCGAGCCGTGGCGGGTCGGGATTCGGCATCCGCGCATCCCTGACGCCATGGTGACGACATTAGCCATATCCAATCGCGCGGTCTGCACATCGGGCGATTACGAGCGAAGAAGTCCTGTTGTACCAGACGCATCGCACATTGTGTTGCCGAGGAGCGGGGGCAAGACACCGATAAGTGCGACTGTGATTGCCCCCTATGCCATGATGGCGGACGCTTTATCCACGGCGGCCATGCTCCTGCAGCCCGACGAGGGACGAGCCCTGCTTACCGATTGCGGTGCCGAAGGGTTGCTCATCATGCCAGACTTATCAATTTGCTACACGGACGAGTGGGAGGTGTACATCGATGAGTGACACGCGAACGGGACCGCTAGAGCGGCGGCAACGCACAGGTCTTAAGCGCTATTTGCGGACGCCAAAAGGGTTGGTACTTACGCTGTTGTGTCTGTTATTGTTCATTGGCACCGTCGACAGTGGAACGCTGCACGGTATCTTCAACGTCTGTGTCGCGGTCATCACTGCTGTTGTCTGCGACACCATCGCGCTTTGGTTGCAGCGCTACCCCATTCGCTTGTCTGACGGTGGGCTGGTGACGGCCGTGATCGTCGGGCTGGTGCTTGCCGCAGACACGCCGATTACAGTTGTGATCGCGGCGACGGCCATCGCCATCGCGTCCAAGCATGTGCTGAGGATTGGCCGCAAACCCATCTTCAACCCGGCGGCGGTTGGCCTGCTTGCCGCGATTGTGGGATTTCACGCAAGCGAAAGTTGGTGGGGGGATTTGTCCGCTATGCCAGCGTGGAGCGCCGCGATCGTGCTTGTCGTTGGTTACGCCATCGTTCAACGCGTCAACAAGTTCCCGCAATTCTTCTCCTTTTTTGCAGTCTATTTAGCCTTTTTTGCGTTCGAAGGCGCTTTTCATGTCACCTTGGCCGCGGATGCGTTTCGCAACCCTATCATCAACTCCGCCTTGTTCCTAGCGTGTTTTATGTTGACGGACCCGCCCACTTCACCGGCGCGCTATCGGCATCAGATTGGCTTTGGTGCCATCTCGGCCATCGTCAGCGGTCTCATCTATCTGACGTTTGGCGGCCTTTCGTATTTATTCATCGGCCTCCTCTCGGCAAATCTGTGGAAGCTTTGGATAACGCGTCAGAAAAGTGTGATAGGATAGGTAGAAACGGAGGCGAATATGGGATGCGCTTAGAAGCAAACAGCAAACTCGTGATGATTGGCGATTCCATCACTGACTGTGGCCGCCAGCAACCGATTGGCGAAGCACCCCGCGGAGGGCTTGGTTTTGGCTATGTTGCGTTTGTCGACGGTATGCTACAGGCACTATATCCAGACCGGCCGATACGTGTCGTCAACGTCGGGACGAGTGGCAACACCGTGGTCGACTTGCAAGAGCGCTGGCAGCGCGACGTGATCGATCAACGCCCTGACTACGTGTCGGTGATGATAGGCGTCAACGATGTTTGGCGGCAGTTTGACGCGCGTCTATTGTACGAGAACCATATCAGCTTGGATCGCTACCGAGAGACATTGCGTTCACTTGTGGCGAAGACGCTCCCGCGCGTTAAGGAGATGTTTTTGTTAAGTCCATTTTTCCTCGAGCCCAACCGCAGCGATCCGATGCGTGCCATGGTGGACGCATACGCGGATGCGATGAAAACGGTTGCTGATGAGACCGGCGCGACGTTCATCGACGTGCAGGTCGAATTCGATGAGCGCCTGCAACATCTGAACACATGGAGCTGGTCTGGAGATCGCGTCCATCCATACATCAATGGGCACATGGTCATTGCCAGGGCATTTTTGCGCGAAATTGGCGCGCAATGCTAGGCATCATGAATGGTTATCGGCGCCGGGAGATACGCACCCGGCGCCGATTGGTCAATTCACTTACCAGGCATAGGCTTCGGGCGCAGGTTTGCCCGGGCCGGGGAAGATTTCCTGCAGGCGTTCCATTACGTCGTCGGTCAGCTTGACTTCGACGGCGCGAAGCGAGTCCTCAAGCTGCTGTATGGTCCGCGGTCCAATGATGGGCGCCGTGACGGCTGGATTGGCGAGAAGCCAGGCGAGCGCAATCACATCTTGAGGCTCACCGAGTTCGTCGGCCAGTTGCTTGAACGCTTCCAATTGGGCTCGGTGTTTCTCAACTTCTGCATGTGCGCGCGCACTGCGCGATCCGGTGCGATTCAAAGCATTGCGCCCGAGCAAACCGCCCCCCAGTGGGCTCCAAGGAATGACGCCGATGCCGTGTGCCTGTGCACTCGGCAACACTTCCAGTTCTGGCTCACGACACAGCAAGTGGTATTTATGTTGTTCCGAGACGAGTCCGAGGAAGTTGCGCTGTTTTGCGGCAGCTTGCGCGACAGCCAAATGCCATCCGGCAAAGTTACTCGCACCTACATAACCAATTTTGCCTTGGTAAACGGCAACTTCGAAGGCACCCCAGAGTTCGTCCCAGGTGACACGCAAATCGACGTGGTGCATTTGATACAGCTCGATATGATCGGTCTGCAGGCGCCGCAAGGAGCCCTCGAGGTGTCGACGAATTTTGTATGCCGAAAGGCCGCGTCCCTCATTCGGTCCATCGAGTGGATCTTCCATAATGTTGTAAACCTTGGTCGCAAGCACGACCCGTTCGCGGCGCCCTCCTCCTTGTGCGAACCAACGGCCGATAATTTCCTCTGTCCGGCCACGGTGACCTTCGCCACCGTACACGTTCGCAGTATCGAAAAAGTTGATCCCAGCGTCGAGTGCTGCGTCCATAATGCGAAATGCGTCTTTTTCATCGGTTTCGGGTCCGAAGTTCATTGTGCCAAGGCACAGTCGGCTAACCATCAGCCCAGTTCGGCCAAGCTTGGTAAATTCCACACAAGACACCTCTTTCGCATCGTGATATCATGTCTATCAATAGCACGTTCGGGTAACGCTTTCAAATACGAATCGGCAAGAAAATTGGAAAGCACGAAATTTCCTCAAAAATAGCATCTCATGAAAAGGGATTTGCTTGCGATTCACGAAGGTATACAATGTGAATAAGAGGTGCCGAAAGCGATTTCGGCCGTTGCTCGAGCGCGCCAGAGAATCATGCTGGCAGGCATTTAGAAAGCTTGATTTGCGCAACGGGCCAAAGCACAACTGGGGCCGGGTGATTGACACTACAGAGAAAAAGGAAGTTGTTGCAATGACCACTATCTATGATATTGCGAGGCGAGCTGGCGTATCGGCTACGACTGTCTCCAAGGTTTTAAATGGATATCCCGATGTCAGTGCCAAGACGCGCGAAAAAGTGCAACGCATCACAAATGAACTCGGCTATCAGCCGAGTGCGGCCGCACGCGGTCTGGTCACGCGCAGATCGATGTCCATCGGTGTTTTCTTTCAAGATGAGTCGGGAATGGGTTTTCGCCATCCGTTCTTGCACGATATCATTGCCAGTTTTCAGGACGTCGTGGGTGCAAGCGGTTACGATGTGCTCTTTTTCTCGCCCACCAACGGATCGAAAACGCCACAAGGGTTTGAGGCCCGGGCGCGCCACCGCGATGTGGATGGGTTATTTTTGCTCGGCGTACCCCGCACATCGCCAGGGCTGACCTCGCTTTCTCGCAGCCGTATTCCCATCATTTCGGTCGATCTCGACCTTTTAGGCTCGCGTGCCAGCTATCTGGTGTCCGACAATATTGGAGGCGCCCGCGTGGCTGTAAGCCACCTCGCCGAACTGGGGCATCGTTACATCGGTTTCGTCGGCGACAGAACGGGGACAAAACCTGGACATGACCGGACTCTGGGGTATCATCAAGCGATGCAGGAACTCGGTCTTCCATTTCGTGCAGAATGGGTCTTGGAGGGGGACTTTACCGAAGAATCGGGCTATGAAGCCATGCAGAGAATGCTCGCCTTGCCGGAAATGCCAACGGCGGTTTTTTTCGCTTCGGATATGATGGCCATTGGCGCAATGCGCGCTCTGCGCGAGGCGGGGTTGACGCCTGGGGACGACGTTTCTTTAATTGGCTTTGACGATGTCCAGCTTGCCGCATATGTCACACCTGCCTTGACCACCATTCGTCAGAATAAAGAGGAAATGGGCCGCATGGCAGGGCACGAGTTACTTGAGCTCATGCAGAACCCGAACAAACCTCCGGCTGTGTTGACGGTTCCTATCGAATTGGTGGTGCGTTCGAGTGTCAAAAGAATTGGTATTGGTTCAACTCCGCAACTTTCGACAAGCCTCCACAGGGCGTAATCGCTTTCGAGTCATTCCCGTCTTTCTACTGATCTAATCATGTTTAGAGAGAGACGGGAATATCAAGATTCCGTTCAAAATCCCTATTTGTCATTTGAAAATTTTCTTTTGTCGGCATATTGAAAGCGTTTTAGGACAAGTGCTAAGATGTTGTCGTCAGAAATCTTATCCAACAGGAGGGGGTAGTTGGCAGATAATTCGAAATCGGTTTCTATTGTAGCTATCTAGAAATCACTGAATTACGACAAAGATTGTAGGGGGATTCATATGTTTAAAAAGGCATGGGCAGTCGCATTAACAGCGCCTGCGGCGGCGCTGATCGCTCTCTCGGGACTTGCTACGACGGCTTCTGCAGCATCTGCACCAACCACGTTGACAGTCGTGCCAAATGTGTTGGCTACCTGGCAGGACAATTTCAATCCGTTTGCCGGCACCAACAGCGTTTCCGGTACTTTGGGCAATATTTACGAAACCCTTTTCTATTTCGACAATACCACTGGCAAGCAGTTTGACTTGCTCGGCAAAAGTTTCACGTTTAGCAACGACAACAAGACATTGACCGTCAACTTGCAAACGAAGGCGAAGTGGACGGACGGAAAGCCGTTCACCGCACAGGATGTGGTCTTCACATTCAATGAGTTGAAGAAGTACCCTGACGCTGATACCAATGGCATCTGGCAACAGTTGTCCAGCGTGAAAGCGGAAGGAAACTACAAAGTCATCTTCCAGTTTAGGCAACCCAATATTCCATTTGCAGAGCAATACGTGCTTGGCGGTACATATATCGTACCTCAACACGAATGGGCGAACCTTGGAGACCCCGCCAAAGCCAAAATCACGCATGATAAGGCAATCGGTACAGGCCCGTTCAAGTTGATGTCCTTCTCGACGCAAGACGTCAAATACGAAGCCAACCCAAGCTATTACAACGGGGCTCCGAAGGTTCAAATTTTGAGCTATCCAGCGTACGCGACCAACCAAGCTGCCGATCTCGCTCTAGCCAGCGGGCAAATCCAGTACGCAGGTATCAACATCCCGGACATTCAGAAGACGTTTGTGGCGGCAAATCCGAAACACAATCACTACTACTTTCCGCCCAACAATCCAGTAGAACTGTACCCGAATTTGAACAACCCGCTATTGGCACAACTCCCTGTGCGCGAGGCCATCAGCGCGGCTATCAATCGGACACAGCTATCCGTAAAAGGAGAAACGGGATACGAAAGCGTCGCATCTCCCAATGGCCTCGTATTGCCGCCGCAGAAGACTTGGCTTGATCCGAAATTGCCAGCCACCGACAAGACATTCACACAGAGCGATGCGAAGGCGGTTAAGCTGTTGACTGCGGCCGGTTTTAAAAAGGACAAGAACGGCATTTTCGCGAAAAACGGCAAAGAGTTGTCGTTTAATCTCTTGGTTGTCGCCGGTTGGAGCGATTGGGACGAAGACGCGTTGCTGATCAAACAAGATCTTCAGAAGATTGGTATCAATGTCAACGTCCAACAGGAACAGTATTCGGCATACTACAACCAGATCGATCCTGGCGCAGGGCAGAAGCCAACCTACGATCTCGCCATTTCCTGGACGAATGTCGGCCCAACGCCATACACCTTGTATTACGACATGCTGGACTCGAACGGCTCGTTTAATATCGAGGGGTACAAGAACGCGACGGTCGATGCGGCCCTGTCGGACTTCTCCAAGACGACAAACGTCACGCAACAGAAGAATGATATCTACAAGATTGAGAAGATTGCCGCCGAGCAACTGCCGGTTATTCCACTTCTCAACGGTGCGTTGTGGTACGAGTACAACGATGCACAATTCACGGGCTGGTCCACACAAAGCAATCTCTGGATTGATCCATCGCCGTACAATTATCAGTCGGCAGCCATTGTCATGGATCATCTCAAGCCCATTGGTTAAGTCGCCAGATCAAAGCAGCGCCGGACGAAGTTCATCCGGCGCTGTTTGTCGTACGCCCAGCATGGGCGGAATCTTTAGGGTGTAAGTCCCGAACGGGGGTTGGCGACATACCTACCGTTAGCCAAGAGCAAGGGTGTCCACCGTGAGGTGGAATCTGAAGGAAGCTGGAGGCAAACCCTCGACCTGAGGTACACGAATCGCATTTGAGGCTGTCATAGTTGGACGAGTTGCCTACACACAACGAAGTCCTAAGTCGCCAAGAGCTACGGCAGTAAACTGCGGCAGGTACGTGAGGGGAAAGAGTCCGTTCTTATCTGGGGAGACCTGTCTGCGCGCTAGCAAGGCTAGTAACCGTCATCGAGAGGTGACGCTGAACAGGCAGGGGTCAGCAGAGGTCATAG
>NZ_FNOJ01000016.1 GCF_900107035.1 Alicyclobacillus hesperidum | reverse complement strand
TGCAATAGGTTCGATGAGTGGATTCGCCGTCGGTTACGAATGTGTATCTGGAAACAGTGGAAACGGGCGCGAACGCGACTTCGTGAGCTGCGCGCGCTCGGACAACCGGACTGGATAGCATTTATGATGGCAAACTCGCGACGAGGATATTGGGAAATGGCGAGAAACTTGAACAACGCTATGAACAAGACCTACTTTGAACAACTTGGTTTGAGGAGTTTACAGGAGAGATACTTGAAACTTCGTAGTGCTTTGTGAACCGCCGTATGCGGACCCGCTTGTACGGTGGTGTGAGAGGTCGGGGGCTAGGCGCCCCCTCCTACTCGATTGCACTTCATTACGTATGCATTTCTGGAGACAATACTGCGACCATGCGTTCCAACTGCATGCCACGGGATGCCTTGACCAAAACGGTCGCCTCCTCAGGCAAGAATGACGGAAGCGCCGACAATGCACCTTCCACCGTCGGTATATGCAAAACGTGCGGGACGCCAGCAGCAGTGGCGGCTTCCGCCATCCAGCGCGCCATCTTCCCCACCGCTAAAAGCCTATCGACGCCCAATCTGCCAACTGCCTCCCCGACCTCCTTGTGACCGGATTCGGCGTGATCGCCAAGTTCATACATATCGCCAAGGATGGCGACGCGTTGACCTGGCGGTGCAATGTGTTGCAATACCTCAAGGCTCGCTTGCATCGACGATGGACTTGCATTGTAGCAGTCGTCGATCACCGTTAAACGAGTCCCTTTCAGGATGCGCAAGCGCCCCGACGACGCCTCGACGCGAGCGAGCGGCGCGACCATATCGGCGAGACTGAGGCCGACAGTCAGACCAACCGCGATCGCGGCCAGAGCATTGGCAACATTGTGCAGTCCAAAAGTCGGGATGTGAAACGACCGTTCTTCGTTACGCCAGTGGACGCGAAAATGCATGCCGTCTTCCGCCCAAGTGACACCGTCGGCACGGACATCCGCGTCCTTCGCGAACCCATACCATGTGATAGGAGCACGCGATTTGGATGCGATTCGGCAAAGCCACGGATCGTCTCGATTGAGAATGCCTCTTCCGTGCTCGGGCAGAGCCTCGAGCAGCTCTCCCTTCGCCCTGGCGATACCCTCTTGGCTGCCGAGCAATTCGATATGACTGTACCCAATATTCGTGATCACGCCGATTGTGGGTTGTGCAATTTCACATAGACGCCGAATTTGCCCGAATCCACGCATCCCCATCTCAAGAACGATGGAACGGTGTCGAGCTTGCCGCTGTAGAATGGTTAGGGGTAAGCCCAATTCGTTGTTGCGATTGGCCGGTGTGAACAGACAATCCCCCATCGCGCCAAGTACCGCAGCAACCATCTCTTTTGTCGTCGTCTTGCCGTTGCTGCCCGTGATGCCGACAACCGGTCCCGAGAACTGTTGGCGTTCGTATTCAGCCATCATCTGTACAGCCAAAAGTGCATCTTGCACGCGCAGGATCGAGCCTCCGGCGGCCTTGACGTTTTCTGTCACAATCGCTACACTGGCTCCGCGAGAAAACGCGTCTTCGACAAACTGGTGGCCATTGACGCGCTGCCCTACAAATGCGACAAACGCGTCTTGAGGTTGCACTTCGCGGTGATCGACAGCTATACCGGTCACCAATGCATTTGATGCACCTGCCACGTCGTCACACGCGAGCAGACGGCACAGTTCTTCAACGGAAATGGGTGTCATACGTCCATTCCTTTCGCAAGTTCATTTAAACCAAAGGAGTTGCGGCTCGTGTCAGGCAAACGCATGAAAGTTGGCGTGATTTTTGGTGGAAAATCGGGAGAGCATGAGGTTTCCCTGCAGTCCGCGAAGTCTGTAATGGATGCCCTAGATCCTCTTCAGTATACCATTATTCCCATCGGTATCACGAGAGACGGGCGCTGGCAGGTTGGGAAAGGCGCTATGAAAGCCCTGGAAACCGCCCAAGTGGCTGCTGTTGAGAGCAAGGGGACAACGACACAACTGCCCAAAAACTATATCAACTCAACCATCGGCGGTTTGACTCCGGCCTCCGCGACTCGCTCTGTAGATCTGTTACCGCCGGCGCTTGTCAACGAAATTGATGTCGCTATCCCCGTTTTACACGGCACATACGGTGAGGATGGCTCCATTCAAGGACTTCTGGAGTTGGTTGGCGTTCCTTACGTCGGCGCAGGCATTTTAGCTTCCGCCGTCGGCCTGGACAAAATTGCGATGAAACAAATGTTCGCAGCCGTTGGGATTCCCCAAGTTCAATATGTTGCCTGCACCCGTAATCAGTGGCGCACAAACCCAGAAGAATTGCTCGACATGGTGGAAGGAAATCTCGCTTACCCTTGTTTTGTGAAACCAGCAAATCTCGGCTCCAGCGTCGGCATTTCGAAAGCGAAGACGCGCGAGGAATTGGCGAAGGCGATTGCGTTGGCGGCCCAGTACGACCGCAAGATCATTGTCGAACAAGGATTGGATGTGCGCGAAGTCGAGGTCGCGGTGCTCGGCAACGATGTGCCAATGGTCTCGGTCGCCGGTGAGATTATCCCTTCTAACGAATTTTATGACTATGAAGCCAAGTATGTGGGCGGCAATTCCAAGCTCATTATCCCTGCAGACTTGACGGATGAACAACGAGAACAGGTTGAACGCTATGCCGTAGAAGCGTTCCAGGCCATTGATTGTTCAGGCTTGGCTCGAGTCGACTTTTTCATCGAACGTGCAAGCGGCCGTGTGCTGGTCAACGAAATCAACACGATGCCAGGCTTTACCCGCTACAGTATGTACCCCAAACTTTGGGAAGCAACTGGCATGTCGTACAGTAAACTGCTCGATCATCTGATTCAGCTCGCGCTCGAACGACATGTCGAGCGCGAACAGACCATCCACACGTACGAAAAGCGCGATGAAACGCGGTAACGCGAATCACGCAAAGGCTGGTACCATGTTCTCGGTACCAGCCTTTTTTACACCATCAGCCATCCGGAAACAACTGATAGAAGTTCGCATACCTCTCGTCTCGCACTTGTTCGCGATCCGCTGACTTTGGTTTCGTAGGCGCTGCGGCTTTACTCCTCGATCCAACCGACTTGCGCCCGGAATCGGCTTCACTTCGCACGGCCTTATCCCGATACTGTTGTCGATAGTTGTCTAAATCCTGACGCGACTGTATATTGTGTCGCTGCCAGTCAAACAGGATGCGATCGATATAACGAAAACTATACTTATTGGCGAGTACGGATTCCTTCAAGGCCTCAATGACCAGCCACTCTGGATAACCGTTTTCGCCAAGCCAAGTACGCAGTTGATCGCACTCCATTGCCGAAAGCGGCCTGCCGAACTCCTCTTCAAACAATGTAAGAGGGTCTTTGCGGAATTGGCGAACCTCCTTCTTAGAGGATTTACCGCGAATTCTGTCCCATAACGGCTGCAAGTCAAAATAGGTGACATGCGCTCCGTGTTCATCGAACTTCTCGCCAATCGCAAGGTATCCCTCTAGCACCAACCGCTCGACACAGCCCATCACTTCTTTGCTCGACATACCACAGAGGTCTCCCAAATCCTGCGGCGAGAGTTCGGTGGTACCGCGAACTTGACCATTGGCCAGGATTTGCAAAAGCACGACCAATTCGTGCGCATGCAAGCCAATGTGCGCATGTGTCGTGAGCAGATCGTATGGTACTGCCACGAAGGGGGTGCTTAGGAAGTCGCCGTTCGCAATATGCCGACCCGATGTTTGCAACTGCGCACTCCCCCTGTCATTCGTCACGGATATAACCGATAAAGCGTCCGCGGGAACGCGATCGCCTCGCGGATGTGTTCCAAGCCGCAAATCCAGGCGATTGTCCGCTCCAATCCCAATCCGAAACCAGAGTGCGGAACGGAACCATATCGACGCAAATCCAAGTACCAAGCATATGTGTCTCTTGGCAAGTGATGTTCGTCAAACCGAGTGTTGAGAAGCTCGTAATCGGCGATTCGCTGGCTACCGCCCACGATTTCTCCATAGCCTTCTGGAGCGAGCATATCCGCGCACAGAACAACCTCGGGGCGCAGAGGATCTGGCTGCATGTAAAATGCCTTAATCTTCGTTGGGTAGCGCTCGATGAACAGCGGTTGATCATACTGCCCTGCCAGTGCCGTCTCGTGCGGGGCTCCAAAATCGTCGCCCCACTCGATGTCGAAACCGTTCTTGCGCAACCACGCAATGGCGTCATCATAACTCATTCTTGGAAATGACCCAGGTACCTTGGCCAATTTTTCGACATCGCGGCCGAGCGTATGCAATTCTGCTTCACAGTGATGCAGTACGTGCTCGACGACGTGCGACACCAATTGTTCTTGAATCCGCAAGTTCTCGTCGTGATCGACGTATGCCATCTCCGGTTCGACCATCCAGAACTCGATTAAATGGCGCCGCGTCTTGGACTTCTCGGCACGGAAACAAGGGCCAAATGAGTAGACGCGCCCAAGCGACATCGCGGCCGCCTCCATGTACATCTGGCCACTCTGTGTCAGATACGCCTCTTCGTCAAAGTACTTGGTCTGAAACAGTTCAGTCGTATCTTCGCAGGATGAAGGTGTCAGGATGGGCGGATCGACACGTGTAAAACCACGGTTGTCGAGAAAGTCGAAAATGGCACGTTGCACTTCGGCCCGAACGCGCATAATGGCGCGTTGACGAGGAACGCGCAACCAAAGGTGGCGGTGATCCATGAGAAAATCAACGCCATGCTCCTTGTGTGTAATCGGATATTCTTGCGCAATCTGGACGATCTCGATGCCTTCAACGTCCAACTCATAACCTCCGGGCGCACGGTCGTCTTGGCGCACCAAACCGGATACGCGACAGGAGGATTCCTGTGTCAGTAAGCCACTACGCTCAAAGATTTCTGGAGTAACCGCCGACTTGACGACGACACACTGCACCAAGCCTGTCCCATCGCGAACCTGTAAAAAGTGAATTTTGCCACTGGATCGCTTGTTGTACAGCCATCCTTCAATCGTGACTGACGATCCGACATGTTGATGTAATTGGCCAATGTTCACAACTGGGGCCACACACGTCCCTCCATGGGCTTGGGATATGCCCGATACTCGTACCGATTATAACAAAAAAATAGACCCGACAGTCCACCAAAGGAACCGTCGGGTGCGCCTCGCTGTTGACGGAAGAACGCGCAGTTTACATCGTCGGCGAGGCTTCGATTGCCTGCGTGACATTCGCGACTGCTGCCGACGTTAACACCTGTGGTTGCATGCTTTGCATCCATCGGCGGAATTCGGAGCCGTCGACGCTCTCCTCGCGTACGACGTGCTCTGCGAAGCGCTCAATGTCGCTGCGGTACGGTTGCAAAATGTCGCGCGTAATACGTTCTTGTTCGGCCAGAATATGCCGCACTTCTTTCTCCAGGATTTGCTCTGGCAGGTGCTCCTCGTCGACAATACCCAACCGCGACAAACCACAACGTACCATCGTGCGTGCGAGTGAAGACGCCTGCACGAAGTCGTTTTGAGCACCGGTGCTGCGATTGCCATAATGGAGTTCTTCCGCCAAACAGCCAGCCAGCGCCACGTTAATCTGCTGAGCCAACTGTTCTTTGGTATAGAGATACTGGTCGTCTTCCGGGATTTGCCGGACAAAGCCCAAAGCATTGCCACGCGGCGCGATCGTGATGTGAGAAACCGTTCCTGGCCGCATCAACTCACTGACGATGGCGTGACCGAGTTCGTGCACAGCAACCCGCCGCAACTCCTCGTCGGTCGGACGACGCCCCGTCTTCTCACCCATCAACACCTTGTCGACGGCGTCGCGGAACATCTCCTGTGTCACCTGTTGCTCGTTTCGCCGCAAGGCAATAATGGCCGCCTCATTGACCAAGGCCTCAAGTTGTGCTCCTGAAAAACCGTACGTTTCGCGCGCAATATGCTCTAAGTCGACATCCTTGGCGAGTGGTTTATTCCTCGTCAAAATGCGCAAAATATGCAAACGTCCTTCTTTGTCGGGGAGATCCACTTTGATTTGGCGATCAAAGCGGCCGGGGCGCAACAAAGCCGAGTCCAGGATATCGGGTCGG
Source organism: Alicyclobacillus hesperidum (assembly GCF_900107035.1). Taxonomy (GTDB): domain Bacteria; phylum Bacillota; class Bacilli; order Alicyclobacillales; family Alicyclobacillaceae; genus Alicyclobacillus; species Alicyclobacillus hesperidum. The sequence goes on along the minus strand of NZ_FNOJ01000016.1, from coordinate 56,963 downwards.
TTCGTCGCAGCCATCACCAATACGAACGGACTTTGGGTCGTACTCATACCGTCCATCTCCGTCAGCAACTGGTTAAGGGTCTGATCGTATTCCTGATGGCTGTGCTGGCCTCGTTTTCCGCCGACGACATCGATCTCGTCGACAAAAATAATGGCACTGTCCTTGTTTTCCCGTTTTGCCAACGCCCGTGCACGCCGGAACAGGTCGCGCACGCGCTGAGCACCGACGCCGACGTACATCTCGACAAACTCGGAACCTGAAGCAGATAAAAAGACAGAATCGGTATACGTCGCTGCTGCCTTTGCCATCAACGTTTTACCTGTTCCCGGAGGGCCCGTTAACAGAATACCCTTAATAGGGCGAATGCCCAGCGATTGGATGCGATCCCGATATCGCAAAAAGTCGAGTGCCTCTCTCAACTCATGCTTCGCCGACTCCTGCCCACCAATCTCGTCGAATGAAATGTTGGGTCGAGCGGTTGTCTCACGAGCGGTGGGTGCTGCGGCATTACGACGATCCATCACGACCCACAAGAGAACGCCTAATCCAATGAGAAAGAGAATGGGCAAAATTTGCACGACGTGCAACATGCCGAGAAACGCGAGAACGGCGATCCCAGCGCCAATCAACCACTCCTTAATCATCACGATGAAGCACCCCCTTGATGTATGGTATATGGGATAACGCGATATAGATAATGGTTTCCTTTGGCCAATTGTACGTAAATATATTGGTTATCCATCGTAATACGTGCCTCAATGCCGTCTTTGGCAGCGAGTTGATTGACCTGAGAAACCATTTGCGTGTAATTTTCTTTCGCAATGCCCTCTTGGATGTAAAATTCGAACGAGCTTTCGAATATCTGTGTCAGTGAGCCCTCACGTCCGTCCGTAAGGCGAACCGTCACATTGCTTCCGAGCCGATTTTCGATCTCGTTTGAAATGTCGTGATAGGTCTCCTGTAAATCGCCATTCTTGAGCTTTTGAAATGGGCCGAGTTGAACTTGCACGATATCGGGGCTTCCGGTTGAAATGTCTACCGTCTGAACGCCGGCGACAGACTGCAGGCTGCGCTTGAGAGGATTCAACAGATTATAGTGTTGGTATGCCTGCCATCCGCCGAATAATATCGCAAGGACGACGACGGCGACGACAAAAATCGGCAACAGTCGAACACGGGACAAGTGCCTCGCCCCTTTCTACATGGTTTGTGGCCGAAATCAGTATACCATGCACGCGAACGTGTGTTCAGGCGTACATTCTTCCCGCACTTCCATATGTCATTGCGATTGCAGTTGATATTTCCATAATACGCGGCCAGTCACGGCATCGAGATACAGAAACGTCAACTTTGAGCCAGTCGTCCCTTTGATCTCATAGACAAGATGTTGGCTCGCAGGCAACGTGTCAGCTGCCTCAGCCGTTACATAGCCAAGCGACGTCGCTTGGAGTTTTAGACCCAACGACTTGGCCGTGGATGCTACTTCGCTTGGTGAAAGGATATTCGCGGCAGGAACTGCATACGACTCGTGCACCGTGGGCAGATAAAACGCATACCATTCCCGATGAAAGGCGTCTGTTCCCTGAAATACGTCCTCCAGTCCTGACGCAGTGAACACGTGGTACGCTTGCAAGTGATCAATGGGCGTATGGTTCAACACGAACTGCGCCGCCGTCTGTTCCGCAGCCCAATTTGTAGACAAGTTGCGCCATAGCCAGGCGACTACCGCAGCGCACATCATGATCAGAATGGCAGGTACGGTAACCGCCCAAACCTTCCAGTTCTTCATTCGAGGTCAGTCCGATACAGCGTAATCTGCATTTTATCTGGCGATCCTTCCGATTTCGACAGTCCAAAAATGACGTCTTTGTCCTTTAAATTTCGATTCAAAAAATCAATCAGCAGGTAGAGATCCTCCGACTTGTCACATACATGGGTCGCGTAAACATGCAGTTTTGACTCCAAACGTTCCACCATCCGTGTTGATCAAATTTCATTCGTCCATTCCGCCAAAAACGACTCGTCCGTAAATCGATAGCGGAGCGGGGTCAGGCTAATACGACCGGATCGCACGACGCCAAGGTCGACCAACCCTTTGCCAATTTCATCGATAATATCTCCACCATAACGATAAACTTGCTCGCCGTCGGCGTCCAGTTCCGGCGTGAAGACATCGTGGTACCGCCGCACGCCAAGCTTCGTCCAAATGACATCCTCTTGGCGCCAAACCTTGCCCTCTCCGGCATATGGGATGTTGACACTGATGAACGTATCCGCAGGAAAGACAACAGGCATGAGCATGCGCACAACTTCGGCACTGGCCTGTGCTGCAGCTGCAAAATCGAACGGCGGCCCGACGTGCGAGAGCGCAATGGCCTTGACACCTTGCAAGGCCGCCTCGCCTGCAATGGCGACCGTACCCGAATACAATACGTCCGTCGCCAAATTGGCCCCGGCATTGATCCCGGAAAGAACCAAATCGAACGGCGTTTCCGGGTGGATGGTCGCGAGCGCCCACTTGCAGCAGTCGACGGGCGTCCCCGACACGGCGTAAGCGGCCTTAGCACCCGCGACCTGCGCCTTTTCGACGCGCAACCTGCGGTGCAGGCTGATCCCGTGGCTCGACGCGCTGCGCTGTCGATCCGGCGCTACTACAAACACTTCGCCAAATTGCGCCGCGACTTGGGTCAAGGCCGCAAGCCCCTGCGCTTCTACGCCATCGTCATTACTGATCAGTATGCGCATGCAATGTCTCCTCTCCTGCCATGAATCATGCAACATACGGCCCGATGCCGTGCCCATACTACAAGTACTTCAGCGGGAGGTGGTGTTATGACAACCGGCAACTACCCGCGCGAGGCCGAGCCAGCGCGGACAAGGCAGGCAATCGCCGAATGGGAACTATCCTTCTGGACGTACGCTCTGGTCGAACACGCCGTCTCCCGCTGTTGTGATGACCTTCGCCTGCGCAATGGCGAACCGAATGAGCCATGGCCGCGGGCCGACACATGATATTCTGTCGGCCAGGCTTTTATGGTTGCAGTCGATCGCGCAGTCGTTTTACTTCGTAAGCCACGCGCTCTGTATCGATGGCGAGCGGCTCGCCGTTTTGCACAACCATTTCACCTGCTACAAAGACGTCGCGCACATCCTCGGCTCCCACCGCATACACGACGTCAGACAGCAAGTTGTGTTGCGGTAGCATGCGCGGAGATTTACCGTCGAGCAGCACCATATCGCATGGCGAGCCGACCCGCAAGGCGCCGGCGCCTTGGGCTTGAAAACAAGCGGCTGCTCCCATTTCCGAAGCCATCCGGAAGGCCGTCGCCGCGTTAACGCACTGTGCATCTTCGTGGATGCCCTTGTGAAGTGTCGCGGCAAGGCGCATTTCTTCAAACATATCCAGGTTATTGTTGCTCGCTGCCCCATCCGTACCAAGTCCCACAATCAAACCTCGCTCGAGCATTCTTGGCAATGGTGCCACGCCAGAACCAAGCTTTAAGTTGCTCTGCGGATTATGTGCGACGTGTACGGCGTTTGCTCGCATAATCTCAATATCGTCGTCAGTCACGTGAACGCAATGCGCGGCGAGCGTAGGTACCCGAAACAATCCTGCACGCTCGGCGAGCGCAATCGGGGTTAAGCCTGTTTTTCCTAAGCAATCGTCGACTTCAACCCGCGTCTCGGACAGGTGGATCTGCAGTCCCACACCTAGTTCCGACGCAAGCTCGGCAATCTCGTGCAAATAGTCTTCCGGACAGGTGTATGGCGCGTGCGGGCCTAGCGTAACCTGAATGCGACCATCACAAGCCCCATGCCAATTCGCGACGAAATCGCGACTACGCCGAATGCCGTTTTCGCGATCCGCTTCATCGAGGCCAACGACACCAACTGACAGTACGCCGCGCATGCCAGATTCGGCCACAGCCTGCGCCGCTCGATCCATCATCATATACATGTCCGTGTAAGTCGTCGTACCCGAGGTCAGCATTTCCCAACTCGCAAGCAACGTTCCCCAGTAGATGCACTCCTCCGTTAAGCGCGCCTCGATCGGGAAAATCCGATCGTGTAACCAGGACATCAGCGGCATGTCGTCGCCAGCCCCGCGCAACAGGGTCATCGCCGCGTGACCGTGCGTATTGACCAGCCCCGGAATCGCCACGCGATCACCTTTGCGTACATAGCGATCTACGCGCTCGCCTGTCTTTGGCACATATGGACCGACCCCGATTTCGCGTATGATGCCATCTTCGACAACAAAGTGTACCGGTTCGGTATACACCGTATCGGCGTCTATGACAGCCTTGCCCACTTCGATCACGGTGACGATTGGTCGTGTCATATTCTATAGCTCCCTTGTGACTCGCTCCTCTTATCTTATCTACAATCGCGTTTGGCGATTTCGGTGAGCGACTCTATGTATGGTGGTTTGGCCACACCCCACTCAGTGATGATGCCTGTGATCAGTTCCCCGGGGGTGACGTCAAAAGCCAAGTGCCGCGCAGAAGCACCATTGGGTGCAATTGGGCGACCGAATATATGCGTCACTTCGTTTGCGTGCCGCTCTTCAATCGGAATGTCCCGACCGGTCGAGGTTGCAAGATCGAGCGTCGTGGTCGGAGCCGCGACGTAGAATGGAATGCCATGGTACTGTGCGAGGACGGCAAGCGTATAGGTGCCAATCTTATTGGCCGTATCGCCGTTGCGTGCAATTCTATCCGCCCCGACCACCACCGCGTCGACCCATCCTTGTGCCATCGCGTATCCTGCTGTGGAATCGGTGATGATATCGAACGGAATTCCTTCTTCTGCGAGTTCGTACGCCGTCAACCGAGCCCCCTGCAGGTATGGGCGCGTTTCATCGACATAGACGTGGTCCAAGATGCCCCGCTCGTGTAACGCTCGGATCACGCCGAGTGCGGTTCCATACTCGACAGTGGCCAACGATCCCGTATTACAGTGTGTGAGAATGCGCCCCCCATGTTGCGCGATCACGTCTGCACCGAACGCACCAATGCGGCGATTGGTCGCTACGTCGGCGTCGGCAATTGCCACCGCCTTGGCATACAACGCATCAGCTATTGCATCATCCGCGGTCTGTTCGAGAACGGCCAGCATCGCGTCGAGCGCCTGAGCCAAATTCACAGCCGTCGGCCGCGCCGAGCGCAACCGTGTCGCCGCGGCATGCAATTTTTCGCGCAACTGCGGATCTCCTTGCAGACGGCATGCTTCTGCGGCCAATCCAAACGCCGCAGCGGCGCCGATGGCTGGCGCACCGCGCACCTTCATGTCGCGAATGGCGGCCGCGACCTCGTCCGCAGATGTGAACGTCTCCCAAACTGATTCGTGGGGCAGTTTGGTTTGATCAAGCAGTTCGACCTGCCCCTGAGCCCAACGAATTGCTCTCATTGGCCGTCCTCCCCGACGAGCGGGAGCTGACCGCCGACGGCGTGCTGACAAGTACACGTTCGGTTTCCTGTGTCATTTGCAATCCAAGTCAGGAACAACTGCCGAATCTGATCGACATTCGCTCGCATCGAGGCTACCACTTCTTCGTGCGTCAACGGCTGTCCTGCAAATCCGGCAGCCCAATTTGTCACCATGCATACTGTGGCATAGCACAACTCGGCTTCCTTTGCGAGCACCGCTTCCGGCATGCTCGTCATGCCCACGAGGTCTCCGCCAAAGCGCGCATACATGCCGATTTCCGCTTTCGTTTCAAAACGCGGTCCTTCGGAGCACACGTAAACGCCACCGTGATGCACGGCGATACCGAGCTGCCCCGCTACATCTCGTAGACCATGGCGCAAACGTGCGCAGTATGGATCCGACACGTCGACGTGAACGACCGGCCCTTCGTCAAAAAACGTCGAAATTCTTCCCTTCGTCATGTCGATCGCATCGTCGACAATGACCAAATCTCCCGGGCGAAAGCGGCGATTCAAAGAACCGACAGCTGCCGTCGCCAAGACCTGCTCGACGCCAAGTTGTTTTAAGGCCATGATGTTGGCTCTGTAGTTCACGCGGTGGGGCGGCGTATTGTGTTTCGTGCCATGGCGGGCCAAAAACGCAATCTGTTTGCCTTGGTATTCTCCGATGGTCGCAAGCGCGTCGCCGTAAGGCGTATGTATCGTCGTTTGTTCGGCGTTTGCCAAATCGCCAGCCTGGTAGACGCCGGTGCCGCCGATGATGGCGTATTGAATAGACATGTAGGGTCACTCCTCACATTTCCTGTCCACGATTATACTTGAGCAAAGTCATCTTGTCGTCATCGTTGACTGTTTAACATCTTAGCGATCGTCGCGGCGCTGGCTGGTGCGACCGATTCGGTCATCAAATCGCCGAACTGTGCAACACGCGCAGGCACATTGCGAATGGTGAAATCCTGAGGTCGACAACCGCCCTCCAACTCGCTCCAATGAATAGGTGTCGATACCGTTGCCAAAGGTGTCGCCCGGACGCTGTATGGAGCAATGAGCGTGCGCGTGGGACCATGCTGAGGGGCGTCGACATACACCTTGTCCCCCCTTTCTTTGATCAGTCTCGCCGTTGTCGCGATATGTGGCCAACGCCCCTCGACGTACCGCGCGATAAATCGGACGATGCGCCGCGAATCCTCATAAGCTATCGGTTCCAAAAGTGGCACAAATACCTGCAAACCAGATGCGCCAGAAGTTTTGACCACGCTTGGCAAATCGAGTTCCGACAAGGTGTCGCGCACGTAGAACGCCGTTTTTCGCACCTTCTCAAAATCCGACGTATCGCTCGGGTCGAGATCGAAGGACAAAACGCGGGGCCGAGGATCGGATAAGCGATGCAATTCGGCGTGGAATTCGATGGTGCCCAGATTGGCATAAAACAGCAATGTAGCGACATCTTCGATCACGATTTCTCGCTTACCACCCTCCACTTCGCGATACGGAATGTACGAGGGTGCCCCCGAAGGCACGTGTCGCTGGTAAAAACGGTGCCCGGCAATGCCGTGGGGACAGCGGACGAGTGTAATCCTGCGATCCCGCAAGTGACTGAGCAGATACGGCGCCATTTGGACAAGATATTCGAGATTAGCCAGCTTTGTGACAGGCGGATCGACGAATAAAAGTTTGTCGGGATGTGTGATACGCACCGGCGCTTCGGCCTCTAAAATCAGCGGTTGCACGTTCTTCTTCCTCCTCGCACGCCATAGCGTGCCCCCCATCTTTCTCTCCAAACAGTCGCGAAAGGGGTCAACGTTTATGGAACTTTTTCGGCCGTTTGAGCCTGTGCAGACCGATACGCTACCAACCGGGAGCAACTGGATTGGTCAAGTCAAATGGGATGGAGTGCGCATCGTCGCCCATGCCCGGGAGGGACAAGTGAACTTGGTGAACCGCCACGGTCGAGACCGCACCAAGGCGTATCCGGAACTCGTCGAGTCCCTGGCGCCACTTGCTCGCCAAGGCTGTATCCTCGACGGCGAGGTGGTCGCCTTCGCCCACGGCAAGCCGTCGTTTTACCGCGTTTTGCAGCGCGATCGGGCGCGCCATCCTGCTAATGTACAGTTACTGTGCAGTCAGTTGCCCGTCGTCTACATGGTCTTTGACATCGTTTGGGCCAGAGGACGTCCCTTGCACGGCTTGCCTTTTGCAGACAGACAGGAGCATTTGACCACCATCCTTAAGGAGAACGAGTTTGTCCGCCTTGTCGCAAGCGAGCCCGACATCGAAAGTCTGTGGCGTGCCGTTTGTGATATCGGCATGGAAGGGATTGTTGTCAAGGACGTAACGAGCACATATGCGTTTGGTGGGAAGGACAGGCGTTGGCAGAAACGCAAACACCGCCGCAATGCGGCGGCCGTCATCGGTGGCGTGGCAGTTAAAGATGGACAATACAGCGCCCTACTGCTCGGCGTTTACGATGGACGTGGACAGTTGCAATATATTGGTCGCACAGGTGCGGGCACTTTGGGCACTCGGCAATGGGTCGAGCTGATGCAACAAGCTCTTGCTTATTCCTCGACAAGCTGTCCATTTGCACATTTGCCGGCGCGCATGCCACGCGAGGTCATCTGGACGATGCCCATCATCTCTGTAAAGGTTTCGTTTCTCGAATGGACCCCAGATGGCACACTGCGCCATCCTTTGCTTGAGGGCGTACTCGAAATCTCTCCGCAGATGTGCACGATGGATGGCGCAGACGCATAGTGATGCCGATTTTCGGGGTCCTGCAAACAATCAACCGACATGCTGTACTGCATGCCGGTCGTTGCAACACTGGCGTTAGGAAGTCTTGCGCTTCTTGCGCTTTGTGTCAGAAGCAGATTTTTGCGCCATCTTGATGCTTTTTTGCAGGGCTTCCATAAGGCTGATGACATCTGCTGACGCGGGTGCCGCTGCAGGTGCCTGCACGACGGTATCCTCTTGGGCGCGCTTTTGCTCGACGAGTTGCTCGATGGCGAGTCTGCGCTCGTCGATGAACTGCGCCGGATCGAACGGCTTGACGAGTTGATCGATGAGCTGGACGGCAACTTTAAGCTCTTCCTCGCCGACCGGCACGGGATCGCCCGCATAGGGCAGTTCCGCCCGCGAGCGGATATCCTGTGGCCAAACGAGCGAGTGTGCAACAAGCGTGTCGTCGACAACGCGAATGCATGCCATAGCTTCAGTTGCGCGCAATACCATCTTGGCAATGGCCACTTTGCTCGTGTCGCGCAGGGCCGCGACGAGCAGTGCGTACGCTTTGCGACCGTTGGCCTCAGGCGCCAAATAGTAGGATGCATCGAAATATAGTGGATCGATTTCTGTTGCACTCGCGAATTGCACGATATCAATGGTTTGTGATCGCGCCTTTTCTAGTGCAGCCAGTTCTTCTTCTTCGACCACGACGAACTGACCTTTGGCATACTCAAAACCCTTGACGATATCGGTAGCCTCGACGTCTACCTGGCAAACTGGGCAGCGCTTTTGGTACGCAATCGGCGATTTACACGCTTTGTGCAACTGCCGAAAGTGAATGCTCTGCGACTCGGTGGCCTTGTACATGCGCACAGGCACATTGACGAGGCCAAAGCTGATGGAGCCGCGCCACATCGTATGCATGCCATCACCTCCGGACAAACCGTACCCACCTGTCCCTAGCTTGATTGACGGGCGGATCGAATATGCTTGTCCGTCGCTGAAGATGATCCCAAAAACGCCTCAATCTGCGTTAGAATGTCCCGTTCCGGTGCGACGATGGGCCTGATCCCGGGCAGTGACTGGACAAAAGCCGAACCATAGCGCTGCGTGACCAAGCGCTTGTCATAGACCACGACGACGCCCTTATCCTGACGCGTCCGGATGAGGCGGCCAAAGCCCTGGCGAAAGCGCACGACGGCTTCCGGCAAGCTCGACGCCCAAAATGGACTGCCTCCTGTTTGCTCGATCTTTTCGTGGCGCGCCTGTGTAACCGGATGGGTCGGCGGTGCAAACGGCAGGCGAACGATGACCAACGTCGTCAACTGGTCGCCCGGCAGGTCGATACCTTCCCAAAATGACTGGGCACCAAACATGACACTCTCCGGTTGATTGCGAAAAGCCTCCAGGATGGATGCCCGACTTCCATCGACATCCTGTGCAAACAGCTGCATGCCGGCCTGACGCAAGGGATGCCGCAATACATGGGCGGTCTCCTTCAACATTTGATGACTTGTAAACAAGGCGAGGAGTCTACCGCGGCTGACGCGCGCCAGTTGCAAAAGCGAGTCGCCCAGCCACAAAGCCGCTTCTTCCGCAGCCATCTTTGCGAGTTCAGGGACGTCGCTTGGCACGCACAAGCGAGCCTGTGTGCCATAATGAAATGGAGACGCCACTGATGCACTAAGCAGGTTGCCAGCGCTAGCTGCCGCAGTCAGTCCGAGTTGCCGCGTCACGTAGTCGAAACTGCCGCGTACCGACAAAGTGGCCGACGTCAAAATGACGCGATCGAGCGGATCAAACAAGGCTTTTTGCAACGTTTCGGCGACATCGATGGGGGCTTTATGAACGCTCCAACGCGGGCGCATTGTGCCCCGCCGCTCGACCCATGTCACCATACCAGCCAACTCTTCCACGGTGCTCGCAAGCAGCCGTACACTGTCCAGCCAAGTGCCAAGAAATCCTGCGGCGTCGACGATGCGCCCTGCCTCGTCGTCGGTCGCCGCACCCTTGGCAAGCTCCTGCAAGGTCTGGCGCAGACGCTCGAGGCCGACAAGAGGAACCTCAGCCTCCTCCAGGGCTCGCACAAATCCTCGGTAGGCGTCTGTCTCCAGCCATTCCGCTGTCAAGCGAAACTCCGATTTGCCCTCAGGCACGAGCGATCCGACCTGCGCAAACGCTGCATCGACCGCCTGCTGCACGACCTCGACCCATTCACTGGCGAGCTGTAATTTTTCGACGATACCCAAAGGCGTCGTGTGCGACTCAGCCAGGCGGTTCGCCAACTCCGGAAGTAGCCCATGTTTACCGCGATCGCGCGTGAGCCGGTGCGCAAAAGCCGCTAGCTGCGCACTGTGCACCTCACTGCCAAGGTGCGATGTCGCCTGTTCCTCGAGATGGTGGGCCTCGTCGACGACCAACGCGCTATATTTCGGCAACACCCGGTGGTCGGCTTTTAGGTCGGACATCAACAGCGAGTGATTCGTCACGACCACATGTGCATCCTGAGCGGCTGTCTTGGCACGAAAATAATAGCAAGGGTGGAAAAAGGGGCACCGTTTGTTGATACACGACTCCGTCTCGCTTTGTACGCGTGACCAAATGTTGCTCGGCACCGAACTTGCGGAAAGGTTTTCGCGAGTGCCGTCCTTGGTTTCGGTGAGCCACACAAGCAACGACATCAGGCTCTCGATTTCGTTTTGCGGACTGACAAATGTCACTAAAGATGACTCTGTCCGCACCTTGCGCAGGCACACGTAGTTGCGCCTGCCCTTTTGCACCGCGAGGCGGAGCGTGCCGCCAAATAAGCGTTGCAGCGTCGGGAAATCGCGCCGCTCAATCTGATCCTGCAAGGCGATTGTATGTGTGCTGACGACGACAGGTTCACCACGGGTCACCGCATACATGGCCGCAGGTACGAGGTACGCCATCGACTTGCCGGTGCCAGTTCCGGCTTCGACCAACGCATGTTTGCCCTCGGCGAGGGCCTGGCTGACCTTCTCCAACATCTCAAGCTGTCCCTTGCGCGGTTCGTAGCCGTCGAGAATTTGACTCAGCAAACCGCCCGGCCCGAGCAATGCCCGCGCGCGGTCCGCTATCTCTTCCACGCGCAATGCTTCAAGGGGGGAGCTTGGTACCCGCAGATTCGCGTTGCCTTCCGCACTCGGTCGCGTAAAGGCGAGACCGTCGCGCTCGACAATGTTGTCGTGCTCAGAGACCGCGTTCGTTTTCACGCTTTGCATGACGGCCTGGAACCATTCTGCAGTAGCAGGCGAGTACAGCGCGGCCATCTGAGTTAACCGCTCGAGCACCGAAATGGGCAATTTCTGCGCCTTCTCGGCCATACGCACGAACAATTTGGCCGTAGCTTCTGCGTCTGCCAAAGCCCTGTGCGCAGATGTTTGAGCAATCGCTAAGCGGCGTGTTAAATATTCCAGGCGGTGACTGTGCAGGCGTGGGGCCAAAACGCGTCCTAGGTTTAGGGTGCAAATCCCATCTCCAGAAGCCAACGAATATCCGGCCTGTTCGCACTTGCGTTGTAAAAAAGCTCGGTCAAACGCCAGGTTATGTGCGACCATAGGCATTTCGCCCATAAACGCCAACAGCGCCGGGATGACATCCGTCAACCCCGGCGCCTGCTCGACCATAGCCATCGAAATTCCCGTCAATTCCTCGATGTCAGGCGGTATCGGCCGCGATGGGCGAACAAACGTCTGGTACCTGTCGACGATCTCGCCATCCACGAGCCGCACAGCGCCAATTTCAACAATGTCGTCGACGACCGGATCGAGTCCAGTCGTTTCGATGTCGACCACTACATAATCCACGTTGGGCCTTCACCCCAAATCCGTGAGTTCAAGTTCCTCACTCCATTGTAGCAAACGGACCTGGGCTTTAACACAACATTTAAAGGCTTGGCACTGATTGCTGTTTTGTGGAAATCTCGCCAATGAAGAGCTCCTTTTCACGTGCCAACATCTGTTGATAGCGGCGAGCGAGCATCCGTGACGCGGCGTGTGATGAAGCCGCAGCCTGTCCGAGAAACCCTTCGGCTTCTTCGAACCGCCCCCGACGCATCGCGAGTCGCCCTGCAAGCAGGGCAACCACCGGCGGCACATCATGGCTCTGAGCGAGTTGTCTTTGCACGATGACTTCTGCCCGCACTTCATTTCCTTGCAAGTACAAACACACGGCGAGCAGTGTCGCAGCGTCGGCGCGGTTTTGTTCAAGTGTCAAACACTGTTTACATAGGGTAGTAGCGCGCCCAATATTGCCTGCGGCAAAGGCGCACAGAGCCAGTATATAATAACCAGTGGAAAAAACAGCCGGATTGTGTAAACATCGCTGTGCCAAGTTGGCGGCATCTTGGCTTCGCCCCGCGGCAATCAGCAACGAGGCGGCCAATTGTACATGGTGCGCAGACTCTGTAGGCGCCATGGCGACGCTCGAACAAAGGTCTCCGGCGCCTTCGCGATCGCCAGCCATCCATGTCGCGAGGGCGAGGCCAAGCAACGCCTCGGTCTCTTTCCGGCGTTGATACGCGCGGAGAAAACAACGCTGAGCCATCGCCCACTGGCGAAGCCGCAGGTGGCAAACGCCGAGGTTGTACCACACATCCACCCTGTCGGCATCGGTGTCTAGAAGATCGAATAACCGATCGATGGCCGTATGCCAATCTCGTTTGGCCGCGGCCAATTGCACGCCAACCTCCAGCACCGCTTGCTGTTCAATGGCATCGGATGCCCGTTGCGAAGCCTCCGCCAGCATCCTCTCCGCTTCCTGCAAGCGACCGTTTGCCAGATGGCTCAGCGCAAGATAGATGCGCGTGCCTGCAGATTCGTCACCCTCTTGTGTAACCGCTTTGCCGAACGCCAGCGCAGCCTGTTCGTACATGTGCAGGTCGTAGTAGGCGAGGCCCTTGCGCAGTTCACACGCGTTTGCGAATTGCCACACGGCGAGATCGTCCGCTATGGCCATGCCATCGAACCAACTACCGCTATCTGTGGTCGGCTCCTGTAGGCTCAAGTCGACATACGTTTGTTCAATCAATTCGTCTAATTCCATCCACGCGTCAAGCGCCTGATTGGCCAACTCGCGCAAAGACCCTAAAGTATCGACCAATTGCTCGCGCTGTTGCCCCGTCGCCGTCGGCAGCAAAGCCCGCAGCTCCCCGACCGCCTGAACAATCGCATCAAACTCCACATATTGCACAGATCTTCCCCCTTGTTCCGCTCTGCCTAGCGTCTGTCAAGGGGCACCAATTATGCATAAACCCTGCTTCGGAATCACCGTAGATTCTCGCTACCCGAGAACAACACCTCGCCACTATGAAGTTGCCGCACATTCCCATCGGCGAGCTCGACGAGCAGGCTTCCCTGGTCATCGACATCGACGGCTTTGCCACGTACGATTTCGTTGCCAATCGCCACCTCGACGTCGCGACCGATGGTTTGGCAGTGTGCGAGCCACTCGCGGCGGACGCTTGCAAACCCTTCACCCGTCGCAAGCCCCCGATACAATCTGTCTAGCTCCGTCAAAATCGCGGCCAGCACGCGCGGCCGCTCAAGGGCAAAGCCGCAAGCACTCAAGATAGTCGTCGCGCGGTGGCGAATCTCCTCGGGCAGCTGTTCTGCCGGAAAGTTGGCGTTGATGCCGATGCCAATCACAGCGTGATCGACCCATTCGCCATCCGCTCGCATCTGCGCAAGAATGCCACAAACCTTTTGCCCGGCCACCAATATGTCGTTGGGCCATTTGATCTCCGCAGAAACGCCGCTTTCGGCCAGTGCGCGCCACACCGCGAGACTGGCGAGCAACGTGAGATCGGGTGCATGATGGAGCGCACACGGTTGGCGAACGAGCACGCTAAACCACATGCCACCCTGCGGCGAAACCCAGGCGCGCTCGCGCCTTCCCTTGCCCCCGGTCTGCACGGCGGCCGTGACAACGGAACCGTGGGGCAGGCCCTGCGCAGCCCACTCCAGTGCAGTGACGTTTGTCGACGCACGTTCAGCCGCCCAGAACAACGGTCGCCCTAATGAAGCTGTGAGCGGTAAGTGGGGCTCGACGAGCGGAGCCATCAGTTCGTCCGGAATGGTGACCGCACGATAGCCCACGCGTGGCGAAGCTGCAAAGGCAAACCCCACCTGCTCAAGGGCTTTGATCTGTTTCCAGATAGCCGTGCGCGAAAGCCCAAGGGCATGACTCAATTCCTCCCCCGAGACGGGGCCCGCGGCTTCAGCAAACAGCGCAATCAGGCGATCTCGTACGGGATTTTCGTCGAAGTTCATGATTCCTCCCCCTTTTCCGCATGCAGCCGCACTCGTTCGCGAGCCGCCAGCGCCATGAGCGCTTCGCGTGTATTGGCGACCTCACGAGCGAGCACTGCATCGCGCAGAATCGTCAACAGACGCCCAATGTCTTTGCCATTGGCACCAAGCGCCTGCAGTTCTCGGCCACTCACGGCGAGATCGGCCAGGGTCCACAGCGGCTGCTGTTCGATGGCACGCCATGCACCGCGGACGACTTCGGGCGTATCGGCAAACAACCAGGCGCATGCGTAGGCAGCCTCTTGAGCAACTTCGCGATTGGTGGCAAACAGATCGGCGGCAGACCAACTGTGCGTGGAATCACACACGAGTCGTTGGATCAGTGTCGTAGCCGCGCGCAACCACAGCGCCTGCCGTCGCCCTAGCGCAAACTGCAACGCCAATTGGTACGCGTGTTGGGGGCCGCCGTCGACCATGGCGTACCAGAGCGCGATCGCGGGCAGACCCGTCGGTGGCGGGGCATCCACCTGCATCGGGCGATATCGTTGGCGAATCGCTGCGACGGCTATTGGCAACAGAGCAAGCGGGCCGCCAATCGTTTGCCAAAGCGGACAACCTGCCAAAAGCTCGATTCGCCGATACCAATGCCCTTCGCTGAGCCGCAATAGCTCCTGGCCAATCCGCTCTTTGGCCACCGGGCGAATGGCATCGCATACCTCCCAGAGAGCAGCTTTCGTCGCAGGGGCGAGCTCGAGATCATAGGTCACCGCAAAACGCAATGCGCGCATCAGACGTAGCCCATCTTCGCGAAAGCGCCGCTGCGGATCTCCGACACAGGCCAAGCGGCCGAGTTGCAAGTCGCTGCGCCCGCCAAACGGATCGACCAACTCGCCATCCATGGTGAGCGCCATTGCGTTCATGGTAAAGTCTCGCCGAGCGAGATCCGATTCCAAGCGGCTTTCGAACACGACATATTGCGGATGCCTGCCGTCCAGGTAGGGTCCATCGGAGCGAAAGGTCGTCACTTCAATCCAACCGTCTTCGGTGCCAACTGCCACCGTGCCATGGCGAATCCCCGTGTCAATCGTGCGGGCAAAGAGACGTTTGATCTCCTCCGGCCGGGCACTCGTCGCGACATCGAGATCATGCGGGGAGCGTCCCAACACGATGTCGCGCACTGCCCCTCCTACCAGATAACTGTCGTGTCCGGCGGCGGCAAGTGCCTTTAGGACCGGTCGTACGGCGGGGGGGACGAGCCATCGCCCCTCTTTCATTGGCTACATACCTCGCGATAGAGTTGTTCGTACTCCGCAACCTTGTCCGCGATGTGAAAATGTTCTACAGCGCGCCTGCGTGAAGCCTCGGCGAACCGCCGATAGAGCGCGCCGTCCGTCAACAGTCGGACAGCGTGGGCGGCCATTTCCTCGACATCCCCAATCGGCGATAGGAATCCAGTTTGCCCGTGCAATACGACCTCCGGGATGCCGCCTGCAAACGTGCCGATCACGGGGATCTGGCATGCCATGGCTTCGAGCGCCACGAGCCCGAAACTTTCCTTCGAGGACGGCAACAGAAGCAAATCTGCCGCCGCGACAAGCGGCGCGACCTCGTCTTGTCTACCGAGAAAGTCCACCTTGTCGCCTAGGCGCAGACGTTCAACTTGGTTGCGCGCTTCGTTGTACTCCGGGCCTTCGCCGACCATCACGAGGCGAGCGGCTACCTGTGTCTGCACACGCGCAAAGACGTCGATCACGTCTTGAATTCGCTTGACAGGCCGGAAGTTCGAAATATGTAAGAGCACACGCTCCCCGGGTCGCGCCAGTGATTTCCGGACCGATTGCCCACACTGGGGCTGAAAGACATCGGGATCGATAAAGTTGTACACACAACGGATAGGCTTATTGGTCTCAAACAGCTCGCGCGTCTGCCCAATCAAACTCTCACTGACGGCGGTCACCGCGTCACTTCGCTCGATGCCGAGCTTAATGACCTGTTTAAGGCTCGTGTCCTGAGCCAGAACCGTCACATCGGTGCCGTGTAACGTCGTGACAACCTTAGCCGGGTGGTGGGCCATTTCCTGTGCAAGGTGCGCACACACGGCAAACGGGAGAGCGTAGTGCGCATGCAGTACATCCAATTGATGCTCGTCAATAACCTTCGCCATCAAAGCGGCCAGGGAGAAATCGTATGGTGGTGTACGCAAAACGGGATATGTGACGGTGTCCATCTGGTGTATGTAGACGTGCTCCACGAATGTGCCGAGCCGGAACGGCACATCGGTGACGATAAAATGAACCTCATGCCCGCGCTTGGCGAGAGCCTTACCCAACTCCGTCGCAACGGCGCCGGATCCACCCACCGTCGGATAACAACTGATTCCGATCCGCACAAGTCTCCCCCCTTTTTGTTCGATCGCGATACATCTCTCGTTCTCGACCTACCAAAGCAGGTGTTCGAGGCCATAAAGAACCTGGTTCAGTTCGACCACCCTGCGGCACGCAAGCAATACGCCAGGCATAAAGCTTTCACGGCTTAACGAGTCGTGGCGAATCGTCAAGGTTTCCCCGACACCCCCGAAAATGACTTCCTGATGGGCAACGAGGCCTGGTAGGCGCACGCTATGAATCGGCACGTCGTAGTCGACACCCATCGCGTCGCGCGTGCGCAGCGACGTACCAGAGGGCATGTCCAGTTTTTGCGCGTGGTGAAGCTCAATGATTTCCGCCCGCTCCATCCAGCGTGCGGCCTCTTTTGCGAAGCGCATCATCAACAGTGCGCCGATGGCGAAGTTCGGGCAAATGAGCCCGCCTAGCGATGCCTTGGCCGCCTCCGCCTGCCAACGTGCGATATCGGCGTCGCTGTAGCCAGTCGCACCGACCACAGGCCGGATATTCGCAGCGATGGCGAGATCGATGTGTCGCACGACGGACTTCGGTGTCGTCAGATCCAGCCACACGTCTGGATGCTCCGTGTCGATGAGCGTTTGCGGATCGACATAGACCTGTCCGAATCTATCAAGGCTCTCCAGTACGCCCTCGTTTGCACGATGTACAAGCAAACCGGCGATGCTAAGCCCCTGTGCATTGGCAATCGCCTGCACCGCAGTGCTACCCATGCGCCCCGTCGCACCAGCGATGGCGACGCGTATTGGATGTTCTGTCACCGTTCGA
Source organism: Alicyclobacillus hesperidum (assembly GCF_900107035.1). GTDB lineage: Bacteria > Bacillota > Bacilli > Alicyclobacillales > Alicyclobacillaceae > Alicyclobacillus > Alicyclobacillus hesperidum. Next base: position 39,371 of record NZ_FNOJ01000016.1, on the reverse strand, counting down.
TTCCTCGCTCTCTAGTACGTAGCTTTTCGCGACAAGTCTTTCATCAGCCCCAACGGTGGCCAACAATTGACTCGCTTCTGGATTGAGCGGATCGAGCACGGCAGCCTGTGCGAGTAAGCGCGTAGCCAAGGCTTTTCGTCCCCGCACGATAGCCCGGCGAGCGACGGCGACCAACCGCGACGCATGCACAGATTGCCAGTGTTCGGCATACAATCGATTGCCTGGCGCAATCAGCGCCGCCTGTTTGGCCCAGTGGTCAGCCAAGCGTAAGCGATCATTGCGACGCGCCGTGATCGATCCGCGATAGTACAGTTCCGGATTGTCAGGGTTCGTCAAAATGGCGCGTGCGAACGCTTCGAGGGCAGCGTCGTACAACCCCAGGTAAATGTACGCATACGCCGATTGAACAAACCGCTTCTCGTCCATGGAAATCACCTCCGTCCATCTTACGGAGGCGTACCGGACAAGGTGTGTACCAAAGCCTAAGTCGCAATTAGGGTTGTTGCGGTTCCCCAATTCGCGTCCAGCGATCCTTATCGCGCGTTTCAAACTTCTCCATGACTGCTAAAAAGGCCTTCTCCATGTCAATGTCGAGCCGATTCGCAAGGCAGGTAAGGACGAACAATAAGTCCCCCAATTCAAGGGCGATGTCGCCTTCGGGTTCGTCTTTCTTCTTTGGCTTCTCGCCATAGTGATGGTTGATCTCCCGTGCCAATTCTCCCAGTTCCTCGGCTAAGCGAACAACCAAGGTCATCGGCTGAAAGTAACCTTCGCGAAATTGGCTGATGTACGCGTCAACGCGACCTTGTACTTCCCGCAAGTGCATCGTCCCGTCCCCCTTGACTCTTCATTATAGCGGACAAGCTTGCACAAACATAAAAGCGCCTGCTTGTCATAAGCATGTAAGGACGATTTTGGACCAGCCCGGCATGCCGACTGGTTGCCAAGAAGGAGTGAATCGTTTGGGCAAAGAAAAAAAGGGGCGAGTTTTCACGGTCATCCTGGCGACCATGGCTGTAATCTTCACACTCGCCCTCGTCGTGTACCCAAAAGCGGGCTATGAAGCGGGTATGGAAGGGTTGAAAGTCTGTTGGGAGATCATCATCCCATCGCTACTCCCATTTTTTATTGTTTCCGAATTATTGCTCGGATTGGGAGTTGTACGCGGCTTTGGGGTGTTGCTCGAACCACTGATGCGCCCACTATTTAGCGTTCCTGGTGTTGGTGCGTTTGCTCTGTCGATGGGATTGGCCGCAGGCTACCCTATGGACGCTGTGATCACCGCCCGTTTCCGCGAAACCAATCAATGTACGAGGATTGAAGGAGAGCGGTTGCTTGCCTTCACGAACACAGCCGATCCGCTATTTATGTTTGGCGCAGTCGCCGTCGGCATGTTCAAGTCGCCAGCCTTAGGCGGTCTACTCGCTCTCGCACACTACATTTCATCGTTCCTCGTCGGTGTGGCTTTTAAGTTTTGGGGGCGCAAAGATCCCACGCACCTAAAAGAAATGCAGGAGCGTGAAGAAATCCGTACCCAAGGCAACATTCTCGTTCGTGCATTCCAAGAAATGTTGGCCGCACGGGAACAAGATGGTCGTCCCTTCGGCAAACTTCTTGGTAATGCCGTAAGTGAGTCGGTTCAGACCATTCTCATGATCTCTGGGTTTATCGTGTTTTTCGCAGTGCTCATCGAAATTCTTCACATCAGCGGCATTATGGCCGTGATTGGTTGGCCAGTCGCTCTCATTTACCATCTGTTTCATATCCACGGCGGGCTTGTCGGTCCAACGTTGGCGGGCGCGCTTGAATTGGACATCGGCAGCGCCCAGGCTGCAGCGGTCCACGCGCCACTGTTACAGCGGCTCGCCCTGGTCAGCGGGATCATCGCATGGAGCGGGCTGAGCGTACATGCACAGGTGGCAAGCGTATTGACAAACACAGATATTCGTATGAAACCGTATTTTATCGCGCGCTTTTTGCACGCATTTCTCGCTGCGCTCATTACCGTCGTTCTCTACCTGTCTGGCATGGGCCGCGAAGCCGCACGAGCGATGGCGCCACTCACAGAGCACACAGCAGTGTTGACAGCGGAAGGAACGCATTCGTTTTGGCAAATCGCTTCATCGGGGTTGTCTCTATGGTTAATGGGGTTGGTCGTCTTGCTCGCTTGTTCGTTTGTCTTTGCCATGGCCAAGCGCCTGCGCATCATCCGCTTTTACGCCCGCATCAAGTAAGCTCCTCGTATAAGAAAACAGCACACGGTAACCTAGCCGGCTGCTCATGCCACGAGCCGCCGGTTTTCGTATGGGTCTACAGAACAACGGAACGGACAGTAAAGCTATGGCCTTACCTGTCCCCCAGTCCTTATTCGCCAACGAAGAAGGCGAACCCAGGGAAATCTGCCCCAGGTTCGCCCTTCGTCGTGCGCTTGCTCCGCGCTCAGTGTACAAGAGGTGGAAACCAGCGGTGAGCGAACAGTTGATCGTACAGGATGAAAGCGGCAATCGCGAAGGTATACACAGCGAACACACGCATTTTGCAACGCGCCACCAGCCACGTCGTCCAGCGAACGGAGAAGTACCCTGCAACCGCCGCCGCCAGTGCGCCCAACAGCATCTCTCCCCATGGTAACATCAACGCCTTTGCCGGTGCCTCGACGATGTCGTCGAGCTTAACCAGCGTGCCGCCGAGAATCGCCGGGATCGATAACAAAAACGAAAACCGCGTCGCCGCCATGCGATCCATACCGCGCCATAAGCCGCCGGCGATCGTCAACCCGGAACGGGACAGTGCTGGCAGGATGGCGATGCCTTGCAATGTGCCAATCCACAGGCTATCGGCTAGCGCCATGGACGATTCTGTCTTTGGTCCGGCCTCAATGGAGTCGATCCACCACAAGATGATACCGGTCACGACGAACTCGAGGCCAATCGTCACGCCCGACTCAAACAGGTTATCAAACCATTCCTCGCACAAGGCACCAATCACTGCGGTGGGCAGCAACGCCACCAGGACCATCCACGTTACGCGAGACCTCGGGTGTTTCCACAGCCAAACCACTTCTTTGCGCATCGCATATGCGACTGCCATCAGCGTTCCGATGTGTAGGAGCAAGATGAACAAGGTATCCTGTTCCACTTGCACGTGCATCAGTTTTTCGAATAACACGATATGGCCGGAACTGCTGATGGGCAAAAACTCTGTGATCCCTTGGACAATTCCCATGATCACTGCTTGAAGTGCGGTCATCCCAACATCCTCCTTGCGCGCCGCCGCAGCGCGAATGTACGGTTGTCTTCGGTCCCGCCCGGCCAGGCTTGGACACGCAGTAGATGTATATTGGCGACGCGCTAGGAACATGTCCACGTCGTCATGATTCGGCGAGAGTGTCCATATAAATTCAGAAGGATTTGGGAGGGATGGACAATGCGATCGCGATGGCTGACCCTGCAAGTTGCATGTGTATACATTGGCACGGTCGTTGGCGCGGGCTTTGCTTCAGGTCGGGAAATCTATCAATTCTTCGCACAGTACGGCATGGTCGCCTACGCATCCATTGGACTTGTCACCCTCGTCTTCGCCTGGCTAGGTTATCGGCTAATGGCCCTAGGCGCGAAACTAGGCGCCAAGTCGTTTCGCGATCTGACCACCTACGTGTTCCCGCCGCGGCTCGCGCAGGCGATGGACGGCGTGGTTTTGGTCATGTTGTTTGGTACGACGGTAGCGATGCTGGCGGGTACAGGAGAACTGTTTCGCGAGCGCCTCGGGTTGCCATTCTCGCTTGGTGTGGTCATTGGTATTGCGGTAACGATGTGGACGATGATGTTTGGCATGAACGGGTTGCTCAAGGTCAATACCTTGATTGTCCCATCGTTGACGGCGTTTGTGCTATTCGTTACAGCACACACTGCACTTTTCAGAAACGGCTTCGAACACGCGTTTCACCCGCTTGGTATTACCAATCAATTTGGATTGCCGGTGTGGTTGAACGCCTTGCTGTACGCCTCATTGAACATCGGTTTATCCATTGGTGTGCTCGTGCCGTTAGGTGGGCAAATCCGCTCCCGCAAAGTGCTCTCGCAAGGAGCACTGCTTGGCGCCCTAGGACTAGGCGGGCTCCTCGCCTGTGTCGCGTTCAGCTTATTCGCCTACATGCCCCAGATTGGCGAATATGCCATCCCAATGGGCTATATTGCGGCGCAGTTTCCGAGATGGCTGACCGCCTTGTTTATCGCCGTTCTCTTTGGCGAAATCTATTCGACGCTCGTCGGCAACATCTACAGCATGGCGGCCACCGTTGCGCGATCGCGACGTCACGTGTTGCTTGCAAGCCTAATCGCGCTCGTGGCAGCAGGGCTGTTAAGCCACTTTGGCTTTCGCGCCATCGTGGCGTATGCATACACCGCCTTCGGGTGGGTATCGCTTTGGTTCTTAAGCATGCTCGTGATGGCACGAGCAAGATTGCGGTAATTTGGCCTAAGCCCGTATAATACCATGGAACTCAGGTGACATTGACTCGGTGATGAGCGATGTTTCAAAGGGGTCCAGAGGATGGTTCAAAAATCGGTCCAATGGTTCATGATTGTCCTTGGCGCATTCATTTATTCGCTTGGCCTCAACGGCTTTCTTGTCGCCAACCACCTCGCGGAAGGTGGCTTTGTCGGCGTCTCACTGCTACTCTTGTACAAGTTGCATATTCAGGTTGGCGTGTCATTTTTTATCTTGAACATCCCGTTGCTTATCGTCGCCTGGCGGCTGTTTGGACATGAATTTGTCCTCAAAACGGCGGTTGGCGTCATCGGCGTGTCCGTGTTCACGGAAGCGACGAGGCATCTACAAGTGCCGACGCACGATCCGCTGCTCGCCGCGCTCTATGCCGGCGTGATCACAGGTATTGGCCTTGGCCTCATCTTTCGTACAGGGGGAACAACCGGGGGTTCGGACATCATCGCTCGCATTCTGCGCCACTACCGAGGGCTCGGCATGGGCAAAACGCTGTTCGCCATCGACTTCATCGTCATCCTGCTCGTCATGGTGATCATCGGTAAGGAAGTCGCGATGTACTCACTCGTCGCACTGTTTGTGTCGAGCCGCGTGATCGACTTTGTGATTGAAGGGGCATCGAGTGGACGAGCGGTCATGATTGTTTCGGACAAACACGAAGAAATTGCGGCCGAAATTCACAAGCAATTAGACCGCGGTACGACCTTGCTACAAGCGCGTGGGGGCTACACAGGCACAGCTCGCCAGGTCATCTATTGTGTCGTGTCGCGGGAGGAAGTCATGCGCGTCCAGCGAATCATCTCGGAGGTCGATCCGACCGCATTCGTTACCGTCAACCCTGTACACGAAGTGCTGGGAGAAGGCTTTACATACGACGGAGAACCCTCATCCGTTGCACGCCGCCGCCGTAAACTCTTTTCGTGATTAAGGGAGAGCCAGTGCGCAGGCCCGCGTGGATCGCGCGCGACATCGACAAAAGGTGTCCAGCCGCAGCCGGACACCTGATGGTTACAGACTGCGATTTGCCACAGCGGTTTACAGAGATGAGGCGGCTGTCAATTCACCTTGATCAAACGCGATGAGCCGCTGGCTCGCGATGAGAAACGCCGCCCTATCCCCCGAATCCAATGCATCGTCGACTGCTCGCATCAATTCCTCGCGGCGGTGGGCGCGCAAGGCCTGATCAATGACCCACTCGGCCTGCAAGGATAGCATTTCGCGCATCGCCGGATCCATGTCCGTGCGCACGGGCTCTTCGAGAACAGACGCAAATTCAGGGCAAGATGAACGGTCTTTGAAGAATAGTCCTACATAGATGTCCTCATCTGGATGCTGATACAGATCCATAAACGCCTGTTCCACATCGGTAGTCACCGGCTTATTGCGGCGATAGTAGCGGAAAGGAGCGACATGCACACAGGTTGTCGAGACGACGATGACGCGCGAAAAGTGACGGAAGTTATCGACGAAATGAACGCGTTGCAACACGTTTTCACGCGTCATCATATAGCGCAGCAGCATTTCCGCCTCACGACTTTGCAAATCGTAATTGGCCAGAAACCAGCGCAGAAAATGTTTCTTTTCAGCAACGGTCACGATGGTTCCCATAGCCATTCTCCTCCCTGCTTCACGAAGTCTCCGAAGCGTCCAGCGAGCAGCACCAGCAAACTTAAGAATTGTTTGTTCATTCTATTCGGTGGCTTTGCCTTCTTTTCCTGCACTCGTCGCTTTTTCACGAGGCTCTACAACTGCCGTGACAATCTAAGAACCTAGTCCGGCCGCTTGAACACCTCCGCGTCCCACCCACTCGGCGAGCATGCGATCGACGTTGACAGGTATCGGCGCCATTCCGCGTGTGGCCAAAAGCGCTCGCCACGCCTCGAAGTCTCGCCCAAGCGACAAGCCCCTTTCGACCGTCCGATCGAGGATTCGATACACCCGCAAGGCCCCACTGCTCTTCAGTTCCGCGAATTCGGCAATTTGAGCCTCCATCCGGGCATCCGGCACCATGACCACAATCTCAAAGTTAGGCTGCACAACCAGAGCCGCTTGCTGGTAAGTTAGCTCGTCTGGCAAATCGGCTTCGTCCTGTGTTAGTAATTCTTGACCGAGTTTTGTGATTTGAAACCATCGCTCCCCTGAATCGTCATCATAACCAATCCTGGCCACACCAAGATGGACCAACATCTTGACAACCCGCTGATCCCAGACGTCCGTCGGCTGGTCGTAATAAAAAGCCTGTATCTGTGGCGCACAAATCGCATACAGAGACGTATTCGAAGTCCACACATCCGCCAGTAACCGGATGGTCTCCATGATGTCGTACAGTCGAGGAATCGGCCGCCGATAGGTGCGCACGTAAAACTGCAAAAGCCGCCGCAATTGGGTCTTGCGACCCAGAGTAAGAAAGTCCGACAAGCGAGCGGGATCGACGGTCAACCGCTCATCTTGACGCTCGATCACGATGCCTTCGTCGTAGGCAAAGTCGTACAACAATGCGAGACGATCCGGGTAGTCGTACGTGCGGCGGCCATAGCCAAACCTCCATTGCGGCAATTCAATGGACTCCTCGACTTCAAAGAGTTCCATCAATTGTTGTACATGCCGTTTATACATGGCCCCACTTGCGGTCAACCGCACTTCGCGCTGCTGAACGTACTGTAAGAGGGTGTGTAAATCATGCAGCGCGGCCATCCCTTCATCCACTTGCACGAGCGGATCGTCCGTGCGTACCCGAACCTGCGCGCGCCAACGACGCTGAAAATCATCGCGCAGGGCCATCTGTATGTCTTTGGGGACGATGTAATAGCGCCGACGTGAAGAATCGTTTTGTAAAAACAACCAGCCTTGAGCTAGGGCTTTCTGAAGGCCATTGACGGTGTCATGGCCAGCCGAGGCCAAAAGATGTTCGATCTCTTCTTTGGCAAAAACATTGCGCCGATGCAGAGCGATCCGCCTCAGCGAAACACCCCATTCTTCATGCCATTGATCCAATTGTTCCGCCAAAGATAAAGGATTTCGTAGCGATTCCAAAATGGATTGCACCAGATCGAGCTTCGAGTACATCGTGCACGACAGCTGTAAGTTTTGGGCAATGGCTTGCAGTGTGGAAATGGACGCATGGTTTAGACACTCGCTCAGCCTCATGTGCTTCAACCTCCTTGGTACAACGCGTCGACGGCAACGATTTCATACGTATATCCTTGTTCAACCAAGTAGCTTTGGCGGTGAAAAGCGCGTCTGACTTCGACCGTTTGGTCGCTCACAAGCGAATAAAAAATCGCTTGCTTGCCGTTGGGGCGGAGGATTCGCCCAAGCCGTTGGGCCTCTTCCTGACGGGAACCATACAGACCCGACAATTGCACAGCGATCGTCGCGGATGGCAGGTCGATGGCCGCATTCGCCACTCTGGACACGATGAGGACAGGTAGGCCACCGGCACGAAATTCGTTGTACAGGCGCAGCCGTTCGGAATGAAGAGTGCGACCATCGATGACGGGGACGCGCAAGCGATTCGCAAGCTCGTGTAGCGGTGATGTGTAGTACCCCATCACGAGGGTGCGCTCTGCGCGATGTAATGCACAAATCTCTGTTGCGGCATCCAATTTAGAAGGGTTCTGTGCCGCAATCCGGTGCTTGTCCGCCGCACTTCCTCTTTCATAGTCTTGTCTGTCGCGTCCAATAAGCGGAACCCGAACTTCCACGCAACGTACAGGCGCCAAATGTCCGGAGTCCGTTAAATCGCGCGCCTGCGTCTGAAAGACGACCGGCCCAACGAGTGACAGTACATCCCCAACGCGCCCGTCTTCTCGAACGAGCGTCGCACTCAGCCCGAGTTTTCGTGCGGCCGCAAGTTCGGATGTAAGCCGAAACCATCGGGCAGGTAACGTATGGACTTCGTCGTAAATCACCAACGCAAAACCTCGTTGGCGATAGCGCTCCAAGCGACGCAGCTGACCCTTTCGATCACGCGCGACCAAACGGCCATAGGTCGCAATCGCGACAGGTTTGTCTGGGTTGTCGGCATGCACATCGAGATCGCACTCGGACAGCGTGGTCCACGCAAGCAGGTGTTGTTTCCACTGTTCACATGCGGCCTCATTAGGAGCGAGAATCAACGTCGGCATGCGCAGGCTTGCAAGAATGGCCGTTCCAACCACGGTCTTGCCGGCGCCGCAAGGCAAGACGATCACGCCATGCGCCGGACCGTTCAGAAACGCCTGCACCGCGTTGTACTGATACGCGCGCAACGCCTTTTCTTGGCGCAAGTCGATGGCCAATTCGGCTGCCGGCGTCACCTTTACCGTAGGTTCCGGCGATGCAAGCGATGCAGACTTCATTTCTGCGATAATGGTGTGCTGTACCTGAATCGGTATCGGTGCTTGTGCAATCTGACGCAGGTACTGCAGGACATCGCCGGCAGAGCGTCCACCGCGAGCCAGTTCTCGCAATCGCAGTGGGGAAACCTGATAGACGGTTACCTCGTCAAAAAACTGAATGGGTTGCGCGAAATCATCCAGTGTGAGAGACGAATGGTTGGTTTCTAAGTGACCTGAGCGATCCAGCGAACGAGAGACATACAATCGGCCATCCGCCTGCGGAAAGACAACCATGTCGACCTCCTGGGCATATCTGGGCTGTATACAAGCTTAGGATTTTGCAAACAAGAAGATGTATGCATCCGTGGCGACAAAAAAAAGGAGGAATCCGCTTTCACGGATTCCCAAACAGGAGATTCTGCTAGGAGTGGAGAGAAATCAGAACATAACACCCTTCGGCTATAAGAATACACCCGTCTGTAAACGCTGTCAATACCACGTTTACAGTGTTTTTTCAGGTTAGTCACTAGTCTCGTTTCTCGCCTTGTCGCGAGCAGACTCGACACACTCTCGAGACGCCCGCGCTTGATCCAGCAATTCGCGCAAGGACTCCGCATTCCCCGCCCGCAGTGCTTCTGCAAACTGGCGAACCTGCGCCTGCAGCCGGTCTAGGTAGCCTAACACAAAATCGCGGTTGTCGAGGAGTGTGTCTACCCAAAATGCGCTTGGGGAAGCTGCAAGCCGTGTGATATCCCAAAACGCCGGCCCTGCAATCCTCGCGGCCACATCACAGTCGACTCCCGTTGCCGCTTGCATTGCAGCGAGCGAAGTCACATGGATGCCGTGACTGAGATAGGCGAGATTGCGATCGTGATCGTCCGCACAACGAACGTAGGTTGGGATTGCACCTAGGTCCACCACCATGTGCTCCAATTCTAGCGGTGCCGGATGGGTCTCCAGGAAGAGCCAAGGACGCCCAACGAATAAATCGGCATCAGCAAATCCGGGTCCTCCGTTCGCCTTTCCCGCCATCGGATGCGTCGGTACGCACTGCCTGCCGTTTGCCATGAGCCGCGAAAACACATCGACAATTGGCCGTTTAATGCTGCACACGTCCATCGTCCAATTCGCCAGTTCACTGACCGTTTCCGCGAGATCACAAGCTGCCCGCGAAGGTATCGCGAGCACGGCAAGCTCATAGTCGGGTGACACAGCCGCGATATCCGGCCATACGTGATGAAAGACGCCCAATCTTTGCGCCTCGCTACGGTATTGGTCGTGTCGTTCGACGGCATCAACCAAGATGGTTCCGTAGGCACGGCGAAGGGCGAGGGCCATGGATGTACCTATGAGCCCCGCCCCAATCACCAACACGCGTTTAAAGTGACTGCTCACTCAGCTCCGACTCGCTTCCAGTTGATATTCACGAACCAAGCGATGCGTATCTCGAACCTGTTTGGCTAATCGATCAAACTCTTCCAGCGTGATGGTTTGGTTGCCATCCGACCACGCTTCTTCCGGTTTCTTGTGCACCTCTACGATCACGCCCGCGGCCCCAGCAGCCACACCTGCGCGTGCCATGGCCGTCACATAGCGCGAATGGCCAATACCGTGGCTTGGATCGACAAGTACCGGCAAATGCGAAAGGTGCTGAACCACGGGAATGGCGTTTAAGTCCAAGGTGTTTCGCGTATAGGTTTCAAAGGTGCGAATACCGCGTTCACACAAGATGACGTTCGGATTGCCTTCAGACAGAATATATTCTGCGGACATCAGCCACTCTTCGATCGTATTTGAAAAGCCCCGTTTGAGCAGCACAGGGCGATTCGTCTTGCCAACCGCCTTCAGCAAGGCGTAGTTTTGCATATTGCGCGCGCCAATCTGCAAGACATCGACATAATCGATAACGAGATCGACCAAGCCTGGCTCCATGATCTCGGATACCACGGCTAAGCCTGTCGCCTCGCGCGCAGCGGCCAGGTACTTCAGTCCTTCTTCGCCAAGTCCCTGGAAGGAATACGGGGACGACCGCGGTTTAAACGCGCCACCACGCAACATGTGTGCGCCGCTGGCCTTTATTGCCTGAGCGATCTCAATCAGGCCCTCCTTGGACTCGACGGAACACGGGCCAGCGATAATCGTCGGCTCATCACCGCCTACGACATGACCTAAAATTTCAATGGTCGTGTTATCCGGATGGAATGGCCGGCTGGCCAGCTTAAAAGGATAGCTGACGGAAACGATTTTTTCGACCCCAGGCAAGCCTTCGATGCCTAATTCGCGCACCTTTTCCTTTTGTCCGATGACACCAATAACCGTCATTTCTACGCCCTCGGAAAGATGTGTCCCAAGTCCCTTGCTCTGTAACAGTTGCATGACGCGCTCGATTTCAGATTTCGACGCGCCCTCCTTCATGACGACAATCATGGTTCTCTCTCCTTCGCAATCGCGCGCCTTCAAGCACAACTGCATACATAATTGTTTGAAAAGTCTATCACACGTTTTAAGAGATGGACAATGGTTAAACGGTACGGATTAACCACGGCACGCGTCTTTCAAGCTCATCGTGAAATGGCTGACCATGTCGATGGCGTCGCCACCACCACTTGCCGCGTCGCCAATCCGCCGCACGTAGGCGCTCCCGACGATCACGCCATCCGCATAGCCGGCGATTTCACGCACGTGATCTGGAGTACTAACACCGAAACCGACGCAGGCCGGTAAATTCGTATGGCGTTTGACGGCTTGCACCAACGACTCCACCTGTGTGGAAATGGCACTGCGCTCACCCGTGACGCCCAGCGACGAAACGCAGTAAACAAAGCCGCGAGCCTGTTGCGCGATCGCTTGAACGCGATGTTCTCCTGACGTCGGGGCAACAAGCGGTATCCAGGCAATGCCTTGTTTCTCTGCAGCATTCGCCAAATCAGGGGCTTCCTCGAGCGGTACGTCGGGCACGATCACGCCGTCACCGCCTGCTTGGGCAAGTTCAGCAAAAAACCGCGTTGCACCGTACTGCATCAATGGATTGACATACGTAAACGCGATGAGCGGCTTGTTCGTCTCCTTGCGCAAGTCTTGCACGAGACGGAAACAGTCCGGAAGCTGACACCCGCGATTCAGACTACGCAGGGCCGCAGCCTGGATGACCGGGCCATCGGCCAACGGATCTGAATACGGAAAACCAATTTCGAGCATGTCTGCACCCGATTCCAGAATGGCACGGGCAATGGCGAGAGATGTTGCATAGTCCGGATCGCCAGCGACGATAAACGGAATCAATGCCCGGTTCGAGCCAAGGGAAGCAAATGCATCACGAATTCGCTCCATCAGCGAGCCCTCCTTCCATGTGCGCCACCTGCTCGACATCCTTATCGCCGCGGCCTGACAGACAGATGACGACAATGCTGTCCTTGGGCATGCGCTGTGCCTCACGTACCACATACGCGATGGCATGGGCGCTCTCGAGCGCCGGGATGATGCCTTCCAACTTAGACAAGAGGTAAAACGCCGATAAAGCCTCCTCATCGGTCACCGGCACGTACGTCGCACGCCCGCTCTCTGCAAAATGCGCATGCTCTGGTCCAATTCCCGGATAGTCAAGTCCTGCCGAAATCGAATGTGCAGGCGTCACCTGGCCATATTCATCCTGAAGGAGCATCGTCTTAGCGCCGTGCAAAACACCGGGGCGCCCTTTGTTGATGCTGGCCGCGTGATGTTCCGTATGGATACCATGTCCTGCGGCCTCGGTGCCAACAAGCTGTACCTGTGTATCTTCGACAAATGGAAAAAACATACCCATGGCGTTGCTGCCACCACCGACGCAGGCGACAATCGTATCAGGCAAGCGTCCTTCCTGTTCGAGAATTTGTTCTTTCGTTTCATCTCCGATCACGCGTTGAAAGTCGCGTACAATCTGCGGATATGGGTGAGGTCCCACGACCGAACCAATGACGTAGTGCGTGTCATCGACATGTGAGACCCAGTGCCGAATGGCCTCGTTCGTTGCATCCTTTAAGGTACGGGTGCCGCTCATCGCCGGGACGACCTCTGCACCTAGCATGCGCATGCGAAATACGTTCAGAGCCTGTCGCCGCATATCTTCTTCGCCCATAAAGACCGTACACTCAAGGCCAAATCGCGCCGCAATGGTCGCGGAGGCAACACCGTGTTGTCCAGCGCCCGTCTCCGCAATAATCCGCCGTTTGCCAGTGCGCAATGCAAGCAGTCCTTGTCCTATGGCGTTGTTGATTTTGTGGGCCCCAGTATGGTTTAAATCCTCACGCTTTAAGTAAATCTTCGGTCCGCCGAGATGTTCAGTCAGCCGTTCGGCAAAATACAAGGGTGTAGGGCGCCCTGCATACTGCTTTAAGTAATAGGCCAATTCCGACTGAAACGACGCATCGGCGCGCAAACGCAGATAATCCTGTTCCAATTGCAACAAAGCCGACATCAGGGTCTCTGGCACATACCGTCCCCCAAACTGCCCGTAACGGCCGTTTGAGTCAGGAAATGCGTAGTTATTCTGCATACTCAATGCTCGCCACCGCCTTTATCAATTGCGCAATCCGTTTCGCGTCTTTGCGCCCGTCCGTCTCAACGCCTGAAGACAGATCAATTCCATATGGTTTACAGGTACGGAACAATGTGTGGACGTTCTCGGGTGCAATACCACCTGCCACCCACAATGGAAATCCACCAAGAGCCGTACATATATCGGATAAAATAGTCCAATCGAAGGCGACCCCGTGTCCTCCCGTCACACCGCCCCCGGCGTCTTTTGGCGGTTTGGCGTCTAGCAAAATCGCATCGACGACGGGCATATAGCGTGCACAAGCCTGTAGAATGGACTTTAAATCTGGATTGCGAAGGGGTACCGGGATGGCCTTCCAAACCTTGCATCCCGCGTCTTGCAAACTGCCGCAAAGTTCGACAGATTCACTTCCGTGCAATTGTGCAACGTCGAGGTGTGCAATGCGGACGGCCTCCTGAACCGACTCGAGATCCGCATTTGAAAACACGCCAACGGTCTGTACCTGATCCCGAACCTGCTCCACCATGCCTAAAACCGCTCTTGGTGTAACGAAACGCCGGGAAGAAGGTACCATGACAAAACCCACGTGCGTGATCCAAGAATCCTTTGTGAAGGCGAGATCATCACCAGGGAGCAGACCGCAGATTTTTACAAATGGGCGATCACTCATCGAATGTTCCCCAGGCTCTCATACGGCACCTGCAACTCCGACAAGCACGTCGCAACATCCTCAAGATTGGCATGCCGCATGAGCAACTCACCGACGAGAATGCCACGAGCCCCTGCCGCCGCCATCCGACTCGCGTCCGCAGGGCCAAAAACCCCACTCTCGGCAATGACCACGACATCAGCAGGCAGCTCTCGCAAAATGGCTTCCGAGACGCCCAAATCGACTTCAAACGTGTGCAAGTCGCGATTGTTAATGCCAAGAATGCTCGGATTTGCCGCGAGAGCCGCCTCGACTTCGTCCGCATTGTGAACTTCTAACAACACTTCGAGGCCTTGTGCCTTGGCGTATGCGGAGAGTTCAGATAGCCTTGCCGGCGGCATTGCCGCTGCAATTAACAACACGACGTCTGCTCCGGCTCCTACCGCCTCGTCGATTTGCAACTCATCAATGATAAAATCCTTGCGCAACACGGGTATGGCCACGCACTCCCGAACTGCCCGCAAGTCGTCAATCGTACCTTGAAAGTATTCTCGATCCGTTAAGACCGAAATGGCGGCCGCTCCTGCTCGCTCGTACACCTGTGCACGCGCAACCGGGTCGACCTGTGTTTGAATTGTACCCTTCGATGGGCTTTTGCGCTTAATTTCTGCGATAACGCCTAATTTTCCACGTTCGACAAGCCGTTGTCGCAAAGACCGGTATGGCGTCGTTCGCGTACGCACAAGCTTTCCTATATTCGCAGCGAGACGCAACTGGTCAATTTCCTGCCGTTTGGTCTCCAAAATGTTGTCCAATATGGTCGCCATATTAGTGCACCTCTCCCGCTTGCACAGACTGCGCATGATCTTGCGTGCCTGCCACGAACTGTTCCAGCTTCGCAAGCGCCGCGCCGCTATCGATAAGCTGCGCCGCAAGGTCAACGCCCTCCGCGATACTCGCCGCCTTGCCACCCACGTACAGAGCCGCACCCGCATTGAGTAACACGACGTCGCGCTTAGGCCCTTTCACTCCCTGCAATACCTTGCGAATCATGTCAGCGTTCTCTGCGGGAGTTCCTCCCGTGATAGAAGATACTGGGGCACGCACGAGTCCGACTTCTTCCGGCGAAATGACATACGTTTCGATGCGACCAGCCCTGACCTCGGCCACCTGCGTCGGACCCGATAGCGACAACTCGTCCAAACCGCCGTCGCCGTGCACGACCAAAGCATGCTCTGCACCCAATTCTAAAAGCGCATCAGCCACGGTTGGCACAAGACTCGGTTTAAACACGCCGAGGACCTGGCGGCGAGCGTTTGCAGGATTGGTCAAAGGACCCAGGATATTAAAAATGGTTCGGAACCCAAGCTCCCGACGAACTTGAGCGGCATATTTCATCGCGGGGTGAAAGACTTGCGCAAAGAGGAAACAGAGGTTAGTATCGGCGAGCAGACGCTCACACGCCTCGGTGGACAGCTCGATCTCGGCACCCAAGGCCTGCAATACGTCAGCACTGCCACTTCGGCTCGAAGCGGCTCGATTGCCGTGTTTGGCCACGGGAATCCCTGCAGTTGCGGCAATAAATGCAACTGTGGTTGAAATATTGAAGGTGTCACGGCCATCTCCACCGGTGCCACACGTATCAATGGCACTGGCAGGAGCCGTAATATGCAATGCGTGCCGACGCATGGCCCGCGCAAATCCCGCAATTTCCGAAGGTTGTTCACCGCGAGCCGCCATGACACTGACCAAGGCGGCAGCCTGTGCCTGTGTCACGCGGCCTTGCATCCATTCATTCATAAACGCGTCTGCAGCCGTCACGTCGAGTGTCTGGCCCGCGACGACGGTGCGTAACGCAGTTTGTACCAAATCATTCACTTTCGATGTCTCCTCTCAACTCGAGCATCGGCAAACCACGTTTGCCAACACCCGCTCACCTCAACTCACTCTACTCGACTGCCGAATGGCCAATCGATCTGTTATAGACATGGTAGCGGCCGAACCGCCCCCCGTCAACCGGCAAACGCCTGCCAGAACAGGCGGCCATACCACTCATCGCGTTGCGAGGTCAGGCCGCAATTGTACGGCTTCTCCAAGATATACATGAATCAGTTCGTCCTGCGCTTTGTCCGTGTTTAGGTGCACCAAGACCCGAATGCTGCGGGGCAATGACCCAGGTACTTCGATCTCGCGTGCACACATTAAAGGAACCCACTGCCACCCCGGCAATTGCCGAACGGCCAGGGCCGGAAATCCTGCATTCAGATCGGCAGTCATCGTCAGGATGACACTGGCCACATCGTCGACATCGATGTCGTTTAGACGTACGATTTCTTCCATTAATTCACGCGTGGCTCGCCAGATCTCTTCCCGATCGTTCGCTTTCACCGTAGTCGCCCCGCGCAATCCCCGTACCTTCATGCACTCTCCCCCTCTAACGCGCGTTGATACACGCGACGCACCTCGTCCTCTTCCACCCCACTGACCACTTCGACGCGACCAATCGCCTGCGGGAGTGCGAACGTCCAACCGCGGCGGCCGTGCTTCTTATCCACCTGGATTCGTTTCGCAATCTCAGCAAAATCCCGCTCCTGCGGACGAATGGGCAAACCGTGTGCAAGCAATAGTTGCACGAGTCGATCGCGCGCTTCCATCGTCAGCATGCCGCGCATCACGGCGAGATCGGCTTCCAACACGAGACCGATGGCAATCGCTTCGCCATGTCCTAATTCGTAATCGGAGCACTGTTCAACAGCATGGCCAATCGTGTGTCCGACGTTGAGGATCTGACGCAGCCCTGTTTCGTGTTCATCCGCATTGACGATGTTGACTTTCACCTGCATGGCATCGGCCAAAATAGGTTCGAGGACGGCCGCATCTGGGCACTGGCGCAAAGGCTGCGCCTCCAGGGTCGCAAACAAGTCGGCATCGCCGATGAGCGCGTGTTTGATGACTTCTGCCATGCCGTTTACCCATTGCCGCTGCGGCAACGACAAGAGCGCTCTCGTGTCAAACACGACCGCCTTCGGCGGATAAAACGCCCCAACAAGGTTTTTCCCTTGTGGCAGATTTACACCCACCTTGCCGCCTAGCGCACTGTCGTGCGCCAGCAAGGTTGTGGGGGCCTGGATAAACGGCACCCCGCGCATATACGTCGCTGCGACAAAACCGGCGAGATCGCCGACAACCCCTCCGCCAAGTGCCACGATCACGTCGCTGCGGCGAAACCCTATTGCCAAGAGCTCACCATACACGGAGACGGCCGTATCGAGGGACTTGTGCGCATCACCCGCAGGTATCTCGATAAACGAATAGGTAAACGAACCTTGCTCCAAAGCGGTGACCAATTCCTCGGCAATGGGCTGTTTACGCACCGTGTCATCTGTGACAATGGCGATGTGGCGCCCGCCAAGACCCGCCTCGTCAAGGACGCCTGGCAACCGTGACAAAGCGCCAGCCCCGACAATGACCGGATACGTATGACGCTCACTGACAATCGTAAGTGTCCTCATCGCCGACTCACGCGCGCCTGGTATTGCGCCCAATTGTCTTTCATTTGTTCGAGCGAATCGCCACCGAGCTTCTCGATGAGCGCATCCGCAATCACCCATGCGACGACGTTTTCACCCACCACTGACGCCGCGGGCAGCGCACAATAGTCGGATCGCTCGATGGCTGCCAGTTCCGCTTCTTTTGTCTTCATGTTGACGCTAGGCAACGGCTTATACAAAGTGGAGATAGGTTTCATGGCGACGCGCACGACGACGTCTTGGCCATTGGTGACACCGCCCTCAAGGCCGCCAGCGCCGTTGGACGACCGAAGATAACGCTGCCCATCATACAGAATCGGATCGTGAACTTGCGAACCCATCCTCCGTGCCGCCTCGAAGCCAAGCCCAATTTCGACACCCTTGATGGCCTGAATGCTCATTAAGGCACCGGCCAATCGGCCATCGAGCTTCCGATCCGGCATGGCATAGCTTCCAAGGCCAATGGGGCAACCGCGGACGATGACTTCAAAGATGCCTCCAACCGTGTCTCCGTTTGCCTTTGCTTCGTCAATCTTTTCAATCATCCGCTGCGATGCATTCGAATCCGCGCAGCGCACCTCAGAGCTGTCTGCCGCGGCTATAAGCTGCTCAAGGCTATCCGGCAGCTGTGCCGCTTTCACGTCACACAACTCGACGACGTGCGCGGTGACAAGAATGCCAAACTGCTCGAGCAGTTGTTTTGCTAAAGCACCTGCCGCGACCACGGTCGCGGTATTGCGAGCACTCGCACGCTCCAATACGTTGCGGATGTCCTCGTGATCATACTTAATGGCGCCGGCCAAATCTGCATGACCTGGCCGCGGCCGATAGATTTCTTTCAGATCTTCTGGCTTTTCTCCAAATGGCGCCATGCGATCCGTCCAGTTTTTAAAATCGCGGTTGGCCACAACCATGGTAATGGGCGTGCCAAGCGTCTTGCCGAAGCGAATGCCGCTGGTCACTTCCACGGTGTCCGTCTCGATCTGCTGGCGAAATCCGCGCCCGTATCCCATTTGGCGACGTCGCAATTGTTCGTCAATTTTCTCCTTGGACACAGGTAAATTACTTGGGAATCCATCGACGACAATGGTCAATTCCGGGCCGTGCGACTCTCCGGCCGACAAATAACGTAGCAAAGGCTGCCCCTCCACTTCCAGCGCTCTCCCATACGCGCCTGTCTCTGCGAATTAGAGGTAGTATACCATACATGCCTTGGCACAGGCGGAACTTTCGCATATGCCAAGGCCACTCGTTTACTTCCGATACGCCTGCACACTAGCCACGAGCAAGCGCAAGGTCGCCTCCACATCCGCGAGATCGACCATGGCCTCTGCAGCTCCGGCTGTATGAACGGGATACGAAATGCCAGCGGCCAGTATCCCCGCGCGGGTCAATTGAATGGCACCCGTATCGCTGCGCCCGCTCGGCCAGACTTCGTATTGCAGTGTTATGCCAAGTGCATGAGCCGTGTCCTCAACCAGTTGTTTCACGGCTAATGGAGCCACGGTTCCTGCGTCCATCACCTTAAAGGCAGGTCCTGCACCGAGTTGTAACGCGGTCCGCTTGCCACCGGGAACATCGGACGCCGGGGTAGCGTCGACGACGATTGCCAAATCGGGTTCGAGGGCAAATGCCGCAGCCTGCGCCGCGCGCGCCCCCGGCGCATTTTGCGCCGTAAAGACGACGCTAACATGCAGACCGCGTTGCGCCAAATCGCGAAAAGCCTGTAAGGCGATGGCACAGCCGACCCGATTGTCGAGCGCTCGACCGAGCAACCTACCGTTACCTACCTCAGTGACAGATCCGCCTATTACGCCGCTCAGTCCAATAAAGGCGCGAGATTCGGCCTCTTGGCGATGTTTGGCGCCGATATCGATATACAGTTGATCAAACTGTTCTGGCCGCTTCTCGCCGTCTTCCAGGCAGACCAGGCCAATCGTACCATTCGTAAATGTCACCTGCCGAAATGCCGTTTCAGAAGCCGTTAATCCACCTGTCGGAATGACACGCAAATAGCCGTTGTCATCGATGTCAATGACCATGACGCCTGGTTCGTCCATGTGCGCCGCAATCATCACATGTGGACCATCGCCGTGCTTCGTCGCGATGGCATTGCCAAGCGCATCCATATGGGTTTCATCGGCAAGGTCCTGCACAGCGTCGAGCAGCACCGACGCGATGCGCCCTTCGCTACCTGACGGAGCTATCTCCCCCGCCAAACGAACGATCCATTCCTTCACAAGGTAAAACTCCCTTCCGCGATCTCTTTGAGTACCGCCTGCAACAGCCGTTGCGCGTTTTCCACGTCGTCGAGGGAAACCACCTGCGTAGGCGCGTGGATATAGCGCACAGGCACCGAGATCGATCCACCAACAACACCCTTGCCGATGCGATGAATGGCCCCAAAGTCGTTCGATCCGCCTTTCACCCGCCGCCACTGCACGGGAATTCCATGTCGTTGGGCCGTCTCCCACATAAATTCGGCGAACCGACGATCCGCAATTGTCTGCGCATCTTGCACGGTCAGTGCCGGTCCTTTACCAAGCACGGTCGACTGGCCATGCGACGGCGCCCCGACGACGTCGAAGCATACGGTGCCTTCGAGCGCAATTGCGATGTCGGGCTGTATCTGATACGCGGCCGCCCTCGCTCCGCGCAGCCCTATCTCCTCCTGCACCGTAAATGCTCCATAGAGTGGATACGGGACCTCATGCCGCATCGCTTCCACCAGCAGCGCACAACCGACGCGATCGTCAAACGACTTGCCTTTCGCGGCTCGCTCGCCAAACTCCGCGTAACGCGTCGCAAACACCGCCGCATCGCCCGGTTTGACGACCGACTTCGCATCCGCCGCATCTTTTGCGCCGATATCGATGTAGAGCTTCTCCATCGGGATGGGCTTTTGCCGTTCTTCAGGCGCTTGCAGATGGACCGGCTTTGCACCAATTACCCCCGGAATTCTGTCGGGTCCAATGAATACAGGCTTGGACACGAGCACGCGCGGATCGATCCCGCCGAGCGACCGGAATTTGAGCAATCCGGCATCGGCGCCCCCGTCGCAAATCTGTACAACCATCAAACCAACTTCATCCATATGGGCATCGAGCATGACCTTGGGTCCAGGCTTTGCCGCCCCTTTGACAGCAATCAGATTGCCAAGCACGTCCGTTTTCATCTCATCGACGCGGCCCTCTAGTTCGCCGCGAATGACGTTTCGCACTTCATCCTCAAATCCGGTCGGGCCGAACGCCTCCGACAGCGTTTTTAATAGCATGACAAGTCCTCCACCTGCTCCATGTCCAGTTCGGCGATATAATGTGCCAACAGACGTGCGCACTGTTCGATGTCGGAATATGATCCTGTCTCGACTGATGTGTGCATATAGCGAATAGGAATCCCGACCAAGGCTGCGGCGAGACCCGGTCCGGCGACTTGAAACGCGTTTGCATCCGCACCAACGGGCGTTTGTGAAAGCTCGATTTGGTACGGAATGCGGTGGCGCTCCGCGACATCCACAAGCCGCTGAAACACCTTTCGGTGCAAATTCGGACCAAACGAAATGGCTGGCCCAGCGTCCAGTGCAAACGATTCGTCTGCGGCCTGTCCGGGAAATGCACCAAATGTCACATCAATGGCAATGGCCACATCTGGCTGCACCGCGAATCCAACGGTCTGTGCGCCACGCAGTCCAACTTCTTCTTGTACCGTCGCGACCGCATACACGTCCGCTTGGTGGACAAACTGCCCCAACCGATGCAACGTTTCCAGCAAAATGGCAAGACTCGCGCGGTTATCAAGCGATTTTCCAGCCAAGCGCCGATTGCGCAATAAATACACTTCTCGCGACAACGTGACGCGGTCGCCGATGCGCACGCGCTCTCGCACAGCACTTTCTTGCATCGCTAAATCGAGATACAAGTCTGACAAAGGAGCTGCCTTCCCCCGCTCCTCAGGAGCCGTCAGATGTGGTGGTTTTGAGCCGACGACTGCCAGCAAATCTCCACCGCATGTATGAACAACGACTTCTTGCCCAACCAGAGTTCGCGGGTCAAAGCCTCCCGTCTGCGCCACTCGCAAAAAACCGCCCTCTTCGATGCGAGCGACCACGAGTGCGATCTCGTCCATATGCGCGGCCAGCAACACGCGCGGTCTACGTCCCTCACCGCGCCCCTCTATACAGGCCACAACATTGCCCATGACATCGACCTCGACCTTATGGGCATAGGTGTGCAACTGTGGTACGACCACGTCGCGCACCGCACCTTCAAAGCCAGGGCCGCCGTGCGTGGTCATCAGTTGTTCTAACAATCGCTGATGGTTTTCCATAGGCGTGCAACCACCTCTCTTCAACGAAGCGCAAATACTCACTCCATATCCAGTGTAACACGGTTGTCATTTGTCGGTGAGGCTACGGCAGCCCGTTCGCACCACTGCTCCATCGTGTCCATGCCACCCGAAAGAGACCACAGCCGCTCCATGGCTTCAGGCACGCGTGCCCAAGACTTCTTCCGTGGGCCGTTCTCACCCAATTGCCACGATAGTTGATAGGCATGTAAGGCCTGATGCGGAAATACACGTTCAAAATAGCCCGCCCGCCCTACCAGATCTGGCTTGCGGGCGACACTGTACGGATAATCGCGGTCCCCGACCAGCGGCATGCCCCGCGAGGCCATCTGAAGCCGAATCTGATGCGTACGCCCGGTCTCCAATTCGAATGCAAACAAGACCATGTGTCCCGTGCGCGCAAGGGGAAGGGCGTGCGTTATGGCACGTTCTCCCTTGCCTTCTGGGACGACAATCCGCCGCGAAGGCCTCTCGGGATTTATTGCGAGATCGTCGACGAGATGCAGCCAAACTCCGCACGGGATGTCATTTTGCACATAAGCCAGAGCGACATACTTGCGGTGGACGAGTCCTTGGCGCAAGGCTCTGTCCAACTGATGGTGCGCGTGGGCGTGTTTGGCAAACAAGATAGCACCCGATGTGTATTTGTCTAAGCGATGAACCGCATGGGGTGTTTGCCCTGTCTTCTGTAAGTAGTAGGCAACTCCAGCCAATAGTGAGCCCGTGCGCTCACGAGCCGAAGGATGTGTCAAGATGCCAGCCGGCTTATTGACGACCATAACATCCTCGTCTTCGTAACAGATGTCGAGGGGCATCTGCTCGGGCGCAATCGAAGGTGACTCGTCAGGCAGTTGCCAAGAGATCAGATCTCCTCGTCGGACAATCGCCGATAGCCGCACTGGTTGGCCGTTCAGAAAAAATCCATCTTCGTGGATGATACGCCGCAGCAATCGGCGCGACAAGCCCAAGGTACTCATGAGGACGGTCGATAGTCGACGTCCCTCCAGTTCCGCAGGCACCTGATATTGCTCCACTGCCAACACCCCATAGCAGCCTTGGATTCGTCAACCAAGGCGCCGGATCGCAAAATACAAATAAATGATACCAATTGTCAGCAAGCCGCCCAAGACGGCGATGTACAACATCTTGTCGATGGTCTTCATGGCACTCACCTCGGTTTAGGTTCCGCACCCAGGCACCGACATATACGACCGCCATCTGTTTGTATGTAGGAAGATTGGTCTATAACGAATGTGGACGGATATTTTGTAATACAGGTGACTCGCCACAGAAAGGAGGCTATGGCCTTGGTCGTACCGTTTACATTTCGCGTCGTCGGCAAAGAATCTGCGCGCTTGCCGCAACGCATGTGCGATCACGGCTGTGACTACCTCATTCAAGTGGTTGGTCCAGACGACGACGTACAATTTGAGATGTGTCCCCTTTGGGCCGAGCAATTTGCGGGAGAACTGTTGAACGCAATCGAATTGAGCCATTTGTCAAATTAGCCTGTCATACCTGTCCATCTCGCGGCATACATCTCTCTTTACCAGACGTTCGCAAGCCGAACGGCCTATTACAATGGAGAGGGAGATGTGTGTGATTCGTCGCCGGGGATATCCCAGCTTTATCGTCAGCCTCGCATTCGTACTCGTGTGCACACTGTTGGCTCTATGTGCCAATCCCACGCCTGTTATCAGTCAACCGTTGTCCACCCGCGAACCGAGTGGACGAGCCTCGCATACAAGAGCCGAGGTCCAACCACTCGCCTATGAACCAAACCAACGTCGCTCAGTTCCGTCGCCGCAGAGTCCACTACAGCCGACCAGTGGTGCAGCTTTCGTACGGGAAGTTCGTTTCATCCCGCATGCTAGTCCGACCGCGCATGTGCGTGAGACGGTTGCCATTCAATCGGCACCACCGCACTCCAACATGAGACAAGCGAGTTTGTGGCGTGTGGAACCTGGCGATTGTCTATGGAACATTGCACTCGCAAAACACACAACGGTCTCCGCCATCGTGCAAGAGAACCATCTGACGTCTACCATCTTGCATATTGGACAAGTCCTGCGCGTCATCGATGGCCTTGTCACCCCCCGTATACAACGTCCGAAATCGTCCAAGGCGAATTCCTCGCCGACAAAGTCTTGGCATCCCATGACCTATGTCGTTCAACCGGGAGATTCGCTTTGGAAGATCTCGCGCGAATTCGGAGTTTCTATACGCGCCATCATCAACGACAACGCCTTGTTAGGCGATGATATTCAACCGGGACAACGCCTTGTCATTGGACCCATGAATGCCAGTTACCACCCCACCGCGGCTAGCCGCGCATTAATCGCCAGTGCCCCGAAGTGGCTGATTCCCATCTATCAAGCAGCAGGTCGCAAATATGACATACCGTGGACTGTTCTCGCAGCGATTCACAAGGAGGAGACAGACTTCGATACCACCGGCGACGACGTCTCGTCCGCCGGTGCCCTCGGACCCATGCAGTTTATGCCATCTACGTTCGCCATTTTCGGCGTGCCTGCACCTGGCCACAAAACGCCTAGCATCTACAACGTTGAGGATGCCATCTACTCGGCAGCCAACATGCTTCATCAGGAAGGCTTTAGTCAAGATCCTTATTACGCCGTCTACGCATACAATCATTCGACGGTCTACGTCCACGACATCCTGCACATGTCGGCTACCTGATAGCCGACGAGCGACTTGTTACTCGCCTTGGCTCAGATGACGAAGCACCTGGGCTAAGGCTTTTTCCATGGCAGTCCCTATCTCACTCGCATCGCGAATGACGACAGTTGCCCGCCCATATAAATGTCGAATTGCCTGCATAAACTCAGTTTCCAGAGGATCGGCAATACACAAATGCAGCACTTGTATGCCGCGCGATCGCGCCCATCGTATGGCACGCTTGGTGTCCGCGATCGCATCTCGGTAATCCTCGGCCGCCGGCTGGCCATCGCTGACGACCAATAGCCACTTCTGTCGCTCTTCTCGTGCGTTAAGCCGTTGCGCGGCCAACCGAATCGCGAACCCATCGCGATTGTCCAACTGCGGTTCAAGGTCGACCAAAGCAAGTGCGGCATCGGACGATTGCGACCTTGCAAACGGAATGACATCCCACAGAAACGTCGCCGTTTCCCCCTCACCGGACGCAACAACGTGGACACTGTCTTCCCAGAAAGCACATACGCTATACGGGACTCGCAAAGTCCGCAGCGTGTCTGCCACCAGGTACAGGGCTGGCTTACAAGCGTCTAGGTACGGTTCCATCGATCCAGAACAGTCGACGAGAACCTGAACGGCCGCGTCATGGCGCAGTCCGGTCCGACGCCTGTGCTCAAATAGGCGCGGCCACCGTTCGGTCGCAACTCGTTCGAGGCGTCTGCCGAGTCGGCCATACTGAAATCCTCCGGCCAATGCATTTTGTTCGCGCCAAAACGAATGGTAAAACGCGCGCAACAATCGGCGCTTCGCACCCTTGGTACCTTCTTTCCAGAGCTGCACGGCGCTGACCGCCTCTCGCGAAGGTGGGCGCCAGCCCCTTTCCATGACACGCGGCGATTTGGTCGTAACGTCGGAATGGGGCGTCGGCTCGTACACCGCGTCGCGCACCGCGACCTCCGATCCATCCTCGCTCTTTTCGCCGACGATCCGCCCGCGGCTCGACGGGCCTTCGTACTGCTGCAACGAACCTAGACGACCGCTCCATCCGCCACCCGTTCGCGTGGCGCCCTCTACATCATCCATCTGCAATCCAGCCGCTCGATTGCTGTCCTGACGCTGCGTCCAGGCTGGCATGGTCTGATCTTCATGGCTGTCCTCGCCACGTAGCGCAGATTCGGCACTTCCATCGGCGCGATCGCGCTCGCTACCGTCCGCCTGCCCAACTGCCCCTACCTGCAACGAGCCCGCCAAGCTGTAATCGAACCATTGCGCATCCAAATCGACCGTGGGCTGGTTGGTGGCGGCCAGCCTCTCTTGCACCAAGCGCAGCGCCAACAAGGCTGCCGCTTCGCTTGTCGGGCAACCCGCGGCAAGTGCGTACCCATTGCCAGTCGGGTCCGTTAAGCCGTTGTAGAGCTCCGCAAAACAGGCGTTGCCCAAACGACCATCACGCTCCCACGCCGGGATCTGTCGGGTAAACAGGTTCCTGTAAAACGCGATGCGACTTGCAAAGTGATGTGCTGTTCCAGGACGCTGGCGCGTCAGTCGGGCCTCGATGCGAACGTCCTCGACGGCGCACATGAACTGCCAGACCAGCATGGGCACGACGGTCGCATCGGCCTTGGCCTTCGCCTCAATCATGGCGGTCCTATCGGTGAACCACTTGCTTCCGGCAGCCCGCAGATACACGTCAGCCGTTGTACAGGCCATTCGCTCTTCCCCCGTCAGGCCTTGATAAACCGTGGTGATTTGCAAGATGCCGTCTTCTTCGCGCCATACCGAAACAGGGCCAAACTCGCAGTGCACGTGTTCATCGCGACTCAGGACGACGGCTAGGTCCGTCAGGCGAACGCGTTCGCGCACGTCGTCGAGTTCACTGGTAAAGCGAAAAACGCTTCGCATTCGTCGTCATCCCCGATCCACGCCGAAATAGCCTGCCGCAAGCTGCATCACCAGATCTTGCTCCCGCTCATCGTCGAGTTTCGCCGCAATAGCGCGCCTAACAGCTCGCAGTGGCGGAATGTGGGCAGCGAGATCGCAAGCATCGAGAAGAGCCCGAATTGAGGCAGCTTCCTCGCTCACTTCGCCAGTGCGCACGGCGGCGACCAGATCGCTTGAGAGGTCGGTGAAAAGGCGAATCTGATCCGTGTCGCGCAACTCCGATTGGCGCTCGATCAGCGCCGCCAAGCTCGCCCCTTGGATGTAAGGCACATCGACTACCACAAAGCGATTCTTGAGTGCCTCGTTCATCGGCGCAGTGCCGACATACCCCTCGTTGATGGCCGCGATCACGCGAAATTGATGATGCGCTGTAATGGTTTCGGCAGTGAATGGATTGCTGAGTTGTCTGCGGTAGTCCAGAACACTGTTTAGGATAGGCAAGGCCTCAGGCCGTGCCATATTGATCTCATCAATGTAGAGTAAGTGGCCCCGACGCATAGCACGTACGACAGGGCCCTCGACATAGCGAATCACGCTTTGCTCATCTTCGACGGCAAGTGTCTTAAAACCTAAAAGTGCTTCAGCATCAAGGTCGACCGAACAGTTGATGGACTCCATCGGCAACCTCAGGCGCGCGGCTAGGGATTCCGCGAGTCGGGTCTTGCCACTGCCCGTGGGTCCGCGCAGAAGCAGATTTTTGCCAAGCGCAACTGTGGTCAGCGCGTCCTCAAGAAGCGCAGGGTCTGCGCTGTAATAGGTATCCTCAGCGTTCCCGGCGCGATAAGCCTGCACGAGTCCATGCTCCAACGCGATGTCCATATCGTCAAACGTCCAGGCACGCTCCATGGACAATCCCTCCTACTTCATGGATCAACCTGTACCACTCTCCGCCATCGGCCCGCCTGTGTCAAGAGCGCCCTTCTCCTACCCACTGAGGCCACATCGTGCATACGGGCGTCTGTCTGAGCCACTCGGGACGAAACGGGCGTAGGATACTCCAGAAATTCGAAGAGGGGGTGTCATCATGTACGGCGTATTTGGCGGATACACGCAATGGGCTGTCGTGTTCCTCATCATCTTCGTACTGTTCTTCCTGCTCGTTCCGGGCTACGGTGCTGCCGCAGCCTACTGAGTTCCAGGGCCGCCGCCCATTGGGGCGGGCGGCCCACTTTCATAAAGGGTACAGAAAGGAGGTACAAGCTATGTGCACGCGTGCACAGTGCGAGCGTGCCGTCGGCCAGTGGGTACGCTTTCAGACGCCCTGGGGAACACATCGCGGCGTGATCGAACAAGTGACCGGGAACGGCGTGCTGGTCCGGGTTCCTCGTTCCTACGCTCCGGTTGGCTTGGCATCAGGATCGGACGAAGACCGCCTGGACGTCACCTTGGCGCAATGGGGTTACGGCTATCCTTATGCGCGCCCATACGGACGCTGGGGCTATCCGGGTTACGGTTACTGGTATGGCGGCTGGTGGTGGTGGTGGCTCGCCTTCGCAAGATACCTTGAGTGACCACAGTTCACAATCTGTAGGCAGAGCGATACATCTTATTTGGAATGTCAGATCTAGCCAATCGAATACATCATGGGGAGCGGCTTTATGCGGTATCCGTTGAACAATCCAATAGGAACTTTCATCAATCTATTCCGATGTTTATTCAGGCGTACTATTTCCAACTCGATTTTTGTCTATGGCCTGAATATCATTAAGTTTGTCCACGTGTAGACCTAAACTTTTCAAGCGTTTTTCGGCTAACTTGAGCCCATGTTGAGTTGGCTTATATACCTGCAATCCATCGCGTTCACCATCGATAAAAAGCCACCCCTTTCTAACAAGTTCCTGTAAATTTTTTTCTATAATAGACTGCCTTTTTTTATGCTTGTCTCGTTTTAACATCTTTGTTGCCTCCGAATGTAAGGATATTGTGCATAAAAAATGTGCCTAACGATGTTATGACTATACCTAAAAATTGTGCGAGCATGGGCGTCCATCCCATATAAATGAGCATAGAAAAAATGGACATAGTGCTAAATATGCCCGCTAACGATATAGCAATATAAATAGCTGCTTGAGAACCACTATTCACATTGCTCTGCCAAGTCCAGCGTGTGTTTATAACTAAATTAAAAAACATCGACACAGATGAGGCTATTAGGGATGCAACCATGGGATTCATGGCTGGCAATAAAACGCTAAGCATAACCTGGTTTATCAATGTCCCCAGAAGGCCTGTACATGCAAACTTCAAGTATTTAAGTATTACACTCAGACGTATAATGTGTAGAATAAACTTTACCTGTTCGGCAAACGCCAATTTTGATTGGCCGAACTGCCGTCTGGCAAACCGAATGGGTATTTCCTCGACTCGATAAAAGTCCCCCTTTACAAGTATTTCGATCATGATCTTCCACCCAATCGGGTTTAGTTTCGATTTGTCAATGCGGTCTGCACGGAAAGCAAAAAAGCCGCTTGTACAGTCTGTAAGACTGCGGAGACGCGGTATCAGTACACGCGCAAATAAATGAGCGGATCGCGACATGATCTTTCGTCTTCCGCGCAATCCTTGATCGGATGCATCTTTGATGTAACGAGAGGCGATCACCATGTCCGCACCATTTTTTATTCGATTCAACATTTCGGATAAGGCGGTTGGTGGATGTTGCAGGTCTCCGTCCATTACCGCCACAACTTCCGCACTGCATAACTTGAATCCATCTACGACCGCACCCGCTAATCCATTGCGCATATTGACTTCGCGGTGAAGCAGCTTTATGCGCGGATCTCGTTCGGCTTCGCGCTGGATGATAAACGGCGTACCATCATCAGAGTCGTCAACGAAGACGATATGGTATCCTATACTCCCGAGAGCATCGTGAATATGTTGAACCAAGGGGGCAATATTACTACTTTCGTTCCTCGTTGGAATAATGATATCTATTTCCGACATATATATCTCTCCCATCAGCCAATAAACATATGCAGCGTCAGCGCTACATTGGTGCACAAGGCTGTGCCCGTTGCATAGACTGTATATATCCACTTGGGCTTGATAAAGTTGATTTCGCGCAGTCGTAAAGCCAGCGCCGCGAATACCGGGATCATCGTAAGTGTGAAGCGATCAAACGAAAAGAAGTAGTCTGTTATATGTTTTGTATATCCAGTGATTGCCTGCGCCCCAATACCCGGATCACACAGCGGAAGCACAATCTGAGCCATCAGCAACCAAAACCATGACCGAGGCAACCTCCTCCATACAGTTGGAAGAGAAGCGAGTGCCAGAAATACAGATCCGTATTGGAGGGCATAATAGACATGTCCATAGCCACCGCTGGATCGCCAAACATGAGGTAATACCCATACACCCTTTATGAGCGTTATCCAAGGCCACTCGAATTGCCTTCCCCAAAGCTTCTCCATGGTTGACCATAGAACCGGAGAGTCAAATTTGAACCAAAGATATATGCAGTATCCGACAAACGATACAATAATGGACAAGAAAGGAAGGTAACTCTTCAATCTCACGCGGCCATGTGTTCTATAGTCCGACCATATTGAATATCCTATTGGGATTACTAATAAAACCCCGGAGTTCCGAGTAATTGTAGCTATACCCGCGAAGATGCCAGCCTCCCAATATCTCCGGTCATGCAAAAAAAGCATTGTGCCGATCATACCTAGTATAAACAGGGGCTCTGTATAGTCGGATGAGAGAAACACGGACATAGGATACACAGCCCAAAGGATACCTGCTATCTTTCCGGTTTCACTACCTAACAACTTCCTGAAAAGTTCCAAAATGAGTCCGATATCGATTATTTGCAAACAATTAGCCAACACAATCCCGCTTGTTACTACTGAAGTTCCGGTCAGTATATGGACGCCGGTAACGAGTAATGGCCAACCCGGCCAAAATGGAGCTTCCTCCCGTATGTATCCAAATGAGCTAATCGCGCTATACCATGTCGCATCATCATGGTAGGAAGAATATACAACGGCAAAATAAAGTAGTTTTGAAAGTGGAATAGCTGCGCTCTTTAAAGCAAGGATCGAACCGGCAAGCATGATGGCTTTAGAAATAGCATACAGAGATACAGCTTCAATAAATCGTTTAGTCATTCACTCTACCTCATATTCGACGATTGGCCATCCATCTCTAAGGAGTTTACGAGCACGTCTGGGTACATCAGTCCGATCCACCACATAATATGCTCTCCGGCCAATCTTGATCCGACGCTCTGCAAGTTCCAATCGGCGCTTTTGAGTAAAGAAATTACGACTTATGGCCACTTTTCCCGAAGCTCTAAGAGTATCCACTACGGAAGCCGTAACTAAGTTCTCGTAAAACTTACGCAATTTCCGCATCATAACCAAAGGAGGGATAGAAGGATATAAATACCACAATCCCCGTGGATCGTTCTCCATCACCTTTTCAGTTTCCGTTATTGTGACATGCACTTATAATCCCCCCTATTCTTGATATGGTGTTATGTTGGATATTGGATGGCTATATATGGACGTTTCAATACTAGATATTTCTTCACCATCCACAGTTTCTGTTGGTTTATATTCCACATCAGAAACTAAATTCCTTTCATACCCTAAATTGCGCTCAAATTCATTTGTCCTTTTACTGCTCAAAATACGATCAAAAAATATAGTATGAAGAAAATTACTTTCCCTTAATAGATCAATAAGCCGTGGAATAAAGAAAATGCATATCCCAAGCAGGATAAATCCCGCTAAAGACTCTATGATGATAAATATAGTACTTACAAAGTCCTTGGGCGTGGCTCCAAAACTAAATGAAGAATATTGCGATACAACTTGCGACGAAGTATATCCCGGTGCCGAAGCTGACACCGTATATGTGGCATTGGGATTATAATTAGCAATTGTATAAGACGTTCCAGTAACCGTAGCAACTGGTACCCCATTTTGATAAATCGTATAGGACACTCCACTCGGTGCGTTTTGAGGTGGTGTCCATGTAATCGTGCCGGTTCCACTCCCACTCCCCGTGATATTCACATTAGTAGGGGCAGATAGGACTGGGGCAGAAGGTATAGCTTTAATAATATTGGATGGACTAGATTCACTCGCCGCAAATGCCGTTACATAGTAAGTATACGTATTACCATTATTCAGTCCAACATCAGTATAGCTTGTCCCCTTGACGCCACTAGCTACCTCGACACCATTTCTATATATGTTGTATGAAGTGGCGCCGGGGCTTGAATTCCACGACAGTTGTACCTCTCCTGATACAGTCCCTGTACTGGCAGACAGATTCATAGGAGGCGCAGGGGGAGAACTAACATTGATCGACGATTGAGAGGTCGCTCCGGTCGATGTGTTGGTTGCAATTATAGTTATAGTATTGTTTCCAACCTTCAATCCATTCACGGTATAACTCAAAGCAGTAACATTCGTGGCAATGGTTGTTCCATTTAAAACAATGGAATATGAGGTTGCATTAGGCACAGTATTCCACGCGATAGATAAGGAATTATTTGACATATTAGAGTACGAGATAGATGGTGGTATAAGATTACCAGACATTAGGAATACCCCTGTAGCAATTACAGTTCCCGATGAATTTTCAATGGTAAACGGCTCATTATTAGCCACGAATCCGCCCCATCCAGTTTGCTGATTATACCATGGGGTAAAGGAGGACGACCCGGATGATATAACATACGAGTATTTACCCCAGTCTTCTCCGTTATATCCAAAATCCTCATAATATAGCGTATCCCCAACATAACTGTCCCACCCGCTATAGGTGACCAGTGAACAATATGTTTTACTCACTGAGGTCAAATTAATGTAAGGATTCGTCTGTCTACTAATCGACGCACTGAGTGTGGGAATGGACGACGCATAAGATGTGACTGGAGAAAACATGAAAACCATTATAAATAAAACGAATAAAGGAATATTTTTTAATGATTTAATCATTGAACATTCACCCCAAATATGAGCGATCGATCTCTCCACCTTCAATCGAACGCTTTTCTTCAAAATGATCACTCGGTTGGATCCATCCACTAATGACTTTCCTTTTTTGTCTCTCAACTTCCGATATTTCATATTGCATTTCTGCAATACGTTTTAGTAATGCATTTTGAGCGACTTCCGTTTTGGGAGTTGGGAACGGATATAGGATGCTGTCGGTATTGTATAAATGAAGTGCAAAGCATTGTCTAATTTTCCACCATGGAATCCACAGAGATTTCAACGGTCTGCCCCAATCACCATAACGTTTGTCTTGATATTCATAGATATCAACTCTAATTCCACGTCCTTGACTTTTCGTAACGTGCATAAACACTTCGATAAAATCGAGAATTCGAGAGTCCAGATTTGTGCCAACTGGGTTCACGAATACATGTACACAGCGCATTTTCCTTGCGTAATTGAATATTTGTGTCATAAAGGTGTTTCTTTGCCAATTCCTACGATCAAATTGCGTTTGCGCCTCATCCCAAATAATTGCGGATCCATGGCTTTCGGCTACATCAATCCATTGTTCAGGAGAATGAAACACGCGAGCGTTTAGAAGTTCATAATTTGCATATAAAGTCAATTCACCATCCGATTTTAAATGCCAATATTGAGCCAGAAGTGATGCAAGAAGGGTTTTACCTGCACCTAAACCACCTTGAATCATAATGAAGTTCGGCATTATTTCATTTACGCCCCCTTTTTTTCGATTCGTTATTCGATTGCGCATGTACTATTGTCTGAGGCGTAGGGATAAGCGCCTCGATTACTCTGATATAGACCCCGGGATCAGAATGACTCACAGCAGATTCAATGATCCATCGAATTAGACCGGAATATGGATGTTGCCCTTTATTCTGTTCCCGATATTCCATATGTAAATCGCGCATTCCTAGGTAGTTTAAATAGGCTATAGCTCGAAGCTGGGCTACACTCAATGGCTGGGCATGAGCCTCAAAAAACTGAAGTATTTGCTTTATGCTGTCAACTTGTGGCGTAGCACTAAATAAGTCATCACCAAGTATCTTTTGCAACCGATCCTCCTGCATGTCAAATCACAACCTATCTTTTCAAAATAGCAAAGATGATAGCGAACACTGCTAAAATCCACGGAAACCATAATAAGAAATTTGAAGGCCGACTTGTTACTGTTCCAGGCTTTTGATAGTTGACAGCTTGATTGATCACCGTTGCCATTTCGACTTCAGCTAGGTGCTTTGATTCATTGATGTACCATTCTGGCACATGCGCCACATATACCCGGCCTTCTGGACTTATGAATTGTTTGACATCCTTCATGGGAACTGATACTTCGCCGCTCCCTGCTAAAATTCGATCATGTCCAACATCACGTACCGGAAGTATGTCACATGTCATTCCGTCGTGCTCCAATATCACCAATCTTTCTCGTATAGGAGATTGCTCTTTTTTAGCCACTCTTATCACTCCGCTCTTTGTTGTAAAAATCTGCGATAAAACCACATGCCAGGAAGCCAAACGAGTAACACGCCTAGAGATAACCCAAAGCCCACTTCAAAAAAGTAACTAAATGGCGTATATGAAGATACCGTGTGACTTGTTTGTAAACTCGTAGCAGGAGAAGCCACCACTGAATGTGCTATGTCTTTAGCATTCATGCATGCTCACCACCATTCAATACCATTTTTCAAACTAAGATAGAATCGGTAAATCGAGCGTGCCAAAAAGAGGATTACAATAAATGAAAGTCCTGATAGTAAAGCATCTATGTCACCTTGCCAGGCCGGATCCAAAACACCTATCCAAGATATATAGTCTGATATGTTGATACCCGCTCCCGTGACGTTAGCCATATGACTGAGAAAGTGCAGAACATCATTGAGTAATTGGAGAACAGGATTAAACAAATTGTTTATAAAAGTAATCATTCACCAACCCCCCAATTCCCAACAATTTTCACTGCTGAAAAAGCGATAAAAATCCAAATTCCAAACCTGATAACATATGCTAAGTTGTCAAGTTGCAGGAGTCCCAGTACCGACTGCATATGTTGAAATGGAGATGATACATCAGACGGCAACGTCGGCGATGAGTTGTTATATGTGAGTCCTGCCAGGGTTCGGACAATGCCCCAGGCGAGTGAAAGCAGTACATGTACCACCTGAAACATTATTTTTAATATATCAATTAATACTTTTGCTACTTCTTCAATAAAATAGAATAAAGCTTTTATTATGCTAAAAATTGGAGAAAAAATAGCATTTAATAACTTTGATATACCATTCAATAACCCTTGGAATAATTTCGAAATTAAATTACCGAGCCATTTCAGCCCTCCCATGATCGCATTGCCTAAACTCGTTAGAGCATTGCCAATAAAGCGAGCCAAGGAGTTGAATAGAGCGGATAGCCACCCCCAAAACTTAGATGCAAACTGTGCTAACATATGTTAGTCACCTCGATCAAATATGCCCGTAATTAAATCGATGAGTTTTCCGGCGACACTCACGATAGCAACAATTAGTATCACAGGAGCGCATGCATCTACATAGTTTGAAGTGAAATTCCATATATCCGATGCCGTCATCATAGATACCCCCTCTATGGATTATAATTGTACATCGGATCCGCATTTCCAGATATACCATTTTTATAATAATTAGGAGCACTTGTACTAGAGTTTGTAACTGGCTCCGGAGTATTGGAATCTGTACCCGAGGAGCCACTTGGCATAGGAATGATTCCGCTCCCTGCCGGCGACGGCAATATCCCTAAAGATGCAGTATTTGCCGAATAGGATGGTGCAGTACCTATGTCAGGCGGATTGTTCTTCGGGAGGGGAGTATTACCCTGTGGCGTAGTTGGAACCATTGAAGTATTTGGAGCGTCCCCAGGCGTTGGTATCCCCGTCGAATGTGTAAGTCCCGCGAGCGGATCTTTAATAGAAAAAGGTTTGCTATCCGAAGTAGGTACTGCAATTGAACTTGTATCTCCGCTATCAGAGAAATCAAAAGATACTGCTCCTGTTTCCGGAGGCGAATCAGGTATACCAGTAATTACAGGAGTAGATAACTCCGGATAGCTATTTGGTATAGATATTTGCAATTGAGAAGAAATTGAAATCGCATCAGAACCAGAAGGCGGATCTGGAATAGCGGGTATTTCGCTTATAATGTCATCCGCAATACCTTGTTCAATCACAGGCCAATTAGGTGGAGTTTGCACACTATAAACATTCACGACGCCCGCACTGGATACACTTGTAACCGGTGTAGTAACCGGTGTATTAGCAAATGGTGGAACGTTAAAGATGGATTCTCCAGAGGGCGTATACTGGGTTACATCACCGAACATCTTGTATAAGTAAAAATATCCATTTGAAGTAGAAGAAGTAACAGTTGCTTGAATGCTTATAGCATTGACGGCTTGACTAAGTGAAATGCGTTGCCCAATTTCCGAAGGAGTGACTGTCTGGGTACCCACTTCAGTGGGCGTACCTATCACGTTGCCACTGCTATCTGTTTGAATATTCCAAAGCCCCAGGGTTACGGTTACTCCGGCACCCCACTCGCCTTCAACTACAACAGAATGGATCATTTTCGTATCATCAAGCGCGTCTTGCATAAACTCGTTATTTTCATATCCATAATTGCTCATCAATCCGTCATCATATGTACCTGACCCGTTAAATTCGTTCCCCATATAAACACCCGTATACCACACTGTGCCGCTTTGATAACCTCCTGCGAACACGGTATTAGAAAGAAATCCCATGCTTATTGAGAGGGAGGCTACCATTTTCAAAATAAAGTATTTCCCTCTCATTACGGAAAACATCTCCCTTTTGACACTGAAGTGGGAGTCGGACATCAGAGGCAATTTAAACGTCCCTGATGCCCGCTCATCCATTCCGTGGGATCTAATTTATCGCGAACTGCTTCGCCCCAAAATTGCAGACTTAATAAGCGTGATAAGGCGAGGCGCGAATGCGATTGCGATACCGAGCAGCACAAAACCTGCGAGAGTGCTGAATAGAGCCATTGAATTTGACAGGACATCATTCGAAGTGAATCCCCAGTTTACAGCGCTTGCAGAAATTACTGACACAATAACTCCTCCTAATCTTCCATATCTTGATCTATGTCGTCATCCTCACGCGCATCAGGCCAAATAGCATTTTTAACAATACGTATGACCAAGTACACGGCGTAGGATGCCACGACCATCATTAAGAATGGTGCCGCTTGCAACAAACCCCAATGCAGATATCCCCAAAACTCAGACATGTCAGAGTTAGATATCAAGTTAGGCATTTATCGTCGGATCCCCCTTACTACAAACATTATGACCAATCCGACGATCAAAGCGGCTCCTACAATTAAAGCGAATGGACTAATGGAACTAAGGAAGTTGGCAACTATCTTCCAAAAGTATTTCATATCGAAATCCTCGGATAAATCAGGGATGTAAAACCCACTCAAAGTTGAATTCATTTAGTTCCTCATACCTTTAATCGCCCCGACAATGACGGCTAAGAGAATACCAACGACCATCGCGGCGACAACAATGAGAACGAATGGGCTTTCACTTGACAAGAAATTCTGAAAGACTTGCCAGAAAAAATTCCAATCCCACACATTTCCAAAATACATGTTTAATCCCTCCCGAATGTCATGCCGATTATCCCCATTACCAAAGCAACTATGGAACTAATCCCAAAGACAAATTCCAATACTTCGGGGCAGGAGAAAAACCAGCCGAATACCCCGGACATCACGGAAGGAGTCATAAACTATCGCCACCACTTAGGAAAAATGGATGCAATCAGAAGAAAAACAGCAGGTACTGCACAAATAGTCCAAATTTCGACCACTTGAATGCCAGTATGCAACACAGGCCACAATTGGTATCCCCCTAAAACACCACGTCATATATCCATCTCAAAATAATCACAATTAGGATCAAAGCTAGGAGAGAACAAATAATTACGTCGCCAAGACTGATGGAATACTGAACGTAAAATGATCCACTTGGCAGATCAACTGTCGCTCCCAACGTCTCCCCCGAGCCCATCACCAATCCTCCGCCTCATCCCGTTGAGCCTCCATGAATCTCTTTTGCCCACAGGTGAAAATATGCATTTTCTTTACTCATTTATTAAACCTTGTAACAATCGTAATTTATCGGATTTATTCTATCAATCCCCCATAAGGTACATTGGGTGAGACGAAAATAATTAATATTCCCCTTTCAGGGGAGTAACCAAATCGTTTGTTTTTTTAATTTTCGGATACTTTATAAATATGACCCAATCTATAATCTTGCACAATATAAAGCCCGATACTATGAACACTAAAACACCCAGTAGGACTGAAGCCGGAGGAATATCCTCCGGCTGATGTGTGTATATATATCGCTCCATATATTGCATACCAAATCTTCCAATCTCCAAATCCGTCACTTTCATTCACCCCTTTTACGTTTCATAAAACTTAAAAACTTCCACGGAAAGAACACCAAACCACTGAGAGCGATAGTAGATGCTCCCGACATCATCACTGTAACCAAGTCTTTATTTACATGCATTTGTAAGTGTCACTCCTCCACCGAATGATAATGTCGCCCCTCGATCCTTTCACCTTTGCTGAATAAGCACGATTACCAAGCCAATCTGTAGAAATGCTATACAACCCCATTTCCGGATATTTCGACTTCAAATAAGTCAGAAACCCCTTGACCCCGACCATGAACACGTGCCTTCTAGTTATTTCCCAGTCCCAAAACAACTCCATGGTATCTCTCCCCAAACGCATTCTGTTGATTCCGCAATTGATAGATTTTTAACTTTATAAATCGATCCGTATAATCATCCGGATAATGCAGTCCGTCGTCTAAGGCCTCTAACACCGCTTCTAATGCGTCCGCAATGCACAGGTCGAAATCTTTAACGCCACCCGGTTTAAAATCCCTTACAGAGGATTCAAGACGCATTTTAAGACGCCTCATAACTTGTTCATAGCGTTCCAGTCTCTGATAGACTTCTTCTGTCTCTTTCAAAATGGCAGAAAATGATTTGTACATGTTCGTTACCTTCTTATCTCACATTGGATTTAAATATCCAACTCCAGTTGGATGATTTTAACTTCCTTCATCAACCTGCCGCACACCGGACACATAACTCCAAAGATTTCGCCCATCGCATGAAGGACTCGCCATTCGTCGTCTCTGCGACACCAAAAATGGTGCAATGGCAGATCAGCTTCCTTACGGCGGACAACTGTCCTTGGTGATATATTCCCTTCCCCCACTTCGAATAGGGTGCTTTGCAATTCGCCCATCACCTTTCCCCTCCCCCATCTTCACATGCAATAAGTACAATGACCCTGCCCCAACCCGATTCCACGGCCGTCACTTGGCTTCCTCGGGAAAAAGCGCATAGAAATTGGCGTATCGAGGATCGGGATCAACAGGCTTGTCCCGTGTTCGATTCGTTCCACGTGGCGTTTTTTCATTCGCACGGGATGCGATTGCCGCCTGGCGCGAAGCGTCGTCTGCCTCAGCTTGCGCGACAGTCTGTATCCCCCTCTCATGCTGCTTTTTCAAGATTGCCGTGGCATAGTTCAAGTCCTTGTTTTTGAGCGCGGCTACTCTTATCGCTCGTTTCACCAACTCGACATCCATACCAATACCAGGTTCCGAGTATGCGGCCATAAGTTCCACCTGCATGGGATTTGGAGATTTTCCCAACAACCGGTTCAACTCCAGAGATATCTCCTCGCGCGCACGCGCGCTTTCACCACCACTCAGTGTTTTGGTTTGGTTATGTTGTGTCTGGTTAGGTAGCCCCGCAACCTGCGCATTACGTTCGCGTAACGTAACAGATTCGTGCGCATT
>NZ_FNOJ01000018.1 GCF_900107035.1 Alicyclobacillus hesperidum | reverse complement strand
TACACCCCATCTTACCGTTTACACCCCATCTTACCGTTACGCTCGCTTGGCCTGCGCGCAAACATGCTCACTGCCCTCCAACTGGTGCACCGCTCGCCATGTCATGAGTTCCCCTTTGACGATTCCCATCGTTGTACGCACAAAGACAACTGTAAAACACACCCACAAGATGGCAAGCTGGACGACCCCCGCTATCGCAAAAAACGAATGTCCCATAAGGTGGTCAAGGGCATAGGTTCCACTCGTAAAACTGCCAATCGGAAATACGTAGCTCCACCAGCCAAGGTGAAACGGCAGTCCATCTCCGCGACGAGTCACGTGCAAGAGCGTATGCATTGTCGATATGAGAATCCACCAAACGCCAATGCCCCACATGGCCATCGCAAACACCTCGGCAAATGCATGCAAGGCGTTTGCATACGCCCCAAACAGATGATTTGCCTGAATAGGCAAGCCGCACATCGTCCCCATCGACATGCCAATAGGCCCAATTTCCACCCATAGGCTCGGTGCCTCCTGGCCACTCAGACGGCGATGATATACCAAACGCGCATAGACCAAGGTGCTCATCAGAATAAATAGAAAGAAGGTCACGCCGAACATGGCAACGATAACAGCCAACATGGCAAACTGCACTGCGCTTCCACCCACGTATGGAAGGAGATTGGTTCCAGTAGCCGCCGCAACAATCGGTGGCACCAACGGAATGAGCCATGAGGCTACCGTCTCTTCGCGTTCGACGCGATGTTCGGCAAACAAAAGGTATGGAACAACAATGACCGTGAACAGCGACGCCAATGTGCCAGCCAGCCAGATGCCGATACTGATGTGAATTGCCAGTAAGCGTGGCAAGAGGTGGGTTCCAATCAAAAAGTAATCGTTCCCTACCACGTTTAATCCCATGGCGAATGCACCATAAAAAAGCGCTCTCCCAGGTTTACGGAAGTCGTCCACCGCAGTTTCCGTTGCGAGCACCCAGCGCAAGAGCCACATGACAAATGCAGATATAAACACCACATTCAACGCCGCAAACAGAGTGACGCCCACCACATGTTGCAATGGGATGGTTATGGGTGACGTGTATGTCAGAGCAGCAACAATGCCAATGCCCATTACCGTTGTGAACCAATTTAACCCGAATTGTCGAACGACGCGCATACAGGTCTACCCCCTTCTGTGCTAATCGTCTTTATGGTATGTCTTGTTAACGATTAGGTAAAATAGATAATGTCAATATAGGTGATAAGGAATTCATTATCTTTATGTCACAAGGGGGGCATTGCGTGGATTGGCAACTTCGCGTGTTTGTCACCGTCGTGGAAGAACAAAGTTTCACACATGCCGCAAAGAAATTGCACATTAGCCAACCGGCCATCAGCCAACACATTCAAGCGCTCGAACAGCGACTCGATGTCCGCCTGCTCGATCGCGAACGGCGAAGGATTCGCTTAAATCCTGCCGGCGAGATTGTCTATCGACATGCAAAGGAAATCCTCGCGCTATACAGTCGCATGGAACGCATGCTAGAGGAAGCCAAAGAGGAGCCATCCGGCTCCCTGCGCATCGGCGCCAGCCTTACTTACGGCGAATATGTGCTGCCGCATGTGATTGCCTCGTTTCGCAAGCGGTACCCGATGATTCAACCTATCGTCGAGATCGCAAATACACAAACCATCGCCCATCGCGTAGCGGTGCGCGATCTCGATATCGGCGTGGTGGAAGGTCGCGATGTGGTGCACGATGACGTGGAACTGACGCCTTTTGCCGAGGACGAGTTGGTCGTTGTATGCGCGAAGAACGCGCCGTGGCCGCCTGAAGGTGACGTCACCCCGGCTGATCTCGCGGCAGCCAACTGGATGATTCGCGAACCTGGCTCAGGCACGCGGGAATTTGTCGATCAGCTCTTTATCCGCCTCGGTATCGCTCCCACGTCTGTCGCCGAGTACAATAGCACGCAAATCATTAAAGAATCTGTGGAGGCCGGACTTGGCATTGCACTGTTGTCGCGCTGGGTCGTTCGCAAAGAGCTGGCATGGGGAACGCTGCGCATCGTACCGGCACTCCACGAACCCATCACCCGCTGGTTCTCGATTGTCACGCGGCGCTCCGCGTTTGAAACGAGGGCGACCATCTTGTTTCGGGACTTTTTGCAGAGTGGGAAAAGTTCACCATAGGCTGGAATCCTACACAAATGTCCCTGCCTCGGCCATAGGGTAAGCGTAATAGCCTACCTGGTGGTGATGGCATGGACAACGAAATTGGAAACGCATTGCGCAGTGAACGGCACTTGCGGCGGGCACTCTCGGCCCGTCACGTGCAGATGCTCGCGTTTGGCGGCGTGATTGGTGTCGGACTCTTTTATGGGGCGACCGTCTCCGTACGACTCGCTGGCCCATCCGTGATCCTGGACTTCGTGCTGTGTGGCGTGATGGTGGCCATTGTGATGCGCGCTTTAGGCGAAATGACAGTTGCCGATCCATCCGCGGGATCGTTCGCAATGCTTGCGAAGCGCAGATGGGGTGATAGGCTCGGGTTTGTGACGGCAGGCATGTGGTGGTTTTACTGGGTGGCGACCGTGATGTCGGAGTTAGCCGCCATCGGCAAGTTAATTCAATTTTGGGCGCCAAATGTCCCGGCCTGGTTGCCAGGTCTGATTGCGCTCGCGTTATTTACGCTATCCAACCTGCTCATCGTGCGCATGTTTGGCGAGATCGAATACTGGTTCGCCGTGCTGAAGGCCTTGGCCATCGCCGTCTTTATCGTGTTTGGTTTACTCATGATGGCGACCCCCTGGTTGCATACTGGCGGTCCACTAGGTATCGCAAACCTGTACGCACACGGCGGCTTTCTGCCAAACGGATGGCTGGGAGCCGTGATGGCCCTGTCGCTCGTCGTGCAGGCCTACAGCGGTATCGAAACGCTTGGCGTCGAGGCCGCGGAAACAGCCAACCCGAAACGCACGTTGCAACGCGCCTTTCGCGGCGTGACCTGGCGAGTACTCGTGGTGTATATCGGGTCCATGTTCGTCATGCTTTGTGCCTTCCCATGGACTTACCTCATTGACCATAACGGCAGTCCGTACGCCCTGATGTTTGCACGCGCCGGCATCCCGATTGCGGCAGGCCTGGTCAACTTAGTCATCGTATGTTCCGGTTTGTCGTCCTGCAATACGGGCCTTTATGGTGGTAGTCGTATGCTGTATGCCATGGCTCGACAAGGACAGCTCTCGAGTGGACTGGCGCGCCTGAACCGAAAAGACGTGCCCCACGTAGCTGTCTGGCTGACGTCACTGGCCATCGGAATTGGCATACTGATCACGTACCTAAACTCAAATTACGCCTATGTATGGATCACCAGTGCCTCCGCATTCGCGTCGTTGTGGACCTGGTTTATCATTCTATTGCTGCATGTCACCGGGCGCAGGGTAACCATGACATCTGCATCGATCACAGAACATTCCACATTACGCCGACCAATTCTGTCCTACCTCGGCATGTGCTTGCTCGTCGGCACGTTCGTGTTCATCGTCCTATCGCCACTCACGCGCGTATCCGTCTTTTCTGGAGTCGTGTTTCTGTTGATTGTATGGATATACGCACTTGTGCGCTTTCGCGGTGCTAAAGGCGATCACGATGAGACCAGACGGTAACACATCCAAGAGCCACCCTACACAGCCTACAAAGGTGTGCATGGGACAAAGCGCGATCGCACTTGCAAATTGGTATACACCGCCCTGGACGGGGCATTCTAGCCTTCGAATTGAGTTTACCAAGTTTGTGTAAAACGGAGGCTTGTGCATGGATAACCTGAACACGACGCACACCTATCTGAACCAGTGTCGACAAACGGTACAGCAATTGATGCAGCAGACCCAACAAGCGTCGATGCAGTATCAACAAATGATGCAACAAGAACTACAAAACGCCCAAACGCTCGAACAGCTGGCGCAACGAGAACGCCAAGCCGCGCAAATGATCCAACAGGCGTTACAAGGGCACCAGATGGTCATGCAACAACTGCAACACATTCAGCAAATGTGTGACAGGTTGGGCGCGGAAGTACAATCCGCATACCAGCGCCCGCTATCCACGCCCGCTTACGGCCAGACACATACGCCGAATTTCTCCATGTTTCATCAGTGATTGGCAACGTGGCTGCCCCACTCTTATCGGGGCAGCCACTCCAACCGTGACGGTTGATAAACCTGCGGTGATGATGGTAACCATGGTACGAGCCATCGCTAGTCTACATTTTAAAATGGTTGAAAGCAGATAAAAACTGCCCTCTGAGGCTGTATGCAACGTTAAGTGGTTGACAATCGTACAGCTTTGACGGACCATCTCGATAACGCTTTCAGGATGTCTCTGAAACAGGAGGGCACATATGCAAGAGAACTTCGTTCGTTTTCTACATGATTACACGTGGACAACAGCGGCAAACGAGCTCCCTGAGGCCACACGCCAAGACTGGGTTCAATCCTCCATCTGCCTGAATTATAAGGAGGTTATCCACCTGTCCGAAAAATGGAACAAGGATTCGCTTCGTGCCTAGGATCTCTATCCAAAATCACATGGAATTATGCCGTTCTTATACTCCCTCTCATGAATGTATGCGACAGTGCATTCTGAACCAGGAGCAAGGCGGCACTTTTTGTGTGGTTTCAATCGTATACCCACAAAATCGCTCTTGTCCGGTCAGGAAGACCTGCGCACAGT
The DNA here is from genome assembly GCF_900107035.1 of Alicyclobacillus hesperidum. GTDB lineage: Bacteria > Bacillota > Bacilli > Alicyclobacillales > Alicyclobacillaceae > Alicyclobacillus > Alicyclobacillus hesperidum. Next base: position 57,488 of record NZ_FNOJ01000018.1, on the reverse strand, counting down.
CATTCCCCCACAACGATGTTGAATCGCCGAAGTGCCAATCAAAATGACAGCAACGCCATCACCTCGCGTATTTCCACCAATAAATCCTCTAGATACCGATCACGCTGAATGAAACTGCCGTACTTCAATTTTCCGATTGCAAGCCCTCGATCCATCAGCGGCAAGCCTAAGTGCAACGCTCATATCAGGAGCATCAATGATCCATATTCCAGCGACATACTCCTTTGATTCTGAGGATGGCCCGTCAATGACAACGGCATCTCCACTGCGGTTGTCTATCACAGTGGCCGAATTCGGAGATCCGAGACCGCCGGCGAAAAGCAAGTGGCCATCGGCCATTAGTCGGTCATTGAAGGCGTCGATCGCCGCTCTCTCGTCCGAGGTTGCCGTGCCATTCGTAAGCTCGGCATCGGACCGAATGGTCATGTCATCCATCACGAAAAGTATGTACCGCATGTCAGGCTATCCCCTTAGATCAATTAAATGGCACAACGTAAACGCTCGGCTCTATGTACTTTCAGCTGCTTCAGAGAATGACCATATCCATTCTCGGTTTTGGAGTGTCCACTGTATTGACTCAATACCAAACACTCTTGAATAAAAGCTGGTTAACTCACCCCCTTATAATGACACGTCTAATTGTTTTAGGGTGCTAGGACGTTGTAAAACAAGCAGCATGACGATAAGGCAAACGAGAGACACAAACATTTGTGTGTGTAACCAGAAAAGCGACGGTACTCTCCGGGTCAGATCATTGAACAAGAACGTCACCGGCAAGGTCTGAAGACCGTATGCAAGTGCGATGATAGCAAGGTACCGCGACTTGATACTGACGTTCATCCGTTCTGCCATGTAGAGTCCGGTTAACATTGCAGGTAATGTGAAAACCATATGCGGTTGTTCAAGCAACGGCGATACCGAGATGGGTAACATCGACGTGAGCCCTACACTTACGTGAGCCTCGGTGTGCTTGGCCTGACGAATCCTCCACACAATTGCCGCCAAGACCGCTACGGCGTAGATATTGAAGGTGAACTGGAGCATAGGTTGGTGGTATAGACCCTTCAGATGAACTAGGAAAAGTTCCATCACCCCGAGTAGCGACTGATTGTATGGTGCCGGCCCATTTTGCATACTGTCGTGGCTAAATTGTAGGAAGTGGATAGCGTATCCAAACGTGCTCCCAGGTCCCAACCAGCACCATGATGTCAGTATGATCAAAGCACCGAACACAGCTGTGTACCATATCGTCCTCCATTTTCGCTGCATGGCAAGCGGGAGCAAAATGACGATGGGGGTAACTTTCATCAAAATAGCCAGGGCTATAGGCAGTGCAGCGGCGGTCTCTAATTTACGTCGATATAAAAGATAGAAAGCGAGCGACAAGCAGCCGAACAGCACCGTATTCACGTTGCCCACAGCGAGGTCCAATTGAAATGGAGTCAAAGTCATTACTGCAACCATGAGACCCAACAGATAACCACGGCGCAATCTCCCCCACAACAGCTTCGCCGTCCAAAATACGCCGAATACGCCACATAGAACCGTTAACAACCGCCATACGGCCAGCGAAACTCCAAAAGGCAACCAGGCGAGCCAGGAGAATAACCAAGCAAATTGGGGTGGATAGACATATTGATTGTGCATATCCATTGGATAGTGGTGAGTTTGCAGAAATGCACGCTCCGAAGTACCACTGTATAATGCGGCCCATGTCACGTGCCCCTCGATGACATGCAGGAATGCCGTATAAAAAAACGCATAATCATAGCCCAGGAAGTGGATATGCGCTAAACCCGTCCATTCCTTCCAAACACACACGATTACGATCACGATGGCACAGGAGAACCACCATAGCCGCAGACGTCCCAACCACAGCACACTCACCTACAAGCCCTCTTTCCAGTTAGATTTCCAAAATGCTGAGTTGGCATCACAGTATTCATAGTTTACAAGGCGCACCTCGAAATGGTCTTTGTTTGCTCCCAGCGCCTGTAGGCATCCATACTGGTTATAAGGGCATGTACAATTATCACGAAATCGGATAACGATTATCGGTTAGTGCGTTTATGGCATAGACATGTGCGCAACTTAGCGACAACCGTCCATTCAGCCATGCAACACAGTGCTCTGATCCTCAGTTTACTTGTGGTACGGTTCACCGTACCAATCTAAAGGTGACGGATGTACTTTAGGAATTCGGTCGGAGACGTCACGGGTGGTTTTAGATAGTCTCATCCAATCCCGGAATCCCTGAGAAATCAGGGTTTTCCGGGGTAGCATTTCACTGTTAGTCACGGGCCGTCACGGATAGCATATGGGCACGATATGGGCAACATCCACCTGTTTAGATCGTAATCACCGAAGACCGGACTTCTTCTTCCTTATAGAACGGTTCGGCTTTAGTTCTGCCCATACTACCTTGCTCCGCTTTATCCAAAAGTGAGCTCCACACCCCGGCGCCGCTACATCAACGGAAGGATATACCGATATAGTTCCATTGTTTTCGTATGTGACTTGCCAATGGGGGCGCCGATTCGACATCAACGGCAGGCTGTGTATTGCACCGCATCCGCATGGACATGAGAACTTTAGCCATTTGGGACTTGTACCGCCCATCACGAGAACTAACGTCCCGTCAGGTATCAGATCCGGTTGCTCGTCCGTTTCAATGATATTTCCAAATATTTCGATTCCCCGTTCACCACGAAAGAGTTTCCATAGTTGCTTCGCCCATCCAAACACGTTTTACTACACCTCACATTCCGGTTCAGCCATGAAGAGCATTCCAAGAAACTGTCTTCGATCACCCCGTCCAACTTTCTTATAAGTGGTACAGGAGCATCCTTCTGAATTTGGGACGGGACGAAAGCTGTACGCTGTCGAGTCCAGGCGCCAAAGAATGTCTCTTACATCACGCTCGTCTCCCATGTACCCAGTGATAAGATGTAGCATCTCCATAACACTTTGAGTAGCGACCGCCGTGGTAAAGCTCACGACTGCTGGATCCTTCTCCTCAAGTTCTGGCGCATATCCTTCCTTTACTCTTTGCTCACGCAACTCCGCCGCCATTAGTTCAGCAGCTACCAAATCCATCCTGATCCATTGTCTACAAAGTAGGCAATTCGCCTTGGGTCGAACTATCGTGACACGGCCTAGCACGCTACGGAGGTAGCCCAAATGTGAGTCAATCACAACCCCCATATCGATGAGAGGGATATAGTAATGAATGGATAGCTCATTTAGAACCATCCGGCCGGCTTGGTCATCAGTACAGCCAAAAATAAGGTCACAGTTACGGAGGTCACGAGCGACTGACTCGTAAATCACTTTCTTCTCGATGACATGAACTCTCGTCCCGAACCCAATCTGCTTGATCATGTCTTCCATTACTTGAACCTTGCTACGGCCTTTATCGTATAGGCCACTGCCATGAATCCGGCTTATGTTTGTGTCTTCCACCTTGTCAGGGTCGACGATTGTCATCTGACCTACGCCAAGACGTGCTAATTGCTCGAGGACTGCGGAACCAGTACCGCCACACCCAACGACTCCGATATGGAGGTTCTCAAGCAACCTCTGTAGATCTTTACCAAACGCACGTATTTGCCGTTCAAAAAACCTCTTTGGCATTACGGTCTGCGGAGCTGGCCCATTTGCCGGAATCAAAAACTCGTATCTGCGACCTATGATACGAATCAAATTGAGTGGGATTGGTCGCAATTCATCACCATCGTCGATCCACACTCGTCCTGATAATGTATCTCGCCCGCTAAACACTAAACTACCGTGAATGCCGAAGCCAACACGAATGTAAGCCGTACGAAAGAGTTTTGGTTCCTCGAGATCATCCTGCGATGAAAAATCCTCAAATCCTGGGGGATGAGAATGCACAAGGAAAAAACACTCTTGGCGGTCAGCCGCCTGCTTCAACACAGGAACAAAAGAGGACGATGGGATAGACAGATGCTTGTCGCTCTGTTCTTTCAATGTATCGGGGGAAACTAGGACCACGGTCCGAACTAGAAACCGAATCTCTGACTGGGTTTGCGAAATTCCACATAACAAGTACGCCGCCTGTTCCACTGAGGAATCCTCAAACAGGTGGGCTGTCAATTTTTCGTAATCGTCTGATACAAAAGTCATTGAGTATCGCAAAGGGCTCAACCTACTTCTGCCGGTGATTTCAGGCCCGTTCCAAAGAATTTTGTATGACCCGTAGATGGCTTTCCAAACTGTCAATATTCGGCCGCCACTGGTAGTGTCTTGAAAATCGTTGCCAACGGTCACCGAGATAGTTCTCGAAGTAGTCGGCTGCCTGTGGATAAGCACCTGATGCTTTCAACCGAATTTCCGGTCGTACCCAGAACATATCAAGGGGATTCATGGGATAAAGTCTCGGAATGATGATGAGGACGTCAGTCATATCCAGGGTGAACTTGCTTGGCAATTGGTAATCCTTTATCACAAGCAGGGTGCGCTCTGGCTCTTCATGAATCTCAAAACGCCATCCCTTCTCCGTCAAATACTGCTCATCATCTTCTAGCAGAGGCATAAACTACCGACCGCTCCCAGGATTGATAACGGGTGGTACAGAGAAAAACTTCATTCCAGACTTCAATTCGATACTCTGGGTGTTCTCAATTTTGTCGTCCTCTCCGCTGTGTACCTCAAGCCACAACTCGTAGTCTTGAGGAATACCTGCCAAGCTTTTAAGTTCACTACCTGTCATTGCATCCTTTTCAATTGGATAGCGCTTTTTGTCTATGAAGATGTTTCCATCGTGGTCATGATGACTCTGGTCATGATCCGCCATTTTGACGCCCCCTGCTTATCTGGATTTTCAAATATTCTGCCGCTATTATATCCGAATTCTACCAATCCAACAACGCTAGGCCAACTCGCTCTTTCACGGTTCTGTATGAGCGTTTTTTTTGTATGCGTAAACATAGGTGGTTTGGTCGCTTCCGCCTCCAGGACCGCCATCTGTCCCCAACGTTTCAATGAAGTATTTCTCAATTCGTCGGGCCACTGTTGAATTCTCCGCATTTCTGTAAATCCAGGCGTCCTTTTTTTCGTCGACAGTATGATCAGAGAACAACCTGTCTCGGGCATCGGCTGCAATTCCTACATACCAATTTGAATATGCACCCCCGCACTGCTGAATGTGAGCGTCGATCTCACTTTTGATGGTTTCCTCGCTCTTAGCCATTACTATCACCCCGGCCAATCAGAATTTTATAACATTACTCTAGCACAGTTACTTCCTTTCAGCCCCGAAATCTCGCAAAAAAATCAGGTTTTCAAATATTATTGAGAAAGGTGAGGAGGCGTCACGATACAATTGATGACCGGATATATTGCCTGCAAAAGTCAGATCTCCCCGATGATCTCTCGATGTTGCTCAAGCAGGCTGACGTTGCCTTTCTCAAGGATGATGACATTCGAGCGGATGAACTCATCACACACATCGAAGCCGAATGCAGTAGGCTAGGGTTGGTCTTATACCGGGATGAATATATGGAAGATTGACTATTGCGGCTTCTTCACATCAGGTTGAGCCCCTTGTCATACTCAGACTAGTGAGGGATTTTCACCTTCTTCGCATCCCACCCCATCGCCTTCCAATTTATGGGCTGCAAAATGTTGCGACGTCCATTATACTTAGAAGGAACGTACGTTTGGGAGTGGTGTGACATGATCTTCAAAAAGGGCGAATTCTTCAATGGACCTGGGGGATTTGGACTTGCTGCCAAACTTGCCAGAGTGACGGACAAGCATGGAACCGAGTACCGTGTAGAACATCAATGGAGCAATGACATTGATGAATCTGCGTGTGAAACATATATCCGGAACATCTGCCCAGACCGACCAGAGTCAGTTATTTTGGGAGACGTACGAGAACTTGATATTGAACAACTTGAAGGGATCGATGCGTTCACTTTTGGGTTTCCTTGCAACGACTACAGTCTTGTCGGAGAACATAAGGGATTGGATGGAGATTACGGCCCTTTGTATACATATGGCGTCAAAGTGTTGCGGCGCTTCCAACCCAAGTGGTTTATTGCCGAAAATGTGTCTGGGCTCCAAAGCGCAAACGACGGTCAAGCGTTCAATCAAATCTTGGTTGATTTGATTGAATCGGGATATAGAATCACCCCCCATCTCTACAAATTCCAAGATTACGGTGTACCGCAAACTCGACACCGAATTATTATCGTCGGGATCCGGGATGATCTTGGCCTTGAGTTCAAAGTACCCGCCCCAACGCATGGACCTGGTACTTCGAAACCATATCGTACTGCACGTCAAGCATTGATGGACCCTCCCATTGCTGACGATGCGCCAAACCACGAATTCACCCGGCATACAGCCAAGGTGATCGAATTGCTTAACCATATTCCTCCCGGAGAAAATGCTTGGTATGAAGGCATTCCTGAGAACCTGAGACTCAATGTTAAAGGAGCAAAGCTCAGTCAAATATACAAGAGGCTGGAGCCGGATGCCCCTGCGTACACAGTCACTGGTAGCGGCGGAGGCGGCACGCATATTTACCACTGGGATGAGCCGAGAGCTCTTACTAATCGAGAACGGGCGAGACTTCAGACTTTCCCGGACGATTTTGTGTTCTGTGGTGGAAAAGAGAAGGTCCGTCAGCAAGTTGGTATGGCAGTTCCTCCTCAAGGTGCGAAGGTAATCATTGAAGCCATCTTGAAGACCTTTGCTGGAGTTGAGTACGAATATACGGATGCCACGTGGAATACGGAGGACTTCGTACCGGAGAGACAAATTGTGCTGTCGCTATAAGATATGGACTCCCGTTTCCGGGAGTCCTCACTGTTAATTCCGGAGAAATTCACCCAAGGTAGAATACGCCTCGTTCCTTACTGCACGGAGAAACTTCGAAATTCGCTGTTCCCTTGACAAATTATTATCCATACAGTAGTCCAAGAACCCCAATAGGACTCTTGCGCTAAGCATGATTCCTTTGATTTCCCTGCCTCGAATGGTTCTGGCGGCCAGTTGACTGATCTTTGTTAAATTCCGTTCTCCACTCCAGTCCGCTGCTGTAACGTAGCCGAAAAACATCACTTTTCGGCCATCATATCCATCGTAGTTTGGAATGTATTCACTGGCCATGTGGGATGCCAGGCTCGCCGAAAGGGCGAATTTGTTCTTGTAATTCTTAGCGTCGATGATGCCGCATTCACGATCACCGTACTTTAGTAGAATTTCTATTTCAGTCTCAACATCCGCATTTGGTTTTGGACGCATCTCTACGTCAAAGCCAATTGCTTTGAAGATCTCACCGGTCTTGTCTTCAAATGCCCTGTTATCGGGTTCGTGCAAATACGTCTCGACAAAATCTTGATTCAATGCATGGGAAACGTCCTGGGTGACTTCATTGGTATATTTCTCTGCATCCTTTTCGGGCAGCTCGTTCAACAAAATCGCCTTGATCTCATCACGTGTAAGTGCGCCTATATCGGGATACTCCGCAAGCATCGCCCTAACCTTGTTCTCTGTCTTCCCCCTATTCGTTGCTGGCTTGACATTGCCGTAAGCACTCGCTTTGTAACTGTCGACATCAAGGCCGTTGTTCTCGGCCATCCGTTGCAAAGAAATCAGATACCGTGTGTTGAAAGGATACCGCTGGTCAAAAACCTCCATCAGATCAGAAACCTGTTTACTGTCGGACGGATTGATCCTTAAGGCTTCTCCCCTGATGTATTCAACAAGGCCCGTGTACTCGCAAATAAGCATGAACGTGTGTGCGACGTCACCGTGAGCAACTTCATAATCCCGAGCTGCCCTGTCGGATCGTTCCCGGTGGTCATATTCTTCAGCAATAGACTGCTTCATCAGTTCTCTCTCAGCAGGAGATGCGTTTCTGAATGCACGGATTTTGTCAGTGACCACAGATAATTCATTGTCTGTTTTGGCGGTCAGCGCAAAAAATGTGATTTCTTCCTTTGTTACGAAATAGTCCAAACAAGCTTGGTTCGTCAACTTGATAAGAAACCGAGCAGGTCTAATTCGAAACCCGCTTTCAAAAGGCGGTCGGAACCCTGACTCCAAGAAGTACGCATTGGGAATCTGAAGTGTAAGAATCTGTTTGGTCACATTGTCGTGTACCTTTTCCTTGTCGAGGACTTTTTGTCCGACTTTTGTTAAACGCAAATAGCCATCGTCGTCTGTATACACATAAGCGAAAGTCTTCAGCATGGCCGCCCATGTTCTCCCTCCCGAGCCGTCATTGCTGATGTGTTCCCGTTTGATTCCCCTGGCGTTCAACGCCTCTTCATATTTCTGGTGCACTGCCCTATTGCCTGACCACTTAACTTGAAACCCGTCTGTGGCCTCTGCGAGTGCCAGAAGCGCATCCCGATGGAATTTCGGGTCTCTTTCAGGCCTGGTGATAAACCAAATTTTGCGATCAGCCATAACATCATCTCCTCTTGGACTGTAACGTTTCAAGAACGTACTCAAACGCATGGATTTCTTCATCAGTAGCCTTCTTTTGTACCCCTTTCAGAGCCTCAACATAAACTCTCAGTCCGACAAAAAAATCTACAAGCGTTGGATCGAGATCAGCCAATGTTTCGATATCATCCGTTCTAAGATCGAGCGCCAACGCACTTAAGCGGAACAGATCTCCATCAAACAATGCCTCTATGGCGGGAGGATTCCATTGGAATTGCATTTTTGCCTCGCTGAGCTTGGACACCGCAGCGAACAATTTGAGAAACGTTGATACTCTCATGTCTTCCAGCCCGTTAAATGCATTGTTAAACCAATTTCTAGCTCTCCCGCATGCTTCACTCAATTCGCTGTGTGAAATCTTCCTTGCCTTCAGTTCCCTGTCCACGTTCCTTGTAAACCGATATACAATGATCTTGTCGATGAGCCCTCTAAGCGCATCTGATGTTGGGGTACTCTGTGGTTTTTCTGAGCTTTGCAAGGGTTATCACCCCAAAACGTGATTTTTTTGAACTGCGATCGCATTCTTATCGTATGTTGTTTTCTGTTTCCGCATGTCATGCCATGGGGTGATTTGCTGAGCAAATTGGTGGATTATTTTCATCCGGAGGGTGGTGAATTTCATGGCGGATAACTTGTCCCCGGAAATAAGACGAAAAAACATGCAGGCGATTCGTTCGCAGAACACTATAATGGAAAATCGGGTTTGTTCGGCTCTGTGGCGTCGAGGATTGCGTTTTCGAAGAAATGTCCGCAACTTGCCCGGTAAACCGGATATAGCTGTGAAAAAATATAAAGTGGTTGTGTTTCTCGACTCCTGCTTTTGGCACTCATGCCCGCAACACGGAAACGCACCGGCGACGAACATGGAATACTGGTCGCAGAAACTTCATGGAAACAAAGCCCGTGACCAGGAGGTGAATGCTTATTATGAATCAAAAGGATGGAGCATTCTTAGGGTTTGGGAACATGATGTAAAGACTGATCTTCAACAGACAGTGGATACAATCGAACAGTTCATCCGCAAACATGAACGAAAATCTCCTAAACAAGGTGGGACGAATCATGGATGACCTGTGGGGAATCGTACATGAGGTTTTCGAAGAAGGCATGGGTCGACCATTGAGCGTGGCCGAGAATGACAAATTTCTGGCATGGATGACACAGTACCCAATAAGAAGTGTTCTTGTGGGTTTTGTGCAGGCAATTGGACGCAAAAAGTTCGCCTTCAACGTCATCGAAAAGTTCATTGCTGAACATGCAGAGAAGCATAGTCATCAAGCTGATCGAGTATATGTTGAAGCGGCGGATCTCAGTGACATGGAATTACGTAAGAAAGCCCAGCGGGTGTTGGAAAGGGCATTACAAAGCGATGATGATCGCATACGGCTTAAAGCAAGCGAAGTGATTCTACAATACATACATTGATAAACTACGGAGGCTGGAACAATTGCAAATGCGATTATGTACTTGAAACGCGCTGCGCGCGTTTCAAGCTAATCCGGACAAAAAACGCCATTCCTTCACCCGTTTTCTCGTTGATGTTCAGCTGTAAAGAAAACTCCTTACCCTGCCGAAGCCTCTTCGTTCGACGCCTGAGCGACATAGGCTATCACCGACAAGTACAAGTCTCTGGTCTCTTCGATCGTCCAATCGTGTGGAGAAACCAGCGACAATTTTATTGCAACGTACCTCTTGCACACAGCGGGTGCATCCGGCGGCAACAGTCTCGTCACGAGGAACACTGATGCAGAATCACAGGGTTCAGTTCCCTGAGCAACAGTGTAAGCACCCTCGTCGATCGGTAATACCACGTAGTCATCAGGCAGAGGAGAGCTTGACCACCAACGGGCAGCCTCCCTCAAAATATGCCGCACACGCTCGCACCGCACACACGTGCAGCTCCACACCACCTCCGTCTCGGCACATATAGATACAACCCTACGCACCTCTTCGTTGACACCTGAAGCAGTGTTGTTCAATGCTGTCACTGACGTCTTCAACAAGCGCCGAATCTCGCCTTCTGAACAGTCCAAGACGCCTGCTATGCGACGATTACTAAGGCCCTGTGCCTTGAGTTCTGCGATACGTCGGCGGCGTTCTTGGGCAGTGGCCACATACTCCTCACGAGTCATGCTGCTCTGTTTACGAGTGCTCTTGGATACACAATCAAGACGAAGAACTTGCAAGCCGGACTGTTCCTTTGGCGTAATTTCCAGCCAGTCCACGATTTTCTCCGTGGAGTACCAGTACCGCTTTATCTCTGCATAGCGGGTCTCACATTCGACGACGTAATCGTCTAGGGGTGACTTCAAACGCTCGTTAAAGGAACGGGTCATCTCAAGCGCCTTTTCGGACTCATAGGCACACAGCGCAGTGACTCGGTACAGGAAAACTGCCCTACGACGGCGATCTCCGTCGAAGGCACCCATTTCCCGCAGGGTTTCGAGGTCTTGTAGCCGTTTTTTTGCCTGTGGAACAAATGATACAACAACATTTTTGTTGGGTTCCTCAGCATGACCAGGCTGGGATTCGTTCTTTGCCGTAGAAGCTTTTCTCCTTTTACTAGCTTTCGACGAACGCTGTGTAAAAGGAACGACGTTGGACGGCGCCCGAGCCGGCTTTTCCTGCTCCTCCGACAGCTTGGACTGATTCTCGTGTTTTGACAGCCATTCCTCAAATGGAATCCAGTCGGGCATCACCCGCTCGCCAAATTGGCGGAGATCGTATCTCTCTGCCCGAAGATACAGAACTTCTGTAGTCTTCCCACGTTTGCTGTTAAAGCTTCCGTCTGGCCGCAGAACACGCACAACATCGCTGACTCCAGTATCGACGCCATACGGCTGGAAAATCTCGATAAGCCGAGCCTCAATTTTCTTCCAAAGATCCACCTTGTAGTGACTAACGGGATTGATCCACCACACCAGGTGGATACCGCCACCGGTGAAGGCCACTACGTTAGGCGTTGGAACCATAACACCAAAGCACTCTCGCACCTTAGTCCAGGCTTGCGCTACGGTCATGCTGGTGAGTTCCAAGATGTCAAGATCCACATACAACGAGCGTACCTCTTTCACGGTGTTCTCCGTCCGCCGTCCTGCGACAAAACTCGGGTTTTGGACGAAGTAAAGGTCCCTCATCCCCCATTGAAGAAGCAGTTCCTCCGTTATTTCATTGAGCTGATAGGTGTACTGTCTGCTGCGTTTTACCGGTCGAATGAGGAGCTTGCTGCCGCCATCCTTGCGTAGTTTCTCAAGGCGTTTTTCGGCTTTGATAGTCCGTAAATCAGCCAAGTATTGCACCTTTTCTTCCTCTGAAAGTTCTTCCATGCGATTTTGTTCGGTTTCTGTGAGCTCGTACGCAGCACACGATATTACCCGCTCGTACACTGGTGTCAGACGCACAAAAATCTGGTTACTCCAAGATTGACTGTCGTAGAAGTCCAGTTTTTGAAAAAATGCGATCCAGCCTTGTGTACCCTCGTGGTGTTTTTTGATGTGATCCACAGCACGTTTGGCTCCATCCATCTCCTGCCGCAACTGTTCAGCCAGCGACGGATTTTGACCTGGTGTGCTTAGTGATTGTGAGGAACGAACACAAAGCGCTGTTCGATTCGCTACCATTCGTAGCTTTTGATGGTTGTCGACCGTCTTGGCCATACGTCACCCTCCTTTCGTCAAACAAAAAACCGACTTCTCAGCCGGGCGACTTGAGAAATCGGGATGATTTCCAGGGAGGTGCTTTTAACACTTGCAAAGTCACTATAACTTTGCGCATAGTGACTTCAGCAATCACTCCAGTCGTCGCCTGACTGGGGGGCATGATATCCGTCTCGGTGTTCCAAGCACCGGGGCGGATTTTGCGTTATAAGCAATGCCCCACTTCTTGACGGAAAACCTACTGAGCCTTGATCGGAAATTGCAAGTGTCACTCGATACCGAAAAAATGTTTGAAGGTGGCCTTGCATTGGAAGAGCAACCGTTTATAAGATCGCAACCGTTGAACAAAGGAGAGATGAAGGGAGAGATGAAAAGGTGAATCGCACACCCATATGAGTGAATCACGTCTACAGGCTGGAAATGAGATTGAACCCTCGTTTTATAGAGATGGAACCCCTCGGTAATAAACGCCTCTTGCAAGAAATGCGAACGGGTCTTGTAGCCCCGGCGGTGCCCAAAGCCGCAAAAGCTCCATAACGGAGGGCTGGTCATAGACCAAGCGCCTGGTGCGTCAGATCGCTCACCTAAAACCGAGCGAGAAGCCCGACAAGCCTAGTTGCAGCGGCCATGGGCATGGCTGCACAACACGGATGACAGTCCGCATAGGTAATCTGCTCAACCCATGTACCACCTTTTTCAAACCTTTTGCTTTACTTGTTTTCAACCCTTTTGAAACCGGTTCAAACCCTTTTCACACCCCTACGTTTCCTCCTGCTATGGCAAGCGAGAGAGCAAATGGTCGACGCTCTACGTCGACCATGCAGCGATTGAAGCGAGCTATCGCAGGAGGAAACGTAGGGGAACAACAAGGAACAAAATCGGGAGATCCTTTATAGGAAAAGGGAATGAAAAGATGAAAAACGTAACCTACGGAAAAAAGGCCGGGAAAAAGGGTGGAAAAGAGATGAAAAGATAGGAATAGACCGGTTTTTTCGTTTTACATATTTTGGGTCAAGGAGGTGATACAAATGAAAAATCCAGGATTGGTTGATGCCGTACAAAACGAAGGGATATACCGGTCTCTTTCGCAACAACTCGAGAGTGTGTTTCGGCACGCTAACCAAGGCGGCCATAATACACGAGAGAGTTACGAAGCGTGCCTCCGGCGTTTCTGCGCCCACCTGGCGGACGACTATCGGTTGCAGAGCCTGAAAAACTTTGATGCGAAACACGTATTCAGTTATGCCGATGGAATGGTTGAACGAGGCCTTTCAACGAGCTCGATGTATAAGGAGATAGATGCCCTCCGATACCTTGATCGCCAACTTCCGGGACATCGCCACGTTCCGGAAATTGATGACATCCGGCAGTACCTGGCGGAAAAAGGAGAACAAATGGAAAATCGACAGACCGAAGCCGTGGAACGGGCATGGTCCCCAGCAGAACTCGAGCGAGCCCTCAATCTGGCGGTCCAAAAGGCGAGCTGGTGGAAAGTTGAACAGTTTCTCAAGGTCGACCAACACCTCGGTTTTCGCATCGGCGGCTTCGTCAGAACAACTGTCGAACAAGTCAAGGAAGCTCTTCGTGATGGGGTTTTCCATGTCAGGAGGGGCCAAGAAAAGCATGGTCGTCCGAGAGATATCCCCCTTACTCCAGAAGCCCGTCAGGTTCTTGAAGGCTTGCTCAAAGTGGCATCAGCCCATGGAGTACTAAACGGCTATATTGTGGTGGACCATCGCAAGAGAGAAACCATGAAAAGCGTATCCAAGAGCATCCAAAACTGGCTGTACCGATACCGAGATGCCTTTCAGGACAAAGATCGAGGCAAAGGGGAAAAGAGAGCAAATCTGACGGCCCACGGGATCCGACATCACTACACGCAGAATACACTGGTGGAAAACGTAGAGAAGTACGATAACATCCGAGATGCGAGGAGAGCCACCTCACAAGCTATCGGACATAATCGTGACCAAATTCTCGACACGTACACCGTTGGTTCACCGCTTCACAAGGTCAGGAGCTAGGTGGACTGGATGATCCTACGCCCCGCAAGGGGCGGATGCGTCCTGAAGGGGCATGTATAGGACCCTCATCGCCGGATGATGAGGGTTGTGAGGCCTACCGGGGCCTCTACATCGGCTTCCGCACATACGCTACTACCGCTTTTTCATCTGGAGTCATGGTGCCGTAGGCCTTTAACAGCAATTGCTCGATCACATCGCTGTCACTCTTGTACTTTAGCGACATCGCCCTTAGTGTGGCATACGCCAAAGGGGACAGATATGCACCAACACGCTGTTTCGCCACCCCCTCTGTCTCCTCGATGATTTCAGACACCTGGGCATGTCGTGCCTCCCGCCGCTTTGCCGCATAGCACTCCAGACAAATCGTCGGGTTAGCAACTTGACGATAGGCGCTCCGTGGTTTGTCAGTCCGACAGCGTTGACACGTGATTAACTCCTCTGTGCCAATTGTAGTTTGGTTCTGCATCTCCATGATGACCACCTCCTATGATCAAGATGGAGACATAGTGCCAAGGGTTGATGGGATAAAACAAGTCTTTGTTTGCGGAAAGCGCTACAATCAGCCCACCAATCAAGCAAACCTTCACTGCACATTGTTGCAAAAGCCTCGTAGTCTAAGGAACCACGTAACTGAAAGAACGTTTTTCGAAAGATTTTTGATCAAATGAGAGAGAATTTTTGAAAATTCACTTTGAAATACGGTGGTGAAGGCAAAACACCACGTAACTGAAAGAACAAAACCACGTAACCAAAGGAACGGAGACCACGTGAGCAAAAGAAATAACCTCGTAGTTCAATCAACAACCTCGTGGTTCAAATGACGCTGAGCCCTACGACGATACCTTTGAAGGTGCATAAAAAAGAATTAGCCAACCCTGGTTATAGCAGATCTGGTGGCTAATTCTGTACGGAAAAACAACTTTTCCCCTTATGATTGTACCGGAAATCCAAAGGAAGGTCTCGCACGAACCACAGCTCTCCGCCCACAACAACTTTGCGAGCCGGTGGTAGCAGGGTCTGGGCTGCGTGTTCGTCAGCACCGGCCGGGCGTCGATTTTCTCTCCTCCGCCGGAACCACTTCCACACATGCTTTCACCTCACTCAACTCTCTGACCGTCACGTAAAATCACCTCGAGGGGCACACGTGGGCACTGCTGTTCATCATCCGACACCCGCCAGATTATCCATTTGGGCTGAGCCTCTATACAAGAAAAATAGGCATCAGGATCAGCTCGCAACGCACGCCATGGCCCACCGGCCTTTGCTAGATTCGTCACATCATAGTCGTATACACAGCCATCATTCAGGTGTGCACGAATGGTCCATAGCTCCGGAGCCTCTACGGAGATTATTTCTTTCTTTTGACCGTAAAACACCTCGATGCCATTCGTCGCCGGAGGGGGGGTGATGCCCTTGATCACAAACCATCCGCTCTCGCCCTTTGGTACGATCTCGATCCTCTTGTCCGCCATTTTCGTCACCTCGATCACAGTGAAAAAACTGATGCATCCCGGTCGCTTTGATGATTGAATACTTTCAACGCACTCCCGTCTTATGAACGAGAGTCACTCCGGAAATGACGAATGGCCCCATCTCACCTACTAAGGAGCCCACGTAGGAACGCAAGCCTTCGGATCGACAGAGCCATATCTTCTTGCATACATCGTAAACAACATTTTTTGAATTTGCAATACAGAAAACCGCCCAATCAGGTTTCGTTAGGAACGAACAGCCAGTGTCGGTATGGTTGTTCCCAACGGTCGGCATAACTATTTGTTCCCGTTGTTACCCCAATGTTGAAGTGTGGACGTATTTCACGAAGTCTGCGATTGATGTGATCGTACAAGTCACTTTTGGCTTTAGTCCGTTTTGCTCTAAATCGGGACCCTTCCGGTTTGACAAGGTGTAATTTGTTTAATCTGAACCACATTGCACCTGTTACAATGTCAGCACATTGTAGGATTACATGATCATGTGAGGTCGCTTCGATTATGTCTTCCGTTCGAATTTTCAAATTTGACTCCAAGAAAGTCCGCTGAAACTGCAATCTATAGATATAGTCCTTAAAACGTTGGGCTTTCTCACGAGTGTCAGGTATTTGGTCAAAGAAAATCTTCAAGTAAACCGGGTCCCGTGAAGGGTTGGAATACGCCAGACCAAATGCATGCTTGAAAAATTGGTAATACAACAGGAAATAGGAATCGTCACGTTGTTCCCTGGTTAAGTTCCGCAGCCGTGGCTCTGATCGTTCTTTTTGCTGAAACATGACACGCATCTTTATTTTGTCAGCCTGCACCAAATCAAAGAATACATCCATAAGGCCCTTGTATTTATCGACGTACTGCGCCGTTACCTTGGTCCACTTCATTTCACTCGTCAGATGATTGTCGGTCTTGTACTGTTCAAGCGCATCGACAACTTCATGGTAGTCCACCGATCGTACAAGTGCTCCTCCGTAAAAATTCGTGAAAAGATCCCCGTTCTTTTCTGATTCGTCGCAGTAGATGAGATATTCCACAAACGAACTCCTCTCGTTGCTTCTCACGATCGTTCTCATAGAAAATCTTCTATTTCGGTGAGTAGCAACAAATTATGGCATCACTACTATACTTACTCTCACTATGTATCCACCACAAGTTCGTGGTGGATAAGTATATCTATGCGGCGATATCAGCGTGTTCTTGATTTTGCTGGTCTTCGGTTTCCATCTGTATCGTATTGCAACCAAACCGTAATTTTGGACTTTGCGAATATCCTCGTATTACCATGGCGGCAATACCCTAGCAGCAAGTTGCACAAAACTTGTTGAAATCCTAGCTCCTGGGGATCTGATTCGTAAATTTTGACCTTTTGCCACGCATCCCTGTAGGCTGGGAACATCAAATCAGAGAGGAAGTGGTGTTATGCAAAAATCGGAAGTCCTTTACTCACGTACAGACGAGGGTGTGGAGTTGAAAAAATCATCATCCCATGCCTGTCACGGCTTTTTCTGGACTGGCCTGAGTGACCAACTCCATACCGATATCCTCGCCGAATTTCAATACTATGAATCGCAAGTGCGGTCACAGCGGGCGAAGCTGTCCCGCCAACGTCTCAAGTAAATGTAACCATTTTTTCGAGCATGTGACCTTACACAATCGCTGGGGGTTCAGAACAAATGTCGGATTTGAAGGGCGGTGACGTAAATGGAAGAGAACACTGGGACGCAGACCGAGTTGCTGGATACAATCGCCAAGATTTTGTTTTTGGCATTACTGCGCTCTGGTATGCTCGAAGAAACGGCGGACGCCATCGAAGCGGCCTAATAATGACTATGTGGGGGTGATTCTATTGTCACAAGCATTGAAGATCTTGTTGATTGCGATCTATATCAGGGTATCAACCAAAGCACAAGCCGATGAAGGCTATAGCCTTGATGGCCAATTGGAGGCATGTAAAGACCGAATCAAACAAGAGTACGGCGATGATGTTCAGTTCCAAGTCTACGTGGACGGAGGTGAAAGCGGGAAGTCAACAAATAAACGTACAGCACTGAAACAAATGCTGCGGGATGTCAAGGCAGGTAAGATTCACGCAGTCCTGACATGGAAAGTAAGTCGGCTGGCGAGAAATATGACTGATTCGCTTCTCATTGTTAAAGAAATCGATGAGAGTGGCGTGGAATTCGTCTCCTTGAAGGAAGGGAAGTACGGTTCACCCCACGACAAGTTAAGATTCAACATCTTGAGCGCTGTCGCCGAATACCAACGTGAAGAACTTGCGGAAAATGTGCAGCTCGGCATGACTCAGAGGTCCAGAGAAGGGTACTGGAACGGTGGCAGGGTCTTGGGGTATGAAAGTGTGGATAAAATGCTTAAAATCGTGCCCCAAGAAGCGGCGATCGTACGACTCATTTTTGAGAAGTGTGTTCATGAGCGTTGGGGCGGAAAGCGACTGACCAACTACCTCAACACATGCGGGTATCGGACAAAGAGTGGGAAGCCTTTCAAGGTGGACGGTGTGCATCGGATTCTTCGCAATCCGATCTACAAAGGTTATGTGCGGTTTAACCAGGTCGTTAATTGGGACAAGCTCCGGCGGAAGGGCACAAACAAGGAACCTGATATCACCAAGGGACACCACGAACCCATTGTTGCTGAAGAACTCTGGGATGAGGCGCAACGTATTCTCGATTCTCGTGCAACGGGTGTCCCCCGTCAATACAGTGGCACATTCCCTCTCACAGGGCTGACGAAATGCCCAGAATGCGGGTCATATATGACAAGCATGTATGGCGGTAAGCGCAAAGATGGCTCCAAGCGGCGGTATTATGTATGCGGCGGTTATCATAATAGCGGGAGAGCCGTATGTCGGCCCAACTACGTTCCCGCCGAGCGCCTGGAGGAAGCCGTTTGGGAACGTTTGGTCAAAGCCATGACTACCGACGAAATCCTTCAGGAACTTGCACAGCGGGTGAACACCCAGATTATCCGCCACAATGATTACGAACCAGATGGTTCGCAACAATTGATGCGTCGGTTAGAGGCACTTGAGGAACAGAAGCGTCGCATTCATGAAGGATTCGAGGCAGGGATATACACTGCGGCTGAATCCACCGAAAAACTCAAACCGATAAGAGAGAGTATCGCAAAAATTGAGCAAGAACTGGCCAGCAACGGCGTGACAACAGACCAGAAAAAGACCAGCTTACGCCCCGTGACACCTGCTCAGCTTGGACGGCAGTTGCAGGAGTTCTTCGAACTCAAAAAACATCTTGACGTAGGAGAAGTCAGGCAGTTGCTTCAAGCCAGTATCACGAAAATCGAAGTTCACAACAAGTCTCTCAAAAGAGTGCATTTCTCGTTCGTTATGGGAGAGGAGTCCTCGGAACCCGATTCATCGGATCCAGAGGATCCCGTACATAACCCCGTCGAACATCTTCTGCTTTACCGGACCATTTTTTTACCCCAAAAACGTCACCTATCGATGATACGGTTCCCCCCGCATAATCCTGATCCCGCGATATAACTGCTCGAGCAGCACCACTCGCGCCAGTTGATGTGGCAGCGTGATCGGCCCAAAGCTCCAGCGCATCGTCGCCTGTTTCCGCAGGCGGTCGTGCACACCACAAGATCCGCCAATGACAAACGCGAGCCTCCCGTACCCCTGCGCCTGCAAATCGGCGTACGCCTGGCTCCAACCGTCCGATGACAGCTGCTTCCCACCAATGTCGAGCACGATGACACCGTCGCGGGGGCGTAACAGCTTTTCAATGCGATCCGCCTCCCGCCTCAAAGCCTGCTGCCTGTCCGCTTCGCTCATCCGCTCCGGCACCGGCTCGTCCAAAACCTCGTGCATAGTCAGCTCGACATAAGCCGAAAGGCGCTTCTCGTATTCGCGAAGCGCCTCCAGCCAATACCGCTCTTTCACTTTCCCTACCGCGATCACGGCAACCTGCATGTTCCCCGTCCCCTGTTTACGGAGAGCCCACATCTCCCGTCGTCAATTGCGTGTCCATCGAGCCAATTTTCACTCGCATCGTCACAAGGCGAGAGTCCCGGTACACCTTCAGTGTCACCGTATCCCCCGGCTTCGTCTGGAACACCTGCGTCCGCAAGTCAGCCATCGTGCGAATCGTTGTCGCATTTAACCCGACGATCACGTCATTGGACCGCAGGCCTGCGGCACGTGTCTCTGGAGAAGTGACTTTCTTAACCCACACACCGTAATCCACCGGCACGTCCGGCCACATCTGTTGTGGCAGCGAAGTCAGTGAATACGCCTCAATCCCAAGTGCGGGATGAATCGCGTGCCCGGTTTGCATGAGTTGCTTAGCCACGACTTTAACCTCGTTCGACGGAATTGCAAAGCCCATACCTTCAAAATTTTGCGCTACGATTTTGCTGCTATTGATGCCCATCACATCGCCATGAATGTCGACCAACGGACCACCGCTGTTGCCGGGGTTAATGGCCGCATCTGTTTGAATAACCGTTTGATAGTCCAAAGTCTGTTGAGTTGCCTCATCCTGTACTGGCATGATGCGCGACTTGGCGCTTACAATACCGCTTGTCACCGTATCCGCAAAATCAAGCCCTAACGGCGTGCCAATGGCGATTGCTGGTTCTCCCGCCTCAATTTTATCGGAATCGGCGAAATTGATGGCATCAACGCCTTTGAAAACGCTGGCTGGAACCTTCAACACCGCCAGATCGGTGTACGGATCCGTTCCCACGACCTCAGCGTTGTAATGCTTGCCTGAGTCGCGAACAATATCCACCTTCGCAGCGCCTTCTACCACGTGATTGTTCGTAACCAGATACGCAGACTTATCGTCCTTATAAAACATGACACCCGTACCAATGCCGGTAGCCTGTAACTTGGATTGCTGCGAGAAAAAATTAGAGACCAGTTGATAATTCTCGACTCCAACCACATCCGGTTCGACCTTGCGAACCGCTTGTGTGACATCACTTGAAATTTGGATGGTCATCGGCTGCCCAACTAACCGTGTCGCTATGGGCTTTGGCTGAGTCACATGGTTGCTTTCTGCAGAAACGCGCGTCAATCCGATGGTCAAAGCAGATCCTGATAGTGCCGACAAGGCGACCACTGTCATCCAGCGAGCTGCGCTCCCTGACCATAAGCGCCGCGAGTGGCGCGATTGCTCTCTGTCCTGGTTTTCGTTCACCTCAACACCCCTCCTGCCGGCCTGCGTGGATGAGGCCAACACCGTACCACGCGATCATAATCAGGGGTTATTTTGGGCGTTGAGGCATGGGATCATACTCTTGCCCGGGAAATTTCCGTTAACGTCGTCGCCTCTTGGCGGCTCGTTCGTTTAAGCGTCAGGACCTCAGCCAGTCTAGGTCTAGCGTCGATCACGATTTGCTCGACAGTCAGTTCGGCCAGATCGGGTAGATTGTTATCTGCGCTTAGATGAGCCAGATAGACCTCAACAGGCGATTCCGGAAGGATGTCAATTAAAGCGTAACCTGCATCGACGTTAGACAAGTGGCCTTTATCACCGAGAATCCGCCGTTTTAGGTGCCATGGATACCTGCCAGCGCGTAGCATGTCCGTATCGTGATTGCTTTCAAACACATAAGCGTCACAGTTTTGCAGAAGCTCCTTTTGGCGATCACTGACGTACCCAAGGTCAGTCACAACGGCAAGGCTGGCATCAGGCGTATCAAAACGATATGCCACGGGTTGCTCGGCATCATGCGACACGGCAAAAGGCGTGATTTGAATATCGCCGATGGTGAACGATTCTTCTTCACGAACCACTTGAAAGCGGGACTCATCTTCCAGTCTCGCCTTATCTGGAAGGTTTGCGTATGTACCCTCGGTCATATAAATTGGCGCCTGACTTTTTTTGCATACCTGTGCTAAACCCCGGACGTGATCGTCATGCTCGTGTGTGACTAAAATGGCAGTGAGATTCGATATTTCCTGAGTACAGGCGAATTGCAATCGCGTCTGCAACTGCTTGCCGCTGATGCCTGCATCAAGCAGAATCTTGGTCTCACCATCCTCAATATAGACGGCATTGCCATTGCTCCCGCTCGCGAGTACTGAAAAACGCACTACCGGAACCTCCTTACGGTTGCAAGACCGTATTTGTATCGAAATTGACTAAAATGCCGTGGCCATTTCGACCTCTCCTGTAAACGCATTGACATAATAGGTTCCTGCAGTCGTTACGATGCGCCATACCGGAAACCAGTAGCTTTGTAGCACCTGTTGGTTTCCTGACGCAACCTGAACTTTGCGCGCATATCCGAGATCGACCCTGACGACCGTACTACTCGTCGCCGTATCCGTTTTATCAACTGCGTCGGCTAAACTGTCCAATGCGTCCAACGCACTGATGACTGGCTTCGGTGAGCTGTTGGCCACAACATGTTCGACCAGTGTCTGACTGTACGCCACCAAAAGCCCTTTTGACTCTGTACTAACAATGGCCGCATCAAAAATCGGGTAATTGTCCACCATCTCATAATACACCGCATGATTCGGATCCGACGAGATGGGATCCGGCGTGTAGTCACTGCCCCGATATACGTAGGACAGCACTGTATGCGTCGTTGTAATCTGCATAGGACTTTGATATTCAACCGTCCAATTGCCTTGTGCAGTGACGGTAATGCTACCCTGGTTGGTGGTCACCCCAACATTTCCTGAATAGGTCAATTTGCCTTTTACATTTGGGAATGCAGCCTGTACCAACGCGCTTAACTTGGGATTGGCAAGGTCCGCCTGAAAGGTCACAAGATTCGGTTGCCCACTTGGCACCGGCGTGTCCAAACTGAATCCGTGGTTCGCCAGTAGCGTCTTCGTATTGGCAAGCAAGTCTGCCGGCGATTCTGCATAATCACTTGCTAGCTGCCTCGACTCATACAACTGCCACCCAAGCACGGCGTCCAGAACAATAAACAGTGCAATCAACCACGACTTTGCAACCTCCCAATTCACGCCAACCCCTCCGCAATGATAGCGCCATTCACGGCATCCAAGACCCAGACGTCGCCACCGTTGTTGGTCACATAATAAGCCGGCTCCAGTTCTATCTCACCTGCGGGCATACTCTGGCGCACCGGAACATAACCAAGTTCCACGTGAAACGTATGCACATTGACGCGTGAACCAAGCCTCTCGAGAGACGAGATTAGTTGACTTTGTCCGATCACGCTAACTTGAGTTTGCCTTACGACTGTTGAAAGCGTCCACAATGGGCGATCAAACTCGAGTACGTGCCCACTCTCAATATCGAGATTATAGTCGGCCGCATTGTCGAGAATCGGGTAGCCATCGACAAACTGCGCGAACGACAGCGTCGGACCATTCAAATTGACGGTCAGCATGCCAAGCAAGTCGAACCCAATCAGATTCTCCGGGCCGCCCCCGTGTGCGTGCAGGAAGTCGATTGCGGTGAGATAGTCTTCCGAATGCAGGCCCGAAGCTCCTGCATTCGGATCCTCATATTCCAGCTGGTCTGCACCCTTGTCGATTTGCACAGCTCGACTGCCGTCAGTCCAGAGTGTCGTTGAAGCGTTTTCTTGGATCTTGGTGATTGCTTGTGGATTGAGGAAAAACGACTGAATGAGCGGCAAGGCTTCTGGTTCCGTATAGCTATACACAATGCGTTGCATGTGTCCATTTTCGGGAACCCTGCTTTCTCCCTCAAAGTCGTCCCAAACGCTGTAGGGAGCCTCTGCTGCTTCACTTTGCGCCGTGCTCTCAAGTGACGGCACGGAAAGAGTCGTTTGTTCCATGAAGATTTGCGTTTGCCCGCCCGCGTCGTTACCTATCAACGCCATGCTACAAGTACTCCAACCTGGCATTGCATAGATCACGATGGTGCGGCATTGCCAACCGACCAACTCCTGCCCTAGACCATCTAACCATGACTTGCCGATAGCCCCGTTCAGTGGAATACCAAACTGAAAGGAAACGCGCAAAGTGGCACTGTTCGGCATGTCGGTGCTCACAATCGGATGCATCGGTCGAGCTGTGAGCAATTGTCCTGTCCAAAATGCATACGCTGCACTACCTGGTCGGATCACAGTATGTCTATCGCCTGTCTCCACATCGATCTCATATGGCCGGATCGTTTGCGCCAAACTCGGCGTCGCCGCGATAGGTAAAGAATGTGGCTGGGCCAGACCAATTTCGCTCCCTTCTTGGAGGTTGTCTGACCACAGCAAAAAGCTCAAAACCATGCTGCTTGCCACCAACAGGACGAGAATCGCCGTTTTTACCGTGCGTAGGAAGGATGGCATCATAAGGTCTCCTCCTCTGCGCGCCGCAACGAAACGTACGCCGTCGTCCCTTGGTTGGGTTGACTGACAATGCGGATTTCCCCACCCATGCGCTCGACCATCTCACGAGCAAGCGCAAGACCAAGGCCTGTCCCGCCGCGACGCCGACTGCGCCCCTTTTCAACCCGGTAAAACCGCTCAAAGACATGGGGCAAATCCTCAGCGGGGATACCTATGCCGTTGTCCGACACAGCAAACGTGACAACTTCGTCAGCCGCTTTTACGTGGACGTCGATCTCACCGCCAGGCGCGGTATATTTGAGCGCGTTCGAAATCAGATTGTCAAGGACGCGATTGACCATGTCGCTATCTCCATACACAGCCAAGGACGCCTCTGTGGGTCCGTGCACGCGATATCTCAATTGCTGACGCGAGGCTTGTAGCGCAAAGCGTTGTGCCACCCCGGCAAGTAAAGGTTGAACCCGTAACGCTTGTAGCGCAAAAGCCTTTGACCCACCGCGATCAAGCCCCGACAGTTGCAGCAAGTCCCGCGTGAGGCGTACCATGCGGTCCGTCTCTTCTGCGATCACGCCTAGGAACTCCTGCCTGGTTGCGTGTTCATCGTCATCGAGATCGCGCAGAACTTCGATGTATGACTTCACGGTCGTCAGCGGCGTGCGCAACTCGTGCGAAACATTGCTGACGAAGTCGCGACGCGCTTGCTCAAGCTGTTCCTGCTCTGTGACATCCCGCACGACAGCCACGAAGCCATCGATTTGGCCGCGCCGCTGGATACTCGTCAGGATGATATGAAAAATGGCATTGCCGACAACGCGCACTTGGCGAACACCTGATGATACATCTGCCTTCGCCATGCCATCGAGCTCTAAGAGCGCGAGCGCTTCGTCCTCTTCGTTCGCAGCAGTCCGCAGCATTTGCCTGGCTGCCCGATTCATCATCAACACCTGGCAGGACGAATCGAGGACTATGACGCCCTCACCCATCGACGTGATGACGGCGCGCAGGCGTTCCTGTTCCAGCCGATTGCTGGCAAGCGCCTCGTCGAGTTCATCCGCAAGATGGTTGATGGACGCAACGAGTTCTCCAAACTCGTCGTTCCCACTCACCGTCAATCGCTTTGAGAAGTCTCCTTTTGCCATAATCTGTGCCTGCCGCGTCACTTCCAGCACAGGACGCGTGAGGGCACGAGCGACGACCATGCCAAGAATGACGGTAAGCACAAGGACCCCCATCGATCCGGTGTAAAAAATGCTGGTGGCTTGATGAATTGTCTCGTATGTGGATTGTATAGATAAGACATATTCGAGGATGCCAAGGTATGACCCGTGGAGCTCAATGGGAACCGCAATCGCCAACAAGTGGCTCTTTGAAACTGGGTCATAACGTACAGATTGGGCGTTTGAGTGATGTAATAACGCCTCTGTTGCGACAGAATCAATGCGCTTTTGCCCAATTAACGCCCCGCCCGCGGTGGTGTACATCACATACCCATCCTGGTTCAGAACATACACGGTTCCGTTCAAAAACTGAGGAACCGATTGCAGGACGGTTGTAATAGATGTGCCCACACTTTTGGCGTCGCTTTGGATTTGTGGAGCCACCAAGGTTGCCATAAGCTGAGCCTGGTTTTTGGCCGCCGCGGCTTGATTGTGAATCAAGGAAGACGTCAGGGCACGCACAAAGTACGCACCAATCAGCTCGACTGCAAACAGGATGAGCAAGGTGTACACCAGCACAAGTTTGACGCGCAGACTCCGCCAGCGCATTTATTCGTTCCTCACATAGTAGCCGACTCCGCGCCGTGTCATAACATAGCGCGGCTGGCTGGGATCAGGTTCCAGTTTTTCACGCAAGCGGCGGATCGTCACATCGACCGCTCGCGTGTCCCCCACATAATCGATGCCCCAAACCTGGTCGACGAGCTGTTCCCGAGTAAATACCCGCCCAGGGTGAGCCGCGAGCAATGCAAGAACTTGGAACTCGCGATGGGTCAGCGAAATGGGCTGTCCACCCTTGGCCACGCTATACTCTTGCAGATCGATGACAAGATCCTGCACAATATATCGCTCGCTCTCCTTGCCATCGTTCAACACATCGCCGGCGCGCCGGAGGTTCGCCTTGACACGCGCAAGTAACTCTCGCGTGCTAAAAGGCTTGGTCACATAATCATCTGCACCGAGTTCCAAGCCAAGTACCTTGTCGACTTCGTCGTCCTTAGCCGTCAGCATAATGACAGGTATACCCGAGGTTTGGCGCACAGTGCGCAATACATCAAACCCGTCTAACTCTGGCAACATCACGTCGAGCAACATCAAGTCCGGCGCATGTGCACGCCAGAGATCGACCGCCTCGCGCCCGTCGTACGCACATGTCACGCGGTAGCCACTGCGTTCGAGTGCAAAGCGTAGGATATTGGCAATAGGCTCTTCGTCCTCGACGACCAAAATGTGCTGCACATGACGCCCTCCTTTCGACGGTGTCAGTGACTTACCCAAATGATTTGTGGATGAGTCAATATCGGCGCATACTGCCCCAGCTTGTATAACAGCACCGCATAAGGATCCGAAATGGTTCCACTACTTAAATCCGGGCCGTACAGGCCGAGATCGAATATAGGCGGTCCAAACCACCACGGCTTGACTGTGACATATGCGCGTATGTGGGGTGGCAGAACAGACGCCGCATAGCTCGGAATGTCATACACGTACGCAAAGCGCGCCCAAAATGCAAGCAATAGTAGCAGTGCGAGCGCGATTGCCGCCCGCGTCCAAAACTGAAGGCTGCGCAAGGCGCGCCATGCCTTGACGCGACGCACGCGCGCCCGCCTGCGCCGACGCCGGCGCTTTTGCTGCTTAAGCATCATTTCGCGACGTTCTTTCCGCGTCAGTGTGCGCGGCACCGTCAACCCCGCTAGTTGTTCCGATTCATCGTTGTTCATGGTCCGCTATGCGCTTTCTCCAGATTGACAAACTTGTTGTAGTTTTTGAGGAATACCAACTCGACCTTGCCAGTTGGGCCGTTACGCTGTTTCGCAATGATGACCTCGACGATATTCTGACGCTCCGTCTCCGGGTCATAGTAATCATCGCGATAGAGAAACGCGACAATATCCGCATCCTGCTCAATGGAGCCCGATTCGCGAATGTCAGAGAGCATCGGACGCTTGTCCTGGCGCTGTTCAACCGAACGACTCAACTGGGCCAGCGCCACGATGGGAACCTCCAACTCGCGCGCGAGTTGCTTGAGCGACCGGGAGATATCCGAGATTTCCTGTTGTCGATTTTCGCCAGAGGATCGACGGCCGTGAATCAACTGCAAATAGTCGATGACGACGAAGCCAAGTCCATGCTCCATCTTCAATCTGCGCAGCTTGCTGCGCATGTCTGGCACGGTGATGCCCGGCGAATCGTCAATGTAAATTGGCGAATTGCCTAAGGTGGTCACGCCCATGGACAGCTTCGGCCAATCGTCATCATCCAGCGTACCGTTACGCAACTTATGGCCGTCAATATATGCCTCTGCACAGAGCATACGTTGAACGAGTTGGTCTTTTGACATCTCGAGAGAGAAAATGGCAACGGGCAACCCGCTGCGCACTGCCACATTCTGCGCGATGTTCAGAGCAAACGCCGTCTTACCGACAGAGGGACGCGCTGCAACAATGATGAGGTCAGACTTTTGAAAACCGCTCGTCATCCGATCCAGTTCGCTGTAACCCGTTGGCACACCTGTGATGTTGCCATCGCTCTCATAGAGTTGTTCGATCCGCTCGAACGTCGTCTGCAATACATCGGAGATATGCGTGAAATCCCGAGTCCGCTGAAACTGCCCAAGCTCGAGAATCGCCCGTTCAGCGTCTGCTAGAACGTCTGCCGCCGGTACCTCCTGCGCGTAGCCTGCCTCCGCAATGTGCGTAGCAGCCGCAATAATCCTCCGCAGCAAGGCTTTTTCACGCACAATTTCTGCGTATTGCACGACGTGTAACGCCGTAGGCATCGCGGCGGCGAGATCTGCCAAGTATTCTGCGCCACCAACGGCATCCAGCGCGTCATCGCGCGTGCGCAAAGCCGCTGCCACCGTGACCACGTCGACTGGGTTCCCTGCATCATAGACGTCGCGCATCGCCCGAAAAATAGACTGATGAGCCGCTCGGTAAAAATCGTCCGGCTCTAGGATTTCAAGCGCCTCTGCCACGGCGTCTGGCGAAATCAGCATTGCACCCAGGACAGCCTGCTCCGCCTCAACTTGCTGCGGTGGCATTCGAAGCCCTGTATCCGCAGCGGGCGACGGCCAGAGAGCACCCTCATTCACCATGGCCATCCGTCATTCCGCCTCGACGTAGACAAGCACCTGTACGTGAACCTCCGGATGGAGTTTAACGGTCACGCGGTGCCCTCCCAAAGACTTAATGGGTTCACCGAGGCTGATTTTACGCTTATCGACCGTAAAGCCCTGCTGTTTCATCGCGTCAGCAATATGCTTGCTCGTGATGGCCCCAAACAGGCGTCCACCTTCGCCGGCTTGCGTTTTAACAACAATCTTTTGATTCTCCAGCTGTGCGCCTAATTGTTTCGCATCAGCCAGTTCTTGTGCCTTGTGACGCCTGTCCTTCTCGCGTTTCTGCTCCAACTCGCGCAAAGCAGCAGGTGTAGCCTCCTCGGCCAACCCGCGGGGCAACAGGAAGTTGCGAGCGTACCCTTCACTCACATCTTTGAGTTCGCCTTGTTTACCTTGGCCTTTTACGTCTTGCAACAGGATCACTTTCATCGTACCGACCCCCAATCAAAATCCATCGTATCGCCGCATGGTTGCGGGCGCAAATGCAAAACCGACCAAGATCGGTCACCTTCGGATCCGACACGTTCATCTCGCCGCCAACCGCTGTACACCCTAGATGCGACCACGGAGATGGCGCACGATGTCCGCCATTTCGTCTCGCCGTGGATTGTCTACGGACGGCGCGTCCTGAAAGGCCGCTATGACTTCGCGATCGATCCGGTGCGGTGCAATTCCCATTTGAACACCCAGCAGGTATGCAAAGCCAACAACGCCAGCCAACGCTTCGGTCAAAAGTGTCTGGTTTCCCGATTGGACGCTGCGTAAAACTTCAACCGCCTGCTGCACCAACTCGATCCGATCATGCTCCACAGCCTGCAGCTTTCTCGTCAAGTTTGTCTCCGCTTCCATACCCGTCACCGCGCTACCTCCCAATTGGTGCACTCGGCAAATCTTATATCTTTACGCATTCCACAAACTCACGAATAAGTCCTGCTGTGCCAAGACGAAGAAAGGCCGCCCGAAATTGCGGGCGATCCGCAATCCCGAACGGCCATTCGCCGTACGTTAGACAGCTCACTCTGTGGTGTATGGCAACAATGCAACCTGGCGAGCCCGCTTAATCGCGACCGTCACCTGGCGTTGATGGCGCGCGCAATTTCCAGAAATGCGCCGCGGGAGAATTTTCCCACGCTCCGTCAAGAACTTGCTCAAACGGCCTATATCCTTGTAGTCTGCGTAGTCAATCTTATCGACGCAGTACTGACATACTTTGCGGCGCTTTCCACCACGACCTTTACGCGGCATTCCACTCACTCCTCGTCGTTTTCTCCAGCGGCTAATACGCCCGTCCCACACGCTCGTGCGAGCAGTGTCAGCCTCTGGGCATCGAAATCAAAAAGGCAAATCATCTTCCGAAATATCGATAGTTTGGCTGTCATCCGCAAACGGATCGTCTTCGTAAAGAGGAGCTGAACTCCGATCAGGACGTGGCCTGTTCATTGGTGTTGAACCACCACTGAACCCACCAGCTGACTGTGCAACATCTGATCCGCGATCCAAAAAGCGAACGGTTTCCGCGACAACTTCCGCAACGCGGACCTTTTGACCTTCGCGATTGTCGTAGGTGCGAATCTGAAGGCGACCATCGACCGCTGCCAGTCTGCCTTTTTGCAGATACTGTGCAACAATCTCGGCCTGCTTCTGCCACACGACAATATTGATAAAATCAGTCTGGCGCTCACCGCTTTGCCCGGAACGCATTCGATCTACCGCCAGTGTAAACGACGCAACCGCCGTTCCATTGTTGGTGTAGCGCAGTTCAGGATCCGCCGTCAGCCGTCCTATTAAAATGACCCGGTTCAGCATCGTTTTCCCCTCCGCGAATTACTCACCCACGCGGACTGTCAAATAACGAACGACATTTTCGTCGATGCGCATTACACGTTCGAGCTCTTTGGACACATCTGTGCCCGCCGTGTATTTAAACAACACGTAGTAGCCCTCACGGTTGCCTTCGATTTCGTACGCCAAACGACGCTTGCCGATCTCTTGAAGTTCGTCGATTTGACCGCCTTGTTCAGAGATGAGCGTTTGATATTTCTGAACCAACTCAGAGGTCTGCTCAGACTCCAATGTTGGATTCACAATGAACATCGTTTCGTACTGACGCATACCGTGACACCTCCTTCTGGTCTGATGGCCCCTTGCGGAGCAAGGATGTTGGCAGCATAGATCATGCACCGATTGTCTATGCTATCACGAACAGCCCAACATCACAAGTCAAATTCATCAGACATTGAAACGGAAGTGCATCACGTCGCCGTCTTCTACGATATAATCCTTACCTTCCAAACGAACCTTGCCCTGTTCTCGAGCAACTTGATAACTGCCGGCGGCTATTAGATCCTCATAAGCGACTACTTCTGCGCGGATAAAACCGCGTTCGAAGTCGCTGTGAATGACCCCTGCTGCCTGTGGGGCCTTGGTCCCGGTTCGAATCGTCCACGCCCGAACCTCCGGTTCGCCAGCCGTAAAATAAGTACGCAGCCCGAGCAATTGGTAGGCCTTGCGGATTAACCTGTCCAGGCCTGCTTCGGCGAGGCCTAGATCCGACAAAAAGGCATCCCGGTCTTCGCCCTCCAGTTCAGCGATTTCCGACTCTAACTGCGCACAGACAACGACCACCTGTGCCCCTTCCGTCTCTGCACGCGCTTCGACGGCTTTGACATGCACATTAGCCGAACTGTCGGCAGCATCTTCTTCGCCAACGTTTGCGACATACAGAACTGGCTTCCGCGTCAACAAGTGAAGATCCCGTAGCAAGGCCTGTTCCTCGTCGTTGAGCTCGACAGATCTAGCTGCTTGTCCCGCTTCCAGAGCTGCCGCGATGCGTTCTAGGGCCTCGGCTTCCAACCTAAAGCGCTTATCGCCACTCTTCATGTTCTTTTTCGTTCGCTCCAGCCGCTTTTGCACGGTCTCGAGGTCGGCTAAGATCAACTCGAGATCAATGGTCTCAATGTCTCGGATGGGATCAACAGAGCCCGATACATGTGTGATATCACCATTTTCAAAGCAACGAACGACGTGGACGATGGCATCGACTTCGCGAATATGACCCAGGAACCGGTTGCCCAGTCCCTCGCCCTTGCTTGCTCCTTTGACCAAGCCCGCAATATCGACAAATTCGAAGGCTGTCGGCACAATCCGCTTTGGATGTACAATCTCAGCGAGCTTTTGGAGGCGCGGATCCGGCACCTCGACGACGCCGACATTTGGATCAATTGTGCAAAATGGATAGTTTGCGGCCTCTGCCCCGGCCTTTGTGATGGCGTTAAACAAAGTCGACTTGCCTACATTGGGCAAGCCTACAATTCCAGCCTGTAGTGGCATGTTGACACCTCGCCATGTTCTTTGCAGGATAAGTATAGACGGTTGTCCCCAACTGGCAACACGCAATTGGAGATTTCTCAACGTTCGGTACCGATAATCAAAAAAGTTTGCAAATCCGTTCGCAACCCGGGCGTTTACCTGGATAGAGAATCTCCACGTAGGAATACTAATCCACTGAGGAGGTGATCGCGAATGCTGCGTCGACTTTTGCGTCGATTGAGGGTCCGCAAGCTCTCACCGAAAGCATTGGCCATCGAAACTGGACCCTCCGCTCGTGTGAACCGGACAAGACCCCGTTATCATGCGTCGTAATTCCTATACCTACACTCACTTCCCGGTAGTTGCCGGGGCAATCGCGGAGAGCTCTCGCTGAGAGGGCTCTTCTTCATGTGCAGGAGCACGGACAACACTGCAAAAGCAATCGTATTGAGCGCTTTGGCTGCCAAAGTCAGCTTTACGCGTATCGGTAAAGTCGTTTGCGGTCACACCTTGCCCAGACCAACCAATCTCAAGGCGCACCGACTTCGCGTGCCCTGCAGCTTGCACGCGAGCAATTGCCCGAATCCGAGCACGTTCATTTTCTACATAAACAAAATCGCCGTCGGCAATCCCCTGTTCATTCGCAATCCCTCGACCAATCTCGACGATTGGGCACTCACCGCGGCCTTCCGGGAACGTCTCGCGCTGCGACAACTGCCACTTGCGCGGGTGAATCGTGAGAAGGACATACGGATACATTTCAGTTCCCCGTTGCAACTTGTCGATCTCGATCCGCGCAACGGGATGATGGCCATCGGCGACTGCCAAACTTGATGCAAACTCAAACTTTCCACTTGGCGTACCAAATTTGCGATCCGCCCAGGCCACAGACGGTACATCCAATTTGACAAAGCCACACTCTTTCAGTTCCGCAACTTTCTCCTGCGGCCATGGCGACAGCGCCCTCTTAATCCACACATCCACACTGCCCTCCATGATCTCCGGCCTGCCAAGGGCACAAGCGAGATCGGAAAAAATCTTCCAATCCGGCTTCGCTTCCCCTCTTGGCGCGACGACTGGCTTCACGTAGCTGACATAATCGTGCCACATCGTCGTGTAGGCGACATCTTCTTCCTCTAAGACGTTGGTACACGGTAGAACATAGTCGGCCATTTCTGCTGTCTTCGTCATGAACGTGTCGATCACGACTTTACACCGTATCGATGCGAACGCCTTGCGGAACAAAGCCGAATCGGGCACTTGTAGCACTGGATTCGTGCGCGTGACAAAAGCAACGCGGATGGGTGGATTCGCCGCAAGAATGTCAGCTGCCTGTGTCGCCCGTTCAAATTCACGAACGTCAGCTTTACTACGCCCGGTCAATGCCTCCTCGTCGAAGAAGCTTGCAAGTTGACGCTGCGCATAGCTGACACCACCGCCCGGAACGCCTACGTGCCCAGTTGCAGCGACTAGCGCGTCAATGGCACGTACCGTCTGTCCTCCTTGCGCATAACGTTGCATACCAATCCCGAGAATGGTTGCCACTGGCCGTGTACAGCCGTATAACTCAGCCAACCAGTATATGTCTTCGACAGGCACGTCGGTTAGCGAAGCAACCGTTTCCGGATCATACATATCGAGTTCAGCGGCAATCGCGTCCCAGCCAAGCGTAGCCTCACGAATAAAGTCGTGATCAATCCAATTGCGATCTCGGCAGACGCGGAGCGCCGCCAGAGCCAGTAGGCCATCCGTGCCTGGGCGCGGATAGAGACACTTGTCTGCCCGGCGCCCTAGATCCTGCGAAAGCGGACTGATGACCACCAATTGCGCGCCACGTGCTTGCGCGGTCTTGATAAAGGGTGTCATGTGTACATTGGTGTTAGCCACATTGCGTCCCCAGACGACGATGGCCCGTGCATGCTCCGCCGTATCCTCTGGAGCATGGCTGTTTGCCCTGCCAAAATCGTACGTCTGTGCCGTGAGACCCGCATCCCAGCACAAACTCCCGACCGTTTCCGTACAACCGCCGAGGCCGTAAAAGAACCGCTGATTCAAATTCTTCAACAGCGTTCCGGAACCCCAATCGTAACAATGAAAAATACCGTGATGCCCCACTTCATCAAGTGTCGCCTGAACCTGCGCAGCGATCTCCGCGATGGCTTGCTCCCAAGAGATATGAACAAATGTGTCTCCCACTCGCTTGAGCGGACGCAGTACCCGGTTCTCACTGTTCCTCCGAATACTTAGTTGCCTTCCGCGATTGCACAAAGCACCCTTTGTGATAGGATGCTCGGGATTACCTTCGAGCTTAATGTTCCCTTGCCCATCAACCTCTGCAAGAATGCTGCAGCTGTCATAACAGTCCATCGGGCATGCTGTTTTGACTTTCATCCTTAGCCTCCTCCCCTTTCACCAGTACACTGCGAATCAGCCGCTCAAACCGCGCCCTCGGGATCAACACACTGTGGCCGCACTTTTGACACTTGATACGAATATCCATGCCTAAACGGATAATTTGCCACATGTTCTCTCCACACGCATGTGGCTTCTTCATCTTTACAATATCGTTGAGTCCAAACGAGATTGGCACAATATCGCCCCCTTCTCATTCGGTCGCCAATTCACCCGCGCCATGTGCATAGCCACCCTCGGCTTCAGTTCGCTGCAACGTATCAAGTGCTTCCTTGATCCGTTCTTGTGCCTCTCGCTGTACTGACGAATTTTTGGTCGGCGCACAAATCGCTGTGGCACGAACCACGACAGTTGAATTGGACATTTCCTGAACCCCAAGCACGTGGATATCACCCGTCAATACATCCGGTTGCTCGCGCTTCATGGTGTTAAGCACATGTTCCATCACAGATTTTACGTCATTGACATCCGAATCGTACGGCACGGTGATATCGATCACGGCCGTGGAATAGGTCCGGGAGAAGTTGGTGATCGTCGTAATTTGCCCATTCGGAATGACCTGAACTTCCCCGGTCCAAGCCTGCACACGAGTCAAGCGAACACCAATGGACACAACCGTGCCCGTGAATCCATTGATTTGAACCGTATCTCCCACAGCATACTGATCTTCAAATAAAATAAACAACCCAGTGATGACGTCTTTGACGAGACTCTGGGCCCCAAAACCAACGGCCACACCGACAATCCCTGCACCAGCGAGAATGGCGGAGATGTTGACATGAAAAATCGCCAACACCTGTACCACGAACACAAAGTACACCGTGTAACGAATCACGTTTGCAAACAAGGATTCCAAGGTCGCCTTCCGCCGCGATTCCATGCGCGCATGCATGGCGAGCATTCGCTTCATAACACGAATGCCTGCGCGGATGATTAGCCTTGCGAGCAAGTAGAATACGACGATCTTGACAACGTCCCAGATGACAACTTCCACGCTTGGCATGTCACTAAAGGCTTTGTCCTCAATATGTTTCCAGAACGACTGCAATCGTCCACCCCCTGTCCCGCATTATGCTCATGATATCATAATACGCAGACCTGGTAGGGCACGCAGAAGGATGTCCAAGCCTTGATAACTCAGCGAAGCAATCGCATACTTGGCGATTGACTGAAGCGGTTGTATCCAGTCTAATGTCACGAGCAAGCACAGCGTAGTAGCTGCAACCCATAAGCCAGCAAACGTCGCGGCAAGATTGCGAAACAACCGCTCTCCCACAAAATGTTGAGCATGTTGTGGCACATCCCAAATCGCCTCTGCAACCGAGTCCACCGCAACAAAGACCATAAAGACAGCCCAAGCCATCATAATGGTGATCAACACATGGAGTACCTGTATGCTTAGCCATCTTGAATAGGACGATGCATCAGCATTCGAAGCAGGAACAGAGGGTACCACATGTTGCATCCACCCTACGGCGTGGGTATTTAGGGATATCTCCTGCATAAGCCATGAGAAAGCCGACCCTGTTTCAATGAACGTTCGTACAAACCATGGCGTCAGGTGTACAGCCACATACATCGAGGTCAAGATGGCCGCCACATACAGAAGTGCCTGCTCTGTTTGCTTCGTTCGAATCCACAGCCAAATCCAGCAGGCCTCCGCGAATAAACACAAATCGATCACGCTTGTCTCCCCTAATTTACAGGAATCTTGGACAGGTATAGTTGATGGTACGCCTACGTATACTGGGAATATTCCATGCTAGGGGGATATCCCGTGAACAATCGGCAGATAGAGTCTCCATCAGTTGAAATCGGGGACGTGATCGGCCGCGTTTCCTTGGAAGACACCTTCGCGGCAGACAAACTCGAGGCCTATTTGGATGGCATTCTTGGTTCTGTTCAGTCACAACGCATTCTTATTGTTTGTGTTGGTACAGATCGATCGACAGGTGATGCATTCGGTCCCATTATCGGTTCACGCCTTGGCCACAATCTCCGCATTCCCTTCATCGACATATTCGGTACTTTGGACGAGCCGGTGCACGCCGTCAATTTGAGTGCAACTTTGGAACGGATCGAGACCATGTATCACGAACGACCTTTCATCATCGCAATCGACGCCTGCCTTGGCAAGTTCGATCACGTCGGTCACATTGCCGTGGAACGCGGTCCCTTGCGTCCCGGGGCCGGCGTTAAAAAGGTTTTACCGGAGTTTGGGGACGTAACCATTACAGGAATTGTGAATGTCAGTGGCTTCATGGAGTACTTCGTGTTACAAAACACGCGACTTGGTATTGTCATGCGCATGTCGGACATCGTGGTACAGGCATTATCGTCGAGTCTTCAAAAGTGGCAACACTCCGTAGCAATGCGAATGGGGATGTGAACAAACAGCGTGTTCACATCCCCACAAGGCGACATTGTACAATTTGCAATGACAGTTATGAAATTCTCGCTGGCTGGCGCTCCAAAGTCCCCATCGCGCCGGAAATCACGCTTTGCTCCTCCTCTGTCAGAAGGTATGGAGATTCTCCTGCTTCGATTGGCTTGCCATACGTTACAGAATCTTCTCGGCCATAGATAGATGTCAAAACGACACCATCCCCCTGGTCGTCGAGGAATGCAACTGAATAACTTAAATCGCTACCTACCTCTGAAAACGCATTGTAACGACGAATCACAGGAGTGGAGACCTTTTTGTTCAAGGCTTTCTCCAACTGGGAGATATGCACCTTGGCAGCATCCAGTTGCGCTTGCAGCGATTGCACAGCATCTTTGGTCTCCGTAAAGACCTGTTCCAAATCCGCGGCCGAACTGATCTCCCGCAATCGGTTAAGCTTGCGACGCAAACTTGAGGCACGCGCCAAACTGGACACCGCAAGGATAAAACAAATAATGGCCACTGCACCGCTCGCTAACGCGATATCCAGGGTGTACGGTTGAAGAGAAGCTAAGTTCATTGTAACGTTTCGTCCTTTCGCAAAAGGATACATACTGGATGGATTGCAGATAACCCCCGAATTCGCAAACGGTTGTAGTATAGCGTGATCGCCAATCCTTGCATCATCCAATCATTGGTTGTATTAGCCAACCCAGATCGGGCTACAATGTCACCAAAAGGCGTGGATGGCATGCACAATCTCTTTACAGAGAGGCGCCAGTACGATAGCGGGCAGCATATTACCGACAGCGATTTTTGTTAACCCGCTGATATTCAAGCCTATTGCAACAATCAAGAGGCCCCCGGTTGCCGTAACGGTGTCGATAAACATCGGTGTATTCAGTACATTGCCGACCAAGTGTGAGACGAAGGCAATTGTGCCTTGATACAAAAACACCGGAATGGCTGATAGACCAACGCCCAAACCAAGTGTAGAAGATAAGACAACCGCCATAAAACCGTCTAACATCGACTTGGCGAGCAATGTGCGGTACTCACCTTGGATCCCGTCCTGGATAGCGCCGACAATCGCCATAGAACCGATACAATACAACAGAGTCGCTGAAATAAAACCTTCTGCAATGGGCCCACGATATATTCGCGTAACCGCTCGCTCCAGTCGATGTGCAACCCTGTTCAATCCGCCCTCTATGTTCAATAGCTCCCCCAGAATCGAACCAGCAACGATAGAGATAATGATTAACAGGATGTCGGACATATCGCTGAGAGCCATACTAAGACCAATGATGATCACGCAGAGTGCAAGTCCCTTAGTTACCGTATCGCGCATTCGGTCCGGAATCTTTGGAAGCATCACACCTATCGTCGTACCTAGGATGATGGCTAATGCGTCCACGATCGTCCCGAATAGAAACATAGGTTCACCTCAGCCTTTACAAACCAAAGCCGTTACAGCAAGCTTCAGATTCATGGTGCATGCAAAAGCATTAAATCCATAATGCGTTTCAAGTCTTCATCCGAGAAATACTCGATCTCGATTTTCCCCCGCTTTTTCCCCTGTTGTATACGGACTGATGTACCGAGATATGCTTGCACCTGTTCTTGATACCGTCTAAACTCGGCCGGTAGGTTATTTGATTTTGTTTCACGTGAAACTTTCTTCTTCGGTTCGTAAATCACGGTTTCTAATTTGCGAACACTCCACTCTTCCCGCACTGCTTGCTCCGCTAAACCTAACTGCAAGTCAGTATCTTCGACAGAAAGCAACGCTCGAGCGTGTCCCATCGACAATGTTCCACGTGAAACCATATCTTGAATCTCACTCGGCAATTGTAATAAACGCAGCATATTGGTGATATGACTGCGGCTCTGGCCAACGCGCTTTGCCAACTCGTCTTGAGTCAGATCGCACTTTTCGATTAAGTTGGCATATGCGTCTGCAATTTCAATGGGATTCAAATCTTCACGTTGCAAGTTCTCGATTAACGCAATCTCCATGAGAAGGACATCGCTAAAGTCGCGAACCACCGCAGGAACAACCTGCAGTCCAGCAAGCTTGGCGGCACGAAAGCGACGTTCACCTGCCACAATGTCAAAACCCTTAATCTCACTCTTACGCACGATCAGCGGTTGAATGATCCCGTGCTCTTTAATCGAAT
The DNA here is from genome assembly GCF_900107035.1 of Alicyclobacillus hesperidum. Taxonomy (GTDB): domain Bacteria; phylum Bacillota; class Bacilli; order Alicyclobacillales; family Alicyclobacillaceae; genus Alicyclobacillus; species Alicyclobacillus hesperidum. The sequence goes on along the minus strand of NZ_FNOJ01000018.1, from coordinate 18,938 downwards.
TGGATAGCTCTTGAAGCTTCTCTTCGTTAAACGTCCGTCGAGGTTGATACGGATTTGGTCTCAAATCGCGGATGTCAACGGACACAACCTTGTCCTCATCCGAGACACTCAATTGCGGAATCAAAGCATCTAATCCGCGCCCCAAACCACGTTTAGTCACGCCCTATCACTTCCTTCGCCAATTCCATGTAGGATTCGGCTCCACGTGACTTTGGATCATAGTGAATAATAGGTCGACCATGACTTGGCGCTTCACTCAAACGAACATTCCGTGGAATAATCGTCTTGTACACCTTATCGCGAAAGAATTTCTTAACATCCTCAATCACCTGCAAACCCAGATTGGTCCGCGCATCCAGCATAGTCAATACGACACCCTCGACCTCAAGTGAAGTATTCAGATGCTTTTGCACCAAGCGCACGGTGTTGAGTAATTGACTCAAGCCTTCTAGCGCGTAGTACTCGCACTGAATCGGAATCATCACGGAGTCCGCGGCCGTCAAGGCGTTTACGGTCAACAACCCGAGTGATGGTGGGCAATCGATCACGATATAGTCGTACTGATTGCGCATGGTTTGAATAGCACGCCGCAAGCGAACTTCGCGTGAAATCGTCGGCACCAATTCAATTTCGGCACCGGCGAGCTGAATGGTTGCAGGCAGAAGCGACAAATTTTCCAACCCTGACGGCATAATCGCATCCGCCATCGCGACGTCGTTGATAATGACATCGTACACACAGTACTTCACATCCGCCTTGTTAATCCCGACGCCAGACGTGGTATTTCCTTGCGGATCGATGTCAATGAGCAAGACGCGCTGATTCAGTGTTGCTAAACACGCGCCAAGGTTGACTGCAGTTGTCGTCTTCCCCACGCCACCTTTTTGATTTGCAATGGCGATAACACGGGCGTTGGACACAAACAGTCCTCCTTACTAATACGTGGGTGACCAAACGTCACGGACTTTTATCATTCTACTTCAAAACGGATTGGATGTGGCGAAAAAAGTATGGAGAAAACAACGCATTCTAGCATACACCCAGGGGAAAGAGATTGCGAATCAGCGGCCTTTACGGCCGCTTTCACGCAAACCGAAGATAAAAGGGTATGATTTCAATAGTCAGGAAACGTGTACACATCACACCGACTTAGGTACACGAATCGTAAACTGATAGAACGCCTCTTCATCTGATTCTTCACACACGACGTCGAGGCCAGTCTGCTGAATCATTTCCAGTGACTGACGTATCGTATTCACTGCCAAACGCACATCTTTCGATAGTGCACGTCGGCGCGTTTTAGAACGCTTGCCCCCCGCCGTCTCCAGCGAAGTAAGCTTGGCTTTTACGCGTTCTTCCATCTGTTTGACGTTCCAACCTTTTTCCAAACACTCATTTAACAGTTCAATCTGCATTTCCTCGGTTGGTAAGGCTAGCAAAGCACGTGCGTGGCGTTCCGTGATCTGCTTGGTTAGCAGAGCCTGCTGTACCGTGTCCGGCAAATGCAAAAGACGCAATTTGTTTGCAATCGTAGATTGTCCCTTGCCCAATCGTTGTGCAAGGCTCTCCTGTGTCAAACCGTGCAGTTCAAGCAACTGCTGATAAGCCACCGCCTCTTCAATAGGCGTGAGTCCTTCCCGTTGTAAATTTTCAATCAACGCGGCTGAAGCCGTTTGCGCATCGTTCATGTCGCGTACAATCGCTGGAATCGTCGACCAACCAAGATGGCGTACCGCCCGCAAGCGACGTTCCCCCGCGATCAACTCGTACACATTACCTTTCTTTCGAACGACAATCGGCTGGATGACGCCGTGTGTGTGAATCGTTTTCGCCAACTCTTCAATCGCTTCTTGATTAAAGATGGTGCGTGGCTGATATGGATTCGACACAATGTTTTGGACAGGGATATCCACTACCTGCGTCTGTGCATTCGCGCTGCCGGAATCGCGCAGACTGATGAATCGTCCCCAAGATTCCCTCATGATGACCCCTCAATTCCGATCAACAAACGAGTATCGACACTCATTGTCGAATTCACCATATAAGCCCCGGATTCCTTCATGGTGACAAACGTTCTCATATATTTACAAAAGACTCACGGAACTGACACGATTCGACATACCGTGTCGTTCACATGTCACAAAGGCTGCTTACTCGGTACACCGGCTCGACGGGGATAGGACTTCGACACAAGTTGCAGCTGGATAAATGAAGCGAATGTCCGATTCCCTAACCCCCGAGGCAAATCATATGTCAACGGATCCAGTAGACGACAATGCAACTTGGTGGCGGCACGTTTTGCATCGTCGAACTCCTCATGTACAAACGAGGGTCCCTTATAGCAGATGCCTGCACCACCGGGCCTCAGAAAAGGAGCCATATACTCCATAAGCACATTGGCACGTGCCACGGCCCTTGCCAAAGCTACATCAAATGTACCCCGCCACGCTGAATCGCGACCCATATCTTCTGATCTGCCATGAACACACTCAACGTGATTCAAACCGAGATCGGAACAGACTTCCTGCAAAAAGTGAATCCGCTTCTGAAGCGCATCGCATAAGACAAAAGACATGTTGGGATAAGCAATCGCAAGCGGAATCCCAGGGAAGCCGGCTCCCGACCCAATGTCGATAGCACGCCCCCCCTGTCTTGCCGCCTCTTGCCACACAGGTAGCTTTGCGACAGCCAGACTATCGTAGAAGTGTTTGATATATACCTCATCCTCATCAACAATACCGGTCAAGTTGATGCGTTCATTCCAGTCGACAAGCATTTCATAATAACGAGCAAACTGCCTTAACTGGAACTCGTTCAACGCGACGGGCCACGCTAGCCACTCCATGTCATTACCCATGCATCATACGTCCTTCGTACGATTCAAGATAGACGAGCAGGATAGAAATATCTGCAGGTGTTACGCCTGGTATGCGCGACGCCTGCCCCACAGTCCGCGGTCGAATCCGCGACAATTTTTCACGAGCTTCCTTGGCCAATCCCCGGATCGAAGGATAATCGATACCATCGGGCAGAACCCGATTTTCCAAACGCTTCTGACGTTCAATTACTTGGGCCTGCTTTTGGATATACCCAGCGTACTTCATTTCAATCTCGACTTGCTCCTGTACTTCAGGATCAAGTTCAACGCCACCTGTCGGATCCATCTCCCTTACCTGCTCATAGGTCAATTCCGGTCGCTTAAGCAATTGAGCGAGTGTTGCCCCATCCTCCAACGGCTGCGAACCATACTCTATCAGCTTCGGATTGGCCTCCGCCGGCTTAACCCGTGTCCTTGACAACCGTTGCAATTCTTGTGCAATACCCTCTCTCTTTCGCATCATCCGGCTATACGCCTTTTCCGGTAAGAGCCCAACCTGATAACCAATCTCCATCAACCGTAGATCCGCATTATCGTGCCTAAGCAAAAGCCTGTATTCAGCTCGTGATGTCAGCAGCCGATACGGTTCATTCGTGCCTTTGGTGACGAGATCGTCAATCATCACCGCGATATACGCATCCGATCGCGATAGCACAACAGGTTCCTTGCCTTGTACCTTGCGCGCAGCGTTGATGCCCGCCATAATACCCTGTCCTGCAGCTTCTTCATAGCCGGACGTGCCATTGATTTGGCCCGCCGTAAACAGTCCTGCGACCCGCTTTGTCTCCAACGACGGCCATAGCTGTGTCGGAACGATGGCATCATATTCGATCGCGTACCCTGGCCGAAGCATCTCCGCCTTTTCGAGGCCAGGAATACTATGCAACAACTGAATTTGCACATCTTCAGGCAAACTCGTCGACAGCCCCTGTACATACCATTCGCACGTGTTAGGCCCTTCTGGCTCCAAAAAGATCTGATGGCTCGGCCTGTCGCGGAAACGCACCACCTTGTCCTCAATTGAGGGGCAATAGCGAGGACCCGTACCTTTAATCTCGCCGCTGTACATCGGAGCGCGATCGAGATTTTCTAAGATGATGGAATGCCCTGTTTCCGTTGTACCGGTAAGCCAACATGGCACCTGCTCGCGGATCGGCGTGTCTGGGTCGAATGAAAAGTGTTTGGGCACTGGATCTCCGGGCTGTGCAATTAACTTGCTGAAGTCGATAGAATTTCGATTGATTCGCGGGGGTGTGCCTGTCTTAAAGCGAACCAGTTGGAAACCGAGATCAAGCAATGAGTCCGATAGTTTGACTGCCGGCATCTGCCCATTTGGACCACTCTCATACGAAACATCCCCGATAAAAATACGCCCGCGCAAATACGTTCCCGTGGTCAAGACGACTGCCTTTGCGTGAAACTCCTGCCCACTCTTTGTGACGACACCATATACAGCGCCATTTTGCGTCAGTAACTCTTCGACCAAAGCTTGCTTCAGATCAAGGTTCTCCGTCCGCTCCAATGTCCACTTCATATTCAATGCGTAATATGCCTTGTCCGCTTGTGCACGCAATGCTTGAACTGCAGGCCCCTTACCCGTGTTTAACATCCGCATCTGAATGTAGGTCGCGTCTGTGTTGCGAGCCATTTGCCCACCAAGCGCATCGATTTCACGAACGACAATACCCTTTGCAGGCCCACCAATCGACGGATTACACGGCATGTAAGCGATGGTATCCAAGTTAATCGTCAACAAGAGTGTCTTACAACCCATCCGTGCCGAAGCCAAGGCCGCCTCACAACCGGCATGGCCCGCACCAATGACAATCACGTCATATTCGCCGGCAAAAAATCGCATCTGTATTCACCTCTTTCCGAAACTAAGAACTCGTTTTCTATTTACCTAGACAAAATCGCGAGAAAATCTCGTCCAATAAATCTTCCCCTGCTTCTTCGCCAATCGCGTAACCAAGCTGGACATACGCCGCTTGCAGCGCAACGGCTACCAGGTCGAGTGTAGCACCTGCGGCAGCTGACTCCATAGCAGAGGACAAATCCTGCCTTGCCAATTGTAACAATTGCGTCTGACGTGCATTCGCCATGTAACTCACGTCCATATCCACAGCGATGTCCCGTTCAATCACGTCAATCACGCGATCCGCAAGTGAATCGACGCCCTCTCCTGTCTTCGCCGAAAGATAGACGACGCCCTCCGACGCCAACCCTTCGATCCACGCTCGCGTTTCGGGTCGCACTCCACGGTCAGACTTGTTCACCACAACAATCCGCCGCATGTTACCCGTTTCACTTGCAAGTGCACGATCGTCCTCATTTAGCAGCTGGCTGCCGTCGTAGACGAGAAGGACCAATTCAGCATCGGCCATCGACTGGCGTGATCGATCAACACCGATTCGTTCGACCACATCTTCGGTTTGCCGGATGCCAGCCGTATCCATGAGTTTAAGTGGGATGCCACGCAGATTGATATATTCCTCGAGCACATCCCGCGTCGTCCCTGGAATATCCGTGACAATCGCACGCTCCCTCTGGAGCAGCGCGTTTAACAGCGACGACTTACCGACATTCGGACGCCCGACGATGGCCGTTGCGACACCTTCACGCAACACTCGCCCGAGCGCTGCCGAGGCTATCAGTTTGTCTATCCGCTTTAACAGGCCTTCGCCGACAGTCAGCACCTGTTGACACGCAACGTCTTCGACATCGTGTTCTGGATAATCAATCGTTACCTCGACATGTGCTTGCAGGGTCAGTAACTCCTTGCGAATGGATCGCACCTCGTCACCAAAGCGACCCTCCACTTGACGCAACGCCATTTTGCCCGCAAATTCGGTCTTGGCTCGGATTAAGTCGATCACGGCTTCGGCTTGTGACAAGTCCATGCGTCCATTGAGAAATGCTCGCTTTGTAAACTCCCCTGGCTCCGCCATGCGAGCACCGGCCGCGAGACATGCCGCAAGAACGGATTGCAACACATGCACACCTCCGTGCACTTGCAACTCAAGTACGTCCTCACCCGTGTAACTGTGCGGACCAGGCATCCACAGGACGATTGCCTCATCGAGTGGATCTTCCGAATCTGGCTGCACAACCCGGCCATAGCGTATGTTGCGCCGAGCCAATCGTATCGGCTTCCCAGATGGGGTACGCACCAGCTTCTCGCCAATAGACTTCGCCATCTCACCACTGACACGAACAATTCCAACACTGCCTTCGCCAATCGCCGTTGCAATGGCCGCAATGGTATCCTCCTGCACACTCTCACCTCCACCCATCGTAACAAGAAACCCCACTTCGCAGCGGGGTCACTCGAAAATCGTTCAGTTCTATCCAACGGTTCAACTCTCCGTTGACTCCGTCAATCGACAAAATGATTCCGCTTAGGCGCCACCTTCACTCGTCGGTACGGTTCTTGACCTTCACTCAACGTCGTAATATCGTCCCGCCCTTGCAGATATGTGTGAATCCATTTGCGATCCGCAGACGGCATCGCTTCTAATGAAACCGGCCGGCCTAAGCGGACGGCTCGGTCCACCGCCTGGTCAGCCATGCGTCGCAAGTTTTCTCGCCGACGTTGCCTGTATCCCCCGGCATCTACGGCAAATTTGACCACCGAATGGGCATTGCGATTTGCAACGAGATTGACCAGGTACTGCATCGAGTCAAGCGTCGATCCGTGACGTCCAATCACAATCGGTAGCGCATCTTCTGCACACGTTATGGCTAAAGGTACTGCCCCATCCTCTGTCAACTGATTCTCGGCCGTGACATCTGCGGAGATCCCCATTTTCTCGAGCAGGCCGTGCAAGAACTCCTTGGCCATATCAAGCGGAGTCTCCATAACACAAACCTCCACCTCAGCATCCCTGCCACCGATAAATCCAAAGAACCCCTTTACCGGCTCAGAAATCACGCGAATCTCCGCCTGCGATCTCGAGACGCCAAGGCGGACAAGCGCCGATGTAATCGCCTCTTCAACCGTACGTCCGGTTGCGACCACTTTTTTCATCTAGGCCACTCCCTCAGTCAACACGTTGCACGCGACCCTCGCTAACCGTTTAATCCACCGTCTCTGTGTCCGAACGACTCGAAGACTGATCTTGTTGATCAACTTGTTTAGGAGCACTTGATTTACGCTTTTCTGACTTACTTCCGCTCGTCGAATCAGCCTTCGACATATCTTTCTCACTGCGGTTTGCCTTCGCGGGCGTCGTGCGATTTGACCCCTTCGGACTCGTTGAAACCTTGGCAGACCCGCGCTTCTCCCCCGCAGACCGAGCTGGTGCTGAAGCCGTCGCAGACGCTCCTGCTGGAGCCAAAGTGCCTTTAGCAGTTGGGCGAGTAATGAAAAAGTACGTTTGAATAGCCGTGATCAGGTTGGTGTAAATCCAGTACAACACAAGTCCGCCTGGCAAGCGCGCACCGATAAAGAAAATCATCACGGGCATCACAAACAACATGGCGCGCTGTTGCGCGGGCTGATTGCGCATGGTCAACCACGACGATAACAGTGTCGACAAGCCGGCTAAAATCGGCAAGACGTAGTAAGGGTCATGTTGTCCCAAGCGGAAAATTCCGAGGAACGTACTCTCACGCATATTGGGATTGCCCAATATAGCGCCGTAAAACGCGTACAAAAACGGGAGCTGAATAAGCATTGGGAAACATCCCGCAAGCGGATTGGCGCCCGTCTCTTGATATAGCTTCATGGTTTCTTCTTGAATCTTCTGGTTGTCGCCCTTGTACTTGGAACGAATCTTCTGAATCTGTGGTTGCAGCTCCATCATGACTCGTTGATAACGGAGTTGCCGAATAAACAACGGAAGAATGATCAAACGGACAATGATGGTCATAATTAGGATGGCAATCCCGTAGTTATTGCCGAGATGTCGAGCAAAGAAATCCATCAAGTCCGAAATGCCATGAAGGATAGTACCCCATACGTTATGCGGCCAATGGCCAGGCTTGCTTGGGTACATACCGCACCCGGTTACGGCCAGCACCACTACCGCACTGAGTAAAAACGTCCACTTTCTCTGCGTGCGTTTTGACTTCAACCAGATATCCCCCTACTTCGCCTGCGGAACTTCGTCAACGCCGCCTGGATGCCATGGACCGCATTTAACCAATCGGCGAACCGCGAGCCAACTACCGTAAACAGGCCCAAATCTCGCAACAGCTTGTACAGCGTATTCAGAACACGACGGAGTAAACCGACAAGTCGGAAGCGTCATCGGTGAAATAAACAACTGATATGCGCGAATCAACTTAATCAGCAACCATCGCATCCGTACTCATCCCCGGTCACATCATATCACGATTTTTGACTTGTGGAGGAGCTTCGACACATCTTGATACAAAATTTGAAAATCCGCGTCGGCAGCGTCTGTACGGCATACCACTACAATATCAATGGACTTGTCTTTCAACTCTGGCAACCACGTCTGAAAAACCGCCCGCAACACACGCTTTAAACGATTGCGAACGACCGCATTGCCAACCTTTTTGCTTATCGAAAAACCAACACGTACGCCATCGTGACGATTGTCGCAATAATACAATACAAGTCTTGCTGTCGCAAACGACTTCCCTCGCCGAAACACACGGCGAAAATCGCGATTTTCCTTTAAACGAAACTGGCTCTGCAAAACCCAGTCCTCCAGTCCCGATACAGTCATCAAAAAAGGCCACGAAACGTGGCCCTTACGCTGATAGAACTTTACGGCCCTTGGCGCGACGTGCGGCCAAGACGCGACGACCGTTCTTTGTCGACATCCGCTTACGAAATCCGTGGTTCTTTTTGCGCTTCCGTACATTCGGTTGATAGGTCGGCTTCATCAGGACACCTCCCTCTTAAGACAAAAGACAGACGTTAGGTACATTACACAATGATACTCCTCTTGTCAATCGAACAGCCATCCACCTATCCACATGTGGATAACACATCTCAAAGCCCTATTTTATTTTCCACAACCTCTCTTCATCCACAGCAACGCGCACATTTCCACAACCGAAATCCACTTCGACATCCTTTGCTATGGATTGTGTGGAAAAGATACATTTCGACATTGCTCGACTCTGAATTTATCTGCTATGATAAGCCCTATCGTTATCCACAGACGCTGTGTATGATTCGCTTATATCCACAGCTTTATCCACAGGTTGTGGATAACCTTTCCCACAGCCTATTTATATGTTTATAGATTCGTAGAATATATCCACAGGGACGCCTCTTTGAAGGATTGCCGTCACTTGTCATTCCTCGACTCCCAGGTGCTGTGGATAACTTTTTTCTTTCATCACTAGGGGGCTTCTTGTCATATGAATGCAGGCTTAGACGCGACGTACCTTGATACCCTCTGGGATCAGGTGCTGATCATGCTCAAGGAGCGCTTATCCGGGCCGACATTCAACATCTGGTTTGAAGAAACAAAGATTGTACGGCTAGATGAGGAAGCGCGCATTTTATATGTCCTTGTGCCGTCTACCTTTGTACGAAACTGGATTGAACAGCGCTATACATCCATGATTCAAAACCTCATTATTGCGCTGACAGAGCAGGAGTATCGGATTCGATTCGTTACGCCTTCTAAAGAAGAACAAACGGCTGCGACATTGGAAACGCCAGCGAAGGATCGCCAACCTGCGCAAACGGCTGGACAAGCGGCAACGGAAGAGGACGGGGATACCACTGCGTCACTCATCCCTCGCTATACCTTTGAAACCTTCGTCATCGGTGCCAGCAACCGATTCGCACATGCCGCGTGCTTGGCTGTCTCAGAGAGACCGGCACAAGCGTACAACCCGTTGTTTATTTATGGCGGTGTCGGCCTTGGCAAGACGCACCTCATGCACGCGATTGGGCACTACGTCAAAGAGTACAATCCGTTGGCCAAGGTTCGCTATTTGTCATCAGAACGCTTCACCAATGAATTCATCACGGCCATTCGCGATGGCAGCACAGAACTGTTTCGAAGCAAGTATCGCTCGATAGACGTCCTGCTGATCGACGATATTCAATTTCTTGCAAACAAAGAACAGACCCAGGAAGAGTTTTTTCACACGTTCAACAGCCTTCATGAAGCGGGAAAACAAATTGTCATCAGCAGCGATCGCCCGCCGCGTGAAATCCCGACGCTGGAAGACCGCTTGCGATCGCGCTTTGAATGGGGGCTCATCACCGATATTCAGCCGCCAGATCTCGAGACCAGAATCGCTATCTTGCAGCGAAAGGCGAAATCCGACGGACTCGATATCTCCGAAAATGTACTTGCGTATATTGCGGATCAGATCGACTCCAATATACGCGAGCTGGAAGGAGCACTCATTCGTGTCGTCGCCTACTCGTCGTTGGTCAATGAAGACGTAACGCCCGAACTTGCACAGGTGGCGCTAAAAGATATTATTCAGCCCAACCGGCCGCGCGCCGTCACGGTCAACCAGGTACAAAAAGTTGTCAGTGATCACTACGGCCTGCGCATCGAGGACTTACGTGGTAAAAAGCGCACGCGCAATATTGCGTTCCCGCGCCAAATCGCCATGTATTTGACACGCGAATTGACCGACATGTCTTTGCCGCGCATTGGAGAGGCATTCGGTGGGCGCGATCACACTACAGTCATGCATGCTTGCGATCGCGTCGCGGAGGAAATGGAGAAAGATACGGATTTACGTGCAACCATCGACCGACTGGCAGAGGCCATCCGCACACTTATGTGAATCTGTACACAACTATGCACATGTGGACAACGTGATTTATGCACTTATCCACACGTTTATCAACAAGCTGTGTATGATATATTTCTTCATGATCCGACACTTATCCACATGATTCACCGCACCTATGACTATGAATACGATCTTGTTAAAGATCTAACCTACTTATTCTAAATTAAGAAAACGAGACACCTAAGGCTCATCTTCGGCCTCAGGAAGGAGTCGACGTGCATGCGTTTTGCCATTTCCAAAACGGCGTTGGTACTTGCGATACAAACCGTTTCGAAGGCTGTGGCAGTCCGTACCCCGAAACAGGCATTGACAGGGATTTTGCTTGAAGTTCGCGAACATGAACTCATTGCAACGGCATATGACTTGCAATTGGCGATTCAAATGCGAATCCAAAGCGATGAACATAATCAGTTGACCGTGCTTGATCCGGGCTCCATCGTGCTACCGGCGCGTTACTTCAGCGACATTGTCCGCAAGCTTCCGGACACACAAATTACTATGCAAGTCGCGAGCAACTATATGACTGAAATTTCATCTGGTAAGGTGCAGTTTCATCTACATGGCATCGATGCCGATGAATTCCCCGAATTACCCAAGTTTCTCGGTATCACAGGGGCCCAAATCCCATCGTCCACACTAGCAAGATTGATTGAAACGACTGCTTTTGCCACGGCGACATCGGAAGTTCGTCCTATTTTGACAGGGATTTCGATCACGTGTAAAAATGACGAACTGACTTTTATCGCAACCGATGGTCTGCGCTTGGCCAAACATCGTGTCGTCCAAGCCGATCTTCCAAATTGGGAAGCCGTTATACCAGGAAAATCACTGGTTGAACTGGCCAAGATCTTGCCGGACAACGATGAGCCAGTTGAAATCTATCTAACGCCCAGCCACAGCTTGTTCGTTTGCGGACAGACCAGTTTTTATACACGCTTGCTCGAAGGCACGTATCCTGATACTTCACGCTTGATCCCTACATCAGCCAAAACCGAACTGGTCGTCTCAGGCGATGAAATGCTCGGCGCAATTGACCGGGCTGCTTTGATTGCCCGCGATCGCGATAACAATATGGTTCGCCTTGAAATGGAACAGGACGCCATTACGGTCTCATCTAGCTCGCCGGAAATCGGTAATGTCTCAGAAACGGTGCAAGTCCTGCAGAGACAAGGGGAAGACCTGCAAATTGCATTTAATGCGCGCTATGTCATGGATGCGTTACGAGCTCTCAATGCAGCGGAAGTCAATATTCGATTTAACGGTCCAACACAGGCGTTTGTCATAGAAAAGACCGGCGACTCATCGATCCTCCAGCTGATTTCGCCAGTGCTGTGGAGGTAAACATGGACGTACGCATAGAAGATGGGTACATCACATTGGGACAGCTTCTAAAACGACTCGACATCGTCTCTTCGGGCGGAGAGGTTAAGGCCTATCTCGCAGGACAATCCGTTCGTGTCAATGGTGAGCCAGAACAACGCCGAGGACGGAAGTTGGTTCCTGGCGACATTCTCGTCATTGGTGCCAAGACCTACCGACTGGTCGGAGATGAGCATGCAACTCCATAGCCTATCTTTGCTTAACTTTCGCAACTATGAAGAGCAGTCGCTCACCTTCAGTCCTGAAGTCAATGTGTTCTGTGGCGAGAACGGGCAAGGTAAGACCAATGCGCTTGAGGCGATGTTGTTGCTGGCTGTAGGTAAATCTCACCGTACGAATAAAGACAGAGATATGGTTCGTTGGGCTGCCAATACGGCCACCATCACTGGTGACATTGAGTGTCGTACGGGTTCTCGTTCGCTTCGCCTTGAGCTTGGAGGAAACGGTCGAAAAGCGTATATCAATCGCCTTCAGTTAGGGAAAATGACCGATTTTATCGGTCATTTTCAGGTTGTACTCTTTGCGCCGGAGGATCTCCAATTGGTCAAGGCAGGTCCTCGTGAACGCAGGCGGTTTCTCGACGTGGAACTCGGGCAAACCCAGCCCTTATACCTGCACCATCTAACCCATTACAACCGCACACTTGTACAGCGCAACAAGCTTTTGAAAGACGGTGCGAGTGACCCAACTCTTTACATGTCCTTTGACGCACAGCTTGCTCATCATGGTGCCCATATACTCCACCGTCGACTGCGTTTTCTGGAAGAGTTACAGCGCTACGCCAAACAGATTTACGAAGAAATTTCCGACGGACGTGAAGAGTTCACTTTCCGCTATGCAAGTTCAGTTGGTGAGGTTCAAGAAGGTCTGTCCATTGATGAGATTGCAATACGAGTAGAACAGGCACTGGCCAGTAAGCACTCGACAGACATGAGGATGGGATACACATCCGTCGGTCCGCATCGCGACGATTTGCGCCTTTACTTAAACGGCCAAGATGTCCAAAGCTTTGCCAGTCAGGGACAGCAGCGGACCATTGCGCTCGCTTTGCGCCTGGCCGAGATCGACTTTATGTATCAGGAGCTAGGCGAATATCCTGTGTTGCTCTTGGACGACGTACTCTCTGAGTTGGACGATAGACGGCAGCGAAATCTCGTGTTGTCCATGAGCCGAAAGGTACAAACGATGATTACAACGACGAGCCTATATCACTTAGAGCGAGAGCTCGCGGATGGTGCCCGGCTCTTCCGAGTCGCTTCTGGTATAATAAGCTGTGATAACGTCTGAACGAGCAAAAACTCGGTGATTCTGTAAAGATGAACATCCGAGAGGCTTTGCTCTGTCTTGACGTGAGTGTGGAGGGAACCCAGTTGTCAGAACAAGTGTACGACGAGTCGCAAATAGAAGTCCTGGAAGGCTTGCAGGCTGTGCGAAAACGCCCTGGTATGTACATCGGATCGACCAGTGTTAAAGGCCTACACCATCTGGTCTGGGAAATCGTCGACAATGCGGTCGACGAAGCACTGGCGGGGCGATGCACGAGAATCGTCGTCCAGGTTCACCCGGATAATAGCGTCAGTGTTATAGACAACGGCGCCGGGTTTCCCGTCGGGATTCACGCCAAGACAGGGCGGCCGGCGGTTGAAACGGCTTTAACGGTCCTGCATGCTGGTGGGAAGTTTGGTGGTGCCGGATATAAAGTGTCAGGTGGATTGCACGGCGTGGGTGCATCCGTTGTAAATGCTTTATCCGAATGGCTGAAGGTGGAGGTTCATCGCGACGGCAAAATCCACGTCCAAGAATACGAGCGCGGAACTCCGCTTTATGATTTGAAAGTTGTTGGCGAGACGGATCGGACAGGCACGACGGTTACGTTCCGGCCGGACCCGGAGATTTTTACGGAGACCACGGAGTTTTCCGCGGAGACTTTGCAAAACCGTTTGCGGGAGCTGGCGTTTTTAAACGCTGGGCTCGAAATTGTGCTCGAAGATGAACGCGAAGGTGGCAAGCGATTTGAGTATCACTACGAGGGTGGCGTCAAGGAGTTTGTCCTTTACTTGAACCATTCAAAAGACGTTCTGTTTGCTGAGCCAATTTATGTACAGGGTGTCAAAGATGAGGTCACGGTCGAGATTGCCCTACAGTACAACGATGGCTATAGCTCCACCTTGTACTCGTTTGCGAACAACATCAACACAGGTGAAGGCGGCACGCATGAAGCCGGCTTTAAAAGTGCACTGACCCGCATTATCAACGACTATGGCCGTCGCAATAACCTCATCAAGGGCAGTGACGGCAGTTTGACAGGTGACGACGTTCGCGAAGGACTGACGGCGGTTGTCAGCGTAAAGGTCCCGGAACCGCAATTTGAGGGACAAACAAAGACAAAGTTGGGCAATAGCGAAGTCCGCGGGATCGTGGAAAGTCTGTTTGGCGAACGGCTACAAATCTTTCTCGAGGAGAATCCGGCCGTAGCTCGGAGAATCCTCGAAAAATGCGTGCTCGCGGCGCGCGCTCGAGAAGCTGCGAAACGAGCACGTGAACTTACTCGCAACAAGAAGATGGAAGTCACAAGCTTGCCCGGCAAGCTGACGGACTGCGTTTCAAAGGACCCGGAAGTGTCTGAACTGTATTTGGTTGAGGGCGACTCAGCCGGCGGATCGGCAAAGGGCGGGCGAGATCCACAAACACAAGCCATCCTGCCGTTGCGAGGAAAGATTATCAATGTCGAAAAGGCCCGCTTGGACAAGGTATTGTCCAACGAGGAAATTCGGGCCATTATCACCGCATGTGGCACAGGGATTGGCGACGAATTTGATTTGAGTAAAGCACGCTATCACAAAATCGTCATCATGACGGATGCTGATCACGACGGTAGCCACATTCGCATTTTGCTGTTGACCTTGTTCTATCGGTTTATGCGACCGCTTATCGATGCAGGCTATATCTATATCGCACAACCACCGCTTTACAAAATCGAGAAGGGCAAAGTGATTCGCTACGCGTACTCGGATACACAACTGGAGCAAGCGTTACAAGAAATGGGCCGACAGGGCGTGAAATTGCAACGGTATAAGGGGCTCGGGGAAATGAACGCAGACCAACTCTGGGAGACGACGATGGATCCAGAGTCCCGCACCCTGCTGCAAGTTACCATGGAAGACGCCATGGACGCCGACATGATCTTCAGTACCTTAATGGGCGACAAGGTCGAACCGCGACGAGATTTTATTGCAGAGCACGCGCGCTATGTGCGGAATCTCGATGTATGATCGCGCTCTACTAAAGGGAGCCCAGGCGGGGAAATTCCGATGAGGGGTGAATGGCATGGCAGAACAGAATAGTTCTCGCGGCGTCCTACCGGTCGATATCAGTCAGGAGTTGCGAAACTCCTTCATGGATTACGCGATGAGCGTCATCGTTGCCCGGGCAATTCCCGATGTCCGCGATGGCCTTAAGCCTGTCCATAGAAGAATTTTGTATGCGATGTACGACGCTGGCATGACGCCGGACAAACCGTATAAAAAGTCGTCGCGTATCGTAGGTGATGTTCTCGGTAAATTTCACCCGCATGGTGACACAGCCGTATACGACGCACTGGTGCGCTTGGCGCAGGATTTTTCGACGCGGTATCCACTAGTCGATGGCCACGGTAACTTTGGCTCAATCGATGGCGATTCGGCCGCTGCTATGCGGTATACCGAATCTCGTATGTCTGCGATCGCGCTCGAGTTGCTACGCGATATCAACAAAGAGACGGTCGACTTCATCCCGAACTATGACGAGCAAGAGCAGGAGCCTGTCGTTTTGCCCTCGCGGTTTCCGAATTTGCTTGTCAACGGATCGAGTGGCATCGCTGTCGGTATGGCGACCAACATTCCGCCACACAACCTGCGTGAGGTCATCGATGGTGTCATCATGCTTATCGACAGACCTGATGCCACAGTTGATGATCTCATGAAGGTCATCAAAGGCCCCGACTTTCCGACAGGTGGTTTAATTCTCGGCCGTGACGGGATCCGCAAAGCGTATGAGACGGGACGAGGATCCATCACGGTTCGTGCGGTCACGCACTTTGAAGAGATGTCGGCAGGCAAAACGCGCATTGTTGTCACGGAAATTCCATACCAACAGAACAAGGCGCGGATTGTCGAGAAAATCGCGGAATTGGTGCGCGATAAGAAGGTCGACGGTATCACCGATTTGCGCGACGAAAGTGATCGGAAGGGCATGCGCGTCGTGATCGAGTTGCGGCGCGACGTGCGGCCACAGGTCGTGTTGAACAATCTGTTTAAACACACAAGCCTGCAGGCGAGCTTTGGAGTTATCAACTTGGCTTTGGTCAACGGCGAGCCAAAGATTCTGACGCTGCGGGAGACGCTGGTCCATTATCTCAATCACCAGCGCGAAGTCGTACGGCGACGTACGCAGTATGATCTAAACAAAGCCGAAGCGCGTGCACACATTCTGGAGGGACTCCGGATTGCACTCGATCACTTGGACGCCGTGATCGCGCTCATTCGCGCATCGCAAACGGTTGATGAAGCACGCGAGGGTTTGATGACTTCGTTCGGTCTCTCAGAGGAACAGGCGCAGGCCATCCTCGACATGCGCTTGCAGCGTTTGACTGGCTTGGAACGTGAAAAAATTGAGCAGGAATATGCAGAGTTGATGGAGCGCATTCGCTACTTACGTTCCATTTTGGCTGATGAGTCGTTGCTCTTGGGTGTGATTCGCGATGAGCTGAAGGAGATTCGCGACAAGTACGGAGATGATCGGAAATCGAAGATCATCGCGGCGGAGGGCGAGATTAACGAGGAAGATTTGATTCCCGTGCACGACGTCGTGATCGCCATCACGCATCGCGGCTATATCAAGCGGATTCCACTTTCGACGTACCACAGTCAGAAGCGTGGGGGACGCGGCATGTCGCTCATGGGAACGCGCGATGAAGACTTCGTCGAAGGCTTACATGTCACATCAACGCACGATTATCTATTGTTTTTCACCAATCGTGGGCGGATGTACGCCATTAAGGCGTACGACGTGCCGGAGTTCAGCCGGCAGGCGCGTGGCATTCCAATCGTGAATCTGCTGAATGTCGAGCAAGACGAGAAGATCAACGCTGTGATTCCTGTGAAGTCGTTGGATCCGGCCGAGATCGAAGGGATCAATCTCGTGTTTGCAACTCGCCAGGGCATCGTCAAGAAGACGCCGCTCAGCGAGTACTCTAACATTCGCAAGAACGGCTTAATTGCTATCAATCTTCGCGATGATGATGACGTGGTTGGCGTTAAATTGACAGACGGAACAAAGGAAATCATGATGGTGACTCGCCAAGGCCTCGCCATCCGCTTCCCTGAGACCGATGTTCGTCCGATGGGGCGTGCCGCGACAGGAGTCAAGGGCATTTCTCTTGGTGCCAAGGATGAAGTGATTGCCATGGACGTTGCAGAGGATGATCACGATGTCCTTGTGGTCACGTCGCGCGGCTACGGGAAGCGTACGCCGGTGCAGGAGTATCGTGCGCAGTCGAGGGGTGGCAAAGGTATTAAGACCATCAATTGCACCCCGAAAAACGGGCAAGCTATAGAAATGTGTATGGTTACAGCGGACGACGACTTGATGATCATTTCGCAATCAGGCGTTGCAATACGCATTCATGTGCGCGATATCTCTACGCAAAGCAGGAATACGCAAGGCGTGCGGTTGATCAACGTAGATGAGGGACAGGAAGTGGCTTCCGTCAGCCGGGTGGTCGCGGATGATGATGCTGACGAAGGCGATTCGCCAAGCGAATGAGTTGCGCTCGCGTGGGTGGTTGACATGCCACCCACTGGAGATACTCGCCTTAGTTTGCTAGGATGAAATCCGAGGAGGAGACGCCGATGAGCAATGTGCTTTGGACGTTTCTTGTGCATACGGCAGCTATGTACCTTGCGTTTGCCGTTTTTGTGGTGCTCTGTTTCATCGTCGTGAACGCGCTCGTCAAAGAATAACGAAACACGCTTGGCTGCCGATTACTGCGGCGGATCGGGAAATGAGGGGAAGGAATGTTCCGGAAGTTGACCGCTTGCGATCACGACCGGGTGATGCCGTTCTTGACGCGCAGACCGTCGCAGAATCTGTTTCTGCTTGGCGATATTGAGGCGCACGGTTATGATGCACCGTTTCAGGAAGTGTGGGGGTACATCGACGATCAGGGCGATGTACACACCATGCTCTTGCGCTACTTCGGTAGCTATATTTATTCAACAGAAACAGGAGAAGGCTCCGAAGAAGTCGTGCGCATTCTTGCGGCGAACACCGCATGGACTTTGCTTCAGGGAGATTCATTGTCGCTTGCGACATTTCGCAAGGCTGTTGGATACATACCTAGTCGTACGCGTGAGTTCCACTTTGCAGAACGCAAACCCGGTGCGCCACGTCCGTCCATAGATACCTCTTTGGTACAGGAAGCGACGCTCGATCACGTTGACGCATTGTTGCAATTGCGGCGAACCATCGTCGAGTTCGCGGATAGCACAACGACCCGAGAAAGCCTCAGGCAATCCATTCAATCACGGACGGGACTTCACTACTTTGTGCCCGGCGAAGCAGGAGAACTTGCATCATCCGCTTCCACTGTCGCCGAGAATTCACTTTCGGCAATGGTAGTAGGCGTTTGCACCAGGCCCTTATATCGAGGGCAGGGATATGCCACGCAGTGCTTGGCTAAAATCTGTGAAACGTACGACCAGCGTGGCAAGGGCCTTTGTTTGTTTTACGATAATCCGAAGGCGGGTAGGATTTATCAACGGCTTGGGTTTGAAGAAATCGGAGGCTGGACACAGTTCTATCGCTGAACTGTTGGACAGCCTCTTTTTTGATGTTTCGTTTGAGATGTTGACACAGGCGGCGAAAGGTGTTAGTATGCTTTTCGCCGCCGTGATGG
>NZ_FNOJ01000004.1 GCF_900107035.1 Alicyclobacillus hesperidum | reverse complement strand
TGCTGACCCCTGCCTGTTCAGCGTCACCTCTCGATGACGGTTACTAGCCTTGCTAGCGCGCAGACAGGTCTCCCCAGATAAGAACGGACTCTTTCCCCTCACGTACCTGCCGCAGTTTACTGCCGTAGCTCTTGGCGACTTAGGACTTCGTTGTGTGTAGGCAACTCGTCCAACTATGACAGCCTCAAATGCGATTCGTGTACCTCAGGTCGAGGGTTTGCCTCCAGCTTCCTTCAGATTCCACCTCACGGTGGACACCCTTGCTCTTGGCTAACGGTAGGTATGTCGCCAACCCCCGTTCGGGACTTACACCCTAAAGATTCCGCCCATGCTGGGCGTACTACTAATACAAAACGGCCTCACGGTGAGGCCGTTTTGTATAGAAGATATCGTGTATTGAATGATACGGGTAAATATGGATTAGGAGTCATAAAAGATTAACAAAAATTCTGTATATGTTCGTCTGCTTTTTCGATAAACTAGAGATATACAACTCGGTGTCTGCAGCGTTCAAATTTTCGCCTGGTTTTCGATGGTTTGGCGATATAGGGGGAATGCTAGATGGTCACCTGTCCGATTTGCAATGAGTTGCTTCAGGAACTCACATCGGTACATTGCATGACGCGTCACGGCATGACCAAGTCGAGCGTCATTGCACAATACGGCAAACCAAAGCGCTTGTTTCTCACGTTTGCTGCCGATAGTACTATCGCCACGCCGACCATCAGTCCTCGCGATTTCCTCGATTCTCAACTACTTTCTGATCGCCTCCTTTCAAAGACACGCAAATTCCATATATAGCAATAGCATGATGTGCACAGACGGTACCTGAATATCCCTCACGGTCGATTCGTCGCTTCATGACAGATCGGCCATCTTTGTGTTTATACGGGTCGACATATGGAAAACTTTATTTTGTATGGTGTATCATGTGCGCCATCTTTTTGTCGGACAACATGTGGTATACTGTGACACGTGGCATATGGGTATAGGAAAGTGAGGAGTGGAACGAGCGCATGAAGTCCGTATCGTATTGGAAACGCCTGCTGGCGTTTAGTGTGGCCTCTGTGCTGCTCGTCATCCCATTTCGTTTTTTAACCGTCAATGCTGTCGTCAAGTCGATGTCAGAGCCGGATGTCCATGTGGATGCGGATGCAAAACTGCAGCAAACGGACGGCATCTATGACGGTGTATTGATGAAGATGACCGATTTATCATATTCGAACCTTGATGCATATGTAGGCGATTCGTTGCTCACGCTCGAAGACTTGGCGGCTGTCAAACAAGGTCCACCAGGAATTTACGAGCAAGTTGATAAGGTCAATCAAATCGACTGGCATCTTCCTTACACTCAAGCGAATCGTTTCTTTTTTTCCGATCTCGCTGGGTGGAAGATTCTCGATGTCGATGACTTAGAAGCAAGCGCAGGTTTCTACGCCGTCGCATTTCAACGAGGACATACCGTTGTGATTGCCTATCGGGGGACCGACAACGTCATGGATTTGGTTGCTGACGCTGGGATTTATTTAAGTGTACCGAATATGATTGAACAACTGCAGCCAGCAGAACAATTTTTTAAACAGGTTTGTAAAGAGGCCAATGTTCCTTCTGGAGATGTCATTTTGACCGGACACTCGATGGGTGGATGGCTCGCCCAAAAAGTATATTTGGACGACCAGAATGTATATCCCAATTGGAAAATAGCTGGAGTTACTGTGTTTAACTCCATTGGTACAGGTTTTCGTCCCAAATTACAAGAGGCGTCAGTCGTCAAAGATTATCATTATGATGGCGATGTGTTCAGCCATTATGGGTCATCCCTTGGCGTTGAAATCGATATTCCTAATCCGACCCCAGACGAATCGGTGTATGACCGTCACCAAATGTATGATTTCTACGGTTACTTTTATCCCGGTTCGCCGTCGTCGACGGGAGCGGACCATAGCAAGGCTCCGATATAAACAATGAACCCCTATCGTCTTAAGCGATAGGGGTTCCGTTTGGTACAACAGTGTCTGGTCGGAGCAAAACGACGTCACCATCCTCTGGAATGCCTCCAAGTACCAAGACCTCCGAAACAAAGCCCGCAATCCGGCGGGGCGGGAGATTCACAATCGCGACAACTTGCCGACCTACCAAAGTATCTGGAACATAGCGGCGCGTAATCTGCGCACTCGACGACTTCATACCAATATCGCCGAAATCAATCCGCAACTGAATGGCTGGCTTACGCGCCTCTGGAAAATGCCGAGCTTCCACAATGGTTCCAATACGAATGTCCAACTTTTGAAAATCATCAATTGTCGTCATGTTTTCGCCACCTCACATAGTTGACTATTGTAATCAAGTTTCTAGTTAGGTTAGACTAACTACAGTATCAAGAACATACAAACCTTCGACATTCAATATCATAAACCAACATCATGCCGCGAAAGCAAGGAGTCATTATCATGAATCATACAGAATCACTCATGATATCGCAGGTCGCGTCGAAACATTCGCGTGCGCGGCGTTTCCTGCGCATGCTCGCCATATTTGGGCCTGGTGTCATTGTCATGCTGGCGAACACGGATGCGGGGTGCATTATCACGGCCGCGCAGTCTGGAGCTGAATGGGGCTATTCCATGGTTCTGCCACAGCTCGTCCTGATCCCAATCGTATATTTGGTTCAGGAAATCACGGTGCGCTTGGGTGTCATCACCGGGCAAGGGCACGGGGAACTCATTCACAAGCACTTTGGTCGGGGATGGGCGTGGATTTCGGTCTCCACTCTGTTCCTCTCTGCCATCGGCGCTCTGGTGACCGAGTTTGCCGGGATCGCCGGGGTCGGGGAACTGTTTGGCATTTCACCTGATTACACGGTTTCCGTAGCGACCATTCTGCTGATTGCACTAGGCCTGACTGGCAGTTACAAGCGCGTCGAGCGGATCGGTATCGCTATGGGTCTTTTTGAACTCTTGCTTGTTCCTGCGGCTATCATGGCTCATCCATCCGGGCATGCATTACTGCAAGGACTCGCGACCATTCCGATCGGCCACTCAAGCTACATGTTTCTACTCGCAGCGAATGTGGGTGCTGTGATCATGCCATGGATGATTTTTTATCAACAATCGGCTGTCGTCGATCGGCGGATGACCAAAAAGCACCTCAAGCTCGCAAGGGTGGATACGCTCGTCGGATCGATTTTAACGCAAGTGGTCATGATTGCCGTGGTCATCATGATCGCGGCGACGGTGGGGCGCGTGAATCCTTCACAACCACTGTCGACTGTGACGCAAATTTCACACGGACTGATGCCGTTTCTTGGGCCTGTCGGAGCGAAGTTGATTTTCGGTATGGGCATGCTCGGTGCAAGCTTTGTCGCTGCGCTCGTCGTGTCTTTGGCTGGTGCCTGGGGGATTGGCGAGGTCACAGGCATTCGTCACAGTATGAACGCGAAGTGGCGTGATGCCAAAGGCTTCTACACGATTTACACCTGCGCACACATCGGCGGTGCCATCCTTGTCTTTAGCGGTATCAACCTGATCAACTTGGCAGTCGATACAGAAGTCATGAATTCATTGCTGTTACCTATCGTCTTGGGATTCTTATTGTTGCTTGAGGCGAAGGCTTTACCGAAAGAATGGAGAATGCAAGGGATTTACAAGCATATCGTGCGTGCAATCTCGCTCGTCATCATGGTGTTTGGCCTCTATATGGGCATCCAGTTGATTGCGTGAGAATGTGGAGATGAATAAGGGGCACAATGGTTAGAAGGCACTGTGCCCCTTAGACGTTAGACAATGGCGTTTTGTCGAATGAGTTCTTTCCGCACGTCGCGGGCATTGGCCTCGCCGAGCCCTGCATACATCGCAGCAGCAATACCGGCAGCGTGCCCGGTAGCAAACGCAGTACCCATCACGCGGGCAGAAGCAAACGCAATGCGGTCACAATCGATGATTCTTCCTGCGCACCAGAGATTCTTAACCTGTTTGGCCTTCAGCGAGCGCAGGGGTATCTCGTAATACGACTTATCCTGAATGTGCTTGTAGCGCGCTGCCTCACCAGGTTCGTGAATCTCGACGGGCCAGCCGCCGCGCGCGATGGCATCCGGAAAACGAGCTCCCGCCAGCGCTTCTTCGCCAGCCAATCGGTATTCGCCGTCAATGTGCCTCGTCTCCCGCACGCCAATCGCGGGTCCGGTCTGTACGAGAAAGGCGTCTTTAAAGCCAGGGACGTATTTGCGAAAGGCATCGAGATAGGCCCACGCCTGGCGGCGTGCAGACATCTCTGCCACTGTTAAGCTCGCGCTGTCAAGTCCATCCACCCGTTCGTCTGCAAATAATGCAAGCACATGATGGGACCCTGTTAAGCGGACAACCATCCCTCTGTCCTTAGTCAAATCTTCAACACCCGCGCGCTTTGCTTGCCAAATCGCTGCCGTGAACTGATGCCGGTGGAGTGCGATATCAGGGGAGACCCCGCCAAATTGCATCACGAGCGTACCCGCCTGGACGTGACCTTCGTCGTCGCCAAAACGCACCTGATTCCCGCAAAACGCAGCCAAGTCGGCCTCTCCACTCGCATCCACGAAAGCCTCCGCCTCAATCCGAAACGTGCCGCCATGCTGAAAACACGTGATGGAGCGAAGACGCTGCTGGCTGTCAACTTCGGCTCCGATAACGGTTGTGTGTAAACGCGGCGTCACACCAGCCTCCAGCACCAGCTGATCGAATGCATATTTGGTCGTTTCTCCATCGAGCAAAACGATCACGTTGCCGGATCCGGGATTGCGAATCGGCCCATCGTACCGCCCCAAATCCCGCAGTTTCTCGAGAAATCTTTGGCCAACGCCGCCGACCACTTGCAACAGAGGTTCTTGTTGGGCAAACAAGCCACAAATGGTCAGCACCGAAGAATGTGTGGCCGCACCACCGAAGTATGGATTCTTTTCAAGGAGCAGCGTGTTTGCTCCTAAGCTGGCAGCGCCCACCGCCGCCGCAACGCCGGCGCTGCCGCCACCGACGATGACCACATCGTATCGAAGCGTTTCGGTATTCAACAATCGTAACCTCCTGAGTAGGGAAAACGCATGTCTATCATACCGCAATCTTGGCTTCTCGAATATTGCCTAGACGGGTGTACAACAAAACGTAGCTTGCGCCCATGCTACAATGGTTGATGGTCGAGTTAACAAGGGGGAACTCAAATGGAAGCCTGGGATATACGGAAGATAGCGATTGGATCGACCAATCCTGCGAAAATGAAAGCCGTTGAACTCGCCTTTGCAGCCCTTGCGATACCCATTGAGATCATGTCCGTAGATGTGCCTTCGGGTGTGTCGGCGCAACCGCAAACGGATAAGGAAACCTTGCAGGGAGCACGCAACCGCGCATTAGCAGCGTTGCGGGAAGGACAAGCGGATGTCGGTATTGGTTTGGAGGGCGGTATACAGCGGACGGAGTGGGGGATGTTCTTGTGCAACTGGGCGTGTGCGATCACGCGCTCAGGGCAAGAGGGCCTTGGCGGTGGCTTAAGGCTTCCGCTCCCACGCGAGATTGCGAGCGAATTGGACAACGGCAAGGAACTTGGCGATGTCATCGACACATGGGCCGGAAGGCACGGGGTTCGTAAGCAGGAAGGAACCATTGGCATTCTAACACAGGGAGCCATTCGCAGGGCGGACATGTTTCGTGACGCTTTGCTGTGTGCTTTAGCACCTCTTATGTATCGATGAGCAAAGATCATCGTGCGTTCGCGAAGGAAGACGGGCCTTGGGCAGAGTAATCAAATCACCCGCCACATGATGGCGGGTGATTGTATACGTGAAGCTCGTTCTCAATTATAGGTCGTAATAGAGTTGGAACTCGTATGGATGCGGACGTAGGTGCATGGGGGCAACTTCATTCGTACGCTTAAAGTCGATCCAAGCGTGGATAAAGTCCTTCGTGAAGACTCCGCCTTCGAGAAGGAACTCGTAATCTGCCTCCAGAGCCTGCAAAGATTCTTCCAACGAACCTGGAACGCTGCGGATTTTTGCCTTTTCGTCCGCGCTCAATTCGTAGATGTTCTTGTTGATGGGACCATAGCCAAGTGCCGTCGGATCCAGCTTGCGACGAATGCCGTCGATACCGGCCATCAACATAGCTGCGAATGCAAGATATGGGTTGGCCGTGCAATCCGGGGTGCGGAACTCGATACGTGCTGTTTTTGGCGAAACGACGGCGACCGGGACGCGAACGGCAGCGCTGCGATTGCCCTTTGAAAAGACCAGATTGACCGGTGCTTCATAACCTGGAACCAAACGCTTATACGAATTCGTACTCGGATTCGAGAAAGCTAGAATTGCGGGTGCGTGGTGCAAAATGCCTGCGATATAGTGAAGGGCGATGTCGCTCATGTTTCCGTAACGGTCTTGTTCAAAAAAGAGCGGCGTATCACCGTCGAAGAGGCTTTGGTGAACGTGCATACCCGAACCGTTATCACCGAATACGGGTTTTGGCATGAAGGTGACCGTTTTTCCGTATTTCCGCGCAACGTTGCGGATGATGTATTTATAGGTCATCACGGTGTCAGCCGTGCGTGTGAGCGTATTGAATCGGAAGTTGATTTCCGCCTGCCCCGCGGTTGCGACCTCGTGATGGTGACGTTCGACGCGAATACCTGCGTTCATCAATTCTTTAACCATTTCTGTGCGGATGTCCTGCTGTGTATCGATAGGAGGGACAGGGAAGTAGCCACCCTTGTTTTTTACTTGATAACCGAGGTTCTTTTCACCATTACCCGTGTTCCACATCGCTTCCTCGGAATCAACAGCGTAGAAAGCGCCGCGATTGCTCGACTCAAAGCGCACGTCGTCAAAGATAAAGAACTCGAGCTCAGGACCAAAGTATGCCGTTGTCGCAATACCGCTGGACGCCAGATACGCTTCCGCTTTTTCAGCAATATAACGAGGATCGCGTTCGAAACGTGTGCCATTAGGCTCAAACACATTACACGATACAGCCAAAGTGGGGGCAGCCATAAACGGATCGACAAATGCCGTCTCTAAGACAGGCCGCATCACCATGTCGCTGTCTTCAATTCCACGAAAACCTTGAATGCTCGATCCATCGAAGGCGATGCCATTGGTCAACATGTCTTCATCAACTTCAACGGCCGGTATGGTTACGTGATGTTGACGGCCCGGTACGTCAACAATGCGAAAATCGACCATTTCCACATTGTGTTGCTTCATGAGTTCTAAAACGTCGCGCGGTGTCAAAGTTCCACTCCTCCTAAAGAATGAACGTATCTGCATCTGACTGCAAACATTATAGAAACACCAGAGGGATGCGTCAACGCCTTATGTAAGAAAACCTGACATCTAATTGTCAAAAAAACCGTGGTACTTTGTCAAATAAAAGGTTGTCATGACGTCATCACCATGTTGACCGTTCGACCGATTTGCGTCATATTCGACACGAATTCCACTTTATCGAAATCTGACAACTATAGATTTCGGGTGAACGGATGGCTGCTTCAAGCCGTCTATATTCATTTTGCCTCAAAAATTGAACCTTTTTTGAGGTGGTGTGAATTATAGTAATTTATCGATCTTGTTGCCGAGATAACTAGATAGACAAAACCTGTCGATTCATGGGGGAATCGTTTGATCATGAAACCAATCGCCGTGATTTTGGCCGCTGGGATGTCAACCCGTTTGCGTCCGTTAACGGAGGATCGTCCGAAATGCCTGCTTAAAGTCGGTCCTAAAGCGATTTTGGATTGGCAACTCGAAGCCTTACAATCTGTTGGTGTCTCCGATTTAGTTGTAGTCGTCGGTTACCGCAAGGAAATGATTCAAGAACATATCAGACTTCACCATCCATCATTTTCTGTGCGCTTTGTCGAAAATGTCGCGTATGAGAAAACGAACACCTTGTTCTCTCTTAAAGAAGCTCTACTTGTGCTGGATGGTGATTTTTACTATATGAATGCCGATGTCGTGTACGACAAGCGGATTCTTCAGCGTTTGCAGGCAGGTACCGATGGCGGGTTTCTCGCTATTGATAAAAAGCAATGTCGCGACGAAGAGGTGAAAGTCGTCGTCGAGCACGGTCGAGTCGCTGAGATTGGCAAACATCTCAATCCAGAACACTGCGAAGGTGAGTTCATCGGTGTCGCAAAATTTACAGGTGACTTCGCCCGCCGTTTTCGGCAGCAGGTACTGGATCTCGCCGTCCCAGGGAACGAGATGAAGTTCTTTGAGTACGCGCTGGATGCCATGGCCGATAAATCCGATATGATCCCTGTCGACATCACAGGGTTGCCATGTGTCGAGATCGACTTTCCCGAAGACTACGCATTTGCAACGGAACAGGTCGTCCGGCATTTGGTGGACGCCGAGGAGGAGAACGCGCATGTCTGAGCTTGCAAAGATCAATGCATGCGCCAAACGCCCCATCGATGTCTGGACAAATTACATTTATTATCCACTTTCGATTCGGCTCGTGTATCTGATTCGCAACACGCGTATTAAACCGAATGAAATTACGCTGTTTTCCATGTTTTTATGTCTGATCGGCTGCGTAGGTTTCGCCGTGGGCCTGCGTCCTTATGTTGTTGCTGGTCTCGTCTTCGTTCAGGTCTCATATGTGTTCGATTGCGCAGATGGTCAGCTCGCGCGCTATAAACAACAGTTTTCGCCTGTTGGCGGCTGGCTGGACCAGGTGTCGGATCGGATCAAGGAATTTGCGATATATTTCAGCTTGGCTTATGGTTACACTCGCTTTCACGATCGAGATCTGACAGTGTGGAAATGGGCCGTGATCGCGTTGTTTAGCCTATACTTGCTCGAATATTACGGGCAGATACACTTTAAGCCGCGAGCAGTAGCGGCAACCCCGGATGGCGCGTTGGCGTCATCGACAGCGCTCGAGACAGGGCGCATGACCGGCTTTGGGCGGGCCCAGCGCCTTCGGAGCCTTGTGCCGTTTCGCGGCTTTATTATTGGTGAACAATACTTTGCGATGCTTGTCTTTGTGGCTTGTCACGCGATTGTGCCACTGTTTCGCTTTGTCGCGATTGTTGGGTTATTGATGTGCGTATACCGCCCGGCTGTGCAATATTACAAGTGGAGTCGTGGCTATCAGTGATCTGATCACTTGAAGCCAAACTCGGAGGTCACGTGATGAATCGCCCTCGTTTAGTTATCGCCGGCACCCACAGCGGTGTCGGCAAGACGACGATTGCCATTGCCCTGATGCGCGCACTGTCTCGACGGGGACTGCGCGTTCAGGGCTTTAAAGTTGGTCCAGATTATATCGATCCGTCGTATCACGCTGCCGCAACTGGACGAGCGGGGTATAACCTCGATACATGGATGACACACGCAGATATCGTGCGTGAAATCTTTGATCGCGCCAGCCAAAGGAGCGACATCTCGATCATCGAAGGCGTGATGGGCTTGTTTGACGGCAAGGATCCATTGTCCAACATAGGCAGCACCGCGGCCGTTTGCACGCTAATTGCGGCGCCTGTGCTCCTCGTCATCGACGCAGCGGCGAGCGCTCGGAGCGCTGCTGCACTGGTGCACGGCTTTCAAACGTTTGACCCGCAGGTGAAGATCGCCGGCGTGATCGCAAACCGCGTGGCGGGAGCGGGGCATTTTGCGATTGTGCGGACGGCCATTGAGTCCTCATGTGGTGTGCCAGTGGTCGGCTATCTGCCGACCAACGCAGATTTCACGCTTTCTGAGCGCCATCTTGGCTTGGTTCCTGCTGCGGAACAAGAGAGTCTTGACGAATGGCTGGATGGGCTGGCGGTAAGCCTCGAACGGACGGTGGACATCGAAGCCGTGTCCCGACTTGCCCACACAGCGAACGCGTGGACAACTCAGGCACCTCGACTATTTGCGGGAGCCGCGACAACGCCGACGACCAGGATCGCGATTGCACAAGATGAAGCGTTCAACTTTTATTATCAAGAGAATCTGGACTTGCTTCGCTTCTATGGCGCGGAACTGTTGCCGTTTCGGCCTTTGGCAAACGAACCTGTGCCACAGGGCGCACATGGGCTATATCTTGGAGGTGGCTTCCCAGAGGTACACTTGGAGCGTTTGACGCAGGCCGACAAAACCTTTGCCAGCCTACGCGCCTTAGTGGCAGCGGGAATGCCGGTTTGGGCCGAATGTGGTGGTATGATGCTACTCGCTGACGCCATTATCGATAGGGCGGGAAAACGTTTTGCCATGGCGGGTGTGTTGCCGGTGACTGTAGAAATGACCGAGCGCTTGGCTGGGTTTGGCTATCGTGAGATCGAAATGGCACCGGGGGGGGTTCTCGACGGTGTGGGTGGACAGTTGCGTGGACACGAATTTCACTACTCGCGGATTGCCGCCCGGGATGACAGCCTGGCGCCAGCCTATGTTGTCCGGCAAGGTGAAACTCGACGTTGGGAAGGATTCAGCAAGGGTAGCGTGATCGCCGGCTACACACATGTCTATTTTTCGTCGCATCCTAAGATGGCCAGACAGTTCGTGCAAACGTGTGCCTCATGGAATCCTTCGGTGTGATATTCCTCGTCACACAGCTCGAGTTGTGATGTTGTTGTGCTAGAATCAGAGCGACAGTGAAAATTCACGGCGGGTGTGCTCCGAATATCCTTGGGGCCGCCGCAGGAGGTCGTTCTGATGATTCAGATACCCAAGCCAGACGCAGAACAACTTTTTCGTACGTACTCCATCACATCGTTTGCCGTCAGCAAGGACGAGTCGCGCATCGCGTTCTCGACAAACCTGAGTGGCAAATATAACGTGTGGGGGATTGATCTCGGTCAGCATTACCCGTATCCGCTTACGACGCAAGACCAAACGCCGGCGTATATACGCTTTGATCCGGTAGGGCGCTATATACTTGTTGGATTTGACAACGACGGCGACGAAAACGTACAGATGTATCTTGTGTCACCCCACGGCGGTGCGTTGCAACCCATTCGTACGGCTCCTGGTCGCCGCCATTACCTCGCATCGATTTCCGACGATGGCCACCGCATTTACTATTGTTCCGATAAGGACAATCACATGTATCTAAACGGCTATGTGTACGACTTGGAAACGGATTCAGAAACGATTCTATACGAAGGTGCGAAGGCGCCGACGTTTTTAGCCGATGTCGCAAAAGACGAATCGAGCTTTGTCACGTTCTCGACCTACGCCAACACCTACGTGGTGGCCCATGTACATCAAGGTGACCAACGTCGGTGCTTGACACCAGATGAGGGCGTCGTTCATGTGGTCTCGTCCTTACAGTATGTTGGACGTCAAATTGTTTTCACGACGAATTACGGCGAGGATGACGCATATGTCGCACGTTTCGACTTGGATACAGGAGAATTTGAAAGGGTCTGGAAACCGGAACGGGGCGGCGCAGAGCAACTGGTTGTCCACGAACCAGGGAACGTGGCCTATGTCTCGGTCAGTTATGGCGTTCGGGATGCGTTGTTCCAGATCGATCTGAGGACCTTTGAGGCCACGCCGATTGCCTGTCCCGCCGACGTGATCGCCGAGATGCACATTGGGGAGAGCGGTGCCTTGTACGTTCGCGCGATGCGCGATATTGCACCTTCGAATTTATACGTGCGCAAGCCGGACGGTTCGTGGACGCCGTTAACCGGCAATCGCGTGATGGGGGTTGCTGAATCAGAGTTAGTGCCGGCCGAGGTTGTCCGCTTTCCATCGTACGATGGCTTGGAACTTGAGGCTTTGTGGTTTCAGGCTAATCCTGCCCTCGCCAACGGATACACGGTCGTCTGGCCGCATGGCGGGCCACAAGCGTCCGAACGCAAGACGTTTCGTCCGTTTTTCCAATTTCTATTACTCCGCGGCTACAACGTATTTGCGCCGAACTTTCGCGGGAGCAGCGATTATGGCGCAAAGTTTATGAAGATGGTCGAGCGCGATTGGGGAGAAGGTCCTCGCTTGGACATGGTCGCGAGCATCGAGTGGCTGATTCGCCAAGGGATGGCGGACAGAAGCCGGTTGTTTTTGGTCGGCGGCAGTTATGGCGGCTACATGACTCTGCTTTTGCACGGTCGCCATGCGGATTACTTCCAAGCCTGTGTCGACATCTTCGGGCCATGCAATCTGATCACATTTGCCCAATCGGTTCCAGACCACTGGAAGCCCATGATGAAACAGTGGTTAGGCGATCCGGACGATCCGGCGGATCGCGAACGGTTGATTCAAGATTCGCCGATTACCTACCTAGACGGCATGACGAAACCGATGCTTGTCATTCAAGGGGCGAACGATCCACGCGTCGTCCAGGCCGAGTCGGATCAGATCGTTGCGGCTCTGCGCAACCAAGGCAGAGAAGTCGAATATATCGTCTTCCCTGACGAAGGGCATGGCTTCATGAAAAAGGACAATGAGATTGCAGCGTACAAGCGCATTGTCGACTTCTTAGATGAACATCGCCTCCCATAATCGGAGATCAGGCGCGATCGCTATCGATCGCGCCATTTTTCAAAAAGTGTTCCGGATATAGAAACATTACGGTTGGGCCGAGCATGTAGGAGGGGTATAGTCTCCATTGGAAGCGCTTTCTAGAGTCGGCGCCGCAAGTGCCATAAGGAGGTACTGTCTTTGCGAACACAGGTAGCCATCATCGGTGCAGGCCCTGCTGGGTTG
This sequence comes from Alicyclobacillus hesperidum, assembly GCF_900107035.1. Taxonomy (GTDB): domain Bacteria; phylum Bacillota; class Bacilli; order Alicyclobacillales; family Alicyclobacillaceae; genus Alicyclobacillus; species Alicyclobacillus hesperidum. Next base: position 232,657 of record NZ_FNOJ01000004.1, on the reverse strand, counting down.
ATGCTGTCCCATTTACTTGCGCGGGACGGCATTATGTCCATTGTCTTGGAATCGCGTACACGGCAGGCCATTGAAGAGACGATTCGGGCAGGTGTTTTGGAACAAGGCACCGTGGATTTACTACACGAGCTTAAGCTGGCGGATCGAATGGAACAAATCGGAGAACGACATGGGGGCATCGAGTTCCGCTTCCGTGGGCGCGGGCATCGTATTCCGATGCGCGACTTGACGGGTGGCAAAGAGGTCATGATTTATGCTCAACACGAGGTGATTAAGGATCTTGTGGCGGCGAGAGTGCAGCAAGGTGGCGAGATCGTGTTTGGCGTGAGTGACGTACAGTTGCACGATCTCGATACAGATAGGCCACGGGTATCGTTTCGACGTTCACCAGAAGCACCGACCGAGTTCATTGCATGCGATTTCATTGCTGGATGCGATGGTTTTCATGGCCCGAGCAGAAGGAGCATTCCTGAGAACGTGCGGACGGAGTACCACAAAACGTTCCCGATGGGGTGGCTTGGCATCTTAGTCGAAGCTCCGCCGTCGAGCGAGGAATTGATTTACTGTAACCACGATCGCGGCTTTGCGCTGGTCAGCACCCGTTCGCCTGAAGTACAGCGCATGTACATTCAGGTCGATGCGCAGGACGATATCGCCAATTGGCCGGACGAGCGAATTTGGTCCGAGTTGCGATCTCGCCTCGCAACCGAGGATGGTTGGGCGCCGATTGAAGGCCCAATTATTCAGAAATCCATCGTTGGGATGCGCAGCTTTGTCTGCTCACCAATGCAGTATGGGCGCCTGTTTTTGGCCGGGGACGCGGCTCACATCGTTCCGCCGACAGGTGCTAAGGGATTGAATTTAGCCGTTTCGGACGCACGCGTGCTGGCCGCCGCGATTGGTGAGTTCTATCAAGACAGTCGTACAGACTTGTTGGCGAGGTATTCGCAGATCTGTTTGCGAAGAGTCTGGAAGGCGGAGCGGTTTTCTAACCTCATGACACAACTGCTACACCGTTTTCCGGAGCACTCCGCATTTGATCGGGAAATTCAACTGGCCGAGTTGGACTACATGACATCGTCCGTCCACGGCCTTTCAACCATAGCCGAAAATTACGTTGGTTTGCCAATTGAATGGGGTACCTGATGCGTCAACGGACTCGTTCGTAATACCCGAGTCGATGCGAGATTTCCTTGCTGATGGACACCAGCGTCTTGGCCAGCGATTTCATTTTTTCGGGCGTAAACCGCGCAGCGGGCCCGACCGCGGTGACAGCGCCGATGACCTGCCGCGTGTAATCTCGGACTGGGGCGGCGACGGAGTGAACACCTTCGCGCAATTCACTTTGGCTAAACGCGTACCCGTCTTTCCGAATTTGGGATAAAAGCTGCCGCAGTGTGTCGGGATGGGTGATGGTGTTCGGCGTCATTGGGCGCAACCCGCGCCGGATGACCTCGTCAATCACGGTGCTGTCCTGGTAGGCGAGAATGACCTTGCCCGAACTGGTGCAGTGCAAAGGATTTTTTCGGCCAAGGTGCGTGGCAATCTGCACTGGGTGCTTGCACTCCAGCTTGCTCACATAGACTGTTGCGTAATCTTCGAGCACTGCAAGATGGACGGTTTCGTCAAAGCGATTGACGAATTCCTCAAGGAGATGCTGACCTTCCCGACATATTTCGAGATTCGACATAATGATGCCACCCAGACTGAGGACGGAAAGGCCCAGGCGGTATCTGTGCGTCTGTTCATCGCGCCGTACAAATCCTTCTTCGGCGAGCGTCGTCATGACGCGATGGACAGTGCTTTTCGATAATCCGAGCTTATCCGCTATCTGCGTGATACCAAGTTCCGGTTCTTCAGGTGTAAAGCATTTCAATGCGTGCAAAGCATTCTTTAGCGATGACAAAGTTCTATAGTCTGCCGCTTGACGCTCCATGATGGTGTCCCTCCTCGAGGACCGATAGAATTTTGGCAATCGACATGAGGTTCGCGTTGTTCCGCATAGAGAAACAAGATTGTGTTGTAACCGTTTGCCTAGTGCTACGATCAATGCGAGGCGTTACACCGAAGCGTCGCGTCGCGGCACAAGGACGACCATTGCTATCGGTTGGCTGCACCGATATGTGAAAAAGGGAGGAAGTCGCCATGAGTCTTGAATTGGCGATGATCACGCCGCACACACCGCGCATTTGCCATCGGGATCGAATCCCTGAATTTCAAAAACCGATGGTGGAGGCCATGTTGAAATGCGCTGACATCATCGATGATGTCAATCCAGATGTCATCGTGCTCATCTCGTGTCACTGGATGTCTAGCTTCATCCATTATGTCGACATTACGCCTGCGCATCAAGGCGTTTTGACCGCAGTCGAGTGCCCAGATTTAATTACCGACGTTGCGTACAGTCACCCTGGACACCCAGAACTTGGGCGTCAGTTGGTAGAGGCAGGGAAGGCTGCCGGACTTCAAGTTGTTGGGATTGATGATCCGACTTATATCTGGGACTACGGTACTGTTGTGCCACTTCGTTATTTGCTCAAGCGGCCCGATATCCCGGTTGTGGATTTGTCCGTCTGCTGGGCGGCGTCACTCGACGAGTCGATTCGATGGGGCGAAGTGATGGGAGAAGTATTCCTCAACACCCCATTGCGTGTCGTTTTTCTCGCCAGTGGCGCGCTTGCGCACAACCTCGGTCGGGGGCCGGAACTGTGGCCAAACATCACAGAGCAGGCGCTTGACCGCGAGTTTTGCCAATACCTTGTCAACGGAGACAAGGCTTCGGCGGTTTCTATGCTGCCATCGTATGTGCGAGCTGCAGGCGTCGAGTCTGGAGGGCGGCACGTCGCTGTCTTACTTGGCGTGCTGCGCAAACAGTTTACTGGCGAACTGCACGGTTATGGTCCCTCATCGGGATCGGGTAACCCTGTTCTAACAATGCGTTATGCCGATGTTGTCTGATTGGTTTTCGCCGCATTCTATTTTTGCAATCACAACACGAACACGGGTGAGGGAGAACGTATGGAAAAGGTATTGCATTTTATCGATGGCACATTTTGTGAGTCGCACGACGGCCGCACATTTGACAATTTCAACCCAGCAACCGGTGAAAAGATCGGTGTTGTTGCGGAAGGTGGCAAAGCGGAAATCGATCAGGCTGTCGCCGCTGCACGTCGAGCGTTTAAGACGTGGGGCAAGACATCCGCGGCAGAACGAGCTGCCATTATGCATCGGATCGCCGATTTGATTGAAGAAAATCTGGATGAATTGGCTCTTCTCGAGACGACGGACACCGGCAAGCCGCTAACACTGGCAAAGAGTCTCGATATCCCACGATCGGCCTACAATTTTCGTTTTTTTGCCGACTTTGTGAAAGGCATGAGCACAGAGGCGTTCGAAATGGAGGGCGTCGCGCTGAACTACGCCCTGCGCCGACCAGTCGGTGTGGCGGGCCTTATTTCACCGTGGAACTTGCCTTTGTTTTTGTTGACATGGAAGGTTGCGCCGTGTTTGGCAGCAGGCGATACCTGCGTGATCAAACCGGCCGAATTGACGCCGATGACGGCGACGAAATTGGCTGAAATCTGCCAAAAAGCAGGTGTGCCAAATGGCGTTGTCAACGTTGTGCACGGCTTTGGCCCAGATGCTGCCGGATCTGCCTTGACCGAACACCCAGATGTCGATCTGATCTCGCTTACGGGTGAGACGACGACAGGCAAAGCCGTGATGAAATCTGCAGCTTCGTCACTCAAGCGCCTGTCTTTGGAACTTGGCGGCAAAAACCCGAACATCGTCTTTGCGGACTGCGATCTCGAAGATGCTTTGACGACAACGATTCGCTCCAGCTTTGTCAACCAAGGTGAGGTGTGTTTATGCGGCTCGCGCATTTACGTCGAGCGTCCATTGTATGACCGCTTCGTCGCCGGGTTGGTCGAGAAGACCGCTCAACTCGTCGTTGGCGATCCGCTCGATCCAAACACGAACGTCGGCGCTCTTATCTCTTTCGAACACCTGGAGCGCGTCGAAGGATTCGTGCGGCGCGCGGTCGAACAGGGAGGCCGCATCCTGATTGGCGGTAAGCGCCCTGAACATCTGAAACACGGCGCGTTTTTCGAGCCCACCATCATCGGCGACGTCGACTCTTCGTGTGAAATCACGCGCCAAGAGGTCTTTGGACCTGTTGTGACCATTCAACCGTTCGACACAGAAGAAGAAGTCATTGCCATCGCCAATGACACAAATTACGGCTTAGGGGCAACCATCTGGACGTCCAATCTGAAGCGGGCACATCGTGTCGCTGCCGAGATCGAAGCGGGCGTGATTTGGGTGAATACATGGTTCCTACGCGACCTGCGCACGCCTTTTGGCGGCATGAAACAAAGTGGTATCGGCCGCGAGGGTGGAGTACACAGCTTCGAGTTCTTCTCGGAATTGAAAAATGTCTGCATCAAGTTGTAACGAGGTGATGGTGATGGCGGTATTCCAAATGGAAGATTTGGCGGCTGAACTGTTTGCGGCGGAACGTGCGTTGCGCACGATCCCGCCGTTGACAGAACGATATCCCGACATGTCGATGGAAGTTGCGTACCAAATCCAATTGCTGAATGCCCACAAGAAGCAACAAGCTGGCGATCGCGTCGTGGGTCATAAAATTGGACTGACGAGTAAGCCGATGCAGCGCATGCTCGGCGTCAACGAGCCCGACTTTGGACATCTATTTGCCTCGATGCGGTACCGTTCTCGCGACATTGTCGACTTTCCTCTGATTCAACCGAAGGTTGAACCCGAACTGGCGTTTATTCTGGCGGAGGATCTACCAGGGCCGGATGTCGACGCTGATGCCGTCTTGCGTGCGACACGCTCTGTCGTGCCTGCGCTCGAAGTTATCGATAGCCGGATCGCCGACTGGAAAATTCGTTTGGCAGACACCATCGCAGACAATGCATCGGCTGGTTGTTTTGTATTAGGGGATGAACCGACACCCGTTCGTGATGCCAATCTAACGACCTGTGGGGCAGTGCTCAAAGTCAATGGCGAAGTCGTGGAGACTGGGGCGGGAGCCGCTGTGATGGGGCATCCGGCCATTGCGGTGGCCTGGTTGGCGAATAAGTTGTCGTCTTTGGGCACGACCTTGCGTGCGGGCGACGTTGTGCTCTCTGGTGCAGTCAGCGCCGCAGTACCCGTGCGCTCTGGCGATCATGTCGCACTTTCCTTCGGCCGATTGGGGCGTGTCGAATTCACCCTGGCCAAGGCGAACTTGTCTGAGTCTTCATGGGGGTGACCAATATGACAAAATTAACAGCTGCGATTGTCGGATCGGGCAACATCGGCACGGATTTGATGGTGAAGTTACAGCGTAGCGAATGGATTGAACCACGGTGGATGATTGGCATCGATCCAGAGTCGGACGGGCTGCGCCGTGCGAAAAACGCCGGCCTCGAAGTCTCTGCGGAAGGCTTAGCCGCTATGCTGAAAGCCGGGGTGCATCCGGATATCGTCTTCGATGCAACAAGTGCGAAAGCGCACGTGCGTCATGCGAAATTGTTACGCGAGGCAGGAATCCAGGCCGTCGACTTGACGCCAGCCGCGCGCGGACCATACGTGATCGCGGCGGTGAATTTGCAGGAGCACCTTGAATCTCCAAATGTCAATATGGTCACGTGTGGCGGCCAGGCAACTGTTCCTATCGTATATGCGGTCAGCCGTGTAGTCGGCGTGTCGTATGCCGAGATCGTTGCGACCATTGCGAGTAAGAGCGCCGGCCCAGGGACACGGGCAAACATCGATGAGTTTACGGAGACGACCTCACGAGCCATTGAAACCATCGGCAAGGCTCGACGCGGCAAAGCGATTATCATCCTCAATCCGGCTGAACCGCCCATTTTGATGCGAGATACCATTTATTGTTTGATGGACGACGCATCAGAGGAGACAAGGCATAAGGTGCTTGCGTCCATTCGCGAAATGGTGAGCCACGTGCAGACCTATGTTCCAGGTTATCGCCTCAATCGCGAACCGATTTTCCGCGATAACTTGGTCAGCGTCTCCATTGAAGTCGAAGGCCTCGGCGATTATTTGCCGGTCTATGCAGGAAACCTCGACATCATGACGGCGGCTGCAGTCAAGTTCGCTGAGGAGTATGCCAAGCACCGGGCTGCGGTCAACCAGTGAGGAGGGAACATTTATGGCCTATAAGTATCGGATTGAAGTGACGGATGTCACTCTGCGCGACGGGATGCACGCCGTTCGCCATCAGTTCAGTGTCGAAGATGCTCGTGCAATCGCGTCGGCCTTAGATAGCACAGGGGTCGCGCTGATCGAGGCGGCGCATGGCGACGGGCTCGGGGGTAGCTCGGTGCAATATGGATTTTCAAAAGAAACGGAAGCGGATTATCTGCAGGCGGTGTGCGGCGCGGTTCAAAACGCGCAGGTCGTGGCACTCCTGTTGCCGGGGATCGGTACGGTGGAAGATCTTAAACGGGCCGTCGAGTATGGTATTCGCGGCGTGCGTGTAGCTACCCATTCGACCGAGGCGGACATTTCGGCGCAGCACATCGAAGAGGGTCGCAAGTTGGGCCTCGATGTTGTTGGTTTTTTGATGATGTCGCACATGACCGACGTCGAGCGGCTGGTGGAAGAGGCAAAGAAAATGGCGTCGTACGGCGCACACGCCGTCTACATCGTCGATTCGGCTGGTGCCATGTTGATGGATGAGGTGCGCCGCAAGGTATCGGCACTGCGCAATGCTTTGCCAGACGACGTGCAAGTCGGTTTTCATGCCCACAACAATCTGGGCGTGTCTGTTGCCAATTCCATTGCGGCGGTCGAAGAAGGTGCGTATCGCATCGATGCAAGCCTTGGTGGTTTGGGTGCTGGCGCTGGCAACACGCCACTTGAGGTGTTCGTCGCGGCGTGCGAAAAGTACGGCATCGACACAGGCGTATCGCTGTATCCGGCCATGGACGCTGCAGAAGATGTCGTGCGCCCGCGCATGCATCGGCCCATCATCACCGACCGCACAGCACTCACGTTGGGCTATGCTGGCGTCTATTCGAGCTTCTTGCTGCACGCGCAGCGCGCGGCCGAACAATTTTCCGTCGATGTTCGAGACGTCCTTGTCGAACTCGGCAACCGCCGCGTGGTGGGCGGCCAGGAGGATATGATTGTCGACGTCGCGTACGAAATCGCACATCGACAGGCGTAATAGATTGTCTGATAAGCTCTGGGAGGATGGACCGATGAATTTACAAGCGATCGCAGACGAGTTATACCGACATCAAACATCCGCTGCCGAGTTGGAGAAGCTGACACTTCGGTACGAAGGACTGTCTGTCGAGGATGCGTACGAAATCCAACAGCTCTGCATGGGCAAGTACATGAATGAAGGCCAAAAGCTTGTCGGATGGAAGATGGGTTTAACGAGCAAGGCGAAACAACAATCAGTTGGTGTCGATGAGCCTATTTTCGGGCATCTGCTCGACGGCATGGAGTTATATGACCCGCATGTGTCGCTCACGGGGCTCATTCATCCGCGCGTTGAGCCAGAACTCGCTTTTATTTTCAAGCACCGCCTGGAAGGCGACAAGATCCTGCCCCGCGATGTCTGGCTCGCGACCGAGTGTGTGGTTCCTGCGGTCGAAATTATCGACAGCCGTTACAAAAACTTTTCCTTCACGCTCGTCGATGTCGTCGCCGACAACGCATCCAGCGCGAAATTCTATCTCGCCGAACAGGCATATTCTCCCTATCAAATTGCGCTTGACCAAGTTGGTGTCGTTATGCGGAGAAACGGAGAGGTTGAGCAGACCGGGGCCGGTGCCGCCGTTCTCGGCCACCCAGTGCGCTCTGTTGTAGAGCAGGTGCGGATGCTCAGTCGCATCGGTAAAGCTGTGGAACCCGGTATGGTTGTCTTAACCGGAGGCATTACAGAGGCAATCTACATTCACGATGGAGATCGGATCTCTGTCTCCTTCGAAGGGATGGGCGAGATCGAACTCACGGTTAGCCAATAAACCTGCGCACGAACGAGGGGGCCCTATTTGCCCCCTTCTTAACTAGGATTCATAAAAGGAGCGTCTTGACATGCCATTAGTGCAGATGAGCATTCTTGAGGGTCGGTCCGCGGAGGCCAAACGAGCACTGATTCGGGAAGTGACGGACGCCGTCGTTCGTACGCTCGGTGTTCAGCCGGATGCTGTGCGCGTGTTACTTTACGAAATGCCCAAAGCAAACTGGGCGGTTGGCGGCGTTTCAAAGGCCGACTCCTCGTCCTGAACATGGCTTTTAAAGAGATGGTGATACGGCATGTATGATGTTCATTCACATTTTATCCCACACGAGGTCCTCGACTGGTTAAAGACCAATAGCACCATCGATGCGGTATGGGAGCAAAGAGTGCCTGATAAGGAACCGTTTCTGACGGTTGGCGGGAAATGGTCATTCGAGCTGAAACGGGCGTTTTACGATCTCGATATATACCTCGCGGATCAGTCGGCCAACGGCATCCAACACACCCTTGTTTCACCGGTTCCGCAGTTATTCCTTTATGAAGTCGAGCCAGAAGTGACGAAACAGCTTGCGGCGATTTATAACGAAGCTTTAGCATGTGTCGTAGCTAGCCACCGCACCCATCTCTCAGCTTTGGCGACGCTGCCGTTAAACGATCCGGATGCAGCTTGTCATGAACTTGAAAAGGCCATGACCCGGGGACTGAAAGGGGCCATCGTCGGTCCAGGCGTCAGTGACATTCCACTCAGCGACGAACGTTTCGCGGAATTGTGGTCCGTCGCTGACCGTTTGGGAGCCATCGTCTTTATTCATCCGCTGTTGAATACCGACAAACGGATTCAACGCCTCATGATGCCCAATCTGATTGGCGTTCCGTGGGAAACGACCATTTCAGCACTTGATCTGATCCTCGGCGGCATTCTCGATCGATATCCGAACATGCGTGTCCTGTTGGCGCACGGCGGCGGTTTTCTGCCATACCAACTGGGACGTCTGAACAAAGGATACGAGGTTTGGCCGCAGATCAAGGCGCGCCTGAACGACGAACCAGCCAGCTATATGCGGCGCTTTTGGTATGACAGTGTGCTGTGGTCGGCAGAGGCATTGCAATTGCTTTGCAGCGTCGCCGGAAAGGAACGTGTGTTACCCGGATCAGACTATCCATTTGATTTGCAGGCGTGGCCGCCTATCGAGTGTGACGAAGGAGCGGTACGCAATCTGCTTGGTCTGACACACGCATAAATTCCTGAGCAATAGCGTAATAGACGACTGTCCATGTACACCACGGCAGTCGTCTTTTCTCTTAATGTCACCATGTGGAGCCCTCAAGAAAGCGTTGACAAATGACCTCTGGACATGCAGAATGAAGTTGTATACTATTTTGTCATACAATATTGCGTATCAAAACAGAAGCGTGTGAATGCCTTGCAGACGGCGATAGGTTGCCGTCTGGGAACAGGATGGTGAAACGGTGTGAGCAATGACCTGTGTTTCGATATTGCCCATGTGGGTCACGTCGAACTGCTGACTCCAAAGCCTGATGAAAGCCTCTGGTTTTTTCGTGAACTCCTCGGCATGGAAGAAGTCGCTCGGCAAGGACAATCGGTGTATTTGCGTTGCTTTGGAGACTATGAACGCTATTCCATCAAATTGACAGAGTCTGGCCACGCCGGCGTGGGCCACACGGCTTTGCGCGCCGCGAGCGAGGCCGCGTTAGAACGGCGCGTAGAGGCTGTTACCATGGCTGGGTGCGAGGGCAGGTGGCATGAAGGCGATATCGGACATGGACGCGCGTACGCGTTTCATGGTCCAGACGGCCACCTGATGGAACTCTATTATGAGACCGAGCATTACCAGCCATCCGCAGACCTGCGACCAACACTTAAGAATCAACCACAGAAGTTTACCGGTCGCGGCGTCGGGGTCAAGACTATGGATCATGTCAACTATCTATCCTCGCATGCCGAAGCAGACGGCGATTTTGTCGAGAAGTACCTCGGTTTGCGCCTCACAGAGCAGATCCAACTGAACAATGGTCGCCGTCCGGGCGTGTGGTATCGCTGCAGCAATAAATCTTATGACCTCGTCTATACTCAGGATGCCACAGGTGCTCGTGGGCGCCTGCACCACATCGCTTTTCGCGTCGATACCAACGAGGCCATCTGGCGTGCAGCCGACTTGTTTGTCGACGCTGGTGTTTTCATTGAGTTCGCCCCAAGCAAACACGCAATTAACCAGACCTACTTTGTATACGTTTACGAACCTGGAGGCAACCGGATCGAAATCTGTTCCGGCGGCTACCTCGTGCTCGCCCCAGATTGGCAGCCCATCACGTGGACAGAGGAAGAGCGCGCACGTGGGCAGGCCTGGGGGAACAAGACCGTAGAAAGTTTCCATCATTACGGCACGCCTGTGGTATAACTGTGCATAAAAGCAGAAGTTGTCGGAAAGGCGGTGCCGGCTCTTGGAAATGCAGAGCCAGGGGTACACAGAAGACGAATGCTATCGAAAACTGCGGACGGCGATTGTCGACGGTACGTTGATGCCGGCACAGCGCCTGGTGGAAATGGACTTGGCGCGTTGGCTCGGGGCGAGCCGCGCGACGGTGCGCACGGTGTTGGCGCGCTTGGAACAAGAGGGATTGGTTGAACGCGAACGTTATCGCGGTGCTCGTGTGCGCCACGTATCCCACGAGGAAGCGGTCGAGATTTTGGAGGTACGCATGGCGCTGGAATGCATCATTGCTCGCTACGCGGCAGAGCGTGCGACGGATGACGAGATCGACAAAATTGAGGAACTCTTGGGATGGATGCGTGAAAAATTCGAAGAGGGAGATCTCGTTTCGTATTCAGAGGGCAATGCCCGATTGCACCGCACGATTGCCGAGATGTCTCGCCACTCGACGGCGCGCCGACTGCTCGATACGCTCAACTCACAAAACGTCCGCTACCAATATCGAACCATTCTTGCCCCTGGCCGCTCGCATCCCTCGCTACAGGAGCACACCGCCATTGTGCAGGCCATTGCGGGGCGCGACGCGGATGCTGCAGAACAAGCGATGCGCAAACATCTGTCGCATGTTTGTGATACGTTGCGCAAGATGAGGTCAGGGCCCTGACCTCGGAGATGGTCTTCTTTGTCACACCCTGAATTGTCAACAATTTTGTCGGCATAATTGTACTTCTTATATTCAGAAAGGGTGGGTTTCAGTTCATGCCTCAATCCGAACACATCATCCGCCTGTTGGCAGGAGCCTATGATTTACACGTTCACGTCTGGCCAGATCTAGTCGAGCGCAGCATCGACGACGTGACACTCGCACAACAGTTCAATGCCATCGGCTGGCGAGGTTTTGCGCTCAAATCGCATTATTTTCCGACGGTTGAGCGAGCGAAAGTGGTTTCCTCCGTCGTACCGGGCGTCGACGTCATCGGCGCGATCGCGCTGAATCACACGGTGGGCGGTTTTAATCCTGTCGTCGTCGACATCGCAGGACGCGCCGGCGCCCGCATCGTATGGTTGCCGACGGTCGATGCAGCCAATGAGAGCGAAGAGAAGCAAAAGGCTCGCGGAGCCGCACATTTGCCATTTTGGGCGCGCATTCAAGAAGAAGTACGGGCGCAAGGCATCGCGACTGCACCACTGTCCGTGCTCGACGAGCGCGGACAACTGCGAGACGATGTGCGGGCCTGCCTTGAACTCATTCGCCAATACAAGATGGTGCTCGCCACAGGTCACTTGGCCCGCGATGAAATTTTCGCCGTGGTTGAAGCGGCGCGTGAAATTGGCGTCGATCGCGTAATTGTCACGCACGCCTTGTTCCCTTCGGAGGCGCTTTCTATTGCCGATCAGGTACGTCTCGCAGAGATGGGGGCGATCATCGAACACTGCTACACGACGTTCTACACCAACAAGTGCACCTGGGATCAGTTGTATGAGGCGATCCGCGCGGTGGGTCCGGAGCGCACGTTGTTATCCACAGACCTCGGCCAAAAAACGAATCCTGGCATCGTAGATGGACTCATCGACTATGCCGAAAGATTGCTTGCCGCATCCGTTTCGGAAGCAGATGTGCGCAGAATGCTCGTCGACAACCCAGCCCGCTTGGTTTCGTTGTAATGTCGCCGAACTTGTTCATCTATTTTTCTTATATAGCGACTGTGAAGGAGGACGAAGAAAATGTCACAACCCGGAACACTGTTTGTCGTCAGTGCTCATGCAGCCGATTTCGTGTGGCGGGCAGGTGGCGCCATTGCGCTGCATCGTTCACAAGGTTGGAAAGTACGGGTGCTGTGCTTAAGTTTTGGCGAACGCGGTGAGTCGGCCCGCCTGTGGAAAGACGGGAAGAGCCTGGAGGAGATCAAGGCCATCCGACGTGCGGAAGCGGAACAGGCGGCGGCCATACTCGGTGCAGACATTCGGTTCTTTGACGTTGGCGATTATCCAATCGACGTTACGCCAGAGCTTCGTGACGGCCTGGTTCAAGAGATCCGTGCTCATCGCCCGGACGTCATCCTTACGCATACCTTTCTCGATCCGTACAATGCCGATCACCCGCGCACGGCAGAACTGGTTCGCGAAGCGCGCATTCTCGCGCAGGCACACGGGTATCCATCGGAGCATCCTCCCATTGGCGCGCCGCAGTTATACTCCTTCGAACCACATCAACCAGAACAGTGCCAATTTCGTATTGATCTACTCCTCGATATCACATCGGTCTTCGACAAGAAGCGCCAAGCTATGGAGTGCATGCAGGCGCAGGAACATCTTTGGGCGTATTACACCGACGTCGCAAAGCGGCGCGGCGTTCAGGCAGGGCGCAATTCCGGGCAGCCCATCGTGTACGCGGAAGCTTATCAACGCGTCTTCCCATCGGTCGGAGGTGCGTTTGTATGAAACCCGTGATCGTAACCAATATTCGTCGTCCGGATCGAGAACTCGTGGAACAAATTGGGAGTTACTCGGTTGCAACTTTACACGAGGCAATGGGGCGAAGTGGTCTCATGCTGCCGTACATGCGTCCTATTTACCCCGACGCCAAAGCATTTGGCACAGCGGTCACCGTGTTGAGCCACCCTGGCGACAACGTCATGATTCACGCTTCACTCGATGTCTCTGAACCCGGCGACCTGGTCGTTGTCACAACCACGTCGCCGTCCACCGACGGCATGTTTGGTGAACTGCTCGCGACTTCGATGCAAGTGCATGGCGTGACGGGGCTCATCATCGAAGCAGGCGTGCGCGATGTGGCGGATTTGACAGCGCTACACTTTCCCGTATGGTCGCGAGCCATCAGCGCTCAGGGTACGGTGAAAGCGACGCCTGGCAGCGTGAACGTACCCGTCGTCTGTGCAGGTGTCGCGGTTCGTCCTGGAGATATCATTGTTGCAGATGCCGACGGCGTCGTGTGCGTTCCGCAAGAACGTGCCGCAGAAATTGCACGATTGGCACAACTGCGGATCGAAAAAGAGGAAAAAACACGCGCTCGCCTGCAGAGTGGCGAATTGGGCTTGGAAATTTACGGTTTGCGCGACAAGTTGAAAGCCATGGGCGTGACCTGGGTCTCTCAATCCGAATGGGAGGGGTGAGCCGTGCGACTAGGTTTCATCGGGTTTGGCGAAGCGGCGTCGACCATCGCACTTGGTCTGCATGAAGCAGGCCTTGCACAGATGGTTGCGTATGATGCGATGCAGAACAGCAGCATGGAAGGGCGCGCACTGGCGGCTGGCGTCCAGCTTCTCGGTAGCGCCAAGGATGTTTGTGCACAAGCCGATGTGGTTTTGTCCATGGTCACGGCGAGCGTCGCGGCAGACGTGGCACGTACCATTGCGCCGTATCTACAGCCCGGTCAGGTGTATGCCGATCTGAACTCCTGTTCGCCAGCCGTGAAGCGCGAAATTGGGGAAGTCGTGCATCGAGCGCAAGCCAGTGCATGGTTTGCCTCTGTCGCTGTAATGTCAGCCGTGGGACCCCATCGCCACCGCGTGCCAATGGTCGCCGACGGGCCGGGAGCCGAGGCTTTTGCCGCTGCCCTGCGCCCATATGGGTGCAAGATTTCGGTCTTGGCCGGAGAGATTGGATCCGGAGCCGCCTTGAAGATGTGCCGAAGCACCGTGCTCAAAGGCCTGGAAGCCTTGTTCATCGAGGCGCTTGTCGCCGCAGAAAGGTACGGGGTCACCGCAGATATGCTGGCTTCGCTCGACGCATCTTTTCCCCAGCACCAACTTTCAACGCTGGCATGGTATCTCGTCGAGCGCAACTTACAGCACGGTCAACGGCGGGCGCACGAAATGGACGAAGCAGTCAAAACCTTGAAAAGCGCAGGCATCGATCCGCTTGTGGCAGAGGGGGCGGCAAAACGCTTGCATTGGTCGGCGGATCGGCAACAGGCGTGGCCAGCGGCAAGTTCGCGTTCACCGCAGGACGCCATCCGTCACTTGGCAAACGGCGTGGAGTGACAAACGAGAAGAGCCTGCTGGCTGGCGAGTCTTGATGGCCATTAGCAGGCTCTTTGTTCTAGGTTATTTCATCCCGATTGCGCAAGGCGAACTTGCAGCGGGCGATGGTGAATGGCATTCACGTGGCGGATGGTGCCAGTACCGGCCCGCAACACAACCGAATGCGTGTGCAGGTAGTCGCCTTCGCGCGTAACTCCGTTTAACCAATCCCCATCCGTAATGCCGGTCGCCGCAAAAATGGCGTCGTCGTTTCCTGCGAGATCGTGCAATTGCAAGGTTTGTGTTGGGTCCTGGATGCCAAGCTTTAGGCAGCGATCGCGCTGTTCTTGCGTTTCTGGCAAAAGCCGCCCTTGAAAGTCGCCGCCAAGGCAACGTAGCGCGACGGCTGCCAGTACGCCTTCGGGCGCGCCGCCGGAGCCGATGTATAGATCGGTGCCACCCCGTGGCAATGCTGTTGCGATGGCGCCAATCACGTCGCCACCGGCCAGCAGTTTGACGCGCACACCAAGGCGGCGAGCCAGCTCGATATGTGCGCGATGTCGATCGCGCTCGAGGACCGCAATGGTCAACTCTTGGAGCGGTTTGCCGAGCGCTTGCGCGGCCTGTTGCAGGGTCACGGGAAGAGGGGCATCGAGTGAGAGCAGGCCGCGCAGACGTGGCCCGCAAGCGAGTTTTTCCATATAGATGTCAGGTGCAGTCAGGAGTTGGCCCCGCGGCGCGATGGCCGCGACAGACATGGCATTGGGCAGGGCTTTCGCCAACATCGTAGTGCCTTCTATCGGATCGACGGCGACATCGACATCCGGCCCGTGTCCGTTACCTACTTGTTCGCCTTGCGCAAGCATGGGTGCCTCATCCATTTCACCTTCACCGATCACGACGGTGCCGCGAATGTCCACCGATTTCAGCATTTCTCGCATGGCCTCGGTGGCAGCTCCATCCGCGCCGTCGCAGTGACCGCGGCCAACAAAGGAGCAGGACGCAAGCGCGGCAGCTTCCGTGACGCGAACCAACTCGAGTGCTAATTCTCTCTCCATATTCAGATTTCCCTCCCAAACGCTAAACCCCATTCAATGTACGCTGCGCATCGCACCATTCAGATGTGTTCGCGAAACAGACCATCCTGTTGCTTGCTATTATGACATCATACTTGCGCCGAAATCAACGCATCATCGTAAATATTGCGTCATAATTAAAAGTGTGTTATTTCTATGGTACCAATCATTCCTGCAATTCAGCATTTCATGTTTGAACGATAGGGAGGCCTGGTCATGGAGAGAATTGACGATGTCACCATAGAGGGGCAGCAGGCTCGTTCCGTTTGGGTATATGCGTTTGATCAGGCCGATCCGCGCGATCGGACCAGGCTTGGCGGAAAAGGCGCAAATCTTGCCCAAATGGTGCAGTGGGGGTTGCCTGTGCCACCTGGCTTCACGATTACCACAGAAGCTTGCAAGGCGTTTTGGCAAGCAGGCGAACGTTTGCCCGACCATCTGCAAAGCGAGGTTTCCATGGCCATGTTGCGCCTCGAACGAGCGGCGGGCAAGCGGTTTGGAGATGCTTTTCATCCTCTGTTGGTCTCTGTGCGTTCCGGGGCTCCTGTGTCGATGCCCGGTATGATGGATACCATCCTCAATTTAGGTCTCAACGATGTAACGGTTCGGGCTTTGGCGTACCAGTCGCAAAACCCCGCTTTTGCCTACGACTCCTATCGTCGTCTCATACAAATGTTCGCAAACGTGGTTTTTCATGTGCCGCTCGATCCGTTTGAACACGTCTTGCAGAGTGCAAAGGCACGCCACGGTTGCAAGTTCGACGGAGATTTGGCAGCCGGCGCCTGGAAGGAAGTCGTCGCCACATGCCTGCGCGTGTATGCCGAGCGCGTCGGCGAACCGTTCCCGCAGGACGTACACACACAGTTGCGGCTGGCTATTGAAGCGGTCTTTCGCTCGTGGCGCAGCCAACGTGCAATGGTGTACCGAAAGTTGCATAACTTGAGCGAGGATCTTGGCACCGCCGTCAACGTACAGGCAATGGTCTTTGGCAATATCGGTGAAGACAGCGGCACCGGCGTCATCTTCACGCGCCACCCTGCAACCGGCGAACGGGCGCTCTTCGGAGAATTCCTTGTCAACGCTCAAGGTGAGGAAGTTGTCGCCGGCACGCGTACACCGCAACCTATCGCAGAGTTGGCGATTAAAATGCCAACGGTGTATCGTTCGCTGATAACCGTTGCGCATCAGTTGGAAACCAGGTTTCGCGACATGCAAGATGTCGAATTCACGGTCGAGCGCGGCAGGTTATATGTACTTCAGACGCGAAACGGCAAACGCACAGCACAGGCTGCAGTCAAAATCGCGATCGACATGGTGCACGAAGGACTTATTCAGCCGCAAGAAGCGTTACTTCGCGTCGATGCACAGCATTTGCGACAACTGCTTTACAGGCGGCTACAATCCACGGATGGGCTTGCTGTTCTCACAAAAGGCCTACCAGCCTCGCCCGGGGCGGCCGTCGGGCGTATCGTCTTTGACGCCAATACGGCTGTTGCGTGGGCAGGGCGTGGGGAACGGGTGATTTTGGTGAGGCCGGAGACGACGCCTGAAGACATCCACGGCGTTCTTGCCGCTGAAGGCGTCGTGACGCTGCACGGCGGAATGACCAGCCATGCAGCGGTCGTCGCTCGTGGCATCGGCAAGCCTGCCGTCTGCGGCTGCGACGATCTGCGTATTGACATGGAAAAACTCACGCTTTGTGCCGGTGAAGCCATGCTTCGCGAGGGCGATTGGGTTTCTGTCGATGGCGGCATGGGAATGGTGTTTATTGGCCAAGGTACGCTCGCCGAAGCGCAAATGGCCAACGAGCTCAATGAATTGCTTGCCATCGCCGACCAAGTTCGCCGCTTGCGCGTCCGGGCGAATGCCGACACACCTGAAGATGCGCGCCGTGCTCGCGAATTTGGCGCGGAAGGCATCGGCCTCTGCCGTACGGAGCACATGTTCTTATCACCTGCTCGCGTGCCGCTGGTGCAGCGGATGATTCTAGCGACCCACGCTGTGGAGCGAAAGGCGGCTTTGGACGAACTCCTGCCGCTGCAAGTGGCAGACTTCACCGAGATATTCCGCGTGATGGACGGACTTCCTGTCACGATCCGCCTGCTCGATCCGCCTTTACACGAGTTTTTGCCACGGGAAGAAGAACTGGTTGCAAATCTTGGGCGGTTGCGGGCAAAGGCTACGAGTGAAAGCGAAATCGCCGAGGTCGAACAATTGTTGTGCCAAGCTCGTTACTTGCGCGAAGCCAATCCGATGATGGGGCTGCGCGGCTCTCGCCTGGGCATCGTCTACCCCGAGATTTACGACATGCAAATGGAAGCTATCGTGATAGCCGCGGCACAAGCAGTTGAAAGCGGAATTCAGGTCGAGTTGGAGGTCATGCTGCCACTCATCGGCTCGACGAAGGAGTTGCGCCACTTGCGCGAACGTATGGAACAGGTCGGGCAGGCTGTGATGGAACGGCTGGGTGTGACGATTGATTTCCGGATCGGAACGATGATTGAGGTGCCGCGCGCCGCCTTGACGGCAGACGAAATTGCGGAAGATGCGTCGTTTTTCTCGTTTGGAACAAATGATTTGACGCAGATGACATACGCGTTTAGTCGCGACGATGCTGAGGGAAAGTTCCTCAACGTCTATTTCGATCGCGATATCCTTTCTTCGAATCCGTTTGAAACACTGGATACGCGTGGGGTTGGACGGTTAATACGATGGGCAGTCGAGTCAGGAAAGTCACGACGTCCCGATTTGAAAACGGGTGTATGCGGCGAACATGGGGGAGACCCGGCCTCGATTGCGTTCTGTGAGGAACTTGGACTCGACTACGTGAGTTGCTCGCCGTTCCGCATCCCGGTGGCGCGTATTGCGGCGGCACAGGCCGCCCTGCAGCACGAGCGGATCGGCTGACTAGGTCTGCGCAAAACGATTGCGCCGCAAAACATAGACATGGTGTACAATGGTGGCGAAGAGGTCATCTTGGACGGCCTGGCAGTTCGTGTAGCCAGGCCGTACGTTGTTGGAGGAGCTGAGAAGCATCGAACTCACACCTCGTCAACAGCAAATTCTGCGGCTCGTGCGGACGCACCAGCCGATTACGGGCGACCAACTCGCTGAGATGCTCGGCGTCAGCCGCCCAACCTTGCGATCCGATCTGTCCTTGCTCGTCATGCTGGGGAAGTTGGACGCGAAGCCGCGCGTCGGCTATTTCCTTGGTGAAGAGAGTGCAAACGGCGAAAAGGCGCCGTGGGACACCTTGCGCGTGGCCGATGTCCAATCGCTGCCCGTCATCGTTCGTGAGACGACGACTGTGCACGACGCTGTCATCACCATGTTTTTGGAAGACGTCGGCGGACTTATTGTGGCCGACGATGACGGTGGGCTTCAAGGTGTAGTGTCGCGCAAAGACATGTTGAAATTTACTCTAGGCAATGCCAATGCTACAACGCTGCCGGTTGGCATGGTCATGACGCGCTACCCGAATATCGAGACTGTGACGCCGGCGGATCGGGTGGTGGATGCCGCCAAGCGGATGATCGAATATAAGGTGGATAGCCTGCCTGTTGTACATATGCATGAGAGGGACGATATGCGGCCGCTTGTCGTGGGCCGCATCACAAAGACCACCTTGGCACGGTTGGTCGCGGAATGGGGGACAACATGGCGATGACCGAGGCCTGGCGCGCCGAGGCGCAAACCATTTACGTGTGTTCGGATTCGCTTGGCGATACTGCGGAAGCGGTCGTACAAGCGGCAATCCACCAATTTGATATGCGGCGCGTGCACATTGTGCGATATGCTCAACTGCGGACGGAAGATGAAATTCGGGACGTCGTCGAAACCGCCGAGCGTTCGGGCGGCTTCATCGCATATACGCTCGTACAGCCTGAACTCCGCGAAATGATGAAAGTGGAAAGCATTCGCCGCGGCGTTCGTGTCGTCGACATTATGGGGCCGATGATGCAAGCGTTTATCGATACCTTTCACGGTCATCCAAAGCGCCAGCCAGGCCTTCTGCATACGCTCAACGACGAGTATTTTAAGCGCGTGGATGCCATCGAGTTCGCCGTGAAAGCGGATGACGGCCGAGATCCACGCGCATTGTTAAACGCAGATATCGTTTTACTTGGCGTATCGCGCACTTCGAAGACGCCAGTCAGTGTGTTTCTTGCACACAAAGGCGTGCGTGTCGCAAATTTACCCCTGGTGCCGGAGGTGCGCCTCCCCGGCGAGTTGCGGCAAATTCCCCGCGAACGCATCGTGGGTTTCACCATGCGTGTGGACAACATGATCCGGATTCGGAGTGAACGCCTGCGGCACATGGGGTTGCCCATGCACGCCCAGTACGCGGACCGAAGGCGGATCGAAGAAGAGCTACTGTATGCTGAAACCGTAGTACGGGATCTCGGTTGCCCGCTTATTGACGTGACGGATCGCGCCATTGAGGAAACGGCGCAAAAGGTACTGGAACTGGTAAAAGTGTCGCGGCTGGAGCAAAGGCTATGATGGCTAGTGGTTTTCGTAATCGTTTGGACTAAACTATTGGCATAGTAAAGAATAGCGCGGGATGATTACTTCGGAATTTTAGTTCGAAAAGGCGAAGTATTCAATCTTCTTATGACCCGTTGTCTGGAGAAGCCCTATTTTTCGGTGTCCAATCCAGATCGTTTAGTACCGTGCGGTTGTCAATCCTTCATAGGAAGCGCTTACTCTTTTCTTTTCGCATGTGGCATATGTTCTGTTAGGTAAGGACGCCATCTTTGGTGTTTGATTGAGCAAACAGGGAGGAACATGTCCATGCGCATTGCATATTCCAATCTCGCGTGTCCCGAGTGGTCCATCGAAGAAGTGTTTGCAAAAGCCGTTCAATTCGGA
This sequence comes from Alicyclobacillus hesperidum, assembly GCF_900107035.1. GTDB lineage: Bacteria > Bacillota > Bacilli > Alicyclobacillales > Alicyclobacillaceae > Alicyclobacillus > Alicyclobacillus hesperidum. Next base: position 212,268 of record NZ_FNOJ01000004.1, on the reverse strand, counting down.
TTTGACGGTGTTGAGATTCGCCTTTTGGACGGCGAAGTCATTTCTCCGGAACTTGACAGAGATGTGCAGCAGCGACTCAAACGTCTGGCAGTCGATAGCGGCGTTGAGATGGTCGGGATCGGGGCGTCCACGAAGTTTGCAACGGCCGATGAAGGGGAGCGGCGGCAAAACGTGAAGGAGTTGCTGCAGTACATAGAGCTGGCAGCACGCCTCGAGGTGCCCTTTGTGAGGACATTTGGTGGAACCTTTCGTGCGGATCATTTAAGTGATGCACAAGCGGTTGCTTATGTGGCGGATGCATTGGCACAAGTGGCTCCACGAGCAGAGGCATTAGGTGTTGCCGTCCTGCTTGAGACGCACGACGACTTCTCGCATTCCAGTTTGGTTCGCGATGTCGTCTCGCAAGTGGGAAGTTCGGCAATCGGTGCCCTGTGGGACACTCATCACCCATACCGCATGGGTGAAACCGTCGTTGAAACTTTCGAAAATTTGAACGAGACATTGCGGCACGTCCATCTCAAGGACGCACGCAGAGTCGGTGACGGGTGGCAATTGGTCGCATTCAACCAAGGGGAGGTGCCTGTTCGCGAGATCGTCCAGACACTTGTCGCTCATGGCTACGATGGAGTTCTCTGTATCGAATGGGAGCGCAAGTGGCACCCGGAAATCGAAGCAGCTGAAACGGCATTACCCAAGCATCTAGCGATTTTACAGGACTACTTGGCCAACTTGGAATAAAAGAGGAGTTGAAAAGGATGACGGCATCACATGCAAGCGGTACAGTGAAAGTCGGACTAGTGGGTCTCGGCAATATCGGAACGACACATATGTCCTACTTATCGGACATGGATCACGTCGAGGTTGTGGGCGTGTGCGACGTCGTCCGCGAGCACGCGGATGCGTTCGCCAGACGTTACAGAACAACTCCTTACTACAATCATCTAGATCTGTTCGATCACAGTGGACTTGACGCCGTCATCATCGCCGTACCCCATTACGCACATGTACCTGTCGCGATCGACGCCTTTGCCCGGGGCATCCATGTGCTTTGCGAAAAGCCACTCGCTGTTCATGTGAACGATGCGAAAAAGATGATTGATGCTTACGAAGACGCAAAGCGCAGAAAGCCCGACCTGCAATTTGGTATCATGTTTCAGGAACGGACGTATCCGTTTTATCAAAAATTAAAAGACCTTATTGACCACGGCGATCTCGGCCGCTTAACTCGTGTCACATGGATCAACACAACTTGGTTTCGCACACAAGCGTACTACGACAGCGGAAGTTGGCGTGCCACGTGGGCGGGCGAAGGAGGCGGCATTCTAACGAACCAGTGCCCGCACAATCTCGACATGTACCAATGGCTGTTCGGCCTTCCTTCGCGTATCAGCGGCTTTGCGCACATCGGCAAATACCATAAGATTGAGGTAGAGGACGAAGTCACAGCGTACTTTGAACACGAAAACGGTATGATAGGTCACTTTATTGTCACGACAGGCGAGTCGCCTGGCACGAACCGCCTGGAGATTGTCGGGGAACACGGCAAGGTGGTGTACGAGGATGCAAAGATTGTATTCCATCGAAATCGCGAGTCGATGTTCAAGTTCTCTGCGGAATCAAAACTAGGATTTGCTCATGTCGAGAATTGGTACACGGAAATCCCGGTAGACACCAAGGTGCCGACTGGACACCACGTCGTCGCGGATCGCTTTATCAACGCTATTCTCGGTTCGTCTGAACCACTCATCGCTTATGGCACGGAAGGTCTTAACGGGCTCCTGTTGGCGAACGGGATCATGCTGTCATCGTTTACAAGGCAGATGATCGATGTGCCATTTGACGCCGATGCGTACGAAAGTATCCTGCAGGAACTCATCAAACGTTCCCAATTCGTCAAACCAACCGCGGATGGTGCTGTGCTCAATATGAGCGACTCCTTCAACGTTTGAGTCTAAGGCATAGCTTCATTCAGATAGATAGCGGGAGCATCCCGTAATTGCCGCCGCCTTGTCGAAGGCGGCGGTTGTATTGTAGTAAGGTGAAAGAAAGTTGGTGATTATTCCAAGGATAAAAGTGAAACCTATCCTAGGTGTGGCAAGGGGGGCGAATTGAGCGTATGGCTGAATGTGTTTTGTTGCAGCACAATTCACCATAGGCGATTCGCGCTATCTGCTGTTTCGCAAGTGTGACGAAATCGGCCGAGGAGGACTCTATGCACCTCAATTCGGAGTTTATTTTGCGTCTTGTGCTAGCCGGCGTTCTTGGAGCGGCTATTGGGTTCGAGCGGAAAGTTCACTATAAACAGGCCGGTATGCGAACGCATTTCGTGGTTGCTGTCGGCAGTGCCCTCATGATGATTGTGTCTAAATACGCATTTGCGGATGTGATCCATAATCACACGATTGTGTTAGACCCAAGCCGAATTGCCGCGCAAGTGGTGAGTGGAATTGGATTCCTCGGCGCCGGTGTCATTATCTTTCAACGAAACGCGATCCGCGGTCTCACGACAGCTGCCGGCGTATGGGCAACCGCGGGTATTGGATTGGCGGTTGGAGCCGGTTTATACATCCTTGGCATAACCTGTGCGGGCCTTGTGCTCGTTGGTTTTGTCCTTTTGAAACCGCTCGAGCGTCGATTCATCAAGAATATGCAGCACATCATGATTACAGCCAATGATAGCCCCGGGCTCATTGGGAAAATCAGCTCCGCGTTGGAGCGATTCGGAATGAGTATTGAACAAATCTTGATTGACCGTACGGATGAAGAAAAAGGCCTCGTGGATATCGATTTATACGTACGCATTCATCAACACATGTCAAGCAAGGAGAAAGTGATTCAGGCAATTGCGGAAATCGACGGCGTGAAGCAAATTGTGCTGCCATCGGAGACGTGACGAAAACCGAAATCGCATACTCCCTCCCTTCACGATCGTTACGTCCGATAATATATATTATGTTAACTAAAAAACGAAAATGGCTGTACAGACAAGAACACGCCCATCTCGTCTATACAGCCTTGAAACTGAATGCTACCGAGTGTAAACGCGAATTACTTCGCCGCCTTGGCAGCTTCGAGTGCAGCTTCGTAATTCGGGTGCTGACCGGCAGTCGGTACATATTCGACGTACACGATCTTGTCATTCGAATCGACGACGAAAACAGCACGGCTTTCGAGGCGAACTTCCTTAATATATGTACCATATGCACTTCCGAAAGACATGTCTCGATGATCCGAAAGTGTCTGAACCCGCTCGACACCAGCCGCACCGCACCAGCGCTTTTGAGCAAACGGCAGGTCTGCGCTAATGGTCAGAATGACCACGTTTTCACCTAGTTCACTAGCCGCTTCATTAAAGCGTCTTGTTTGTGCATCGCACACACCCGTATCTAAAGAAGGCACTACACTTATGATACGAACCTTGCCGCGAGAGTCAGCCAGTGTGACGGTGGATAGGTCATTGGCAATGACGTGAAAATCAGGTGCTGTATCGCCAACTTTCAGTTCGGGCCCAATCAACGTGCACGCTTGATCGATGAAAGTAAATGCACCTTTGCGTTCAACCATCTTGCATATCTCTCCTCTTCTTCTGAGTTACACGCGTGCTCGGCACGCTTGCCATTTCATTGTAGCGGATGGCGCGCAGTTCCCCAACACCGAGTTGCAAAAATCTCTCATCGTAAACGATCGAGCACGTATGCCTTAAGCACCACGGCATGGTTGTGTTGTGCGTCGCGCGCGGCGTAGACGAGAGTAACAGGACCTTCCTGTAACCACTGCACGATTTGACCCACCGCCTGTTGATGCGATTCATCAGTATCCAGTTCTTCTCGGTATAAAGTAGAGAACTCCGTAAAGCGGTTGGGATCATGTGCGAACCATGTTCGCAATTGAGGCGACGGAGCAACGTTTTTCAACCAGTGGCTAATTTGTGCGTCTTCCTTGCGTACACCGCGTGGCCATAGGCGATCAACCAATACGCGAATGCCGTCGGTCTCGACTGCCAGATCGTATACGCGCTTGCAATCAAGGTGACCGTACACTGAGATCCCGCCCCTTCGCTTAAAACCGTTCGCCTCCGTATCTTATACGGAGGCGTTCGTTGCTGCCGATGGATTCAGTACCAAATCTCCTGTGCCGGTAACCGAAATGCGACTCGCCAAAATCGGACGGGTGAGTTGTTTGACCAACTGAGGCGTCCCTTGGGACTGTTTGTACACCGATGTCACCAAGCCATTGCTGTTCACATTCCCGTAATACAACGTGTCGCCGATCACGCTGATCAGTGCGGCATTTGCTTTGACGAGCTGAGCATTCATCTCGAAATCCGGCGTATAACTGCTTGTTGCACTCGTTTCCGACAGCTTGAGGACATTCCATACGCCATTCTGATTGATTTCAACGTACAGAATTTTGCCCGTTTGCGTCATCGCAATGTTTTTTACGTAACCGGCGGGCACAGGAACAGATTGCACATCTTCCATGGTTCCCACGTGATAAATCTCACTTGATCCATTGGACGTGATCAATACGAATATGTCGTTTGTCTGTGTACTGTAGGTAACCTTGGTGATCTGTGCATCTGGCGAAAGGCCACTAAATACTGGCACACTTGCTGCAGTGACATCCGCCTGTTGCCCGTTTGACACATAGAACGTGTTTAACTCCAAATCGCCAGGCGATCTTTGCTCACCCACAAAAACTTCCGTATTGCCCAACCAGTCGACGTATTGCACAGGATAAAGATCCGTGGCTTCGCTGACCTGTTTGCCGGTCTCTAACGACACAACGTGAACGACATCCGTGCCATTGGTAGCCGTATCGACGTAGGTCGCGTATTGACCGTTTGGCGATTCCGTTACACCCTGATAGTGCTGTTTCAGGTTTGCTAGAACTTGTGTCGAGCGGACTTGGACAAGCCGTTGAATGGCACGCTCTGTGGCGACTTGTTGAGAATTCAACAAATGGTTCAAGTGATGAAAAAACGCAACTTCAATCATTGTCGCCAAGCCAGCAACACCTAAGAACAAGCGACCGAGTCGGCGTCTAGACGTCATTTCGAGCTGCCTCCCACTTCTGGCATTACGACAAACGACGTGGCAACGCTGCGCGCTCCTGTCAAGTCAACTGGTGTGTTGACCAGTCGGCCATTATACACCATGGTGGTCGACGAACCGCCATCGAGATCGGCCGCGATCACAGCGTGATATTGCAACATGAGTTCCGTGATATCCGCCATCGATGCCCCGAGTTGTCCGTACTGACCGCGACCATCGGTGACTATTAAAATCACCTTGCCATTTGCTGTTTGGCCAATCGCTGTTCGCGGATTATATCCCTGGTCTGGGACCGATACAGGTTGCCCATTTAACACGAGCACCGGCCCAAAACTGAGTGCCTCCTGCACATTCTTTTGTTGAAGTTCAGAGAGCGAATAGTCTCCCGCAATCATCTGACCGCCACTTGTAAACGCGATCTCCGGGTACTTCGCAGTCGTTCCAGCACCTGTAATAACCTTCCCGTCGTGAATCGTAATGCCAAGAGGGTTCGCACCTGTCCCCTGCTGATTCGTATCCGAAAAAGCACCGCCGTTAATGCCAGCGACCGCGCCTACATCATTGACCATCTGTTGGACGGTTTCACCATTGCGTCCGATGTATTTGGTTACGGCAACACGAATTCGCTTCGGATTGTCCACCACCATAATGTAGGCGGTGAATGTTTCGCCATGGTAAGTATATAGGTGAATGGCGCCATCGCTATTCGTGTAGTTTTTTGTCGCAATCTCGGAAATCGGAGTCGTCTCCGACACCATGCCGTTCTTCGCCAAAGCGTGAGCCTCGATCGCTGCATTCGACACCGTATAGAGCGACAATGGCCGCAATAAGTACCCATGTCGAGTTTCGTCAAAGGTGTCGATCACGTAATTGCGAACAGCTGAGAATGGACCATGAAAAATGAGCAATGACGACGAAACGAAGATGTATAAAAAGCATGCGAAAGCAAAGGTTACCCATCGCTTCCGTGAACGCCGCGGCTGATTCGCCTGCTGTCGTCGCTTGTTGTCTGTCGCTTGCTCTCGTCTCGTGTGATCCACCTTATCCCTCCCGTCATTCACACATACTCGTGATCCTATCATATAGACGGCTTGGGTTTGAGGAAAGTTCGTTCGGACCTCAGAGCGAAGTCTGTATCCGGCATTTGTAGATCAGATATTCGACGCCACGATGTCCATTTGCAGCATACGGACAATTGTCCACGCCGTGTTGTCCATTCGCACAAACGCGCGAGCAATGACGTCTTGCTGTGCCAAATCTACATCAATTGCGAACGCGGCTGTCACGGCCCGTTCCCTTCCCCGCTTGTCCCCCAGCGTTTCCGTGGCATTCCTGCGGATGATCGTCTCAATCAGATTCAGTCCACGCTCGATGTCCAGACCTATCTCCACAACATCCTCGCCAATCGGTTCTTCGATCCGCCGCTCCAACACGTACGCCTCAATGGAGAGCAACGTATCTGACAGGCGATGGATGGCAACCAACACGCCGAGCAGCGTGTGCGGATTCCATGTCGGACCGACCGGTTCGTTTAACATTTGGCGAATGGCAACCGCCGCGTTTGTGCGCGAAACGCGGACTGCGCTCCTCTGACTTTGGAAATTGCGCGGTGAAGGGCTTGTACCTTGCGGATCGCGAAGTGTTTTGAAGACAGCATGAAAATATGTTCTTTGCGCCGCTACAGCATCTGCGATCACGCTGTGAATTTCGCGGTATTGCCAAGTCGGCCAGACGAGATAGACGAGAAATGCGAGGAAACTGCCTAGCACTGTATCCAGCAGGCGATCTTCCATCGTCACGAAGGCAGGCGCGCGCTCAAAGAACGATAGCAGAACCACCGTTTCGGCTGTCAATGCGCAACTAAACAATGCGTAGTTAAAGTTGACAAGCATATACATCGCTGCCGCGAAGACGACGATGAGCAAACTGCCAAACATGCCCGTCTTGTCGTGCACGCCAACCATGAGGACGGTCGCAAGTAAAATACCGGCGACTGTGCCGATCACGCGGGCGATGCCGCGTCCGAAGGTCGCCGTAAAGTCAGGGCGCAAAATGATGTTTGCGGTCAACGGCAACCAATACGCGTGTTGCCAAGGCAAGGCGCGCGCAGCAAGCATGCCAAGACCCATTGCACCACTCGCCCGCAACGCATGTCGAAATGTAGCGGAATGGAACGTCAAATGGCTAAGAAACGAATTCGCTGCCTTTTTGAGTCGGCGGCCTATCGACTCGCGAGCCTCGGCGGGTAAATGCCAAACTGTACGTTCGCTTAAATCGCGGTGCAGTTGCCGCAAGGCGACGGCGATTGCACGCACGTGTGCACAAACATCACCCTGCATCTGTTCTGCGAGCTCCTCCAATTCACTCGCCGCCTGAACCAATAGTCCGAAAGTCGACAAGGTGCGATTACGTCCTGCTGCAAACGCCCAAACATCGCCTCCGACTTGTTCGACAATGGATGAAACGCGTCGCAAGGCGTGAAGGGCAGCTGTCGACGACTCGTCGCGCTGACTGGTATACGCCCTGCCCTTTGCCATCTCGACGAGCGCGACCACATAGAATCGCACCTGTTCAGCGGCGTTCAACAATCGATACAGCTTGGCACGCGCAGGCATACGCATATACGAGTCGCGCAATGTCGCATCCGCATCGACGAGTGCAGTGGCAACAGCAAGGTCTGTGTCGCGTGTGCGATCGCGCGCATAGGTCGCAAGCCTGTTGTACACCTGTGTGACCGCGTCGGCCTCCGCACTGTCAGTTGTACAAAGATCTACAACTATCATGATGGCCATCTGCAGGAGTCCGCCTGCGAGGACTAACCCCGCTCGATAAAACGCGCCACTCGGAGATTGCGGACTTGTCGAAATCAAAATCAAGGCATTGGTCGACAACAACCCCACTTGCCCCGCGGCAGCACTCACACCTATCATCATGCCTGCAATCCAGCCGCTGACCATGGTCAACAGCACGATGAGCCACGTGTGCGCCCCGGCGATTGCACCAACCAACGTGGTTACCGTCATCCATAAGGTTGCAAGCAACATCGTTCGCGTCCGACGTCGTGCGGTGCCGGCCGTGCCTGCAAAACCAGACACCAAAGCGCCGGCGGAGATGCCGACGCCTGAAAGTACATGCTGAGAAATAAGTCCGAAAACCAGTGGTAGCACTACGCCAAACGCGTTACGTATACCTGGTACAATCCGCAAATTGCCGGGATCGTGGTCCGTGACGGTATTGATACTTCTCCACGTTCTGCGCCGCAGCAACAAGCTGCACCCCGCCTTTCGGCCGTTGTCCGCAATCGTCTTCGTCTAGACTATACAATATCGTTTGCATGCGGATCTATGCCGAAATAAAGCCTTACGCTAGATGACAGGCCACTTGGTGGTCAACGTCAATCGCCCGCAACTGTGGACGAACGTCGCGGCAACGGTCGACAGCTACAGGACATCGGGTGTGAAACGGACAACCACGTGGTAGATCGAACGGCGAGGGCATTTCGCCTGGCAATGCACGCAATTCTCTCCGTGCGCTGACGTTCGCAGGAATCGGTAGCACGGATGCGAATAAAGCCTTCGAATATGGGTGGTACGGATTCTGAAACATCCGTTGCGTGGTGCCGACTTCGACGATCTGGCCGAGATACATGACCGCAATGCGGTCGGCAATTTGACCGACCGTCGGCAGGTTATGTGATATAAATAGATACGAAAGATTCCGCTCTTGTTTTAACCGTATGAACAAGTCCATCATTTGTGCCTGCACGGAGACATCCAAAGCCGATACTGCTTCATCGCAAATGAGGAGTTTGGGTTCAACAGCTAAAGCTCTTGCAATCATGACGCGCTGTTGTTGGCCTCCAGATAATTCAAACGGAAAGGCCTCAGCCTGATCCGCATGTAACCCCACTTGTTCGAGCAACTGTCGCGCTATCTCCCAACCTTCTCGCCGAGAAACAAGCCGTCGTGCAACCAACGGATCTATCACGTTGCGCCCGACGGTCATACGGGGATGCAGCGCGGCCCCGGCGTCTTGAAACACCATCTGCATGTGTCGCCAGATTGGGCGCAGGTCCCGACGGGATCGACCAACAAGTTCCTCACCCAAAAGGCGCACACTGCCTGCATCCGGCGCTGTAAGTCCGATGGCACATCGCCCTAGGGTGGATTTCCCACTCCCGCTTTCACCGACGAGGCCAAGCGATTCACCTTCCCGAATCGATAACGAAACATCCCGCACGGCGGGTAGTTGCTTTCCGCGGACGCGAAATGATTTTTCAATGTGACGCAGATCAAGGAATGGGGTAAGGCTCATGCTCATTCTCCCCTTGTACGTGATGACATGCGACGCGGTGTTCTGGTCGCGTTTGTCGCAGCGCAGGTAGGCGTTCGCGACAAACCGTTGTGGCCATATGACAGCGTGGCGCAAACGGGCAGCCTCGGGGAGCCTCTAGAAGCACGGGAGCAACTCCCGGGATTGGACGCAAGGGTCTATCAGGCTGTTCCGGATCAAATGATGCGGCGCGCAGGCCGAGTGTATACGGATGCGTTGGGAATTGCAGAAATTCGTCAATCGGTGCTTCTTCCATCACAACGCCCCCATACATGACCACGATGCGGTCACACGTATGGGCTGCAACGCCAAGATCATGCGTGACCATCACGACCGCTGTTCCACGTTTGCGGCAGATGTCCGTCAACAGTGCCAGTACCTGCATTTGCACGGTCGAATCGAGTGCCGTCGTCGGCTCGTCAGCGAAAATCACCTTCGGCTCGCTGACAATGGCGCTTGCGATCATCGCTCGCTGTCGCATGCCTCCGGACAACTCGTGCGGGTATTGTTGGAAGCGCGCTTTCGCATCCGCAATTCCGAGCTCATGCATGAACTCGATCACGCGTCGATGAGCGGTGCGACGCGTACACAGACGATGATTGACCAATACTTCCGCGATTTGTGACCCAATCGGCAAATAGGGATTAAAGCCCTCGGCTAAGTTTTGAAAGACGACGCCGATATCCTTCCCACGCACAGTGCGCAATTGCCGGTCGGACAACTGAACCAAATCCACTCCGTTAAACCACGCGTTTCCACGGATCACTCGCCCACCTTCTCCGAGCAAACCGAGAATGGACATCAGGGTCACCGACTTGCCTGATCCGCTCTCGCCAATAATACCAAGCCATTCACCAGGCCGTACGGCGAAATCGACACCGTTTACCGCATGGACCACTCCGTCGGCACGCTCGAACCGGACGACTAAATCCCGCACCTCGAGTACAGGTTGCTTGGATACATCGTTACTGAAGTCTGTTCGCGCTTCAACAACGAAGTCAGCCATGCATATTCACCCCCTTGCCCCCCCTCGCCGCACGAAGCCGCGGCCACGCCGCAAACCAGCGCCTCGGCAATGGCTGTTGTGGGTTTAAAAGCGCTTGCAGGCCATCGCCTATCCACAAGAGCGCAATGACCATGGAGCAATATACGCCTAGCGGAAACCAGAACAGCCAACGATAGCCGATGTAGGATCCGCCACCGCCATTCAGTAAATTGAGAAGCAGATTGGAACCAGGTGGCAATTGTCCACCAGTCAGTGGAACATATTGTGGATCGAGCGCAATGAGTGTGGTGGACTGAAACAGCACAGACGCCACCTGGAATACGAAGAACACAATCATATTCGATGCAATTTGCGGCAACACATAGCGCGTCGCGATGTACCAGCGCGAACCACCTGCGAGAATGGCAGAGTCAATCAACGTTCCATTGCGCACGGAAAGCGCGAGGCCGCGCGCCAGACGAGCGCATCCCGCCCAGGTGACAAGGCCTATAGACAAGCCGACGTTCCAAGCACTAAAGCCTGTGACGACCACGATGAAGAGGGCGATGATGAGCGTCGGGATCGAAAAGGCAAAATCGGTGAGCCGCATGAGCACGGCATCGATAAAGCCGCCGAAGACGCCCGCCACCATGCCGACGATGAGGCCAATGGCAACCGAAATCGCCGCACCTGTCACACCGATAAGCAATGTACCGCCAAGGCCGCGCACGATTTGTGTCAATAAGTCTTGCCCATATTGCCCGGTTCCAAATGGATGCGCCCAACTCGGACTTTGGTTTGCCTGAAATATGTTTACTGTGGGCTGTCGGGTGACGAATGGGCCTACAATCGCGACGATAAATAGCAGTGCAATGTAGGCGAGGCCGATAACAGGCAGTCCATTTCGGCAAAACCGACGCCAAGCTAAGCGACGTCTACGTTTTCGGCCATGGCTAGCGCGTTCATGCCAATCGGAGATAGCGGCGAACGACATAAACGTCCCTCCCTTTTAGTCTGCGAGCGGATTGAGCCATAGATACGCAATGTCGATGAGTAGATTCAGAACCATAATAAATAGTCCAAAAATGAACAAAGTGATCGATAACGTTGTGCCGCTGCCAAACGCGGGGGTGCCATAGGTCGTCACCTTAATCCCGAGCATGGTGCCAATGCCAGGAATCGCAAACGCTTGTTCTGCGATCACGGTGCAAAATAACGTCATCGGCGTTTGAGGACCCAAAAACGTCAACAGTCCCGTCAGCGCAGGGCGCAATGCGTGGTGCGCGACAACGGTTGCGGTACCTGCACCGCGAGCGCGCGCAGCTGCAATAAAGGACCTTTGCATCACTTCACGCATGCCGGCTTCCGTGTACTTGACTATATAGCCAATATTAAAGCAGGCCACCGTCATGATCGGTAAAATGGCATCAGCCACAGAACCCCAACCATAACTGAGTGGAATGAGATGCCATCCTAAAGAGAACGTAAAAATGAGAATAACGGCCATATCTGCAGGGGGGACTTGCCCCAATAAGACGCAGAAAGCCGAAACGGCTTGCCAAAGTGGATTGCGTGGCTTCAAAGCTGCGAAAATGCCACATGGAATACCGACGAGCGCGGAGACAAACAAGGAGCCAAACGTAAGAATGGAGCTGATTTCGAGCGAACGTAACACCAGTTCCCGCGTAATCTGAGGACCAGCGCCCCAATGCAAAGTACCGATGGCCACAAGGCTTGTGTACACGGAATGCCAAAACGGGGCTGGTTTCGCCGCTGATAGACCTGGAATTGCCGAAGACTGATTGGTTGCCGCGGGATTCAAGTATCCAAGTGCATTGCCTAAGATAATCAGGATGCACAGTAGCATCGGAATGACGGCTATACGCAATCCGATCACACGAATGATACGCAAGCGCTTTCCTGGCAATACAATCCCCCCAACCAACGTCTCATTTGGATGACTCTAGCATATCACCTGCAATCTCCTATAGAAACGATTTAGTTGGTGGATCCCGACATATTCACGTGTCACGACAAGAGAAAGCCGTATCGACCAACCGCAAGGATCGATACGGCTGTGTTGGATGTATGTGGTTTCCCCTACTTGCGCAAATGGTATGGCACGGTCGAAACGACGACATCTTTGTGACGCAACATCCATGCGCGAATCAAAAGCGATGTCTGGTTATGCAAAAGATTGTGCCACCACTTTTTCGGAACAAACTGCGCAATGAGCAACTGGATGTGGTCCGGCTTTCCACCTTCATACGTTTCAAGACGCCGAATAAACTTGGAAAGCGGGTATAAAAGTGACCGATATTCGCTCTTAATGGTAATCAGTCGACATGGTGCCCCCCATGCTTCCCACTTTTGCTCCATGCGCTCGATTGATTCGTCGTCAAACCCAATATACAAAGCAATAACATCCGGTGTACTGCTCATAGCAAATGAGATGGTATCCACGACCAAACGATGAATCCCAGAAATGAGCACAACAGAGACAATTCTGTGCTTTTGTGGGCGAACCGTCTGCAAATCGATCCGCAATTCATCGGCAACCTCAATATAGTGCTGGCGAATCTTCATGGCGATGAAAATCACCACAGGCAGGACGACGAGGACAATCCAGGCGCCGCTCGTAAACTTGGTGACCGCAAAAATGACCGCGACCAGACCTGTGATAAACGCGCCACACCCATTAATGATGGCCTTTGTGCGCCACATGCTGCCTTTGACGCGGATCCAGCGCTTAAACAGGCCGAGTTGCGCCACAGTAAATGCGACGAATACGCCAATCGCGTACAACGGGATGAGGGCATTGGTTTGCGCATGGAATACCTCGATGAGCAGTGATGCCAGTGCCGCGAGTGAAATCATGCCATTGGAATAACCGAGGCGATCTCCGCGCAGGGTCAATGCCCGCGGCAAAAAGCGGTCGCTCGCCACCAAGGCAGCCAGCTGTGGGAAACCAGTGAACGTCGAGTTGGCAGCTAAAATCAGCACGACGAACGTGCAAATTATGATGACCTGATACACGATACCATGGCCAAAATAATCGCCAGCCAGCTGCGATAGCATGGTGTTGTTCGGATTGACCGAAATGCCTCGCACGTAAAGGTGGTACGCAAAGCCTAAAAGCGTGATACCTGTGATAATCCCCAGCGCGATGTAGGCTTTAATCGCCCCGTTTTTACCGTCGCGGAAGATAGGCACTGCGTTGGATATGGTTTCAACACCAGTGAGGGCCGAGCACGCGGAACTAAACGCCTTCAATAACAACATCAAGGTAAGTCCCGCCGGAATCGTGCCAAACGGGGGTGTGACAGGTTGCACAAACCCGTGATGCACTTCGTCATCGAAGCCAGCGCCGATTAAAAACAACATACAAGCCATAAACAAAAACGTTGGATACGCAAATACCTTCGATGATTCCGAAACACCCCGCAAGTTCACGAACAGAATGATGATCACGCACAAAATCGACAACTCGGTCTCATGGTTGGCCAGAATTGGATACGACGAAGCCATCGTCTGGACGCCAGACGACACAGACACGGCAACCGTTAACACGTAGTCAACCAACAGTGCGCTCGCGGCGACAAGAGAGACCCAAGGTCGCTGAAAGTTATCCTTGCTTATCGCATATGCGCCGCCACCGTTCGGATACGCGATCACGCCCATGATATACGATGTAATCAAAATCATGAGCAACAGAACCGTCGACGCGGTGATGGGAATAATCATCCATTTCGCATCATTACCAAGCGGTGCCAGCTCGGTAATCCCAGCTTCTGGGCCGTATGCGACGGACGAATAAAGGTCGGCCGCAAGCACCGGCAGTGCAATCCACCATGTCAACTTTAGCTTTGAGCCATGCAGTTCGCGGGATCGGATCGGCTTACCCACCACAATTCGTTTCACGTTGCCAAAATTCAGCAAGGCAAATGCGAGCGCGGCGATGATCACGCAAACGAGAACAGGGTGCAACCAAAATAATCCATGTGGATGATGCATATGATTTCTCCTCGTCGTGCACTTGTGCCAAACCTAGTTTGCCCAAGAAAAGCAAAACGACCCCTTCTGGGCCACTCCTATGCACTGGTATGTATGGATGCCATATGACGTGATTTATTGTAATCCCGCAACGCAAAAATTCAATCGCAAGTTCGCAAAAAACGTGAAAAAAGCGGGACAACATCCCGCCCTTTGCGACAATAACACTCACTTGGCACGTCCCTGTGGCAGACTCACAAACTCGCAATCAAGGCGCAAAACGCATCGTACAGGCGCTCGTTGTCCGCGTGCAGGCGGATCGCAAAGCGGATGTGACGGTCGCTCAAGCCATGATAATTCCCGCAAGTTCTCACAAAAATACCACGGTCCGCAAATGATTGTAGCATCGCGGAGATAGGTATGTCGTCGGCAAGTTGACAAAACACGTAATTGACACTTGGTGGGTACCAAACGACGTCCTGGCGCTTGCCCCAAGTCGCATGAACCCATGCACTTTCGGTTGCAAGCCAAGCGTGTGTCGCGTCCAGAAAGCCTCGATCCCGGTACGCTGCTTGCGCGGCCCGCTGTGCCAATTGGTTGACGCTCCAAGGATCGCGATGTTTGGCGATCTCGTGAATGAACGACGGGTGTGCTGCGAGAAAGCCGAAGCGCAGGCCAGGAATGGCATAGATTTTAGTCGCCGAGCGCACGACCAGCACATCCTTTGTCATGATAACCTGTGACAGTACGCTGTAGCTCTCTTCATCGGGCCGAAAGTCGAGAAATGATTCGTCCACAAGAACTTTTGCATGGCGCTCCGTTGCAAAGCTGATGACCAGAGCCACTTGCCTGGCTGTCCATATCGCCCCCGTGGGATTATGCGGGTTGTTCAGGACAATTACGTCTCCCTCGCGCACCGACGCCGCGCAAAGTGCCTCGCACACGTTTAAATTCTCTGCCAAGGGCAAGCGCTCGATATGGCAGTGCGAACGCGCCGCCGCCTGCGCGTACTCAGCAAAGGCAGGTTCAAAAATCCACACCGTTCCTGGTCGTAGGTGGCGAATAGCGATATCAATGGCCTCCGCCGCACCATTTGTACACATGATGCAGTCTGTTGGTAGGCCAAAACGCTCACCAATGGCTTCGCGCACCTCCAGGTGGCGGGCGTCAGGGTAGTGACGAATCTCAGCTAAGTGTTCCGAAATGGCGGCAAGCGCCGTCGCGGGCGGACCCAGTGGATTCATGTTCGCACTAAAATCGAGCAGTTCATGTGGGGCAACGCCTGTCTGTTCCGCATATTCGTATACGCGCCCCCCATGGCCGTGTGTCAACCTGTGATCCCCCTTCCTCGTAGTGCTACTAAGGCGATTGCACCCATGGCCGCAACAAGCGCCCCCATGAGCAGCCAGCAAGCAACATTAAGAATACGGATACTTTGTTCAATGTCATTTCGCGTGAGTGCTCGGCGCGCTTCTCCCATCGTGGCACGGTGTGAAGCAACGCCACCATAATAGTTCAATCCACCCAGTTGGACGCCCAATGCGCCTGCCACCATCGCTTCCGGAATGCCGCTGTTGGGACTGGGATGTTTGTGCGCGTCGCGATAAAGTGCCCGCCAAGCGCCGCGGAGGTCCCCTTTTGTACACGCGATCGCGCCTGTCAACAAGCTCGTCGCGACCCGAGCTGGCACATAGTTGAGCAAATCGTCCAATCGAGCTGAGGCAAATCCGAACCAGCGATATCGGTCATTGCGGTACCCGACCATCGAGTCGAGCGTGTTGGCAGCGCGGTACAGCATGGCGAGTGGAGCGCCACCGACCAACGCGAACAGTGCGGGCGACACCACTGCGTCGACCAAATTCTCAGCGATCGTTTCGACCGTAGCGCGGACGACTTCTGCTTCCGAAAGTTCAGATGTGTCGCGCCCTACAATGTGCGACACAGCAGTGCGACCACCCACGAGCCCATGTTCTCTCAGTTCGCGGTCGACCATGTGCCCTGCATCACACAGACCCTTCCAAGCGATAGTCGTCGAGCAAATCCAGAGATTTGCAATCACTACCAACCAAGGAGAAATCCGGATGACAATCGCCAGAACGCCCCAGGTTACACCGAAAACCAAGGTTAACGTCGACAAGGTTAGCGCGGCACCCGCGAGCCACTGTTGCCACGGGGCGGCGTTTACCCGATGGAAACGTTTTTCGAACCCATGGACGAAATGCCCAATCGCAACGACGGGATGAGGGAGCCACTTCGGATCGCCAACTGCGCGATCCACGCCCAGCGCCGCGGCAGTGATCAAGATATGTATGATGACCGCATGGACCGTAGGCGTCATCCATTCGACGCCCTTTGCTCAACCCACGTGCGAACTGTGGCAGTATCGATGTTGGCACGGACGACGTCCGCAAAGCGGCAAATCGCATCCCATCGCCGTTCACGAAAACTTCTTTCGCCGCGAGTGCTTGTTTCCAGTCGAAAGCGACCGCGTATTGACTGCAGCCACGCTTTACGAAATGCATCGTTGTCAAACACGCCGTGCAAATAGGTGCCAACCACCCTCCCGGCATGCCAGACGGCTCCGTCATCACGCCGTACTCCTTCGCCACGGCGTGTGATTTGTGCAAAAGGCCGCGTACCCACCAATGGCAGGGTCTCGCCCATATGGATTTCATATCCGGAAACATGGATTCCCGAATACAAAGTCGTCTCGCCTTCAGCTTGGTAAGTCGCCTTGTTCTGTGCCATCACCGTACGCACAGGCAACAGGTGCAAACCAGAGGACCACCGCTCGCCTGACTCGACGCCAAATGGATCTTCCACTTCGATACCAAGCATCTGGTATCCGCCACAGATTCCGACGATCGCGGCTCCACCTGCGAAGGCGTGCCAAATGGGGGCAAAAAAGCCGCGTTCCTGTAACCAGCGAAGGTCTTCGATTGTATTCTTGGTTCCAGGCAAGATGACGGCGTGACAGCCGGCGAGATCCTGCGGGCGCTGGCAAAACCGAACCGATACGCCTGGAACGGCGAACAGCGGATCGAAATCGTTAAAGTTTGAGATGTGCGGAACCTGAACGACACCGATTTGGAGCAAATTTTCTCCCGCACCTTCTGGCTGACTGTAGCGATCGCCCGCCAACCCGAGGGAGTCCTCTTCGTCAATACCGATGTCTAAGACGTATGGCACCACGCCGAGAACTGGGACGCCAGCCAGTTCTTCCAGCATGCGTACGCCTTCGGCAAAGAGATTCGCGTTCCCCCGAAACTTGTTGACAATGACGCCCTTGACACGCGCGCGCTCGGCCGGACTCAGCAACGCGAGTGTACCGACGACCGAAGCGAAGACGCCGCCGCGATCGATATCGGCCACCAAAATGACGTCTGCGTCGGCCATGTCGGCGACCCGCATATTCGCAATGTCGTGTTCCTTCAAATTGATTTCAACCGGGCTACCGGCCCCTTCAATGACAATGACGTCAAATCTCTGTTCTAACGCGCGGTAACTCT
Organism: Alicyclobacillus hesperidum; assembly: GCF_900107035.1. Taxonomy (GTDB): domain Bacteria; phylum Bacillota; class Bacilli; order Alicyclobacillales; family Alicyclobacillaceae; genus Alicyclobacillus; species Alicyclobacillus hesperidum. Next base: position 194,395 of record NZ_FNOJ01000004.1, on the reverse strand, counting down.
CTTCAACCTTTGCCCAAATGGCTTGCCGCTGTTCGCGAAAATACGATTCCGTGGTTTTTGTGCCATACACCTGACCCTGAAGCACCACTTGCGACGCATTGAACGCGGTTGGCTTGAGCAGTACCGGATTCATGTGTTCATTCGGTTCAATCCCACACGCCTCTGCCTGCACAGCCTGTGCCCGACCGATCTCGGCACCCTTTGGGGTCACAGCTGCATTCAACGACATGTTTTGCGCCTTAAACGGCGCGACGCGATAACCAGCATCGACCAAAATTTTACATAGTGCTGTGCAAATGGCGCTCTTCCCGACGTTCGAGGACGTCCCAACCACCATGATGGCATGCGCCACGGATGATGCCCCCTGTCATACGTACCGAGCCTATACTCACATTACAGTTCGTCCCAATTTAGGTTTCCAGCTTTGGTGTAACTGGTCACGCGCTGTTCGAAGAAGTCTGTCTTCATGGAATTCATAGACGCATAACTGTCGAGCCAAGGCATGGGGTGTTCTGTTATTTCTGGATATAGAATAGGTAGATTAAGTGACAGCAAGCGTATGTTCGCCAAATACTTGATGTATTGATCGATCAAGACGTCCGTCAGCCCTGCAATCTTGCCCCCTGTCACATACTGTCCCCAGGCGACTTCGTGATCGACCGCAGTTCGCATCATCTGAAGAAACTCTTGTTCCAGTTCAGGCGTGAGCAATTCTTTGTTTTCTCGGATAATCTCGTGGTACAAATTGCGGAAAATAGCCAAATGCGTGAGCTCATCTCGTTGAATAAACTTGATTTCGGAGACCGTCCCCAACATCTTCCCCTGACGACCGAGCACAAAGAAAAAACTAAACCCAGCGTAAAAGTATACGCCTTCGAGAATATAGTTGGCGACCACCGTCTTCAATAGGTTGCGGTCACTCGGATCGGCGATGAACTGTTCAAATAAGTCGGTGATAAACTGGTTGCGGCGCAACAGATGCTCATCTTCCCGCCACTCATTGTAAATGGCATCGCGCGTGGCTGCATTGACGACAGAGTCAAGAATATAGCCATACGACTGAGAGTGCACCGCTTCCTGAAATGCGTGTACGGTGAGGCACAAATTGACCTCCGGTGCCGTGATGTATTCGTTGATGTTAGGCAAGTTGTGGGTCAACAGGCTGTCCATGAAAATCAAAAACGACAATACCTTATTGTAGCTACGCTGCTCATCCGCGCTTAGCGCATCGTACTGACGGGCGTCGTCCGCCAACGCAATTTCTTCCGGAATCCAGAAGTTATTCATCATGGCGCGGTACAGCTTATATGCCCAATCGTACTTGATGTTGTTCAACTCAATCATGTTTGTCGTATTCCCGCCGATGATCCGTCGCTTGCCCCAATCGCGATCACCCGCCGCGTTAAACAGTCTGGTCCTTTCCAGCTTCATCGATAATCTCTCCTATTTCGAATCGTGATGCGCACGAGTTTTTCTTGAGCGAATACCGGGCATGTTCTTCGAGATCATGACGAACAAGCCACGCAGTCTTCCACTTCCACTGCTTTACTGCGAACATAGTAAACCGTCTTTAAGCCCTGCTTCCACGCCAACAAGTACAGGTCCAAAAAAGCCTTCGCACTGATGTCAGGTGTGATGTACAGATTAAACGACTGACTCTGATCTACGTGCCTCTGGCGCACCGCGCACGCTTTGATGCTCCAGCTCTGGTCGATGGTGTGCGCCTCTTTGTAGTACCAGAATGTGCGTTCGTTCAAATTCGGCGCCGTTTGCGGCACGACACCATTTTTCTTCTCCTCGAGGAAGAAGCGTGCGAACACCGGATCGATCCCGGCGGTACTGCCCGCAATGAGGCTTGTACTGCTCGTCGGCGCGATGGCGACAAGGTACGCATTACGCACACCGTAGCGAGCAACTTGTTCGCGTAGCGTATCCCAATCCGGGCCACCCGGGCGGCTCCTGTAACCGCGCAGTTCGAAATATTCACCCGTCTCCCAATCAGAGCCATGAAAGAGTGGATACGGACCCTTTTCCTTTGCCAGTTCCAGCGATGCCTCAATGGCAAAGTAATTGATCCATTCAAATAGCTCGTCGACATGCCGCAAGTGCTGCTCAGATTCCCAAACGAGCCCGTTTTCGGCGAGATATTGGTGATAGCCGCTGATGCCAAGGCCAACTGCTCTGTACTTTCGATTCGTGATGGCCGCCTGTGCGACAGGGTAGTGATTGAGATCGATCACATTGTCCATCGCGCGAATTTGTCGGCGCACCGTCTCCCGTATCGACTCGCGATCACGACACCGTCCAAGGTTGAGCGAAGACAGGTTACACACGACAAAATCTCCGGCTTGTTGGCGCACGGTGACGATATCGCCTTCTACAATCTCCTCACTTCGCCGCGATGGGCTCATGTTTTGCATAATTTCAGTACAAAGGTTGCTGCAATAAATCATGCCCGCATGCTTGTTCGGGTTTAAGCGATTCGCCGCATCGCGGAAAAAGATAAATGGTGTGCCGGTCTCAAAGGCAGATTGCATCATTCGTTTCATGATTTCGATGGCCGGAATTTCGCTTCGAGGCAGGTCAGAATGGTTTACGCAAGCCTCGTATCTACGTTCAAACTCTTCGCCCCAAGCATCCTCCAACGAAAATCCCATCACCTTTTGCACTTCGTACGGACAAAACAGATGCCACGTACCACGCTCTTCGACCCGGCGCATGAACAAATCAGGAATGCAGACACCTGGAAAAATGTCGTGTGCTTTCATGCGCTCGTCGCCGTTGTTCGTGCGCAATTGCAGAAAGTCAAGAATGTCTTTATGCCATACGTCTAGGTAAACAGCCGCTGCACCGCTGCGCATGCCCAATTGATTACAGCTAACAGCCGTATTATTAAAGTTCCGAATCCAGGGAACCACGCCACCGCTGGCGCCGGGATGGTTGCGGATAGCCGATCCGCGCGCGCGAATTTTGCCAACGTAAATGCCCATACCACCACCGAATTTCGACACTCTTGCAAAAGCCTCATCTGTCGCGTATATGCTGACGAGATCGTCCTCGGGCATGTCGATGAAACAGGAACTCAATTGATGAAACGGTTTGCGCGCATTGCTGAGCGTCGGTGTTGCAACGGTCGCCTGTAACGTCGACAGCATGTCGTAGAAACGTTTCGCCCAGTGGAGCCTGTCCTGTTCCTTCATCGCCAGATGCATAGCCACGCCCATGAATAGTTCTTGAGGCAGTTCCATGATGCCACCGGCGAGGTTGCGAATGGCATAACGATCCATGAGTTGTTTAAGACCAACGTAGTTAAACAAGTAGTCCCGCTCGGGCTTGATATAGGCGGCCAGTTCCTTGATTTCTTCTTGACTGAAGTGCTCGCGTACGTAGGTGCCGTAGCGTCCGATTCGTTCAAGCTGTTCTATCAATTCATGGAAGTCCCCATAACCGATGAAGTCGTATCCGCGATTGCGTCCGGCCTGCTTGTAGCAATCCAATAACAAGAGCCGTGCAGCGACAAACTGCCATTTCGGTTCACTCACATTTGTCATCTCTACGGCTGCCTGGATTGCAATCTTGGCAATCTCAGACGTCGTCATGCCGTCGCGCAGCTGCGGGTAAATCGCCTGCGCCAAGCTTTCTGGATCATACCCGTCGACTTGTGCGCATCCGCGCTCGAGAAATGTATAAAATTTATTCAGGTCGAATCCTGCCTCCCTGCCGTTGTACTTGTACACGCGATATGACGCAAGCCGCTCGGTCCATCCTTCCCACTCCATTTGCACCACTCCGGTCGCGCTTTGTTCCGTCATGATCTATCCGCTCCTCATCGCTTTCATAGAAAAACCCTGTTCCCATCAAGGAACAGGGTTCGACATTCCAAAACTACGGTTTTGATTCGAGCTAAGCCAAAGCGCTCGAACCACGTGTTTTCACGTCCATCGCCCCTTCCCAATCCCTCGTGGGAGTGATGCACAACCAATCCTGGCAGGTCTCCGGACTGAGTCTCATCTGTGCCAAAGCGCCTTCCCCCATCAAGGACGGAGTGGCTGGCTGAAAGCCATAGCTTGCACATCGAACATCACCGTGGCGAGGACCGTTCCAGCTTTCCACTGGATTCCCTTTTCACTCGCGATTTGCGAGCACCAGGATTCGTCTATGTAATTGTGGTTTGCAGAATGAGATTAACACTAGATATAGTGTATTACAAGTCTCGACAACCAAGTTTGCGGTATATTTGCGGTATATTTGCGGTATATGTGTAAGCAATGCGGACGACGAAGCGCGAGCGGACAGTTCCGCTCGCGCTTGTGGATAACGCAACGTATGGCATTACGTCGACTTGTGTAGGACGCGGAACGTGCCCGTGGCAAATGCGCATAACCTGCCATCATCGCTATGGACATGTCCCTCTACTGTCATCGTGCGTCCGCCGCGGTGGACAAAGGCAGCCTTCGCACGCAGTGTACCTTCCGAGACCGGTTCGGTGAAGTGTACGTTGAGGTTGGTGGTTACAACCGGATCCTCTGGGTACTGCAAAATCACCAATACCCCCATCAACGAATCGAGCAACGTCGCATGAACGCCCCCGTGCAAGATACCTGCCACGTTGAGATGATGAGGACGAATCTCCAGTTCTGCTTCGATCTCGTTCTCTCCAATAGCGGTAACACGGATTCCCGTGTAATCGGAAAAAGTTCCCGCCGCAGTGCGCTCCAGAACCAGAGGATCAACGCCGTGCGGATTCATCGACGACCGCATCTCATCCTCCCCTTATGCATTTTGTTTGCTTTCTTCGGTAAGTTCGCGGCGTAAAATCTTGCCCACTGCGGACTTCGGTAGGGATTCTCGAAATTCGTAGGCCCGCGGCACCTTATAGGCAGCCAAATTCGCTCGACACCATGCGTCCATTTCTTCAGCCGTCACCTGTTGGCCTGGCTTGAGTTGAATAAACGCCTTGACCGTCTGCCCGCGATACGAATCTGTGACCCCGACCACGGCCGCTTCGGCGACCGCCGGATGCTCGTACAATATCTCTTCGATCTCGCGCGGATAAATGTTATAACCGCCCGCGATGATGACATCCTTTTTGCGATCGACGATATAGAAAAAGCCGTTCTCATCCATCTTACCGATATCTCCTGTAAAGAGCCAGCCATCGCGGAGAACGGAAGCGGTTTCAGCAGGCTTATTCCAATAGCCCTTCATCACCTGCGGACCGCGTACCACCAATTCACCGATTTCCCCTGCCGCCACATCGTTTCCATTTTCGTCGACGATACGCGCCTCCGTGTCAGGAAATGGGATACCGATTGAACCATTTTTACGCTCGCCCCAGAAGTTGTTCGCATGCGTGATGGGCGAAGCTTCTGTCAAGCCATAGCCCTCCACCAGTTTGCCGCCGGTCAAACGTTCAAACTGCGCTTGCACTTCGAGTGGCAAAGGAGCCGCTCCACTCACACATATTTCGATTGACGAAAGATCATACTGACCGACGTCAGGGTGATTCATGAGCGCAATGTACATGGTCGGCGTCCCCGGAAAGACGGTTGGCTTAAATTCATGGATGAAGCGCAGCACATCTTTCGCTTGAAATCTAGGCACGAGAATCAGCATGCCCGCCTTATACATGGCTTGATTCATCAAAACGGTCATACCAAAAACGTGGAAGAAAGGCAAAGCTCCCAAGTACCGTTCTTGACCATCCCGCAATTTATACGACCACAGGGCACTTTGTATCGTATTGGCAACCAGATTCAGATGCGTCAACATGGCTCCTTTGGCGACGCCCGTCGTTCCGCCCGTATACTGAATCAGTGCAATATCCTCCGCCGCGTCGATCTCGATCCGCGGTAGCTCCGAAGCTCCTTGCCGAAGTAAGATTTGCCACAATATAACGCCGTTTTGCTCTGTAAGCGATGGGGATTGCGCAAGCGGCGTCCCCGACGGCAGATAGTCTCGCATCGATGTTACAATGACGTGTTGCAGATCCGTTTCGTGCCGAATGTGCTCAACCTTTGGGCACAACTCATCGAGCGTGACCAACGCCTTTGCACCGCAGTCCTGCAACTGGTGTTTCAACTCTCGCTCGGTATACATCGGGTTGTTTTGGACGACCACGAGACCTGCCAGCAAGGCACCATAATAGGCGATTACGGCTTGTGGGCAATTGGGCAACATGATGGCGAGCCGCTCCCCCTTAACAAGGGGGAGTGCTCGCACGGCATTGGCAAAACGACAGCAAGCGTCAAGGAGTTCGCGGTAGCTCATCGTATGTCCGAAGAACCAGATAGCCGGGTTGTCCGGAAACCGTTGCGCGGAGTGAACGAGGAAAGACGCCAAGTTTTCCTTAGGATAGGCAAACGAGCTTGGGACTTCCTCCGGATAATGTGCTAACCAAGTTTTCTCCATGAGCTCACCATCCTCTCCAACCGTTCGCGTCAGCATACGTATTGTTCTGCGTCGACCACGGCACGGCCAATTTCGCGTTCCAGGCCGATGATGTCGAGCTCTGTGCGGCGCGCAAGCCGTTTGACCACCGACAACTGCATGCGTAAGGCATCTCCTTGCTCGATGCGCGCCAAGCATTCCTTCGCCAACCGCTCGATCTCGCCCAACGATTCGTACGCAAACGCCTTGGTCATCGCGATCGCGTTGGCACACGCGCCTTCGCCTGCGCGCTCGACGTGCTGCATCGTGCGCAACCACGCGCTTTCCATGGCAAACGTCAGTATAGCAATGTCTGCGAGGTTGGAGAGCACCTCTTGCTCTTCGTCAACCCGTTGTTGAAATGCCTGTGCAGCAAGCCCACCCACCATGAGGAAGATGCGCTTCGCATTGGCGATGTACTGTGCCTCTTCGGCAAGCGTTCCTTCTGGTGCCGAGAGCGCCGGCGTCATCTGCATCAACTCTGCCTGCAGAGCCTGTGCCTTTTGTAAGAGTGGCAGTTCACCCTTCATGGCACGGCGCAGCATCGTTCCCGGAATCAATAGGCGGTTGATTTCGTTGGTTCCTTCGAAAATGCGGTTGATCCGCGAGTCGCGATACATGCGTTCGACCTTGTACTCCTTGATAAAGCCGTAACCGCCATGAATCTGCAACGCTTCGTCGACGACATAGTCGAGCGTCTCCGAAGCAAACACTTTGTTGATGGAGCACTCAATCGCGTACTCGGCGATGGCCTTTGCCGACAGCATGCCTGCGTTTGGCCCTGTTACATCGACGTCTGCCAAAGCCGCATCGAGCAGGCCTGCTGTGCGATAGACCACACTTTCAAGCACAAATGTCCGCGTGTTCATGCGCGCAAGCTTTTGCTGAATCAGTGGGAACGAGGAAATCTTGCGTCCAAATTGCTGGCGTTCATTCGCGTAATGAGCCGCCAATTCGATAGCATCCTTCGATCCGCCAACAGCACCCGCAGCCAACTTGAAACGTCCGATATTCAGAATGTTGAACGCGATCTGGTGGCCTTTGCCGACCTCATACAACAGATTTTCAACCGGCACATGCACATCTTCAAGGATCAACTGGCGGGTTGATGATCCCTTAATACCCATCTTCTGCTCTTCAGGACCGACGCTCACGCCAGGCATCGTGCGTTCGACAATAAAGGTGCTAAACAGTTTCCCATCGACTTTTGCGTACACGACGAATACGTCCGCAAAACCAGCGTTCGTGATGAACTGTTTGGTGCCATTTAAAATGTAATACTTGCCGTCGTCCGACAAGCGCGCCGTCGTCTTCGCGCCCAGCGCATCCGAACCTGACGAAGGCTCCGTCAAACAGTACGCGGCAATCCATTCACCGGTGGCGAGCTTCGGCAAGTACTTCTGCTTTTGCTGTTCGTTGCCAAAGTAGACAATCGGCAACGTGCCAATGCCTGTGTGAGCACCGAGCGAAAGCCCGAACGATCCTGCTTTGGATACCCGCTCGTTGATGAGCGTTGCGCTCATTTTGTCGAGGCCAAGACCACCGTATGCTTCTGGAATTTCCGTCGACAATAAGCCGATTTCGCCGGCTTTGCGCAGCAGTTTGACGGTCAGCTCATAGTCCAATCCTTCAATTTGCTCCTGATGCGGGGAGACCTCTGCCTCGACAAAACTGGTTGTCGTCTCGGCGATCATGCGTTGCTCGTCCGTCAACGATTCCGGCGTAACAATGGAATTCGGATCGGTATCTTCAATAATAAATCCGCCGCCAATCGCAAGTGTCTTATTTGCCATCGCAAAACCTCTCCTTTATTACGTACATAGTGGGATATTGAAGCAAGTCGCCTTATGCCCGGTGTACTTCAAATACGCCGGCCGCACCCATGCCGCCGCCGATGCACATCGACACGACGCCATAACCACCGCCGCGCCGGCGCAGTTCGTGAACGAGCGTCGCCGTCAGTTTGGCGCCCGTGCAGCCAAGTGGATGGCCTAGGGCAATGGCGCCACCGTTGACATTGACCTTCGCCGGGTCAATCTCAAGTGCACGCATTACTTGCACACATTGTGCAGCAAACGCTTCATTGATTTCGAAAAGGTCGACATCGGCAAGTGAAATTCCGGCAAGCCTCAAGGCTTTCGGAATGGCGCCCACAGGACCGATGCCCATCACCGCCGGATCGCATCCGGTCACCGCAAAGCTGCGAAATGTCGCAAGTGGCTTTAGCCCGAGTGCCTGTGCGCGCTCGGCGCTCATGATGACAGCCGCTGCCGCGCCGTCGCTCATTTGCGACGAATTGCCGGCCGTCACGCTGCCACCGCGTGCAAACGCCGGTCGCAATGACGCCAATGCTTCTGGTGTCGTGTCCTTACGTACACCTTCATCCTGAGTGACGTGAACATCGCGCGACCATGGCCGTCCGTTGTCGTCGATTCCATACACCTTGGTATCAACCGGTGCAATTTCTTCATCAAATTTGCCCGCCTGCTGTGCAGCGTACGCCTTCTGGTGACTTTGATAGGAAAATTCATCCTGATCATCGCGGCTGACCCCGAAGCGTCTGGCGACGTTTTCCGCCGTATGGCCCATGGCAATGTAAACGTCGGGCATCTCGGTCAAGATCCCAGGATGCGGGGCCGGCTTAAAGCCTGTCATGGGCACGTGACTCATGCTCTCTACGCCGCCGCCAATGGCCACTTCCGCGTGCCCGAGCATGACTCTTTCAGCCGCCTGCGCGATGGCTTGCAGCCCAGACGAGCAAAAGCGGTTGACGGTGACCGCGGGCACGGATTGCGGCAAACCGCTGTACAGTGAAATGATGCGCGCGACGTTCAGACCTTGCTCGCCTTCTGGCATCGCACAACCGATGACGACATCCTCGACCTCCGCCGGATCCAGCCCGGGAGCACGCGATAAAGCAGCCTGAATGGCCACTTTGCCTAAGTCCTCGACGCGCGTGTGCGCGAACAGACCGCGCTTCGCCTTGCCAACTGGCGTTCTCGCAACGGAAACAATCACTGCTTCCCGCATATCTGTCACTCTCCTTTTTCCGAACACTTCATTAGTTGCGAAGCGGCTTTCCTTTCGCGAGCATGTATTGCATACGTTCCTGTGTTTTCGGTTCACCACACAAGCTGACAAACGCCTCGCGCTCAAGGTCAAGCAGATACGACTCGCTGACCAGTGAGTCCGCTGGAACGTCCCCGCCCGCCAAAACATGTGCCAGTTTGTTCACAATGAGCAAATCGTGATCGGAAATGTAACCGCTTTGCCACATGCCGCGTGCCGCCATCTGCAAGACCGCCTTGCCGTCGGCACCAGCCACGCGAATGCGCGCGTCGCGCACAGGTGGCGTGTAACCGTGTTCCGCCATGCGTAGCACTTCTGCTTTGGCCGCGGCAATTTGTAGGTCGCCGTTGACGATCACGCGATCATTCTCGGAGAGCCACCCCATCGCCAAGGCGTCATCGCCGCTGGTCGAAACTTTAGCCGTGCCGATGGTCTGGAACATCCGTGCCAGATGTGGCACCAGATCCTCATCAGCAGAGACCGACTCGGACACGCGACGAGCGGTTTCTTTGCAGCCACCCCCTGCAGGAATCAGTCCCACACCGACTTCGACCAGCCCGAAATACGTTTCAGCAGACGGCAATACGCGGGACGAAGCAAGACATACTTCCACACCGCCACCGAGGGTCATCCTGTGCGGCGCTGCAACCACTGGCACCGCCGAATAGCGAAGCGTCGTCATGGCCTTATGGAACATGCGCACAGACAAGTCGATCTCGTCCCAGTCACCTTCCTGTGCGGCCATCAGCATCAACATGAGATTGGCGCCAACACAGAAGTTGCGGCCCTGATTGGCAATCACCATACCTTGGAACTCGCGCTCTACAATGCTTACGCTTTGTTCGATCATCGCGAGAATATCCGGACCAATTGCGTTATTCTGCGAGTGGAACTCGAGGCACGCCACGCCATCGCCGAGGTCGACGAGGCTCGCACCAGCATTCTGTTTCACGACCCGGCCGACCTGTTTGAGAGACGCGAGATCGATGACACCGGCAGGAACCTGTACAGGAGCAGACATTCCGCCCACAGGCATATAGACAGCGCCTTCACGCTCCTCATAGAACGCCTTGTGCCCTTCGGCGATCCAGGCTTCCACCCACGCAGGCAAGGTCAGGCCTTCTTCTTGCATCCGCTTTGCTGAGGGAACGAGACCGATGGCATCCCACAACTCGAATGGGCCGAGATCCCAATTGAAGCCCCATCGCATTGCAGCGTCCACGTCTTGCGGCGAATTTGCGATCTCGCCCATCTTCTCGGCGGAATAAATCAATACCCGCTTAACGATGTCCCAGGCCAGCTGCGCGTACTTGTCTTTGCCCGCGAGCAAAGCCTGTACCTTCGCCTTTCCGCCTTTGGCAGCCTTGGCCGCCTCAAGCGACGCAGACTTCACTTTGACTTGTTCGCGATATTCCATAGTCGCCAGATCGAGAGATAGAATGCGAGTCGTCCCGCCATCTTTCACCTTTTTGTAGAAGCCTTGCCCCGACTTCTCGCCAAGCCACCCGCGTTCGACCATTGATCGAATTGCGTCCGGTACGATGAACGCCTGTTGCTCCACAGGATCAGATACGTGGGCGTGGACGTTGTAGGCAACGTGCACAAAGGTATCGATCCCGACCAAATCGAGCGTGCGGAACGTCGCACTGCGCGGACGCCCTAGCGCCGGCCCGGTCACAGCGTCCACTTCCTCGATGGAAAAGCCGCCCTTTTGCATTTCTTCAAATGTCACGAGCAGTCCATACGTACCAATTCGATTGGCAATAAAGTTCGGCGTGTCTTTCGCGATCACGACGCCTTTACCAAGCCTGCGGGTTGCAAAATCAGCCATAAAGTCGACGAGTTCTGGATCCGTGTCGCTGCCGGGAATAACCTCGAGCAGCTTCATGTAGCGCGGCGGATTAAAGAAATGCGTTCCCAGGAAGTTACGTCGGAACGCGTCACTGCGCCCTGCAACCATCTCGTTGATCGAAATTCCTGACGTGTTGGAGCTGACAATCGTTCCAGGGCGCCAATACTGCTCAATGCGCTCAAGTAACTGTCGCTTTGGCTCCAGGCTTTCAACAATCACCTCAATAACCCAGTCGACCTCGGCAATTTTTGCGAGATCGTCCTCCAAATTGCCTGGTTGAATACGTTGTGCAAACTCGGGGCGATACAGCGGCGCCGGGCTCGCTTTGTGCAATCTGGCGATTGCCTGTGTCGCCAAACGGTTGCGCACGGCCGGGTGGTCGAGCGTCAAGCCGCGCCGCTCCTCTTCCGCGGTGAGCGAAGTCGGAACCAAATCTAGCAACAAGCAGGGAATTCCGACGTTGGCCAAGTGCGCCGCGATAGCGGCACCCATGACGCCTGAGCCAATGACGGCAGCTTTGCGAATGTGTCTCATCGAGCTCCTACCTCCTCGTCTTCCTTGTTCTGCCGGACATCCTCAGCAAATACGGATGCCGCCAGAAGTTCTGCGACGTCGCGCGCCTTTACGGTGTCATCCGTTTCGGTGAGCTTCGTCCCGTCTTCCATCATCGTGAGACAATACGGGCAAGCGCTTCCGATTACGGTTGGATTGACTGCCAGGGCCTGTTGCGTGCGAGCTAAATTGATGCGCTTCCCCCTGGTCTCCTCCATCCACATGCGGCCGCCTCCAGCGCCGCAGCACATGGCGTTTTCTCGGTTGCGTTCCATTTCCACCAATTCGACGCCAGGAATAGCTTCTAAAATCTCCCTTGGAGCGTCGAACACGCCATTATAGCGTCCCAGGTAGCACGCGTCGTGGTAGACCACCCGTTCGTGTAAGCGATGGGTTGGACGCAACTTGCCTTGCTTGACTAATTCGGCAAGCAACTGCGTATGATGGTAAACTTCAACTCCCTCCATCCCAAATTCGGGATATTCATTTTTCAACGTATTAAATGTGTGTGGGCATGCGGTGACAATTTTGCGCACGCCATATTGTTGAAACGTCGCGATGTTTTCCATGGCAAGTTGCTGAAACAGCATTTCATTGCCAAGGCGTCGCGGCGTATCACCCGAACCGTTTTCTTCGTCACCCAAGATGGCGAAGTTGACGCCAGCCTCGTGCAACAACCGCACAAACGCATGTGTGACCTTGCGCACTCGGCGATCGTAAGAACCCATGGAACCGACGAACAGCAGGTATTCAAAATCAGGATTTTCATGAACCGTCGGTACAGGAACATCGAGCCCGCTGGTCCAGTTACTGCGTTCATTGCGGCTGAGACCCCAGGGATTTCCTTGCCGCTCGATGTTTTGCATGGCGCGTTTCGCCTCGTTCGGCATGCTTCCTTCCATCAAAACGAGATAACGGCGAAGGTCGATAATCTTGTCGACGTGCTCGTTGTCGACGGGACACTGATCTTCGCAATTGCGACACGTCGTGCAGGCCCAAATCTCATCTTCGGTAATGACATCTCCGATGAGGTTGAGTGTGGAAACGTCTGCCTCCTGCAAAGTCCATGACTCTTTTTGCCAGTGCAGCGTGGGCTCGATGTCGACCAATGCGTCGCTTGGAAAGTCAATGTCTTCGCCACCCGCGGCCATCTTGTGCGCAGCGCCATCGTGTTGTGGCAACAGATAAGCTGGCTCAAACGCCTTGGTATGGGTTACCGCGGCACCTTTTTCCAGAAGGTGATCGCGCATCTTGACAATCAAATGCATAGGCGACAGCGGTTTACCCGTGTTCGACGCCGGGCAGACATTGGTGCAACGTCCGCACTCGACACAGGCGAAAAAGTCGAGCATCTGCTTGCGGTTGAAATCTTCAATTTGACCAACGCCAAACGACTCCGCATTTTCGTCTTCGAGATCGAGCGAACGCAGCCGCCCTGGTGCATGTTTGCGCCGCAGAAAGACGTTAATCGGCGCAACCATGAGATGAAAATGTTTGGACTGTGGGACGTAAATGAGAAATGTCAAAAGAATACATACATGCAACCACCAAAACACATAGAAGCAGACCTCGGCCGCCGTCGTGCCGATACCAGACAGCGCGCTCGCCAACAGCGAAGAGATGGGGCCATACCACGAAGCCGCTTCGTGATGCCACACGCGCTCGAACGATAGGTCCAGCAGTACACAGACCATCAAGCCTGTGATCAGGAGCAGGACAATACTTGGCTTAAAGCCCCGCTTTAGACGCTTTAGGCGTTCTCCATAGCGGCGATAGGCCGCATAGGCGGTTGCCAAAAGGATGAGAATCGCCACACATTCTTGGCAGAATGAGAAGGATTCGTATGCGGGATACGGAATGTGTTTCCCTCCTGTGAGTCCCTTCGCAATGAGATCAAGTGCGCCAAATTGCAGAATGATGAAGCCGTAAAACATGACAAAGTGCATCGCGCCACTTTTTGCATCCTTAAACAACTTCTTTTGGCCAAATACCTGTGCGACAAAGCCGCCTATACCGGAGTGCGTATCGACGGCTACTGGTTTGCCAAGCAGCAAGTATTGATAGCGTCGGTAGACAACGATGCCAAACAAATACAGTGCGTAGGCCACCACCAACGCGAAAGCAATATCATTGACAGCTGTCATCCTGTCCATCACATCCTTCCTCGAAAAAGCCTGTACATTCATGCCATAAAGGACTTGTCCGCAACCGCTTTCAGTCCAGATGATGAAGCCCTGTTGCACAATTGACATTCGCGTCCACGGCATTTACTATGAGGATACAAAAATGAATGAGCATTCATTCATTCTTTGACAAAGATATTAGCACCGAGGTGAATGCATGACAAGTGGATTGGCAGAGAAAAAACGCGAAAAATACGATGCCATCCTCAGTGCGGCCTTGAAAATCTTTGCCGAATACGGTTATTTTGGCTCTCAGGTTTCCAAAATCGCACGTGAGGCGGGCGTGGCTGACGGCACTATCTATTTGTACTTCAAGAGCAAAGAAGACATTCTAGTGTCGCTGTTTCGTGAAAAGCTGGGCAACCTGGTTCGCATGTTTCACGAACACATCCACGAAGACGATCGCGCAGACGACGCCATCCGTAAAATTTGCGAACTACACTTCACAGAACTTGAAAAGAATGTTGATCTCGCGAAGGTAACCCAGTTGGAACTGCGCCAGAGCTCGTTGGACTTGCATCGAGAAATTAGCAACGCACTCAAGCCATATATTCAATTGATTGAAGATGTCTTGTTGCGCGGGATCGATCAAGGTGTCTTTCGGCCCGACTTGGACGTGAAACTGACGCGCCTGTTGTTGTTCGGCGCCATGGATGAAGTGGTGTCATCGTGGCTGATTTCCGGCCGGCGCTACTCGTTGTCCGACCAGGTCGAAAAGACGGTCGATTTCTTCTTGCGCGGATTGCGCGCGTAGCACCTATTGCGAAAGGGGATTGCAATATGAACGTCATCGTATTGATGAAACAGACGTTTGACACAGAAGAGCGGATCCGCTTGGTCGATGGCCAGATCGCCGAAGACGGCGTCAAGTGGATCATCAATCCTTACGACGAATACGCGGTCGAAGAGGCTGTCCGCTTAAAGGAACAACAGGGTGCATCCGTAACCGTCGTCAGCGTGGGCAACGAAGATGTCGCGCAGGCGTTGCGCACGGCACTCGCGATGGGCGCCGACGAAGCAGTGCTGATTGACGGAACAGATTTACACGATGAGCGCGCGATCGCGAAGGCGCTTAGCGCATACCTGGCCAAGACGCCATTCGACGTGTTGATGGCAGGTAACTTCTCCATCGATAACGGTGCCGGTCAAGTCGCCATCCGCGTCGCTCACCAACTCGGGCTGCCACATGTCGCCGCCATCACGAAGCTCGCGATTGACGGTGGCAAGGCGACGTGTGTGCGGGAGGTGGACGGCGACGTGCAAACGGTGGAGGTTCAATTGCCTGCTCTCTTCACGGCACAACAGGGACTGAACGAACCGCGTTACCCATCTCTACCGGGCATCATGAAGGCCAAAAAGAAACCGCTCACAAATGTTACCTTACGCGATCTCGGTCTGTCTGCAGACGACGTCGCACCACGTGTCGCGCGCATCGATCTCTCCCTCCCGCCAAAACGCCAGGCAGGACAACGCCTGAGTGGAGATGTGGAGGCACAAGCCGAGCAACTCGCCGACATCATTTTGCAAGCCACCGGCCAGGCCGGCGCTCGCTGAAGATTGACAGGAGGAGAAGAGCTATGGGAAAAACAGTGCTTGTCATCGCAGAGCAAAAAGATCAAAAGCTGCGCCAGGTGTCGCTTGAAGCCTTAGCGGCAGCAAGGCAACTAGCCGGCGACGGCGGCAACATCGTCTCCGTGCTCGTTGGCGACAACGTCGATGCCGCGGCGCAACAACTCGCCGATCATGAACAATCGCAAGTCGTGTGTGTTACCGCAGATATACTTGTCTCGTACGAGGCTGAACATTACTTCGCGGCAGTGCAACCGGTCATCGACGAAGTTAAGCCGGATATCGTCATTCTGCCGCATACGGCAAGCGGCCGTGACCTTGCACCGAAGATCGCATGTCATCTTGATGCTGGCCAGATTTCCGACGTCGTCGCGATTGAAGCGGTTGGCGAAGACGTCACATTCAAGCGTCCGATCTACGCTGGCAAGGCATTTGAAACAAAGCGCTTCCTAACTGGTCCCTGGGTGGTGACCATCCGTCCGAACAACCTCCAAGCCGATGCGACGAACGGTGCAGCCGCCCCCATCGTCAAACGAACCTATACCGAACCGACGCCCGTGCGCAGCCAGGTCGTCGACGTTCAGCGAAAGAGCGGCGACACGCGCGACCTCACGGAAGCAAAAGTGGTCGTCTCCGGTGGCCGCGGCGTGCGTAGCGCGGACGGCTTTGCGCCGCTTGCCGAACTGGCTGAAGTGCTCGACGGCGCCCTCGGGGCTTCACGCGCTGCTTGCGATGCAGGCTACTGCGACTACAGCTTGCAAATCGGCCAGACCGGCAAAGTGGTCACGCCGGACGTCTATATCGCGTGCGGCATTAGTGGTGCCATCCAGCACCTCGCCGGCATGAGCCAGTCCAAACTGATTATTGCAATTAATAAGGACGGCGAAGCGCCGATCTTCGACATCGCAGACTATGGTGTAGTTGGCGACTTGTTCGAGATCGTCCCAAAACTAACAGAAAAGCTGCGAGACAAGATTGCCGCGGTTCGCTCGTAAGCGCTGCCTTTCGGAGTCGTCGCTGTGCCGCAACGCTTGCGGCACAGCCGACGCCAAACCTTCGCCATCGTGTGCTCGACTTGCCGTGCCAGGACACTTAGGTGGTTAACCCATGCGCGAGAACAGTCCCGTCTTGACGTCATCATCGTGAATCAAGGCGTCGATCACGTCGGTGTCGAAGTTGATATTGACGTTGCACGCTTCCTCGTTGTGATCACCGTACACGTCCCCAGTGGCCTTATTCGTTTTCTGATGTTGATCCCATCCCGTAATGCGGCTGTCGCCGACAAAGACCCCTGCATTTTGCTGCATGCTACTGATGTTCATCCCCTGAAACGCGACGTGCGTTTCCACGGGCGCCGCATGGTGCTCAGCTAACACGTGCACATCGCGATCATCAATCGGCGTATCAATGGCATCTGCGTCATGGAGTAAAGTCCTGTTGTATGCCACCACGCTATGTGAGCCAAGATCGCCAAAGCCTGTGTTCGATTTGCTATGTGCACTAAGCCCGTAGACGATGTTCTGCCCACCGATGTTCACAGCCGATGAGCTTTGTACGGAGTCGATCTGCAGTTGTAATGGCAGCCAAGTCGATATCCCCTTCGGCATCATAACTGTACACTCCAACTGGGTTTTAGATCCTGATCCATGATCACGCCGTCAATCAACTCCAAGCCGTCGAAATTGAAGTTTAACCCTGCGATCAGCGCATTCCCAGCACCGAAGACGGCACCGTGGCCGCTGTTGGACTTCGCGTGTGCATCCCAGCCGGTGATATTGGTTTCTCCGATGAAGACGCCCGCGTTCTGCTGTGGCGTATTCGTATAAATGGCGCCGAATGAAATCAGTGTCGGCACGAGCCTCGACCCCTTCCCCTTATTCGTCGCCCGAAAAGTCGATCGCGATCGCGTCACCTGGCTGTTCGCGCGCCTGGTCTTTTTGCAGGTAGACGACCAAAAGCCCACTTCGGTACATCGCCTTCGTCGAATCTGGTAATACGCGCTCGGGCAGCTCGATCTCGCGATCAAACGCGCCATGGAAGATTTCAGACATCATCTTCTGTTCATGCGTGCCGGAAAAGTAATTCGGCACCGTGCCGCGTACGCGCAAAAATCGCGATCGAACGCTGAGTGCGACGTCTGAAGCAGACTTTAAACCGGGCAGCGCGATTGCGGCAATGAGTTCGGTACTGCGATTGTACAAATCGATGGCGGGAAACTCGGATGCAGTTCGCTCCTCCTGAAAAAAAGGCATGCTCTGCATGTTCGGTAATGGGAGGTTTTTGAAAAAGTCCTGCCCTAAAAACTTTCGCATGTCTCCCAAGTCGCCGAGTTGGTTGATAAAATCAAAAGGATTGTTAGACTTGTTCAAGCTAGACGCCTCCGAATCACAGCTATGACCGCAGGCAGCAGCCTAACGGCCGGACAGCCAACTGGATAGCCAGGATGGCCGCACATGTTCGGGTAACACTGCGAGGTCCAGCCCATCCGGGTCATTTTGGAGTGTTCGATTTCCGTAAATTGCAGATTTTTCGCCGTACACGTTGCCAAAGCCTTGATTCTGTTTCGAATGGCTCTGGAAACCCGACGCCCATGTGTTGCCCATGTTGAGACAGGATGCACCTGAAATCTGATGAATCTGAATGCTGCCGATGATGAAAGTCGGTGACAGCGCGTTGCGCACGCGTTCCCCTCCTTGTCAAAAATGCGTGATTTACGTATCGCTTGCCCGTGCGTTCGCGTCTGTGAACGATACGCGATATCCCGTCCCCGTTTGCGCGATCCCGCTTGGAGAGGAAGGTTGCGCCTCAATTCCCTTCGCACCTGGATTCTCAATGCCAAAGTTATTTCCGAAATTGAGCGTCCCACTCAGTTCATCAATGTCGAAATGGTCCACGCGAAATAGCAATTCTCGAAGCGCAACCTGGTCGACATGCAGATGCTGAACCGTCACCTGTACTGTATGTTTCGACTGTTCGTCCAAGGCATCGCGCACGGCTTGCACGAGTTCTTCCAGACGAGCCACCATCTCGCGTTCGCGTCTATGCCTGCGAAAACCCAGCATCGCACTTCCTCCTACGGGCGCTCGGCCTCGTTTCATATATATGTACGAGCCGCACTTTTACGCCTCAGCGTAACGTGTAGCAGTTCTGCACGCTCGAGCAGGCGCATACAATCGGCGAGAAGACGGGGGTGGGAGTATGCCCACATGGATTCTCGTAGACCGCATCGATCACAATTCCGCACAGCAAAATGCAGGATTATTTGTCGGCATCACAGCACACGGAGGATTCGACGCCAACATGAAAATCGACCGCGGCCGCGCTAGCGTTTATGGATTTTGGAACATATGCCCCAATTGGTACGCAGCAAACCTGAGTGGATGGACGTGGCTCGATGGAGCCATTGACGATCGCGATAGGAAACCAACACTGTCTGTAAAAAGAGGCGACTGACATGCCAACGTGGATCATCGGAAAACACATTGTGAGCAACGTGCCTCAACAGAACGCGGGTATCTGGGTGGGAGCGCACACATTTGGCGGATTTGATGCAAGTGCGAAGACGAACCAGGGGCAGGCTGCTATCTTTGGGTCTGCCAACTGGCTCCCCACGCAGCGAAGCATCAATGTCGACCAGGTTAGTGTGTATAACGGTGTCATGTATGACACAGATGTCAAAGACACGTTTCGCTTCGGACGATAAAGCATCGTCAGCGACCTTGATTTCGATGAAACGATCGAACGGTGGTACACTGATGGGGACAATCGAAGTGGAGGTATCTTTACATGTACGAACATATGGTACTCTTCCGATTTGCGTCCGAACCTTCAAAAGACCAACTGAACACCCTATACGCCATGGCTCGTCAATTCCCAAAGCATATCCCAGGTATCGTAGACGTCGCCATTGGACGCGACACGACTGGGCGTAATCAAGGTTTCCAAGTCGGATTAACGGTGCGTTTTATCGACCGCGCAGCCCTCGACGCCTATGGACCTCACCCTAAGCATCAGGAATTGGTTCAGTATAGCCTGGAGATGGGGAGAACGGACATTATCGTCGTCGACTTCCCAATTGAAACCTGAAACAAACATCAGACGGACAAGGCGGCTGGCATCTAACGATGCACCGCCGCCTCCTTTCGTGCGCGTTTGTTCGCATAGAGCCGCTCGTCGGCTTTCGCATAACACGCCTCAAACGTCGTGCCATCTACCCCCCATTCCGCACCGCCTACAGAGACCGCATAAAGCCCGTTGGCACGATTGCCAACGACGTTCTGAATCTGCAACATGAAATCGTGCCAATGCACCTTCGACTGGCAAAAGATGATAAATTCATCGCCCCCCAGGCGACCGATGAGACCACCATCCTCCACGCACGTCGAAATGGCACGCACAATGTTGCGTAGCACGCGATCACCGGTTGGGTGTCCATACGTATCGTTGATCTCTTTAAAATTGTCGACATCGACCAACCCGAGGATCAGATGTTCTTTATCATGCAACCGTGAACGATGATGATTGACCAAGCGTGCGACTCGGCTTTCCATACCGCGGCGATTCCAAGCACCCGTAAGCAAATCGCGTTGGCTGGCATGTTCAGCGATACGCAAGGCCATGATCATATCCAATGCCAGCGATACCTGTGCAGCACAGGCGTCAACGAGCGCATTACTCATCTCGGCCGTCACCCGAGTCGCGGCCCGTGTGCGGGCGACAAGGAGAGCACCCCGCACTTCTTCGCGCGAATAAATGGGCCATACGCCAAATTCCAACAACCCGTAGCCATGCACGAGCTCGGCAAGTGATGGATTGGGTATGTCTTCTGCCAACAACCAACGATCCGTAGGAACGTCAAGCGTAAGGCTCGTTTCGAAAAGGGATTGAAGCCCACTGACAAACTGACCATCATCTGCGAATGCACCCCAGGGCGCAAAAGCAGCCGGAGGCTGCGGAACGAAGTCTGTTTCAATACCACGCTTTCTGTAAATAAAACAGCCGGTGTCGATTTGTCCAAATTCTCGTAAAGCCTCGCCAGCGAGTTCCAGCAGTTCGATTCCGCGCTGTGCTCTGCCCCATTCCCTCGTATGAGCATAAAGCCTGCGCAGCAAGTTGGCTTCCATGTCTCCATCTCCCGCGATGACCAACGTCCGGACAATGGTTGGTGCCATGCCATCGACGGACGTCAGATACAGCACCGAATCTTAGATCACATAAGTTCAATACTGAAATTCGACGTGCGGAACTCCGTTCCTGCTCGCCACCTCACAACTAAAAAACACATTTCATCCATTTAAGATAATATCTGTTTCCAGATTGCAGACGTATGCTCACCAAAAAGGCTGAGCGTCTGTCCACCTTGACGGTACACGAGCGTGGGATATCCCAGAGGGGCGTACTGATCACCGGCATTTGGTGCGAGTATGAAGTATGTAGGAAAGTTAGCTAGGTGTAACTGTGCTCGTTCCGCGCGATCAATTCGAACCGCGTCAGCCAGTGTTGCGCCACTCGGATATCCGACGTCGACCAAGGTTGGAATTTGTTTAAGTTGCGATTGAAGCTTGGTCAACAGTTGAAGTGTGCGCTGGCAATGGGGGCACCAATAGGCGACAAACAGGAGCGGGCCGTGGGTAACGTCAAGATGCGCCGACTTGCCATTGGCTTGCAGCACAAGGACATCCTTATACAGGGAGCCTCCGACTGGCTGAGAGTCTAACTTGGTGTCAGGAGCAATGATGTTGTCGCTTGTCCTATTTTGAAAAACAAGCGGATGAACCTGATTCCGCACCACCTTGGCGCCGCGAGACTGGTTTGCTGCGCCAGCGGTCCCGCAGCCAGAGACCGTGCCAATCGCCAAAGCGGCACACAAGATGGTTATTACACCGACCCTTCGCATAATCCGACCTCATTTCAGAACGAAAGTCTGCTACCTCCTTTACCCTATCCGAATGCGAAGATCGGTGCAACGACGTGAGGTGCACAAACACGGTGTATAGGAGAAATAGATCCGAACGGGTCCCAACCAGGCTGATTATTCGCGTCGCGCCGCCGATGCCACAGCGGTTGCCGTACGCTCGCGAATGTAGGCCGTAAGGCGCACCGTAATCTCAAACTTAAGAAACGGCGTCACCAAATAAATCCCTCGATAATAGGTAAGGGCGCGATCCACCAATGATTTTGCGATCTCCATCCCCACCTCTTGAGCTTCTTCAGGAGCCGTCTCCCGCATACGCGACAAAATGTCTGCAGGAATAGAAATACCAGGTACTTGATGGTGAATAAACTCGGCATTGCGGGCGCTGGTCAACGGCATGATACCAATGAGAATCGGGACGCCCAAATCTCGTGTCGCTTCGGCAATCTGCTCCATCAAGACCGGATCGTACACCGGTTGTGTCATCACAAAGTCCGCCCCAGCTTCGA
The DNA here is from genome assembly GCF_900107035.1 of Alicyclobacillus hesperidum. Lineage (GTDB taxonomy): Bacteria > Bacillota > Bacilli > Alicyclobacillales > Alicyclobacillaceae > Alicyclobacillus > Alicyclobacillus hesperidum. The sequence goes on along the minus strand of NZ_FNOJ01000004.1, from coordinate 172,318 downwards.
CTTTGCGCCGCAAACGATCGACCGCCTTGGCGAAGTTGTGAACATGGGGGTTAAACGCAGTGCCGATCACGAACTGCGCCGGGCGCTGCAACGGTTTGCCGGAGAAGCCTACGCCATCGTTCAGCTTGCGCACCATTTTCGTCAAGTCCATCGACGAAACGTCATAGACGCTGGTTGCGCCGGGCAAGTCGCCATAGCGTGACGGATCTCCTGTAATCAGCAAAATGTTGCGAACGCCGAGCACGTGCAATCCCATGAGATGTGACTGCTGTCCAATGAGATTGCGATCGCGGCAGGTCACGTGTACGAGCGGTTCGATGCCGCGCTGTTTAAGCACACTCGCCAAGGCCATATTGGATATGCGCACAGAACCAAGCGAGTTGTCCGCCATCGTGATCATATCCGCACCAGCTTCGGACAGTGCCGTGGCACCGGCTAAAAACCGCGCAGCCGATAGATGCTTTGGCGGATCGAGCTCGACAATGACGGCGGTCCGCTCCTTTAGCGTGTCGACGATAGACGGTCCTAGTGGCGTTTCCGCACCCATACCCTCCATCTCGTCGCGCCGATTGTCCGCTACTACGTGTATGGACGATGGCTTTTGAGGCGGCTCTGCCCAAGTCTCTCCCCTATCCTGTGCTTGTAGCGCGAGGACCAGCTTATGGATGTGCTCGGGAGTTGTCCCGCAGCAACCACCAAGCCAGCGTACACCGAGCCGGGCAATGTCGGACATGACACGGGCAAAGTCGTCGACGTCGCCCGTATAGGCCAAGCCCTCCGATTCGCTCCGGTGCAAAATTCCTCCGTTTGGCACCGCAGCATAAGGGCCATCGTCGAACACAATTTGCTCGAAGGAGCGCAGAATGCCGTACGGGCCAAGCCGGCAGTTCAGGCCGACAACAGACGCCCCAGCTTCTCGCAATGTCGCAAACGCCTTCGTCAACAATACCCCGTCGCGCGTAACACCGACTTCTTCTGGTGAGAGGTTGGCTACAATCGGCAATTGCGGCGCCATGACACGGACAACCCGTAGAGCCAAGAGTAGTTCTTCAAGATCTGGGAACGTTTCAAGCACGATGCCGTCGACACCCGCTTCGATCAAGGCGAAAGCCTGCTCCTCGTACACCTGGCTCAGGCGAGATCGTTCATCGGCCGTCAATAGTGCTCCGTAACGGGTGCCGCCAGCTGCCGGACCCATTGTGCCATAGACGCTGGCGCGATCCGCCACAGCTGCGCGCGCCGTGAGGACGGCTTGCTCGTTGATGGCTACGGTTTGGGCGTCGAGCCCGTGGCGCGCGAGATCGAGGCGATTCGCAGCGAAGGTGTTGGTTTGCACGACCGTTGCACCGGCCTCGACATATGCACGATGAATTTGCTCGACGAGCCGCGGCTTGGATAAATTCAATTCTTCCGCGCAGACGCGGATCGGTACACCACACTGGTGTAAATACGTCGCCATCGCCCCATCGAAGATGACGTAACGGCCACCGGCGACCGCCAACTCGCGAGGAACTTTCGCCCATGTCTCCCAACCGCCTGATGGCATCCCGCTGTCTCCTTTCATCCAGCCGATGAATCGGCTTCCACGTTAAAATAGCGCGCCTCCGGATGACTAAACACGAGCGCCGACACAGATGCTTCTGGATCCATCATGAAGCCGTCGGTCAAGGCCATGCCGATATCCTCCGGTTTCAGCAGTGAGAACAAAATCTGCTGCTGTTCCAAATCCGGACATGCCGGATATCCAAACGACACGCGAATGCCCTGATAACGCGCGATAAACCGTTCTCGCATTGTCATCGACATCGGATCGGGGAATCCCCACATGTCGCGAAGTTGTTGATGTAGACGTTCCGCAAAGGCCTCCGCAAGCTCCAAAGCGATGGCCTGCAGGGCATGCGCACGTAAATAGCTACCTTCCGCCTTTAAGCGTTCCGACTCGGCGCGAATCGCCCCTCCGGTCGTCAAGGCAAACATGGCGAGATAGTCCGTGCCACTTCCCTGAGGACGCACAAAATCAGCTACACAGAGATATGGCTCTTTGGCCTGCCGCGGAAACGCGATGCGTGCCCGCTCCGACTTGCCATCGCGATCAAACACGACGATATCGTCGCCGTCGGCCACCGCGGGCATGAACTGGTACACCGCGTGGGCGCGGACAAGTTGCTGCGCCTCTGCATCCTGCAAAATCCCTTCCACCATCTGCAACAGCTCTATAGCTTGCCTGTCCTTGTTGGCGATCCGCTTTTCGACATTGCCTGTCAATCCTAGATGTTTTCCTAGGAGCATTTGCAGATTTAAGTATGGACGCAATAGTTTGAGCGGATAGTCGCGCAACACGTGTCGATCTAAATCGGGGGGCAAGTAGATTGGTGCGTCGCGGCGAATACCGGAACGCCTATGCACCTGTGACGATGCCTGGCTGCTCACACGCCCTCCCGCGATGTCGGCAAAAGCCTTACGCTCTTCGGCCACGCGGTTAATCAGTTGATCGCGTTGCGCACTTACCAATTGATTGGCTATTTCGAGTCCTTCCATCGCATCTTTCGCGTAAATGACGGGACCTGTATATTTGTCTGCAATTTTCGTTAGCGTGAACTTTTTCGTCAACGCCGCACCACCCACCAACAGCGGGATGTCGATGCCGGCGTGGGCAAAATCCTCCGCCGTTACGACCATTTGTTGTGCCGATTTAACAAGCAGTCCCGAGAGGCCCACCATGTCGGGCTTGTGTTCGCGAATCGCCTGAATCAGCTGCTCTGGAGGCACCTTGATGCCAAGATTGATCACCTCAAACCCGTTGTTGGCAAGAATGATCTCGACCAAGTTTTTGCCAATATCGTGCACGTCGCCCTTCACCGTCGCCAATATCAGTCTGCCTTTCGCCTGGACGTCGGCCTTTTCCATGTGCGGCTCGAGATATGAGACGGCCGCCTTCATCACTTCGGCGCTTTGCAACACTTCTGCGACAATCAGCTCATTGTTGTTAAAGAGACGGCCAACCTCGTTCATGCCGTCCATCAGTGGCCCATTGATAATGTCGAGCGGGGTGTAACGTGCAAGCGCCTCGTCGAGATCGGCAAACAAACCATCTTTCGACCCTTCAACGACGTACGAGGCAATCCGCTCTTCGAGCGACAACGATTCCTTTGCCGCTTTGATGGCCACGCGTTTCTCCCGAAACCTCGCGGTGAATTCGGCGACAAGCTCGTCGCTCGTCGCAAATAGCAGTCGATCGCAGAGATTGCGCTCATCTTCTGGGATCGAAGCATATCGTTCCAAGCGTTCGCTATTGACGATGGCATAGCCCAAACCTGCACGTGTACAGTGATATAAGAAAGCGGCGTTGAGCACCTCGCGCCCAGCCGGTGGCAACCCGAACGACACGTTGCTAATTCCCAAGATGGTCGGACACTCCGGGAGTTGCTCACGCAACATGCGAATCGCCTCGACCGTCTCCTCCGCCGAACCAATGTACTTCTCATCGCCCGTGCCGACCGGGAATGTCAGCGGATCGATCAAAATGTCCTGCTTGCGCAAACCGTAGCGCTCGGTCAGTAACGAAACGGCGCGCTTGGCGATCTCGACTTTGCGTTCGCGCGTCACGGCCATGCCGCGTTCGTCGATGGTGCCGACGACGAGCGCCGCACCATAAGCGCGCGCCAACTCCGCGTAACGAGCCAATCTAGGTTCGCCGTCCTCCAGATTCGTCGAATTGATGATGGCCTTGCCCTGAATATGCTTTAAGGCGCTCTCGACGACCGCCGGATCGGTCGAATCAATCATCATGGGCACCTTCACCTTGCGCACCGCGAGCGGGATCAATTGCAACATGTCCGCCAACTCGTCGCGGTCCGGATCGGCCAAACAGATGTCCACCACTTGCGCGCCAGCCCGAACCTGCACGCGTGCGATCTCGGCCGCAGCGTCGTAGTCGCCATCCGCGATGAGCTTGCGAAATTTGCGCGACCCAATCACATTTGTTCGCTCCCCGACGATGACTGGTCGCGCGTCATCTTGCAACAACAGCGCCTCCATACCTGCGACTGCGTGCACGTGCATAGGCACAGCCTGGCGCGGACTAAGCCCAGACAACTGCCTGCGCAATTCGCGGATGTGATCAGGCGTCGTTCCACAGCAACCGCCAGCCATATTCAGCCAACCTTCATGGGCGAAGTCTGCCATCTTCTTAGCGAACGCAAACGGCGTTTCCAGATAGCGGCCCTCTTCGTCTGGCAAGCCTGCGTTCGGATGGCAACTGACAGCACACGATGCGAGCCCGGCGAGCGCCCGCATGTGATCGCGCATTAACTCCGGTCCCGTCGCACAATTCATCCCGATGGCGAACGGACGCAAGTGCTCGACCGACAAGTAAAATGCCTCGATATTTTGGCCGGCCAGGGTTGTCCCCATCGCCTCGATGGTACCGCTGACCATGACGGGGATTGTGCGCTTTAACTCGCGGGCCGCCAGCTCGATAGCACGCCCGGCGGCCTTGACGTTGAGCATGTCCTGCGCGGTTTCGATCATCAAAAAGTCGCAACCGCCCGCCATCAGCCCCAATGCTTGAATGCGGTAACTGTCGACGAGTTCATCGAATGTCGCACCGCCAGTCACCGACAGACTCTTCGTCGTCGGTCCCATCGATCCGGCGACGAAGCGGGGCCATTCGGCGGTCGTCAGGGCATCCGCCGCTTCGCGTGCGAGTTCTGCCGCCCGCTTGCTGATGGCAAACGCCTGCTCGGCAAGCCCGTATTCGGACAAGACGAGCGGCGTGCTGCCAAACGAATTCGTCTCGATGACATCAGCCCCGGCCTCTAGATATGCCAGGTGAATGCCTCGGATGAAGTCCGGGCGAGTTATATTTAAATATTCATTACATCCGTCGTAGGCCGCGCCCCCGAAGTCATGAGGATGCAGGTTTGCCTGTTGGATCATCGTGCCCATAGCGCCATCCAAGATGACGATTCTCTCCGCCAACACCTGTTCCAGTGCGAATGTCATGTCTCTCTCCACTCACATTCTCGCGCGACAATTTCCGATATTGTAGCATAAGTTGAGATGTTCAGACACAGGTTTTTCGACAAGTGCCTAGCGAACGGATTGACGTATATTTGTCATGTGTTAGACTAAACATGAAAAAGAGCCGAAGGCGGGGACCTTCGGCTCGGGCATCGGCGCCTTGGGCGTCGTCCCTGCCCAATCGGTACATGATGGGCCAGTAACCGCCGCCCCAGAGGCCAAACAGTGGGGGCGGTTACTTGCGTTTTAGGGCAAGAACCACGGTGACGACGAGCGACAGCAACGCGACGATGAACGACCCAAATTGGATCATCAACGACAACGCATTCGCCACGCTCACAACCTCACCCCCTCCCGTCAAGACGGGCAGGGAGCGAACCCCACGACAATGCCTTCCTTATATAGTACCAGCTTGTCCTCACATTTTGGAGGGCGTTTTCATTCCAGATACGTCAAAACGAGTCGCATGTACGTTCAGATGAGGAATGTCATGTCATGCATAGAGGGCGATCCGTCGTGGATCGCCCTCTTGGGTGTGTGGACCTGTCATCAACCGTTTGACTGCCTCTTGCCATGAGGAATGTTCGCCCGGTGGTACTGCTTCCACGGAACCACGGCGTCGATGCGCGTGCTCATCATGTGATTACGCCGCTCGACCAACGACTCAAAGTGGTGATTTTGCTCCAGTGCACCGACGAAAGCAAAATGATCGTTGTGGTTGTCCGTATGCTGACCTGACATCAGTCGCCACCCCCGTTTGCAGAGTCCCCCAATCCAGTGGCAGCCATACATGTGAGAAATGCATCACCATGGAGCAGATTTGCCGATGTGATCTGCCAACCACACTTCTACGTTCGCTATGGGCACGCGCTCTTGTTCCATCGAATCGCGGTGGCGTATTGTCACTGCGTGATCGGTTTCGGATTCGAAATCGTATGTGATACAGAATGGCGTACCGATTTCATCGTGACGCCGATATCGCTTGCCAATGGATCCGGCTTCGTCATAGTCGACGCTGTAAAGTTTGGCTAGGTCGCGATACAGGGCTTCAGCTCGTTCCCCGAGCTTTTTCGACAGCGGAAAAACGGCCGCCTGATACGGAGCAAGCTTCGGATGCAAGCGCAAGACGACGCGTGTATCGTTTTCGCCGACCTCTTCCTCGTCATACGCGTCGGCGAAAATCGCAAGGAACAGGCGATCAGCGCCGATGGCCGGTTCGATACAGTACGGAATAAATGGCTCCTGCCCTTCTTCCTGAACGGTCATGTTCTCGCCAGAACTCGTTGCATGTGCCCTCAGGTCGTAATCTGTCCGATCCGCCACGCCCAGCAACTCGCCCCAACCGAACGGAAACTGGTATTCGATGTCTGTCGTCGCCTTGCTGTAGTGCGACAGCTGTTCTTTTTCGTGGTCGCGAAAACGCAGATTCTCCGTGCGTAGGCCCAACGACACAAGCCAGTCGTAGCAGTATTGACGCCAGTACGCGAACCACTTCATGTCTTCGTCGGGGGCGCAGAAAAACTCTAGCTCCATCTGCTCGAATTCGCGCGTGCGGAAGGTGAAATTGCCGGGCGTAATTTCATTGCGAAAGCTTTTGCCGAATTGCCCGATTCCGAACGGCAGTTTTCGGCGCATGGTGCGCTGTACGTTTTTAAAATTGACGAAGATACCTTGTGCCGTCTCGGGGCGCAAATACACCTCATTGGATGCGTCTTCCGTCACGCCCTGGTATGTCTTGAACATCATATTGAACTGGCGAATGCCGGTAAAATCCTGCGCGCCGCAATCCGGGCACACGATTTGATATTGATCCACAAGCTTCTCCATCTCTGCAAACGGCAGCCCGTCGACAACCACTTCCTCGCCGCGCGCGGCAGCAGCCTCTTCAATCAGCTTGTCCGCACGAAAGCGCGACTTACACTGCCGACAGTCGATCATCGGATCATGGAAGTTCTCGACGTGACCCGATGCGACCCAAACCTGTCGGTTCATGAGAATAGCCGAATCGAGGCCCACGTTATACGGGTTTTGTTCAATAAAGTGGCGCCACCAGGCGCGCTTGATATTGTGCTTCATTTGGGCACCGAGTGGACCATAATCCCACGTGTTCGCGAGACCGCCATAAATTTCGGAGCCTGGAAAGATAAAACCTCGCCGTTTTGCCAGTGATACAAGGGCGTCCATTGTCGCTCGCATACGTTTCCTCCTGCATGTCTTCAATATGGCTATCATAGCGGAGGGGCGGATCGGAATCAATTGGCCCCTTTTTTGGTGGACGTGCCTATCGAGTGCCAAGATTGTGTATAATGAGAGTCCGACTGATCGATTTTGGTGACGCGGCTGACAGATGGGAGGCGTCCAAGGTGAAGACCGGACAACACGTGAAAATGGTATTTCTCGATATCGACGGGACATTGTACGTCAACGGCGAGATCGTGCCACGGAGCGCCGCTGCCGTCGCCGAATTGCTCAAGAGCAATATCCCTGTCGCCGTTTGCACGGGGCGCAGCGTCATCCACGCACAACACATTCAAGAGGCATTGCATATTCCCTATGGGATTTACTTTAATGGCGGCCTTGTGAAAGCGGGTAATCGCGAGTTGTTCGCGATGCCGTTTGACGTAGATGTCGTCACAGGGATCCTTAAAAAGGCCCGCGAGCGCAACATCTTCACCATCGTGCACACGCATGATCACGCACTTTCCCTCGAACCACTACCCGATGAATACCTGCCTGTGCTGGCTTCATACGACTTCCCGCCCATCTCCTACGAACCGACGTTGGCGGATCGGGTACAAGACATCGGCGTCTTTCAAATTAATGCATTTATGACGCACGAGTGGGACGCCATCTTTGAGCAGGAGTTCCCCGCTTGCTATATCTACCGCTGGCACGAGCAAGCCGTCGATTTCCAGCGGCGAAAATCCGATAAGTCGATTGGCGCCCTTCGCCTCCTCGAATATCTTGGCATTTCCCCAGAAGAAGCGGTGCACATCGGCGACGGCGGCAACGACATCGGCATGTTCCGCACCTTGGGTTACTCGTACGCGATGGGCAATGCCACTGACGATGTGAAAGAGGTCGCCAAATGTGTGACTTCGAGCGCAATTTCAGGAGGCGTCGCCGATGCTTTAGCCGACCTTGGCCTCGTCTAATGCCCTCGGTGCGAACAAACGTTTGCCACATTCCCCATCCTGTGATACGATAAAGGCAAATCTAGGCATGGGGAGTGTGGACGGTGAGCCAACTGACCTCGCGACAACGAGCGATTCTTGAATTTATCCGCAAAAATGTAAGGGAAAAGGGATATCCTCCGTCGGTTCGCGAGATTGGCGAGGCTGTCGGGCTTGCTTCCAGTTCCACTGTGCATGGCCACTTGGAGCGCCTGCAACAAAAGGGATATTTGCGGCGAGACCCGACGAAGCCTCGAGCGCTCGAATTGATTTCACACGACGAGTCCTCGCCAGATACAACCCAGAATGTCACCGATGAAGCTCCCGTATTTGCCCCTATCGTCGGACACGTCACGGCTGGCTTGCCTATCACAGCCGTCGAGGATGTGCAAGGATACCTTCCGTTGCCGCGAGACATGGTAAAAGACGATGAGGTTTTCGTACTGCAAATCGTCGGTGAATCGATGATTGAAGCCGGCATTCAAGACGGAGATCTGGTCATCGTTAGACGCCAGGCTAGCGCGGTGAACGGCGATATTGTCGTCGCCATGACGGAGGAAGACGAGGCGACCGTCAAGCGGTTTTACCGGGAGGGTGGACGAGTTCGACTGCAACCGGAAAACAAGCACATGGCTCCCTTGTATTACGACTGTGTGACGATTCTCGGAAAAGTTGTCGGTGTATTTCGGTATATCCGCTAGTCTAAGAAAACTGGTGGGGGCATCCTGTTGCCACCCACCAGTTTTCTTTAGAAGAGCGCCTAAATCGAATTGGAAGTCGAATCCGAGCTGCCTGCCTGAATCCAGTCTGTCTGAATCTTCTCCATCGACTTGTTGCTCGTCTCGGGCACCACTTTCTTCATGAACACCGCCATAGCGATGCAGAACACGGCAAAAATCCAAAATGTCCATGTGCCGCCGATTGCCTGTAAGAGGATTGGGAAGAACTGCGCCACCAGATAGGTTGCAAACCAGAGAGCAAAGGAAGCAATGGACATCGCTCTTCCACGAATCGCAGTCGGATAAATTTCAGATAGAACAATCCAAACGCCGCCACCCCATGACAACTCATACGCAATAGTATGAAGGAACGTTAAGCCTAACACCAACCATGTTAGCATGTGAGGCAACGAAAACGCGATGCCAAGGATGACAAGGAACAGCGCCATAAACCCACCGTTCCAGACAAGCAAACGCTTGCGGCCGACGCGGTCGACAATAAGCATCAGCACGATAACGAAAATAACTTTGATGGCACCAATCCACACGGTGTCGTAGAACGATGCGTTCGTACCAGCACCGGCCGCCTTAAAGATCATAGGGGCGTAGTAGCCAACGGCGTTGGTACCGGTGAACTGTTGGAAAATGGCGAGTAGAACGCCGACAAACAAAGCCTTGCGAATGCCGGGACGCGACAATTCTCGAAACAGAGAGTCAGGCACCATGTCGATAGAGTCGCGGATTGCCTTAGCATCCACGCGGGCCTGCTCGCGCCCGTTCACGCGCTCCAGAATGGCTATTGCTTGTTGCTCACGGCCGCGGGCCATGAGAAAACGCGGACTTTCCGGAACAAAGAACAAGAGCAAGAAGAACAAGACTGCCGGTATGGCTCCCATCCCGAACATCCAACGCCAACCTGTCGTCTGATTCCACGCATCGGTGTGCGAACTGACGATGGCGGCATTGATGAAATAAACAATGAAGATGCCAGACACAATGGCCAACTGATTGGAGCCGACAAGCCGCCCGCGAATTCTCGGCGGTGCAATCTCCGCAATATACAAAGGCGATAGCAGTGACGCAAGTCCGATACCAACGCCACCAATGAAGCGACCAATCACCAATTCCGCGACGTTTGTCGCAAGCGCCGTGAGAATACTGCAAACGATGAAAATAAGACCTGCAACGGAAAGCGCTTTCTTCCTGCCGATTTTATCCCCCATATAGCCTGCAATGAGCACGCCGAGCATCGCACCGAGATCGATACTGCTCGACACCAAGCCAGTCATACCTGCACCCATGTGAAACTCTGTCTTCAAAAACTCATTTGCTCCTGCGATCACGCCTGTATCATAGCCAAATAACAGCCCGCCCAGCGAGGCGATCACGACAACGGCGACGACAAACCCGAGTTTCGCCGTACCTGCATCTGATGGTGACGCATTCGTTTGCATGCGTGTACGAGTCCCCTTTCCATAATCTTCGAAACATCGATCCCGAGACCGCCGGTTGTTCATCCTGGTGGTGTCGACTGCGGCCCGTCAAGCGGAGAGCACAAAACCACTTTACGTGCGGACCGCATCACCTCCTCATCGGTTCAGACACTGGCTTGCTCTGGAGCCAAAAAGCAATCGCTTGCACCACGCCCCGTTCCTGGACAAGACGCATCACATCCTGGACCATGTCCGCCATTCCCGGCAACACGGCGAGATCGCATCCCCAGACATCGGAGGCTTTTAACAACTCTGTCACTGTCCCAGCCAAATCTGCTTCCGTTTCGCTGACCCAGATCTCCTGTAACCGACTGCGCAATGGGTCATCCATAGCCTCTTGTGCGCACGACGGGTGGCAGGCGTAGCACAACAGCGCGATAGCCGCCGCTGCCAACGGTGGGCTCACCCGATGACGATCCGCATATTCGACGATGGTGGGCACAAGGCGGATGCGCGCCTTCGCAAGCGAATTGTTCGCAATGGACGTCAACGCGTGTCGCAGAAATGGATTGTTGAAACGGTCAATCACGTCTTTGGCAAATCTTCGAAGCACCTCTGCATCGCCAACCTGAGGGGTAACCGTCGGTACAATTTCTGACCCAATGAGGCGTTCGACAAATGCGTGCAACACCGGGTCCGACATCACATCAAGGACAGTCTGCTTTTCAGCAAGCAGCCCCAAACAAGCCATGGCCGTATGCGCACCGTTGAGAACACGCACTTTTTGCAGGCGATAGTCCTCGATGCAAGGAACGAAATACACCGACAAACCAAGCTCGGCAAACGGCCAGCGTGAACGAAGATGATCTCCACCTTCAATCGCCCACATGTGAAACGGTTCGGCGACGACCGCAAGTTCATCTGTGTAGGGAAGCTCCGGAGCACCGTCGGCTTCCGGCGTAAACGGTGTGACAATGCGGTCGACAAGGGTGTTGCAAAACACATTGTGCAGCCTCACCCATTCGACGAACGCTGCTGGCAATCCCCATTCCTGGCTATGGCGCATCACGATGTCGCGCAAGAGCGTACCATTGTCGTCGATCAACTCGCATGGCAAGATGGTCATGCCCGCCTTCGGATCGCCCCCAAACGCCTGATAGCGTTCATACAAATAAGCAGCGAGTTTGGCCGGATACGTCGTCGGCACCTGGCCCGCTCTGTACTGCTGTGGCGCATATTGAATGCCAAGTTCCGTCGTATTCGAAATCACAACATCGATCTCGCGTTGACGAGCGCAGGCAAGAAAGTCATTCCACTGTAGATGCGGATCAATGGCTCGCGAGATGGAAGACACAACTTCCTGTCGGTCGACGGTCCGTCCATTCTCCATACCGCGGAGGAGGACGGTGTACAAACCGTCCTGCTTGCGAAAGCGTTCGATATTTCGGGCACCGGTAGGCCGGGGAGCCGCAATCACGATCCGGCCGACAGATGAACCGGCTGCGTTTAGACGATCGATCAACCAGTCAGCGAATCCGCGCAGAAACACGCCTTCACCAATTTGCAGTATGCGTTCAGGCGCGAATTGCGAGACATTCCAGGCCGGCGCCAGATCGGGTTGGCTCGATAACATTTCCTGCGTCAAAGGTCGCATATGCCCATCCTCTTTCTCCGCGTACGTGGTATCGTCACGACCAATGTCTCTCGCGCACCCACGCGTGGTTCGGATCGTCGTGTGGAATCATCGTCCGGTCGATCGGACCGGCCATCAGCCACAGATAGTAAAGTTGGTAACCTCCCGCGGCACAGACCGGGTGATATCCGCGTGGGATCAGGAATGCGTCTCCATGCTGAACGCGAAATGTCTCATCGACAGCCTTGTCGCTGGTGTAGATCGATTGCATACCGAACCCATTTTCCGGATCGCATTGATAGTAATAGATTTCCTCCATGCAAGCCTCGACGCCGGGAATGTACTCATCGTGCTTGTGTGGCGGGTAGCTAGACCAGTTGCCCGGCGGATTGAACGTTTCTCCGACAATAATCCGATGTACCTTCCCTTCCGCCTGCTTGACGACAATATCGTGAACATCCCGGCGGAAATTTGCTTCGCCGACGGATTTGGTCTCCACATGCTCCGGAAGAACGGCGAACGGCTCGTGCGACTCTTCAGCGACTGCTTGGCATACCGCGACTTCTAAAGTGCCTTCCCCCGCGTTGGTCACGATATAATCGCCGTCAACTGGCACATACACAGCCGTAGCCCGCTCGGCAAAGACGTTTTGTCGCGCGTATGGGCCAAATTCGTGGCCTGCTACCTGCACCTTGCACGTTCCTCGCAATAACACGAGGACTGCTTCGTGTCCATCGAGCTTTCCACGATACGAAGCACCCGGTTGCAGACGCAATAAGCCAAGCGAAATCCATTTCAGCCCCGCACCGTTTGCCGCAGGTACCAAATCGACATACCCGAAATCGCGATTGCCCTTCACCAAGTACATTTGTATAAACTCCCTTCGCTTTCCATAGGCCGTTTTCGTTACAGAGTCACACCATCTTTGAAGATGGCGATCTCGCGGTATCCATTGCGCTCATTTCGTGCCAGATCTTCTCCTGACGCCACGCGAATCACGTGTTCATACAGTTGCAAGGCCAAGTCGTCGAATGGCACTCCGTCTGTCAGACGCCCTGCATCGAAATCGATCCATCCTGGTTTTTGCCGGGCGAGATCGCTATTCGTGGCGATTTTCACCGTGGGCACGGGCCCTCCCATTGGCGTCCCTCGTCCGGTCGTGAACAGCACCAATTGCGCACCTGCCGCAGCCAACGCACTCACCGATACCATGTCGTTGCCCGGTGCTTCGACGAGATTCAGGCCAGGCTTTTGCGCACTTTGACCGTAAGCGACGACATCCACCACCTTGGCTGTACGCCCACCTTTTTGGACGCAGCCGAGCGACTTTTCTTCCAACGTCGTGATACCGCCATCCTTGTTGCCAGGCGACGGATTCTCGTAAATCGGTTGCCCGTGGCGTTGGTAATAATCCTTCCAACGATTGATCAAGTCGACGATCTGCTCGAAGACCTCTTCATTTTCTGCGCGTTGCATCAAGATGGTCTCCGCGCCAAACATCTCCGGCACCTCCGTCAACAGAGCTGTGCCGCCGTGTAGCGTCACCCAATCTGCCACGCGCCCGACCAGCGGATTGGCCGTCATCCCTGAAAAGCCGTCCGATCCGCCGCATTTCAATCCGATCTTGAGCTTTGCGACCGACGTCTCCTCGCGCTTGTAATGCGAGGCGTATTGGACGAGTTCCGCAATGAGCGACATGCCGACTTCAAATTCGTCCGCTGTCGCCTGCAACTCCAGAAACCGCAATTTTTCTTGCGGCACATCGGAAAGTGCGGAGCGAAAACTTTCGATCCTGTTATTTTCACAGCCAAGCCCGACAATGAGTACGCCTGCCGCATTCGGGTGACGGGCTAAGCCGGCAAGCAGCGACTGCGTATAACCGAGATCATCGCCCAGTTGTGAACACCCATACGGGTGCGGAAAATGGTAGACGCCATCGATCCCCTGCCCGCGCCAGCGCGCGTCCGCCAGCGTGGCGAGCCGCTCGGCCACCTTGTTCACGCAACCGACGGTATTGATAATCCAAATTTCATTTCGCGTTCCTACCTGCCCATTTTCGCGCACATAACCACGAAAGGACGTTGGCATGACAGGGTGTTCCTGTTGCACACCTGTGACAAGCTCCGGTTGATACGCATATTCGAGCTTCCCCGATAATGCGGTGCGCACATTGTGTACGTGTACCCATGTGCCACGCGGGATGTCTCTTGTGGCAACGCCAATCGGGAATCCGTATTTGTACACGCGTTCCCCCCGCGCAATCGCACGGACGGCAACCTTATGTCCGCGTCCAATCGGCTCCTGCACCTCGATCACGTGGTTTTCCCAAGCTATCGTATCGCCGACAGCAAGCGGTTCGACAGCGATAGCCACATCGTCATCAGGAGCAAGATGAAGCGCTTTCTTCACCATCGCCGCTTCGCCTCCCCTCAGCTCCCTATGCGAATCTATCAGCCATCGCGCCTTTTCAAGTTAAATAACTGATAGATTAACATGATAGAATGACATCAACGCTTTCGGATTTTCCATCCGGGAACTGCATTAATCCTCTGCACATTTGCAGTATACGGCGCTAGAAAATGTAGTGTCAACATGTTATAATTAACATATCCAAACGAAAACTTCTGACTACTTCAGGAGGTGAACATCACATGCCTACCATGGCGGACGTTGCACGGAAGGCGGACGTTTCCATCATGACCGTCTCGCGCGTCATCAACAACACCGGTTACGTGAAAGCCGCCACACGTCAGCGCGTCCTACAAGCCATGCAGGAGGTCGGCTACGAACCCAAATCGGCAGCGGGTCCTCTTGTACAAACTTCGACACTTGTGTTGGTCGTACCGGATATCACGAATCCTTTCTTCACCTTCATCGCGCGCGGTATGGAGGATGTCGCGCGAAAGCACGGATTTCGCATGCTCTTAGCCAACACCGACGAAAGTTTGGAGAAAGAGCGCGAATATATGCAGATGTGCCTGGATTATCGAATTGCAGGTGTTCTTATCGTTCCCGTTGGCGATCCATCGGTGGCGAATCTACGCCTACTCGAGCAACATCACATTCCCTTCGTTTTGATCGATCGCGATGTCGAGGGGATCGACACAGATCTGGTCAAGGGAGACATGCGGCCGACATCGACGCAACTCGTCGAGCATCTTATCGAGCTCGGGCATCGACGCATTGCCGCGGTCGTCGGGCCTTTACACAACGCCGCGAGCCGCGAGCGCTTGGACGGGTACAAAGATGCACTCACTCGCCATGGCATTCCCATCCGCGACGATATGATCTTTCAGGCTTCTATGACGCGGGACATGGATGTGTCCTTTGTCGAGGCGCTATTTAGCGCAGCCAAACCGCCGACGGCGATGTTCGTCTCGAACATGTTTCAATACGCACACATCGTGCGCGCCTTACATCACTTGGGTATCCGTGTGCCCGATGACGTAAGCATTGTCAGCTTTGGCAATACGGACGATCTCGCCTCCGTTGACTCCATTTTGACCGCTGCCGTACAGCCCACGTATAATTTTGGTTCTCTCGGGGCACAGCTTTTGCTCGAACGAATCGACGGCGTGCGCAAAATGTCCACGCGAATTGTGCTCAACTCAGAAATTGTGTTTCGCGCATCGACTGCGCCGCCTAGGCCATAAAGCGTGAAGGCGGCCCTGATGGCGCCCCTTTACCTTGAGTCGATGACGAAGCAAGGTGCGAAATGCACCGCTGACCATCATAAAAGTGGGCAAGGACGCCGCACAATGGCACGTGTCCCTGCCCACCCAAAATTCAATATAACGTGAGATATTGCTCTCGTTCCCACTCTGTGACCTGTGTTCGGAACATATTCCACTCGATCCGCTTTGCCTCAATAAAATGCAACAACACATGGTGGCCAAGCGCCTCGACCAAAACTTCGTCCCGCATAAGCGCATCGAGCGCATCGCTGAGATTGGCTGGCAAACTGCGAATCCCGGCTTCCTCTTTCTCCGATTCGGTCATCATGTAGATATTGCGATTGACCGGTGGTGGCAATTCCAATTGCCGCTCAATACCGTCCAGACCCGCAGCCAACAAAGACGCAATCGCCAAATACGGATTACACGACGGGTCCGGACTGCGTACTTCGAGTCGCGTCGACTGTCCGCGCGCGGCCGGAACGCGGACGAGGGGCGACCGATTCTTGCCGCTCCACGCGATGTAACTTGGGGCTTCATACCCAGGCACCAGTCGCTTGTATGAATTGACGGTTGGGTTACAGATTGCTGTAAATCCACGTGCGTGTTCGAGAACCCCCGCCAAAAAAAAGCGCGCCGTCTCACTGAGTCCCATGTCGTCATCCGGATCGTAAAAAGCGTTTTGATGGTCTCGGAACAAAGACAGGTGCGTGTGCATTCCGGAGCCGTTAATTCCGTATAGCGGCTTCGGCATAAACGTCGCATGCAATCCGTGTTGACGAGCGACCGTCTTGACTACGAGGCGAAACGTCGCGATATTGTCAGCCGCTTCGACCGCATTGGCATACCGAAAGTCGATCTCGTGTTGTCCAGGCGCGACTTCATGATGAGACGCCTCGATTTCAAAACCCATATTTTCAAGCGTGACCACAATATCGCGACGGCAGTTTTCGCCAAGATCGACCGGCGCCCAATCGAAATAGCCGCCTTCATCGTTTAAGTCTTGTGTCGGCTTGCCCTTCTCGTCCAATTTAAACAAGAAAAACTCCGGCTCAGGGCCGACGTTGAACGCTGAAAACCCCATTTCCTGCGCTCGCGCATAGACGCGTTTGAGCACCGAACGCGGATCTCCCGGAAACGGTGTGCCGTCTGGCTGATACACGTCGCAGATCAGACGCGCCACCCTGCCCTGAGGCGTCTCCCAGGGAAAGACGAGCCACGTCGACAAATCGGGAGCCAGATACATATCGGACTCTTCGATGCGAACGAAGCCCTGGATGGACGATCCGTCGAACATCATGCGGTTATTGAGCGCTTTGGGCAATTGATCTACAGGAATTTCCACATTTTTGACAATGCCCAAAAGATCCGTGAACTGAAGCCGTACGTATCGAACGTTATTCGCTTCCGCGTATTGCAAAATTTCTTCTTTACTGTATTCTTTGCGCATACAATTCCCCCTATCGTCCGTTGCAACCGCACCAGAACGCTAGCGATTGCGGTAAAACCGCGAGAGATCGCCTTGAAATTCACCATACCCCTGACGATCAATAAGTTCGCGTTCTAACCATTTGTAAACTTCCGCGTCGGAGACGTCCTGCTTTGGCATGGTCCTCGCTGTCTTTTGTTTGCGCTCTTGCTCCGCAAAGTTGCGCTTCACACCAGCCATGTTGTGCCCCTCGTCCAGCCACTGCCGAATGAGCATCAATCGCTCGACATCGGCAAAGGAAAACTGGCGCTGTTTGCCGGCCGTCCGGGCGGGATGGATCAGATCGTGCTCCTCATAGTACCGTATCTGACGCGCACTCAACCCGGTCAACTTTTGCACGGTGCCAATCGAAAACAACGGCAGCTGTCGGCGATCTTCCAATTCCACGGCGCGCGCCCCCCATCCACAAAACCTGTTGCTACTCATCGTAGCACGCCGATAAGAAACCGACAATCCGTCATGTCACATTCTTTAACGTAGATTGGGTACAATTTGATCTAACACGCGGCGCAGGGCGATCTCGACGTGCTCATACGTCAACCCGCCTTGCACATACGCGATATAAGGCGGTCGGATAGGCGCGTCTGCCGATAATTCCAGTGAAGCACCTTGAATGAAGGTGCCTGCAGCCATCACGATCTCGTCCGCGTATCCGGCCATCGCATCCGGTTCAGGGCGTACGTGTGCATCGATGGGCGCGGCGCTTTGAATCGCGCGACAAAACGCCAATAGCGGAGTCGGATCGCCAAATTCTATCGATAGGATGAGATCGGTGCGCGGCGCATCGCAGGCCGGTGTCACGCGATAACCGAGTCCAGACAAGGCCCTCGCCAACAGCCGCGATCCTTTCACCGCTTGCATGACGATATGCGGAGCTAGGAAGAGCGCCTGATACATCGTCAGCAAATACGGACCTGTCGGTCCATACTCCGCCGCTGTACCTGGGGCAACAAGACGTGCCGCCACCTGCTCTATGGCATCGGCGCACCCGACGACATAGCCGCCTGTGGGCGCAATACCCGCACCAGGGTTCTTGATGAGCGAGCCCATCGCCAGATCAGCCCCGACATGGCAAGGTTCCTGCGCCTCGACGAACTCGCCATAACAGTTGTCGACGCCTATGTATACCTTCGGTCGAGCCGCCTTTAACCTTGCAAACGCATCCGCCAATTCGGAAATCGTAAACGATCGCCGCAAGGAATAGCCGCGCGAACGTTGGAACATCACCAACTTGGTTCGCTCGGTACAACGTTCGATCACGCCGGCGACATCGATGCCCCCATCCGGCAACAGATCGACAACGTTCACGTGCACGCCCCACTCCTGTAACGATCCGGACGCAGGGCGCAAGCCCAGCGCGCTATGCAGTGTGTCGTACGGCATACCTGTGGCGTAAATCAGTTCGTCGCCTGGTCGCAGCAATCCATACATCGCAAGGCTGATAGCATGCGTGCCCGATACGATCTGTGGCCGCACGAGACCTGCCTGCGCGCCAAACACTTCGGCGAACATCGTCTCAAACTTGTCGCGTCCCACGTCGGACAAACCATACCCGGTCGATCCAGCGAGATCGGTCTGCGCGACGCGATGGCGCCAGAACGCCTCGAGCACGCGCTCTTGGTTGATCAGGGCAATGCGCTCTAACTCGCGTTGCCCCGGCTCTATATCACGCTTACAAACTTCAATATATTTAAGGATGTCGATTGTCATGTTCGCTCCCATCTCGCTGCATTTGTTGCCAAAGATGCGCCTGCTTGCGGCTCGTTACCGCCGTCATCCGCCATTCGCCAGAGGCCGTCGTCTCTGCGTGCTCAATCCGCCCGCCTCTGAGTAGCGATTGCCACTCTGTGTCGTCCTCGCGCGCATGTATCGTCACATGCACTTCATCCAATTCAAGCTGCCGCTCGACTGCATGGTAGAGTTCATCGAGATCCCCATGCCGAGCACTTCCATATAAGGAAACCAGTGCGCCGACGTCCGGTCCTGGCGGCTCTGCAACCGTGTCGACTTTATTGAAAAACGTGATGATAGGCTTGTCCAAAGCTCCGAGGTCGGCAAGCACGCGCCGCGTTGTCGCCAGATGAGCCGAAGGAGCGTGACCCGCGTCGACGACCACCACGATCACGTCCGCATGGCGGGCTTCTTCAAGTGTCGACCGAAATGCCTCGACCAAGTGATGTGGCAGATTTTCCACAAAGCCCACCGTGTCGATGACGACGTATGGATGGCCCAAACGAGTGCGCACCTGACGCGCGGCCGGATCGAGCGTGTCAAACAGCCGATTTTCACCCGTGATGGCCCCGCCGCCGCCTTTGTCGGCGACCCAGCGTGCCTGCAACGTGGTCTTCCCGGCATTTGTATAACCAACCAGCGCGACTGTCGGCACTTCGCGCAATCGCTTATCGCGCGCGGTCGCTCGCTGTCGCGCAATGGCCTCAAGTTCTCGCCGCAGCCCCGCCAGTCGCGTGCGAATGCGGCGTCTATCGAGTTCCAACTTGGTTTCACCAGGTCCGCGCGTACCGATGCCACCGCCAAGCCGCGACATCTCGGCACCACGCCCCGTCAACCGTGGCAATAGATAAGAAAGCTGTGCCATTTCCACTTGGACGCGCCCTTCGCGCGTGACGGCGCGGCGAGCGAAAATATCGAGAATCAGTTGCGTGCGATCAATCACGCGGCACGGCAAGTATCGTTCCAAGTTGCGCACTTGTGCCGGGGAAAGCTCACGATCTGCAACAACCAACGTCGCCTCGCCGCGTTCCACCAAGTCCACCAACTCGAAAACCTTGCCTTCGCCCACGAGCGTCCTGGGATCCGCCGCAGGCCGTTTTTGTGTCACCACACCGATGACAAGAGCGCCGGCAGCTTCACACAGCCCCTTTAGCTCATCCTTTCGGTACGAAAAACGGTCCTCCGACTCTCTACCCGTTTGACACATGACCAAAATGACGCGATCTCGCTGTTCTGTCAAACGTCACCCTCGCTTCCGCGATGAAAGAATTGGATATCTTTGCTCATCATCGCAAATCGGACAGTGCTGTTCAAGTTGAAATTTCGCGCGCAGCTCCAGTGGTACTTCGGCAGCCGCTTGCCGCTTCCCTTGTGCTAAGCCAAGTCGCCGCCCCACGTGAAAGGCGGCGGCAAGCACAAACAGGAAAACGCCCAACATCACAAATGCGACCATAGGTCGGAAGCCTCCTCCCGCTCATCCGTCAGAATTCGCACGGTCGTCATCTCTGACAAGATGGTCAATAGCGCAAGCACAATGAAGGACAGGATGGTCCAGGTCACGTTGGCATACAAGGCGATACAAAGCGCGCCCAACAGCGCAAGCAGCATTTCGACCAGGCCGAAGCGGACGACGGTATTGAATTGGCCGCTTTCCGCGTCTTTATAGCGATCCATCACATCATCCAACCAGTCGACGGCACACATCATGGCCAATCCCCACAGCGCTGACCTCCAACCGAGCAGCGCCGTGGCGAGCGCGATGGCGCAACCAATTTCGGCCCAGGCCGGAAGGCGCGTCTGCAAACGCTCCGTCGGGCGCGCAAACATGCCTGCAGCATAGCTGCCAAAAAAGCATGCCAGGGCCGCGTTCAGATCAAAGGCCATGCCTACGCCAAACAGCACCATGCAGTAGGGTAGGGTCGCTCTGCCAAAGCGAGCCGCGAGCGTTCTCTTCCCTTGGCATATGTCGTATTCGACATCTAGGGCGTCGTCCATCCACTTGACCGCCGCGCCTGCGAACAACAACGCCGCCCCCGCGCGCAAAAGGTCAAGCCAATCGCCAAACATATCGCTTCACCTCATGAAAGCCGGATCCTTCTCGGGCCGAGACAGGAAGCACGCGAATGGGGCCGCAATGCTCCATCAGCCACCGATACCCGTCTTTCGCAAGCGGCAAATCCATTTTGTTGGCAAGGATGAGATATTGGGCTTTCGTCCGGCCGATGGCGACCATCTGCTCATCGAGTGTGTGAAACGGCGCCGTTTGCGACAACGTCAACGCACGCCCGACGGCTGCGGCGTCCACCACGTGCAACACGCCTTTGGCGGCCACCAGCGCGCGAAGCGTTTGACCCATGGCCCGTCGTACCGTTTCATCGGCATGTAAACCTTCGGTCAGCCCGGCGCTGTCAGCAATGCGCACCACGTGCTCGCCTTTGCCTTTCGGCACGGACAATAACAGCGTCTGTAAGGCCCGAGTACGATGTTCCTCCTCTGACGACAGCAGTGCGTTGGCCTCCGACATCGGCATTCGCCTACGTTCACGGACACCGTCCGTGCGCTCGACGACCCAGGCCAACTCACGCAGGCCGAGATGGCGGGCAAGGCGCAAACAAATCGACGTTTTGCCGGCGTTGACACGGCCGACCACCAGCATATCACCGCTCATCGCACACCCACCTCCGCAAAGTCCACCGCCTGGAGTACCATCAAATCGTCGCGGCGCGGGTGTTTTTCGGCAAACAGGCGCACGGCTTGTCGACGCACTGCCTGTTCGACGAGGTTGCGCACCCATCGTGCATTGCTGAACGGTTCGGCACGGGCACTCGTCAAGCCCTCGCGGATGTGCTGGTGAAGCCTGGCTTCTGCATCGGCCGTGAGTCGATACTGCCGCTTGCCCAAGGCCTGCTTCGCGATCGCAAGAAGAGCGTTGGAATCATAGTCCGGAAAGTGAATGTGAATGGGAAACCGACTGGGAAGCCCTGGGTTCGTCGACAAAAACCACTTCATCTCCCGTTCGTATCCCGCAAGAATCGTGATGAACTGGTTTTTGTAGTCCTCCATGCCCTTCACGATGGTTGAAAAACAATAGTCCGGGGGCAGTCCCAGGCAGTAATGATTTCAATCGCGTCGTCATGTAGAACGACCCGCTCAAGCAGCCTGTTCACCAACATCCGGCGTTCGTCGTCGGTGAGTTCCTGCGCGATATACCGCTTTACGTTGGCCACGGACGATGCCACATCGCGAGCTTGTTGTCGCATATCTTGCAAGCGGGCGAGAGTATCTTCCAGGTCGTGAAGCCGCCGCGATAGGCGTTTGATATCCTGTTCGAGGGGCGGTAAAGCCGCGTCTAACTCCATGTCGGAGATTCGCCCACGCACGCGCAATTGAATCCAGCGACGACGCTCCTCGTGTTTCTCACGAAGCGATGCTTCGACCAGCGCCCGTTCCTTCGAACGCGCTTCCAACTCGTCGGGATCGCCGCGCTCGGCCAAAATCTCTTGTAATACGTCGTCGGCGCCGTGAATCACGTGCACTAGATATCTCCACACACACTGATCGATCACGTCCTGTCGCCAATTGCGGCCTCTGCATCGATGCATCTCCCGGCCTGTCCCGACCTCGTAGACTTTCCGGCTTTTCCCGCTGCACACATAATAGCGATGGATCACCTCGCCCGTCGTCTTACTGCGCGACGGCGCACCGGTAACAACTGCACCGCCACATCGGCCACAGCGCACTTTACCTTTGAGTAACGAAGGTATTTGTGGCCTTGAACCCCGGTTTGCGTGCCTGAGACGGCTCATCTTCGCCTGCATCGCCGCGTACGTGGCTTCGTCGATAAACGCCGGCACGCTGACCGCTAGCCACTCGCACATAGGCCGCTTGACAATCTCGATCCGCCCTTTGTGTTGCTTGTACTCTGTCTTACCGTAATAAAAGGTGCCCATGTAGACCGGGTTTTTAAGGATCCGACTGACCGTGGCCTGATACCACACGTCGCCATTAGGAGCGGGTATGGAGAGAAGTGACAACTCCCGCGCGATCGCGGATAAGCTCATGTCCACGCCATCTTTCCCGTTGAGTAGCCAATCCACCATCATCAAATAAACGGCCTTCTCATCCGGATGCTCCCGCAACGTGTCAGCTTCTTTATCGAAGGTATAACCGTAAATCCGCCTGAGTCCAGGAATTTTCCCGTTCTTCACCTTTTGCCGACGGCCGCGTCTGGAGTTCGCCAGAATTTTAGCTTTATTGTACTGTGCGATTGCACCTTGCAAGTTGAACAGCAACATCGATTCTGGATTGTTTGGGTCGACTTCGTCCGTCTCGACGAAGTGCAGGTCGTACCCCGCGCTCCAGACTCTATCGGCTACCACAAGTTGTAAATGGAGGGCACGCGCAAAGCGGTCCGGGTGTAAACAAATAAAGGTGCGACCAATGCCCTTGTCGACGAGCCACAGGGCAAAGTTGAGCGCGGGACGATTGGGATCATCGCCTTTGTCCCCAGCTTCGATCACGGCGATAAGTTCATCCTCCGCCACGTGAAGTTGCTCCTTGGCCAAGGCGGCGCACATCTCGACCTGGGACTCGAGCGAATAGCCGTCGCGCGCCTGACCATGCGTCGACACACGAGCGTAGATGATTGCCTTGACGCGCGTTTGAAGTCGCTCGATATCGTCGCCCTGAAAGGGATTCGTGAAGGACTTGTCGATGCGCAGACTGATCATGACTGATCGCCGACCGTTTCATCGGCCATTGTTTTGCAAGTGCTGATTCTGGTTTGGCCATACGCCACATCCGCCTTGCTCGCCACATCTGAAATGACGCCTGACAGTTCCCAGAGCACATCTGTCAACGATTTGCCGTGGCCACTCCCGTGTACAATCACCTGCAGTCGATGAAGGTCTTTACGCATACGCTTCACGCTCCTCTGGTGGAGCGTATGAGCATCCGCTTTTCCAACTTTCCACGCTCCGCGCGCAAAACCGTATACTTGACATAGTTCCAATCTCGGAGGTGACATGCTTGCAGACAGCATTTACGCAGTTAATCGGTGTATCCTTGCCCATCGTCCAAGCCGGCATGGCTGGCGTCACCACGCCGGAGATGGTGGTCGCCGCTGCCAACAGCGGTGCGCTTGGCACAATTGGTGGGGGCTATTTGTCACCCGATGCCTTGCGACAGCAGATTCGACACGTAAAATCGCGCACGAACAATCCGTTTGCCGTCAACCTATTCATTCCGAAAGCAAATGCTTCAGATGCCACCGATCTCAAACAGATGCGCGAAATTCTCGCCCCAATCCGCACGCGGCTAGGCCTTGACGCGATGAGCGATGCTGCGCCGGAACCACCACGATTTGAAGACCAACTACAAGTGGTGCTCGAAGAAGGCGTTCCTGTATTTAGCTTCACATTCGGAGTACCCGCTCCTGCAGTGATGGATGCTTGTAAACAGCAGGGGATTCTGACCCTTGGCACGGCCACCACGGTAGAAGAAGCGCTGGAACTTGAACGCGTGGGCACAAGCGCGATTGTCGTACAAGGTGCGGAAGCCGGCGGCCACCGTGGCACATTTCTTCCCTATGTCAGAGAGCCTCTTATCGGAAGCTTTGCGTTGATCCCACAAGTGGCTGATGCGGTGTCGCTTCCCGTCATCGCTGCAGGTGGCGTCATGGACGGACGCGGCTTGGCGGCAGCACTCGCACTCGGCGCGGCTGCCGTACAAATGGGAACGGCGTTTCTCGCCTCGCCGGAGAGCGGCGCCCACCCACTGTACCAAGAGCGTGTCAAACAAGCCATCGAAACGGACACAGACGTTACGAAGGCATACTCGGGTAAGCTTGCGCGAGGCATTCGCACGAAATGGATGGAACAATTGGCCACCTACCATGCATCGATTCCCCCGTATCCGATACAGCATTACATGACACAGGAAATTCGCAAACGCGCTGCGGAGCTCGGCATGACCGATTACATGTCGATGTGGGCGGGACAGGGAGTGCGGCTCGCCACGGAGCATTTTGTGGCCGACATTATCTCGGACGTCATGCAACAGGCGCAACGCGTCATTCATGGCCTTTCGAGCAACTGGCCCACCGCATGAACGACCGCACCAGCGCGATCGCTCTGAGACGAAAAAATCCCCGCCGACAACCGGCGGGGACACGCATATTATGCATCTCACGAAAAAGGTTCGACATGTGCGACAGATGGCGTAGCCGGCTTACGCGGCCTGCGCGATCGGACGTTTAAGCGTGGTCACAAGCAACCCGGCCACCACCACGCCAATCAAGATGGCAAGGATGAACAGATACCAGTGGCCAATCAGCGGGAAGACAAACACGCCGCCGTGAGGGGCAGGATTGGTTACGCGGAAGAGCATAGCCAAGGCACCAGTCACCGCAGACCCAACCATGATGGACGGGATCACGCGAAGTGGGTCTTTCGTGGCAAATGGAATCGCACCCTCGGTAATAAAACATGCGCCAAGAATAATGGCCGCTTTACCGGCGTCACGTTCTTCTTGCGTGTATTTGTGTTTCGCGATAAACGTCGAGAGAGCCATGGCCAACGGCGGTACCATGCCAGCGCCCATCACGGCCGCCATAATCATCTCCGATTCGACCGTATGTGTCCCAAGCAACCCTACGGCAAAGAAGTAAGCGACCTTATTGAACGGCCCCCCCATGTCAAACGCCATCATTAAACCAAGCAACAATCCCAGTCCAATCGATCCGCTCGCACCAATGTGCGTCAATCCGTTGGAGATAGCGCTCATCAACGCCGCGATGGGGTGCCCTAGCACGTAAATCATGAGCAGACCCACGATACCAACCGACAACACCGGCGTAATGAGCACGGTTTTAATGCCCTCGAAAGTCCGTGGAACGCGAATCCATTTGCGTATCCCAACCGTCACATAACCAGCCAAAAAACCGGCGATGATGCCACCAAGATAGCCTGCACTGGCGTTTGGTCCGGCGTTGTACATCAAGCCTTGGGTGCCGATCCAACCGCCGACCAAGCCGGAGGCAAAAGCGGCGCGATCGCCGATCGATTGCGCGATGAATGCGGCGAGAATGGGAACGAACAGCTTAAAGGCCGAACCTCCGCCGATATTGTCAAACGCCACTGCAAGCGAGGCTTTACCATTGATATCGATGGCGGTAGATAGTGCGATATAGATGCCGCCGGCAATGACGAGCGGCAACATACTGGATACCCCGTTCATCAAGTGGCGGTAAACAGCCGGAGTACCTTGATTTTTGGCGGCCTTTTGGGCAGCGATGTCGTCCATATACGCCTGTGTCGCATCGCCATAGACCGGCGCATCCAAAGCCTGAGCGAGTAGCGTTTCGGGCTCCTTAATGGCCGCTGAAACGGACGTTTGCAACAGGCGCTTGCCGACAAACCGGTCTAGTTCCACCTTTTTGTCCGCCGCGATGATCACAGCATCCGCCAGAGCGATCTCAGCAGCCGTCAGCGTGTCTTCCGATCCGCTCGCACCTTGTGTTTCGACCCGCACCTCGACATTGTTCTTCTTACCAGCCTGTAACAACGCTTCCTGCGCCATGAACGTGTGTGCAATCCCTGTCGGACAAGCAGTTATGGCCACGATTTTTGCCATGTTTAGCCCCTCCATGCCGCGACTTCGACATCGCGGAAAATATGATCGATTTCATCGCGCGAAGGATTGCTCGTTCCTTCGCAGGTCACCTTCGCAGTTCCGACCGCGGCCGCAAAGCGAACGGCTTCGCGAAGCGACGAATATTGAGATAAACCGTATAAAAGTCCAGCTACAACGGCGTCGCCCGCACCTACGGATGATACGACTGGCACGCTCGGTACACGCGCGACCCACTGTTCCTTGGCAGTCGCAGCAATCAAGCCATCCCCACCCATCGACACGACAACAAGGTCAATCCCGGTGCGCACCAATTGCATCGCACCGTCCATCGCGTCCTCTGGCTCAATCACCTCATGACCTGTCAACTCCGCAAGTTCGACAAGATTGGGCTTGACCAAAAATGGCTTCGCCGTCACGCCCAAACGCAAGGCCTCACCACTGGCGTCGAGGACACAGCGCACCCCATGGTCGGCAGCCAGACGAATTGCGTCGCGATAAAAAGCCGGATCGACGGTATCTGGCACGTTGCCGCACAGCGCGAGCCATTTGGCGTGCGGCAAGTGATGCTGCAGGGTGTGACGAAACGACTGCCACTCGCTATCTAAAATGGCGGGAGCTGGACTGTTAAACTCAGTTAAGCGACCGTCACTTTCAATCACTTTCACATTCATGCGTGTTTGTTCACGTATGTGCGTAAATTCGGTGACCATATCGGCAAGCTGTGCTTCGAGCCAGTCCCCTCGTGCGCCACCGACGAATCCGAGGCTTATGCTCGCCTGACCTAAGGCATGCAACGTGCGAGACACGTTAATCCCTTTGCCTCCGACCTGTTGGATCGGTGCTGGCACACGATGAAGGGTTCCCGCCGCAAGTGCATCGACGTGAATGAAAACGTCGATCGCTGGATTGATGGTTACGGTCAAAACAGGAACATTAGGTGCAACCCGGGTGAATGCTCTGTCACTCATAGCTGTCTCCCTTATCACTCGGCGTCCTGCGCATCATAGGCGTAGATGACGTCGTTTCTTTGTAGAACACCGGCCAACTCCGGATCCTGAAGAGGCGCATCGCTGTATAGAACATCGACGTCCTTCCATTCGCAAACTCGGACAAAGCTGACCTGACCAAATTTGCTACTATCCGCCACAACGCACACGGTCTGTGCACATGCCACCATCGCGCGCTTGGTCGCTGCCTCGAGCGTGTTGGGCGTCGTAATGCCAGTTGGATCCACGCCGTTGGCACCGATGAAGGCAATATCGACGTGCACACCAGACAGCATTTGTTCAGTGAACGGGCCGACCAGCGCACCAGTCGTGTTGCGAAATTCGCCACCGAGAACGACGAGGTGAACGCCAGGCCGCGTAGAGAGCTCCGCAGCAATATCGATGCTGTTGGTGATAACGGTTACACCGTCGATAGACAACTGTTTCGCAATTTGGTAGGTCGTCGTGCCGCCATCGAGCAGAACTGTCTGCCCAGGAGCGATCCGCTTGATCGCACAGCGCGCGATCCGTGCCTTCTCCTGCGCGTGCCGCACATGTTTCTCCTGCCAAGTCGGTTCAAAGGAAGCGACTTCGACAGCGATAGCACCGCCGTGCGTGCGGCGAAGGTGGCCATGTTCCTCAAGTTCCTGCAGATCTCGGCGAATGGTCGATTCTGACGTCGCCAACATCTGAGCCAGCATCGACACCGTGGCGCTTTTATGGGTTTGCACATACGCGGCAATTTGAGCCTTTCGCTCATCGGCGAACAATTGGATTCACCTCCATTTCAAGCACAAACCGTCATGATGTGTGAGTATATTTGCTCATATTCTATTGAATGCGCTCATTATATGGTGTAGAATTTGCTTGTGTCAATGGTTTGTTGGAGATGGTGAAAACGCTTTATAGTCAAAAGTCGACACATTGCGCGGTTAAACCGAATAACTGCACATTCGCGCACTTGAGCGATCAACTGAAATGAGGGTGACTTGCACGGTGAAGGAACAAAGTGTTGTTGTCCAGTTGGAGTCGGGCTTACACGCACGTCCAGCTTCGGAGTTCGTCAGCGCGGCACAGCGCTTCTCTTCGCACATTTCTTTGCAGGTAGGGAACAAAACCGTAGATGGTAAAAGCATTCTTGGGATTTTAAGCCTTGCCATTGCCAAAGGTACACAAGTGCTCGTCAAGGCAGATGGACAAGATGAAGAGGAAGCGGTACGAACCTTAACCGCTATTTTAACCTCGACCCTCTGATTTTTGTTGCGAAATCTCTATTCTTATGGAAAAGGAAGGAAACCGTATGTTAGATTCACAACATGTGCTTTTTAACGTGACAGCGGACGGCCAGGAGGACGCCATTCGTAAAGTGGTAGCCGTGGCGGCTAATACGGGGCGGATTGGAGATGCCAATGCCGTCGTCCAAGCCGTCTTGGATCGCGAGCAAGAAGGGACAACCGGCTTTGGTAAGGGGATCGCCATTCCCCATGGAAAATCGAACGCGGTGAAAGAGCCAACACTACTGTTTGCACGATTGGCGCATCCCGTTGACTGGAACAGCCTCGACGGCGCTCCAGTGGATACGTTGTTTGTCATTCTCGTACCGGCAGACGCAGCGGCTGAACACCTAAAAATCTTGTCCAAGCTAGCCCGCAAGTTGATGCATGAGGACTTTGTCCAACAAATCAAGACCTTCGCGAGTGCGGAGGCGTTAGTCCAGTACGTGAACGCAGAACTTCAGTAAAATCCTGTGTGTAGCAAGCCGCGAGGAACAAACGTGCCCCCGCGGCTTGCACGCAAGATCTGCGCCGTGGTGAAACACGCGACATTTCAACCATCGTCTTAACCAAACAGTCGATAGCCTCACGGCCAAAATCTTTCTCTCCCCCCCGTGCTAACGAATACGCCTCATCGATAAACAAAACGCCCCCAAGCGCCTTCTTGATCAACTCACGCGTCTTTTGCGCCGTATGGCCGATGTATTCGCCGACCAAGTCTGCACGCTCTACCTCCACCAGATGGCCTTCCGCCAACAATCCACACTCGTGAAACAAGCGTGCCAAGATGCGAGCAACGGTTGTCTTTCCAGTTCCGGGGTTGCCGAAGAACACCATATGAAGTACCACAGGTTCAGCCTTTAAATGTTGCCGCGTGCGCAACTGTTGAATATAGACAAAAGCAAAGATTTCGCGGACCACGCGTTTTACTTCATCAAGACCAATCAATTCGTCCAACTCCGCGAGCAGCGACTGTAGCCGTTCTTTTTCGATGGCCGGCTCACGGCCGCCTTGCGGCGGCACCGGTTCACCAGTGAGCTGTTGTAGCGCTTCTGACAACGCGATTTGTCCGCGTTCATACTGTTCGATCACGCCATGTGCAGACTTCCAGTTGGGAGGCTGTGGCCGATTGCCATTTGTCAATCTCATGTAAGGACCACCCCGCATTCCGTCGTTGTGATGATTGTGGTCACCTCTTCGACAACCTATGCGCGAAGTGAAAAATGGGTGATCGCCCATATCAAAAAGGCCCTGGAAGCCCATGCACGACTTCCCGAGCCTTTTTGCCTTATCGCGAATAAATGGAGTTATTTCACGCCTGGCGCCGTTTCTGCGTAGTTGGTCGTGTCGACCGGCCACCATGTAATGGCTACGCTTGGATGGACGCCATCACTGTGGTTGTCCTGTACGAACTGTGCAGGGATTGGCGTGTTGCCAATCTCAAGCACCGTTTCCGCTGGATTGGACGTATAGAACGTCAGGCCACGAATCTCGTCGATAGTGGGAACGTATTTGCCAAACACCGGATCGAGAATGGCTCGAATATGAATGTAGGCCTTTCCCTGCCCATACGTGACATCGTACCAGACGTACTGCTGCGCCACATTATAGGTTAACAAGCGGCTGGTACGCGTGACCAGAATTTTCCCCTCGTGGTATTGCGCCGCCAACAGACGCAGCGCTTCGACTGCACTTTTGGGGAGAACCCCAGGATAATTCGTTCCCGACAAATGTTGAGCGACAATGGAGTACTCATGCTCCCGCTCAATTTGAGCAAAATGCGCGGGCGTCAACTGCTCGTCAAGATTGAACGGCGTCCAGTCCCACTCCGGGTCTCCCTTTTTGGTGTACCCTACGTTCGTGTACCGCCAAAATCCCCATACTCGTTGTCCATCTGGCAACATCAACGGATAAATCATCGACTTCATGCCAAACTCATCGCTCGATGAATCCGGCCACACAAATCGAATGCCATAGGGAATGGTCAAGTCTGTATGATAATACTTGGACCACGGATTGGCGCCTTGTTGATACGAATAAAACGTAGACTTACCGTAGTTCCCGAAATTATCTACGTTAGACTTGTTGCCGTGATCGGTCCACACGGTAATGACATCGCCGTTAGCCTTCAACGCCTCTATGGCCTGTTCAGCCAACTGCCGCGTGAACAAGGTCTGGTGTGGATTGACCCTGCTGAAGTCGCCATAAGTGTGCATGGTATCAATCCAGCCGACATGAATGTAGTGATTTATAATACTCGCCGCATAGGGTTTGTCCGATACGCCTTTGAAATATGACAACTCGTCAGCCATCGGCTCGTGGTTGATATCGACGTAACCTGGCTCATTGTTGCCGTTGTACATAAAAAATGAATCGGCAAAGTCGAGACCGAGTCCTCGGCCAAGCGGCGTCATCTGCGTCGTATTGATAAATTCATGCACCAAATTGAACTTGCGTAGCGTTTCGCTATCCGCATCCGACGAGATGGCCAACATGGCCTGATACGGATACGGGAATTTGCGCATGCCGTACACTTGCGGCGGTTTGTGCGTGTTATATAACATAGTCTGCTCATCGGCCGAAGAAGACGCTGTCGAGCCACCTTGTTGTGTCGCAGCGGTCGCATGGGTTTCGTCGCCAGTGGTTTCGGTACTGTTCGCCACATCTGACACCGTGCTGACTTTCGGATGAATATCAGCCTCCCCTGCCCTGTCTGCCGCCGTATCCGTAGCACAGCCCGTTGCGGCAAGTAACAAGCCGAGACTCATGCTCGCTACAACCCACTTTGTTCGTTGCATAAAGACCTGCCCCCAGTAAATCTCCCGAAATGAAAGCCGCCCCTGTGGGCAGCGTCTGTCTGGTTATCTACCGGGTAAACTAAAGCACCTGCTTCAAATTCACTTCAAGAACCTGGCTATCGCTCAGATTGTCCACCCATATGGGCTAGTGGCAGGTGAAAATATGTTCTTGTGGTCTTTGTCCGCGCCTTCGGACATACCCTATCTATGCAATCTAGAGCGATTGAAGGGATAGCTATGCCAAAACAGTCGTTTCTCCAAGGCGCTGTCGTGATGGCCGCAGCAGGCGTCGCGACCAAGGCGATGGCGATGACCATTCAGATTGTCATCGCCAGACAGTTGGGGGCTCAAGGGTTTGGGCTATTTCAAACCATCAACCCGCTGTTCTTCTTTCTTCTCACGATCTCGACGTTCGCTCTGCCACCTGCTCTCTCGAAAGTCATTGCGGAGAACCTGGCGCTCGGGCGTTACGGGAAAGCCCGCAGAGCATGGCGAATAGCCAACGTTACGGTGCTCATCCTGTCGACGAGCGTTTGCATTGCCGCGCTGGCGATAGCGCCCGATATCGGACGGCATTGGCTGGATGCCCGCGCAATCCCTGCATTCATTGGCGCGATGTTTCGGATCCCGGTCGTTTGTTTATCCTCGGTGATGGCTGGGTATTACATGGGGATTCAAAACCAGACCCCGCCAGCTGCGGCGTGGGTCGTCGAAACGGCGGTTCGAACAGCGGCGACCATCCCACTTGTCATTTGGTTGAATCATTACGGAATTGCCTACGGGGCATTGGGGATTATGATGGGGGCAGGCCTCGGCGAAACAGCCGGCTACCTGTTCATGCTCTGGAAATACATACGCCGCGATCGACATGCACTCACACCCCGGGATGGACGGTTGCCGTCGTCAACCGTGGGAAAAGCGGATGGCGTCGTGCGCGATCTCGCTGCCGTTGCAGCTCCGACGACGATGACCAACGTCATTGGCATTGTGGCATTTGCCGCGGAGCCGGCTGTTATGTACGCCGCCTTTGCCGCGTCTGGAATTGCCAAGACCAGTGCAACGACCTTGTACGGTGCGTTCGCGATGGCAATAGAGCTTTTGTTCTTGCCAACCGTGCTCTCCTCGGCCATTTCGTCCGTCGTCATACCCGCGGTCTCCGAAGCCGCCGCGTTGCGGGACGAACGGCTGGTGACGCGTCGTTTGAATCAAGCTGTGCAAGCCACGGCATTCATTGCATTTCCAGCGATGATGTTCTTCATGCTCGCCGGGCACGATGCTGCGCTCACCATTTATCGCGATCACCTCGCTGGTGAACTTCTTGCCTACCTGGCGCCGACATGCGCGTTTTTGTACGTGCTCGACCCGCTTTCAGCCGTTCTGCAAGGATTAAACAAAGCCGCCGTCTCGACTTTTATCTCCGTCGTGACAAGTTCGATCCGGATCGCCGGCATCTATTATTTCGTCGCGATCGCGCACGACGGCATTTACGGTGTAGCAACCGCCGTGGCGATTAGCGGGATCGTCAGCTGCATGCTGAGCATCTTGTGTGTCCGCCGCTATGTGACCTTGTGGATCAACTTCACGAATATCGGAAAAATGCTGATTGCCGCTGCGGCCGCGTCAATTCCCATCCACGAAATCCAGCATGCATTCCGCTTTGCCACGCCCTGGTTGCAAGTCGCTTGCTCCGGGATCGTCGGTATCCTCGTATACTTTATCGTCGCGGTATACTTGCGGATCGCACGCCCGGAGCAAATCGTCAAAATTCCGTTTATCGGGCCTCTGTTGGCATATGCCATGGGGCGCATGCCCTTTCTTACCTGAGCCCGAGCGGGCGCGCTTATTCGCCGTACCCGTTTGGGTTTTGACTTTGCCAATGCCAAGTGTCCGCACACATATCGGCCAGTGATTTCGTGGCTTGCCAACCGAGGATCCGTTGTGCCTTTGTCGGATCGGCAAAGCTACGCGCCGCATCGCCTGGCCGCCGCGGTCCGATATGATAAGGAATGCGCACACCGGACGCCTGTTCAAACGCGTGTACGACTTCAAGAACGCTTGAACCTTTACCCGTACCCAGGTTGAAAGCTTCCGCACCGGTATGGTTCATCACCCAGGCCAAGGCTTTCACGTGCCCATCCGCCAGGTCCATCACGTGGATGTAATCGCGAATTCCGGTCCCATCAGGCGTATCGTAATCGCCACCATGAACGGTCAATTCCGCACGTTTACCGACGGCAACTTGCGCGACATAGGGTACGAGGTTGTTCGGAATTCCCTGTGGGTCCTCCCCGATACGACCGCTGGCATGCGCGCCCACAGGATTAAAATACCGAAGCAGTGCCGCGCCAAATTGCTCGTCCGCAACAGCCAAATCGCGCAAAATTTGCTCGATCATCGCCTTTGTCTGCCCGTACGGGTTGACAGGCGCAATCGGCATGTCTTCGCGCAACGGAACTTGTTCTTGGGCACCGTATACGGTCGCAGAGGAACTGAAAACAATCTTTTTGACCCCGTGCTTTTGCATCGACTTGCACAGATTGATGGTACTCACAAGATTGTTTTCATAGTAGCGCAGAGGTTGTGCAACCGATTCGCCGACCGCCTTGAGGCCTGCAAAATGAATGACCGCTTCAATGTTGCTCTCAGCAAAGACGGCATCCAAATCCTCCTGATTGAGCATGTTCACACTATGTAAGGAAAATGTCTTGCCGGTGATCTCCTGCACGCGCGATAGTGCCTCCGGCTTGCTGTTGGTAAAGTTGTCGACCGCGACAATGTCGTAGCCTGCATTTAACAGCGAGACGCATGTGTGCGATCCGATATACCCAGCTGCTCCCGTCACAAGAATCAAGCACGCCACCTCCAAAAGGCTATCCATCATGACCACTATACCGAATTTTGTTTGGAACATCACCATCACGACGCCCCGCCTGGCAACATCATGGAAACGTCGCAAGGAATTTGATACTCACATTCCCTC
The DNA here is from genome assembly GCF_900107035.1 of Alicyclobacillus hesperidum. Lineage (GTDB taxonomy): Bacteria > Bacillota > Bacilli > Alicyclobacillales > Alicyclobacillaceae > Alicyclobacillus > Alicyclobacillus hesperidum. Next base: position 137,774 of record NZ_FNOJ01000004.1, on the reverse strand, counting down.
TTATTCTACCATTTATATATCCCATGAAAGTTATACGCATGCTATGATCAGAAAGGAAACGAGATCTCAGAATACCAAAATGAATCCATGAGATCCGTTACTGGAATGGGATCATTGACGTTCCATCCCATTCATCGAATACCAGACCAAGGATAGAGGGAGGCACTTGGCATGAAGCTTAAAGCCGTATCTGCATCCATTGTCGCCGCATGTGCAGCTCTGTCGCTGGGCAGTTCCGTAGCTATGGCAGGCACGTCGACAGGCGTAGGAAGCATCCCCACCAGCGGTGGACAAAACGTGACACAACCCGCTGTGCAAGTTCTGCATAGTGCTTATATCATTCGACAGCCAAGGCTCTATTCTGGCCGCATTCAGTTGGAACCTGTAGGCACAGAATTAAAGCTTCTTGCTGGCGGCAATCGCTATTGGTATCATGTGCAGGCTCCGGACGGAAAAACCGGGTATATCACGACAACCTCCTACTACACAAAGCAAGTGAATCAAGTTATTTTCTCCTTGCCGCCTGGCGTGACGCTTGATCCCTCGATTACGCCGATTGCCCCCATCACGGCGTCCAACGCCGCAAAATTTGCCGCAATATTGCAAGTTGCACAAAGCAAATTGGGCACTCCCTATCGGCTCGATCACAACGAAGATCGCGGACAATATGGGTTTGACTGCTCCAACTTCGCAGAGTATGTGTACCATCACGCGCTTGGATATTCGTTTACAACGTCATCGATAAAGCAGTATCAATCGGTTGGCACACCTGTTCCGATTTCCGACATGCAGCCAGGTGACCTATTGTGCTTTAACGACGGCGGGCACGTCGGCATTTATATCGGCAACGGCCAAATGATCCAATGTGGCGGAGGGCTTGCGAAAGTAGGCTATCTCAGCGTCGCTCCCGGATCGTATTGGTACAACCATCTATCGGCTGTAAAACGAATGTTTTAAATCTTCCAGCACTTAAAAACGGCGGAGCTTACACGGCCCCGCCGTTCGGTATTATTTCAAACGACCGCGCTTGCGTTTGAGGATTTCGGGTACACCTGCAAGATCCTGACTGGGCCACCTGACAACGAGGTCGCGCAGACCATTTTTCCAGCGGAAAGGGATCAACGGCCACAAGTACGGCTTACCAAACGACTTCGTGAACAGGAGCAAAGCCAGCCACGTCGCCGTACCAATGATAAACCCACCCCAGTTCAGCACCGCCGTCCATAACATGATCCACAACCGTGACAATTGGTTGGCCGATGCCAGTTCAAACGAGGTCGTCGCATACTGCGCGATCATGACAAAGCCCATGTACACCAGAACTTCCGGTTGCAACAAGTGGATCGTGGTGGCAAATTGGCCGAACAATAATGCCGACACAATGCCGATGGCCGACGACATCGGCACAGGCGTGTTGAGGACGGCAAACCGTAAGACGTCGAGCGCGAACTCCGCCAATAGCAATTCGGCCCATAACGGCATCGGATCGTTTCGAGTCGCCATAAAGAACAGTGCCCAATGCGGAAGGATCCCTGGGTGTTGGTTCGCCAACAAAAACGCGCCAGGCAAAAAGATACTCATGAACACCGCAATCGCGATCACCCAACGTAAATAGGTACCGACGAGCGGGAAAGAGTGATACTCCTGAGGATGCTGAATGTGTTGGAAGAACGTCGTTGGCGCAATGATGACTTCCGCCGTCGTATCGACGACAATGCAAACTTGTCCCTCAAGAAGTGCCGTCGCTGCAACATCTGGACGCTCCGTGTAACGGACAATGGGATATGGGTTCCATTTGACCTTGCCGATCAAATCGACCAACTGTTGTTCCCCCATCATCATGCCACCGGTCTTGACCCCGCGAATGAGCTCGCGGATCGAAGCGACCGTATCCTCGTCCGCAACATCCTTGATATACATCAAACTGACGTCCGTCTGCCCGCGATCACCAATCTGGTACAGTTCGTTACGCAGCCTTGGGTCGCGCAGACGACGTCGGATGAGCGTCGTGTTCATCAGCATCGTTTCCGTAAACCCGTCGTGGTTGCCCCGGACAACGCGCTCGATCATCGGCGGTGAAATGCTGCGCATCGGATAGACGCGGGTGTCGATATTCAACACCTTATCGTAACCATCGATAAACGTGACCAACGGCCCCGATAAAATGAATCGCACCGCGTCCGACATCTGGTCAATCACTTGAACCTGCACAAAGTCGATATGCGTGTTCAAGTAAAATACAAGGTCCTCAATCGTGTAGTCCTCGCCCTCATGTTGCCGTTCAAATTCTTCGACACATTTATGAAAACTGTCGAGGATCAGGACGACGTTCATCGTGAGGAAAAAGCCGTTTGTCACATACGACATCATATTGAGTTTGCCGTAGCGGAACGGCTTGGCCATGATGTCCCAAGTGGTGCCGATGCCAAGCAACTGATTAATGTAATTGACGTTGTCCTGCAGATTACGACTGACAGGTTGCGTCGGAACCGGTTCTACATGCTGCTGCATATCACATATTCCTCCAAATGACGTTCTCGGATCTTATCCATGCCATTTCGAAGGACATTTTATGTACGGGTATTAGGCGCCTGGCTTAGCGTCCAGCCGCCGCCACCCGAGCCTGAATCTGTTCTTGTTCCGGGACAATGATGAAAAACGCTAGAAGGACAAAGACCACTCCCCACGCCACCCATTCTTTAGTCGCATTCTCTTGTTCACGGCGCGTTGAGCGTGCCATGATGTCGAGGTTGGCCAACGTAAGGAGAATTAAGAATACGAAGAGTCCGTGCCGCGCGGATTCTTCCGCGCGTCGCCAGGACTCTTGCGATTGCATCGGTTGTACCACGAATCTCCCTCCAGACGACAGCGACATAGCCGATTATATGCACGGACCTGTTCTTTGCGATATGCACAAACAGCCACACAAACAACCGCCTATGTGGTAACATGCAAACAGTGTACAAGATGCTTCCAGGAAGGAATGGCTTTTCTCGCCCTGGGCGACAGGAGATGAAATATGAAGGTTCATCGGATCGACCACGTGAGTCTCAATGTTCAGGATCTCCAAGCCGCTACATCCTTTTTTGTCGATTTGGGTCTTGTGGTACAAGCGGAATGGGAAATGGAAGGAGAATGGTTGGATCACGTTCTTGGCCTTACGGGTGTGAAAACTGCATGTGTTGCATTGGGAACAGCAGATGGACAAACATGGATTGAACTTGTCAAATATAAAGCGCCATCCGAAGAACCTGAGATCTCAAAGCCCAAGATCAATACACTGGGCATCCGACATCTTGCATTTGTGGTGGAAGATATCGATACCATCGTCAACAATCTGAAAAAGAAAGGCATAGAACTTTTTAGCGAGGTACAACAGTATCAGGAAAGTTATAAGCTATGCTTCGTTCGTGGACCGGAGGGCGTAATTTTGGAACTGGCGCAACGAATGACATGAAAACATGGGTTTTCCTCGGCAACAACCTTTCGTGACCGAACAAATTTGACGAAGGGGATCAGACCTAAAAAGACCTCCCGTGACGCTCCATTTGTTCGTCCGCAACCCACGGGAGGCCGATGGCCATGCGTAGCCGGTCTAGATATTCTTATTCCCCGCTCCTCCACGAAATTGGCTCGCGAAAGCAGCCACTGAGCTATTCTCCCCGAAATACAGGCTTTCGTTTGTCAACAAAGGCTTGGATCCCTTCCTGCACATCTTTCGTACCGAAACATTGCTTAATCAGACTAAACTCTTCTTTAAGAATCGTTGTCAAATCCGCATCAAGGCTTGCAACAAGCAGTCTTTTCGAAAATGTCATCGCGATTGGCGGGCCAGACGCTAGTTCCCGTGCGACATGTGAGACCTGTTCGTGGAACACATCATCGGAGAAAATCCCATTTACCAGTCCAATTCGTTCCGCTTCTTCGGGGTAGATATCTCGTCCTGTCAGAATGAGTTCACAAGCCTTTGCCTGTCCGACCAACCGCGGCAGAAAATACGTCATACCTGCGTCAGGGCTTAGGCCACGGCGAATGTACCCCGTTGTGAGCCGTGCACTTGCTGACATAAAACGCATGTCGCAGGCCAGAGCTAGCGCAAGTCCAGCACCAGCTGCAATCCCATTTACCGCGGCGATCACCGGTTTATCACAGTGCACAATCGCCAATGCCTGCCGACCCACCCAGCCCAGTTCGTCCAATTGATGGTGCCGCGATGTTGCGGATGATTGTCTCTGTGAGAAGTCTATCAGGTCAAGCCCAGCGCAAAAACCACGGCCGCTCCCCGTAATGACAACGACACGGACTTCGTCATCAGCAGAGGCCTCCTCAAGCGCCTGAATCAGTTCGCAACTTAGTGGATCATGGATAGCATTCAGACGTTCAGGTCTGTTCAATGTCAGTGTACGCACGCCTTCCTTCGTTTCGACCACAAGATGCTCCATCTTCACCCCTCCTCAACCGATGATTGTCCCTAGAGGATTCTTGCAATGTCACAATACTAGCTTACAATAAAAAAATCCCTTATTGACAAGGGATTTCAACATTTCTGTATGGTGGGCGTTGACGGGCTCGAACCGCCGACCCTCTGCTTGTAAGGCAGATGCTCTCCCAACTGAGCTAAACGCCCGCACTGGAGCTCCCAACCAGGCTTGAACTGGTGACCTCATCCTTACCATGGATGCGCTCTGCCAACTGAGCTATGGGAGCAACACATAAAAATGGCTCCCCGAGTAGGATTCGAACCTACGACCCTCCGGTTAACAGCCGGATGCTCTACCGCTGAGCTATCGAGGAACATTTGGTGGAGGTAGACGGATTCGAACCGACGACCCCCTGCTTGCAAGGCAGGTGCTCTCCCAGCTGAGCTATACCCCCAAATGGAATTGGCAGGGGCGGCAGGATTCGAACCCACGACATGCGGTTTTGGAGACCGCCGTTCTACCAACTGAACTACGCCCCTATAGACTTGGTGGAGGGAGAAGGATTCGAACCTTCGAAGCATTCCGCAACGGATTTACAGTCCGCCCCATTTGGCCACTTTGGTATCCCTCCAAAACTGGAGCCAGCGACAGGAATCGAACCCGCGACCTACTGATTACAAGTCAGTTGCTCTACCTACTGAGCTACGCTGGCACCGTGGCGACAGGTATTAAATTAGCACAGAACGGCCTCCCTTGTCAACCACCTCATCGACAAAGAATTCACTTTCACGGCTCATGGAGTATCAGGCGTTCCCCGCATCCCCATCGGCAGCCGGTTCTGCTTGCGTTAAAGTCACTTGGCGCATCGGAATGAACGTGGAGATAGCATGCTTGTAGATCATCTGTTGCTTGCCTTCCGCCTCGACAACAATCGTAAAATTATCAAACGCCCGGACGACACCGCGGATTTGAAAACCGTTTACGAGATACACAATCACAGGAATGCGATCTTTGCGCACCTGATTCAAAAATGTATCTTGAATATTCAATGGGGTTTTGGACATCGTTCGTTCACACTCCATTCTGCAGGTCTATTATGTATTCGGGGGAGATTGTGAATTCTCCTTCAAAAAGTCGTCGATCGTGCTCCATAATCGCGTCTCTTCACCCGATGCAAAGTCGCCGGATTCCGTCTTCTCGAACCAAACCACCCGCGGATCGCGGCGGAACCAGGACAACTGCCGCTTAACAAAGCGCCTGGTATTGCGTTGGATGGTCGCAATCGTCTCCAGCTCGCCAACCTCCCCGGCCAGCATGGCAACCACTTCTTTGTAGCCAATGGCCTGTAGCGATGTGGCACTCGGCGAAAGGCCTGATGCCAAAAGGCGCCGCACCTCGTTTGGAAGCCCGGCTTGCCACATGTGCAACACGCGCTGATCGACACGTCGGTATAATGCGTCCCGCTCCATGGTAAGGCCGATGAGCAATGTGCGATAACGTCCGCCACGGACAGACCAGTCATAGTTTGCAGACATGGGGGCACCAGCAGCATCTGCCACCTCGAGAGCACGAATGACGCGTTTGACGTCGTTTGGGTGTAACTGCTCTGCGCGCGCTGGATCCCGTTGCTGCAGTACCTCATAAAGAGCCCTTGGGCCGTGCTCGGCCAAGTATTGTTGCCAATGTGCGCGGATTTCGTCCGTCTCTGGCGCGTCGACAAAATCGAGATCGTCTGTAAGAGCACGAATATAAAGGCCTGTTCCGCCACAGACGACAGGCAGGTGACCGCGCCCTGCAACGTCTAAGATAACCTCATCAGCCGCATGTTTCCAACGCGCTACTGTGTACTTGTCCGCCGGATCCACGATGTCAATAAGGTGGTGCACAACATCCTCCATTTCCGCCTTTGTCAGCTTGGCCGTGCCGATATCCATACCGCGGTACACCTGCATGGAGTCGGCCGAAACCACCTCCCCACCATACCGCTTAGCCACCGCAACCGCGAGATCACTCTTGCCAATAGCCGTTGGCCCTACAATACAAACGATGGAAATGCGCTTCATACGTACTTCCTCCACACGCCGTACGCGAACTGCCCACGAGGTCGATCCGGCGTCAGCCCAAACTGTTCAAATACCCCGGACTGCGGCCGTTCCTTGACCACCACCACACGCCGAGCGACGCGCCTCGCCTCGCTGATGACCTCATCGCGCAATGGCTGTGGCGACGCCGCCTGGCGAAGCGGCACGATCGACGGAGAATTTGCAGTCGGCTGTCGAAACATTGGATCGAAATACACCACATCGACACTGTCGTCAGGCTGCTGCCGCAGCCACGTAAGATGGTCACACTCCAGCACCTCGATCCGCCGCAACAAACCGGCCGCGTCGGGGTACGCCTTGCATCCACAGTGCTGTACGGCCTGCATGAGTCTTGCCACCAACGCCGATTGTTCGATGCCCACGACGTGGCCGTTCATTCCAACAGCATCGGCGAAGACGATGGCATCGCTGGCGAGTCCCAACGTACCATCGACGATCACGTCGCCCGGCTGTACGCCTGCCGCGCGTAAAAGCCGATCTGGTTCACCGCGTCGATGGCGTCGATCCAGTCGCTGAGCTGCCATACTCGGGTGAAAAAACAGCGCGTGCGACGCGCCCCGCATGTGGATGCGCGCCGGATCCGCAACTGCGACTACGGCCGAAAACCGTTCTAGCAACTCGTCCAGGCTACGATCTCCGCGCTTCACATAAGGAAGCCGAAATATCCGGGCAAGCTCTGTAGCTCTGGCGACCTGCCAAACAGCCGGGTCGCGAGGCGTGGTCACAACCGCCTGCGCCATCAACTCCGCATCCGAGACGCCCATCAGACAATCCTCCGAAATGCACGTTCCAATTCCCCGTTGGTCATTCGCACAAAAATGGGACGCCCATGCGGGCAATGAAACGGATCTTGGCATTTGACCAGCGACCTGCAGAGCGCCTCCATTTCTGGCTGCGATAGCGTCCAATTGGCCTTGATCGCCGCTTTACACGCGCGCGTCGCGACAGATTGGCGCATCTGTTCGATCACACTGTCTCCCCGCAGCGCCTTTAGGTCATCAAATACCTCGACAGCCAAGCGTTGCACATCAAGTCCCTGCCATATGTCGGGAACCGCCCGCACGACAACCTGCTGCGCGCCAAACGGCTCGTATGTCAATCCCATGTTAGCAAGTTCTTGTTGTACCTCCATAGCCCGCTCAAACACGACCGGTGGCAAAGTCAATTCGAGGGGCGCCAACAACGGCATCGCAAAGACTCCACGATCGCGCAATTTCTGCGAAAAATCTTCATATAGCACGCGCTCGTGCGCGGCGTGCTGATCGATGATATACAGCGATTCCCCGTCGTCTGCGAGTATGTACATTCCTAGTGCCTGCCCAATGGGGCGTAAAGACCATTCTGTCGGCCGCTCGTCGCGAATCGTCTCATGCGGACTTGTTACAGCCGCAAAAGGTTCCTCATGCGCAAGTGGATCTACGACTTGGTCCCTGGCTTCGCCTGGGAGTCCAGATTTCGGCGCAGACTCATTCGGACGATACACTTCTGTCAAGCCTTCGCGAACCGCCTTGTCACTCTGTACAGGCGTCTGGGACGGCCTTGCCGGTGCCGCCTGCGCATCCCTTGCACCCCGCCAGTCTAACGCCAGTGGCTGAACAGATGTCACGTGCGGTTGCCGAGCACGAACCGGCGTCGCGGCAAGCAAGGTGCCATCAAGTGCTGTAGCCACAGCCTGGCTGACCAGCCGCGTCACGTCCGGCTCCTCGCTAAAGCGGACCTCTGCCTTGTGCGGGTGAACGTTGACGTCGACCAGGCTCGGATCCATCTCGATGTATAGCGCATACATCGGATGTTTGCCCACCATGAGACGATTTTGATAGCCTTGAACGACTGCCTGATGAATGCCTGGGTGGCGGATGGGACGACCGTTGACAAAAAGATGCGCGTAACCTCGGGAGGAACGGGCTTGCGTCGGGCGTCCAATCACCCCGTAAACACGATAATCGTTCGACGCCGCATGCACATCGAGCATCTGCTTGGCCTCGCCGACGCCGTACAACGCGGCAAGCACCGCCCGCACATCCCCATTGCCAGGCGTCTGAAACAAAACATGATGCTCTGTTTGGCAGGAAAACGCAACATCCGCTCGCGACAAAGCCGCCTGCTGCACGACTTCCACGGATCTCGCCTGTTCCGTCTGCACGGTGCGCAAGTACTTTAACCTGGCCGGCGTGTTATAAAACAAATCGCGTACTTCAATGCGGGTACCCACAGGTGCACCGACCTTTTCCAACGGTCCCATCTCACCCCCGTCGACGGCTACGCGCACAGCCGTTTCGGCTCCAACTGCGCGCGTCGTCAAGCGGACGCGTGCCACGGCCGCAATGGACGCCAGCGCCTCCCCGCGAAATCCAAGCGTGCGGATACGGACGAGATCGCGCGGCTCATAGACTTTGCTCGTCGCATGCCTGCGAAACGCCAAAGCAGCGTCCTGCTCGTCCATGCCTTGACCGTCGTCGATCACGACGATCTCCGCAATCCCGCCTTCCCGCAGATGCACCTGAATCGCTCGCGCCCCGGCATCGAGACTGTTTTCAATCAATTCCTTGACGCACGAAGCAGGGCGCACCACGACCTCGCCAGCCGCGATTTGGTTGGCGAGCGCAGCAGTCATCAGTTGGATGTGTCCCACGAAACGAGCTCCCTCGCTTTCTCAATCGCCCGGTAGAACTCATTCATCGCATCAAGCGGGGTCATCCGCATAACATCTTGCCCCGCAAGCCACTCGACAAAAGAACGGTACGGACCTGCGAACAAGGCGAGATCGGAGATATTGCCACCTGGAAGCCGAGCCTCATGTTGGGTTGCAGGCGGATTTACCGCAGCCGTTGCAGCAGCTTCTCGCACGCTGTGGGGGACATCGACTTGTGCATGCTCGCGTGCGAGCAACAACTCTTGTGCTCTGTCGATGACATGCTTTGGCAAACCGGCAAGACGAGCCACCTGAATGCCATAGCTGCGATCGGAGGGACGCATCATCACCGTGTGCAAGAAACGAATGCCACTACCGGTCTCCTCGACCGCCAACGACTGATTACGAACACAGGAAAACGACTCCGAAAACGCGGTTAACTCGTGGTAATGCGTAGCAAACATCGTCAGTGGGCGCTCCGAGCGCGTCGCCAAATCCTCAAGTACAGCCTCGGCGATGGAGAGGCCATCGTAAGTCGACGTACCGCGGCCGATTTCATCGAGGAGAATCAGACTTCGCCCCGTGGCAAGGCGCAAAATTTCAGCCAACTCCGTCATTTCCACCATAAATGTGCTTTGTCCACGACCGAGATCGTCCGACGCCCCGATGCGCGTGAACAGCTTGTCGACGATGCCGATGCGGGCTCGCGTCGCAGGTACAAAACCACCCATTTGCGCGATCGCGCAAATGACGGCCGTTTGTCGCATATAGGTGCTCTTACCGCCCATATTCGGTCCTGTGAGCAAGATGATATGTTCCTCTGGCGTAAGCAACGTGTCGTTTGGCACGAAATCCGCGCCGACATGAGCTTCGACGACAGGATGTCTTCCCGCTTCGATCTCGATGCCGACGCCGTCGACCATCTCAGGCCGCACGTAGCGACGCTTGTTTGCGACATGCGCGAGAGTCGCCAAGACGTCAATCTGCGCGATGGCCTCCGCCCACTGTTGAATCCCCGCGCTTGCGGCCAGAACGCGATCACAGAACGACCGAAACAGCCCTTCTTCAAACGCAACCGCTCGCTCTTGCGCCGAGACGATTTCCGCTTCGCGCTCTTTCAGTGCAGGCAACACGAACCGTTCGGCGGCGGCCAGCGTCTGTCTGCGCTCGTACTCGGCTGGCACACTAGCCAAATTCGCCTTCGACACCTCGATGTAATAACCGAACACTTTGTTATAGCCGACCTTCAACGACTTGATGCCAGTGCGTTCGCGCTCTGACTGTTCAAGCTCGCGTAGCCAAGCACGACCGGACGACTGCAAAGAGCGCAATCTGTCGAGTTCAGCGTGAACACCGTCGCGAAACATGCCGCCATCCCGTATCGTCGCAGGCGGATCGTCAACCAGTTGGACAAACGCGTCCTCATAAAGGGGAACCAAATCCGGTAGCGCGTCGACAATCCGCATCAGAAGGCTTGGCGCTGCTGGTGTCCGAACGATGTCCACGACTTGACGGGCGGCTCTCAGCGACTGCGCAAGCGCGAGCAAATCGCGCGCATTTGCGCTGCCGAACGAAAAGCGCGCCAACAGCCTCGCCATATCGTGGATACCGCGCAACACCTCGCGCACTTCCTCGCGCAGAATGAAGTCTTGATAGAAATAGTCGACCGCGTCGTGACGCGCTTCGATGTCAGCCTTCTTACAAAGCGGGCGCTCCAACCACGCCTTTAACATGCGGCTGCCAGCCGCAGTAGCCGTCTCATCAAGCAAATCGAGCAGCGAGCCTTTGCGGGCGCGATCGCGCGCGGTGGCTGTCAACTCAAGATGAAGAATGGCCGCCTGCGTCAACAGCATGTGATCTGCTTCGAACAAAGGCCGTGGCGCCTGCAGGTGTGCAAGCTGTGTCTTCTGCGTCTCTTCAATGTAGGCTAATGCCATATCACAAGCGGTGCGTGCCGGGGAGGCTGTGTCTATGCCCAAGACCTCCGGCTGCCCGACGAGGTATTGTTTTTCAAGGTACCCCTTGGCCCCTAGCTGGCGCCGCGTGAGCACTACCTGTTCTTCCGAAACATAACGTGCGAGCGGCTCAGGCATTTCTGCGCCCTGTGCCATAAGCAGTTCAATGGGCGCAAGGCGGCGCAACTGCTCGACGCACTCCCCGCAGCCACCTTCGCCAAAGAGCACCTCGCCGGTGCCCACATCGACAAAACAAACCCCCGCTTTGTCTCCCGCCGCAACAAAGGACGCGAGGAAGCGGTTTGCCTGTTCGTTGGCCAACGCCGTTCCAGGCGTGACAATGCGAACAATCTCCCGCTGTACGAGGCCTTTGGCCGTCTTTGGATCCTCAACCTGCTCACAGATGGCCACGCGAAAACCGTGGTCAATGAGGCGCTCCAAATATGACTCCAACGCGTGATACGGAACTCCGCACATCGGAATCCGCCCAGCTTCCCCTGCGTCGCGTCCCGTGAGCGTGATATCAAGCGCCCGGCTCGCGACAACGGCATCTTCAAAAAACAGTTCATAAAAGTCGCCAAGTCGAAACATCAGCAACGTGTCCTCGAGCGTTGCCTTGATTTCCTGATATTGACGCATCATCGGCGTCAGGCTCATCGAGCTTCCCCCCGTGGACAATTCAGCGCTGCCAACATCAATGCCCACCACACGATCCGCCACAGCCCCCGCTGGAACACCCTCCGGATCCACACTGGCGCGGCCCGCGCTCAACCGGAAGTTGCTCCCGCAAACGCGCCAACATGATGAGCGTGACCTCCTGAAGCAAGCCATTGAGCTCGTCCTGCGCCGCCTTGTACTGAAGGGCGACTGGAATGTCTGCCAGCCTGTCCCACAACGCGTCCGTCTCTGCCTTCATCCTCTGATACTTCTCGTGTTTCTCGCCAAGTCGGTCCTTCAGGGTCAAGAGGGCGTTCGTTTTGCGCTTCAACTCGTCGAACAGCTTCTGCGCCTCGACATGGCGCTCCATCTTTGCGCGGGCTTGCCAGAACGACTTGGCTTCCTCCGAACCGGCAATGGCGGCTGCAATGGCATCCGCCTTAGCAAGCAGCAGCACGCGGTTCGTGTCCTTTTCTATCACGCTCACGATACCACCTCGTTGGCTTGCACCAACCTACCCTTGAGCAAAAACGTCTGTGGCTCCGTGATCTCCACCTGCACATGTTGACCGCGCAACGACAAGTCCCCAGGAAACAGCACCAAACGGTTGCCTCGCGTGCGCCCCGACAACACATCGCGGTTGGTTCGGCTCTCGCCTTCGACCAACACTTCGACGATTTTGCCTTGCAGCGCCTGATTGTGGCGCAAGCTAATTTCGTACTGCACTTCGTTTAGACGCCGCAACCGGTCTTTCTTCTCAGCCTCCGTGGCACTGTCCGGGAAGTTGGCAGCCGGTGTATTCTCGCGCGGCGAATAGATGAACGTAAACGCGTTGTCGAATTCGACCTCGCGCACTAAAGCCAATGTGTCTTGGAAATGCGCTTCGGTTTCCCCAGGAAAGCCGACGATGATGTCGGTCGTTAACGACACGTTCGGAATTTTGGCGCGAATTTTGTCCACGAGCTTCAGATAGTACTCGCGCGTGTGTGACCGATTCATGCGGCGGAGAATTTCGTTATTCCCTGACTGCACAGGCAGATGGATGTGCTCCGCAACGTGCTCCGATTCCGCAATCGCCTCAATCAATTCATCCGTAAAATTCCATGGATTCGAGGTGGTAAACCGTATGCGGTCAATGCCCGGAATTTCGTTGACCCGGCGCAACAGCTGCGCAAAGTTGACGGTACCAAGGTCGACGCCATAGTCATTGACATTTTGTCCAAGCAGCGTGATTTCGCGAAATCCTTCAGCAACCAATTGCTCAACTTCTGCGACGATGTCCTCTGGCAAGCGGCTGCGTTCAACACCGCGAGTATAAGGAACGATGCAATACGTGCAAAACTTGTTGCAACCATATTGGATATTTACCCAGGCGCGAATGCTATCCTTGCGCAACTTCGGCCAGTCTTCAACGGTTTCTGGCGCCTTGTCCCAGACCTCCATCACTGTCTCTGTCGATGCCTTCGCAGCATGCAATAGAGCGGGCAAACGATGGATGTTATGTGTTCCAAAGACGAGATCGACCCAAGGGAACTTTTCGCGGACCATCTTTTGCACGCCCGCCTCCTGTGCCATACAGCCACAGAGGCCAAACAGCAACTCAGGGTTGCGGTTTTTCAAGGGGCGGAGGCGGCCAATTTCGCCGAACACCTTGTCCTCCGCGTTTTCGCGCACAGCACAGGTATTAAACAGGATAAAGTCGGCGTCCGCCTCCGATGACGCCGCCTCATACCCCATAGCCGTTAAAAGCCCGGCCATGACCTCCGTATCGTGCTCGTTCATCTGGCAGCCATAGGTCAGGATCTGAAAGCGGTACGGCGAACCGTCGGCTTTGCTGCCCACACGATAATTCTTTGTAAGCTCCTCTATGTCATACGACACGCGCTGCGCCTGATTTGGCCTGTGTGTCTGCCCAAATGTGAGACCCAGCCCCTGCTCTAGGCGCCCTTCGCGTGCCAATTTAATCAAATTTTCCACCGTTCAACACTCCGTCCGAAGTATATTCGGTTGTCATTGCACATCTATCCCTACATGATACCATAAGCAGTAAGCGTCTCACACGGTATTTGGAGGAATTGCAATGTCGGACAAGCTGAATATCCCAACGTTCGAAGTGTATACGTCGTATCAGGAAGAGCGGTTTGACGGCGCCATCGTCGCGCCAGACAAGTTATCCTACGCGAGCGATTTCCCGGATATCGACAAAATCATCCGCGCTCATCAAGCCATCCTGGTGTATGACAGCAAGTGGCATTACATACCGTTTCACCAACTGCGCTCCATCACAAAAGGCAAGCGCCGCTTTGCGCTGCCCTGGCCGCTTGTGTGACCAGACGTTGTGTCAATTGTGGCCGGCCAGATAGCGCAACCGGTCGATCACGCCTGTCAACGAAGCGGATCGAATCTGTGGTTCGTCAAACTTCATGGGTTTTGCATTCGCCTCAAAAAACCACGGCTTACCTGTTGGATCGATACCTATATCCATCGACATCTCGCCGAGCCGGCCACCATACTCGGTGTCGATTGCCTGTGCGGCCCGCAGTACAAATACTTCCAATTCTGCCTCGACCTGCGAGGCATCGCCGCCAAACGCCTGCCTGAGCACAGTTTTGGCGTTGGCAATCGAACCTCCATTAGGCACGTGTGTCGTGATCCGCCCTTTGCCACTTACGCGCACGCCGTAGCCAACGACGCGCCAAGTGTCTGCGCTTTTTTGGAGTAGTACGCGAAAGTCACAGGGTTTTTCGTCGACTTCGAGCAATCGGATGGCTTCCTGCAGAACATATTGGCCTCGTACCTTCTCACGTTGGACGATCCGCCAGAGTTCGTCGTCTCCCGCCGCGGTAAAATGAGCTGTCCGCCCATCTTTCAACACAGCAACGGTATATCCGTGAGGCATTGTATCAATGCGCATCATCCCATGACCCACGCTGCCACCGGCAGGTTTTAGATATACCGCCTGATGGCGCCTGCACATCGCCACAAGCGCGTCTCGGGTCAGCCGGCCCCGCGTGTCGGGAAGATTGCCATCCAAGCCATGACGACGGATCATGTCATAGATGTGCGACTTGTGAAAATACGACGGATTGTACATTGGAATTGCCAATTCCGCGAGCGTCTGCCGAGCCCGAACAGTACTTGCTCGCCCCTCCAACGCGCGGGTGGGAATGCGATTGTACACTGCCTGTGGACGCGGCACAGGCAAGGCAATCCATCTTCGATAGCCCAACCGGACATAGCCTTGCCACTGGGCATGCAAACGGACGCCTGTGGTCGGCACGACGTATACGAAGACCCCCGCCTTGCATCCTGCCTCAATCACATCGCGAAAATTGAGGCGCGCCCCGGCAAAGCCGTCTTTCCCCTCGCCGGCCAAAATCGCGTACACCTCGCCGACGATATGAACGTCTTTGCCACTCATCGCAAGCCTCGTTGGCGCTCGATAGACGATGCCTTCTGGCAGTGATTGCAGGATGGGCCATCTGCCGTCGACATGCGCGAACTTGGCAGACGCCGGCCACGCACCTTTGAATGGCGGACGCCTGTTGCCCACGTAGACAGCCGGCGTAACGGCGCCATGTTGACGAAACCAAATCAGTTCCGCATTCATCTCTTTACTCACGGCTTGAACCTCATTTCCCTGCACTGGTGTCTACCTAAGCCTGCTCAACGAACCTTGCGCAGCCGGCGCTTTGCCGGTGTCGTACGCACCAAAGGTACATCCCACTCGCGCCGGACATCTCGCGTTTCATCCCACGTCTGCCCTGCTTCGACCATGGCGAACAGGGGTTCTACATATTCCCGGTACTGGGCGTAGGCGCTGTGCATCCGCAATGCCTCGATGTTGCGCAGGATAAGCGGGCGCAAGGTTTGCAATTGCCCATTGTAGAAGGCCACCTGTGTCTGCGTAGAATAAAGGTCGAACAGTGGCAGATCGCGGTAATGTAACGCAACCATATGCGCCAGGTGGTACGCCGCCACCGTGGCCGTTTGACTGCACACAAAACTGGCCGGTGTTCTGTACTCAAATCCCCCGTAATCCTTGCGCCGCACGTCGCCGAGAAATCCGTATTTAGGACGCCTCCATCCTGCCCGCGTGCGATCTTCCACTGCCATCAGTGGCAGCCCAACATAGTGATCGAGCGCCTTCACGAGTCGGCTCGAGAGTGGCACGCCAGAAAAATGGATGTGGCCGCCTGTGCAATACGGACGAAACGGCATGCTGCCAGCGCGCCACTCCACGTTCGCACGGTTGATTTTCTCGCTCGCTTCGCGCATGGTCGCTCGCAAATTCAAGATGAGTCCGTTCGGATGCGAGTCGGGTGCAGGACGCAACTCCATCAAGGGCAACCGCTTGCCATCGAAATTGACGCTCCGGTCGTCACACCCAATCCGCCCGCGACGCGGAAAATAGTTGCTTGCCAGAACCATTTTCCCTTGGGCATTGCGTAACATCACTTCGACGTCTGTACCTAACACAAGGTTTGTCGTCCCACCGCGGCGCGCCTGTTCTTCGCGTTCGACAAACCGCGTGATGGCATCGCGGTACAACTCCAGTAAACGCCCTTCCAAGATAGGCGTCGCACTCACGTCCAGCACTTGCAGCAAACCTTTATCCGAAACACCGATACTGACAAGACCGAAATCCAGTCCAAGCGCATGCATCGTGCGCGTCGCTAAGTATGTCGCGCGCTTGGTTTGGTTGTCCGCATCGAGTGAAATTTCGTCGAAAGAGGCATGAATGCGAGAAATGCGCGTCTGCGTCCAATTGACGCCAGAGTCTGAACGGAAACAGCCAAGCGGCTCGAAGTCAAACAATGGGATCCGATACTGCCGGCCAAACGATGCGGGCATCCCTTCGCGATTCGTGCGGGCGGCAACGCGCACGCCAACGCGTCGCAAAAACTTGGCCATCTGCGCTCGCGACGCGACTCGGGCAATGGCATCTTTGCTGTTTAACACGGCGCCTTGCACCGGATCGCTCTCGTCGACTGCTCCCCAGCGCAGGAGCACATCCCGGTCTGTCACGCGATTGCTCGCTACGTAGCGCGTGAGCTCGGGCACGTGAGCAATCAAACGTTTGGCAGAGGGCTGGTTGTTGTGGAGCAGGTAGTATGCCATGGTCTACTCCCCCCTTTTGCGCGAACGACCGCCTTAAGACGATTGCTGCGCCAGATAGATCGCGTAGCCAATGGGACGTCGAAACGATAGATCGACCAAGTCCTGCCTTCCCTTTTCCGACCGAGGCGCCTTTCGAGGTTTCGAATTAACTTCGATGATCCAGGCCTTCCCCTGCTGATCAATGCCAAGGTCGATGCCAAGTTCGCCAAATGTGCGACCCGAGCCTGCCTCCACTGCGGCGGCTACCTCTTTTGCCAAACGTCGAATCTGCGCCTTTGCCCGTCTACGATCCGCCGCACTCGGCAGGCATTCGGAAAACGCCGCGTCAACCGTCATCGCATCGCCGCCAGTGGTTAGGTTCGACGTAAAATCGCCCGACTTCGCCACGCGTGCAAACATCTTGGTGCGCTTCCACTCGCCACTCTCATCCCGCTGCATAAGAATGCGAATGTCGACAGGACGGCCTTTATAAGTAGCGAGTGCAAGGCCCTGTTGCCAAATATACGGCCGTCGACGCAAACGCGTGCGAAACGCCTCGAGGACCTCCGCTGCGGAAGCTCCTTTGCCACGCACCACCGAACGTGCACTCTGCTTTAACTCGTAAGCTACGCTGCCGTCGCGAGCCCTGACAAAGCGGGCGATGCCAAGACCGAGACTGCCATGTAGCGGTTTTAAAAAGGTCATCGAGTGGCGGTTGACAAACGCGATGGCTTCACGCCATGTACGGTGTCGAATCGTCTCCGGAACGTGGCTGGAAACGTCGGAATCCTGCAACCACTCGTACACCTCCCATTTATCGAAGAAGCCGTCGTTGAAAAACTTGTTGCCATACTTTTTGGAAAGCGCGGCCCGCTTTTCTTGCAACTTCGGATCGCGTTCGATTTTTCGCGATACCAGCTGATCGTAAATGACATCGGGCAGCGGGAACGGTCGACGCACCCACTTGCCATCATCGAGCGTATAACCCGTCACATTTCCCTTTGACAAGTCTATGTCAGTGAGATGGAATAGGAAGCAGCGGGCCCCTTGCTCCTCGGCAATCTCGACCATTCTACGCAACCCCTCGAGTTGCCCGCTTGGCCGCAGCGTCTGTTTTGCCTTGTCCCAGCGCGGATTGGCGAGAATCCCAATAAGCGGGCCAAGCCGAATTTGACTATCCGAAACGGTGGCGTAAAACGTCCACCCGTCGGCCGCTAAGCGAAGCCTTCGGGCGGCTGTTTTGCTAACCGCGAGGGTGTCGACGGGGATTCGAGCATCTGGCACCAAGCGCACCGTCAGTTTACGCCCGCCGTAGGCGCATTCCATTTGTGTGCTCTGGCATCCAAACGAAGGATGTGTCCGAATCACGGCCTCCGAACTGTCAAACGTTTGAATTTGCACCTGCGCTCGTTTGCCATTCATCGCTCACGACTCCCTTCCCGCACTTTGGCCGCGACGCCGTGCGGCTTTGATAACATATTCAATGAGCGATTCGAGTGACAGACGGTGCAAATCTGCATCAAGTACACGCAACATGCGCCTGCCGGGTGTAGGGTTGACTTCAAACACAAAAACATCGGCCTGTTCGGTCACAGCGAGATCGATCCCGACCTCTGCGAACGGGCCGTGACGTGCGCCCAACCTTTGCGCAATGCGAGTGGCTACCTCGTCCATGGTGCGTAGAACCGCATCGCTCTGCTTTGTCCCCACGGCAAGTTCGACCAGATCCTCGGCACAAACCGCCTGCCCACCTGTGTGAATGTTGGTGGTCACCGCACCACGCCTACCCATCCTGCCGACGCGTGCCACAATCACAGGATCTTCGCTGTCACAAACCAACCAGCGAAAGTCATACGGCGCACCATCTTTGCGAGGCAGTTGCACCGCATCTTGGACGATGGCGCGACGCAATCCGGTTTCCTGCCAAAAGGCCAGGCAGGCTGCCTCATTGCGCAAGGATCGCGTGATGGTCTCCGTTTCTGGGCGAAACTCCGAACTGACTTGATCCAGCGTCCGGTCAACAAGGCGGCGTTCCCATGTAGCGACCACATCGCGCCCGCGACGCTCAAGGTGATAGATGGAGACCCCTCGCGAGCCGCCTGGCGGTTTCAGGTAGACGTCCATGCGCGACTGCAGTGCCGCGTACAGCTGTTTGCCGCTCGTGCAAAGTGTCGTGCGTGGCAGGTGACAGCGCACAAGCGGATCGCGACTCAGCCAACTGTACAAACTCCACTTGTTCCCACTTTGTCGCGGTAGCGTGTGCAGTAACCCACTCTTTCGCAACTCCGTTAACTCGCGCGCAGCCGAAACAGGTTTGTGCGTAAATACCCCCGATCTACGCAGTACGATGTCAGGGTCGACACCTGACACACGCACCCAGCGTCCGGATTGGAAGCGAAAACCGCGGCGTGAAGAGAAATCGCCCGGCGTGAGGACGATCACCGTGACACCGCAATCGTCACCATATGTAGTGAGTTCCTCAAACATTTTGGTCTGTTCGCCAAACAACCGATCTTTCGCAATGGGGCCATCCACGTATAATGCCAGGACGATGCGTTTCTTGCTCTCCATCCGCTTCACCCCCAGTGCCCTAGACAGAAGAATGGGGCGACACGTCGCCCCATTTTTTCGAAACGCACGGCTTCAGTCTTCGATCTCGACTTCTTCCAGCACGCTTTCTTCCTCAAAGAAATCCACGTCTTTTTTCTCGGCCAAGTCGGCTGTGATGACGCACAACTTCGTTTGGCCGATAATTTCAACGCCTAACTCCTTTTCGACGCGAACCAACACTTCCGACCCGTTCCCGGTCAAGGTCGCATCCAGGCAATTCGGGCTTTGTACGACGTGTACACGAACTTCCCGCGAGTCACGTACACATTCGTCGTCTACATCACGCAAAGCAATTTGTTCGACATAGGTGACGGTCTCTTTCGCGATCGCGGTGTCTGAATTGTTGTTGTACGAGTACCATACGTTGATATCAAAGCGGCCACGAACTTCGACATAATCGCCAACCAACTCGGCTTCGTACACATGGTTCATCACCCAGCAACCGCCAATTGTGCTGGGCCGGTGCGTCGGACGTACAGTGTACGTCGTCTGCGCATATTTATTGCCCCGGCCACAGACCGCGTTCGCCATGATTTCACGGTAGCTGAGGTCCTTACTTGAGAGCACCATGCGGCAACCTCCTCTGTGCGTCCCCGGGCGACGTCGGTCGCTTGCGCCCGGAGCTGATGGTCTATCGGTATGCGAGGCGGAAAGCTGTGGTGAACGCCGTGCCGTTCTCCGATGGAAGGTGCTTTCGCCCATCCGCAACCACAGCACATCGTATGCGCTTGCCCAAAGAGGTGCGCATGGCCAGGACGTTGGCATTGCAAATTGGGCAATCGCCTAAAAAGCCCAACCATATCGCCTTCTGGAACGACAAAAAGCCGTTCCAACCATGGAACAGCTTCTTTGCCTGCAATATTCGTCATTTCATGAAACGTTCACGGCGGCAATTGTCGCTGTAAAAACGCCTCAAAGTTGCCAAACAGAACGGCGCTACCAAGTTCGCGCCCATATCTGTCGAGCACTTGCTGTGCAAACGGCGCATAATCCCGACTCGCCGTCAAGCCCACAATGTCGTTTGACGTGCCGTCGAAGTCGGAGCCAAACCCAACGTGGTGCTGACCGCCCAACTCCAGGATATGATCCAGGTGGCGAAATACATCGTCGATTCGCACCTGGCCTTCCGCGACAAAACGCGCCTCAAAGGTCAGCCCAATCCACCCTTGACGGCGGATGATTTCCCGGATGGTATCGTCCGTTAAATTACGACGATGGGCATGCACCGCGCGAGCGTTTGCATGCGAGGCCATCACCGGTCCATCCGTCAGGCGCAGGACATCGCGCACGCCGGCGTCGTGCAGATGGGCGAGATCGATCCACATCGACAGATGCTGCATCTCTCGTAGCACATCGCGACCGGCACGCGTCAGGCCGCCACCGCGAAGTTCGCCGCAACCGTCAGCCAATTCATTTGCGTCGTTCCAGGTCAGGCCGACGCCTCGCACGCCCAGGTGATGAAGAATGCGCAGCACTTCGACACTGCCGCGCAGGCACCCAGCCCCTTCGAGCGACAGTAATGCCGCCAGCTGCTGTTGCTGACGAGCCATGCGCAAGTCCTCGCGCGTTCGTATGGCCCGGATGCTAGCCAATGACGCAATTTGCTCGTAGAAGGCATCGATCTCGCGCAGCACCGCGTACAACTGCGTAGCCGGGTCCCATTTGGGCTCGACGAACAGCGCGAACACCTGAGTCGCGACGCCGCCTTGTTGAAGAGACGCATAATTGGCTGCAAGCTCTGGATGATCGCTGTGGAATCGAATGTCGGGATTGAGCAATTTCATCAAGACGTCGACGTGCGCGTCGGCCACAGGTATTCGATTCAACGCGTAAGTCCCCTCTCTGGTGCCAGGCTTCTCCTATCGCGGCTCGACCAACAGCCGGATGGCCGTGCGATCTTCACCGTCGATCTGGATGTCTGTAAAAGCCGGTATACAAATCAAATCGACGCCGCTTGGCGCGACAAAACCGCGTGCGATAGCGACGGCTTTCACCGCTTGATTCAATGCACCCGCTCCGATAGCCTGGATTTCAGCCGCGCCTTGCTCGCGCAACACCCCTGCCAAAGCCCCCGCAACGGAATTCGGATTGGACTTTGCCGAGACTTTTAATACATCCACGATGAAATGACCTCCTCTATCCCCCGTCGGCAGTAGGACACTATACGATATTCGGCACTCCCCGCTTTATGCCAACGGACAGTGCAAACCGACATGCGGAATGACGAAGAAGTCACCTTATGCCAACTCGCGATAAATTGGCGTGATCGATCTCGCTCGACCATCGTCGCCCAGTTCAATGGACACGGCGCAAAATTGGCGCGGGCCGTCTGCCACTTCAAAACGACTGGGCAAATGCGTACGCATGCGCTCTATCACGGGGTCTCTTCGCATCCCGAGAATCCCATCGCGCGGGCCCACCATCCCAACGTCCGTGATATACGCTGTCCCGCCAGGCAGCACCCTTGCGTCAGCAGTGGGCACATGCGTATGTGTTCCGATCACGGCTGACACGCGCCCAGCAAACGCCCAGCCAATAGCCAACTTTTCAGATGTCGTCTCTGCGTGCACGTCGACAATGACATGACGTATCTGTGGATGCGCGGCAAGAACCTCATCCAATGCGTCGAACGGACAATTTAACTGGCTCAAAAATGTGCGCCCCATGACGTTCACAATCAGCACGTCAACCTGTTGAACGCGACAGATGGTAAATCCCCTTCCCGGTGTCCGCTCGGGATAATTGAGCGGGCGCACAATCCGCCTATCATCGTCGATAAACTCAAAAATTTGTCGCTGATCCCAAGTGTGATTGCCCATTGTCAAAATTTCAATACCGGCGTCGTACAACTCTTCTGCGGATTTTCGGGATAATCCCTTTCCCCGTGTCGCGTTTTCCGCATTGGCGATGACAAGATCGGGCCGTAACTCCACGAGAAGTTCGTCCAAAATCTCACGTGCACAGCGCCGCCCGGGTTCACCAACAATATCCCCTAGAAATAAAATGTTCATTGCACTTTCCTTTCCCTGATTGCCACTCTCGTACCGTAAAAAAATAGAGTAGCCGACGGCTACCCTATTTTGCGTATTCAACGGCTCTAGTTTCTCGAATAACAGTCACCTTAATCTGACCAGGATAATCGAGCTCATTCTCGATCTTCTTCGAAATTTCTTTGGCCACAAGGGCGGACTCAGCATCGTCGACCAATTCTGGTTTCACGATGATACGAATCTCACGTCCTGCCTGGATGGCATAGCTCTTCTCCACCCCGGCAAACGACTCCGCAATATGCTCAAGTTTCTCCAGACGTTTCATGTAAATCTCGAGCGTTTCGCGGCGCGCTCCCGGACGAGCTGCCGAGATCGCGTCCGCAGCCGCGACGATCACCGAGATAGGCGACGAGAACTCCACATCGCCGTGGTGCGCCGCAATACAGTTGATGACAATTGGGTGCTCCTTATATCGGCGCGCCAAATCGACACCGATTTCGACATGAGAACCTTCCACTTCATGAGTCACAGCCTTGCCAATGTCGTGCAACAAACCGCCGCGCCTAGCCAGTGCTACGTCCAACCCAAGCTCGGCGGCCATCATGCCGGCCAGATGCGCTACTTCAACAGAATGTTTGAGCACATTCTGGCCGTAGCTGGTGCGGAAACGAAGCCGACCCAGAAGTTTCACTAGATCCGGATGCAAACCATGAACATTCGTATCGAACGTCGCCTGCTCGCCCTGCTCACGAATCAGCTCGTCAACATCGCGCCGAGCTCGTTCGACCATTTCCTCGATACGAGCAGGATGAATGCGACCATCGGCAACCAATCGCTCCAAAGCCACTTTAGCAATTTCACGGCGAATCGGATCAAAACCGGAAAGGATGACCGCTTCCGGCGTATCGTCGATAATTAAATCGATACCCGTTAAGGTCTCAAGTGTACGAATGTTCCGACCTTCCCGCCCGATGATGCGACCCTTCATTTCGTCATTGGGCAACGTCACGACAGATACCGTGATTTCAGACGCGTGGTCCGCCGCACACCTTTGAACTGCATTGGCGACGATATCGCGAGCACGTCTGTCCGCTTCTCGCTTCGCTTCCTGCTCAATCTGTTTGACTAGCATGGCGGCATCGTGCCGCGTCTCGCGTTCAACCTGGTCGAGAATCAGTTGTCGCGCACTTTCTCTGGTCAGCCCAGAGACGCGTTCCAATTCACGGACCTGTTCCTGACGTAACGCTTCAATCTCCTCACGCAACGCTTGTACAGACTGTTCCTCACGACGCAATTCTTCAGCTTTCTGCTCTTGCAACTCCAACTTTCGATCCAGCGACTCTTCCTTTTGGAGGATGCGCCGCTCCATCCGTTGAATCTCATTGCGCCGTTCGCGAAGCTCCTTCTCCGCCTCCAGGCGGATGCGGTGCGTCTCTTCTTTTGCTTCCAAAACCGCTTCTTTTCGGCGAGCTTCCACATCGCGTTGAGCCGATTCTATAATCTGCAATGCACGCGCTTCAGCAGTGCCGATTTTCGATTCGGCCATCATCCGCCGAACGAAATAACCAATCGCAAGTCCAATCGCTAAACAAACAACGATGACAACTACAAACAGCCAAACGGGAACGCCCAAGGCTATGCCTCCCTGCTCCGGTCGACGATCAACCGTTCGCGTCAACAATGACGTGTTCGAGCTAGAGGCCGTACATGATACGCACTTTCATTGTACGTGTTCTGCCAGAACGGTGTCAAGAAAAGGGCGTTGACGGACCGTCATCAGTATGTTCCATCGCGCTTGCGGCCTTGCGGGCGATTTCCGCGGTGAACCCCTTTTGTTGTAGATACGAAATTAAGCGCAACCTGTCCTTCTGCTCTTTCATGGCACCGCGACGCCGCAAGTATTTCAACGCGTATTGGAAGGCCGCTGTCAGTTGTGCTTCTTCCGATACGGTCTTGACAATTGTCATACGGGCAATCTCCGGAGACACTCCTCGTTGCCTGAGGCGCATCCAAATTTGCCGTTGCCCCAGTTTGTCCGCTGCAGCCTCGACGAACATCGCAGCATAGGCTTCATCGTCGACAATCCCTCTATCGTAAAGCCTTCTCATCACGCGCTCTACTGCATCTTCCGGACATCCTTTGCGCATGAGATAGTGATAGACTTGCTGAGCGGTTTTGACGCGCCCGGTCAAGTACGACAGAGCCTTTTGTTCGACCTCGGCATCTGTTGCACGCATTTCCAATTCCGCATAGAGAACGCTGTCGACATTCATACCTAATTTTAGACCGAGATCGACCCAATCAGTGACAGCGATGACGAGTGAGGCGGCCTGTTGAAAATGCACGCGAACCAGACTGGCAGATTTGCCGCCAGCTGGTTCACGACCCACAATGCTATCAAATGTGTTTTCCTTAGAGTGTATCGAACTCAAATTCATCTTCGCCTACATCCTCTGCATCTGCTTCGAGCGATTGGATAGGCTTAGCACCCGTTACATGGTAATACTCACGGACGGCCGTTTCGATCTGCGCAGCGAGCTCAGGATGTTCCTTTAAGAACAGTTTCGCGTTTTCGCGCCCCTGTCCGAGCCTTTCTTCGTTGTACGAATACCAGGCCCCACTCTTTTGGATGATGTCGATTTCTGTCGCGATGTCGATTAAACTACCTTCCCGGGAAATGCCCTCACCGAACATGATATCGACATCAGCTTGCCGAAACGGAGGTGCCACTTTGTTTTTCACGACCTTGATGCGGGTGCGGGAGCCAACGACGTCGTTCCCTTGCTTAATGGCTTCCGCACGGCGTACTTCGAGACGAACCGATGCGTAGAACTTCAACGCTCGACCACCCGTCGTTGTCTCCGGATTGCCAAACATGACGCCAACCTTTTCGCGAATTTGGTTAATGAAGATGGCGATGGTCTTCGACTTGCTGATGGCTCCCGCGAGTTTGCGCAAAGCCTGGGACATCAAACGGGCCTGTAGGCCGACGTGCGAGTCCCCCATGTCGCCCTCTAATTCATTTTTTGGAACCAAGGCTGCCACAGAATCGACGACAATCACATCAACGGCACCACTGCGGACGAGAGCTTCCGCAATTTCAAGCGCCTGCTCCCCCGTATCTGGTTGCGAGATGAGCAATTCATCGATATTCACGCCGAGCTTCTGCGCGTAGACTGGATCAAGCGCGTGTTCGGCATCGATAAACGCGGCTTGTCCACCGAGTTTTTGAACCTCGGCAACCGTATGCAAAGCTACGGTGGTCTTACCCGACGACTCTGGCCCATAAATTTCAATAATTCGTCCACGTGGCAAACCACCGACTCCAAGCGCGATATCGAGCGCGATGGAACCTGTTGGAACCGTCTCAACATTCATCGAAGCAGACGCCTCGCCCAGCCGCATGATGGATCCTTTACCGAATTGCTTTTCAATCTGCTTGAGGGCCATTTCTAAAGCCGCCCGTTTATCTCCCATCTCACACCATCCTCAAAGCCGGTCACCGGCGGTGAATATCAAACTAGTTCGCGATCCCTCGCGCCTTTCCTTTGACATTATTGTATCAGTGACTGATAGAAATGCAAACACCTGTTCGCTCTTGATGAAAATATTTTCTCCACGCACGTAGTGATAGCTTCATCAAAAAGCCGTCGAGCCACCCCATATAAGGGCTGCTCGACGGCCGCCATGCACCGCCGTCAACGCCGACTTGAACGCGGCTTTGCCGGCTCCAAATTGACACGCGTACCATTGATCCGACTTTGACGCAATGCCTCGTAAACAAAAGGAGCACTATCTTGCTCTACTTCGATAAACGTAAACTTCTCAAACATATCGATCCGCCCCACGGCTTCACCGGGAACGCCAGCCTCTTCCGAAATCGCACGGACAAAATCCGCCGGACTCATGCGCGCGGTGCGCCCAATGTTGACAAAGAAGCGAACCATGCCCGGCCGTGCGCCCGTATCGCCAAAATCGTAGTCATCTCCTTCTGCGCGTGTTCCATCGCCCGAAGTCAATAACTTTAACAGGGCCGATGCGATGTCGATGGGATCGTGCTCGTCCACCAAACCGCCGAGGATCGCCCGGTACTGACCGAGGCCGCCTTCGCGCAGAACGTCTAGCACGCGGTTGCGCCACATCTCCGCCTGGCGTTCCGCGACGTCTTCCAGTGACGGGACGTCACGCACATCCATGGTCACCTTCGTTTCGCGCTCGATCTGTTTCAAAAGCTTATACTCGCGCGGTGTGACCAAGGTGATCGCCAAACCGTGCTTGCCGGCACGTCCTGTACGACCAATGCGGTGCACATACGATTCCGGATCCTGTGGAATATCGTAGTTGACGACGTGTGTGACATCGTCGACGTCAAGACCGCGCGCCGCTACG
Organism: Alicyclobacillus hesperidum; assembly: GCF_900107035.1. GTDB lineage: Bacteria > Bacillota > Bacilli > Alicyclobacillales > Alicyclobacillaceae > Alicyclobacillus > Alicyclobacillus hesperidum. Next base: position 110,918 of record NZ_FNOJ01000004.1, on the reverse strand, counting down.
TCGGTCGCCACGAGCAGCTCGATTTCATTGCGCCGGAATCTGCGCATGACGCGATCGCGCTGAGCCTGGCTTAAATCGCCGTGTAAACCGTCCGCCATGTAGCCGCGTGCCAGCAACGCCTCGACCAGATCGTCGACGCCCCGCTTTGTGCGACAGAAAATGATGCCAAGCTGGATTTCTTCGCTGTCGACAATTCTGCACAGGCTTTCCAGCTTATTGCGATCCAGCACTTTGTAACAAATCTGATCGATACGCGGAACCGTCACTTCGCCACGGTTGACCGTCACGTGACGCGGGTCGCGCATATATCGTCCGGAGAGCCGCTTGACTTCGCTCGGAAATGTCGCGGAGAACAGCAAGGTTTGCCGTTCCTCTGGAGTCTCTCGCAAAATCGCTTCAATATCGTCAATAAAGCCCATATCTAACATCTCATCCGCTTCGTCGAGCACGACCATGCGCACTTGACCAAGCTGCAACGTGCCGCGGCGAATGTGATCCAATACGCGGCCTGGTGTGCCAATCACGATGTGAACACCCTGTTTAAGGGCCCGAATCTGGTGACCAATCGATTGCCCACCGTAAATCGGAACCGAGCGCACACGCTTGTACTTCGCAATCTTTCGGATCTCGCCAGCCACTTGAATGGCAAGCTCGCGCGTCGGAGTGAGCACAATGGCTTGCACGTGCGGATCGGGAGTCATCATTTCGACGAGCGGAATACCAAACGCGGCGGTCTTACCGGTACCGGTCTGGGCCTGTCCGATCACGTCGACACCTTCCATGACAATGGGGATGCACGCCGCCTGAATCGGCGACGGCGCTTCGAACCCCATATCGTGAATCGCCTGCAACACGCGGCGATGTAAACCGAACTCTTCAAACAAAGACATGCTCTCAACCTTTCTTCGACAAATTACATATGGTCATCTATCAACTGCAGGAGGCGCCAACATGCCTGCTTGCAGCTGCGCAACCGAATTTGTGCTCGTGAACCGCGCAACTGTAAACGATAGACGCGCGTCTCGCGATTGTCTGCAACCGCAACATACACCAGTCCGACCGGTTTCGCTTCTGTACCACCGCCGGGCCCAGCGATGCCTGTGATACCAACGCCAAAGTCGGCCCCCAAGGCACGGCGAACACCTTCCGCCATCTCCTTGGCCGTCGCTTCGGACACCGCTCCGTCTTGCGCCAGCGTGTTGGCGTCTACGCCGAGGAGGCGCTCTTTGACCTGATTGGCGTACGCGACGACGCCCCCGACAAAGGCCTCTGAACTACCCGGAATGTCCGTTAGCAGTTCAGCCAACATACCGCCCGTACAACTTTCCGCCACCGCGAGCGTTCGCCCTTGCTTGCGCAGTCGCCCGATCACGACGGACGGCAACGAATCATCATCCTCCCCATAAATAAACGGTTGGAAGCGGCTACGAATCTCCGCTTCGACCGGTTCGATCAGCTTGCGCGCGGCCTCCTCCGTGTCGGCCGTCGCGGTGATCCGCAAAAGCATCTCGCCTTCTCCGGCATACGGAGCAACCGTCGGGTTATCTCCAGAGGTGAGATCGGCAATCTGAGCGTCGACATCCGACTCGCCGATACCACAGAAGTGTAACATTCGGGAAACCAACTTGCGCTCGCCGCCGAATCGTTCGACGAGTCGTGGAATTACATGATCCCGCAGCATGGGGCGCATCTCAAGAGGAGGGCCCGGCAGGAGGAAAAAGTGAACACCGCGATCGAAAATATACTGACCTGGCGCCGTCCCATTTGGATTCGGGAGCCACTGCCCACCCTCGATACACAGCGCCTGTTTACGATTCTGTTCCGGCATCGGCCGCTGTCTGCGCGCAAAATACTGCACGATGTCAGCCAGAGCCTCCTCCGACATCACCAACTTGCGCTCGAGAAAACGAGCGAGCGCCTCTTTGGTCAAATCATCGCCTGTCGGTCCAAGCCCGCCCGTGGCAATGACGACGTTAGAACGCTGGGCCGCCGTCGCAAAAGCATTGACAATGCGCGCTTCATTGTCTCCTACTGCACCGTGATGGTACACGTACAGTCCGTGTTTGGCAAGCTCCTGCGAAATGAACTGTGCATGTGCGTTGTGAATTTGACCAAGGAGAATTTCCGTACCTACCGCCAGCAGTTCGGCGCGGCAGTCATTCGACATGTCCACCATCCCCATCCTTAATGACGGTCTGCGCAAACAGTTGGTTCACCCGATCACGATGCGTGCGGCGTCTGGATCATCTGCTTGTTTTTCAAAAAGTAATCGAGACCCGACAACACGGTCATCGCCACCATGACATAAAGCATGATATCTGCGGCCGGGACATGTACGGCCGAAAACGGAAAATTGTTGAGCATAAGCAAGACCATGCCGACCATTTGCGTAACAGTCTTCCACTTGGCAAACTTGCTCGCAGCGATCACGACACCCTCAGCGGCCGCGATCAACCGGAGACCTGTCACGGCAAATTCGCGACTAATGATGACGATGGCGACCCATGCAGGCAAGCGTTGCATCTGCACCAAACTGATGAGCACGGCAGAGACGAGCAACTTATCAGCCAGTGGATCGAGAAACTTGCCAAAATTCGTGACCATTTTCTGTTTGCGAGCGATGTATCCGTCCAAGCCGTCCGTCGCAGCAGCCAGTACGAAAATAAACGCTGCGATAACTTCTCCGCCCGTGGTCGTCTGTCCATTCAGCGTGAACGACCCAAAATTGTAGTGCAAAAGCAAGATCACGCAAACGACGGGGACCAGAAAAATCCTGGCCAAGGTAATTCGATTCGCCAGATTCAAACGCCCACGCTCCTCTGCTCCGCGTCGATGCCGCTTACCAGCGGCGTGTCCACGGCGCGTCAGCGGTAATTCGTAAACTGCAGAGGAATATCCAAATCGGCTTCGCGAAGCATTTGGATGACCGCCTGCAGATCGTCCCGACTTTTGCCGGACACCCGCACCTGGTCTCCTTGAATCTGCGCCTGTACCTTGATTTTTGAATCCTTGATCAACTTTGTGATGCGCTTTGCTACATCCGCGTCGATGCCTTGTGCAAGCGTAACCGTCTGTCGAACAGTTCCTCCAGCGGCCGGTTCGACCTTGCCCGGCTTCAACGCCTTCAAGGACACATTTCGCTTCACCAATTTGGTCTGCAACACATCATATACTTGCGAGAGTTTGTACTCGTCGTCCGAAAGCAGCGTCAACTGCCCATCTTCCAAATGAATCTCACTCTTACTTCCCTTAAAGTCGAACCGCGTCTCGATTTCGCGGCGCGCTTGGTCGACGGCATTGGTGACCTCTTGCAGATCGACCTTGGATACGATGTCGAAAGACGCTTCTTTTGCCATGGTACCGCTCCTTCATCAAATTTCACATTAACCTTGTCGTTGCAACACAATGACAGGGGCCCAATTGATATTCGGCAAAGCAACCGGATGTCCATTTACAGACAACTGCACGCCTTGCACGTGTCCTAGATGAATCGTGACGTTCTGATTGGCCGAAAACGTCTTGGATTGACCAGCATTCAACAGATCGTTTGGATCGACATTGGCTCCATCTGCGGTTGCACTCATCCAGAGTTGCCCGGATACGACCTGAACATCCACCTGCAGGTGCGTGACATGCAAAACCTTATATGTATAAGCTCCATTGGCGTATGGCTCGGCGACGATTTGCACGGCAGGTGCTGGTTTTACTGGCTTCGACGCCGCCGTGTTGCCAGTGCTGTTAACGGTATTGCCAGTGACACTGTTGGACTGTTGACGATGGACGGTCGTCTGCGGTTTGCTCGCCGTCTTTACAGGCTCTTTCGTCGAACCTTTGGCTCCGCGATGATCGTGAATAAGAACATACGCCCCACCAATGACGACAAACGCCGCGAGGATCAGTGCACCTTGTCCAATCCAAGCCCCGGAACGCCGGACGCGATCGCGCTTTGGCTGACTGCTGGTGCGGTCAGCCCGCGGACGGCTGCGTTGAAACTCGTTGAGTGAACGCGGTTCGACCATCTTCGCGGCCGGTTTGCGCTCCATCTCCACTGAGCCCGTCTCGCGCTTCTGCGCATCTGGCGAAGGCGGGCGCACGGTTTCATGGGCCGATCCACTTTCCCGACCATCGACGTATCGTTGCAACAGTTCGACACCATCGAGCCCTAACACTTCTGCATACGTGCGAACGAACCCGCGCGCGTATACCCGACCAGGCAAGACGCTCCAATCCCCGTCTTCAAGCGCCTCGACGTATCGCTTTCGGATTTTCGTCCGCTCTTCGATATCATCCAGCGTCAACCCAAGAGATTCTCTTTTTGAACGCAGAATCTGGCCAAGTTCCTGCACGGGTCGTCCTCCCTTGTCCACTCGTCACTGATTTGTCCAGGTTGACGGATCGTCTTCCACCATATCATATCGCAATTCCTCTTGAGGCTCGCGCCGCAGTTCAATGATCAAGTCGAATAGATCCCAAGTATATCGCGAACGTTTTACAAATACGTCAGGATGCTCGATCACGATGGGAGCTTTCATGCGAAGAATTTCGTCCACACATTGCAGATGATCCTCCCCGCCGCGCAAAACCGATACAGCACCATCAATAATATACACGAATTGATCCGATAAAAACTCGTTCGACGGGAGCTCGCGCATGATGGTCTGCTTAAGAAGTGTGGAAGAAACGAACAACCACCGTTTATTCGCATAAACACTTGCCGCGACGACAGCTTCCGTCTTTCCGACGCGTGGCTGCCCCCGCACGCCAATGACCTGTTTGCCAGGACGCTTTAACAACTCGCCCAAAAAGTCGACTAGCACACCAAGTTCATCGCGGACAAAACGATACGTTCGCTTTTCCGTATCACTTCGTTCGATAAACCGCCCATGGCGCAAGGCCAACCTATCGCGCAAAGTCGGTTCGCGTAGCGCGGTCACTTCGATGTCTTCCATCGAATGAAGCATCGTCGTCAAGACATCGAGAATATCCGGGCGATCGACGCGAATTAAAAACCCCCGGCCAAACTCCGAAACACCCGATAATTGTACGATGTTCACGCCAAGCATGCCAAGCAGGGACGAGATGTCGCCAAGGAGTCCTGGCCGATCCCGCTTGATTTGATACTGAAAATAATACTCTGCCACCGATTTCGGCTCCTTTCAGCTTTGCCGCACCTTACGATAATCCGAACTCGTTCGCCAACTGCGCGCGCGTGGTTGGAGAAAGCGCGGCAAATTGGGCTTGCCACGAGCTTGCCGTCTGCTCCGCATCCACCTCAAATTTCGCCCAGGCTAGGACAACCGAGGCGGGCACTACGGCTGTATTGAGCGAGACGGAACTCAGATCCACCACGGATTGCTGGCCGGAGCTCCACGACTTTGCCTGCAATTGGGACAGTGCATCCCGAACGCGCGAGGATGCCAGATGCCCAGGTTCAATGGCAGGGGTTGTTCCTGTAAGAGACTGGGCAAAGGAATAGACAGTCGCCGTTTGTGCCGATATCGCAGCGAGTTGAGCCGCACTTGGCTGGTTGCCAACGACTGCGACGGACACAGTTGGATAAAGAATAGGAAAACCGGGTCCGTTGAGAGAAACCAGCGGAATCACGTTTGCCGCGGGATCACTTTGGTAAAGACCCGCGAAAAATGCCTTTTGTTCATCACTCGGCGCGGACGAAGGCAAATATCCAATTTTGGGTTGTCCAGCATATCCGTACGTCGATGTTGATTTCGCGACGAGTTCGTTCATGTTGACCCCTACTAAATAGCCGATGGCATAGGCAATGGTATCGGGATCCATGGCGAGCGCACTTAGGTTGGCCAACTGTGGCAAGGTAGCCGGCCAATCACTGACAACGACAAATCGAACCTTTGGATGTTGGCGTGCAAGTTGCGCAACAGATTGAAGTATCGGGTTTGCAGAGTGAACTACAATGACAACGCCATTGACGCCCTGATTGGCGAGGATTTGGTCTACCTGTGTCAACATATCTCCGGCAGTTGCGTGCACGACTTCCGTTGACACCCCCCCACCCTCTGCCACCGCGGTAGCATTGGCGGCAAACGGTGGGTTGTCTACATCGACGACGATTGCGGCCGACTTCTGAACTTGCGGTTGCATAGCACTCAAATCCGGTGCACCGCAGCCCACGAGGGCAAAACTGAAACAGAGTAAGGAACCCAGATACAGCCGTTTCAAACCCGTTGTCAACTCCTATGCAAATCCCGGTGAGCTCGACATATGCTCACACTCATAGACACCATTGTACCTGTTTCAATCCATGCTTGCCTTTACGTTTTCCGTCTTACATAATGTGTATGAAAGGATGAATCCCATTGGCCTATATGCATGGTGAACATCTCTCAGTCGCGAAGGCATTGTACCAGCTTGAGTTTTATCTAGATCAACTCAACACGACGTTCGATATCTATCATCTCTATTCAGAAGCGTATCGAGAACAGCGTGGGAGCTTCTACGACGAACGGTGGTTATATTACTTAGATGACAACCCACAAGTGCAAGACTGTCTCGATGAGTCGTTTACGTTACAGACCATCGTCGAGACGCTTTTGCGCACGGGCCATGAGCCGTTGGTTCGAGCTCTGATGCGTGCTTTTCGACGCGAGCGAATTTCTATCACGCAACGATTCATGTATGGTGCAACACCAAGGCGGCGCCCGTAACAGGCGCCGCCTTTGCCACACTTGTCTAGTTTTCCGGCTTCAACTCGAGCCACTCCTCATTCGCCGAACTCGCATCGCGCTGGGGAGAGGACGCGAGTGCGGAGGCGAGATCGCCGTTCATCGTCGATGTGGCCAGAGAGTCATACGCGTCTTTCCCCAATCCTGCAGTGCCAACGAGAGTTCCGTCCTCTGTAAATGTGATTTCTGCTTCACTAATTGGCTCCGAGAGAGAATACACATCGCGAAAGAACGCATTAACCAGCGACCGCATCGCCGTATCCGCTGTGCCAGACGGAGGAATCGCTCCGTTTTGCCCACTCACATCAACCATCGCCGACACGACAAAACGATTGTCGCCGAGCCCATCAGGAAGAATCGCCATATCATAGAGACCACTGACGTTTGCCAGAGCCGACGTCACCGTATTCACCATCGCATCTGTCGGCGCCGTATCCGCTGTCGTTCTCCCCGCCGCCACAGGGACAGACGACGCTCCGTTCGTTCTTGGCAACAACCGATTCTGCGTCAGCGCGTAGCCTGCCAGAAGCGCGACCGCAAGCGCCGTCGCGCCCCACCACACACTTTTACCCGACATTTTGACGTCCTCTCCTCGCCCCATCAAAACTGCTACAACTACATATATGGACGGGAAAGGACAAGTATGCTGACCGGGCTCAGCCTTCCTGTGGACGTGTGAAAGACGCTTTGGCCTGCAACCACTGTTCTTTAGAGATCAAAACTTCACGCGGCTTGCTCCCCTCAAACGGGCCTACAATACCACTTTGCTCCATTTGATCGACAATTCTTGCCGCCCGTGAATATCCAATGCGGAATCGGCGTTGCAACATCGACACAGAAGCCTGTCCCAAATCGACCACGAGATCTACAGCATCCATGAACAAGCTGTCCAGTTCCGGTCCATCTTCACTAGGTTCCGACTCTTCGGCCCCGGTGTTCAAATCCACCGTGTAAACAGCCTGTTGCTGGTTCTTTACGTATTCGACCAGACGTTCGATTTCCAATTCCGAAACGAACGCACCTTGAACGCGTGTCGCTTTCGCTGCACCGACTGGCAGGTAGAGCATGTCGCCTCGCCCAAGCAACTTTTCGGCGCCACCCCCGTCAAGAATTGTCCGCGAGTCGGCCATCGATGACACGGCAAACGCGATACGGCTCGGGATGTTCGCTTTGATGAGACCTGTAATGACGTCGACCGACGGCCGCTGTGTCGCTACAATCAAGTGAATTCCTGCCGCACGAGCCATCTGTGCAATCCGACAGATGGCGTCTTCGACATCACCCGGAGCCACCATCATAAGATCCGCGAGTTCGTCCACAATCACGACAATGTACGGCAAAGGATCGAGCCCTTCTTCGCGCAACAAATGATTGTAGCGTTCAATATCGCGTGCCCCCCGCTCCGCCATCAACTGATAGCGATTCTCCATTTCTTGCACGACTTTTTTTAGAGCAAAAGCAGCTTTGCGCGGGTCGATCACAACAGGTGCCAGAAGATGTGGAATGCCGTTGTAGCCGCTGAGTTCCACCATTTTGGGGTCAATCATCAACAGTTTGACTTCATGCGGTTTTGCCCGCATCAGTATCGAGGCAATCATACCGTTAATACAAACACTCTTACCAGATCCTGTAGCCCCTGCGACCAAGAGGTGCGGCATCTTTTGCAGGTCGCCTACAATCGGTGCACCCGTAATATCCCTGCCGAGTGCAAGCGCAAGTTTGGCGGACGACTTTTGAAATTCGGGCGACTGTAAAACCTCGCGCAAAGAGACGATTGCGACCTCATCGTTGGGCACTTCGATACCGATCACGGACTTGCCCGGAACCGGCGCTTCCATTCGAATGTCGCGAGCTGCCAGCGCAAGCGCGATATCATCGGTCAGACCAACGATGCGCGAGACCTTGACGCCCGCGGCCGGTTGCAATTCATACCGCGTTACCGTAGGTCCGCGATTGATCTCCACAACTGTCGCCTGCACTCCAAACGACTGTAAGGTCGCCTGTAGCTTTTGCGCATTTTCGTGCGCACTGGCCGACGAAAAACCCGATGGCGGGGCTGTCGGCATGTCGAACAAAGTGAGTGGCGGCAGTTGGTAGTTGTCGTCATGGACCATTGGCCCCACTTCGTACTCTGGCATCGCCGAGTGTTCCCGAGTCGGCGGCGAAATCGGCTTTTTTGGTGCAGTTACCGCGTCAGGAAAGCGCACGACCAAACCCTTGTCCGCCGTTTCCACCAGAGCATCCTGACCGTCGTCGAATGCTTCCTGGTGTGGCGCGGTCATCATATCCATCGCATGTTGTCGCGCGCGCGCGGCAAAGTCGTGGATGACGGGCGGGGGGACGTCCCTTTCACCCGCGTCGGCAGTCGCCGAAACAGGCTCTGTTGCCCCTGCATGGGTTTCATAGACCTCACCATCGATCACGATGGTGGGCCGCCGCCGGCGACGCGGAGCCTCTTCTTCAATTTCCGGTTGCTCGTCTTTCTCCGCCTGAAAGACAGCCCCGGTTTGCCGCTTGACGGTCTTCCACAGGCCGTCAAGTGCGCGCTCCGTAAAGCGAGACCCCTTGCCAATCGCGCTCACGAGGGAGATCTGCAAAACGAGTGCGATGCCAATCAATCCCCCTGCGACAATCACGAGCCGCGGACCGATCTCATATGTTTGCGGCGAGTTAAACAACATGTGAAGAAGATAAAATATGAAAAACCCCACCAAGCCTCCGCCAGCACTTGGCGGAGTACCAGTCGTCGGTGCGAAGATGTAGCCGCGCAGTTCTTGCAAGGCCGTCCATTCGCTTGCAAGAAAGTGATTCTGCAATCCTTGATCAGCAAGATTGGAATAAAAATTCATTTCGATGAGCGCAAGAATACATAACAATAAAATAAGCAAGCCAAGATGCCGACTATCCCATACAAAACGCGAACGACGAACCATCATGTAGATGGCTGCGTAACCAACGAGGATGGGAATTAAAAAGTACCAACTGCCAGCTAAATAAATGCTCACGGCAGCCAAAAATTGCCCGACATAACCGAGGCGTCCAAGCGCCAAGGCGCATCCCGTCAACATAGCGAGACCGGTGACCTCGTACTTGAGGACATTTTTCTGTTGTTGTTTGCGTGCCACGAACCCCACCAGCCCTTTCCTCAGACTGAAGATTCGTGGCTACGTCGGCATTTTCCTGCCTGTTCAACCGTAAAAGGGCATACCTGGCTGCCAGTCCGGTCGCAAATAATCGCTCGCATAAGGACTGATCAAGCGCTCGATCACGGCTTTCCCATTGGACTGGCGCGCTATGATCAGACGCGCTTGTCCTACGACGGCCTCTTCATATGACACCTTTGGTGGTTCGTTCCAGCCCGCAAAGATTTCAGCGTCGGACAGCGTTGTCCAATGCATTATTGAACCACCCCCGTCACGACTTGAGATGCTTTGCGTTCCTGGATGAGTTCGCGCAACTTGTGCATCGCTTGCCCCAGCCCGCCAACTTCATCACAGAGTCCATACTTGACCGCGTCGCGGCCAATCACCGTGGTTCCGATGTCCTTCGCCATTTCACCAGTGTTTAACATGAGCGACCGAAATACGTCTTCCGTGATTCGCGAGTGTTCGACGACGAAGCGGGTCACGCGATCCTGCATTTTTTCAAGGTACTCAAAGGACTGCTGTACGCCGATCACCAATCCGTTCAAACGAACAGGATGGATGGTCATACTTGCGGATTCGGCGATGAACGTGTAGTTTGCACTGACCGCGATCGGAACGCCGATCGAGTGCCCACCTCCAAGCACGATGGACACCGACGGTTTGCTCAGCGACGCCACCAACTCGGCGATTGCAAGACCCGCTTCGACATCTCCGCCCACCGTATTCAGGATGAGAAGCAAGCCGTCAATCTTATCACTTTCTTCCACCGCCACAAGCTGTGGAATCACGTGCTCGTACTTCGTCGTCTTGTTTTGGGGAGGTAACACCATGTGGCCCTCGATCTGGCCGATGATAGTCAGGCAGAAAATGTCGCTGTCCGGCGCCGTTGCTGGACTCGTCACACCCAGCGCGGAAATATTCTCGCTTTGCGAACTTTGCGCTTCTTCCTCCGCCTCCTGCAAAAGCGGCTCGGTTCGTGCAAAAGGGCGTCCGCCTGTGCTCATGATTGCATCGTAAGCAGCTTTTCCTTGCCTATTCATCGTACCCTACTCCTCTCTGCCGATGTAGTATCGACCCTGACGCAAAAACCGATACGCGCCGTCCAAACACGAAAACGGCTACCCATGCATCTGATGGGTAGCCGCTCATGCACTTGTGGCGGTTAAACATTAAGCTTCCATAATGATAGGCAGGATCATCGGACGGCGCCGCGTTTGTTCGAACAGGTATCGACCCAACGTATCACGAACCGCCGTTTTCAACGAAGACCACTCGCTCACATTGTCGGAGACCAGTTTGGCCAGCGTCGTTTCAACCAACTTGTTCGCCTCATCGAGCAATGCCTCTGACTCGCGAACATACACAAATCCGCGTGAAATGATATCAGGCCCTGACAAAATGTGTCCAGTCGCCTTGGACAACGTCACTACGACAACCAGAATCCCATCCTGAGACAGCAGTTTGCGATCACGCAGGACAATATTCCCCACATCTCCGACACCAAGCCCGTCGATCATCACAGTGCCAGCGGGTACCTTGCCGCCGAGACGAGCGCGTCCATCCTCAAACTCCACGACATCGCCTAATTCTGTTATGAAGATATGATCCGGGTCGACCCCGAGTTGAATGGCGAGATCGGCATGTGTGCGCTGCATACGGAACTCACCGTGTACCGGCAAGAAATATTTAGGCCGCACAAGTTGCAACATCCATTTCAACTCTTCCTGGCTACCGTGACCCGACGCGTGCACGCCGCGGTAAATGACATTAGCCCCAGCGCGGAACAGTTGATCAATCGTGCGTGCCACATACTTTTCATTTCCGGGTATTGGTGAGCTTGCCAAAACGACGGTATCGCCCGGTACGATCTCGATTTTACGATGTGCAGCGCGAGCCATTCGAGTCAAAGCCGACATGGGCTCGCCTTGGCTGCCCGTCGAGAGGATCACAAGCTTGGACGGATCCAGTTTGTTGACATCGTCCGCATCGATCAACGTCTCCGGCATCGCCTCCAAATATCCGAGTTGTAGCGAAGTCTGGATGTTGTTGACCATGCTACGACCAACCACCGCTACACGTCGACCGTACTTTTCAGCAGCCCGAATCATGAGTTGCAGACGGTGGATATTGGAGGCAAACGTCGACATAATCACGCGCCCTGGCGCCTGGGCAATAATCTCGTCGATTTTCGCGCCGACACTGAGTTCAGACGGCGTATACCCGGGTCGCTCCGCATTGGTGCTATCACCAACCAGCGCAAGTACGCCTTTGGCCCCCCACGCCGCTAGTTTGTGCACGTCCGCCTGACGACCGTCGACTGGCGTTTGATCAAATTTGAAATCGCCTGTATGAATCACGACGCCTTCCGGGGTTTCGATGGCGAAACCGACCGTATCCGGAATGCTGTGGTTCACGTAAAAGGCCGAGATCGTAAAATCGCCGATTTGAATATTCGAATTGCCGTCGATGGCGATTAACTTCGCGGAGTCATTCAACCCATGCTCGCGCAACTTGTGCTCGACGAGCCCGAGCGTGAGTCGCGTGCTGTAAACAGGAACATTGATTTCCCGCAACACATAGGGAAGGCCTCCGATATGATCTTCATGTCCGTGTGTCAGGAAAATACCTCGGATTTTATCGCGATTTTCCACCAAGAACGTAATGTCTGGAATCACAATATCGATTCCGAGCATATCCTCGTCTGGAAACTTCAATCCTGCATCGACAATGATCATGTCATTGCCGTACCAATAGAGAGTCATATTCTTCCCGATTTCCCCAACTCCACCCAGGGGGATAATCGAGAGTCTCGATCTGTTTTTAGCCATTCGGCACCTCCATCACAAAACTTTCCAATTCAAGCGACAAGCACACACCGCGAACAAAGCAAACCGCTTAACAGCTCGTCCCTGCTGTGTAGGCAGAATACTTCGCGAAAGCGCTTCGTCCACACGCCGTGCCATATTGTGCCTAGTCGAAAGCGGACAGACTGAACCGTTCCGTTCCCTCAGCCGTCGCGCAATTCGTTTCGCTTCGTTCATCTTGTGTTCGTCCGCACCGATGTACCGCGAATGACAAACGAACACCAAGTCGAGAAGGCCGCACATGTCACTATCGCATTCATTATACCTGGGGAACGCAAGCCGAACAACCCACACGTCCCTTTGCCCGCTAAGATGGCAACAGGCGGCCCGGGATATTCCCAGAGCCGCCTGTTGGATGCGAAGGCCATACTATTTAGATGACACCAAGACCATTAAGGAGTGTGACCAGATGTTCGCGCAGAGCCGCAGAGGCCGGTAGTAGTGGAGCCCGAACAGAGCCGACGTCCATACCGACAACAGACAAAGCCTCTTTGACCGGCGCCGGACTCGCGGTGGCAAACATCGCCTCAAAGATGGGCAACAAGCGTCCGCTCCAGTATGCAGCTTCATCTGTCTGCCCCTGCCAAAACAAATCCATCATCGTGCGAATCTGCTTGCCAACTACGTGGCTTGCAACGCTGACAACGCCTGCGGCCCCGATACTTAACATCGGCAACGTAAACTTATCATCACCGCTATAGAGCAGAAAATCGTCCGGCTTCTCCGCAGCGATATGCAGAATTTGCGTGAAATCGCCACTTGCCTCTTTCAAGGCGACAATGTTCGGGATTTCTGCCAGCTGCAGGGCCGTCTCCGCTTGGATATTGACCCCAGTGCGGCCCGGGACATTGTAAATCATGACAGGCAAAGTCGTCGACTCGGCAATCGTGGCAAAGTGCGCATAGAGCCCGTCTTGTGAAGGTCGATTGTAATACGGCGCTACCAGCAGTATACCTTGCACGCCTAAACGCGCCGCCTCGAGTGTCAATTCGACGGAATCCTTCGTCGAATTTGTACCCGTGCCCGCGATGACTGGGATGCGACCATCGACCGCGCGCAACGTGGCATCAAATACTCTTAACTTTTCGGCATGGGACAAGGTTGGCGATTCGCCTGTTGTCCCTACGGCTACGATGGCCGTCGTCCCCGTTTCGATCAGGTGATCGACCAACGGTTTGAGCGCTCCTTCGTTCAAGGCCCCTGATGTATCAAACGGCGTCACCATCGCCGTGATTAAGCTACCAAAATCCATATCGCTCTCTCCTGTTCGGTTATACCTCCGCCAGTTGAAAAGCCCGATGCAAGGCACGCACCGCATCAGCCATTTGCGAACCGTCCACAAGTACCCAAATGGTCGTATGTGAGTCTGCCGACTGTAAAATGTCGATTCCCGAGCTCGCCAAGGCGTCGACAATCCGCGCCATCACGCCAGGTACTCCCATCATGCCTGCACCTACTGCAGACACCTTCGCGCAACCGCGACGCACCTGGGATCGATAACCTAGTTGCGATAAGTGGTGGACAGCCGTATCCGCTAGCCCATCCGGAACGGTGAACGCCACCTCGGTCGGCGTCACCGAGATAAAGTCGAGCGAAATCTGATGCTCGGCCATCAATTGAAAGATGGACGAACTCCCAATTCCCTCGCCGCGAACAACGATTTGTGCAACGTTTGGCGTGTGCGCAATCCCTGTCACCGACTGATCGAACACACTGGAGTGTTCCAAGCGGCGGGCCGCCTGCGTCACCAAGGTGCCCGGATCGTCCGACATGGTACTGCGCACGCGAATTGGCACATTCCCTTGCATTGCCAATTCTACAGCGCGCGGATGAATCACCTTTGCGCCTTGATAGGCCATGTTGCAGATTTCGGTATACGTTACTTGCGCCAACTGGCGAGCATCATCGACAATCCGCGGATCAGCCGTCATGATGCCGGACACGTCGGTGAAAATGTCCACCACTTCCGCGTGCAAAGCGACGCCGAGAGCGGTTGCCGTCGTATCGCTGCCGCCCCGCCCGAGCGTCGTCACGTCGCCATCTTCATCCGCGCCCTGAAATCCTGCCACAATTGCGATTTCCCCGTCCGCCAACGCCTTGTGCAAGGCATCGGTGCGCACATCAAGAATGCGTGCGTTGCCAAAATCGGAAGAAGTGAGAATTCCCGCTTGCGCACCGGTCATTGCGCGTACCTTGTGGCCGCGTGCACGAAGTTCCTGGGCAAAAACGACCGCTGAGATGATCTCACCACACGCCATCAACATGTCGCGCTCGCGCAAATTGACAGGGGCGGCGCTCGCTTCTGAACTCTCCAACAGGCTCAGCAACGAATCGGTCGCGTAAGGATCTCCACGCCTTCCCATAGCGGAGACGACCACGACGACGGCATATCCGTCCTCCTTCGCCTGCTCAATGTGGCGATATGCGGCGCGCCGCGACTCAGGCGTCGCGACCGACGTACCGCCGAACTTCTGTACCACAATCTTCACAGCGTTTCGACTCCCCCATTCGGGCCCAAACTCAGTTTGCCCGAGCAATCAACGCTTCCGCAATCTGCACGGCGTTCCAGGCCGCACCTTTGAGCAAATTATCAGCGACGACAAAGAACAGTAGCGTATGTGGATCACCTAGGTCCTGACGGATGCGACCGACATAGGTCTCACCTGTATCCTCAGCCATGCGCGGATGCGGATACGCATACGTAGCCGGATCATCAACCACAATCAGATTTTCTGCTTTGCGCATTCTCTCCCGGGCCGCCTCAGGCGTCACCGGCTGCGTAAAGCGAACCGCGACAGACTCGGCATGGCCGTATAACACGGGAACGCGCACTGCCGTCGGACTTACGCGCAGATCCGGCAACTCGAGAATCTTGCGCGACTCGTTGACCAATTTCATTTCCTCTTTGGTATATCCGTTGTCGAGAAAGATATCACATTGCGGAAGTACGTTAAACGCCATCGGATAATGCGTATCCTGCTTCACCACAGGAAAAACAGTTTGTTTGCTCGCTTCTCCCGCACGAAACGCGTCCACCTCGTCGAGCAGGGCGTCGACGGCGGTTTGCCCCATCCCGCTAACGGCCTGATACGTGGAAATCACAACGTGTTCCAACCCGAATTCGCGCAAGCTATGAAGCGCAACCATTAACTGAATGGTCGAGCAGTTCGGATTGGCGATGATACCTTTGTGCGCATCCAGCGCGTGGGCATTGACCTCTGGCACAACCAGCGGAACCTCAGCATGCATGCGATAGGCTGAACTGTTATCGATCACGATGGCTCCACGCTTGACAGCTTCGGGCGCATATTGCTCACTAGCCGCTGCTCCCGCGCTAAACAGCGCAATATCGACATCCGCAAACGAATCAGGCGCCACCGCTTCGACTTCGATTTCCTGTCCGCGAAAAGTCAAGCGCTGGCCAGCCGAACGCGGCGAAGCGAGCAACTTGATATCCTCCACAGGGACATTGCGCCGCTCTAATGTCGACAACATGCGACGTCCCACAGCGCCGGTTGCCCCGAGGACCGCAAAGCGATATCGTTCCTTCTTCTTCATGACACAGCCCCTTTTCTGGTGATAGCTTTCCGGAGCGGTTCAACTCAAGGCCACTTGAATGAGCGAAAAGGGGCGCTCTCCATTACGACGGACGAGCTTCGCGCCACCGCTCAATCAGTACGGGTTGCAATTGCCGGCCGTCGAGTGCGGCCGCGATGGCATCCGGAATCAACGTCATTAACGACACAAGTGAATTCATTTTAACATGCGGTGCATCCTGACCAAACGGAACAAAATAGATGTTTTTCGCATTCATCAACCGAGCTATATTGTACATGCTTAAACCCAGTCCGTCATTCGTTGAAATCGCGATCACGACGGGTCTGCCGTTGCGCAGGGTTGCCTTGGCTGCCATCAACACCGGCGAGTCGGTATTCGCCTGCGCCATGCGGCTTAGCGTGCTCGCCGTACACGGAGCAATGAGCATCGCGTCCAGAGTCTTTGCAGGGCCAAGCGGCTCGGCCTGTGGGATGCTGACAATTGCCTCATTGCCCGCCGCCTCCTCAATTTTCTTTGCCCATTCGCCTGCTTCACCGAAGCGCGTGCTTGTTTCTAGCACATTGTGCGAAAATACCGGGATGACGTTTGCGCCCAAGTCGACGAGTCGCTTAACTTCCGGGAAAATCTCTTCATAGGTACAGTGGCTGCCGGTAACCCCAAATCCAATGGTCTTGCCCTTTAGGTCCACAGTTCTTCCTCCTCGTAATCCAAGTCGTCACTGTCAGCGAGAATTCGCGAGATCGACGCCGCAATGATGCGACCCGCAGTCTTCGGTGCGACCAGCCCGGGCAGACTCGGTGCCAACAGCGCCTTAATACCGCGGCGCTCCGCATAGCGAAAATCAGTGCCGCCCGGCTTGGAAGCGATATCGATAATCACCGCGTCGCGCCGCATATATTTCAGCACTGCGGCAGGTAGTACCATCGCGGGAATGGTGTTAAACACGATGTCCGCGTCGTGCACGGCGTGATCGATATGCTTAATGGGGACGGGAATCAGCGAACGTTCGTGAATGCGCGCGAGCTCGTGTTGGTGCTGTGCACAAACGTGGACGATCGCGCCCATTGCATGCAGCTTATGTGCCAGTGTCTGACCACAGCGGCCGAAGCCAAGCACGACCGTTTTCGCGCCATGCAGCGTGATATCTGTCTCCTGCATGGCAATGGCAATGGCGCCTTCTGCCGTCGGTATGGAATTGAGAATCGCGACCTCGTCGAGCTCCATCAACTTGACCAATTGCAAAGAATAGCGTTCACACCACTCGCCAAGCACGCGCCGTGCAATGCCCGTAAATACATATGTGCCGGGGCGCATCGCCTGAAAGTGCGCCTCGGTCAACATGACGGGTTCTGGGGCAAATTTCGTATCGACCCGCCCATCGTTCTCCATCCCGGCCACCGGCAGCACGAGCGCGTCGGCATTGGCAAATATGTTCTCCGACAACTCGCTAACCGTCGTGTCCGCGAACGTCCGTTGCAGATCTGGAAATCCGATGAGCGTGGCGCTCGCATCGTTGTCAGTCACTTGTGCAATCACCTCAAGTTGCCGAGCGTCGCCGCCGACAAACACGAGATGCTTTCCTGTGAGCATCTGGCCTTCACCCCTCCATACACGTGCCATAGCTTATGTGCCATCGCCCAAGAGGGTGAAACGGCGGCTGACGAAAAACGCCGCCCGCCGGGTAATTCCCAGCAGGCGGCGTCCCATGAAGCCGCTGTTGTTTGGTTTATCTAACGTGTTCCAGTTGAGCCAAAGCCACCTTCCCCACGCTCTGTCGCCGCCAACGATTCGACCCGTCGCCAGTGGACAACGTAAATCGGCGCCACGACCAACTGGGCAATGCGATCTCCGGGCTCGATCACGACCGTGCTATCGCCGTGGTGACTCAATAAGACCTGAATCTCGCCTGTATAATCACTGTCGATCACGCCAACGCCGTTTGTTAGGGCGATGCCGTGTTTGGCCGCCCAACCGCTGCGCGCGTAAACGAGCGCTACAACGTCCTGCCGGGGCAGACCAATGGCGATACCCGTGGGAACGCGCAGATGTGTACCAGGTCGAAATTCGACGGGTCCATCCAAGCACGCCCGCAGATCCATGCCGGCCGCTCCCGCAGACGCATACTGCGGCATGTACTCGTCGCGAAAGAGAGGCGATACAACTTGAATATTCACATCCAACCCATGAGTCACGACGACGCACACACCTTCACGGATCCCTCGAGATCGATGCCGGCCAGCGGTCCGACCGCAGCGACAGCAAAACCTGAACTCAGCACCTGCTTGGCCACCGCTTGAACGGCTTCCGGCGTCACGGCTTCGATACCGGCGATCGTCTCCTCGATAGGCACATCGCGACCCAAGAGCAATTCGTTTTTGGCGATTCGACTCATACGGCTACCCGAACTTTCCAACCCGAGCATTAGAGCACCTTTTACCTGCCGCTTCGCCTTCTCAAGTTCTTCGTTTGTCAGCTTCGACTGCCACATGCCGTCACACACTGACTGCACGAGTTCCAAGACCTGTTCCGCCGTCTCTGGCGAGGTGCCAACATAAACCCCAAACATCCCGGCATCCTGATACCCCGTGTGAAACGAGTATACAGAATACGCCATGCCACGCTCTTCCCGAATTTCTTGAAACAGCCTGGAAGACTGCGTGCCACCCAGCATATTGTTGAGCAAAAGGAGTGGATACAGCTCATCTCGTCCCGCGGGATAACCCGGCGAGGCCAAGCAGATGTGAACCTGTTCGATGTCCTTTTCGCGTACTGTGACACCGCGGTAAAAGGGAGGTACCGACAATTTGCACGGTTCTTCTCCAACCCTTTCCATGTCGCCAAACAAGCGTTCAACTTCACGCACGACCATCGCTTGATCGACGTGTCCGGCAACTGCGATGACCATGTTGGATGGCTGATAATGGCGGCCCACGTAACTCAGTAAATCTTCACGCGTAAACCGCTGTAAATTCTCCTCGCGTCCGAGGATGGTGTAGCCAAGAGGGTGATTCCCATAGACGCCGTCTGCAATCAGATCCATGACCAGTTCGTCCGGGGTGTCCTCGTACATGTGAATCTCTTCAATAACGACGCGCTTTTCTTTTTCAATTTCAATGGGTGCAAACGTCGATCCCAGCAACATATCTGCCAAGGTGTCGAGGGCAATCGCGAAGTGCTCATCGAGAACACGCGCGTAAAAGCAAGTATATTCTTTCGCGGTAAACGCATTGATCTGGCCACCGAGATCGTCAAACAGATGCGCCAGATCCTTCGCGCTATAACGATGGGTACCTTTGAAGAACATATGCTCAAGAAAATGGCTGATCCCATTCTCGGATGGCGCCTCATACCGCGAGCCAGTCCGCACCCAAATGCCTAAACTGACCGAGCGAATAGATTCGATTTCTTCACCGACAATGCGCAAACCGTTGTCGAGTTGTACTCGATATGTCAAAGAAAAAGCCTCCTCATCCTACCCGAACCTACATGCACAGTAGCCCCACTATATCAAACCGTTGGGACAGGGCTCAAGATGGAAGGCGGCATCATCGCCGGGCGCTCGTCGACGACGTCTTCGACCGTCTTTGTATGAAAACCAGCGACGGACAGCATGTGCAAAATCTGCGGGAGCGCTTCCACCGTGCTCTGCGTAGGATGCATGAGGATGAGAGCGCCCGGAGCCATTCCGCGTTTCACGCGATCGACGATCATCTGAGCCGGTGGACGCCGCCAATCGACCGTGTCTACGGTCCAGAGAATTGTGTACATACCTCGTTCGTGAGCCATATTGACCAGCCGGTCATCGTACGATCCCGCCGGCGGCGCGATCAACCTTGGCCGTCTGCCAATCATTCGCGCGATCACATCGTTCGTTCCGTCGACCTGACGCGCTAGCGCGGCTGCAGACAGCTTGCGAAAATCAGGATGGCCGCTGCCATGTGAGCCAATGGCATGGCCGTCTGCCGCTATCTTGCGCAACAAGTCGGGATGTGCCGATGCCCACTTTCCGTCAATAAAAAATGTCGCCTTGACGTTTGCGCGTTTAAACGCAGACAACATGGCGGGTATATATTCCTCGCCCCAAGATACATTGACCATGAGTGCGACCGACTTTTCCGTGTCCGGACCACGATAGATGGGATCCGCCGGCAACATGGAAAGCCGTACACGCGGGGGCACGAGCCGCCACACGAGATGCCGTTTACCATCCGTCGCCATGCGCGTCGCGCGCTCGCTTTCTGCCACATCCAGTCGCCATCCGCACAAACCAGGAATGGCGTGCCAAACCCGGTCAGTGCGGGCATCGACCGGCGGCACGCCCATGTCACGATGATCATCCTGCAGTTGTTCAGTCAAGGATTTGGTTGGCAACGTTTGCCGCTGTGCATGTGTCTGGCCCGCCTGACCACCGGCATGCCGATGGGTCGCATGGACGAACTCAGCGGTTCCAAACAACACGGCACAGGCACTCGCCGCCCAAATCAAAACTCGCTTCATATACACCCCTCCACTGTCATAACAGGGATAGGGTGCCTCAAATTGCGCGGAAAGAATCACAAAGCGCATCAAGTTCGCTCTGACGGACTTGCCACCAGGCCACCTTGTTGAGCTTTCAAGACCTCTTTGCGCGAAAGATTGATACGTCCCTGATTGTCGATCTCGGTGACCTTCACCGTGATCGGATCGCCCACCTGGCAAACGTCTTCGACTTTCGCCACACGATTGATGTCGAGTTGCGAGATATGAACAAGTCCCTCTTTGCCAGGAAGTATCTCGACGAATGCACCGTATTTTTCAACGCGCGTCACTTTGCCGACATACGTCGCGCCGACTTCGACCTCACGCACAATGTTTTGAATCATATCGCGCGCCTTGTCAGCCTGCCCGCCATCCATGCTGTGGATGAATACGCGCCCGTCCTGCTCGATGTCAATTTTGACGCCGGTCTCCTCGATAATCTTGTTGATCACGCGTCCGCCTGGGCCAATGACGTCACGTATCTTGTCTGGATTGATACGAACCGTAATGACGCGCGGTGCAAACTTGGAAAGATCGGAACGCGGCTGCGCGATCGCCTGCATCATCTTGCCCAGGATGAACATACGCCCATCATGAGCTTGCTGTAGCGCACGCTCAAGAATATGGCGGTCAATGCCACTGATCTTGATGTCCATCTGCAGAGCTGTCACACCCTTGGCCGTTCCCGCCACCTTAAAGTCCATGTCGCCCAAATGGTCTTCAATTCCCTGAATATCGGTTAAAATCGCCACTTGGTCGCCCTCTTTGACAAGACCCATGGCGATGCCGGCGACGGGCGCCTTGATGGGGACCCCGGCGTCCATTAAGGCCATGGTGCTGCCGCAGATGCTGGCTTGAGAGGTCGAGCCATTCGACTCCAGAATTTCCGAGACCACGCGGATCGCATACGGAAACTCTTCTGGCGAAGGAATGACCGGATCAAGCGCCCTTTCTCCAAGTGCGCCGTGACCGATGTCGCGACGGCTTGGTGCACGCAGCGGTTTGGCCTCACCGACACTGAACGGCGGAAAGTTGTAATGGTGCATATAGCGATTCGACTTCTCCACCTCAAGGCCGTCGAGCATCTGCTCGTCACCCATAGCGCCGAGCGTACAGACCGACAACGCCTGTGTCTGCCCACGAGTGAACAGGGCTGATCCGTGCGTACGCGGCAACAGTCCGACTTCGCAACTAATCGGCCGAATTTCATCTAACTTGCGCCCGTCAGGCCGAATACCTTCCTGTAAAATCGCCCGCCGCACTTCCTCTTTGAGAATATCGTGCATAATCTCGGCGATCTCGGCCTCTCGCTCCGGAAACGCTTCGGCAAAGTGCGCTTGCACCTCCTCGTTCAAGTTCGACAGCGCTTCTTCACGCGCGAGCTTGTCCGGATTACGCACTGCGATGTTGACACGTTCAGTCGCATATTGACGCACAGCCTGGTTCAGGTCCGGATCCACCTGATGGAGTTGCACCTCGCGCTTAACGACTCCCACCTTCTCAGCAAACGCGAGGATTTCATCGCAAATCTGGCCAATGACCTTGTGACCAAATAAGACAGCCTCGAGTACCGTGTCCTCAGGCACCTCGTTCGCCCCGGCTTCCACCATGACAATGGCATCCTTTGTACCAGCGAGCACAAGGTGTAAATCACTCTTTTCCGCCTGCGCTACAGTCGGATTGATGACGAACTCGCCATCCACCAATCCGACGATCACGCCGCCAATCGGGCCGTTAAACGGAATGTCAGAAATGGTCAATGAGGCGGACGTACCAATCATCGCCGCAATTTCCGGTGCACAATCCTGATCGACCGACATCACGATATCGACAACTTGAACATCGTTGCGAAAACCATCGGGAAATAATGGACGAATGGGACGGTCGATCAAGCGCGAGGCCAAAATGGCTTTTTCACTCGGACGCCCCTCACGTTTGATAAACCCGCCGGGAATTTTGCCAACTGCATAAAGCCGTTCTTCGTAATTGACTGTGAGTGGGAAAAAGTCGAGGTCTTTGGGCTCTTTCGATGCCGTCACCGTCGCCAGAACCACCGTCTCGCCGTATTGCACATTCACGGCAGCCGTCGCCTGCTTGGCCAGCTTACCGGTTTCCAAGATAAAGCGGCGGCCACCCACTTCAAATTCATGACGAACCACCATGGTTCACCTACCTCCTATACCGCCGAGGTTATTCAATCTGTTATGTATGAGCACCTTTCGTGGGAAAACTTCAGTTCCCATGCAAAAGAAGCGGGCCTAAGCCCGCCTCTCCCTTACCTGCGCAGTCCAAGCGAC
This sequence comes from Alicyclobacillus hesperidum, assembly GCF_900107035.1. Lineage (GTDB taxonomy): Bacteria > Bacillota > Bacilli > Alicyclobacillales > Alicyclobacillaceae > Alicyclobacillus > Alicyclobacillus hesperidum. The sequence continues at coordinate 87,837 of NZ_FNOJ01000004.1, read as the reverse complement.
TGAATCAGTTCGCGATACCGGTTGATGTCCTTTTTACGAAGATAATTCAACAGGTTGCGACGCCGACCAATCATCTTGTAAAGCCCACGGCGCGAATGATGATCCTTCTTGTGTGTGCGGAAATGCTCCGTAAGATAATTGATGCGTTCTGTGAGAATCGCAATCTGGACTTCCGGAGATCCGGTATCCGTTTCATGAACCTTGTACTTTTCAACAATCTGCTTTTTTGCTTCTGCGTCCAACATGATGTTGTCCTCCTATTCCTTTCATCCCTGCAACGAAGAACAGGTCGGAGGTATCCTCCTGATCCGCGATGCAGTTCATCGTGTATGACACACAAATCATAGCATAGCACAAAATCAAACTATCGACTACAGTTGAGCCCGGACAAAAGCTTCATCTCTCTCCCGCTACTCGCCTACATGTGTCTGAGACAACCCTAACAACTGGCGCGTCACATCGCAGTCGCGTGCAATTTGTGCCTTCAACTCGTCCAACCCAGCAAATTTCCGTTCATCGCGGATTCGGCGCAAGAACGATACTCGACATTGTCTCCCGTATAAATCGCCGCTAAACCCTAACAGATGAACTTCCAGCCGAAAGGTCGTCCCCTCAACTGTGGGACGCATCCCCGCATTCAGGACGCCGAACCACATCGACTCCGACGACGCACCCTCATCAAGCAACGCCACAGACACAGCGTACACTCCTGATGCAGGCATCACGTACTCGTCTATTCCGCCAAGATTTGCAGTAGGAAAGCCAATAAGCCGTCCTCGCTTGTCCCCATGCACTACAGTTCCGGTCAAAGCATATGGCCGGCCAAGCAATGCCTCCGCTGCCTCAACGCGACCGGCAGCCAAATGCGAGCGTATCTGTGAACTACCGACCTTGTGCCCGCTCTCGACGACAGGGGGGACAACAGTGACGCCGATATCCAAGGACTGGGCGAGTTTTCGCAACACATCGGTCTTGCCACTCCCCCCCTGCCCAAAGCGAAAATCGTCACCCACCACGACATGTCGAACCCCAAGAGCCGGTAAATACGTATGGACAAATGCGTCGGGCGTCAAAGATTGAAATGCTCGATTAAACTGCGCCACGTAATAAGCGCCCACGCCCAACTCCGCAAGCAAGCGCACTTTTTCTGCACGCGGCGTGAGTGTTCGCAGATACTCCGGATTTCGTGTCAGCGCGTAGGTTGGATGTGGCTCAAAACTGAGCACAGCAAGCCTTTCGCCCATCCCCGCCGCTCTACGCGCAGCGTCGAGGATAGCCTGATGCCCAATATGTACACCATCAAATTTGCCGATGGCAAGTACCTGTGGGACCTCACTGGCAGGGGGCATCCCGTGGATCTCGTGAAACAGCATGTTATCCCTTCTTCCAAAACACCTTCTTCGGGCGAATCAGCGTCGGCTCTAAAGACTGCACCTCGCCTACGGCGGCAATGGCACCCGCATGCACAATCAGCACAATCTGACCCGCCTCAGCCCCGGACAGCTCGTCCATACAGCGCACGGTCTGCCCATTGGCCAATCGCGATAAAACGCCCGCTGATGGGTGCCAAATCGGGTACCCGTCGAGATAAAGCAACGGATCACGCAAAAATGCCTCGGGATTTTCACATGCGAGCCACGCCTCAAGTGCAACCGCGTCAGCAAGACGTGCCGACCCGACCGCCGTGCGCCGCAAAGTAGCCATGTGCGCAGGAACGCCCAACCGCTCACCGAGATCGCGGCAAAGTGCTCGCACATAGGTGCCTTTGGAACACGTGACGGAAAAAGAAGCCGAACAACATTCACCTTCGGCGCGAAAGTCGGCCAGTTCGAAATGCGAAACGTGAATTTTGCGCTCCGGCAACGCCACCGTCTCACCTTTCCGTGCCAGTTCGTAAGCACGCACACCGTCGATGTGAACAGCAGAATACGCCGGTACGGTCTGCATGGTTACGCCGAGGAACGCCTCTGCCGCCTTGCGGAGATCGGCAAACGTCAAATGGGCCGCGGAAGCTTGCCGTGTCACACTTCCTGCGGCATCGTCCGTGTCCGTACCAATGCCAAATACAACCGTCCCCGTGTACGACTTATCGGCGCTTGTGAAATACTCCAAGAGTCTTGTGGCATTGCCTACACAGATCATAAGCAACCCACTTGCACCGGGATCGAGCGTGCCGGCATGACCGACCTTGCGTGTGCCGAGCTTGCGCCGCACCTTGGCGACCACGTCGTGTGAAGTCGGCCCGACAGGTTTGTCGACGAGCAACACGCCATTTGCTGTATCGCTCATACTCACACTTCCTTCAACGCCAACTGCACGGCCCGCTCGACATTCGCTTTCGCCTCGGCCAGTGGCCCTGGTAGATTGCATCCAGCCGCCCGGGCGTGGCCGCCGCCGCCAAACTGCTGCGCAATTTGCGCAACGTCGACAAGGCGCTTGGAACGCAGGCTGGCCTTGATCATGCCGTCGGGCCGCTCGCGTAACAACACGCCAACCTCGACCGTCTCGACCGATCGCGCAAATCCGACCAACCCTTCGACATCGTCTTCATTGGCGCGCGCCTCGGCGAGCATCTGCTGACTTACCATGATAAAGGCGTAGCGGCCATCATCCGCGATGACCATGTCGCGCAAAGCGGTCTGCAACAACCGCATTTGCTCCAACGTTCGCGCCTCCAACGCAGGTTCCGCAATATCGTAGGGACGGACTCCACTGGCCAGCAACTCAGCGGCAATTTCGTGGACTTCTTGCGTTGTGTTCGGGTAACTAAAACCACCTGTGTCCGTGAGAATCCCCGTGTACAGACACTTGGCGAGATCGATCACAAGCGGTACGCCGAGCGCGTGCGCAATGTGAAAAATCACTTCGCAAGTGGCAGCGGCCTCCGCGTCGACACACGCGACCGCACCGTAATGAGGATTGGTCTGGTGGTGGTCGATGTTCAGAATACACGCGTCCGGCGCGATCGCGGATGCAACGGAAGCAAAGCGCAATTCGTCCGCACAGTCGACGGCGATCACGCGACGGAATGGTCGAACAGGTGGTTCGGCAAGCTGACGAATCTGATCAAACATCGGCAGAAAACGAAAACGCGCAGGGACAACCTCTCCCACGACAAACGTCCAACGCTTACCCAAGGCCTGTAGAATGTGCGCCATGGCTAAGGCGCTTCCCAGCGCATCGCCATCTGGCCGTTCGTGCGTGACAATGAGCCAGTCATCGTCCGCGGCTATAGCCTTGGCGACCTCCAACACGGCCACCTTCTGTCGAGGTACAGGTTGCCACTGCTCCATGCCTCGTCCTCCCCACATGCAATCGTTACTCGCCTGCCGATCCGCCATCCTCGCCGTCATGAATCGTCTTCAGAACCCGTTCAATCCGATCACTATATTCCCCAGACTCATCCAGTCGGAACAGAAGCTCTGGTGCAACACGCATATGGAGCCTCCGCGCGATCTCGCCGCGAATAAAGCCGGCGGCCTTCGTAAGGGCAGCGAGCGTGCCATCCTTTTCTTCCTGAGAACCAAGAACGCTGACAAGCACCTTTGCGTGTTGCAAATCGCCGGACACCTCGACGTGCGTAATGGTCGCAAACCCGACACGCGGATCCTTGACGCTCGTTCGCACGATTTCGGCCAATTCCTTTTTCATCTGTTCCGCGACTTTTTGTACCCGAATTCGAGACACGCGGGATACACCTCCACCGGCAGCGCTCGCGCCCGAGGGTCAATGGTCAGGCACGCTTGACAGCCTCCATCGTAAATGCCTCGATCACGTCGCCAACCTTGATATCGTTGAACTTCTCCAACGTAATGCCGCATTCGAAGCCTGTGGCGACCTCGCGCACATCGTCTTTGAATCGTTTCAACGAATCCAGTTTGCCCTCATACACGACAATTCCGTCGCGTACCAAACGCGCCTCTGCATCGCGCGTCATTTTACCATCGGTCACATAGCAACCGGCAACCGTGCCGACCTTAGAGATATTAAACGTCTCGCGAACCTCCGCGTGACCAAGCACGACTTCCCTGTACTCAGGCGCCAACATGCCCTTCATGGCCGACTCCAATTCGGACATGACATCGTAAATCACGCGATAGAGTCGAATATCAACTTTTTCCTGCTCTGCGATTCGCTTGGTATTCGCGTCCGGCCGCACGTGGAAACCGATAATAATGGCGTTTGACGCGGACGCCAGAGCGACGTCGGACTCCGTAATGCCACCTGCGCCCTTGTGAATCACACGCACACGCACGCCGGAAACGTCAATTTTTTCAATGGACTGAACCAAGGCTTCGACCGAACCCTGAACATCGGCCTTGACGATCACGTTCAATTCGGCGACATTGCCCTCTTGAATCTGGCGATACAAATCGTCCAGCGTCACGCGAGCCGTGTTTTGCATTTGCTCTTGCTTTTCGCGGCTCATGCGTTTTTCCACGAGGTTACGTGCACCCCGCTCGTCGTCGTACACGACAAACTGATCCCCGGCTGACGGAACGCCATTGAGCCCCTGAATCTCAACAGGCGTCGACGGTCCAGCCGTCTTCAGGCGCCGACCGGTATCGTTGACCATGGCACGCACGCGCCCGTACGTCGTACCAGCCACGACAATGTCTCCGACCTTGAGCGTTCCGTTTTGTACGAGCACTGTTGCCACCGGGCCGCGACCGCGATCGAGCTTTGCTTCGATAACCGTGCCTCGCGGCCGCCCTTCCGGATTCGCCTTAAGCTCTTGTACGTCCGCGACGAGCAGAACCATCTCAAGAAGTTCTTCTAAACCTTGTCGCTTCAGCGCGGAGATAGGTGCAAAGATGGTATCTCCGCCCCATTCTTCCGGTACCAGGCCGTACTGCGTCAACTCCTGTTTCACGCGATCCGGATTTGCATCCGGCTTATCGATCTTGTTCACCGCAACCACAATCGGCACGTTGGCCGCCTTTGCGTGGTTGATGGCCTCGACAGTCTGCGGCATGACACCATCGTCTGCAGCCACGACGAGAATGGTGATATCGGTCACCTGTGCCCCCCGCGCGCGCATCGTTGTGAATGCCTCGTGCCCTGGCGTATCTAAGAACGTGATTTGACGGTCTGCAATCTCGACCTGATAAGCCCCAATATGCTGCGTGATGCCGCCGGACTCCGTGGCTGTGACCTTGCTTTCACGAATTGCGTCCAGCAAGGTCGTTTTGCCGTGATCGACGTGCCCCATGATGGTCACCACGGGTGGCCGAGGCACGAGCGACGCCGGATCATCCTCTTCCACCAGCATGTCCAATGCCTCTTCGTCGACGGGTTCGACAACGTGGAGCGTAACACCAAAGTCGGAGGCAATGAGCTCCATAGTGTCCGTATCGATTTCCTGGTTGATGGTTGCCATGACACCGAGGAGAAGTAGCCTTTTAATGAGTTCAGCCGGCTCGCGCTGCAACAGCTTCGCAAAGTCGCCGACGCTCATCGCTCCTTCGACGGTCACTTCTGTTGGCAATGGCTTGGCCTGCCCCTTGCCGTTAGCACGGCGCTTGGAGCGTTGCAGTTTTGTCTCATTAAATTCCTCGTGCCGCGCGAATCCCTGGCGATCCTTCTTATCCTTGTCCTTACGCAAACTACCGGGCGCGGTCGGCTTCGTTTGCGCGGGAGCAATCGCAGCTGCCGCTGGGCGTCCTCCTCCAGGTCGTCCGCCGCCTTGACCACCGAAACGTCCGCCCTGACCGCCCGCCGGGCGCCCTTGTCCGCCGCCGAAGCGTCCGTTATCGCGACCACCACGATTGCCGAATCCACCTTGACCCTGGCTCTGACCAAAACGCCCGCCGTCGCGATTGCCATCGCGACTCCCGTAGTTACGGCCATCGCGACTGTTTTGACCGTTCATACCCGGCCGATTCCCACTTGTCCCATCGGCTTGGCGAGGACCGCGATGACCAAAGTTGCCGCCCTGCTGCCGATTTCGATTGTCGCGATTGTCGTTGCGAAACCCAGCGCGCTCGTCCCGCTGCCCGTTTCGATTGTCACTGCGCTGCTCGGCTCGGCTGTCCTCGCGGCGGTCGTCGCGCCGCCCTCGGTTTCTCGCATCCTCGCGACCCGCTCCATCGCCATCCCGGCGGCTGCCAGGCGTACGATTTGCGTCAGCGGTGCGCTCCGGCCGCACTTCCGCCTTTGCGACCTCCGCTTCTGGTTGCTCTTCGCGGCGCTTGTGTTGCCGCTCACGCATCTCCTTTTCAGCTTCCTGTGCCCGACGCTCTGCCGCGCGCTTTTTCACATCGGCAAAAAAGCTTTCAACCTTGCGGATCATGTCGTCATCCATGACGCTCATATGATTGGCCACCGGCACATCAAGCCGTCCCAAAATGGTCAATATCTCTTTGCTTGACATGTTCATTTTCTTTGCGTACTCATACACTCGAATTTTCGTCAAACGCTCCACCTCCGAGGGTTTCCCCAATCCGCGACCGCAACTTATTCGCAAAGCCATCCTCGACAATCGCAATAGCTGCAGCTTCTTTACGCCCAATCGCCTTGCCCAACTCCGCCTTGTCGCCAAATTCCACAATGGGCACGTGATAATACGACGTCTTGTCAAACATTTTTTTACGCCCGTTCAAGCCGGAATCGAACGCCACAATCACCAGCTTCGCCTGCCCACTCGAAATCGCCGCAAGAATCCGATCCTGGCCGTCGATCGCGGCTCGCGCCCGCCGCGCCATGCCGAGTAGAGACAACACCGCTGCCGCATCAGGCACCGCCCGCGACCTCCCGCATCTTTTCCGCCAAAGCTTGATACACCTGGTCAGGAATACTCGTCTTCAACATGCGCTCCAATGAACGCCTTTTCTGAGCCGTTTGTAAGCAGCTTGGCTGCGGGCAGAGATAGGCACCGCGCCCATTCTGCTTGCCGGTCGGGTCGACGCGCACTTCACCTTCAGGCGTATGCACCACCCGCACAAGTTCACGCTTCGGTTTCATCTCCTGGCAACCGACACATTTGCGCAGAGGCACTTTCCGCACCTTGTTCATGCCATCCTCCCCCTGCCCCGCACCGCTTAAGGTTCGTTCAGCCAATCGTCAGCAAGCGTACCGACTGCATTGTCATCACTTTCCGGGTCCTCGTCGAGGTTTGTAAACAAGTCCTCACCCGACACCTGTGACTCGCTCTTAATGTCGATCTTCCAACCGGTTAAGCGAGCGGCCAAGCGCGCGTTCTGCCCCTCTTTGCCGATCGCAAGCGACAGTTGGTAATCGGGAACGATGGTCCTCGCAACTTTTTCAGTCTCAAAGATCTGTACATCGACAACTTTGGCAGGAGACAGCGCATTGGCGACAAAAGTCGCTGGATCCTCGCTCCACTCAACGATATCGATCTTTTCGCCATTGAGTTCATTCACGACAGACTGTACGCGGCCGCCACGCGTGCCTACGCACGCGCCAATCGGATCGACCTCAGGATTGCGCGAATGGACTGCGATCTTCGAGCGATATCCGGCCTCGCGCGACACGGCTTTGATTTCGACGACGCCGTCATAAATCTCAGGCACTTCCAATTCGAAAAGCCGCTTTAACAGCCCCGGGTGACTTCTTGATACAACGATTTGTGGTCCCTTCGTCGTTCGTTCGACCCGCGCGATGAACACTTTGACACGGTCTCCCAAGTGCAATTTATCAGTCGGCATCTGCTCCGATTGAGGCATGACAGCCTCCGTATCTCCGAGGTCAACATACGCGACACGCGGCTCGATGCGACTGACGATGCCACTCACGACCTCTTCCTCGCGATCAGCGAACTTTCCATAGATGACCGAACGTTCCGCTTCGCGGATCCGTTGCGTCACCACTTGCTTGGCCGTCTGTGCAGCGATCCGCCCAAAGTCGCGCGGGGTCACCTCAATTTCAACGACATCGCCCAATTGGTAACTCGGGTTGATATCTCTAGCCGCATCGAGCGAGATCTCCGTGCGTGTGTCTTCCGGTTCCTCGACCACCGTTTTTCGTGCGAACACGCGAACTTCGCCAGTATCACGATGAATATCTACCCGGACGTTGCCTGCAGAGTTAAAGTTGCGCTTATAACCAGAAATAAGTGCTGCTTCAATGGCCTCCAACAGAACTTCTTTATCAATGCCCTTCTCGCGGGCGAGTTGCTCCAGCGCGTCCAGAAAATCAACGTTCATAGAAGGGAACCTCCCCCTTGCATTAATCTCACGCACGCCGGCCGTGGCTGCCCCATCCCGGCGATAGCGCTCATAATTCGACGGCCAGACGCGCCAGTGCCACCTTGGCGAGCGGAACGGTGACTTTACGACTTCTCGTTTTCACACGTACGTCGAGTTCCAACTGCTCGCCGTCGTATGAAAGAAGTGTGCCTTCGAACGACTTGGATCCGTCGATGGGCTCGTACAGCGAAACATAGACATGTTCACCGATTGCTCGCTCAAAGTCTGCCGGTTTCTTCAAAGGGCGCTCTGCACCAGGCGACGAGACCTCGAGAAAATAGGATTCGGGAATCGGATCGACGATGTCCAACTGCTCTGACAGTTGCTCACTCACGCGGCTGCAGTCATCAATGTCCACACCGCCGGGCTTGTCAATGAACACTCGCAGATACCAATTGGCGCCTGCTTTTTGAAATTCCACGTCGACCAATTCAACTTGCTCTTTCTCCACAATCGGCAACACCAAACGCTCGACTATGTCCGTCACACGTTCTTTCGCCACGTGCCATCCTCCCCAAGCTCGGGCTCGGTCATCTTGCCATCGCCACGCGTACGCCAAAAAGTGCCTAGCATAAATCAAAGAGTGGGAAATAGCCCCACTCTTGTCCGTACACGGTATACGAAGCCTAACACATGCATTATACCACCTATGGAAGCTCCCTGCAAACGCGGCCAATCGCCAACTGCGTTGTAATCGTGAAGCCTTCGTGCTATCGTGTTTAGCGCAAAGTCAGTGCAAGGAGGACACCATGCAAACCGATGTAACTCGGATGCGGAACGTGGCGATTGTCGCGCACGTCGACCACGGCAAGACAAGCCTGGTTGACCAACTGCTTAAACAGTCGGGACTCTTCCGCGACAATGAGCAGATTCACGAGCGGGCGCTCGACTCCAACGACCTCGAGCGCGAACGCGGCATCACGATTCTCGCCAAAACCACATCCATACCTTATAAAGATTACCGCATCAACCTCGTCGATACACCTGGCCACGCAGACTTCAGCGGCGAAGTCGAGCGCATCGTCAAGATGGTCGACGGCGTATTGCTCGTCGTCGATGCGTTTGAAGGCGTCATGCCACAAACGCGTTTTGTACTTGAAAAGGCCCTCTCTGCCGGACTTGTACCCGTGGTCGTGGTCAATAAGATGGATCGACCCAACGCCCGCCCAGCCGAAGTCATCGATGAAGTGCTGGACTTGTTTATCGATCTCGGCGCCAATGAAGATCAACTCGAATTTCCCGTCGTCTACACATCGGCAATACTCGGTACTGCGACGGACGACCCGAGTGTGCCAGGGACGAATATGGAACCCTTGTTCCAAGCTATTATTGAACACATTCCAGCACCTGACGTCGACGTTTCAGGACCCTTACAATGGCAAGTCACGATGCTCGATTACAATGAATATTTGGGACGCATCGGCATTGGCCGCATTGCACGCGGCGTCCTGCGGCAAGGTGAAACCGTCGCCCTCATCCAACGCGACGGCACCGTCGTCCAAAAACGCATCCAGAAGCTGTTTGCCCATCAGGGGTTACGGCGGATCGAAGTGAACGAAGCATTTGCAGGGGATATCGTGGCGGTTGCCGGGATTCCTGAAATTATGGTGGGGGAAACCGTTGCCGATCCCGCGAATGCAGATCCATTGCCGTTGCTAAGGATTGACGAACCGACTTTGGAAATGACGTTTCGCGTCAACGACAGCCCGTTCGCCGGGCGAGAAGGCACGCACGTGACGTCACGCAAGTTGCGTGAGCGACTGTTCCAAGAGCTAGAGTCCGATGTCAGTCTGCGCGTACAAGAGACAGAAGACGCCGACGTGTTTCTCGTAGCGAGCCGGGGCGAACTTCACCTATCTATCTTGATCGAAACCATGCGTCGAGAAGGCTATGAATTAGCAGTCTCGAAGCCCCATGTCATCGTCAAGGAGATCGATGGCCAGAAGATGGAGCCTATCGAAGAATTTGTTGCGGACGTGCCATCGGATGCCGTCGGATCGGTGATTGAATCGCTCGGTTCGCGCAAAGGCGAAATGGTAAGCTTGGAACCGACCGGTCAAGGAGATATGACGCGCCTGGTGTTCCATGTTCCGACGCGCGGACTGATTGGCTTCCGCACGGAATTCCTCACGATGACGAAGGGTTACGGAACCATGCACCACCGCTTCCATGAATATGGCCCGTGGCGCGGTTCAATCACGACGCGCAGACAGGGTGTCTTGGTCTCGATGGACACAGGTGAAGCCACAGCGTACGCGCTGGGTAATCTCGAGGACCGCGGCGTCATGTTCATCACGCCCGGAACGCCAGTATACGAAGGCATGATTGTCGGCGAACACACGCGCGAAAACGATCTGACGGTCAATGTGACCAAGGCTAAACACCAGACCAATATCCGCTCGGCCACGAAAGACGAAACCGTCCGCCTAAAGGCCGCCCGTACTCTGTCGTTGGAAGAATCCATCACATACATCGAAGACGACGAACTGTGCGAGGTCACACCACAAGCTGTTCGCCTGCGCAAGCGGATCTTGAACAAGAGTGAGCGTGAAAAGGCGCAGCGGCGCACACGCCAAGAGGCATGATAAAACGAGGAAGGTGGCGGGATGTCGGTTTTTCCCGCCGTCCATTTTTCGATGGGAGCGTCGACGTCCTTGAAGCCCATCATTCGCCTATCCATTTGCAACATGTTGTTCTATCTTTGCTCGCAATTTTCGAACCTGTTTATCAACATTTACATCTATCAGGGGTTTTCTTCTCTACGCGCGACGGCGTTATATAACGTGGTCATGTATGTATTTTGGATCGGCGCGTTTATTGTTGGGGGCGCGATCAGCAAATCTTCGACAAAGCGCAACATCATGTTTGGGTCACTCTGGGGCATTGGCGCCATCGCCCTACTCATGATCATTCCGCACGGCGTTCTAGTGCTGGATCTCGTTGTCGCTGCGATGATGGGTATTGCCTCGGGATTCTACTATATGGGATATAATTTGGTTTTGTTCCAGTTCTCGAATGCTGGTGAACGCGGTCAAACCATTGCTCGCTTCAACTTGGCAACCAGTTGTATCGCCGCAGCCATGCCGACACTTTCCGCGACCGTCATTCATGCCTTTGGCTACACGGCGATGTTCACCGTCGTGATCGCCATGTTTACGGCCATTTTTGCATTGGCGCGGCCGTTCCCACGCTTGGCGTTCACGCGTACGGCGGATGTTCCCGCTGTGCCAACTCCACCTCGCCGTCGACTGCTGGGCTTTGGGCTCGGTACTTTTGCCGTCGCCGTGCTCACGTGTAGCCTCTACACGTACTTCGTCAACTTCGCGGCCGGCGTACTGACCTACTCGTATGGCAGCGGGATTTTGGGAGCCGGTTGGCTGAATACCTTGTATGCCTTACTTTCACTTGTCGTCAATCTGGTCATTGGTTACGGAATTCGCGCAAAATCGGACGCAGTCCGCCAGAATTTTGCGTGGATGGGTGGCGCCGCAGCAACGATGGGTAGCGCCTTGTTGTTCATGCATGGATCACACTTACTCATCGCCTTTAACGTCGTCGTCAGCCTGGCGAACCCGCTCTTTTTCAGCCAGGTCAACGCCCAACAGTTTGATGCAGTCGGTCAGCTATTTGATAATGTCGCAATCGGATTCATCGTCCGCGAAGCGCTCTATTCGGCGGCCCGTATTGGATTGTTTTTATATGTTTCTATCTTCGGGTTCTCCGCGGGCAGTCTGCCCTACTTCGTGTGCATTTCGGTGCTGTGTTTGGCTCCCCTCGCCACGGTGGCCTGGAATCTGCGTGCCGTCCGCATGCCAAGCATTTTGCTGCGTTAACAAAACAGGGCGCCCAATGGACGCCCTGTTGTTGATAGCCCCCGTTATCCGGGATTGCGATATACCGGATACACACCTAAGGAAATCACCTCTGTACCATGCGTCGCAAGCTCCTCGACCACATGCTGCAAAGACAATTGACCCTCGTCGCACAGTCCTGCCACAGACACATCCAAATAATAGACGTAGTGGCCAAGCTGGTCGCCCACTGGTCGCGACTCGAGACGTGTGAGGTTTAAATTCGCAGCCGCAAACGCCTGCAGAGCACCCACCAATCCTCCTGGGCGATGCGGCACTCCGCGCAGACACAAAGATGCGGTCTCGTCTGTCCATTCGAGCGCGGTCGGCTTGGGCAGGCTCACTTCCCGCGGACCAATCACTGCAAAACGCGTGACATTTCCTTGATGATCCTCAAGCGGAGCTTCATCGTACGCGAGGCCATAAACTGCGGCCGCACGACGGCTGCCGATGGCAACCGCTGACTTGTCAGACTGCATGGCCACCTGCCTCACTGCTTCCGCTGTACTCGATACGGTTGACGGTACGGCGTTTGGATACCGCACTTTCAGCGTTTGTGCGCACTGAGCCAACGCCTGCGGATGCGAGAGAACAGTGGTGACCTGAAGCGGATCGGTCCCTTCCTGATAAATAGCAAACTGATGTATAGGTTGCGTGACAGCGGCCAAAATCCCCCACGCGGGCGACGCTTGCGAAGGCGCTATACTACATGCCCGCATGACCTCATCCCAGACCTGCCACACGGATCCCTGAATGCTGTTTTCAATTGGGACACACGCAAATGCTTCTCCCGGTGGCGATGCAAAACAAGCGGCTAGTACATCCGAAAACGTAGGCAGCGGGCACAATTCCGCAGACGCCAGGATCAATTGTTGGGCCGCAAGTGCGGATGCTTCATGGCTGTGCGTTCCTTCGGGGCCAAGGTAATAAAGTCGCATCTTGAACCTCCCGTCCGCCGATACACGATCGATTAAGCCTCAGTGCCGGGCTGAAAGAGCTCCAGTTGTTCGCCATTTGGACCGGCAAAGAAAATATAGCGTGCCTGATTGCGCAACGTGGTAATTTCCGGTTCGATGAACGACACTCCAAGCGCTCGCAAGCGCTCAGCCTCCACCTCGATATCGTCCACTGTAAACGCCAAGTGATGCACCTGACCTTCAGGCGCTACGGCGACTGGATAGCCTTCAATCAATTCCAATTCGACCGTCTGACCAGGGAAGGATAGAAATGCAAGGCGCATCCCAGGCTGATTGTGTTGGAGAATCCCTTTGAGTTCCATGCCGAGAATACGCGTATAGAAATCAATGGATTCCTCTAAATTGTTGACCATAACACCTGTGTGTTCCAGTTTTCGAATCGCCATGCGTAGACCTCCTAAAACAGCGAAAGTTGATTGGTCTCAGGCAAACCTTCAAGACACCCAAGCTCGGTAAGTAGATCGATGACAGTCTTGGAGACGCGACCACGAGTCTGCAAATCTTCGAGTGAGAGAAACTCGCCTTGCTGCGCCGCTTCGTACAAATTCCGTGCAGCCGTCTCGCCCACTCCAGATATCGCAACAAACGGCGGTATGAGCGCTTGCTCGCGCTCGTCGATCAAAAAGCGAGTTGCATCCGATTTGTACAGATTGACTGGAAGAAATCTGTAACCGCGCGCAACCATCTCCAAAGCCACTTCCAATACCGTAACGAAGCTCTTCTCCTTCGGTAAGGCCGCATTCCCCTTGCTCTCGATCTCGTCGATCTTCGCCAAAATGGCGTCTCGTCCCTTCGTCATGAGGGCAATGTCGAAGTCATCCGCGCGGACGGTGAAGTACGTTGCGTAGAATGCCAGCGGGTGATGCACTTTGAACCATGCGATCCGCACAGCCATCAACACATACGCCGCTGCGTGCGCCTTTGGAAACATGTACTTAATTTTCTTTCCAGACTCGATGTACCAATCTGGCACGTTGTGCTCACGCATGTATGCCTCGTCTTCCGGCTTGACACCTTTACCTTTGCGGATACCCTCCATGATCTTAAATGCCCGTGCGGGATCGAGACCTTTCTGAATAAGATAAATCATGATGTCGTCGCGGGCACAGATGACTTCTGAAAGCGTTGCGATGCCTTCTCGAATTAACGCCTGGGCATTGTTCAACCACACATCTGTACCGTGGGAAAGACCGGAGATACGAACCAGTTCTGAAAACGTCGTCGGCCTCGTGTCCTCAAGCATTTGACGCACAAAACGCGTCCCAAATTCCGGAATTGCATAGGTTCCCGTAACAGATCTGATCTCTTCCGGCGTCACGCCCAGCGGTTCCGTACCGCGGAACAGTGCGAGCACGTCTGGATCATCGAGTGGGATAGTCTTCGGGTCAACACCAGTTAAGTCCTGCAACATACGGATCACAGTCGGATCGTCATGACCAAGAATATCCAACTTTAGCAGACAGTTCTCAAGCCCTGAGTGGTAATCAAAGTGCGTTGTGAACGTCTCTGCATTCCGGTCATCGGCCGGATACTGAATTGGCGTGAAGTCGTAGATCTCGACGTAATTTGGGACGACCACCTGGCCGCCGGGGTGTTGACCCGTCGTGCGCTTGACCCCCGTACACCCCTGAACCAGACGCTCGATCTCTGCATTGCGCAGAACGAGTCCCTTTTCCTCTGCGTACTTCCGAACATACCCATAGGCCGTTTTTTCCGCAACCACGGAAATGGTGCCAGCGCGAAACACGTGATCCTTGCCAAATAACTCCTCCGTATAGCGGTGAGCACGCGGTTGATATTCTCCAGAGAAGTTGAGATCGATATCCGGAACTTTATCGCCATCGAAACCCAAAAACGTCTCGAAGGGGATATCCTGCCCATCCTTGCGCAACGATGTACCACAGTGCGGACAGGCTTTTTCGGGTAAATCGAAGCCGGACCCATATTCGCCTTGCAGGAAAAATTCGCTGTACTGGCAGTTGGGACAGACGTAATGCGGAGGCAACGGATTAACCTCCGTAATATCTGTCATTGTGGCAACCAACGAGGAACCGACCGATCCACGGCTGCCTACCAAATATCCGTCCGTCAGCGACTTGGTCACGAGCTTGTGCGCAATGAGATAAATGACCGAAAAGCCGTTCGAAATGATCGAATGAAGTTCCTTCTCGAGTCGCTTTTCAACAATTTCCGGAAGCGGACTTCCATAAATCGCCGTAGCTTTGCGGTACGATAGCGTTCGAATCTCCTCTTCCGCACCTTCGATGACGGGTGTGTGAAGTTCGTCGGGAATCGGTTTAACGTCCTCACAAAGTTGCGCCACGGCTTGCGGTTGATCGATCACAACGGAGCGAGCGTCCTCTTCACCGAGGAACGAGAACTCCGCCAACATTTCATCGGTTGTCCGAAAATACAGCGGCGGTTGCTTGGTATCCAGTTTCTGAGACTGCAAAAAGATCTCCCGATAAACATGATCATGCTCGTCCAGAAAATGCACGTCACCAGTTGCCACAACAGGCTTGTTTAGGCGCTTTCCCATATCCACAATTTGCCGCAGCAACTCGCGAACATGTTCAAACGACGGCAGCACCTCATCGCGGATCAGCGGCTCGTAGTGACTGGGCGGTTGAATTTCTAGGTAATCGTAAAACTCGCACAATGCCTCAATTTCATCGATGGATTTACCACGAATAAACGACTCAATAAGCTCCCCTTGCCGACAGGCCGTACCGATGAGCAACCCCTCGCGAAATTGCGCCAGTACACTTTTGGGCAAACGAGGAATGCGATGCAGATATTCGGTATTCGCCATCGATACAAGCCGGTAAAGGTTGCGCAAGCCATCGCGATTGCGCACCAAAATGGTTGCGTGAAATGGCCGCACACGCGCGATATCGACCTGACCCCGCAATTGATTCAGATGTGAGAGATCGACAAGTCCGCGCTCCTTGCAATCCTTCAACATATGCAAGAAAACTTTCGCCGTCGCTTCCGAATCCGCCAATGCACGGTGGTGATTGACCAATTCTACAGAAAACTTCTGGGTCAACGTCTTGAGCTTATAGTTCTTCTCACCCGGATATAGGGCTCGAGCCAAAGCAAGTGTATCGATGACGGGCTCTTCCCAGGCAGGCATGCCGAGCCGTTCCGCACACTGGTTCAAGAAGCCAACATCGAATTCAGCGTTATGGGCTACTAAAATCGCCCCTTGCACAAAGTCGCGAAATTTCGCTAGAACGTCCGCAAGTTTGGGCTGACCCTTGACCATATCATTGGATATGCCGGTCAACTCTGTGATCTTCGGTGAGAGCGGACGTTCCGGATCGATCAACGACGCGTATGTATCGACGATCTCCCCGCCGCGTACTTTCACTGCCGCAATTTCAATCAGGGTGTCCTCACGTGCATTCAACCCCGTCGTCTCGGTATCAAACACAACGAAGGTCGTCTCATCCGTGAATGGCTGCTCACGTTCGCGATACACCACTAAACCGCCGTCGTCAACAACGTACGCCTCAACCCCAAGCAAAAGCCGGATTCCATGTTTTTTAGCCGCTCCATAAGCCTCTGGAAAGGATTGCACGCCGCCGTGATCGGTAATCGCAATCGCCGGATGCCCCCACGCCGCCGCGCGTCGCACGAGATCCGCCGCGCTGACAACCCCATCTTGCGCAGACATGACCGTATGTGCATGCAATTCGATCCGCTTGTCCTCCGCCTCGTCCCGCCGCACAGGAGCCGGTTCGGGGCGCATAGCCTGCGCCATGAAGACGATCTCTTTCGCATACGTATCAAACTGAACCTGTCCTTGCAACTTTACCCACACGCCGTCCCCGAACGTCTCAAGTGCAGCCAAGTCTCTCTCGTGTTGAACAAACATTTTCGCCGAAATGGAATCGGTGAAATCGGTAATGTTAAACTGAATAAGCGTTCTTCCACTCGCCAAGGTGCGACGTTCATGACGAAACACGCGCCCAACAATGGAGGCTCTGCGCATTTCGTCCACAATCTCACGGATAGGAATAGGTTCCGGATCCGGGTACATTTGTCCAACGACGAATGGCTCGGCACTTTCTGCACCGGCATCGCGTCCTGGTTTATTGCCGGAACGGTCCTCCGCTTCCCGCGCTCGGATTCGCGTTTCCTCTTCCGCAAGTAACTGCTGAACTCGTTCTTCCTCTTCTGCCTGCAAGCGCGATCGCAATTCTGCGAGCTCCTCTTCACTTTCACGGCTCACATGCAACGTAAAAGAAAGAGAAAGCCCAAACATCTCTTGGGATTCACGCGTTAACCAGCCGATCACGTCCTTCTGCGCCAGCTTGTCCACCACGGCCTGCGCTGCAAAGCGCAATTCGACCTGCCCGTTTCGCTCCTCGGTCCGGGGAACCACCTGCGCCTGACACAACAGCTTTCCTGCAACGGGTTCCTTGCGACTATAACCATCGCATAAAAGCTTCGTTATCATTTGCAGTTCATCGGAAGAGAGTAGATGATCCACGACGCCCACATTCCACTCACAAGTACAAGCCTCTCGAAAATGTTCACGACAAATCTCGCGCAGTTGGCAAAGATCAAGGTAATACTGTGAGAGTTCCGATGCAAAACGCCTGCCATCGACTTCATTCAGTGCGTTTGAGCATAGAGGATTCGCGACTTCGATCCGCACACGTCGCCCTGCCACGTCGACACGCACGCGCTTTACCCGTTCAAGTGCACGATCTGACGGCGAATGATCTAAGACAGCAGACATCTAACAGACCCTCCAGTGCACCTTAGTAATTCAAAGAAACGCAAAACAGGGGCGAAACGCTCGTCCCTGTTTTTGTGGCTAAAGAAAAGGATCCCTTAAAAAAGATGCGTCACATCGCGGTATGTGATCACGACAGCGAAGAGCATCACTAATGCGAAACCGACGAAATGAACAAAGCCTTCTTTTTCAGGGTCGACACGCCTTCCCCGAATCAACTCAATAACCATAAAAAGCAATCGTCCACCATCTAGAGCAGGAATGGGCAGCAGATTAAACAACCCTAAACCAAGACTTAACGCACCTGCCACGGCAACGACATTCCAAAAACCAAATCGCAATTGCTGTGTAATCACATGTGCAATACCAACTGGCCCGGACAATGTTTGGAATTGATGGTGCACAAAGAGACCGACATAGCCGTGTATGGTAAGTGCAATATCGCGACCCAAGGCCGAGAAACCAGCAGGCACCGTGTGCAAGGGATTATGTGATACTTGCGCGTCAATCCCAATAATAGGAGTCCCGTTAACCATCTTGGGCGTAATCGTTACATCTTGCGCCATTCCATTACGCACGGCAACGACGTGAAGTGGCTGTGGCTGTCCGTTGCGATAGCCGTTGCGCCCCACCACGTTCACCAGATCGCCCCATGAGTGGATGGGCTGATTATCAACCTGAGCAATCCGATCCCCGACGCGTAACCCAGCTGTCTGTGCGGGCATATTTGATTCGACCGTCCCGATTGTCGTCGTCGGTACACCCGTGTATGTGTTGACGGCAGAAAACAGGAAACCAGCCAAAAGCAAATTCATTACAGGGCCCGCCAGAATGATAGCGGCCCGTTGCCACAATGGTTTTCCCACAACTTGTTCATGTTTTTCGACAATCGGCACGGACGAACGTGCATTGAGCATTACGCGCGCGTACGGGCGAACAGGATACGTGCGCACCCCTTGCGCTGTCTGAATGGTCATTTCAAGAGCATCTGTCAAATCGGCTTTGCGTACCGTCCCCACCTCGGCGTCAGGCAAATCCTTGACATCACCAAGCGCAACAATTTCGCCAAACTCATTGACACGAAAGGCAACAGGTTGCCCTACGGGAAACCAAGCTTCCTGAGGCGCCTCGCCGGCCATTTGCACAAAACCACCAAGCGGAAACAGGCGCACCGAGTACTCAGTGCCACCGCGCTTGAACCGACACAACTTCGGGCCAAAGCCAATAGCAAATACCGGAACCGCCACACCGCATTTCTTCGCCACATAAAAATGCCCAAACTCGTGCAGCGTGATACAGACGGCAAAAACCAAAACGATGGCGACAGCCGCCTCCAGATAGAATTCGAGGTGCGCTACGATTGGCAATCCGTCATCAACCCTTCGTCAATAAGAGTCGCGCTCGTTCCCGTGCCAGTCCATCCATGTGCAAAACGTCATCAATGGACGACGGTGATCCTGAATGCAAATCGTCGAGTACATCCGCAACAAGTGACGCGATCCGCGAATATGAAATCTGGTTCCGCAAAAACGCGTCTACAGCCACCTCGTTCGCGGCGTTCAAGACACAAGGCGCATAACCGCCGGCACGTCCCGCATCCATCGCCAACCGAAGCGCGGGAAACTTCTCGAAATCCGGATCCTCAAAGGTCAGCCGACCAACTTCGGCAAGATCGAGCCTTGGCCAAGACAGATCAACACGCTCCGGATATGTCACGGCATATTGGATGGGCAATCGCATGTCGTGCGTCGCCAACTGCGCCATGAGTGAACCATCTTCATACTCGACAAGTGAGTGCACGATGCTCTCAGGGTGTACAAGCACAGCTATCTTATCATATGGCGCGGCAAACAAATGATGCGCTTCAATGACTTCCAGCCCTTTATTCATCATCGTCGCACTATCGACCGTGATCTTCTTACCCATGTTCCAGTTGGGATGTTTCAGCGCATCGGCGACCGTCACGGATGCCAAACGCTCGCGGGGCCATGTCCGGAATGGTCCACCCGAAGCTGTTAAAATCCAGCGTCGGACCTCCGAAGGCCGGCCACTCTGCATACATTGGTGCAAGGCACAGTGCTCACTGTCAACAGGCACGATCTCAGCTTTTGCCGCGATCGCTTCGCGCATGATGAAAGTTCCTGCGGCGACTAGACATTCTTTGTTCGCAAGCGCCAGGCGCGCACCCCGGCGCACGACGGCCATGGCCGGCAGAATGCCTCGGGCGCCCATCACGGCATTGACGACCACCTGTGCAGGCATACTTGCGCAAGCAAGCAACCCCTCGTCACCCACAAGTACCTCAGGCGCATCCGCTGTGCCCAAAAGTGAAAGGAGTCGCTTCCTTGCATCGTCGTCCGCAACTGCGACAAGCTGTGGATGAAAACGACGGATTTGCTCTGCCAACAATTCGACGTTGTGGCCCGCGGCAAGTCCGGCCACCTGATATGTATCCCCCAATGCGGAAAGCACTGCAAGGGTGCGAGTTCCGATTGCCCCAGTACTCCCCAAAATCGTTACATATGTCATACCCAATCAACCTCCGCCTGTCGAACCGGTCAAACGCCGAACCATCCATGCAAACCAATCTCGACCATCCACAGTGCGAACGGCGCTGCAAACAGTAAGCTGTCGATCCGATCCAATAGCCCCCCGTGCCCCGGGAGCAACTTGCCAGAATCCTTCACACCAGCGGATCGCTTGTAGGCACTTTCTATTAAATCGCCCAACTGTCCTGTTACGGATATGAGCGCACCGAGTAACGCATACATGCCGACATGCATCGGATGGGCAATCCAGCCAAACACACATGCCCCAACCGCCGCTCCAACGATTCCGCCGACCATCCCGCTGATGGTCTTTCCTGGACTGATGGCAGGCAGTAATTTTGGCCCGCCTAAAAACCTACCAACAAAATACGCGGCCGTATCCGACATCCATATTGAAATCAAGAAAAGCCACAGCCAGAACCAACCCACCGGAAGCTCTCGAATCCCGATGAGTGCAAAGCCGCCCGCTCCGATGTACAAAGCCCCAAATACGAGCATCGAAAACGGCTTCAAATCAGCAGGGCTTCTCGTGAAGACCGGGACGGCAAAAACAATTGCAACAATTAGGTACAGTAGAAACGGGTGGTACAGTGCGTGTGGAAACCACTCGATCAAGGTGACGAGCAGAGCTCCAAACACAGTGGGAGGACCATACCAACGACGTCCAAACATCACAGAAAACTCGACGACGCCGGCCACAGTGCACATCCACACCAGCCAGCGCCAGCCGATTGTACCGCCAAAGAGCAACACGAACAACACAACTAAACCTGCGATCACAGCTGTGATAACCCGCTGCTTCAACATAAGCGGACACCTACTCGATGGCGCCAAAACGGCGTTTGCGCTTTCCATAATCGGAAATTGCCTGGAACAGATCATCCCGTGTGAAATCTGGCCACAGCACCTCTGTGAACCACAATTCCGCGTACGCCGCTTGCCAAAGCAAGAAGTTGCTCAGACGGATTTCACCGCTTGTTCGTATAATTAGATCGAGAGGAGGTAAACCCGCCGTGTCGAGGTAACGATCAAACTTCGCTTCCGTCAGGTCACCTACCGTCGCACGCCCCTCGGCAACTTCCTTCGCGTACCGCTCAATGGCCGACATCAGTTCCGTTCGCCCGCCATAATTCAGCGCAAAGTTCACCGTCATACCGGTGTTGTGCTCGGTTCGCTGCATCGAGGTGCGAACCGTTTCCTGCGTATAAGAGGGTAGCCGCGAAGTGTCGCCTAGGAACCGAATCTTGACACCTCGTTTGATCAATTCATCGATCTCATTTCGGAAAAACTGTTCCGGCAGGCGCATTAAATACTCCACTTCGGCAACCGGTCTCTTCCAATTTTCGGTTGAGAACGCATATAACGTAACACATTCAATTCCAAAATCGTCACACGCTCGTATGGCCTCACGCATCGCCAGCATGCCCGCATGGTGTCCAGCCATACGGGGCAATCCTCGCTTCTTGGCCCAACGGCCATTACCATCCATGATAATGCCAATGTGCCTCGGTTTGACCTGGAGCGCCGGATGCTCGACTGTGGTTGCACTGGTTCTTTCACCGCGCCCAAAACTTTTAAACAAGTCTGGCATCCCCCTCAGCAACGTCGGACTTTAGACCTGCGTCACGTCCTTCTCCTTATCTTCCAACAGACTGTCGACCTGTGCAATACACTTATCCGTAATTTGTTGAATCTTGTCCATCAAACGGCGAACCTCGTCTTCCGAAACATCACCGTTTTTCTCCAACTTCTTCAACTCATCGTTTCCGTCACGGCGGACGTTGCGAATCGCCACACGTGCTTCCTCCGCCAACTTTCGAACCTGCTTCACAAGTTCCTGTCGGCGCTCCTCTGTGAGCGCAGGTACGGTTAATCGAATGACGGTCCCGTCGTTCGAAGGGTTCAAACCTAGGTCGGATTTTTGAATCGCCTTTTCGATCTCGCTGAGCATCGATTTCTCCCAGGGAGAGATAACGAGCAGACGCGGCTCCGGCGTGGTCACGCTGGCCACTTGATTGACCGGCATTTGCGAGCCGTAGTAATCCACCAGCACCTTATCCAGCATGGCTGGTGTGGCTCGGCCAGCACGTACCGACGCAAATTCGCGACGGAGATTTTGAACCGCCTTATCCATGCGCTCCTGCACGTTCGAAATCAATTGTTCACGCATTCGTGTCACCCTTTCCGACAATCGTGCCAATCTTCTCACCAAGCACTGCGCGCCGAATATTACCTTCCTCATTCAACGCAAAGACCAACAAAGGAATATCGTTGTCCATACATAACGAGGCCGCGGTCGAATCCATTACACCCAACCCCTCGTTCAAAACCTGCATGAAGTCGAGCTCTGAATATTTGGTCGCCGTCGGATCCTTTTGCGGGTCTGCCGTATAAACACCGTCAACACCATTCTTGGCCATCAGGATAACTTCTGCTTCGATCTCGGCAGCGCGCAACGCCGCAGTTGTATCTGTAGAGAAAAACGGGTTGCCCGTCCCCCCGGCGAAGATGACGACACGGCCTTTTTCCAAATGGCGAATCGCTCGCCGGCGAATATAGGGTTCGGCCACTTCAGACATATGAATCGAACTTTGAACGCGTGTTGCCACGCCCATTTTTTCAAGCGCATCCTGAAGAGCCAACGCATTCATGACCGTCGCCAACATCCCCATATAATCAGCCGTGGCACGATCCATACCCATCTGGCTCCCGGCCGCACCTCGCCAAATGTTACCTGCGCCTACCACAACGGCGATTTGTACATGTAATTGCGCAACCTCTGTAATTTGACGCGCAATGTTGCGAATCACAGCCGGATCAATACCAAAACCATGGTCGCCCGCCAGTGCCTCACCGCTAATTTTCAACACGATACGCCGATACTTCGGTGTCGTCACGCGCGCCCCTCCATTGTCTTCTAGGATGTTGCTACCAGACGGAACGCGAGGGAACACCCATGTGTCCCCTCGCTCTTGGTCGTTCATTGACGAACTTGCGCCATGACTTCTTCTACGAAGTTCGACTCCTGTTTTTCAATACCTTCCCCGACGACGAAACGAGCAAAGCGCCGAATAGAAATGTTCTCACCAATGGTTGCAATTTTCTCCTTCAGCAGCGTCTCGATCGACTTGTCAGGATCTTTTACAAACATTTGTTCCATCAGGCAATTCTCTTTGAAGAACTTATCGATTCGCCCGTCGACAATCTTGTCTACGATGTTTTCCGGACGTCCTTCGTTGAGCGTCTGTGCCCGCAGAATCTCACGTTCCTTTTGAACCACTTCGGCTGGCACTTCCTCGCGTCGAACGTATAGCGGGTTTGCCGCTGCGATATGCATAGCAATGTCCTTTACGAATGTGCGGAAATCGTCGTTCTTGGCTACGAAATCCGTTTCGCAGTTGACCTCAACCAGAACGCCGATCCGTCCACCGCCGTGAATATAGGACTCGACGAGTCCTTCTGCAGCAACTCGTCCAGCCTTTTTCGCCGCAGATGCCAAGCCGCGTTCACGGAGCACTTCCATTGCGCGTTCCATGTTTCCGTCCGCCTCGGTCAATGCCTTTTTGCAGTCCATCATGCCCGCGCCCGTCTTCTCACGAAGTTCTTTTACCATAGCTGCTGTGATTTCTGCCATATCCGCAATTTCCTCCTGAGATTCATCGAGATTACCGACAAGCGAATTGTACGCGATGCCGGGCTATGCGTAGAGCCAATGCCGACACAAAAAAGGTGACGAGAGCGCCATGCACCCGCCACCTTTCGCGTTGCATCACGCGGTGGTTTCTTCTCCTTGCGTACCTTCCAGCACCGCATCAGCCATTTTTCCGGTCAACAGGCGAACAGCGCGAATCGCGTCGTCATTCCCAGGAATGACGTAGTCGATTTCGTCTGGATCGCAGTTCGTATCGACAATGGCCACGATTGGAATCCCCAATTTATGAGCCTCAGCAACCGCGATGCGTTCCTTGCGCGGGTCGATCACGAACATCGCCCCTGGCATCTTCGTCATGCCCTTAATGCCGCCGAGGAATTTCTCGAGGCGCTCCGCTTCTTTTCTCAAAAGAATAACTTCCTTCTTGGGAAGCACATCAAACGTTCCATCCTGCTCCATCCGCTCCAGCTCTTGCAACCTGCGGATGCGCTTTTGAATGGTATTAAAGTTTGTGAGCGTTCCCCCGAGCCAGCGTTGATTCACATAAAACATGTTGCAACGCTCAGCTTCTTCTTTAACAGCTTCTTGCGCTTGCTTCTTCGTACCCACAAAAAGAATGGTTTCACCGGAAGCTGCAAGTTCGCGAACAAAGTTGTACGCTTCCTCGACTTTCCGAACCGTCTTTTGCAGGTCAATGATGTAAATCCCATTTCGTTCCGTAAAAATGTACCGCGCCATTTTTGGATTCCAACGACGCGTTTGGTGACCGAAATGAACTCCGGCCTCCAGCAATTGTTTCATTGAAATAATCGCCAAGCTAACTTCCTCCTTTGTGTTTGGCCGCCGAACAACTCATTCACACAGCCAACCCTTAACACTGGGCACCTGACTATGTGTCGTCGCTCGTGTGTACTCCACGTAAGTGGGCCATTGCACTGCTGAATAATATAGCACAGTTCCGCAAAATTCGGCAACCAGTTGCAAACGCTAGTCTTTGCGTGGTGACGGACCGCCGGCCAGTAAGGATTTCACCACCTCAATCTGCTCGTCGGTAACACCGAGTTGCGCACGAATCTGTGCGTAAGTAGCACCGGAATTTAACATATCCAGAATGGAGAAATACACCGCTTCTGAACCTGAGTCAAAGGTAACCCTAAGACTTTTCCCTTCATCCATCGTTTCCTGCTCAGTACCCATCACTTCCGTACTATGGGCTACGGATACTTCACCCTGAGTTTGTACAACGGAAGGCTGGTCGTGCATCCATGTCCCTAACATTTGCTCCAACCGATCTATCCGTTTGGCCAAGTCGTGATACTTCTCGTCGAATTCTGTGTACATATCACGTAGTACCGCAATAGCTTCAGCTACGCCGGCATCTGCAGACGACGAATGTTCACCTGTCTGTTGCCGCGACATTCCCGACGCAAAGCCGTTTGTCGTCGTCATACCTTCGCGAATCCACTGAAAAAAGCCGCGCACCCCACGATATTTACGCCAACCACCCGTCACAACATATAAAATGAGTACAAGTATCACGCAGACAATGGCTAGTATAACCGTCTCGATCAGATGGCCGCCTCCTTCCAATGGATAGTTACTCGTCAGTTACATTTGACGTTCATCACCGCGTGCGGTGCGGATGAGGTAGTGCCGGGAAGGCAACTCAAACCATACGGTACGGCCGACGTTCCCCCCAACATCAGCACCGAGGACAGGGATGCGCAGGCGCTCCAACTGCATGGATACTGCTCGAACATTGCGCTCTCCAATTCTCAAGGCTTCCATTTGTAACGCCTGAAACATCTGCGAACCTCCGGCATACTTCGCACGCAAATGCGCGTGACTCGCCCCGTGCTCCATCAGTGTTTCGTATAACCACGCGATCCCAGTATCGGCGTATTTTTGCGGGTGAGATGGCCGGCCGTGCGGACTCTCTGGCAGCATGATGTGCACCATCCCCGCCAAGAGACGCGAATCATCATAGATAACCAATCCCACGCACGACCCGAGGCCTGCCGTCATCAACGTCCCGGGAGTCGCTAAAATAGCCCCTTCTGCGATCCCAATGCGAATCTGTTCCTTCTCTTCAACCATGCCGTATTTTCCCTCGCAGAATATCGAGTAATACCTCTGTTCCGTCGAGATCCGGCAAGAGAAAGAAGTATGCATCGATGTTATTGCCGTCGTGGACCAGAGACGTACTGATGAGAATCGCCTGATTCTCCTCGTCACCGCTCATCATCAGACCAATATCCAAGAGAGCCGCCGCCATGTCGATCGCGACCGCAGGAATGGATTGGTTCAGCGAAATCCCACACAGATCCGAAATCGCTGCGACGTAGGCACCCGACAGGATATTGCCGACTTCAGCGATCGCGGATTGCTCTAACTCTGTATACTCCTGAGCTTTTCTCGGAGCCGGCAACAACCGCTCCAACAACCGCTCCAACAACCGATCCGCACTTGGCAATGACATCAGCACAAACATATTTCCAGAAATCGTGCCAAATATTCGAATGAACACGGCTGCGACAATGGTTTCTCCGCCCCCAACCACGTCGACGATTTCCGAAAATGGGCAAAGTCGTGCATCCGTTACAGACATCTTGACCCTTCCGCCCAAAAGCGTTGAGAGGGCCGTCGCTGCATGCCCCGCACCGATATTCCCAAACTCTCGCAAAGCATCCAGCGTCACTGGATCGACCTGCAATCGTCTCATCCGTGAACCCGCTTTTCTACTTCGCGTAGTTGATCAACTTCCACGTCGGACAAAATTCGGTTCAGGTTGAGCAAGACGAGCAGCCTTTCATCAAGCTGAGCCACGCCGTGCAAATAAACAGCACGCAATCCCCCAACGACTTCTGGCGGCGCCGACACCTGAGATTCATCGACCGTCACGACATCTTCAACACTGTCGACAATCATGCCGACCAACATCGTATCGACTTCGACAATGACAATGCGCATAGCGTCCGAATCCAACCGCTCTGTTGCCGATAATCCCACCCGTTCGCGCAAATCGATGACAGGAGTGACCGTACCCCGCAGATTGACGACGCCTTTGATAAACGAAAGCGTCCTTGGAACGGGTGTGATATCCATCATTCGCTCAACAGAGACAACCTGCATGACAGGAGCTCCGTACAACTCTTTTCCCATCTTCATCACAACATACTGCTGAGCCATGGTTTCTCAACTCTCCCATCGATCAAAATAGTTGGCGAACATCGATGATGAGCGCCACACGGCCATCTCCGAGGATGGTCGCACCAGAAAACATCTCGACTTGCCCTAAATACCGGCCTAAAGGTTTGTTTACAATTTCCAATTCATCAACAATGTCATCGACAATCAAGGCGAGCCGGCGCTTACCCTCTTTGCAAATTACAGCATTCCACGGATAATCTCCGCGGCAGGGGGCGTCGAAGAACCGATCGCCGAGATCGACAATCGGTACAACCCCATCGCGGTAGCGATACACCGGCTGCTCTTGTATCGAGTCGATGTCTTCAGCTGACAGCCTTGCCACCTCTTCGACACTGCCTGTGGGGATCGCATAGATATAGTTGTCAAGCTGAACAAGCATTGCTGGTAAAATGGCCAACGTCAAAGGCAGTTCAATCACAAACGTCGTTCCCTGCCCTGGCACAGATTCCACTCGGATATCACCGCCAAGGGACTCTACTTTGCCGCGCACGGCGTCAAGTCCGACGCCTCGCCCCGAGATGTCGGATACTTTCTCGGCTGTGCTAAAACCAGACGCAAACAGCAAGTCGTACACCTGCGCATCCGTCCAATTTTGAGCGCTGCGCTCGTCGACCAAGCCCTTGCCAATGGCTGAATTGAGGACGCGATCGCGATCAATGCCTGCCCCATCGTCTGCGACTTCCAGATATACGTGTCCGCCACTCGCATAAGCAGACAAACGAATCGTACCTTTGCGCGGTTTCCCATTTCGTTCACGCACTTCTGGAGGCTCGAGACCATGGTCGGCCGCGTTGCGCAAGAGGTGTACCAGAGCCTCGCCCATTTCGTCCATGACCGTACGGTCCATCTCCGTCTCTAAGCCAGTCATGACAAACTCAAACTCACGGCCTAACGTCTTTTGCAAATCGCGCATCATGCGAGGAAAACGTTGAAAGAGAGATTCCACTGGCATCATGCGCATTTGCATCACGCCGTCTTGCAATGAACTGGTCAACCGAGCGATTTGCTCTGTCACTTCGCGCAATGCATGATCCCCACGTTGCGCCAACAATTCCAGACGCGTTTTGGCAATGACAAGTTCGCTTAACACGTTCATAAACTCATCGATACGCGATACCGGTACGCGCAACGTTTGATCTCGCACTTTGCCGCCGGTACTTGGTGCAGCCGCATGGTGCGCGGGTGTTTCGTTAGCTGTGGCGACCGCAACCGTCGCAGCCGTCTCCTGACGTGCTTGGTTCATTTCGCGCTCACCACTCGCCGATACGATGCTTTCCAACTCGACGACCACAGCCGTCGTAATCTCGGAGATCTCCCGGATGGCCGTAAGTAGTGCGTCTGCATCTTGATGTGCAACCAACATGGCAAGATACGCCGTTGACGCATCAGCATCCGCTTCGAGCGCTTGTACATCGGGATAGACCGCGGCGCACTCGCCAAACGACTCAACGGCGCGCTCGACCATCAGCAAACGCACAGCCTTCATCGTGCACTCCGGGGCAAAAGCGATTTGGATCACCAGCGGTTCGCGCCCGGAACGCAGGATTTCCGCCACACGATCCCGAAAGGCCACCGGCGGCCCCGCCTCCGATGACCCCTCCACAGACCTGGAATTCTGAGTTTCGACGACGGCTGCCAGGCGCTGTAAGATGGCACTGTGATCGATCCCTTCTTCAGATCCACGGTCGCGAATCTGATCGAGATTGGCGGTCAAAGCGTCGATGGCAGCCAACAACGTATCGACGACTGACGGTTGAAACTCCGTTGGATGATTGCGTATGTGGCCCAACGCGTCTTCCATGTGATGCGTCAAATCAGCCATCGCCATAAATCCCATAGTCGCGCTCATGCCCTTAAGGGTGTGGGCAGCGCGGAACATCGCGGCCAGTGTATCATCGCTTGCGCCATCGCGTTCTAAGGCGAGGCAAAGATCATCGAGTGTCGCCAGATTGTCTTCAGACTCTGCTAAAAACGAATCAAGATATTGACTGATATCCACCCTCGTTCCTCCCTGTTCAACGACCATTAGCAAAGTGGACTTGCTCAATTAAGCAGGCGGGAATTTCATGCAGTGGGAGACGAACTGCTGCAGCACCGGATTCCCAGGCAGCACGTGGCATTCCGTAAATTGTCGCTGTCTCAGGCCCCTCCGCTACTGTAAAGCCACCTCGTTCGCGAATCGCCTTGAGACCGACGGCGCCGTCCCGACCCATGCCCGTCAAAATCACGCCAAATAGCCTAACCTTATCGGAAAGCGCCACAGCCGATGCAAACAACACATCGACCGACGGTTGATGCAGATGCCCGCTGACTTCCCTCTGCACAGACATGCGCAACGCCGCTCCCGACTCTTCAATTCGCATCTGACAGCCACCAGGGGCTACATATGCCCCTCCCGCCTCAATCACACCACCGTCTACACCTTCCGCTACGCGCCACGCCGAGAGATCGTTTAACCTTTTCGCAAGGTTGTATGTAAAGCCGGCAGGCATGTGTTGCACCACGCAACACGCCACACCAGGGAAGCAGGGCAGATGCGCGAACAGTTCAGTGAGTGCTTTCGGACCGCCCGTGGAGGCGCCAACCAAAATAAGCGTGTGCACATCGTCAGCCACCTTGATCACCGCCGCGAAATGGCCACCTTCGGCGAACAGCAAAGAGCCGTTCAAAAAATCCGAGCCCCGTTGAACTCCGAGGCACGTCGCCGATCTTCAGTTGCAAATAGCGATCTGCAATCTGTCGATAACACAAAGCAGCACGACTGTTGGCGCTGTGGATCATGAGCGGCACCTGACGCATGACGGCCTGTACAATCGCGCTGTCGTCCATCACGTATCCCAAATTGTCAACCTCAATCGCGAGGAATTTCCCCGCCGCAAGCTGCAAACGTTGCATGGTCTCGTGACCCTCCGCCAGCGAGTGCACGCGATTGACCACCACTTTGGGAGAGACGGAAACGCCGGCCCCCGCCAGCCACTTGAGCAACGAATAACCGTCGGTTAACGAAGTCGGTTCCGGCGTGACCACCATGACAAAATCATCACACGTAGCGGCGATTCGCCGAATCATAGGATCCGCACCTGCAGCACAGTCGAACAAAACGACATCGTACAAGCTACACAGTGTTTGCAAATCGCGCATCAAGCGGTCGGCTTCCGGGTGGTCAAAGATCGACTCCGTGAACAAGCCACTCCCACCTGACACAAACGACAAACCGTAAGGGGATTGTTCGACAATGTCCTCCAAACGGAGGTTCTCAAGCAGATCGAGCAGGCTGTGCGCAGGCGCGATATTTAACAACACTTCGACATTCGCAAACCCGACATCCGCATCGATGACGACGACGCGTAGGCCACGCTGTACCAAGGCAAGGCCAAAATTGACACAAAAGTTGGACTTGCCGACACCACCCTTGCCGCTTGCAACGGCGATCACTCGCGCTGGCTGAACGGCGGGGCGAGACAAGTCTTGCGCCGTTGGCACGGCGGCAGATGCGGGTGATGGCCGCCAGAGTTCCATTTGTTTACGCAACCTGGAGGCTTGATCAGCCATCTTCCTCACCTCCCTGCCAACGGCTCAACAGTTGTTCGATAGAGATGATATCGATGTCATCCGGCACGTTTTGACCTGTTGTCACGCAAGCAACCGGAGTCTCAAACGTTGCAACGAGGTCTGGGATGACGCCAACCGACTGCGTCTCATCGAGCTTTGTAAACACCAGTTTATCCACACCGAGCGGCTTACACAGCTCGGCGACACGTCGGCAATCCGAAGCCTTACTCGTCAGGGCGAGTACAAGAACCACTTCGTCGGGCTCTATTGACCGCAACAGTCGACGCGTTGACTCAATCACTTCGTGCTTGCGAAAGTTGCGCCCAGCGGTATCGACCAGGATTAAATCACACGCTTCCAATTCCGCCAATGCCTCCGACACCTCGTCATCACCATCGGCAACAGCCAATGGCACATTGAGGATTTCGGCATAGGTTTGCAGTTGTTGAACGGCAGCGATACGAAACGTATCTGTCGTTAAAAGTCCCACCCGACGTTGCCCTGCGAGTACATGCAAAGCGGCAATTTTCGCAATTGTTGTCGTCTTGCCTACGCCAGTGGGACCTATAAAGGCCACTACCCTGCTCTCCTTGCGAATCGGGGCAGGCTGCGACAGCTCAGCAAGGTCCGATATAATGACACGCGCAAGTAAAGGCAATGCTTCCGCCAATGACGAGACATGAGGATAAGCGTTGAGCACCATTTGTGACCAACGCTTGCCGTGCTGCCGTTGGATCCCTTCTTCTTCTAAATAGGCTTGCATAGATACTTCAAGTGTTCGCCCCTCAGTGTCAGATGCTGTGAGTTCTGGTTCACGGCGTTCGGCAAGTAAAGTTTTTAACGCAGCAAGTTCTTGAAGCACCAGGGATAAGTCCATGGATCGTTCCACATTCTGATATTCACGTTTATTTTCAATGCTTTGGTACGCCGCCGCGGCCTGTCGCATACTCGCGGCAAAGGCCATACCGTCTGAGGCCAGACCTCGTGTATTTTCATCCTGCACCGGCGGGACCGGGTCCGTGCCTGTGGCGTTGCGCCTATCCATAACGACCTGCTGCGCGAGCGGAATGTCAGATCCCGCGGCGGCGGTAACCTCAATCCGAGTTTGCCAGCGCAATCCTAACCACTTGCGCACACGAATTTTCTTCGTGCTCAAAATGACCGCGTCTTTACCTAATTCTTTGCGAATCGAGACAACGGCTTCTGGCATATCCTTGACCACATACCGTCGGACAATCATGTCAGATTCACCACGCCTCCACTTTGTATCTGAACGCTCGGGTCGAGCTCGCTAAAAGACAACACAGGCAAATCCGGAATGTAGCGACTGATCCAACGGCGGAACGGCAAACGCAAACGTGGATGGACGACCAAGATAGGGGATTTCCCCATGCTTTGCAGGCGCGTCATCTCTTCCTGAATTTTGCGGAACACCATCTGCGAACGAGTCGGTTCCATGCCGATGAATGTTCCCCCGCCGTGATCGACAAGCGCCTGTTGAATTTCACCTTCAACGTCTGCGGCAAGCGTCAGAACAGTCAGTGGTTCATTGGGCGCAACGAACTGATGACAGATTTGGCGCCCAAGCGCTTGGCGTACGCGCTCGGTCAGGACATCGATATCCTGTGTCTGCCGACCGGCATCGGCCAAGGTCTCAAGAATTGTAACGAGATCTCGTATAGATACGCCCTCTTCCAGAAGATTGCTTAAGACGTTTTGTATCTGCCCAAGTGATAACGTACTCGGATACACGTCGTCGACCACTGCAGCGTAGTTTGTTTTAAGATGATCCAGCAACGCCTTGGTCTCTTGCCGGCCGAGCAACTCATGCGCGTGCTTGCGCAAGACCTCAGTCAGATGAGTGGCGATCACCGACGGCGCGTCGACTACGGTGTAACCGCTGGCTTCGGCTTGGATCTTCATCTGGCCGTTGACCCACAGCGCAGGCAACCCGAAGGTCGGATCCTTCGTCGGAATTCCTTGTACGTTAGGGTTGTCCAAGCCAGGACTTAACGCCAACCAGTGTCCAATTAAAATTTCGCCTTCTGCGACCTGAACACCTTTTAATTTGATGACGTACTGTGTCGGTTTCAGTTGAACGTTGTCGCGCATGCGAATCATCGGCAAAACCATACCCAATTCGATGGCCAACTGTCGTCGAATCATGACGACACGTTCCATCAAATCGCCACCCTGTTTGGCGTCAACGAGCGGAATAATGCCATATCCAAACTCAAATTCGACAGGCTCGACCGTGAGCAGCTGATATACGTTTTCCGGCTTCTTCGTTTCCGCACGCTCTGCGCGCGCTTTAGCCTCTTTCTCCTTCGCTTCGACGCGTCGCCGATTTGCCTGCAAACGCCTGGCCATAAGCGTCGCGCCAGCTGAGATCGGCAATACTGGCAAAATCCCGATGGGCGTGACAATCCCGAGCAACAAAATCGCAGCCGAAACAATGTACAGTGCGCGCGAATACCCAAAAACTTGGCGCACCACGTCATCGCCCATATTCCCATCAGAGACTGCGCGAGAGACCATCAACCCGGTCGCGGTCGATAAAAGCAACGCAGGTATTTGACTGACCAACCCGTCACCAACCGACAACATGGTGTAGGTGTGCAAAGCACTTGTAAACGGCTCATGCTTCATCGCCACAGCAATGATGAATCCAGCGACAATGTTAATCGCGACAATAAGAATGGACGCGATCGCATCACCTTTGACAAACTTGGACGCACCGTCCATTGCGCCATAAAAGTCGGCCTCACGCTCGATGTTCTGACGCCGCTGCCTTGCCTCTTGCTCGTTGATCAAACCTGCGTTCAAATCTGCATCGATAGCAATCTGTTTACCAGGCATCGCATCCAACGTGAAACGCGCTGCCACTTCCGCTACGCGCTCCGCGCCCCGGGTAATGACGATAAACTGCACGATGATGATGATGAGAAACACGATAAAGCCGACAATTGGATTCTGACCGATGACAAAGTTGCCAAAAGTGTTGATAACGCTACCAGCATCACCTTGGCCGAGAATCAGCCTGGTCGTCGAAATATTGAGCGACAATCTATAAAGCGTTGTGATTAATAACATCGACGGAAACACGGAAAACTCCAGCGGTTCCTTGGCGCTCATTGCAACAAGTAGAATCGTCATGGAAAGAAAGATGTTTAAGATAATCAGAACATCGAGTAGCGGTTTCGGAACAGGAATAACAATCATGACAATCATGAAGAGTACAAAGATCATCACAATCAGATCAGTGCGTTTCACCCATTTCGCCATCGTCATCACCTCCGCCCGGTAGCGCGCATTCTATAGACGTACGCCAGCACTTCCGCAACTGCCTGATACAACTCGGCAGGCACCTGTTCGCCAATATCGACCATTCGATACAACGACTGCGCAAGGGGCTTATTCTCAACCATGGGTACGCCCGATTCTGACGCTACTACCTTAATCCGCTGAGCCAACGCGTCTGCTCCCTTGGCGACCACTTCGGGAGCGGTCATCGTTGCACCGTCATACCTGAGCGCGATCGCAAAGTGCGTAGGGTTGGTGACGACGACATCGGCCTTGGGAACCGCCTGCATCATGCGACGCATCGCGATTTGCCTCGCTCGT
The DNA here is from genome assembly GCF_900107035.1 of Alicyclobacillus hesperidum. Taxonomy (GTDB): domain Bacteria; phylum Bacillota; class Bacilli; order Alicyclobacillales; family Alicyclobacillaceae; genus Alicyclobacillus; species Alicyclobacillus hesperidum. The sequence goes on along the minus strand of NZ_FNOJ01000004.1, from coordinate 53,468 downwards.
TTACGTATTGTCGATTTGATTTGAGGATTGCCTTCTGTATCTTTCCATTCATCTTTGACTTCCTGTTTGGTCATCCGCAAACTTTTTTCAAATGCGTAGCGCTGATACGCAAAGTCGAGTGCAGCGAGGAGAACCATCGCAACCGCGATACGAATTCCCAGCTGAAAGACAAGGGAACCGACGACAGATGGAATGGACATCACGTCCGTGTCGTCGTATCCTCGGATTTCCCCGGCCATGCGGGAGATAGAGGAATAGCTTAATGCTCCCACGATCACGAGTTTAGAGAGCGACTTTCCGAGTTCGACGAGCGAAGAAGCACTGAACAACCGCTTCACGCCGGCAGTAGGGAGAAGGCGTGAAAAATCTGGGATCAGTTGCTTTACGGTGAGCATCGGACGCACCTGCATGACTGCAACAGCTACCCCCATGACGAGGGCCGTACCGACAATGGGAGCCAAGGCCTTCAACGCACTCATCATCTGCTCGACCAAAAGTTGCTCGACTGTACCCGTAGTCCACGTCTTGGGAGGCGATGTCGAAAAATCGAGTTGAAAAATGTTCTCCCATTGTCCCCAGACCATCGGTCCAACGACGCGCAAAGCAACCAAAAGCGCTGCGAGCGCGATCGCGGACGTCAATTCTGGGCTTTTTGCAACACGCCCCTCTTTTCGCGCCTCTTCGCGCCGCCTGGGCGTGGCGCGTTCGGTGCGCTCTTCGGCAAACCTCTGCAATCGCATTACGCGCACCGTCATCCCCCCAAAACTTGCATGAACGATTGCATCTCACGAAACAAAAACATAAAAACTTGATTAAACAGATAGACTGTTCCTGGCATGACGATGGCGAACATCGCCAACCCAGCGAACAACTTAACTGGCAGCCCAACGACGAACACATTCATTTGGGGAACCGCCCGGGACAGAAACGCGAAGGTCACGTCGCTTAAAAAAAGAGCGGCCAGCACGGGTAAGGCAATCTCTACGCCAAGGGCCATCACCATCCCCATGAGCTGCAGCAAGATTACCGGCCAATTCCCAGGCAAATGAGCGTGACCGACCGGAATAGCGTGAAAAGACTGCAATATGGTGAGCATCAGTCCGTCGAGTCCACCCAAGCCAACAAAATAAAGTGTAAAAAGCAAGTTGTAGAAATTGCCGATGAGTCCAGACTGCACACCACTCCCAGGTGCCAGAAGTGAAGCCATTGAAAAGCCAATTTGAATGTCAATCAACTGACCCGCGATGGAAATCGCCGAGAAAATCCAGGTCGCTAAGAACCCGAGTAGCAGACCTACAAACGCCTCTAGTATTCCATCGACAACGAACATCCCAGGACTCTGCATCACATCCGGCACGCTATCCGATACGCTGGGCACGGCCACATACGACAAACTGAATGCCAAAGCAATTTTTGCCCATGTTGGCCATGCTCGGATAGACGTCAGCGGAGATGCAACAATAAACGCCACAGTGCGCAACGAAATGAGAACGAACAAGTCAAAATGCTGAAGAATTGCGTTCATTTCGTCACATCACGTAGCTCATGAGGTTGCCTAAGATGGAGTTCGCAAAATCGAGCAAATTCTGTAGCATCCAAGGGCCAAACACCAACAGCGCCACGATCACTGCAGCAATCTTGGGCACAAACGCAAGAGTTTGCTCCTGAATTTGTGTGGTCGCCTGAAATATGCTGACCAAGAGCCCGACAGCGAGGCCTAGCAGCAAAACGGGCGCTGTCAGTTTGACGACCAGCCACATAACCTGCGCACCCAGTCCGATGACATAGGTATCCGTCACCTGCATACCTCCTCTACGTCGCGTATCCGGCCAGCAACGATTTCACAACCAAATACCAGCCATCCACCATCACAAACAACAATATTTTGAACGGCAACGAGATCACGACGGGTGGCAACATCATCATGCCCATCGACATGAGCGTCGTCGCGACAACCAAATCAATGACTAGAAATGGAAGATAAATCATAAAACCAATTTGAAAGGCCGTCTTCAACTCGCTGATCGTGTACGCTGGCACCAGTGCAGTCAACGGAATCTGCTCTGGATTTTTTTCCATTGCCGACGTCAACTTTTCATGGCGATAGGATAAGAACAAATCCAAATCCGTGGTCCGGGTTTGCTTGGCCATGAACACCTTGAACGGATCCTCTGCTCGCTCGATTGCCACAGTCTGCGAGATCGTTCCCTTTAGGTATGGCTGCAAAGCCTGCTGGTTCGCCTGCTGTAACGTTGGTTGCATCACGAACAACGTAATGAACAGCGCAAGACCTACCAACACCTGATTTGGTGGCGACGTCTGTAAGGACAGTGCATTGCGGATGAAGGACAGCACCACGATCACGCGCGTAAAACAAGTCATGAGAATAAGCCCAGCGGGAGCCAAGGTCAACACCGTCAACAACAAAATGATTTTTACGGTGTTGGCAACTGACGGAGGGCTATTATCCCCTAGGTTTAAGCTGACGCCGGGAATGGGATTGCTTGAATTCGCGAATGTTGTCTGTACAGCCGCGTGCACATTGGGAGCAACGATAAACCATGAACAGGCGACAATCAGGACGACCGCTATCGCGACAGGTATCACGAAAGACGTGGCGAAACGCTTATTCTTCTCCTGACCTCTCAAGGTTCGTCATTCCTTCGCGAATCCCGGCGCAGTTCTGCCAGAACCTGTTGTAGTGTGCCGCCAAACGATCCCGGTGTGCCAACCTCAGAAGCTGCTGTGTATGAGTCTGTCACGTCCGCAAGCAGTTGAACGTTCTCACCGACGCCCAGCAAATATCGTTTCTGACCAACCTCCACCACCTGTACAGACCGATTCGGTGCGAGTTGTCGGGAAGCTATCACATCAATGGATCCACGCTGCACAACCCCGACCCGCCGGCCCAGGAAACGAAACAGCAACACGAGCAACAGCAAAACCACGATGAATGCCACAATTAACTTCACATAAGCGCCAGCTCCAGACGCGGGGACTGCCGAATTGCTCGCCGCCAAAACCAGCGGTGCGGGCATAGCCCATAACAAGGCCAGCAAGCCCGCCCCGCAGATGCCCGTTCTCCGTATCAAACGCATGCGTTATCGCAACGCCTTCTGTACGGCTTCCACGACGCGATCGGCTTGAAACGGCTTAACAATAAAATCCTTAGCCCCAGCCTGAATCGCGTCGATCACCATGGCCTGTTGTCCCATGGCTGAACACACGATCACGCGCGCGTTTGGATCGATGGCCCGGATACGCTTTAAGGCCTCGATGCCGTCGACCTCCGGCATCGTGATATCCATCGTCACGAGATCCGGCTTCAACTCCTGATACTTGTCTACGGCCTGCGCCCCGTCAGCCGCTTCGCCAACCACTTCAAACCCATTCTTTGTAAGAATATCTTTAATCATCATCCGCATAAACGCCGCGTCATCAACAACCAAGATCTTTGCCATCTTCCTTTACCTCCGCAATCAAAATGTAGGGTTATGCCTGCGTGATACGTTGCTCAGCCTGGACGATGTCCGTGACCCGCACACCAAAATTTTCATCGATCACGACAACTTCCCCAATGGCAATCTTTTTATTGTTCACGTAGATATCAACCGGTTCACCGGCCAGCTTGTCCAATTCCAGTATGGAGCCTGGAGCCAATTCTAAAATCTCGCGTATCATCTTCTTTGCACGCCCCAATTCCACCGTGACATTCAATGGCACGTCGTATAGAAGCGACAAATTGCGAGGCGATGTGTTACGCTCGTCGGCGACTGCGCCAAAATCGACGAAATGGGGACGACGTACGTCCACCCGTGGCAACGGTTCCCGAGCAGCAGCCACTTCTGACATAGAGGGAGGAGCAAATTCACTCATGCGACTCGCGGTCGATTCCTGGCCGCTTTGAGCAGGCGCCGACTCGATGATGCCTTTAATCTCTTCTACAGCCACTGCGGATGACGTTGAGACTGAGACATCATCAGCTGGCGTCGAAGCGCTGGAAGCTGTCTCCTCGCCACCTAATCCCATCGTACGAACGATCTCGTGCGCAAACTCAATCGGCATGAGCTGCATGATGTGGGAGTCGATTAAATCATCAACGCGCAACTGAAATTCGACATTAACCAAATCTCCACCTTCACCAAACGCCTGTTGAGCTTCGCTCGATGTCAAATCGACAACGCGGACAGTGGGCGGAGAAATATTAATGTATCGACCGAACATCTGGCTCATCGACGTCGCGGCGCCGCCCATCATCTGATTCATGGCTTCGCCCACGGCACTCAGGTGCAACTCATTTAATTCGCCAGATGTATTGGTTCCGTCCCCACCCAGCATTAAGTCGGCGATTCGTTTTGCGTCGTCAATCTCAATCGCAAGGGCGTTCGATCCTCGTAAGCCTTCGGTAAAATCCACTTGCACCAGAACATATGGCGTTGGGAAACGCGCTTCGACATCGTCATGGCGGATCAAAGAAACGCGAGGCGTCGTAATATCCACACGATGTTGCAACAACGTCGAAAGAGACGTCGCCGCTGACCCAAAGCTTATATTTCCTATTTCCCCCAAGATATCTGCTTCTTCCGAAGTGAGCTCAAGACGGTCACCCTGCTCCGAACCAACGGTGTCCGTGGCGATCCGATTCGCATTCAGAAGCGCATCGATCTCGTCCTGTGATAACTTCATCTGATCATTCACGATCGATGTCCGCCCCCCATTCGCGTACGATTTTCACAGCATACATGCGATTCTTTTTGCCTATACTCGCCCAAAATGCCGGAGTGCCATCGACATAGACAAGAGCTGGATCACGGATCGACTGCCGAAGTACAATCGTGTCGCCTACGGCCAAATCGAGAATTTCACTCATCTTTAACGTGGTATCGCCAACTTGGACACGCACGTCGACCGGAACGCCAAGAACCCGAGCTTCGATACGTTCGTCCGCTCGCCGTAATCCTTGTGCATGTCTGCCCGGATCCATGTAATATCGATTGCTTAGCATGGGAATCACCGGTTCGACGGTAGCGTGAGGAATGCATAGATTGATGAGACCAGAGGTATCGCCCACGCGCACGCTCATCGTCACCACCAAGACCGTCTCATTCGGTGTCGTCAACTGCAGAAATTGCGGATTGCTCTCAAACGAAACAAATGCTGGCTCAAGTGCCGCCACGCCGCTCCAAGCCTCAGCCAGAATAGACGACATCGGTTCGAACAAGCGGCGCAGCAACGTGACCTCTATATCCGTTAGCTCTCGCTCTCGATAAGGCCCTGTACTGTCGCCACCCATATATTTATCAAGCATGGCAAAAACAACTTGCGGATTCATCTCCAAGACAATTCTTCCTTCAAGAGGCGACATCTCGAATAACTGCAACACCGTTAGTACCGGGACCGACCGAATAAATTCTTCATATGGCACTTGGTCGACCGATTCGACTTGAATCTGGGGAACAGACCGCAACTGCCCCGATAGATGTGTTGTCAACATTCGACAGAAGTGTTCATGCATTCTTCGAAGCACTCGCAAATGATCTTTAGAGAACCGCATGGCTCGGCGAAAATCGTATGACCGAACGCGTACCGTCTCCTGCTCGTTGCGCATGGCTGCCGTGTCGATTTCGCCGCTCTTAATGGCGGACAACAGGGCGTCGATCTCGGACTGCGACAAGACCTCCGACACGATTACACCCCCTTTCACTATTGAACGAGAATTTGTGATAAATAAGCTGCTGTTACCTTGCCAGATGGAAGCAACTTGTTCACGTCGCGAACAATCGTGCTCTTCAATTCATTGAGCCCCGCATCGCTCCGTAACTCGTCGGAACTGAACTGACGCATAATTTCATTTACCTGATCCGAAATTTGCGGTTCCATTAAATTCAATTCCTTAGCGGTAGCCTTGTCGGCCGCCTGCAACGTCAGGGTAAACTGAATGATTCCGGACGCATCTAAATTGGTTGTCATCTGTGGTAAGGTCACTTGCAGTGCCGCCATTTGTTTGGCAGATATACTGACAGGTGTACCACTCGTATGATGGTGCTTTTTTATATAAAGCAACACACCAACAGAAATGCCTGCCAGCACGACAATGCCAATGACAATCCACACCATAGTACGCAGCGCCTGTTTCATGGGCGATCCTCCTGCTGCACGACCGCCCGCGTCAGGCCGATTTGTCGGTATATGTCGATTAACTTTGACGTAATGACCCCCGGATCCTCCACGACCACGTATTTGTGTCCATTTGCCATCGTGATCACAGTGTCTGGGGTCGCCTCGATGGTCTCAACGAGCAAAGGATTCAACCACAATTCAGAGCCCTTGAGACGTGTCACCCTAATCATCGGCCCATTCTCCTTGGCGCGCAGTGTAGCCGCGCGCCATCTCAAAATCGCGGGTCAAGTGCTACATTACGAATTTTTCATGTTAACCAATGCTTGCAAAATTGCATTGTCAGTGCCAATCATGTGCGTGTTCGCCACATATGCGTTTTGAGCGACAATCATCTCTGCAAACTGTTGTGACAGATCGACATTCGACTGTTCCAACTCACCAGCTGCAAGCGTGCCGTATGAACCTTGGCCAGGCGTCCAATAGGTGGCGCTCCCTGCTGGTGCACTCTGCGCATCATACAGGTTATCTCCTGTTTTCACCAAACCAGCTGGATTGGGCACCTGTGCTAAAGCGAGATAACCGAGCGTTTTCGTGGTCGTATTACCCGAGCTATCGGTTACACTTGCTGTGATGGAGCCGTCGCTGCCAATGGTAACGTTGGAAACTTGGTTTCCGGTTCCAGCCAAAGTAAGCACGTTCATCTTCGTGGTTGGAGCTGTCGCACTGGACGAAGTTGGTGCCGTGGCATATCCTAAGGCAATTGTGCCGTCCGGCAAAACCAAATTGCCTGCACTATCGATCGAAAAATCCCCGGCTCTGGTCAAGTAATCATGAGTTCCATCGGTTACCACGAAGAACCCATTGCCCTGAATCGCCACATTGGTTGCAACGCCCGTAGTCGAATCCGCACCTTGCGACATGTCCATCTGTGTCGCGGCAACCTTCACACCCAGGCCAACCTGCTCAGGGTTCACCCCTCCAGTAGTCGTCGAACCTGCATTTCCACCAGCCATGGTTTGACTCAACACGTCGCTAAATTCCGCGCTGTTAGACTTATAGCCAACCGTGTCGACATTTGCGATGTTGTTACCGACGACATCCAAATCGGTCTGAAATGCTTGCATACCCGAAATCGCCGAATTCATAGAGCGTAGCATGACAATTCCTCCTTCAATTGGCGTCGCCTCACCGGATCGGTCGTTCACCGGTAAGCAAGTCCCCGCATTCGCGGTCCAACTTGTCCAAAAATACGACGCTGTCAATCTGTGCAACGATCGGTTGCTCTCGGTGATCCAATGCAGTCACCACGGTTCGCGATGGCAAGTTGACCACAAGCCCGGCGCCCCCAGCGACAAGGTAGGCGTTTTTTGCACCGCGGGCTTCAGCCTGTCGGGCCGCTTTCTCCATCAGAGCAAAATCATGTGTCGATATGGTAATACCGCGCTCGGACAATCGCTGTTGTGCGTGTTGACTCACCTTCCAAGAAGACTCAGCTGCGGCTTGAAACAACACATCGTGAAACGATGTCGACGAAAGCGTAGATTGTCTGGTATAAGACATCCCTTTGGACGGCGAAGATCCCGTTCTATCGGTGGAAAGTCTATTATGCCAATCGCCGTTCCAGCCGGAAACAGCCGTCACGACATCTGCACCACCTGCGTGATTGGATAAGAAATTCCATTGACAACGACTTGTGGACTTCCTTGAGACAACGAGACCGCCGACACGGTACCTTGTACCTGTTGCCCGGAGTTGTCGGTTATCTTCACCTGCGTGCCAAGCAATTGATGCGCCAACATCAGATTGGTCTCGCTCGTCAAGGTCTGGATGGCCGAGAGCACTTGCGAATCGGTCTGTGCAACGTTCGTCATTTGCTCTAAGGCACTGAACTGTGCAAGCTGTGCGATCATCTGCGTATTGTCCTGAGGAGCGAGCGGATCCTGGTTTTGTAATTGCGTCACCAATAGTTGAAGAAACGAATTCTCATTGAGTTGACCATCCGGATTGACAGTGTTTGTACTTGCAGTGTTGCTACTAGGTGCAGTTGCCGAACCCACCATACTCGTGTTGGGCGACGTCGTATTGACAACAGTGGTCATGGACCCACCCCCATGTCACGCATATAAATTCAGTAAACAGACATCCAAGTCGGTCGTTGCTGACGAGCCCATTTGTTTTCCAGAGATAGCCGGGATGAGTTGAACACCGCCCGATCGCATCCGCGAGTCGTCCCTCGACCGACCATCACTTCCTTGCTGTCCGTTCGAGGCCATGGACAGTGACAGGCTATTTACAGCCAACCCGGCCGCCTGCATGCTCTGTTGCAGATCACTCCATTGACCCTGCAACCAGGCAAACGCAGCCTGTTGCGAAGCTACCACTTGCACGTCCATACCGTTTGCCGATTGTGCGACGATAATCTGTAATTCCCCTAAGCCGTGCGGCTGAACCTGAACGTGCAGCACCGCATTTCCCTGTTCGGCTTGAGATGCCACCATTGTACCCAGGGTTGAAACGGCCTCAGGTGCGCGTGCATCGATAATAGCTCCCGATCCAGACGATATCGGCGATTGTGTATCAACGGCATGATTCATGGCGAACGTTGCAGGCAACCCAGTGGACCCTTGTCCGATGTTGCCCGTCGCTGCGAGCACACCCGGCACATCATGTGTGGTACGCTTGTGTGCACTTGCTTGAACCATCGGGTTGGCGACCAAACTTTGCGCTTTGTCAGGCGAAATTGTCATACCGGCTGGAACATCCCTTGCAATCCAAGGCTCTTGTGGCATCGACTCTGTGCTCTGGGAAAGTGCACGGGTCAGACTCCTTGTTACCTCGTCGACAGCACCCAATATTTCTGCCTCAACATTCGTTCCACCGTTAGACGTTTGTACTTCTCTCCCCGATTTCGCGAGCGCCTGAGCAGGGACTTGCTCCTGCATTAGGGTATCGCCATCGCTCGTCGCTGTGATGCCAGTTCTCCAGTCGAACAGTTCTCGTTGACTTGTAGCAACGTTGGCAGGAAGAGCTTTCTTGTGTACGGCATTGGCCACCATCATCGAAGCATTTGCGGTTCCTGTCTCACTCGCACTCATTGCCTTCTGACCGGTGGGCAAATTGGTACGTAACGCAGTTTCTGCCTTCACCATGTTTCCTGCGCCTGTAGCGGTCCTTATCACGCCTTCGTGTATGGACGAATTGCCCTTTGTGGTGCTGCTTGCCTTTTCCATCGCGACAGCCATCGACCCGCTGCCTGTTGCTAGCGGAGCTGTCTTTGAAGCAGATACTCGAGCCGCCCCGAAAGGCTGGACGCCAATACCATTGAATTGCCCCTGTAAACTGCCCAACATTGCGGCGAAGAGATCGGACTCTTTCTCACTCGGACTCGACTTCTTTTCACCGTGGGCAGAATCAATTGGGTCGGTTCCCTGGGCACTCACCGATCGAACCCCCATATTCTCACCCCCTTTCAACGAAACGTTCAGCACCAGAATCACGGCACTGAACTATTGCTATTGGCCCCTCCTAAGCCACTGATTCCGTTCCCAACAGCGTTCGCACCGGAACTGGATGTACCTGACGACGATTGCTGCCGCTCGTCGACGGCAGCTTGCTGCAGAATCGAGCTTGCTGTTGCGGTAGGTAGTGCCTGCAAGATAGGCCCCGAGACATCCGGCGTCATCTCAGCTACAGCCCATGCAGCCTTCGCGAGCGGCATTTTCTCAAGCACGAATGCTGCAGCGGAAGCATCCATTTGCGCTAATACCTTCGCCTCATCAGTGCCCTGTTGCACGTTCGATACCTGCGTCGCCAGTTGTGCTTTCAAAGATTTCACCTGAGCCGCAAGCGCAGAATTCTGAGACTTCGCCTTTTGCCACTCATGTGTTAGTTGTGCCACCTGATTTTGCAAGGACATAATCTGCGCACGCTCAACGACAATTGTCCGATGCAATGACGCAGTGGCATTCTGGTTGCCAGCCGCCGACGTGGAGTGCCCTCCAAACACAGATGACACCTTCTTCCAAACTGGCACACCGAGTACCTGGAGCGCACCGACCAAGACAGCAAGCGCAACAAGCAGAGGGATCACGATAACAAGTAGGATCCAGCCAAACTTATGCCCATTTCTCTCATCCTTCTGCTCTGCGACGCGATCCGCAGTCGAAGCATTCTTCTGCTTTATTGCCATCTATCTTCGACCGCCTTTCGGTAACGTTGCAGTGCAAGTTCGTCCATATCTCCCTGCTCCCGCTTTGCGTTCTCGATGCGATGCTCCAAATCCGCTGCATCGGACAAATGGACCCACGTTTGCGTCGCCACATGGCGGAGGTGGAGGCTTTCGCGAAGCTGCTCCAGTTCGGTTGCTGCTTGCCGCCATTCTCTCTCGACAGCAACAAGTCGCGTCTGTAGCCACCGCCCGTGAGCATCATACAATACCCATTTTCCGGAATCATCCATGATCGATTTACACTGTTGTCGCCTCACATCTTCTATAGACTCCTTAAGCCCATGCCACGCATGCTGCGCGCGCGCTTCGGCATCTACGGCTTGCATGTACTCCCGCAGAGCTACCCGCTCCAGCCCCTCCATCAATTTTCGATAACGGTGTGCAAATCGGCGAAAATCGCTCATGGTGCACCCCCTGTGAGAGCAGCAAGGCGCGCCATCGTTTCGGCAAAGGGAGTGTGTTCGTCCGCTTCTTGTTCAAGCAGTGCCCGAATCGCGGCGATTTTTTCGATCGCGATATCGACCTCAGCGTCTGTTCCGCTACGATAGGCACCAATGCGAAGCAAGTCCTCGACCTCTTGATACCGACTTAACCAATGGCGAACCAGACGAGCTTGCCGTTGATGATCCGAACTTGCCACGGTCGAAAATAAGCGCGAGATACTGGCCAGAATGTCAATTGCCGGATAGTGACCTGCATTAGCCAGCCTGCGCGAGAGCACAACATGTCCGTCCAAAATGCCACGAACCGCGTCGGCAATCGGATCGTTCAGATCGTCGCCTTCGACAAGTACCGTATAAAAAGCGGTAATTGCCCCCGTCTCGCCAGGCCCTGTTCGCTCGAGAAGCTGTGGAAGCAACGCGAAAACAGAAGGCGTATATCCGCGCGAAGACGGTGGTTCGCCGGCAGCCAGCCCCACTTCTCGCTGCGCCATAGCAAAGCGCGTGACCGAATCCATCATGAACGCTACACGTTTACCTGTGTCGCGAAAATGTTCGGCAATTGCTGTCGCAACAAAAGCCGCCTTCATCCGGATGTACGCCGGTTGATCCGACGTCGCGACGATGACGACGCTTCGGGCCAAGCCCTCTTCGCCTAAGTCCCGCTCAATGAACTCCCGGACTTCACGCCCTCGTTCACCCACCAACGCGATCACGTTCACATCCGCTTCGCTTCCGCGCGCAATCATCGACAAAAGCGTGCTCTTGCCGACACCACTGCCGGCAAACACGCCAACGCGTTGTCCTTCGCCAAGTGTCAGAAGCGCGTCGATGGCTCGAACTCCTGTGGCAAGGACATGCTCAATCCGCCGACGGCGAAGTGGGTGCACCGGCCGACCCCAAACCGGACGATAGGTCACATTCCCAGCAATGGCACCTTGGCCGTCATCCGGCTCTCCAAGTCCATTCAACACGCGCCCCAGTAGGCCTTGTCCGCAAGCGACTGCGAGTTGGCGTTGCAAATAGGTAACAGACGCCCCGGGAGCAATGCTCGCGATTTCGGATAAGGGCACCAAGAGCAGTTTATCTTCGCGAAAGCCCGCGACTTCCGCCAGACAAGCGTGCTCCCCCCCATGCACGAGACACAAATCGCCTAGCGATGTCCGTGGTCCCGTAGCCTCAATCGCCGTACCGACCAATTTCGTCACGCTGCCCTCCATCCGCAACAACCGACGGGTGCTGAGTTGCTCTGTTGCGGCCTCAAGCAGAGTCCACATCGCGGGCATCTCCTTCCTCCGCCAGCTTTGCGAGCCAGTCCGTCAATTCTCCGAGTCGTACCTGCATTCGCCCGTCGAGATGCACCGAATCCGCCCAGATATCGCAATCACCCGGATTCATTGACGGATCTGGGATTACCTGCACAGCCCATTTGCCCATGCCGCGCAGTGACCATTTGGGTTCAGCGTCACAGGCCGCCTGATAATCGTCAGGGTGCACACGTACACAGACGGAGGTCGCTTGAATGACCTGTTGCAACATCCCGTCCACGAGTTCGTCGATAGCCACAGGGGCAAGTAGCAGTTCGCGGCCGAGCAAGGCCTTGACAACACTGATGGCAAATTGGCTAAGCGCATGCTTTTGCGCCATCATGCGCCGCTGCCAATCGTCCTGCATATCTTTGGCCAACGCCTCAAGCTTGTCATACTCGGCTTGTTTCCACGAAGCTAATTCCGACGCCGCTGCCGCAAGGCCTTGCTGCATTCCTTCGGCATACGCCTGTTGCCGGACTTGTTCCGCGCTGGCACGCGCCTCTTCGCGTGCGCGTGCCACTATTTCCTGCGCCTCGACAATCGCTCGTTGCAACATCAGAGCGCGTTCCCGCTCGCCTTGCTCGATCGCGATCTGGCGAAGTCGTTGCACTGCTTCCTCCTCCAAGTCGGGGGTTCGCACAGACATCTCGACTTCACCACTCGCAGGACGTCGAACAGGGATATCGGGAATTTCAATCTGATCGACATGCGGGACAATCTGCGCGTGCTTTACGACGTTAGACAATGATATCGTCCCCCCCGCCACGCGAGACGACAATTTCTCCGATATCCTCCAGATGACGAATGACACCAACAATTCGCTGCTGCGCATCTTCAACGTCGCGCAGTCGAACAGGTCCCATGTACTCCATGTCTTCTTGGAACTGCTCTGCCATGCGCTTGGACATATTGTTAAACAGAACGTCTTTAACATCTTCACGGGCAACCCTTAAGGCAAGCTGCAGATCGCGCGCATCGACCTCGCGAATGACTCGTTGAATGGCTTTGGAATCGAGGAAAATGATATCCTCGAACACAAACATCCGCTTTTTGATCTCGTCGACCAAATCTGGATCGCGCGTCGCGAGCTGTTCAAGAATGCTTTTTTCCGTACTGCGATCGACGCCGTTCAATATGTTGACAACAGCCTCAATCCCGCCTGTATGAGAATTGTCCACCGCCGTCATGGTCGAGAGTTTCGATTCAAGAATTTCTTCCACTTCTGCAATGACATCAGGCGACGTGCCTTTCATGGTAGCGATTCGCCTCGCCACGTCCGCTTGTAGCTCCGTCGGCAATTCTGAGATGATCATCGCAGCTTGACTCGGCTCGAGATACGACAGCACCAAAGCCACCGTCTGTGGATGTTCATCCTGTAAGAATCCCAATACCTGATTGGGATCTGCCTTGCGGGCAAAGTGAAAAGGACGCACCTGCAGAGCAGACGTCAAACGGGCAAGCACATCCTGCGCCGACTGGGGACCAAGAGCGCGCTCCAACACCTCCCGAGCGTAGTCGATACCCCCCGTCTGGATATATTCCTTGGCCATCGCGAGATCCCGGAACTCCTCCAGAATGGATTCCCGCTGTTCCATGCCAACTTTGTTGACGTTGGCAATTTCGAACGTCAGCTGCTCCACTTCATCTTGAGATAGGCGTTTAAAAATCTCAGCTGCGACATCTTGACCTAACGCGATGAGAAGCACAGCTGCCTTTTGCTTGCCGGACAAAGACGATCGGCGTTGCATCTCATCGCCTCCTTGCTACCATCACAGTTTGGTCACTCCGATAACCAAGAACGCAGTAAACTTGTAAAATCGTCCGGCCTTTGCTTTGCAAGGTTCACCAGTTGTGAACGAAGTACTTCTTCTTCCGTCAATGGGAGTTCTTCCAACTCGTGTTCAAACACGTCCGATACAACTGTGGGTATCTGCAACTCCTTCGCCTGCATTCGTCGACGACGATACCAGACCATGCCTCCCCCGATAGCAAGTAATAGCAACGCGCCAAGCGCATAAATGAATCGATGTGAACTCGGAGCTACCATGGTTGTCGGTTGTTGCATCGACGTGAACGGAACAGCAGACACGCTGACTTGGTTTTTCCCCTGAGTTTGCGTTCCTCCCAGAACTCCCGCGACAAAATTCTTGATCTGAGCCTGCACAGCCGGGGTAATGCTTTGATCGTTGCTATTCAGTAAGACGCCGACCGAGTAGCCTTGCACTTGCATCGGATCGGACGTAGTCTGCTGGTTTTGATAGCTAAATGCGTAATTGGTTGTCGTGTCAGACGACGTCGAATTTGACCCCGCACTACCACCGGCTGCATAGGTGGAGTTGAGGTTCGGATTGCTCCCTGCTTGCCCTACAGCACCACCTGTTCCGGTTCCATTGGTGGTCTGCGACTTGTCAACCTGAGTGCTCGTGACAAAACCGTTCGTCGAACCGGGGGCATTGTACAACACATGGGAAGTCGTCTCCGTTTGGTTAAACGTGACATTCGCGTGCACCACAACGACCGCGTTTTGTGCGCCAACAATCTGTTGGAGACCCGAAACCAGTTTTTGCTGAAGGTCATTTTCGAGTTTTTCCCGCATCGCTAACTCTGACGAAGCCGATCCCGTGACCGTCGATCCAGTCGACGGCGTATCACTTGACAAGGTATCGCCGTACTGATCCACCACCGTGACATTGCCAACACTCAACCCTTGCACAGAGTGCGCCACAAGTTCTTGGATACCAGCAACTTGCGCCGGTGACAATTGCACACCGGTGCCAAGCGTGACAAACACCGATGCTTTCGCATCCGACGTGGGCTGCGTCACAAACAACTGCTGTTCGGGCATGACGATATGCACCTGAGCGGATTCTACGCCGTTAATACTCGCAATGGTCGCATTCAGGCTCTGTTGCAGAGCATCGAGCACCTGGATATTAAATTGGTCTTGTGTCAACCCAAACGATGTGCTCACGCTTGAGTATCCAACATAACCAGATTGCGGCAACCCAGCCATTGACAGCTGTATGCGAGCTTCATCCGCCTCACGTGCTGGAACTAAAACCGCAGTACCCTGAATTTGGTTAGGGATTTTCAGTGTATCAAGTTCTTGCTGTACCTGGCCGAGCGATTTGTCATCGAGGCCCTCCATAATGGTCACATAATGTGGACGCGAAACGACGAAAACGATGGTCGCAAGTGCGGCCAACGCAGCCACAAAAGCAATTATGGCGTTGCGTCGGGCAAAGGGAGAAAGTCCCACCCATCTCCCTTTCAAATTCGTCCACATCCCCCGCAGGGTTTCATTCAATGCATCTCACCCTATTTCAATCATCGCAATCACAACGATTAAATTTGCATGTTCATCATCGTCGAGTACGCTTGCTGCACGCGAGTCGCCACTTGGGACATCATGTCAACCGCCAACGTTGCTTGCGATTCGGCAATCATCAATTGCGCCGTCGAAACGGGTCCGCCCGCCGCGTAGGAGACAGCCATTTGGTCAGCTGACTGGCTTAACGAATTCACCTGATCCATTGCATGAGCCAGAAACGCTCCAAAACTCGTGCCTGAGGTACTCCCAGCTCCCCCAGACTGGCTTCCACCTAAAGAGCCAGGCGTAGCCAATGCGCTTGACACATTCGACACAGTTGCCGGAATCATGATCAACCATCCATTCCAATTTATTTACCAATACTCAGTGCGCTTACCGCCATTTGTTTTGCGGCATCAAATGCCGTCGCGTTGGCCTCATAGGCTCGCGAAGCTTGAACAAGATCGACCATTTGCGTTGCGATATCGACGTTAGGCATTTTCACATATCCATTCACAGCATCCGGGCTTGATGGGTCATAGACCAGTTGAAAGGGACTTGTATCTTGAGTAATAGAGGAGACTTCAACACCGCCACCTCCATACGTCATGGCTTGCCCGAGCGTAGTTTGAAAGCTTGCCGGCTGTTGTACCGCTTGGAAGTTCACGATTTCCGAGCGATAGGGCCCTCCTTGCGGCGTGCGTGTCGTATTCGCATTTGCAATATTGTTGGCAATCACGTTCATCCAGAGTTGATTGGCCGCCAGCCCGCTGGCACTGATGTTCATGCTGGAATTATCAAGCATTCAACTCAACTCCCCGTAATGGCAGTCCGCAACCGTGTTATGCGATCTGACACATCCTGAACCAACGTGTCGTACCGGACTTGATTTTCCGCGAGCAGCGTCATCTCTTGAGTAATGTCGACGTTATTGCCATTGTTGTCGACAGTTGTCGAATTGTCGGTATAAACAACCGGGGTGACATTGGGCAACGCGTTGAGATTTACGGAATTCTCGTCCGTGCCGACAGGGATGTGATACTGACCCATCAGAGCCTGTCCGGTCCCGTTCAGTGCATTTTGCAGGTAAGACTCAAACGCAACATCTTGACGCTTATAACCTGGCGTTTCAGCGTTTGCAATGTTGTTTGCATACACAGATTGGCGTAGAGTAGAGGCATTTATGGAACTTTGCAGCAGTTGAAATACGTTCATTCGACTCGCCCCGATACAAATTGTGACTAGATTCGATACGAAACTACAAATTCGGCACACCAGAGTCGAATCCTGCTATGTTGATCGATAAACAAAAAAAAGTATTTAATGACGTTCATATTCCATATAAAAAAAGGAGTGAAACCGCAATTCGGTTCCACCCAAATTCTCGATATAACATTGACGAACGCCACAGTCTACAAAATAAATTGGCTTAAATCGCGGTTGACAACAATCCCTCCCAGCTTTTCATCGACATACTGCCGTGTAATTTGAATCGACGGAAGATTGACATCCGGCGCCTCGAATGAGAGATCCTCAAGAACTTTTTCAACTAGCGTGTGCAATCGCCGCGCGCCAATATTTTCGGTTTCCTGATTCACCTGCTGTGCCATTTCGGCAATTCTTGCAATGGCGTCCTCGGTAAACTCAACCCGAATGCCCTCAGTCTCCAATAAGGCCGTGTATTGCTTGAGCAAAGAATGTTCGGGTTCTTGCAGAATGCGCATAAAGTCTTCCTTTGTCAGCGGCTCCAGTTCTACTCGAATCGGGAAACGTCCTTGCAACTCAGGAATCAAATCTGAAGGCTTGGCGACATGGAAAGCGCCCGCGCCTATAAACAACATGTAATCGGTTTTCACCGCACCGTACTTGGTTGAAACGGTGGACCCCTCTACAATCGGGAGGATATCCCTCTGAACACCTTCTCGCGACACATCAGGGCCACGCTGTTCCCGCCCTGCGATTTTATCCATTTCATCAATAAAGATAATTCCATGGTTTTCTGCTCGATAAATCGCCTCCGCCGTCACGGCGTCCATGTCGATGAGCTTCTGAGCTTCCTCCTGCGTGAGCACTTTGCGAGCCTCACGAACGGTCATCTTGCGCTTGCGCGTCGACTTTGGTAAAAGATTTCCCAGCATTTCTTGCAAATTGCCGATGCTCTCAGGACCAACTCCCGGCATAAAGCCTAACGCCGGCGTGGATTGTTCTTCCACATCAATTTCGACGTACTTATCCTCCAGCTCACCCAGAAGCAGTTTATGCTTCGTGCGCCGCCGCTCTTCACGCACGCCATCAGAACTCGGTTCCGCGGTATGGTTTGTATTCGGTGTGCCTCCAAACAACATCTCAAACGGATTTTTGACCCGCGATCGCGCTCCTGGATCCGGTACAAGCGCCTCGACGATGCGATCGTTCGCACGTGCTTCCGCATCGTCCTTTACCTTTTCCGCGTGTTCTGTCTTCACCATACGCACAGCCGTCTCGACTAAATCGCGAACCATAGCCTCGACATCGCGGCCTACATAACCGACTTCGGTGAATTTGGTTGCCTCCACCTTAATGAACGGCGCACCCACCAACTTACTTAGACGTCGTGCAATTTCGGTTTTGCCTACACCAGTAGGTCCAATCATCAAAATGTTTTTGGGCGTTACTTCAGCTTGCAACTCCGGACTTAATTTCGCTCGACGTGACCGGTTGCGAAGAGCAACAGCCACAGCTCGTTTGGCTGCGCGTTGGCCGACGATGTATCGGTCAAGATGCTCCACAATCTGGCGTGGCGTCAATTCACGCTCCATCACCATTCGAATACCTCCTCGTCACTCGACGACTTCCAACACGATGTGATCGTTCGTAAAAACGCAGATTTCAGATGCGATCTCCAAAGACTTGCGGGCAATATCCGCAGGTGGCAAATCGGTATTACGAGCAAGTGCCCGTCCCGCCGAAAGTGCAAATGCTCCACCTGAGCCAATCGCACAAATGCCATCGTCCGGTTGGATGACCTCACCTCCACCGGAAACAATTAAGAGATCCGTCCGATTCATCACGATAAGCATCGCCTCAAGCTTTTGCAAAATTTTATCTGAGCGCCATTCCTTCGCCAATTCAACAGCCGATCGTTGTAGATTTCCTTGAAACTCCTCTAGGCGCTTTTCGAATTTCTCAAACAGAGTAAACGCATCGGCGACCGAACCGGCAAATCCAGCCACCACCTGATCTTTGTAAAGGCGTCGAACCTTGCGCGCCCCTTGCTTCATGATCATGCTGTTACCCAATGTCACCTGGCCATCGCCAGCCATTGCACCTTTACCATCTTTAAGTATGGCGAAAATGGTCGTCGCATGCATCGATATGTCCATCCCGTTCGCTCCTATCGTTCTATTTTAATTCGGCTCGCGGATGCGCCTCGAGATACACTTTTGTCAAACGTTCGCGGCTCGTGTGAGTGTAAATCTGTGTGCTAGACAAGCTGGCGTGCCCAAGCAGTTCCTGAACACTCCGCAAGTCGGCGCCACCATCGAGCAAATGCGTAGCAAATGAATGACGTAAACCGTGCACATGGATATGTCGCAACCCAGGAACTTCGCGAAGCCTTTGATCCAATATACGCCGGACACTGCGATCTGATAGACGCGTACCACGTTGGTTTACAAATAACGCCGAACATGTGGCGACCGTACCTCGCGCATCCAAATATCGTTGGAGTGCCGCGATAGCCTTGCTACCTAGCAACACATAGCGTTCCTTTCCACCCTTACCCATGATATACGCATAGCCGTCGCTCAGTGAAAAATCTCCGATATCAATGCTTACACATTCACTCACACGAACCCCCGATGCGTAGATACACTCGAGAAGAGCCCGATCGCGCAGGGAAGCGAAATCACGTCCGTCAATATGATCAAGAAGTTGCGAAACTTCTTCTTGATATAAGTACTTAGGAACAGGCTTGTCACGCTTGGGCAGCGTCAGCAATTGAAGAATATCGCGCTCGATTGCGCCTTCTCGCTCAAGAAACGCAAAAAAAGAGCGATAGCACGACAATTGGCGTGATACGCTTGCCTTCGATTTGCCTTCCGCCAGTTTATCGGCAATGAACGTACGAATCTCTCTGGTGGACAGAACCGCCACGTCCGTTATGCCCCGCCTTGCGAGCCACGCGCACAATTGCTTTAGGTCTCGCTCGTATGCCTGCAAGGTGTTCGGGCTCCACCTTGCCCTGAATTCGTCTACAAAACGCACAATCCATTCTTCCAACGCCATCATTCAACTCACCCGTGTACTTGCAATACACTCGGACAAATCCGCCAGCGCGCGATGCGCATACGCTTCATTACGTTGCCGTTTATCCTTAATCGGTTCTGATAACGGCGGAAACAGTCCGAACGTGGCATTCATAGGTTGGAAATTATCCCCAGATGTATGTGTGATGTAGTGAGCGAGACTGCCAATTGACGTTGTATGGGGCATTGTCACAGGATCTAGGTTCGCTGCTATACGCGCCGCATTGATCCCAGCAACCAAACCCGACGCAGCCGATTCGACATAGCCCTCGACGCCTGTGATTTGTCCGGCAAACAATAGCTCCTGTCGAGCCTTCGATTGATATGTAGGTAGTAGCGTCCGCGGACTATTGATGTACGTATTCCTATGCATAACACCATAACGCACGATCTCCGCATTTTCGAGACCCGGAATGAGCGCAAACACTCGTTTCTGCTCGCCCCACTTCAAGTGTGTCTGGAACCCCACAATATTAAATAGAGTCGCGGCTCCATTGTCTTGACGCAATTGAACAACGGCGTAAGGTCGTTTTCCTGTTCGCGGATCACGAAGTCCAACCGGTTTCATCGGACCAAACAACAACGTCTGCCGGCCGCGAGCTGCCATCGCCTCAATCGGCATGCAGCCCTCAAAGTACTTTTCCTCTTCGAAATCTTTCAATTCAGCGCGTTCCGCATGAATCAACTCTTCGTAAAAGCGATTGAATTGGTCTTCGTCCATGGGACAATTTAAATAGGCGGCTTCCCCTTTATCGTAACGGGATTGTAGAAATACCTTGTCCATGTCGACAGACTCCTTCGTCACGATGGGGGCCGCTGCGTCAAAGAAGTAAAGGTAATCGTGACCAATGAATCGCCGAATGCTGTCTGACAATGCGGGTGACGTGAGAGGGCCAGTGGCGACAACGCAGATTCCCTCCGAAGGAATTTCCAGAACTTCCTCACGGCGCACTTCAATGTTTGGATGCCCTTCTACAAGTTCCGTAACACGTGCGGAAAAACGTTCGCGATCCACGGCCAATGCACCGCCTGCCGGAACTTGATGTTCATCGGCAGCCTTCATAATGACCGAATCTAAACGACGCATCTCTTCCTTCAATAAGCCGACAGCGTTTGTGATGCTAGCCGCACGAAATGAGTTGGTACACACCAACTCCGCAAACTGTTCTGTGTGATGCGCCGGCGTCTGACGCACCGGACGCATTTCGTACAAAACGACCTGCACACCGCGTTGCGCAGCCTGCCAAGCAGCTTCAGCTCCAGCCAGACCAGCACCAATCACAGTAACCTTCTTCATTGTGAGCACTTCCTTACGAACTGAGTCTTTAAGAAGATTTCCGCGAACCACTTTCAGCAAAAGCCGGGGCGTGCGGATGCGCTTTTTCGTTACTGCAAAAGACCGTGACCTTTCCCTTAGACTGCCTTTCTACCATCGGATGACCACATGTCGGGCAGGACTGGCCAGTTGGGCGTTGCCACAACACGTAGTCGCAATCAGGATATCCACTACATCCGTAAAATACCTTTCTCGTCTTACCCCGTCTTTCGAGTAAGGGCTTCCCGCACTTAGGACAATTGACACCAGCTTCCTTGACAATTGGTTTTGTGTTACGGCACTCGGGAAAGCCCGGGCAAGCAAGAAACTTTCCATACCGTCCGGTTTTGTATACCATCATCCGCCCGCATTTATCGCAAGGCACATCAGAAACTTCATCCTTGATCTCGACATGTTCGAGCGAGGATTCCGCCTCCTCTAGATTCTTCTGGAAGTCGTGATAAAAGTGATCAATCAATGCAACCCAGTTCGCTTCACCATCTTCCACCGCGTCAAGCTCTTGTTCCATGTTGGCTGTAAAATCGACGTCAATCAGTTGGTTGAAGTTTTCCTTCAGCAAATTCACGACAATTTCGCCTAACTCGGTTGGGAGGAAACGCTTTTGCTCCAATACAACGTAACCGCGCTTTAGGATCGTATCAATTGTCGGAGCGTATGTGCTCGGTCTGCCAATCCCGAGTTCCTCCATCGCCTTGACAAGGCTTGACTCCGAGTACCGCGGCGGTGGCTGGGTGAAATGCTGCTCCGGGCGCACATCTGCGACACTCAGCACATCACCTTCCTCGACAGGAGGCAACAGCTTTCCATTTTCATCACTGTCTGCATCATCATTTCCCTCAATATAGACGGCCATGAAACCAGGGAAACGGACCACCGATCCGGTAGCGCGAAACCACGCCCCGTTGATTTCAGAATCCACGGTTGTCGTATCCAAAATGGCAGACGCCATCTGGCTCGCAATAAAACGTTCCCAAATTAACTTATAAAGCCGATACTGGTCTCGCGAGAGATGATCCTTTAATTTGTCCGGATGGCGATGTACAGATGTCGGACGGATACCCTCGTGCGCATCTTGAGCATCTTCATTTTTGGCATATTGTCGCGGTTTATCTGGTACATAATCCACACCATATTCCGCCTGAATAAACGCTCTCGCCTCTTCTTGTGCCGACGCTGCAATACGCGTCGAGTCAGTACGCATATACGTGATAAGACCCACGGTCCCCTCACCGGGGATATCAAGACCCTCGTACAACTGTTGTGCGACCGACATGGTCTTATACGCTCGAAACCCCAACTTCCGCGCGGCCTCCTGCTGCAAACTGCTCGTGGTAAACGGCGCGGCCGGGTTGCGACGACGTTCGGACTTTTTGACGCGACGAACAGTCAATGCCTGATTGTCCATGCGCCGCAACAGTTCTTTTACAGCATCCTCATTGGGTAGGCTCGTCTTTTCTTGATCATAGCCATAGAACCGCGAAATCAACTTTTTGGAACCCACATTCGCGATGGCGTCAACCGTCCAATATTCCTCCGGCTGAAACTTCCGAATTTCATTTTCACGATCCACAATCAAGCGCACGGCAACCGACTGTACACGTCCGGCAGACAAACCTTTTTTGACTTTACGCCACAGTAAAGGACTTAACTGATAACCGACAAGGCGATCCAAGATCCGTCGCGTCTGCTGGGCGTTTACCAAGTCCATGTTGATCTTGCGAGGATGTTTAAAGGCCTGCTGCACGGCGTCCTTTGTGATTTCATGAAACACGACGCGGCAGTCTTCCTCGGGATTCAAGTCGAGGATGTGTTGTAGATGCCACGCGATGGCTTCCCCTTCACGGTCAGGGTCGGCCGCGAGAAACACCTTTTTGACCTTCTTACTTGCGTTGCGAAGTGTTTTGATCACATCACCTTTACCGCGAATTGTAATATATTTGGGTTCAAATCCATGATCCACATCGACGCCCAACTGCGACTTAGGTAAATCCCGTACGTGTCCCATGGAGGCTTTAACGGTGTATCGACTTCCTAAATATTTACCAATCGTCTTTGCCTTGGCCGGCGACTCGACGATAACCAAATAATCCGCCACAGCATATCCTCCTGTTCGTCGTACGCCTTGGCAGTGCCGTTCCTTAGTTCAACCCATATTATCACCGGAACAAAAATCTTTGCAAACAAGGCCACTTTTATATTGCGCGATTTGCAATCGGTTTTCCATCGTGAATCGTGTCGAATTTCTTCTATTATTTATAATGCGAGCAGTGAGTACGGATCACACCAGCACGACAGTTGTACAGCCGAGCGATTGATGTTAACGTGAAATCATATGCGCGGTGTCATCCGTGTTGGATGCATGAGCGAAAGGTGGTCAACAGCAATGAAAATTGGCACCCATCACGGGAAATTTCACGCGGACGAAGTGTTCGCCGTCGCAATTCTGCGTCAACTGTATCCGGATGCAGAGGTGGTACGCTCGCGTTCACCTCAAGCGCTCGCTACCTGTGATATTGTTGTCGACGTAAACGGCTCACCGTATGACCATCACACAGTTGAAAAAGTATACCGTGCAAACGGTTTACCTTTTGCATCCGCTGGGCTAATTTGGAGGGACTTTGGCGCTGCGTTGATTTCGCACTTCGGTGTTGAAGATGAGGGAAACCGCAACATCGTGCACGCACACATTGATGAAAAACTTATTCAAGCGATTGACGCCATTGACAACGGCATAGACCTGGACAGAGACACCCGTATTAAGGGCATTTCTGAATTGGTAGGATCCTTTAACCCGCCATGGAACGCGGCCGATGATGAAAACGAGGCATTCGAACGTGCTGTCCGCTTTGCGACTGTCATTCTCGACAATTATATACGGCACGAAATTAGCCGGATCGATGCGGTAGAGATTGTAAAAACAGCTTTTCAAGCTCGAACGGAGCCATCTCTTATGGTCCTTCCGAGGTTCTGTCCATGGACAGAGACTTTAATGGAATTGGACACACAGGCAAGTGTATTGTACGTTGTGTTTCCAGACAAAACTGGACAGTATCGCCTACAGGTCGTGCCGAAAAGCCCTCGCAGCTTCGAGGCGAGAAAGCCCCTTCCTGCCTCTTGGGCAGGAAAAGAAGGAGCGGAGCTCGCCGAGGCATGTGGTACCATAGACGCTACATTTTGTCATCCAGCGCGGTTCATCGCAGGTGCACACAGTTTAGAGGGCATACTACAGATGGCTCGACAAGCAATCGCGTCGCCAAGCGATGTCGAACTTTCAAAAACAGGTCAAAAACTTCAATAGGGTGGAACATCAGTGTGCTCCACCCTAATAAACGTACGTATCACTTTGCAAAAACCAAATTCCCAATCTGACGAATCACCGGTTGCTGACGTACCCAACTGCCCGCTGGCGTTTCGGACGGATTGTAAAACACCAGCGCACCGGGAACCAGGTCTTGTCCTTTTTGTAGAACGTCCTCTGCTGCTGTAATGCTGGAGCTGTTTGGTGCTGTGTAAATATATCCGTTTGCAACGCTCGTAAACTGGTAGTGGCCGTTACTCACTTGAAACACGACCTGCTGAACCGTGTTCCCGTACCCACCCGCTGCGATACGATGCATAATGACATCTCCTACCGCAATTTGCGCCTGCAGAGATTCCCCGCCTGCTTCAGCGTTAATCACGTGTTCAAGCCAATATAAATTGCTTGTAGTATCGGATGTGGGTGCGGCAACATGGGCATTGACCGCCTGATTTGCTTGTCTGGTTCCATTTGTCGTAGGAGTAGTTTGGGCGGATGTGATCGGAACGCGGATCGTCGAACCAATTTGCAAATTTTGCGGATTGACTTGTGGATTCGCATCCAGCATGGCACTAAGAGTAACTCCATAATGTCGACCAACCGTAAACAAGGTATCCCCTGGCTTGACCACGTACGCTGTGGGGCTCGGAACTTGCACGGTAGCACCCACCTGTAGATTCATCGGATCCATACCAGGATTCGCTGCTTCAATACTTTGCACAGAAATACCAGCACGATGAGCAATTGACCATAGCGATTGCCCCGGTGCGACTTTAACGGTCGCGGCCATCGCGGTCGAAACACCAAATGCACTGGTCAGACACATCGTCGCTGCTGCGAGTAACCAATGTTTTTTACGCAATCTGCCCAAATCCTCTCGTTCTGCCTCCGGGGTTAGTTGTCGGGTTCGGGTGACGAGACACCCGTCGCAGATGGCGATTCACCCCAAGGTCTTACAACCAAGAAGTCCCCCGTACCCCAGATCATCAATCTGGAGATTCGGCTTAGTATTTGACGACGAAGAGTATAACAGCAAGGACATAGCGTATGTAAGATAAAAAGTATTACATCACATGATATATATGGTGACTTGATGGATGTTAGTGTTGGTCTTGCGGATCACCAATCGTTACCAACGTTCCGTAATCCGTTAACTCCCATAACCGTTTCGAGTCGTGAATGGCCAATTCCACACATCCCGCACTTTGCGGAATACCGTAGCGAGATCTGGAAAGGCCATGCAGCGCTTCACCCTGGTAGAAAAAGCTTACATACGGTACATGGTCTACATGATACGGTTTGCCGCTTGGTCCAACACCGTCCATGCTTTGCTCCCGATTGCGTAGGTAAATCACATGCGTGCCTGTGTGCGTAGGTGCCGCATCGACGCCGGTACTGCACGGGGCCGAGAAGATCCAGGATCCGTTTTCCCATACGCGAACTATCTGCGGGATCGACTGCTTGACATATACATACCGATACGGGCGGAACGTGCCAAGGACACACGTGGAAGAGAGCGCAATCGCCCGAAATACGGCTGGACCCGCGAATCCATCCGGCCGCAGACCATGATCCATTTCAAAAGTCATGACTGCACCTCGGGTCAACTCGTTATAGCGACAAGGGTCCCATAACTCCCGTAGGGTATCCGGTACGTTTGTGTATTTCCACGTAAATACACCGATATCTGGATCGTCCCGGCCTGCTCGATACAATCTGTCCGTCGGGACCAAAGGACGGAAGGTGAAGGGTAAATACCCTAGTTCGACCAACTGCTCATGTAACCAATACACACGCGGATCTGTGTCGCCAATTGTAAGGACATGTGGAGCGACCGAAACTCGATCTCGGTCACAATAGTCCGCACCGTATGCGCAATGCGCAGGTACAATTGCAACGCTCATACAAGTCAAACACACGCTGCACCATCGTACGCATCTCTGAATCCAAGTACGCGCCGTATCGAGACCGAACACTGCGATCACCCCATAGACCTAGGGTGATATGCAAGTCTTCAGCTTAGACAAGGAATCATTTTACACACATGAATCATCAATCCCATTTTACAATATCACCTGGTATCGACCGTCGGGCAGCTTTTCAACCAGGTGCTCCACCTCTAGTTCCAATAATGTGGCATAGATGTGCCCAGGGGGCATTGACAATAAGAGTGCCAATTCTCCGGCCCGAAGCGGACCGTCCTCGGCCAGCCTATCGTACACTTGGGCTATATGTTTTGGCACTTGTTTGCGCACGGTTGTCGTTGCGTCTCCAATGCCAAATTGGTCCTGAAGCAATATTGCCGGATCGACCAGCGGGATGGCTCCGTCAAATAACAATTGGTTCGATCCGCGACTGGCGCGCGAGGTGATGGGCCCCGGCACGACGTAGACGTCGCGGCCAATATCAAGTGCGACGGCCGCTGTGCCAAGTGCACCGCTACGCTCGCCCGCCTGTACTACGACAGTACTATTGGATATACCCGCAATGATGCGGTTGCGCTCCGGAAAATGGTGCTTACGTACCAAGGAACCTGGAGCATATTCGCTCAGAAGTAGTCCCCGCTCGCCAATTTCGGCATAAAGTCTCGCATGAGATGGTGGATAGCACACATCCACGCCGGAACCGAGAACGGCGACAGTCGCTCCACCTGTCGCAAGGGCTGCTTCATGTCCAATGGCATCGATCCCCAACGCCATACCGGAAACGACAATGCCTCGGGCTTCCGCCACCGTCGTTGCGATCCACTTGGTGGCGGTCACTCCATAAGCAGTGGCGCGCCGCGTCCCAACCACAGCGACGGACATAAAAGAATTGAGCAAATCAACATTGCCCCGCGCAAACAACACCTCGGGCGGATCAAACAAAGCTTCAAGTTTTTGTGGATAAATTGGATCACCGCGTACGATACACACAATGTTCTGTTCGTTGAGACGAGCCTCCAACACACTGATGTTGGGGGACGATTCCCGCCATGCTACCATGCGGTGAACGGTTTGCGCATGCAACCGTACAGACTCGGCCCAGTCTGATTCATCCGCGTTTGACAATGATGTAGCCGAGCCAAACACGTGCAGCATTCGTCTCCATGTGCCTGGTTCCAATCCTGGGCAGAGCGCCCAGAAAAGTCGCAGTTCCCGTTCCGTCACAAGTACCCACACCTTCCGTCATCGACCTAGCTTTATTGTCGAATTCGACATAGGAAGCGTCGATTGCAGATCGTAAAAAAGCCACCCGAGGCATATCGCTCGGATGGCTTTTTGTCACAATTCGTTAATGGGTTTTGCAGACTTCCAACAACCCGCGTTCCTCTAACAACGTATACAGTGTGGATCCCATTTCCGACGGCGTCGGTGCAACGCGAATACCGCACTCTTTCATTTTCTCGATCTTGGATTCAGCCGTACCCGATCCGCCCGAGACAATAGCACCAGCATGGCCCATGCGCCGGCCAGGAGGCGCCGTCGCACCTGCGATAAAGCCAACTACGGGCTTTGTCATGTTCTGCCGGATCCATTCCGCCGCCTCTTCTTCTGCTGTACCACCAATCTCGCCAATCATGATGACCGCTTCAGTGTTCGGATCATCATTAAACATTTTTAACACGTCGACGAAATTGGTCCCATTCACCGGATCGCCACCGATACCAACAGCAGTAGACTGGCCAATACCGCGAACCGTCAATTGGTATACAGCTTCGTAGGTTAAGGTACCAGAACGCGAGACCACGCCAACCTTCCCTGGCGTGTGAATGTACCCTGGCATAATACCGATTTTGCATTCGCCAGGTGTAATCACACCCGGACAGTTTGGCCCGATGAGCCGCGTGTGCTTACCTTCCATGAACCGCTTGACCTTCACCATATCCAACACTGGAATACCTTCGGTGATGCAGATGACGAGGTCAAGTTCAGCGGCGACCGCTTCCATAATTGCATCGGCTGCAAACGCGGGTGGTACATAGATGACGGACGCGTTTGCACCAGTTTCACGAACTGCTTCCTCGACTGTATTGAAGACCGGCAGCCCTTCTACCGTGGTACCGCCCTTACCAGGTGTCGTACCGCCGACGACATTCGTGCCGTAGGCCAAAGCCTGTTGCGTGTGAAACAAGCCTGCCGAGCCGGTAATGCCCTGAGTAATAACACGCGTATCTTTATTTACCAAGATGCTCATGATGGAATTCCCTCCTTACACAAGCGCGACGATCTTCTGCGCCGCATCGGCCAGCGAATCGGCCGCCACGATGGAAAGACCTGATTCGTTGAGAATCGCCTTGCCCTGTTCAACGTTCGTACCTTCCAATCGCACAACCAACGGTTTGTCCAATCCGACCTGCTTGGCTGCCGCGACCACACCATTCGCAATGACGTCGCACTTCATGATGCCACCGAAAATGTTGACGAGAATTCCTTGTACTTTCGGATCGGAAAGGATGATCTTAAATGCTGCCGTCACCTTTTCTTCGCTCGCGCCACCACCGACGTCCAGGAAGTTAGCCGGAGCCCCGCCATAGTATTTGATAGTGTCCATCGTCGCCATCGCCAGGCCGGCGCCATTGACCATGCAACCGATGTTTCCATCGAGCGCGATATAGCTGAGGCCGTACTTGGAAGCTTCAATTTCCTTTGGATCTTCCTCGTCTTCATCGCGCAGAGCCACGATATCAGGATGGCGATACAACGCGTTATCATCAAAGTTCAATTTGGCGTCCAGCGCAAGAATGTCGCCTTCGCCCGTCAAGACGAGCGGATTAATCTCCGCGACGGAACAATCCTTGGCAACAAAAGCGTTATAAAGGCCCATCATAAATTGAACCGCCTTGCGGACAGCCGTTGGCGGCAACTCGAGCTTATACGCCAGATTGTTGGCTTGGAATGGATTTAATCCCGTCGCCGGATCAATCGTTTCGCGGAAAATCTTCTCTGGGTGTTGTGCTGCAACCTCTTCGATCTCGACCCCGCCTTCTTGGGACGCCATCATCACGATCCGCCCTTGCGCGCGATCCAGAACTAGCCCTATGTAGTACTCCTTTCGGATGTCAGTCAGCTGTTCAATTAAAAGTCGCTTAACAACTTTGCCCTCCGGGCCAGTTTGGTGAGTAACCAAGGTTTTCCCAAGCAACTCCCGTGCGTTGGCCTCAACTTCTTCGAGCGACTTCGATACTTTGACGCCGCCCGCTTTACCGCGGCCGCCCGCGTGAATCTGAGCCTTTACAACAGCCTTGCCGCCAAGCTCCTTCGCCGCAGCAACCGCTTCCTCAACGGTAAAGGCAACCTTGCCTTGCGGAACCTTCACGCCAAACTCGGCCAGCACGGCCTTCGCCTGATACTCGTGGATGTTCACGATGCCAGTCCTCCTTTGTCCACCCGTACCGAAACGGTACCATAAAAACCGGACGAACGTCGTCTGAGCGTTCGTCTTGTTTTCTCTATCAGAATAGAACTTCTAGGAGCGTTTGACAACGTCTCGTCCGGTTTAGGCCCTGTAAACGCATACAATCGAACCTTGACAAAACGATACTTCATTTCATAGCCACGGGTGTAGGAGACAGCATAGATAAGCGAACGCAAATGTTCCGACGAGCGTACCAAGCACTTTCATTGCCCCCCGCTCCTTCAATACATAGAGCGTCAGTCCCAAGGCAAGACCAATCGTATTCGTGAACAGGCTGACGACGAGAGCCCCGGCCCTCCATCCGACAGGACACAGTCCCACGATCGCAAAAGCCACAGCCACGACAGCCAACGCGTAGCAGGTGTAGCGCAAAAGCCACAGCCCAGTCAGCCCTTCGTACGGTGCACCACGGTGCTTTCTATCTCGGCGACGCTGATAGGCTCGTAAGTCAATCACCTGCCCCCGCTTGCCATGGGAGTTGGATTTGTCCATTCGTTTTCGTGGGCTTTCCATGTCGGCTCCCTCCTGAAACTCGTCTCCTAGTGAGACGATGCGAACGAGATTCTTCCCTACATTATGGCTGACATCCCCGCAAATTGCTATATCTAGTCCATGCTCAGACTTGCGTGATCGCACGCAATCACGAAGAGGTGATTACATGCTAGGACGTGCCGTCAGCGCCGTTCACAATGGCATTCAATCTGAACTCGTGTATGTCGAGGCCGATGTTAGTTCTGGTTTCCCTCGTTTTTCCATCGTAGGGCTACCCGATTCTGCCGTTAACGAGGCCCGCTTACGAATTCGCTCGGCCTTTCACAACTGCTCTTTACCATTTCCCAAAGGCCGTATCACGGTGAACTTACAACCAGCCTCTCTCCGCAAACAGGGCTCGGGGCTCGACCTCGCCATCGCAATCGCCATCCTTCGCGCTGAAGGTATGCTGGTAGAAAGAAAACAAACGGCTTTTCTTGCGGAACTAGGACTTGATGGCTCACTCGTCCCGGCCGAGGCGACCGTCGGACTCGCTTTGCGCCTAGCCGAAGCAGGCATACAAGAGTTGTACGTAGCACCAGGTCCACCCATTCCAGGACCACTTGCCAGTCTCATGAACATCGTAGCCTCGTCTACCCTGACACAAGTTGTCGCTCAGCTTACAAACCATCCGCCAGTGTGTGCTGTACCATCAAGAACATCAATGGACGACAAAACCTCTCGACAAGATGCGACAATTCCCTTCGATATGCTCGATTCCCTGCCCAATCGAGCATTTGAAAAACGGCTACTTGCCATTAGCGCTGCAGGCAGACATCCACTTTTGTTCATCGGGCCGCCT
This sequence comes from Alicyclobacillus hesperidum, assembly GCF_900107035.1. Taxonomy (GTDB): domain Bacteria; phylum Bacillota; class Bacilli; order Alicyclobacillales; family Alicyclobacillaceae; genus Alicyclobacillus; species Alicyclobacillus hesperidum. Next base: position 22,410 of record NZ_FNOJ01000004.1, on the reverse strand, counting down.
GGCGTTGGTAAAACGACGCTGAGCCATCGTCTCATCGATCTCTTACCAAATCTGTCTGAAGCGGATGCGTTGCGCTCATATGCGTACCACGAGTTGGTGAATCCGAATGCCCAATTTAGTTTGCGACCACCACTGCGGGAACCACACCATACGCTAACGCCAGCCGGACTGACTGGAAGCGGATCGCCCCCTCGTCCAGGAGAAGTCACACTTGCCGATAACGGCGTTCTCCTCCTTGACGAGTGTTTCGAATTCTCAAAAGCCACTTTGAATGCTCTTCGCGAACCGCTCACGAGTGGGGTAATACATGTTTCACGAAACGGACGCACAGCCAGTCTGCCAGCGCGCTTCTTACTTGTCGGCACCGCCAATCCATGTCCCTGTGGATGGCGAGGCTACGGAGAATGTCGATGCCTCGAACATGATGTCCGTCGATATTGGAGTCGCTGCCCGGGGCCGCTTTTGGACCGCATCGACTTGATTCACTATATGAACCGTGTTCCAGACGGTACGAATAATCCATTAGGCAGCCGCGATCCTGTAGCATTTGAATTGCGACAAGCGGTAAGCCAAGCACGCGCGATACTTGAACCTGTCGACGAGTTAGACCCCATAAAGCAATTTCAACCCCGAGCTGTCTCCATGTTGACACACCTGTGCGACAAACTCTGTGTCACAGAGCGCGTTGTCGTACAAACCGCTAAGTTAGCGAGGACCATCGCCGCGCTGGATCGACGAGATGAGATTCGTGTAGAGGACGTCGAGGAAGCATTTGCGCTTCGTTCATCAGCAAGACGTTAGGTATTGTGGTGTACGGATAGAAGGACTGAGGGTATGGAATATTAAGGTGAGTGACTTCGCGGGAGGGAGACACGTTTGCGGTTTACACGAAAAAGATGGCTTTTGACATACTTCACGTTGACCTCGATCGGGAGCTGGTTTTGCATCCCGGCGACAACAAATGCGCAAACGCCACCAACAAACGAAAAAGTACTCTATCTGACGTTTGACGATGGCCCAAGCGAGCGGTACACGCCCAAGTTGCTTGATGTCCTTCGCGAATCAAAGACACCGGCTACATTCTTTGTCCTAGGTCACCGGTGTGAACAGTTCCCTGCCATTGTCCGCCGTATGGAGCGCGAAGGGCATGAATTGGGAAACCACGGTTTTACGCATACAGATCCCGCAAAACAAGCTGTCACGACAATGACTCGCGATATCGAAATGGCAGACTCGGCCATCATTCGCGCCTGCGGCAAAAAACCAGTTTATTACAGACCACCTTACGGTTCCATTAAGCCAGATGAAATCGCGTATGTCCACCGCCTTGGCCATCCGATCGCGCTGTGGACAGTCGATTCGGAAGATTGGAAAGCCGAATCCTCCCGCAGTATCGTCGAACGCGTTGAGCAGGAAGCTCACCCAGGTTCCATCATCCTATTTCACGATGGCATCAGTACCAGTCGGTACACGGTGGAAGCCATCCCGACCATTATTAAGGACTATAAAGCAAAAGGGTACATATTCCGCACACTCCCCGTGTAAATCGACTTAATCCGGGTAGATTCGCACATGCTGGATATCGACCACGACGTTCCGATGTATACGGAGACCTACCACGTCTAGGCAGACATGTTGCGCAATATCGCGAGAAAGGCGCGCCGCATATCCTTCAGCCTGGTGAACAAGGCGGATCAACTGTGCGTTGCATAGGGCCTCGAGCGGCGCGCCAAACCTATCTGACCGACGCGTCTTGACTTCGACAAACACGAATGTTGTTCCGGTTTTTGCTACAATATCAATTTCGCCATATGGTGAACGGACATTTCGATCTATTACTTCCCAGCCGAGACAGCGGATCAGATAATTTTCCACAAATTTTTCGCCAAACTTGCCGATGGCGATCGAGTTACTGCTGTTTTTTAGATCGGTAAACATATGCCAGAACCTCGGCAACTGCCCGATACAACTCGGGAGGAATAACGTGATCGACCTCAAGGCGGATAAGGGTGTCGACAAGTTCCTCATTTTCTACAATCGGGACCGTATTGGCTGTTGCCGTGTGGATGATGGCCTCAGCCACTTCGCCGGCACCCTTCGCAACCACTCTCGGCGCTCCTTCGCGTTGCCGGTCATAACGCAGCGCCACGGCACGCTTTTGCACCACGTCAGAAGACCTCCTCATGTGTACTGACAGACCATCCTGCAAGTTCCCAACCATGCTGGGCCAAGGGCTTTTGGAGGGCTTGGCGCCCATCTGCGAGATATTGATGAATCGAAAGATTATCACTTGTAAAGTGCACAAACATTTGTGGCCGTTGCGCCGTAATAAGACAGGTAACCGGCGAGCCGTTAACTTCGAGATCAATTTGAATGCGATGAACTAACTTACCTGCATGACCGATTCTCGTGCGCCGCTCAGCCTCCCACTTGACAGCTCGATAGGGAGGTTTGTCTTGGCCGGGCAAAAAAAACAATCCTGCCCCCCGACGTTCATATGCGTTATCCATCACAGCGGCTGTAAGTCTATCCTGCAATGTCCAATGTTCAATGCGACGACGATCAGCGGCACTATGTGCCTGTGCAAAGACCTCATTCCCAACCGAAGCGAAAGGCAGCAAAGGGGGATCAGTTTGCATTTGCAAGGAAACCTCTTTCGTTGTGGAACTAGACTCAGACGCGTCAGAGAGTATGCCCCATAATGCCTGAACCGCTCGCTCAAAATGATTCACTTGCTCACTTTGCGAGGTCGCAACTGCCTCACCAGACATGATTGCCCCATCTTCTACCGGAATGTTCTCCTCATCGACACTTGGTAGCGTCCGTTGCTGTTCGAGATGCGTGTTCGAAACGGCGCTATGGGACGTAAATAAATGCTGCACAAGCAATGCCTTCCACGCCCATTCTGCCTTCAGCCATATCGGATTTTGCAGCAATCGATAAGGAATGTGCTGCTCTAATGAGAACAGTTCCTCGTCAAGTGCAACCAGTGCGGCTTCCGGTAAGGCGCGTACAGACCCTTCGGTGGTTCTTTGATCTGTACGATCCAAAGGCAACCTAGGCGCGGGACGGACTTCCTGCGTCGGTGCCGGCGCACGATCCAGCCTTCCCGACGAGATTGGGGAATTATCCACTTTCCTCCATCCTCCTATCGGCTAGGCAAGCTCGAACGGGTGCAAACGTCAAGCGATGATACGGCGTGATACCATATTCACGAAGCGCGTTCAGGTGCAATTTCGTCGCGTATCCAACATGGCTGTCAAATCCGTATTGAGGATACTCGCGATGTAACCGTATCATCCATTCATCGCGATACACTTTTGCCACAATAGAAGCTGCCGCAATAGACAGAGACCGCATGTCGCCTCCAATCACGGGTAGACACGCCAGATGTGTAGATGCCGGCACATGGCCGTCAATAAGAGCCAGCTCGACAGGAACATCCAATTTTGCGAGGGCTCGTCCCATAGCAAGTTGGGTGGCGCGCAAGATATTGAGTTCATCGATTTCTCGTGAACTGACTTCGCCGATCCCGATTGACACTGCACGTTGACGTATGAGCTTGGCCAACTCCTGGCGCCGTTTTGAAGTGAGCTTCTTGGAATCCGTCACACCTATCAAATCTAAAGACGCATCTTCTTCGAGCGGAAGAACGACCGCCGCAGCCACGACTGGGCCCGCGAGACACCCTCTGCCAACCTCGTCTACGCCGGCGATTGTCAACGAACCGGCCATCGCCGAATCAAAACGCGCACGACTGTACCAAGCCTGGCGAGATCCCAGCATGCAACCGCCTCCTCAACATCCAGTCTACGGCCAGTCACATGCAAACGCCAGACAAACTTAGGAGATGTTATTTTCTCTATCGCAATGCGGTTCGATCATCTTCAATTGATTGAGGCCACTCAAATGTCATATGCCCAAGCACACCATCTTGTACTTCCTTGATAACCATCTTTGCCACCCGTTCTTCGTCAACCACCCCACCACGGCCCAACATGCCGCGCTTGCGCCCAATCTCCTCTATCATATCCGCAATCTGCGGCCACACGGTCGGCAAATCTGTCCACTCGACAACAGGAATATGCGACAAGCCGTATCGCTGTATTAAAAGGTCCGGGTAATGTTGACTCGCGAAACACAGGAAGAAAGCAAGGCCCTCTTCCATATCGTAGATTTGGTCCTTAACCGCCCCGCTGATCGCCAAACGCAATCCTTGTTCAGGCGTTTCAATTTTCGGCCATAATACACCGGGTGTATCGAGCAACTCAATATCGCCCATCCGAACCCATTGTTCCGTGCGTGTCACGCCAGGCTTGTTTCCTGTCTTTGCGACGGATCGCTTGGCAAATTGATTAATAAACGAAGATTTCCCGACGTTAGGGATCCCAACAACCATAGCACGCACGACGGAGCGTTGCAGACCCTTCTCCATAGCGCGTTGAATCTTCGCTGCGGCAAGCTTACGCAAACCATCCCGAACTTGCGAGAAACCGTTACCGTTGGTCGTATTGACGGGAACGGCCAAGATATCGTCAGATGCGAACGCAGCCAGCCAGGCGTGTGTAGCTCGTGGATCAGCCAGATCCTCGCGCGTCATTACCACAAGTCGTGGCTTCTTGGACGACAGATCTTGCAACGCGGGATTGCGGCTGGAAAGCGGGAGACGAGCATCCACCAGTTCTATGACAACATCCACCTGTCGAACTCGATCCTCCATGATTCGCCTAGCCTTCGCCATATGACCGGGGTACCATTGTACAGGCACGGATCTCCCTCCCTATATGTAATATGTTAGGTTTTACGTTTAGCATGTCCAACCGAAACCGATACAAAAAGGGCGCAGAGGCAAACCCTCCGCGCCCAGTTGCTTACCGCCGAACTTCTTTGATGCGCGCCGCCTTCCCGGACAATCCGCGCAAATAATGCAGCTTTGCGCGTCGCACTTTGCCTTGGCGAACCACTTCAATCTTCTCGATCTTCGGCGAATGCAATGGGAATGTGCGCTCCACGCCAACACCGTACGAAATTTTACGCACAGTATACGTGGCGCTAATCCCACTGCCGCGTCGACGAATGACGACGCCTTCGAACACCTGAATGCGTTCACGTTGACCTTCTCGGACCTTCACGTGTACGCGAACAGTGTCACCAGGGCGAAACTCTGGAATATCAGAGCGAATCTGGTCTTCCACCACTGAACGTAGCAAGTTCATGGCCAGACCTCCTTCCCACAAGTGTTCATGTCCACACACGCGACAGAGGACCACTGTAATTACCCGCGCTATTATACCGTATCATTTGCGATAAAGCCAACCTATCGCCAAAAATTTTTGTGCAAAGTCTGCATATAAGGAATGATCCGCGTCCAGACATACCTCTGGCATCGCGAATTCAAACCGTCAGGAAACTTCAACTCAAATAAAAAGCGCCACGGGTCGCCCCGCAGCGCTACAGACATCAATCAACGTTAACGTAGGGTTTGCTTTTCCGTATCGCCGCTTTGCACGTTACGGACTCTGCCTTCCTTGCGCCCCAGATGTTTTAGCGCAAGTTGAATCTCCATATCGCGGACATACTGCGGCAATTCTGGCTTTACGACCATCTCGACCAGCTCCTTGACTGAATTTGATCCTCAGCCAAGTTCCTTTTGGAACACGCTTGATCTTCCTACAACGCTTACGGAGTTAGCTGACGGGTTCGGGTGTAGGATACCCTACGAGATCTAAGAATCTCGATTCACCCCACTTACCATGGGTCCTCCGCTTCCCAAAAACGGAACTCAGCGATAGGTCATGCAAGCATTGTACGCCACATCACCGAATTTGGCAACTATTCAACACCATGTTCCAATTGACCAACCAGGGATGAAGGTATTTGAACTTGCGCTAATTGCGCATTGTCAATATCCGAAAAAATGGTGGACGTCTGAATTGACAAGGAACCAACAGCGTCGACGACGTTGACCGACTGGGTTTGGACCTGCCGGATGTACCCACTCGATTCACCCACATAGAAGATGTACTCAACCGGACTGCTGTGACTAGCAATGGACGGGATCGAAGTGCCTGGCGTCTGCTGCAGAAAGGTAGGTAGACCGGCAACGCCATTAGGCACGATCACGCGGTAGACATCACAATACTCATCCACGACGTAAGTCCTATCCATTTGCGCCAATTGAAGATGGTCTTGCATGGCCTTATCAATAATATCAGCATACCCCTGATAAGCATCCAGATTTGCAACCGGTTCCGTTTTCGACCAAACGGTGCCATCTTGTTGATAGGCGACCTGCCCCTGTTGATACAACCCAATATTAAAGTTGTTTTCATGCACCTGAATATTGGCCATATTGGGCATTTGAAGAGTTCCGTACTCCGTAAAACTGGTCTTCAAGTTCGCGTTCTGTATCGTTACCGTCGTCAGCAACTTGTACTCTTGTGCTTGCTCACTCTTGTGCAGCGCCGCGACAAGTGGTGCAAAAGAGACGTCAGGTTTCACGATGGTTGTCGCCGTTCCGGAAGCGATGGATGCCTTTTGAACCCCGGGTGCACAACCGACCAGAAGCGCAACACAGAAAACAACCGTACCTGTCAGCGTTGCCAACTTGCCTCTCACCGGCGTTCCCCCTCCTTGCGCCGCGAAGGTCTGTACAACCATCCGCCTATGAATATCAGTGCCAACACAACACATGAAAGTGGTAATAGTGGCCAGTTTGTACGAGCGATGACCAAGTAGTCACCCGTTCCGTAAATATCCAGCGCGAGCGCATCGGGAGCTGACGAAGACAAACGAAGCGGTGTCACGTTCACAACATTCGTACGGAACACCCGCCAGTCGCGCACAAGTTGTCCGTGCCCATTCCCATCCGGAACGAAACGATACGCCGAGAAATAGCGAATGGGAGAATTCCGTATCATCGATGGATCGTTAGTGACAATCTCCGGCGCTCCTTTTCCATTTGAAAGCACCGTTTCGAACCGGAACGTCGGACTCGTCGCGGTGTACACGCGTTGCCACTGCCCGTTTGCCCGCACCGTCAAGATGTACGCCGGCGAGGCATTCACAAAAATCGCATCCCGACCACCACTCGTGATCGGCCCAATTTTGATGTCGTTCGGCACTGGGCTGCCAATCGTTCCACGATACGTCGCGACAACCTTTCCAGTTTGCAAATCGACGATATGCAGTGCATTGTTACCAACAAGCAACACCTGATCCGATTGGGTGCTTGTAAAGTGTCCAATCCCTACGACACTGCTTGCCTTGACCGGGATCGAAATCGGACGTCCGGCATCCGTGCCTAGCAATTGATCATTCTGCACATACACGCCTGTGCGATGCGGTGTAACGCCCAACTGCGCGAGACAATCATTCCAATTCGCCGTCTCCGCGGCTGCCGCTTGATTTGCGATGGCTTGGAACGAAGCCGGATACGCGGCCGGGTCAAGTGCAGCCTGCACGGCTTCAGAATCCGTTAGATAAGGGGTCAAATATTCATAAATACGACCATGACTCACGTACCAATTGGCCTTTTCGTAGGGGAAAAAGGCCCGAACAAGATCCATTGGATTCACTTCCGCCAAATCAGCAGGTGTCGGATTGACCTTTTGTAGCTTCCCGTTCACGTCCTTAAGCTCAATGATCTGGTACTCACCATCCGCCGTCTGCAAAACGTTGAACAACGCATCTGGCGAATCAGTGGCCGCAAGAGCCATCTGTTCCAATTCGGTCGAAGACGGGACATAACCGTCGATGGTGATAATTGCGTCACCACCGTTTGTCGGAACGATAGCCATAGGAGCTTCCGGTGAGTTTTGCGCCTGCAAATTCACATGCGAATCATCAAGCACCCGAAAGTGCGGCAAAAACGCCCAATCGTTGAGCGGCAACACGATTTGCGACAGAACGACCGCGATGCCGCCAAGTAGCGAAGCCCACGGACGTGTCTTGCCAAACCAAACGGCAATGATCCACAAACCGACGATCATGACAACGGTGACTGCGATCAACTTCGCTGTGCTTCCAAACGAAAGCGTCGCAAATCCTTGTGCTAGCATCAGAACAAACAACGTGTATGATACCCACGATCGACGCAGCGATCTGTCGATTGTGGAGAGCCAAACGACACCGATGGCAGCGACCAAGAGTACACCGTACATCGCAAGGTCATCCACGAGTGGACGCAATACCCATACGTAAATGGCATTGACAAACAATGCCCAAAAGACAAACCAGATCCAACGAACGATAGTCGCAGGAATCGATTTCGACTTATTCATGCTTCTCCTCCTGTCGTTCTAGGGTACGGCCCCATAAGAGGAGCAAACTCAGCATGAGGAAGTAATTCAAGAAGTTCGGCGCATACTCAAACACGTTTTCTACGACATCGTGGACTAACAGCGCTGTTACACCGATCAGTCCACCAAGCGCGAGATATCGATCCCGCCCAGTGGCCTTGCGTACTGTCTTGTTGATCACCTCGACGACGATACGGACGTGCATCGCCAAGAACAACACCAATCCTACGAGCCCCGATTCACCGAGAATCTTTGCGTAGTAGTTATCCGAATAGATCGAAAAGCCGTGATCGGAAGCAACTGCACCACCATAGCGGCCGAGACCGACGCCGAATAAGGGATTTCCTGACATTTGATCAAACGCCGTTTGCCAGCGAATTAAGCGACCGCCCTGTGACGACTTGATGTAATAGACAGGCGAAAACAAGTCCATGATGCGATGATGAATAGGCGGCAAAAAGAAACCAATCACGCCTAGTACGACGATCACGATGAGCAATCGGCGCTCGTAGGCGACGGCCACCAACACCAATGCAATACCAAGTCCCATCCAAGCGCCACGCGTGTAGGTGAGCAATAGTGTGAGCAAGCAGCAGACTCCACCTATCGCATACACAATGCGCCGCGCCCGACTCCGATCTCCTAGACAAAGCCCGAAGATAATGGGTGTCATCATTTCCATGTACGCACCGAGCTCGTTCGGCGATTTGAGAACGGAAAAAACGCGTGTGCGAACATGTTCACCCACATCCACCCAGCCTGGAGGAATAGGTGGAGCCAGCACATACTGGACAACGCCATGAATGCCAATCAATATGGCTACGGTTGCAGCCGCGTATAAATACTTCTTCGCGTCTTGCGGGTCGATGACAAACGGCATGAGCAGGCCAAACAACATATAGTAGACATCGGCCCGAAAGCCATCGAAGGCGACACCAGGACTGCCAAGCCCCGCAAAAAACAAGGCAACCAAATACAGGATATACCATCCTGCATATTTGGACCAACCGAATGCCGGTGGACGATGCCCACGCAATACACGGTTCAATGCCACGATAGCGAGTAGCAGAAGTACCACCTTGTCCCAAATCGACCCAATTGGATGAATGAATGAAAGCCGCAACGTGTAATCGACAATTGGAAACGCAACAAGCAGGTATGTACACCATTTGGCAATGCGTGCACCAAACGGTTGGGAAGATTGACCATCTTCCGCAGCCAGGTAGACCTGGTCTAACATGAACTTCAACTCCCACCTCAACATAGGTTGTCCACTGTCGTCCAGTACCACTGGAACCGGAGCCTACTTCGCCCGTTCGAGCATCGTTTGATACCTAGTCCGCAAGCGTGGCGAACCTAGGATTCCTGACGAACCCTAACAAGAACCTTTTTTCGTCACACAGGCAACCTTTACGTAGCCGCTCCCAAGACACGTTTCAAAAGACGGCCTGAAAGGCTCATAAGTTCTCTTTCAATGTTATGGAAAGATACCACGAACCGTTGGGAGGTACGACTTTCGCCGCGGACGCAGGGGGCGAGATCGGGCCTAACGGTCATCGACAATCGTGCAGTCTTGGGCTCTGTTTTTATCACCCCAAGGTAGGAGCTTATTGACGTAAAGAAAACGGGTACAGGGGCGACTCGATTTGGCGCGAGCTCACGCTGTACCCGTTCCATCTGTCAAGTCGTGCTCTCCATTCGACTGTCCATCGAATACAATACCACATTCAACGAAAATTCGGGACTGCTGTCGAACGGAAACGACGCAATGGTTCAACTTTTGCGTTCTAAGACTGTTTCGCGCGTCACGTGCTGTTTCTGCCGTTCCCATTGGCTTAAGTACCCCGAGGGACTGAAAGCCCACTCGTGCAGACCAGTGTCTTTATAAATACCGAAGTGTAGATGAGGTGGGAATTTTCCTGAAGTCCCAGGCGGTCCGTAACCACTGCTACCGACATAGCCAATTACCTGTCCTGGTCGCACCAGATCGCCTTGATGCAGACCTTTCTGGAACGAAGATAGATGCGCATAGTAGTAGTACATGTTGTTCGCATCGCGAATTCCGATTCGCCACCCTCCGAAGCGATTCCATCCCATCAACTCGACGTAACCATAGCTGCAAGCGAGCACAGGGGTGCCATAGCTGGCAAAGATATCGACACCCTCGTGAATACGCCGGCCACCATAGCTACGCCCTGCTCCGAATGTATGTTTGACGGTGTAATTGTACCGCTTATCTATCGGAAAGCAGGAGCCTGTCGGGCTCAGGCCGAACGTTCGAAAAAGCCGGGCAAAACCGTCGATGCGATCCATGGCCACAGGATCCTGAAATAAGTTCCAGATCGCAATCTCTTCGTCTTCGCCCGACTCCATATCCAACCAATGGGCTAAAGCTTTAATCCGATCCGCTGGATCGAATGGCAACGCCAGCATGTCGCCATTTGCATCCTGACCCAAGCCGCCAAACAGTTGGATCTCGGGTGCAAACATATCGTCTGCATTCGGATTGGCAATGCCGGCCCAAGCCGCTGGATAAAATGAAAAACCATAGTATGGCGCTTCCTGTTTGGCAGTTTTCGTCTTGGTTAGCTCAGCATACCGATCGATAGCCGCAAGTACGGCCCAATCCACGTCGTACTCGGACCCATACAACTTGTACAAAGGATACAACGATGACTGTGGATGGCTGCGCTCAGCCGCCCATGCCGTAGCCGGCCAACAACCACTTGCCAGCACCATGCCCACCACGAGCGATTGCCATATTCCCGCGCGGGCACGCATGATAGAATGGAGTTGAAGCAATCTGACCACTCCTTGTCGGCGTCTGATATGCTTACACTCTCCCAGCCCGTTACAATGTATGCTGACAATCTGGCTAAATGGGGTTCAATGCAGATGGGAATCACACAAATCACAATCACAGTTCGATGCACCGAAATCGACGTGAATGGACATGTCAATAACGCTAAGTTTGTGGAGTACTACGAGTGGGGACGAGAAGATTGGTACGAGCAGCATCAGTTGCCGTACGAAACGCTCTCCAACATGGGTTTCATCACTGTGGTAGCGCGAGCCGAGATCGATTATCGACAACCCGCGCACCAAAATGAGCAACTCCTGGTCACCACTTGGCTCAGCGACGTTGGACGCACCAGTTTCCGCATGCGACAACGCATCACCGGCACAAATGGGTATTTGGTCAGTGAAGCGCAATTTGTCATCGTGACCGTCGATCCAACAACTCGTCGTCCCGTTCCGGTGCCCGATGCTATCTCCAAACACCGCAGTTCATCGTAGCCTCAAGGTGTGTGCAAACGCGTCAGGTCGTAGCCCAAGCTCTCGAGCTTGCGCTTAAAACGCTGTGGAATGGGAGCAGTCAGGTCGAGCTGGTTGGCCAATCGCAAATGCACGGCGTGCAAAAAGAACGGTTCGCCACGAGTCGGGCGCGCGCCGTACTTAAGATCGCCAACGAGCGGATGCCCAATGTGCGCCAAGTGCGCCCGAATTTGGTGTGTGCGGCCGGTTTCGAGTCGCACTTGCAACCATGACGTGCCTCGGCTGACGTCAAGAGGCTCGTAATATGTCGCACTGCGTTTTCCGCCGTCGTTCGCGATCCGGGTGACCTGGCCGTCGCGCGTCAAAGCGGCTTCGACGAATCCTGGTTGGCGCACTTCACCTTCGACAAGAGCCCAGTACTCCTTGATGACGTCCCCACTTTGAAATGCCTGCGACCATCGCTTAGCTGCACGCGAGGTTTTGGCAAACACAATGAGACCACTCGTGTTGCGATCGAGCCTATGTACTGGTGCAGGATGAAATGCCTCTCCTGCCCGTACAGGCCTGTTGGCGTAGACATACGCCTCGACGCGGGCCTGCAAGGTCGAGGCGTATTCTCCCTCCGCGGGGTGAACGAGCACGCCCACAGGCTTATTCACCACAAGGATGTCGGCATCCTCGTGCACGACTTCGATATCTCGACTCACTCCGGCATACTTGGGCCTCTTCGGTCGAGTTAAGTTCGCAAAGTCATCCTCTGCCATATACAAATGAACGACATCGCCCTCCACGAGGACGGTCTCCTGTTTGGCGCGCTTGCCATTGACCTTGACGCGGCCTGTGCGAATACATTTATATATTCCTGAAAGCGGCATACCAGGAAGTAACAAACGCAACCATTTATGAACGGGTTTCCCGTCATCCACTGGTCCGATTTGCATTTCGACCACCATTGTCCCCCCCATGGACTATCCAATAAACCAGTATCCTAGCACACGGCGGCTGATTAGGCGAATCCTACCCTGCTGTCATGATTCGCTTACCAGACCTCTCCGCGGGCCAAGCGTCGTGTCGTCTGTCCGTCATGCAATCGATAGTAATAGAGCACGTCTGGCATGTTGTCGACGATCGCGCCGCGCGTGACATACCTCGCGATGAAGTCAAAATCCGACGCTGCACCAAGCGCCCTTGTCCACCCTCCGATGGCGTCAAAGGTTGTTCCCCGCAATAGAATCGTTCCATCGCAAACACAGTGCAACCCTCGTGCATAGGCGTCGCGAATTTCCTCGCGTCCAAAGCGCAGCCACCCTGAGTAGGCTAGCGTTGACGTGGCAAGACTTTCCCCAGCGAAGGTCGCATAGTTCGTACCCACCATATCGACGTCTGGATTTGCTCGCATGTATGCGACCTGCCGTTCAATGCGGATGGTAGCTGAAATGTCGTCAGCAGCCTGACATGCGATAAATTCTCCACGTGCTAAAAATAATCCACACGTTGCACTTCCCGCTTGTTTAACGTTGCGTGGCAACCGTAAATACACAAATGCTTCGGAGGGCAAGTGCTGCCGGTGCATGGCCTTCCACTTTGCCACCCACCTCGGGCAATCGTCGGTCGAGCAATCATCTACCACAATGATTTCGATGTGACGGTAGGTTTGCGCAAGGATGCTGTTCAAACTCGCTTCAAGATAGGGCAAGGCGTTATATACAGGAATCACAACGCTGACTAAACCAGGTATTCGCTGATCCATAGATACACCCCCACTTTTCATCTTCCAAAGTACGCCAGTCAGGTACGCACCGCAAAGGCAGTTGTCCGCACAGTCCGTAGACGATGAGTCCAACAAATGTTTTACGGTGTGGAAAGCCCTGGCACCCCTAGAAATCCAGCATATCCCTTGTAGGGAATATGTTTCTTTACGAAGGGGGAAGCCCATGAAAATTCTCACCTTGTGTGGCACAAGACCGGAAATTATTCGACTCAGCCTGATCATACGGAGCCTTGATGAAACGCTTCACGACCATGTACTCGTGTATAGCGGGCAAAATCATCACCGGTTACTGTCCGGCATTTTCTTTGAGCAGCTTGGCCTTCGACGTCCCGACGTCTCGCTCGGTGCTCATACGGGAACAGTCGGCAGTCAGCTAGGACGCATGTTCAGTGCGTTTGAAGCAGTCCTTCAGACTCATCGACCAGACGCCGTTCTCGTCCTTGGGGATACAAACACCGCATTGTGCGCCATCGTCGCTGAACGTGTTGGCATCCCCGTTTATCACATGGAAGCCGGGAACCGCTGCTACGACCGAAGCGTTCCGGAGGAAATCAACCGGCGTGCCATCGACGCGGTCGCGTCATTCAACTTGCCTTACACCGCTATGAGCCGTGACAACCTGTTGCGCGAAGGTATCGCGCCGCACCGGATCTGGATTTCTGGCAATCCGATTTATGAAGTGCTACAGGCGTATGGCTCACAGATAGACAAAAGCGAAGTCCTGGACCGATATGGACTACATCCGCGCCGTTATATCGTCGTCACCGTGCACAGGGCGGAGAATGTCGATCGCGTTGACCGGTTGCAGGCTATCGTCAATGCGTTGCAACGTGTCGCGAAACGTTTCGATGTGCCGCTGGTGATTAGCCTTCACCCTCGTACTCGCGACCGCCTGCAGCACTTTCACATTCCGCTTGCAGATCCGCGCTTTATTGTGATCGACCCGCTCGGGCTGTTTGACTTTGTGCAGTTACAAAAACAAGCGTGGTGCGTGATAACGGACAGCGGCACGGTCCAAGAAGAATGCTGCATCCTGCACGTACCCGCCGTGACCATTCGCCGCAGTACGGAACGCCCGGAAACCGTCCTCTGCGGCAGCAACGTCGTCGCCGGCCACGATCCAGAACACATCGCTAGCTGTGTGGAGCAGATGGCGAATTCGCCTCGGGATTGGGCTTGCCCCGAAGGATATTGCGATTCCAGGGTCTCTCGAAAAGTGGTTCAGTGGTTGACAGGAGGACTGAGCGATGTTTGAAGGACAAACCGTCGTCATCACTGGAGGTACCGGTTCATGGGGAAAACAACTGACCCGTACCCTATTACGCTATCGCCCGCAAACAATCCGCATCCTTTCTCGCAACGAGTTTTCGCAAGTGGAGATGGAACGTGCATTTGCAGACACGGGCCGCCTCCAGTTTTTCATTGGCGATGTTCGCGATCTCGATGCAGTCCGCAAGGTTTGTTCGGGTGCGGATTACGTGTTTCACTTAGCGGCACTCAAACACGTCCCTGTCTGCGAACGGCACCCGCGCGAGGCGATGAAGACCAACATTCTCGGCACGCAAAACATCATTCAAGCAAGCATCGAATGCGGCGTGAAGAAGGTCATTGACGTCTCAACGGACAAAGCTGTCGAGCCTATTAACATGTATGGCATTACGAAGGCACTCGGCGAAAAACTGATCCTGCAAGCCAACGCGGAAAGCCAACACACGCGGTTTGTCTGCATCCGCGGTGGCAACGTCCTCGGTAGCCACGGTAGCGTGGTGCCACTGTTCATCCGTCAGCTACAAAATGGCCATCCCATCACCCTAACGTCGCGCGCGATGACTCGTTTTTTTCTCACCATCGAAGACGCCATTGACCTCCTCATCCACGCCGCGACGATGTCGTTAGGAGGAGAAACATTTGTCATGCGCATGCCATCCTGCCGCATGCTCGATCTCGCCAGCGTGATCGCAGACTATTACGGTCAAAACAGTCCTGCCATTAAAGAAATTGGCATTCGGCCAGGCGAGAAATTGCACGAGGTGCTTGTCTCTCGTCAAGAAGCGCCTCGCACATACAGATTGGACGATCGCTACTTCGTCGTGCTGCCGATGGATCCAAACACCGATCTCGTCGACAGATATGGCCGCCTCGATCCGCTTGCACTTGCGAGCTATGAGTCCAATATGCAACTACTACCCGAAAATAACATTCGCGCACTCTTAGAGCGAGGGGGATTCTTAGCGTGAAGATTCTTATTTTTGGCGTCGGCGGCATGGCTGGGCATATGATCTATGAATACTTCCAAAGGCACGCTGTACACGACACCTTTGGAACGGTCTTGCATACGTGTCCGCAGTTTGCAAACCCTGTGACAAACCACATCATACGCTTGGATGTACGAGATACCCAACGTGTCCAAACGCTCATTGCCGTCATCCGCCCAGATGTCGTCATCAATGCGGTCGGGATACTTCCGGCTGTCGCGAACCGTGAGGTCGCGACGGCCATTCGCGTCAATGCTCTGTTCCCACACGAACTCGTCGAGATTTGCAACGAATACGATTGTCGGCTCATTCATATCAGTACCGACTGCGTGTTTGACGGCGCAACGGGCATGTACGCGGAACGCGATCTGCCAAACGCATACACCGTTTACGGACGGACCAAAGCGTTAGGGGAGATCATGGCCGGGCCGCACCTTACCATCCGTACCTCCATCGTTGGGCCCGAGCAAAAGAACGAAGGAACCGGCTTACTTGCCTGGTTCTTGCGACAACAAGGAACGGTATCTGGCTTTTGCAACGTATTTTGGAACGGCGTGACCACACTGCAACTCGCAAAAACCATCAACTGGGCCTTGACACGCCCGATTTCAGGGCTTGTCCATTTAACCGGGCCGCACCCAATTTCAAAATATGACTTGTTGTGTATGTTTCAGAAGACTTGGTATCAAGCCGGCCGCGAGATCGTAGCCGTGGAAGAGCCCAGAATCAATCGAACACTACGAAATACACGCGCTGATTTTCGTCCCGATGTGCCTTCCTATGCCGAGATGATTGACGATCTCGCTCATTGGTAGATGCTTAACGGGTGGGTCCGACTCCCACCCGCTCATACAACGCGAGCAGCGGTTCACATACCTTCTCAATGGCAAATCGCTGTGCAACCCATCGTCGGCAAGTATCACCGAGGGCAGGTAAGACTTCTCGCATCGCAGTCACTTGGCTCATGGTGCGGGTGAGGACAGAGCGTGTAACAGGCAGAACGGCATCGTGATCGCCAAAATACATATTCCAAGCCAGATCAAACGTCTTCGGCTCGACGAGGCCAACAAAGCCGTGCGATCCCACCGCAACGACCGGCTTACCTGCAGCCATCGCCTCAAGTGCGACCCGACCTGTCCCTACCACAGCATTTGCAACATTGTAGACACAATTCATGTTATCCGATCCGCCGAGCACGTGAACCCATGGCATACGTCTCCGACCGTTCCACTTGGCCACAAATTGCTCTAACTCCGCTCGCTGGGCACCGTTACCCACGATCAGAGCATGCGCGTCCTGATATGCCTTGTGCACCCCTGTAGCGGAAAGGACGAATGTCTTCGCGATTTTCGCCTTCTCCCATGCTATACGCCCTGTATACAACCAGACAAATGCCTCGTTCCAAAGGCCTAGTCTGGTCCGCAGGGAGACTTCGTCAACGGGATGGAATTCATTCAGATCCACCCCGTTGGGAATTACCACAGATTGATATCCCCAATTTCGAAGCTGTGTTTCGAGTGGTGGGCTGACCGCAATCACACCAGAAGCGCCTCGCAGAACAATGTGTAGTTTGTCTGGATCTTCGTAGGTACCATGCACGGTATACAAAAACGGCACCCCGTGTTCTTGTGCAGCAGCCAATGCCACAAGGCCCGTTGGCAGTTGGTGTGCGTGGACGAGGTCAATTTGTTGCGTAATCATCACGTCGCGTAAGATGGCCAACGTCTCTTGCCGATAGCTATCCGTTAGTGCAGTCAACGTGGACCATGCAGGCTTCGGTAAACGCACGTTCGGGATTTGAAGATCTCGAACACGCGTCAGTAACGGACCATCTGCAGCAGCAACCAAGACATTCACATGCTTGCGCAAAAGTGTCTTTGCAATGGATAACACATGTGTTTCCGTACCACCAAGGTTCCACTCATCCAGAACCATGAGGACGCGCATGCGCAATGCCCCCTCCCTGTGGTTCAAAATCGACGTCTAAATCCCTTCGTACCATTATTTGTATGATGAGACGTAGATTTCGTGTGAGGCAGACATCTGGTTCGAGGAAACACAGACTTTGATGTTGAACACAACCATTCACATTATCCAATTTTTATATAAATAGTTATTTATACGTGGAATATGCATGTACACATCCATACAACTGGTACAAACCCGCAGAAAGGATGATGGACATGGCACAACTTCGGTTGCCTGGCCAAACGGCCGCTGACCGCGCGCAGGTTCTGATTCAAGCGGTCGAGGAAGCGTTGACCGACGTTACACAAACGTTGACTCAAAGCGGTCTAACGACTGCTACGTCGACGCTGACCAACACGCTCAACAGCGTATTGACCTCTCTTGAAAATTTGCTTGCCAGCCTGACAAGCTCATTGTCAAACACCTCGTCGCGACCGACGACCGTAACAGGCGTCTTGCAAAAACTGCTGGACCAGCGAGTAACGATCACGACACCCTTCGACACATTGACCGGCACACTGTCCTCGCTGCAGTCAGATTATGCCACATTGGTAGAGCCGTCTGGCAGTCTGGTACTGATTCCACTCAACCGGATCCAATCCGTACAGCAAGCCTGAATGGAGTTTGTTACGCGAGGAGGGGATTTGTATGAACTTGCAACCGACACTGGCAAATACACTGAATCAACTGTTGGGGCAAACCATTGAAATTGCCATAGGTAACAACCTGATTGAAGCAGTGGTCAGCTTTGCTGGAAATGAAATTCTCGCTGTGGTCGAGTTGGGGACTGGCGGATATGGATATGGCACCAACAATCTGACGACCTACGTTGCACGGTCTGCCGTTGACTTTATCCGCATCTTGTAACAGATAGCGCCGGGCGGCCACCGCCCCCGGCGCTATCGGCGATAGGGGTGAACTTATGTGCCGAGTCATCGTTTTCACATCCGCATCCTGCCCGGCGTGGCGCTCTACGATGCACTCCTTACTGCGCCATGGTTGGCGGTACGAAGACATCTCACTCGTGAGGACAGATGAAATGGGAGATGCAGGACCAGCGGCTCAGAGGTTAGGTATGAGCACGTGGTCACGCGAAGATTTGTACAAAGCCATCCATGACAACGCCATGTATGTGTTCCTATGTGCCGGTGAGCAGCTTACAGAGGCGGCAATTGTACAAGAGTTTGCATATAAGGAGTACGCTGTCTTGACGATTGCTAGCGGCAATGGTCTAGATAGACGCGTGCTCGCGATGCGAGGGTACATCCTTGCCAACCACTGGAAACGAGTGGCTCACCTGTTACGCGTCGATCCTGTGTCCGCGCTTTACGCGTGGTCTGAGCTAGCTCCCGAGGACGAGACGTACACGCTTGACCGAAACATTGTCCGATCTCCACGCGCCAATCAACTTCTTCAGACCTATCGCGCTCAACTGTCAGGGCGTCCAAACGAACTTGATACAAGCTGTCCAACTGTCGCGATCGCGCTTGTCAACTACAACATGCACCGACACCTCGCCTTGGGTTTGGCCTCCATTGAGGCACAAATCGACGACCTACACGAGATTTGGCTGATTGACGACGGATCAACCGACGGCTCCCAAGATCTCCTGCATGACTTTGCGAAACGCGTACCTAGGGTATCGCTGGTCACACTCCCGCACAACGTAGGCAAAGCTCGCGCTGCAAATGTCGCCATGGAACAGATCAAGGCGGACTTTCTTCTCGAAATGGACGCGGACGACTGGCTCGATCCGCACGCCGTGCAGATCATTCGCCATCAGCTATTGACGTTGGACGATGACATCGACTTGCTATACGGAAATATGCGCAATTGGCGAATCGATGCGCGCGGAAGCTATCGGTTGACGGGCTTGCAAAAAGGTGAACCCGTACGCACAATGCAACAACTCGCAACGTATCGATTGCCTCTGGGACCGCGCGTGTATCGCACCTCGACAT
The DNA here is from genome assembly GCF_900107035.1 of Alicyclobacillus hesperidum. Lineage (GTDB taxonomy): Bacteria > Bacillota > Bacilli > Alicyclobacillales > Alicyclobacillaceae > Alicyclobacillus > Alicyclobacillus hesperidum. Next base: position 2,879 of record NZ_FNOJ01000004.1, on the reverse strand, counting down.
TACAAGTTGTAGGCGGATTCCCAATCCTTTCGTTTGCCGACGGACGTCTATATGAAGATGTTGCACTCATCCGAGAGCTCATGCGAGTCGGGCGGATCGAATATCGAGACTTTACCGTGTACAATCGCTTGCTTCATCGCGAAAGTATCACCCATCAGCACGTGAAGCTTTGGCCTCTATTTGCGGAATCGTACTTGACCCAGTAAGTTCGACTGGCACCCATCCCCGTACGCTATTGATCCACCAAAGACGGTCGACCATGGCGATTTCGGAGATATGCAGAACGCGTTCCACAACGCGTCCTTCCTGTAACAAATATGCACGCAATGTACCTGGCAATAGCCCGCATGAAACTGGGGGCGTATAAAGGCCTCCTTCCCACTCGTAGACTAGGTTTGCAATCGTGAACTCTGTAACCTCCCCAGCCTCATTGAACATGATGGCATCGAATCGGTCGCCCAAATGCGCACGAATCGCGTCATACCACTCGCGGCGGGTGGTCTTGTGATATAACCAACATTCGGCTGATGAGACGGGCATGTGGGCCAACACAACTGGCTTCACGACGTTGGATAACGCGTCGGCCGGATTCCAGGCGCATGGCTCCAATGGCTTCCGGCCCATCTCAACCTCTACATCTCCAGACCTCGCCAACGTCATGCGCACTCGCCATGCACCTGTCGGATGTCGCAGCGCGCAATCGGAAAGAGCCTGCTCTACCTTGGCGCGATCGCACGGGATTTGAAAGTATTCCGCAGACGCGAATAAGCGTCGAAGATGGTATGTGTATAGCGCATATTCTCCGGACTCAAGGCGCAAGGTTTCAAGTAAAGCGAACTCCTGCTCAGCATCCTTTAACACCTGTGCCTTGGCGTGGAGTTCGTCGTACTCATCCCTTGCTTGTGAATCCCATGTGATGCCACCCCCTGTCCCGTAGGTGGCTATGCCCCTCGCGCGATCAAGTTCCACAGTCCGAATGGCTACATTGAACACAGCGCGATCCTGTGGCAGCAAAAGTCCAATGCTTCCGCAGTAGATGCCGCGCGGCTCGGCCTCTAGCTCTGCGATTTGAGACATGGTGCTGATTTTAGGCGCACCTGTGATGGAGCCACATGGAAATAAGGCCTCAAAGATACCAACGAGATCAACATCATCACGTAACTCGGCGACGACGGTCGAGGTCATTTGTAACACAGATGGATATGTCTCGACCTCAAAGAGTGCTGGTACACGCACACTAGCTGGTACAGCGATGCGGCCGATGTCATTGCGAAGTAAATCGACGATCATCACATTCTCGGCGCAGTCTTTCTCCGAGTTGCGCAGCCGCTTTGCAAGCTCGGCGTCGTCGCTAAGCGTAAGTCCGCGCTTGATCGTTCCCTTCATCGGACGTGTTGTAATACGACAGCCGTCACGAGCAAAAAAGAGTTCCGGTGAGATGGACAGGATGGACCAATCATCGCTGCGTATGTAAGCCGCGTATGGCGCCCGTTGGGCCAATCGCAGCGTCTCATAGAATGCGAAGTCATCGCCGGTAAACGAAGCCTTGAGGCGAACCGTATAGTTCACCTGGTAGGTATCACCGGCAGCAATGGCCTGGCGTATTCGGCACACGGCCTCACTATAGCTCTCAGGCGATGTCTGCAAACTCCACGTTCCGACTTGATAAGCGCCTGCTCCTATGTGCGCCGCTAAGGCCGTGGAATCTGCGGCGTGATCGAAAACAGCGAACCATGCGAATGGAAGCGTCGGCTTCACAGGGGTGCGGACTCGGTATGCGGGATCGAACACGGGAGCCGCCTCGTAAGTTACAAAGCCTGCTGCGTAGTACCCTTCCTTGGCTGCGGCTTCTACCTCGCGCAAGATTCTAGGTACATCTCCCTCGCAGGTCGCCGTATGAATGCTTATGGGATTCGTAAATACAAGGCGTTTTGGCGGATGGACGTCGATTGAAAAATCGAACACCAAAAGCGGATTCAAACGATGGACTTCTCCCTTCAACTTAGGTCTACACTCACCGTTGCCTTCCACACGTCGTCTTACCGGCACATGTGCCGGGCGGGTGGCTGTTGGCGAGGGACTATCTATATAGCAAAACAGAGCCAGGCCACTTCGCCTGACTCTGTTCTCTCTTGCCTGGCAACGACCTACCTTCCCAGTCCCTCTCGAGACAAGTATTCTCGGCGCTGGAGGTCTTCACGTCCGTGTTCGGGATGGGTACGGGTGTTTCCCCTCCGCTATGGTCACCAGACTAGTCCGCTTCGTTGGTTCCTCGCTCACACGGCTTCGGCCTTCGGCCTGCAGATGTGTTCGCTCGGACCCAACTTCGCTTCAGATGGTGTTTCACGCAACCCTTGCGCTGTGTTCGTTTGTCCTGGCGCTCACGTGGCTTTGGCTCTCGCCTGCCGGTGTGCTTGCTCGAACCAAACTGCGCTTCAGATGATGTTTCACGCAACCCTTGTGCGGTGTTCGTTTGTTCTGGCGCTCACGTGGCTTTGGCTTTCGCCTGCAGATGTGTTCGCTCAGACCAAACTGCGCTTCGGGTTGTCTACTGCTATGTACCTTTGCTTCTGCTATGAAATGACCTTGCTTGCGGGTGAAGCCCTCGACCGATTCGTATCTGTCCGCTCCACGTATCACTACGCTTCCACGCCAGACCGATCTACCTTGTCTTCTTCAAGGGGTCTTACTCTGTTGTCCAGATGGGATACGTTATCTTGAGGCGGGCTTCGCGCTTAGATGCTTTCAGCGCTTATCCCTTCCCGACTTGGCTACCCAGCGGTGCTCCTGGCGGAACAACTGGTACACCAGCGGTCGGTTCATCCCGGTCCTCTCGTACTAAGGACGAACCCTCTCACGTATCCTGCGCCCGCGGCAGA
>NZ_FNOJ01000019.1 GCF_900107035.1 Alicyclobacillus hesperidum | reverse complement strand
TGCTGACCCCTGCCTGTTCAGCGTCACCTCTCGATGACGGTTACTAGCCTTGCTAGCGCGCAGACAGGTCTCCCCAGATAAGAACGGACTCTTTCCCCTCACGTACCTGCCGCAGTTTACTGCCGTAGCTCTTGGCGACTTAGGACTTCGTTGTGTGTAGGCAACTCGTCCAACTATGACAGCCTCAAATGCGATTCGTGTACCTCAGGTCGAGGGTTTGCCTCCAGCTTCCTTCAGATTCCACCTCACGGTGGACACCCTTGCTCTTGGCTAACGGTAGGTATGTCGCCAACCCCCGTTCGGGACTTACACCCTAAAGATTCCGCCCATGCTGGGCGTACTACAAAAAGCCCGCTTGGAAAAAGCGGGCTCTATATTGACACGTTTGGGTGATACGCCACTCAATTGGTGGTGCCATTTGATACAGTGCTGGTATTCGACGTAGTATTGGCCGTGGCATTGCTTGTCGTCACCGTGACACCGCCTGTGCTGTTGCTCGTGTCATTTGCCGTGGCGTTGCTACCCGATGCCGTAGCGGTGTTGCTTGTCGAATTCCCTGCGACATCGCCAGTGCCGTTTGTCGTGCTCACCGTGGTGTTACCACTCGTGCTTGCGGTCGTGGTCGTCTGAACCGTCGTCTCAGCCTTGCTCCAGCCTGTTTGCAACTGTGCAAGTGCTTTTTGAACCTCCGTTTCATACGCCGCGATGGCTGCCGTGATGGCCGCTTCATTGCCTTTTGCCTTCGCAATTGCTCGTTCAAGCTGCGCATGCGCCAGTGCGAGTTTCACGTTGACCTCCGCCGAAAGGCGATGCGCTGCTTGCATCAGCACAACTTGCTGCTTATCTACATCAGGTTTCTTCTGATGCTTGTCGTCCGCATCCTTTCTATCGTCGCGATCACGCTTGTCCCATGGCCCTTGCTGATTCTCCCCGCTCGAATTGGCCGTCGAGTTCGTCGCGACAGTCGCAGTTGAATTGCCGACCGTAACATTGGTCATGTCACTTTCATTCGCATCGGCCGAGAAGCTCCAGCCTCTGTTGTGGCCAGGATTCGCGCGATGGATATCCCCGCGTACGGCTGCATAGACCATGGAGGTCGCGGATAGCGTAACGACAGCGGCAGTTGCGATAGACATGATAGACTTCTTTGTAAAACGGCCCATTCCTGAATTCCTCCCATAAATGCTCTGTCTGGTGGTCATTGGGCCCAAGCGGGCAGCTGGCTGGCACGGCCACTTGGCCAAGCCCCTTTAGCTTTGCGTCCCATGCTTTCACATGGTTTGCCTTTGACCTACCTACGAGAGGATTCGAGAGATTCGAAAAAACTGCGGGGGTTGAGGGGATGATTACCAAAGCGTTGTGTCGCACGCATGACCACCGCTATGTTTGGGGTGAGAAAACGGGGGAGGGGCGTCGTCCTCTCATTGCAACATCTCGTTTCATCCGTTTCCGCAAGACGGCAACTATCGCTCCTGGATGCGAAAGGGTGACCCCGGCAACCATACGGCTGCAGAGATCACCCAACTCACAATTAGGACTCCACTATTCGAAGCGCAGCGCGTCAATTGGCTTGAGGTTTGCCGCCTTGCGTGCAGGATACACACCAAAGATCAGCCCAATTGCGACGGAAAATCCCATCGATGCACCCACTGCGACTGGAGAAAGCAAGTTTCCATCCTGCGTCAATTTCGACACAATCTCCGTGCCGATGGAGGACAATATCAGCCCGACAATTGCCCCTGACACACTCAACATCAACGATTCTAGCAGGAACTGCATGGAAATGACGCTTCGCTTGGCTCCAATCGCCTTGCGAATACCAATTTCGCGAGTTCGCTCCGTAACGGACACGAGCATGATGTTCATGATTCCAATTCCGCCCACGAGCAACGATATTGCTGAGATCCCGTCTAACAAAAGCGTCAAGATCCTGTCCACACCGCTTAACGTATTTAAAATGGTGGCTTGATTGCTAATCTGAAAGTCATCCGCCGTTGCTGCGCTCAGTTGGTGCTGGACACGCAAGGTTGACTCGACTTCCAGTTGCGCTTGATCCATCACGTCCTGCGACTTTGCTGAGACGAGGATCTGGTTTACGGTATCGGATCCTGTGAATAAGTTCATCGCCGTGGTAATCGGAATGGCGATGGCGTCATCTTGGTTTGAGAATCCGCTGGTTCCTTGACTCGCCGCCACCCCTACCACTGTGAAGGGAATCCCACCGATGTCAATGGTCTGCCCTACTGGGTTAACACGTTCGCCGGAAAAAAGCGTCTCCTCTACCTGGCTCCCCAAAACAGCAACGTTCGCAGCACTGTTGACCTCTGATTCCAGAAAAAATCGTCCCTCAGCCATCGTGAGGTTCTTTATATCCGGATATTCAGCATTGGTGCCTTCGATGGCTGTGTTGGTGTTATTCGTCCCATATACAACCTGTTGATCCGAAGATACGAGCGGTGCCACGTACTGAACATCAGGATCCTGCTCCGCAATCGCCGTAGCATCTGAAGTCGTGAGCGTTGAGGCGGAGCCGAAACCGCGGCTAATGCCTCCGGAGGATGCGGATCCAGGCATCACCGTCAGAACGTTGGTGCCAAGGTTCTCAACCTGTTTTGTGACTCCTGCCTTCGCGCTCAGACCAATGGCTGAACTGAGTACCACTGCCATAACGCCAATGATGATGCCAAGCATCGTCAGGAATGAGCGCATCTTGTTCGCCCGCACACTCCTCCACGCTACACGCATGATCTCAATCCACATGCTTTGGCACCCCCACTTTCCGCTGCGCTCCCGTGTCAAGCTCTACTCGACCGTCACGAAATCGGACAATCCGCTTCGCGTGGCGGCCAACTTCATCTTCATGCGTAACGAGAACAATGGTGTTGCCTTGTGCGTGTAGTTCTTCGAACAAATTCAGGATATCCTCAGTCGTCCGACTGTCCAACGCGCCAGTTGGCTCGTCCGCAAGAATTAAAACGGGGTTGTTGACCAGCGCGCGTGCAATCGCGACACGTTGTTGTTGTCCCCCGGACAATTCATTAGGCCTGTTGTACACGCGCTCCGCCAATCCCACTCGCTGAAGTGCCTCCAGTGCCCGTTGCTTGCGAATTTTACTCGGTACACCGAGATACATCATAGGCAACTCAACGTTTTCCAAGGCTGTCGTCCGCGGCAGAAGATTGAAGCTTTGAAACACAAATCCTATTTTCTGATTTCGAAGCATCGCGAGGTCATCCTCGGAAAGATGCGCCACATCAAACCCGTCGAGGCAATACCGCCCCGCCGTGGGCGTATCAAGGCACCCAATCATGTTCATCATCGTTGACTTGCCAGATCCCGATGGTCCCATGATGGCTACAAACTCTCCGTGCTGAATGGTAAGCGTAACACCATCGAGGGCACGGATGGTTTGCCCACCTACCTGGTACTCTCGCACGAGATTCTCGATCACGATTAAATCCCTGCTTGCGCGCGCGCCAGAGTCATATTCGGTCACTGCTGACCACCTCCGGCGGATGCGTCATAACCACCGCGGCCTGTTCCCGTAAATCCTCCTGCGGAAAATCCGCCTCCACCGAAGCCACCAAAGCCATGCCCAAATCCGGTGCCGCTACTTTCACTCTGAACGAGCGCTGTCGCAGTCTTACTAGGAAGTGTGATGAGTATTTTTTCTCCAACTGTCAAACCGCTTGTAATCTCCACTTCGCTTGTGCCCATCAAACCAACCTGCACAGGTTGGAAATACGTACCTGCAGGAATGGTTCCGGACGCCGCAGAAGAAGAGGACCTCATCGCTGCCCACGCACTTGACGTATTGGTTGCAGTCGCACCGCCTGCACTCCCACTCGTCCCGCCAGTGATACCAGTGCCCTTACTGCTGGGTCTCCAGCCATTCGAGGTGCCGTTGGATTTCCATGTACCGTTGCCATGTACGCTTCCACCTGTCTTCCCCGCGGATGTGACTGCTGTCCCGCTTGGCCGCTTGCCTTCCACAAATACTCCCTCGACGCTGCCTATCTGGTGCAAAGCGATGGCAGGGACCGTGATCACATGGGTGACTGAGGCGGTTTGAATCACCGCGCTCGCGGTCATACCCGGCTTCAGTTGCCCGGAGGAATTATCGACCGTCGCCACCACCTCATACTGTGTTACATCAGAGGTAGTCGTTGGCGTTGGGTAGACCTGCGTAATGGTTCCATTGTACGTGCTGTTCGGATATGCAGGTACCGTAAAGGAAACCTTCTGCCCTACCTGAATACTTCCGATTTGAGATTCGCTAACCTCAAGATCAACTTCAAGATCCTTTGCATTCAAGTCCTGCAACTGGATAAACCCACTGCTCGTTCCCGAAGAGGCAGATGTACTCGCCGAAGCACTGCTACCACCTTCTCCAGGTAGCTCACCGATCTCACCGTTAACAGCCGTAATCACACCGTCGATGGGCGCACGCAAAATCGTCTCTGATTCAGCCTGTTCGGCAGACTGCAAATTGGCTTTTGCCGTCTGCAACTGGCCTTGCGCGTTGGTCACCGATGCTTCGTCCGATGCGATAGTCGCCTTTGTTGCTGGTTGTTGGTCGTTTTCCAACTGCAACTGAGCTGTTCTGAGTGATTCTTCCGATTGTGTCACGGCGTTCTTCGCATTATCGAGCGTCTGTTGCGCCGAGGTTCGATTGTTATATGCTTCTTCCTCCGCTTGCAATGCCTGCTCGTCCTGGGTGACGGCATCCTGATCTTTTTGCTGATTCAACTTCGCCTGCGCTTCGTCGCTCTTTAGAACAATCTCTTCATTCTGCAGGGATTGTTCGTCGCTGCTCACCGCTTGTTGATCTTTATTCACCGTTTGCTGCGCACTCGTTTGCGCCTGGGCAATCTCGTCCTGATCCTTCGCAATGTTGTTTTGATCCTGCTGGATGGCCTTTTCGTCATTCGTCACCTTTGTCTGATCCGATGTCACAGTGTTCTGTGCGCTTTGAATTGCTTGGTATTCATTATTCAGATTCTCGTAGATAGACTGGTAGTTCGCTACAGCCGAGGAGTATGGATTCGTTCCGGTGTATCCTCCCTCGATCCAACTGTTAGAAAAACCGAGTTCTGTTTCGTACTTCTCATACGCCTGTTCGACCTGTGCCTGCGTCACGTTGTCATTTTCCTGCTCCACGGTCTGCAAATTGGCCTCATCAGACTGCAAGGTCTGTTCATCTTGGGACAACGTTTGCTGATCATCGGCCAGCGTCTGCTGGTCTGCCGCAAGGGATTGCTCAGCCTCGGAAACCGAGGTCTGCGTCGATTGTTGATCTTCGCTCAACTGTTGCTGTGCATTCTTGATAGCAGCCTCATCGCTGGCAATTTGTTGTTGATCCAGCGCGACTGAATCAGTTGCAGTGGCTAGCTGCTGCTTTGCCTCCGCGAGGTTATCCTCTGCTGTTTGTACAGCCTGCTCCTCACTTGATCTGTCGTTATACTGCGCCAGCGCCAGCTGATAGGCTTGCTTCGCCTCGTGTACGGCGGTCTCATCGTCCGCAATCGCGTTCTTGTCCATCGCAATGGTTGATGGCGTGGTTCCCTGCTCGTCCTGCTCCAATTTTGCTTGTGCCGACTCGAGAGAAGCTTGGGCCTCGGTAACGCTTGCACGAGCTTGCTGAAGCTCGACCTGTTCCGAACTGTCATCCATCCTCGCAAGCACCTGACCAGCCTTGACAGACTGACCTACCTTCACATAAATAGCAGTGACAGGCGCAGTCGTTCCTTGAAAGCTTAGGCTATACTGGCTCGGCGCGACGATTGTACCTGATGTATCGATGGACTCTACGAGGTTGCCGTACCCAACGGTATACAGTTCACTTGAAGCAACCGACGCACCGTTCCCTAAGCTTTTTAAAGTAATTGGAATGCCCGCTCCGAGAACGATTACAACTGCCGCCGAAGCGTATAGCCACTTTCTCCCCCGTTTATGGAACTTAAATTTTGTCAGTTCTGACCGCGGCTCAGGGGTGATCCCCATATTTCGTTCACTCACTTTCCAGTCGTCTACGCACCCAACCTGCCAAGACCATTTCGCTCGCAGCCTGGTGGTTCATCCAATCATTACTCTTGTAAGATTGAATTGAGCTTGAAATTTTACCGAGTTAATCTTGAACCATTTATAGCAAGAACATTGTGTATTGCTCGGTTTGCGTGATAGCCATAAAAGTATCTCATCAATACGCTTTCATGCTTTATTTTACATACCCTTCCTGTTTTGACTCTTGAACGAAGGACAGGTTCATGAAATAATCACCCATAGTCATACCTGAACGTCACGAATCATGAGTCTCGAACTTCATAGTTGTTCATCGTGGGACAAGTCACTTCGTCTCGCGTCACTATTAGGAGGGTATTTTATGAATAGACTTGCTACGCTTGCGTTAACGTCAACCATATTGGGTACATTAGCACTTGCAGGCTGCGGGCAGACCAACACCACTTCCAATACGGCAAGCACCAGCAATTCAAGTGCTGCTCACGGAAAATCTACAAGTAATAGCACGGTGATTGTTAAGCACAACAACTCCCTGATTCAGGGATCTGCAACGTTGGCTGGTGAAGCGAATTTGAAGAAGGCAATTGCCACGGCCTTGAAGGAGCCCAACAATGTTCAGGCACAAGTGAATGCGGCGCAAAGTGCGTTTATGAACGGAAACTCGTCAGAGGCGATTACGTACTATAAAAAGGCGATTGCATTACAGCCAAAGTCCGCGGTTTACCTCACAGCCTTCGGAAACGTGTATCGAGAAATGAAGAACGACCCAAAAAGCGCGATTCCTTTCTACCAAAAAGCAACCACCGCTGACCCTAGCTACGCCTTTGGATGGTACCAGTTGGCCGTTGCAGAAGCGCAGGTTGGCAATACTTCGGAAGCAAAGTCCGTGATTGCTGAGGGTCTGCAGAAGGTCAGCACCTCGAATCCAGACTATGCTGTGCTGAAACAAGAAGAAAAGCAACTTGAATCCAACAAATGAGGAGGCTATTCCACTGGCTTCCTCTCTTTTTCCTCGCTTTAAAATCTCGATTACGATTACTCATTGCGCCGATCAATGTAGACCTTATAGAATCATTTGAGCAATTGGTGACCTGGTCCGAAGTCCGAACTTGACCCATTGATTCGCACAAGCGATACAAGTATTCTTCGCAAAAGCACACCACACCGCCCTTTATTCTCCCTCAAATTGCAACAGTCACGCCTGTCGCACCATCGCTAGCTAACCCAGTGCATTTATTTCGAATAAGATAATCCATTGTAATGCATCTATGAGTCGCGTTTCGCGACTTGTGCTTTCTCACTGTTGTTCAGCCTTGCCCTGCGGCGCAAACCCTTTCCGTTCCGATTTCACATCTATCATCAATCAAATATCCGCAATACCTAAATATCCTCCGACTCGATAAACACATTATGCCAGTAACCCGCTAGCTAGCAGCAGCAAGCCTTTCGTTTTATGAGCTTGCGAAGTGCTTTGCCATTTGCCTGCACGCAAGTATTTCACAAACACTGACCCATCAAAATGAAAAAGCACCGGACAAGGACGTCCGGTGCCTAATGAACGTTAAATCAATAGGTGAGAGATCCAATGCCGTCACTTGCCGGCGCTGTGCTGCTAACATTGATGGTGCCATTGCTTCCGTATGAGAAGTATGCCACAGAGCCTGAGCTTGCAATCGGAGATCCAACCACACCCGGGTTCGAGGATGTAGCATCCCAGTAACCGTTGCCGCCTGCGGTAAACGTAATAGATACTTGACCCGACTGGTTCGCATAAACGGTGACATTTTGCGAGTTTGTTCCAACGCCAGTCGCGGACACAGCACCACTCAAGTAGATGCTTGACTCAAGGCTACCACTGTTCGCAGGGCTGAAGGTAAAGAGCGGAATTGGCGTCGGCTGAGTCCCATAGCTGGTGCCACCGCTATAGACGGTTTGTGCCAGTTGCTGGCCGTTCACAGCAGTAATCCACAGATTATTCGTATTGAGATCCGACGCGAGTGACACAGCACCGTATGGAACGGGATTGCCGTTCGAATCTTCAACTGTAAACGAGATCGTTTGACTTTGACCTGGGCTCACAGTGAACGACCCTGCATTACTGATTTCGGATGGAGCACCTGCAACGAAGTTTGCACCCACCGTATCGCTTAAGCTGCCAGTCGTAACGGTGAACGTGTCATTTTCAACGTTGTTATCGCCAGGCACGAAGGTGAACGTACCTGCAGTAGGAGCCGAATAACCCGTCAACTTCGTGATTGACGTACCATCAACGGTGACATTCGAAACCGCCCCGGCAGAATATGTCACGTCAATTATTGCGCTAGATGGATCATTAGGAAGCGCATTGGTGCCGTTCAGAGCCACACCGTCAACCGCAGCGACATAACCCTTGTTATTCGACGTGACGGTATACTGCACCACTCCAGAGGTAAACGGTGTCGAACCAGAGAACGCACCCACGTAAATCGGAGCCTGTGTCGTAGAACCGCCCTCTTGGTAGTTGAGGCCAGTCAACTTCGTGTACTCGTCATTTGCAGAAGTCGTGCCCAGGCCGCTTGCGGTTGTATCAACATAAGATGCGCTGAGACCACTCGTAGTGCTTGTAAAGTTTATCGTGTACTGACCAATCTGGCTGCCCAGTTGACCATTTTGCACCGCATAGACGTAAAGGTTACCCGTCTCTGCACTGCTGTCCGAAACCGTCAAAGAGAAATTCCCATTCGCATCCGTGGTAATCAGATCACCGAACGCCGAAGCTGCATCTGCGCCGCTAAGACTTCCGTTACCCACATTCGGGAACGCCGTTGACGTACCACCTGCTACGTAGTCAAGGTCACCATTGCCCTTGTCATAGCCACTAACTAAAATTTGTGCATTTGGTACTGGGTTACCAAGCGAATCCTCTACTGTCCCACTGATGGTCACGTTGGTGCCCGTTGCAGCAGCAATTGTTCCCGTCGGGGTGTTAGAGATGCTAGCCGGCGTACCGGAAGCCTGCCAATTAATATTGGTCGTAGCCGAGGTCTCTTGAACGCCGTTCACAGTCGCAGAGGCAGACACAGTAACATTCGCTTGCTGAGTAGCATTCACATAAATCGTAGCCTGCCCGTTCGCGTTCGTATAGACGGTTTGATCGCCTAAAGGTTGAAGGTAAGAACCCGACGACGTCGCAAGGTACGCGTTCGAACCAGTTACGCTAAATTGAACAGGAATGTTCGCCACCGAAACGCCAGAAGCTGTTGGAATGACAGTAGCCGTAACGGGAACCAACCCTGCACTGTTACTTGATGTAGAGAAAGCCTCGCTGACTGAGCCTACGGGCGTCAGCAACAAATTACCGGGTTGGCCGAACTCAACGTAACCCGTGTTCGACGTCACGCTAATACCATTCTGGCTATACGGAGCTACAGCCTGAACCGTGTAAGATACAGCATTTGAGGACGAAATCGTGATAGAAGCAATACCAGCTGCATTTGTAGCAACCGAAACAGTGTATGGGCTCATAGCTGTACCAGAGCCACTAACCGTTTGGGCTACGCCGTTGGACGTAACAACAGGCAGACTGCTGCCAACAATATCGAAGGTAACGTTGATACCCGCAACCGGATTACCGTTCGCATCCGTCAATGTGGTCGATGCCGTAACAGGCGTCCCGTTAACGCCAACTGCAGGAGACGACTGTGTGCCAGACCCCATTGAGGCGCCCGAGAATACCAAGTTAGCAAGCTTCGCCGTTGCAGCAGACGAGCTTACGGACAAGCCTGTCGCACCGTTCCACGAAGTATTGATACCAATAGCAGCAAACAACGTTTGAACATAATATACCGGGAAGTACGTGGTTGCCTGCGCTTTGGCTCCGCCAGCCGGATCCTTCGCGACTTGCGTGTTAATCTTCTTAATCACCGTACCATTGAGGGTGATCGTCGTGTTACCCGTGCCCACGCCACCAGCGATGTTCGCGGCAACCGTTGCTGCATCTAAGCTGGAGTCGGTCAATGCCCACGTGTGGGTAGCGCCATTCCAGGTAGCCGTGATGCCCGCTTTTGCAAGCAGCTGATCAAAGTAATAGATAGGAGCAAAAGCCGTTGTGTTGCCAGAGTCTTGGCCGTCCATGATGTACGGATTCGAGACCGTAGAACCGTTGAAGCTGAAAGCTACCTGACCAACCGAGGTCAAAGCAGTGCTCGAGGACGTATCTGCAAATGCAAGCGGTGAAGCCATGCCCAAAACAACCGCTGCCGCAGCGAAACCTGTCAGTGCACGTTTCAAGTTAAATTCTCCTCCCATGTCCAACAAGTGAGATGAGTACTGAAGATTGGTGACGAAGGTCACCTTCCACTGGCCATCGTCACTGTCCCTGCGCGCCCATGTCGACTACCGAAGACCCATAGACCCCACCACAAGATTTCGTTCCATGTGTTAGGCATCCATAGATCTACCAAACTCGACAATTCCGACCCACAGGAAGACATCCCTCCCTTCAGTGCATGAGCACCCGCGTCTATCTCTTATACCTAATCCATCAGCTTCCGATGTTACCAAAAAAACATCGAAAGAATATTGAATTAACCTCATGCCTGAAGCACACGCTTAGAAGATTATGTATCCCAAGACAAGGCCTCAGTGCCGCATTATACGCTTTCTTCCCGCACAAGTAAAGTATGTGGTAGGAGTTGTAGCGCCATCAGCAAATTTTCCAGCGATCGTCAAAGTTTGGCGCGCCATTTGAAACCCTGCTAATGTATTCGCTAGGCAACTGATATTTGTGGGTGCCGTTAAAAATTTTCCGATGCATTTCGCTAGAACCAGCAGATATTCAAGTTTGCACCGCCCCCCCACATCCACCGTATTAGACGGCGCTCACCCTGCTTTCGTTTCATCATCAATCAACTTTTTTGATCCACACTTGAATTCCTGCTACATTCGAAGGCGGAGGGCGTTGCCCAAATGGAATATATGACACTCGCGGCCAGGTACACGGCCGAAATCATCGAAAAGAAATCGCGCTTTATCGCCGACGCGTTTCCCATCCGGTCCGTGACTGACGCGGAAACGGCCATTGCGACGGTTCGTGAGGCGCACCCAACCGCGCGCCACCATGTATATGCGTATCGCATCGGTGTCGGCGTGCCATACGAACGCTTCTCGGACGACGGCGAGCCGTCCGGCACCGCCGGCCGTCCAGTGCTGGAAGTGATGCGTCGGCAGGGCATCGACAACGTCTTGGTGGTCGTCACCCGCTACTTCGGAGGAATTTTGCTTGGCGCGAACGGGCTTGTCCGCGCCTATACCGAAGCGGCGGCGGCAGCGCTCACAGACGCGCCTAAACTGCACTGCCAGCCGATGGTGAAAATCGTGGTTACCTGTGACTACAGCCACTACGGCAAGCTGGAATACCAACTCGCGCAGGCCGAGATCGCCATGCGAGAACCCACGTTCGCCGATGCCGTCACATTTCACGTCATCGTGCCCGAAGGGGATGCCGAACAAGTCGCGCAGCAGTTTGCCGATTGGACCAGCGGCCAAGCGCGATGTGACATGCATCCCGCTGCATACATGGGCCTTACGCCAAACGGCGAAATTGTCCACGACGTATGGGTGGATCCGCCCTCGTAACGTCCCACTCACAGACTCGGGTATGGCACATTGCGCGCTTCCTGCAAAATCAGGGACGATCTCGCTTCGTGCACGCGTGTCAGCACCTTCGGCCGCGGCATCAAAATGTCGATGCTGGCGATGTCGCCAATGCCGAGCCGCGTGGCGCTTGGCGAGATGGAATCAGCGGAACGAATCGCGTCAATCCGAAAATAACCGTGAGCGCCATCGTTGCGGCTGATGGGCTCACGCACCTTCATGGGTGCATACACCACTTTCGCGCTCGTGATGACAAGAGGCGTGAACAGAGACAGATTCAAATCCTGTTCGCAGGCCCGGCGCAGATCGCGCTGTGAAATCGCGAAATGTTGCAAAACATTCGTCTTCACCCACTGACAGCGCCAAGGTAGATAGAATATACCTTGGGATGTCACCACCAGAGTGCGGTTACCATTGTAGTAAACAGGAATAAAGGCCAACAAATCTTCCGCCAGTTGTGCGATGCCTGGCGCGTCGTCCCGCCCAAACACCGTCGCGTCGGCAACGGGGTGCGCGGTGGCGTGGTCAACATTCGTCCTCACACGACAATCTCCTCTCCCATATGACATCCCTTTCCCAAGGTCGCGCAACACTAACAACGTTGGCAATCCTTACTACCCACAAAGTCTATCGCATCTTGTCCAATATTGTCAATTTATTCTTTGTATTTGAATTATTACAATAGGAGACTTCCTGCAAACTCGCTCCACGTCCATGCAGCGTGCCATCCCATCCGTGCCCTGACGCGTGTTGCCGCGAAGTCTGCGCTAGCGGTCGTCACCTGCAGGACGTCGCCAGCCCCGCTACACTTGTCCTGCATGCAATCGCAACCAGGCCGGCCTGGAGAAATGAGGCTTGTGTGGACTGGCTGGAGATGGATTTGACGAATACCGTGCGCATGGCACAGCGTCCGTGTGGCGAACGGGAGCGACAGGATGTATTTCTTGCGTTTGCACCCCTTTTGCGGCGTGTGGCGCGCACGTATCAACATGTGGCAGGCTATGAGGAAGCCTATCAAGAGGCGTGTGTTGCACTGTTGCGCGCCATTGCGACCTATCAACCCGAGACGGGGCCGTTTCCGGCCTACGCAAAGGCGCGCGTACACGGTGACGTGCGCACCGCCATGCGCCGGCTCTGGACGGCGGCTGAGCGGCAGGCATTTGCACGGCCTACCACCCAAGATGGCGATGAAAGCGAGATCGGCGCTACACTCATCCATGTGTATGCCGCAGGGCAAGGGAAAGCTGCATCCGACCAAGCGGTCGACAAGTACCTCCTGCAGGATGCCGTGGAACGCTTGGCGGCATGCGCAGCGCTCTCCGCTCGCGAGCGCATGTGGTTGGAGGCGGCGCGCAAGGGTCAACCGCTTGACGAACTTGCAAAGGTGCACGGAGTCAGTTATGACACGGCAAAGACGTGGCAACGCCGTGCAATTGGCAAAATGCGCCGCGCTGCCACAAAGGCAGGCTTAACAGCAAGCGATATCCTCTGACAACGCACGTTGCAACCAATCTGAATGGGCAAGCAAAACAGCCTGCACCGTCCTCTTCAGGACGCGCAGGCTGCCCACACATACACTTGCTTCACTCGGCGTCAACCAAGGCAAACAAAATCGTCGCCTCAGCAACCAATGTGCCATCGACATACGCCTTGCCAATGCCACGGCCAATGCGACCCTTTAGGCGGTCAATCTCCACTTCCATGTCCAACTTGTCCCCAGGTCGCACTTGACCGCGAAAACGCGCGCCATCGATACCCGACAGCAATGGGCGCTTGCCTGCAAATGTAGGCTGCGACAGGATAGCCACGCCCCCAAGTTGAGCCATGGCTTCGACAATGAGCACCCCCGGCATGATGGCATACTCCGGAAAATGCCCCGTGAAGTGCGGCTCATTGACCGTGACCAGTTTGTACCCCTTCACCTTGCCGCCATCGATCTCCGTAACGCGATCGACCAACAAAAACGGATAACGGTGCGGCAGGATCTTTTGAATCTCCTCGACATACAACGGCAATGACAGTTCCAATTCATCGACCTCCATCAATAGACGCGGCGGCGCACCGCGATGATTTCCATACCAAGCACATAGCGAATCGTGGTGACATAGGACAGCGCAACCGTGAACCATAAGACGATCTCGCCGCTTTGCAGCGTTGGCCACGCCAAGATGGATGAACAAATGGCGATGTAATAAAAACAGGTCGTAACCTTGCCCCAGGCGTTCGCCTTCGGCACCGCGCGTTTACCCCGAAAGTAGAAATAGGCAGCGCCAAGAATCATCAGCACATCGCGCAGCACAAGCAAGCCTGCCACAAGCCATGGCACGCGGCCAGACGCGATCAAAGTGAACAGGACTGCCACCATCATCAACTTGTCCGCAAGCGGATCGAGCAATTGACCCGTGTACGTTTCCAGCTTGTATGTGCGGGCGATGTACCCGTCGAGGACATCGGTCAAACCGGCAAACAGGAGGACACAGAGCGCGACAATCTTATGAGGACTTGGAGTGGCATAGAAGGACCAGACATAACAAGGAATAAGGACCATGCGAAGCAAGGTGAGCAAGTTTGGCAAATTCACGCGTTCTCCCCTCCCCTCGGGCCGCAATTGGCCGTCTGCCAGCACCTGGCCAGCATCCCCATTATAACAATGGCTGCTAGAAGGACAAAGGCGAGCCGGATGGCAGGAGCCTCCCGACTCACCTCCCGATCAACCGCCGTTTTGGCGGATGGTATCCGCAATAGTCAACATTTGATTGGCTATGGATACACTCTCCGCGTTTTCCTGGTAGAGATTTTGCGCCTCAATCATGTTGGCCATCTGTTGTGACTCGTTGACGTTGCTCGTCAGCAATGCGCCTTGCACCAACTGCGATTGAACCGCTGGCTTCGCCTGCCCGCCAGCGGCAAGCTGATAGAGATTGTCACCTTCCGGAATCAAATGCGCCGACGGTTCCCCAATCTCAACCAAGGCGATACGCGGCCCTACCTGCGTCCCATAGGAGATTTGACCGTTTGCGGCAACCGAGAACGACGTCGCATTCGCAGGCTTGATAATCGGCTGTCCGGTCGTGGACAGCACCGGATCGCCCGCTTGCGTGGCCAGTTGGAATGTGCCGTCCGGTCGCTTGCTCCAAATGAAATCGCCAGCTCGCGTATACAGCTTGCCCTGCGGGCCTTGCACGACAAAAAAGCCAGGACCATTGATGGCCACATCCATCGGGTTGCCCGTCGTTTCGTTCATATTGGTAAAATCCCGGCCCTCGCTCTCGGCTATCACGCCCGTCCCACCGCGCCACCCTGGCGGCGTCACGCGGTTGGCGTCAATGGGCCCCGTCTGATTGCCATAGACCTGCATGGTCAATGCGTCAGCGAAGGTTCCCTGATCCTGCGCAAAGCCAGGCGTTTCGAGATTGGCGAGGTTGTCGCCAATTCGGTCAAGCCACTGATTCGCCGCGGTCAGCCCGCTGAGTCCGTTGTACAAGGTCTGCCCCATCATCTCTCGCTCCCTCGTTGTGCCTCTACCATGCATCCGTCCAAACCGATGAAGGCCCCGGTTCCATCAACGTCGTCGGTGAGTCCGTCCGGCATTACGCACCATTCACCTTGCCGATGTCATTGACCGCCGTATTGAGCAGTGAATCAACCGTCTGCACCACCCGCTGATTGGCCTGATAGAGATTCACCGCATTCAACATTTGCGTCATGGTCGTCGTCGGATCGACATTGGACTGTTCGAGGGCACCCGCTTGCAGGTGGCCTGTCCCCGTTTGTAACAGCGGAAGCACACCCGCCGTGCTGTAGCCATTGCCGACCATCAACTCACCTTCGCCAAGCGGAGACACGTGGGTCACATCCGCATTGACCAGCCCTAGGTGCGCCCCCGGCACAATCTGGTTATTCGCATTGTAGACGCGATACGATGGCTGACCACTTGTGTCGACGAGGGCTTGTCCGTTTGCACCAAACAACTGCGTCCCTTGATACGCAGGATTGATTTCGATGCGCCCGCCCACAATGGGCTGACCATTCGCGCCAATCGGCATGATGGTATGACCTGCAGCATCGACAAGGTTGTTATTGGCATCCAGTTGCAAAGCGCCATCGCGCGTGACCGCAATGCCCTTGTTGCCGTTGGCATCCGTGTAGTTGACCGGGAAAAAGGAGTGGTAACCCATGTTGTCCGTCGTACCGACCCGAATCGAGTATGGATCAGTCGTCAGTGCACCAGGGGTGTACACCACTTGCCCCTGTGCGTTTGCGATCACGTACGACGGGTTGCCACCCGCGTCATAATCGGGAGATCCGTCTGTTCCGACCAGTTCATTGCCCTGATACTTGGAGTTGCGCACAGCGTAGAGGCCTGTCACCTGTTGGCCATTCGCATCGTAAACCGCAAGCGGCTGGCCATTGACCGACAGGCGATTGTTCGGGCCGACGCTCACCGGCCCCGATGTCGGTTGCGCACCGCTGGCTCCTACCACATACGCCATCGGCCCCGCGGGCAACGAGTCGATAATCGCGAGATCAAGCGCACGGCCTGTCGACTGCACCGCACCTTCGGAGAATACCGGGACGCCTTCCTGAAAGACGACACCCGTGCCCATCTGCCCAATGTAGGTGCCACTGGCTCCAGAACCGTAGCTCACGTGTTCCATGTTCTGCACGGGGTCTTCGATGAATTCACCGAGCGACTCCTTGAAGCCAGGTGTCTCTTGGTTGGCTAAGTTATTAGAAAGAAGCTGCTCCAACCGCTCGTCCACATCCATCCCGGCCGACGCTGTTGTAAGTCCCGGAATCATGCCAAAACCTCCTCATTCGGGAGCCCTTCGGGCTGCGCGCAGGCTCAACGGCGCGCCCGTTTGCGCCCCTTATCGCGATACCTGTTCCATTCCGGACTTTCCAGCACTCGCCCTGTGCCAATCACGACACAATGCATCGGATTTTCCGCAATATGCACCGGCACCTGCAATTCATCCTTCATGAGCTTGTCCAGTCCGTCGACCAACGCCCCGCCTCCGGTCAACATGACACCTTTATCGAAAATATCCGCAGCGAGTTCCGGCGGCGTCTGTTCCAGCACAGACTTGGTGGCCTGTACGATGGCGATGACCGGTTCCTGCAATGCCTCGCGCAGTTCCTCCGCGTGCACCGTGATGGTCTTCGGCAGTCCCGTCACCATATCCCGGCCACGCACGTCGGTGCTGTTGGTGCGCCCGCCCGGATAGACCGTCGCCAACTCTTTCTTCAATTCTTCTGCCGTACGTTCACCAATCATTAAGTTGTATTCGCGGCGAATATGCTTGACGATGGCCTCGTCCAGCTTGTCCCCGGCAATGCGCAGCGACGTCGATGTAACGACGTCGCCGAGCGACAAGACCGCGATATCGGTCGTACCGCCGCCGATATCGACCACCATGCTGCCGCTCGGTTCAAAAATGTTCAGTCCAGCTCCGATGGCGGCAGCCTTGGGCTCTTCAATGAGATCCACTTGCCGAATGCCAACCGCTTCAGCCGCTTCGCGCACGGCCTTCTGCTCGACCGACGTTATACCAGCCGGTACGCAGATCATGACGCGCGGTCGGCCAAACATGCTTTTGCCTACCGTTTTATTCAAAAAGTGGCGAAGCATGATCTCGGTGATTTCAAAGTCTGCGATCACCCCTTCGCGCAACGGCCGAATGGCCACAATGTTGCCCGGCGTGCGCCCCAGCATGCGACGAGCCTCTTCGCCGACCGCAACCACTTGCTTCGTCACCTGATCTATCGCAACGACGGAAGGTTCATCGAGTACAATCCCTTGTCCTTTGACGTGCACGAGCACGTTCGCGGTTCCCAAGTCGACACCAACATCCCTAGAAAACATTTGCGGCGAGTCCTCCTAAGATTAGAGCGTGCATGATTGAGGGAAAGACGTTCGTATCCTCGAACATATAGAGTGGGAATGCAAGGATGTAGTTCTACAGCCCGCTTGAAACTCCTCTGCGCGTTTCGAAGTTTTTCGACCCCGCCTGCGCTTCCTCTTCCCTATGATACTTCATTTTCGTCGCCTCGCCACCGCGCAAATGGCGAATGGATTTATGGTACTCGAGAATCTCTTTGACACGGTTCGCCAAATCAGGGTTGATTTCCGGCAGGCGTTCAGTCAGATCCTTATGCACGGTACTCTTCGAGACCCCAAACTCGCGCGCGATGGTACGCACCGTATTGCGCGTCTCGACAATGTACTCTCCAATCTTAAGAGTACGCTCCTTGATGTAATCATGCACTCCCCTCGCCTCCCCACTGCAGGTCAGTTGGTCTGTTACATGTATATGAGGGGGTGTACACCGTATGCGCAGGAGGCCTGGCCATTTCGAATTGTCTGTGTATATTCGACACAATACTTCCTGGGAAATAACCTAGGTGAGGCAAACGAGGTCGAATTTCCGGGAAATAGAGAGGCTAGAGACGAGTTGTGACGAACCGGCGCGATCGCTAAAATCCGCGTGAAAACAAGAAAAAACCGCCCGAATGGAACGGGCGGAAGGTCCGCTGGCACGGCCCGAATTGCCATTATTGCTTCGGCAATACCGTCTCAGGATCGATAGGCGAACCATTGAGATTAACTTGGAAATACAAGTGATTGCCTTGGCTTTGCTCAAACACATTGGTCGACGTAGTGCCGATGGTGTCTCCCGCCTCGATGCTCTGACCTTGCTTCACATCGACCGATCCGAGCGATTGGTACGTCTCTGTGTAACCATCTGGAGAGTTGACGACGACTTCATAGCCATACAAGGGCTGATTGGATACAGACTCTACGGTTCCTTTTTGCGCAGCGACGACGGTGAAGGTCTGTCCGCCTTTGGCTTGAATATCAATACCCTTGTGCGGATAGTACGTGTTGTCGTAGTCCACGAGTGCGTTTTCCTGCTGTGTTGCCGTGCCGTGAATCGGATAGAAGCCCATCGTCACCGCGGCGTCGGTGCCTTCCTGATACGGCCACAGCCAGGGTTCCAAACCTGCCGATGTCGTCTGGGTAGTCGTTTGTGACGTGGTGTTGGTCTCGGTCGGTTGGACAGATGTTTGCGTGCTGCCAGACTGGCTTTTTGCATACATCAGGCCAATGATGACAGCTGCGGCACCGAGATAAATGGCTGGGTACAACCAACGCTTGGACATCCATCGCTTCGCATTGCTCGGGCGCCCGTTTGGTGCGTCCGGCTTCTGATTTTCTTGATTTGGATGTTGTTTATCATCCATGTGGCGCTCACCTCAGTAGTGAGTCTCGCCACGAAAACTAGAGTCTATACCTAGGGACAAAAAATTTGGCTAGATTTACTTACCTATTACTTCCAGACAGCAGACTCGAACCGATAGCGGTTTGCGAGAGCTTGGCGCCAGGGTAAAAGTGCGCAAGAATCGCTTGCCACGTCCACCCTTTGGCCGCGAGCAACGAAGCTTCATGCAGGCTCATCCCGAGATCGTTTCCACGCCCATAGGTCGTGATGGTCACACTCTGCGGTGTTAGATGCCAGACAAAGTCGCTCGATGGGAGTTGGAGTAGATTGGCGAACGTCTGACCGGACAGCGTCTTGTCGCCGATCCGCACGGCGGTGACAAAGCCATCTGCCCCTCGTTGCACCTGTAGCGAAGCTGTGGTGGTGATATGGGTGCCTAGGGCTTGGTTGAGCGCCGCGATGGAAAACGTGTTGGTTGCCGTATCGCTGGGGCTTTCCTCATCGTCGGGGCAAGCGACAGCCTGCAAATAAGGTATGTCTTGACCGAGGGCTGCCAGCCCCGTGCGCGTACGCCCCGTCGAGATGGCGCACATAAAGGCGAGAATAGGCTGCTGATTGAACGTCAAGATGCGCCCGCCCGTCATTTCAATAGCGGTTTGGATGCGCGTGATGAACGCCAAGGCTCGGCTCGTCCCGATGGCCGATTCCAACTCGTCTTCCGTGGCCACAGGCAGATCCAGCGCCGGATCGTCGGTCAGTTCCGCCCCGTGCTTACGGGCGAGTGCGGCTGGATTTGCGATGGCCCGCTCCGCGTAGGTGCGCGTCGCCACAGCGGCCGCCTCCAGGCTTGCCAACGGTGCATCCGGCGAACACTCGGCGCTCATCACTTCTAAAATATACGAGTTGAGCGGGAGGGTAGAAACTTGATTAAGCGACGGATCATAGACGCGAATATCGATAGTAGCGTCTGGACTTTGGATCCAGGCCCCGATGTTGGGCATTGGGCTGCGTTGAAACAGTTTGGCGATCCCGATGGGCAAAAGAATCATCGCGATAAACGCGAGCGTGACGCGCACGGCAAATTGCAAGGGGCCGTTGGCTCGCGACGGATGATGCGGCGTGGGCTGGGGCATGGGCTGGGTCTCCTCTCTGCGTACGGATTGCGACAAGGCTTTGTGTGTGCCGCACAGCGGACAACCTGTTGCCAAGAGATATGCCAAACAGCCGCCCAATATGCCACGTCAACGAAAAAATCGCGACTTCATACAGAAAAAACGCCCTTGGCAGAGTCGCCAAGAGCGTCGACGATATACCGTTGTCCAGCCATCCGCTTGAAGAAACGCGGTTCAGCCGACCGATTTTGCCGATTGCCCGATGTCCTCAAAGCGCTCGATGGCCGCACCGAGCCGCTTAAACTTCGCGACGAGATTATCATAGCCGCGGTCCAAGTGATGCAACCCATGAACCTCCGTCTCGCCTTCCGCAATCAGGCCGGCGATGACCAGGGCCGCACCCGCACGCAGATCTGTCGCGGTGACACGCGCCCCAGACAGGCGTGCCACGCCGTCAATGACCGCCGTGCGCCCTTCGATATGAATGTTGGCGCCCATGCGCTGCAACTCGGCGACATGCATAAAGCGGTTCTCGAAGACCGTCTCGGTGACCATGCTCGTGCCCTGCGCCACCGTCAGCGCCGCGACGATTTGCGCCTGCATATCCGTCGGATAAGACGGGTAATAGTGCGTTTTGACGTCCAACGGCCGCATGCGCCCGCTTGGACATGGCCAAACCTTGATGCCGTCCACTCGATCTTCGATGGTCGCTCCCGCCTCTTCCAACTTCGCAATGAGCGACATCAAATGGTGAGACAGCGCGTTTTCGACATACACGCCACGCCCAATCAGCGCGGCGGCAACGAGGAATGTCCCCGCCTCAATCCGATCCGGAATCACCGCATGCGTCGCCCCACTCAGCGTATCCACGCCGTCAATCCGAATGATATCCGTACCGGCACCGCGAACGCGTGCGCCCATCGCGTTCAAATAATTGGCGAGATCGACATTCTCGGGTTCCTTGGCTGCATTCTCGATGATGGTTTGACCTTTTGCCAACGTCGCCGCCATCATGATGTTCTGCGTCGCGCCGACACTCGGTACGTCGAGATAAATGCGCGCACCATGCAGGCCGCCGCGGGGCGCCCGCAAATGGACAAACCCGTTCTCCACGACGCTCGTCGCACCTAAAGCCTCAAGCCCTTTAATGTGCAAATCGACCGGGCGCGGTCCAATGTTACAGCCGCCCGGCAACGCAATCATCGCCTCGCCAAAGCGCGCCAAAAGCGGCCCGGCGACGACGAACGACGCCCGCATGCGGCGGACGAGCTCCGCCGGGGGCGTCACGCTATACAGGCTGCGCGCATCGACGCGGACCGTCGTTCCCTTCCAGTCGATTTTGGCGCCAAGCGCGGCCACCGTATTGGCCATGTTTTCGACGTCGAGCAGGTGCGGGACTTCCTCGATTTGGCTCACGCCATGCTCCGCGAGCAGGCTGGCGGCCAAAATCGGCAATACCGCATTCTTCGCCCCACTGACGCGAACCGTGCCCTCAAGCGGGCACCCGCCTTGAATCACTATTTTTGCCATGCCGTAACCTCCGCAAAGGCTCTCTTCGACATCCTCGTCACGAAGCGTTACGTGGACGTGTCGTATTAGTACGCGGTGGTGATGATGGGCGATCCGACATAGACGTCGGTTCCGTGGCGGAACGAATCCTGATGAATCGCCACCTGCACGTTCATGCGCCGGTTGTCACCCGTCAAAATGTAGACAGGCGCCTTCGCGCTATAGCCAGAGATGCTCGTCTCCAGCGGCGTGCGCAGCCCTTCCACCGTATTCGCTCCGACAGCCGCAAGCCCCGCCATCGCCATCCTATCCGCATCCGCCTCATCGACTTCCTGCGAATAGAAGCCCGATATGTATGCGCTCATCTGCGGCGTCCCATCCACCGTTGC
Organism: Alicyclobacillus hesperidum; assembly: GCF_900107035.1. Taxonomy (GTDB): domain Bacteria; phylum Bacillota; class Bacilli; order Alicyclobacillales; family Alicyclobacillaceae; genus Alicyclobacillus; species Alicyclobacillus hesperidum. Next base: position 33,402 of record NZ_FNOJ01000019.1, on the reverse strand, counting down.
CACCATGTGCTCCACTTGGTCATATTGCGACGAAAACACCGTCTGCGTCAAGTTGGATCCCAACGCCGTGATGGTCAGCACCGTCTGTGGCGCCGAATCCACGCCGTTGCCATTCACGCCAGGCAGACTCGTCAGTACCAGTTGCACACGTGTTGCATTAGGCCATTGTCCGTCCACTTGCCAGAACGATTCATTGCTCAATTGCCGAGAAGTTATGTTCGCGTTCGTCAGACCAAACTCCTGCACCAACTGACCACCAATAGACGCCAGTTGTGTTACAGGTAGGAACTCATTGTTGAGCGTGGTCCAATCGTGTATACCATATCCTGTGGCTTTTGCATTCGTTGCCGCCAAGGCCGCATCGAGAAACGCGTACTGCGCCGCACCATCGGTCTCGTTTTGTAACGGGGCCGCCGTCGCAGCCGAAGTGGTGGCCGCCTCGACATTCGGCGCCGCCGGGTGATGTACCACCGCAGCACCGACAATCACGCAGATTCCTGCCCACATCGCCTGTTTCAGCCGGCGTTTAATCCGCCGCTTTACGAGTCGCGCTCTCCGCTGTTCCTTAGTTTGTGCCACGTGGATAACCTCCATCCAGTCCGGGAGAAGATTGGGCGCCATACCGCGCCTTTCGTCTGTTCCCAGTCTGGACGGAATCACGTCAGTCTAAACATCGAAACACGAACTTTGATAGGTTTCGTAGATGGTTTCGGAAAGTCGTCCGTCTTACGCAAATCGTCACAAACTGCCGTTGAGGAGTTGAATGGAGCCAAGGAGCAACACCGCGACCAACACAGTGAGAATGCCGCCAACCAAGGCCAGAAAAAAGCGAAGCAACTGTGCCTGCCCACTGAGGGGCTGCCGTACAATGTTCTCCCACTTCAGACTGCCAAGCGCCCACCAGACGCCAATCACGCCGATGAAAAACAGCAACAACACAAGCATCCCATCCGCCGCGAGCGTCACATTGACGTGCGCGGTCCCTGGCATCGTCGTGTTCAAAGGGAAGGCTCCCCTTTCCATCTGCAGCGTGAATAGAACAGGCCGCCCCAACGCAGTATCTATGTCGATTCTGCGAGAGACGGCCTTGTCTCTATCTCAATCCTACCACATCTTAGGCACGCGCTGGTGTCGCCGTCAAAAATCCATTTAAACGATGGTGTTCAGCGATGGCTTCCAGACGCAGGTTGGCGCGTACCAAGGCAGCGCGTGCGCGCTCCGCCTCCGCGCCTTCGCCACTTTGCGCAAGGCGCTTTTCCGCGCGCTCCTTCGCCAATTGGGCGCGCGCCGGATCGATATCCGCTGGCAGTTCCGCCGTATCGGCGAGCAGCGTGATTTTGTCCGGCAACACCTCGACAAAGCCGCCGCTGACCGGCACGACATCCTCGCGCCCGTCCTCGAGCTTGATGCGCACAAGGCAAGGCTTGACCGCGGTTGCGAGCGCCATATGGCGCGGCAGGATGCCGAGCTCACCGTAACCACCCTGCAAGGTCACCATGCGCACATCCATCGCCAGCACCATGCGTTCGGGCGTCACAATCTCCAACGGTACGGTTATCATCCCGCTCACCTACCTCTCCGAGACGTCGCCATCTTACGACGCGTAGCCGTCCTTCTTCGCCTTCTCGATGACATCTTCGATCGCGCCGCAATAGCGGAAGTACGTCTCAGGAATGTCGTCGTGCTTGCCTTCGAGGATCTCGCGGAACGAGCGAACGGTGTCCTGCACCGTCACGTACTTGCCCGGGATGCCCGTGAACACCTCGCCGACGAAGAACGGCTGCGACAAGAAGTTCTGAATCTTACGCGCACGCGCAACGATGAGGCGATCCTCGTCCGTCAACTCGTCCATGCCCAAGATGGCGATGATGTCCTGCAATTCGCGATAGCGCTGCAACACCGCTTGTACGCCGCGGGCAACTTCATAGTGCTCCTGCCCGACGATGTCCGGTTGCAGGGCGCGCGATGTGGACGCCAGCGGATCGACAGCCGGGTACAGACCCATGTCGGCGATGCGGCGGTCCAGGTTCGTCGTCGCGTCCAAGTGCGCAAACGTGTTTGCCGGAGCCGGGTCGGTGTAGTCGTCGGCGGGCACGTAAACCGCCTGAATCGACGTGATGGAACCTTTGACAGTTGAAGCAATACGCTCCTGTAATTGACCCATTTCCGTGGCCAACGTCGGTTGGTAACCGACGGCAGACGGCATACGGCCGAGCAACGCGGACACTTCGGCACCCGCCTGTGTGAAACGGAAGATGTTGTCGATGAAGAACAACACGTCGCGCTCTTCGACGTCGCGGAAGTATTCCGCGAGCGTCAGACCCGACAAGGCCACGCGCATACGCGCACCAGGCGGCTCGTTCATCTGACCGAACACCATGCTCGTCTTGTCGAGGACGCCGGAGTCCTTCATTTCATGATAGAGATCGTTACCTTCGCGCGTGCGTTCACCGACGCCGGCGAACACGGAATACCCACCGTGTTCCTTCGCGATGTTGTGAATGAGCTCCTGAATCAAGACCGTCTTGCCGACACCTGCACCGCCAAACAGACCGACCTTACCGCCTTTGACGTACGGTGCGAGCAAATCGACGACCTTGATGCCCGTTTCGAAAATCTCCGTCTTCGTCGTCAACTCAGAGAAAGACGGCGCCGAGCGGTGAATCGGCCAGTGTGCCGGCGTTTCGACAGGCCCCTGCTCGTCGATGGTTTCGCCAAGCACGTTGAAGATACGACCCAAGGTGCCAGCGCCAACCGGCATGCTGATGGGCGCGCCGGTATCGACGACTTCGACGCCGCGCACAAGGCCGTCGGTGGACGACATCGCGATGGCGCGGACGACATTGTCACCCAGGTGCACCGCCACTTCCAGCGTCAGGTGGATTGACACCTCGCCCTCGTAATCGATGCGCAAGGCATTGTTGATGGCCGGCAGTTGCCCGTCCGGAAAGCGGACGTCAACGACCGGACCGGTGATTTGCACTACATGTCCTTTGCTCACGAAGTTCCCTCCTTACGCACATCGCCGCAGGGCGGGCATTAGCGCAATGCCTCCGCGCCGCCGACGATTTCCGCAATCTGTGTCGTAATGGCTGCCTGCCGCGCCCGGTTGAGCGAGAGCGTCAGGTCCGAGATGAGTTCCTTCGCGTTGTCGGTCGCGTTGCCCATCGCCGTCATGCGCGCTGCGTGTTCCGACGCCTTGGCGTCCAGCACAGCCTGGTAGACGAGCGTTTCCGCATAACGCGGCAACAGAGCGGCCAACACCGCTTCTTCATCCGGTTCAAACTCATATATCCGACGCGGGCCTTTCGCCTCGTCCGCGAGGCTGTCAAGCGGCAGCACCTTTTTCACGATGGGGCGCTGCGACGCCGCGTTGATAAATTCGTTGTAAATGAAGTACAACTCGTCGAACTCCGCGCGCTCGTACGCGCTGACAACCGCCTCTGCGAGATGGCGGATGGAGTGATATGTCGGGGAGTCCGCGAGATCGACCACATCGGCGGCGACAGGGAAGCCGCGGCGGCGGAAGTAGTCACGGCCGCGTTTGCCGACCGCATAAATGGCGAACGACGCCTTGTCCTTTTTGCCGAACTCTTGCATCGCCGCACGCACGACCTGTGCGTTGTACGGTCCAGCCAACCCGCGATCCGCGGTAATGACCAGATAACCCGTGCGTTTCACAGGGCGAGACGCAAGCAATGGATGCTTGACGTGGCGCGCCGATTGCGAAAGGTTGGCGAGCATGTCTTGCATCTTCGCCAAATACGGCTTCGACTGCTGAACAGCATCTTGGACGCGGCGCAGTTTCGCTGCCGCCACCATCTCCATCGCCTTCGTGATCTGCGACGTGTTGCGCACGCTTTTGATGCGGCGCTTGATGTCGCGCATATTTTGTGGCATTGTCCGAATTCACCACCTTGGGAGGTCGTCGCCGACCCCGTATCGTGCACTCGCGCCGCGCGGCCCGAAATATGCGGGCCGCGCCGACAACGTCACCGTTCTATCCGTCAAGCGACAAACGTCGCCTTAAACTTGCCAATTGCCTCTTTTAAGAGTGCCACCGTATCGTCTTCGAGGGACTTGCGCTCTTGCATTTGTGCAAACACCTGTGGGTATTCGCGATCCAAGAACGCCAGCCATTCGCGCTCGAACTTGAGCACCGCTTCGACCGGAATATCATCCAAATAGCCGTTAACACCCGTCCACAGCGACGCCACCTGGCGGTCAAACGTCAGCGGATGGTACTGCGGTTGCTTCAACAGCTCGGTCATCCGCTCGCCGCGGCGCAACGTGTCCTGCGTCGCCTTGTCCAAGTCGCTACCAAACTGCGTGAACGCCTGCAACTCGCGGTACTGAGCGAGATCCAGCTTCAGTGTACCGGCGACCTTCTTCATCGCCTTCGTCTGTGCCGACGAACCGACGCGAGACACCGAGCTACCGACGTTGACAGCCGGGCGCACGCCTGCGAAGAAGAGATCGGCTTCGAGGAAGATCTGACCGTCCGTGATGGAAATCACGTTGGTTGGAATGTAGGCTGAAATGTCGCCAGCCTGCGTCTCGATAAACGGCAGAGCCGTGAGCGATCCGCCGCCGTTTTCCTCGTTCAACTTCGCCGCGCGCTCAAGCAAGCGAGAGTGCAAATAGAACACGTCGCCAGGGTACGCTTCGCGGCCGGGCGGACGGCGGAGCAACAGCGACATTTCGCGGTAAGCCGCCGCTTGTTTCGACAAGTCGTCGTAAATGACGAGCGCGTGCTGGCCGTTATAGAGGTAATACTCAGCCATCGCACAGCCTGCGTACGGCGCCAGGAACAACAGTGGAGCCGGTTCCGACGCGCTCGCGGCCACGATGGTGGTGTACTCCAGGGCGCCATGGCGGCGCAGCGTCTCGACGACCTGTGCAATCGTCGACTGCTTCTGGCCGATGGCGACATAGATACATTTCACGTCTTTGCCTTTTTGGTTGATGATGGTGTCCAGGGCAATCGCCGTCTTACCCGTCTGGCGGTCGCCGATGATAAGCTCGCGCTGACCGCGGCCAATCGGCACCATCGAGTCGATGGCTTTAATGCCCGTCTCAAGTGGCTCATGCACCGACTTACGAACGATGACGCCAGGTGCCGGCGATTCGACCGGGCGGTACATCGTCGTCTCGATGGGGCCCTTGTTGTCGATGGGCTCGCCCAACGCATTGACGACGCGGCCAAGCAGAGCGTCGCCGACGGGGACCTGCACCAATCGGCCCGTGCGCTTCACCTGCTCGCCTTCCTGGATGCCGACCACGGAGCCGAGGACGACGACGCCGACGTTATCTTCTTCGAGGTTTAAAGCCATGCCGTAGGCGCCGCTTGCAAACTGCACCAGTTCCCCGGACATGACGTTGTCTAGCCCGTACAGGCGCGCAATTCCGTCGCCGACGGACAGCACCGTGCCAGTCTCGCTGACTTGCACCTGCGCATCAAACTGCTCTATCTGTTGTTTGATCAAGGAGCTGATCTCATCCGGACGAATACTCAACGTGTTCCCTCCTTACGGACTGCACCGTTCAGCAGGCGCTCGCGAAACTGGCGGAGGGCGCTTTGCGTCGTTGCGTCGAGCACGCGATTGCCCACCTGAATCCGGTAACCCGCAATCAATTCGGCGTTCTCGCGGACGCGCGGCACAATTTGCTTGCCATACGCCTGCGACAAACGCGTCACAATCGCCTGTTCCTCCGCCTCCGTCAACGGCTGTGCCGTCTCGATATCGATTGCGAGCCGACCGTGCAATTCATCGACCAGTTCGCGGTAGCGCGACGCGATGGAGCCGACGTATGCGCCGCGCCCTCGCTTGAGCAAAATCGCTAAAAATCGACGCACATCGTCGCGCAACGACCCGGTCACAATTCGTTCTATCGTCGATAGCTTCACATCTGTCGGAAGAATCGGGTTGGACAACAACTGTCTGAATGGCTTCGAGACGCGGATGGCCTCCGCGATTTGCACAAGTTGCGCGTCGATGTCGTCAATGGCGCCATGCTCCTGTGCAAATGCGAGCAACCCGCGCGCGTAGCGATTGACTACCGCGCCGCTCAGCATACGAGTTCACCCAACCGCTTTTCTGCCTCGGCCACCATTTCGCGATGCAGTTCTGGCGACACGTGGCTATGCAACAGTTTCGCCGTCAGCTCGACAGACAACTCTGCAACGCGCTGTGTGACGGCTGCCAAAGCTTCGTCGCGCTCGCGAACGATAGCTTGGCGATTCTCCTCCAGAATGCGAGAGGCTTCTTCTTCCGCCTTCAACAAAATCTCTCTCGCCTGCTCATCTGCGCGCACGCGCGCCGCATCAAGCAGGTTCTTGGCTTCCTTGCGGGCCTCGTCGAGCAACCGACGTTGCTCTGCCAACAGGCTGGCCGCTTCTTCGCGGCTCTTCTCCGCTTCGGTAATCTGCGATTCAACGTGTTGTCTGCGCTGCTCTAACATTTTCGCCAACGGTCTAAACGCAAACCGCTGGATGAAGAAGAACACAATCAGGAACGAAATAATGGAAAAGATAAACGTCCCGACCTGAAAGACGCCACCCATGTGCGACGACACTCCCTTCTGCTATGGATTCGCGCTTCGCCAGGGCCCAGCCACGCCGTGGAATCGCTCCTACGGCGAACTTAGAACGCACCCTTGGTGAAGAGAATGATGATACCGAACGCCAACGCGATGACCGGGAATGCCTCAACCAACGCGACGCCGAGCAGGGCGCTTGCAAAGATAGAACCACGTGCTTCCGGCTGGCGGGCAACGCCTTCGACATATTTGCTCATGACAAGACCGTCGCCAACGCCGGAACCAACAGCCGCCAAGCCCAACAAAAGTGCGACGGCAATGTCGTAAATCGCTTTTACCAAATCCAATTGCATGTCAAGATATCCTCCTTAGTCGCTGTGTATGGTATGAATTGCGCCAACACTGCGCACATTGTGCAGGTAACATCGCGGTTTGCGCGACAATACTCTCTCACATACGGGTATGCATGTCCGAACCGCCGCGGGTAAACGGCGGTCGTCAATGGTGAGCGTGGCCTTCGAACGATTTGTTGCCGACGTACAGACACATCAGGATGGAGAACACATACGCTTGAATCGTTGCGACAAACCCACTGTAGAACAACCACAACACGATCAGCGGCAACTGCCACGGAATCCAGTGTAACGCGAATGGCGCGCGCAACATGATGCCAAGTAGCGCTTCACCGGCAAAGATGTTGCCGTAAAGTCGCATGCCGTGCGTCAACGGATTCGTGATTTCTTCAATCACCGCCAGCGGCGATGGGGAGTAGAAATGGCGCAGCCACTGTTTCGGATGGCGCAAGCCGCGCGCATGGCTGATGACCCAGACCATAATCGCCAAAGCGAGTGCCATGCTCATGTTCGATGTCGGCGAGTCAAACAATTCGATATCGCCTTTGGAACCAGCGAGATCTGACGGAGTCAATCCCCACACGGAGATATGCGGATTGAAGTGCACCGTGATGCTCATAATGAGCCCGAGCCAGTTCGCGACGAACAAGAAGAGCAGCATGACAAACGCCAGGGGCAGAATGAAGTTGACCGATTGTTCGGTTGGCATCGTCTCGCGCGCCATGTTGGTCGCAAACTCAGCCGCCCATTCAATCAGATTCTGCAAGCCGCGCGGCCGCCGCATGTCCATGCGAGCCAGGCCCACACGCAACACGACGAAAATAATCAGCCCCGTCAGAATAATGGTGGCGATCACCGTGACATTGGTCTGCCAAATCGTCCCCGCGAATAGCGTTGGGAATACCGGCACTGTCTCACCTACTTTTCTGTGGATTGGTCACTCGGGTTCCTGGCATAACTGTACAATCCGGCAAATACGAAGGCGAACCCCAGCACATACCCAACGAGCGCAGTGTACGGATTGAACAGCGTTTTAAATTTCAGGGAAATGATCATGATGAGGACGATCAGCACGAGGCGCGAGAACATCCCCAGCATCCCTGACGCAAACAGAGCCGGCCCTTGCATGTTGTCGTTGTGATGTCCCTGGCGAATCATGCTGAGCACGACAAACAGACCGCCGAACTCTCCAAGCAGGAGTCCGCTGAAGATGGTCCGCAACCCACCTAGAACACCCAAACATACTGCAGTCAGGCCCATAAACACCAACCAAGAGACGGTAATGGCGCGCAGGCGTTTGTTCAACCGTTCTACATTCATGGCCTGTCTCCTAGAATCTGTTTGGCGAGGAACGCAAGCCCCGAAGCACCGACGACGACACCGACAATGACCCCGAGAATCGTCAGCCAGACGTGATGGGTCTGTGCGCCGATGTAGTGTCCGAGGATGCCAAACCCGACAATGCTACCGCCAAGTTGTAGAATGGCTCCAGAGAAAACAGCAAACGTTTTCCAGACACTAGGTTCTTGACGCGCACCGCGCGCCTTTTGACGCTGTTCGTCTGCGAACGCACACACCACCCAGTACAGGATGAAGAGAGGGACATAAATTGATGAATGTAGTCTCATCGCGGTGTTGGTTGTGCGATTTCACCAACCATTATTCATATGATTACCGTTTGCAAGCCAGGATAACCATACGAAGGTAGGCGTTTCCAGAAACGGATGCGCTAGCTCACCTGTCTCGTAGTGTGAAACACCCGGTTTTTACGGTGAAATGCCAGAACCCTCGCCTATAGTACACTAGCGCGAAATTCGATGTCAACGGCTATACCAGGCTTCGACATCGCCGATCACGACAGGATTTCTACGTTTGTTCACAATTCGGCGGCCAAGTCAAATCCGATTGGCCGCCCCTTTATTCCTGCCCCATATCTGGAATTGAAAGCGCAAGCAACGCCCCTTTCCTTAAAAGAGTCGTTCGCCCTCTAAATAGCGAAACGGCTCTGGCCGTTGTGCACGCCCGAAATGATGCAAAATCGCCTGCACAATCCGCTCAGAGGCGCGACCGTCGCCGTATGGATTCTTCCGCCCCGCCATATCCGCGTATGCGGCGGCATCGGTCAACAAGGTGCGCGCCTCCTGAAAGATGGCGTCTTCGTCGGTCCCGACGAGCTTCAAGGTGCCCGCCTCGATGCCCTCCGGCCGCTCCGTGGTATCGCGCAAAACGAGCACGGGCACGCCGAGCGACGGCGCTTCTTCCTGAATGCCGCCAGAGTCGGTCAGGATGAGTGTCGATCTCGCCATAAAATTGTGGTTGTCCACAACGCCGAGCGGATCGAGCAAGTGGATGCGCGGGTGGCCGCCGAGAATAGTAAACACCGTATCGCGCACCGTCGGATTGAGGTGCACCGGATAGACAAGGTGAATATCATCGGCGAGATCCACCACACGGCGCGCGGCTCGACAGATGTTCTCCAACTTTTCGCCCCAGTTTTCACGGCGATGGGACGTCATATAAATGAGCCTGCGCTCCGCCGGCATCGCATCGAGCACCGGATGCCGATAATGTTCACGCACCGTCGTGCGCATCGCGTCGATGGCCGTGTTGCCCGTGATAAAAATGGCGCTGGCCGGTCGCCCTTCGCGCTCCAGGTTGGCCGCGGACAAATCGGTCGGCGCAAAAAACAAGTCGCCCAACACATCGGTCAATTGGCGGTTCATCTCTTCCGGGAATGGGCTGTACTTTTGATATGTCCGCAATCCCGCCTCAACGTGACCAATGGCAATCTGTTGGTAAAACGCGGCAAGCGCAGCCGCAAACGTCGTCGTCGTATCGCCGTGCACAAGCACGATGTCGGGCTTGCGCTCCGCCAGCACCCGCTCAAGCCCGCGCAAAGATTTGGTGGTGATGGTGGCAAGCGTTTGATTCGGTTCCATGATGTCGAGATCGTCATCCGTTTTGACGCCAAAGACCTCGAGCACCTGGTCCAGCATCTCACGATGCTGAGCGGTGACGCAGACGAGCGACTCGATGTCCGGGTGGCTTTCGAGGGCCTTGACCAAGGGCGCCATCTTCACGGCCTCCGGGCGCGTGCCGAATACGGTCATGACGCGCACTGGCGCTGTACTCAAATGTGGTTCCTCCTTCGCCCTGCATGGCCCACCGCGAGCTGGGAGTCCAAGCAGGGTTTCACTTCGTGCCAAACAGCCTGTCCCCCGCGTCACCCAGCCCCGGCACGATGTAGCCGTGGTCATCAAGATGGTCGTCCACCGCCGCCACGTAAATCTCGACGTCCGGATGCTGCTCTTGCACCGTCGCGATGCCTTCCGGCACGGCGACCAAGCACATCAGCTTCGGTTCGCGCACACCGCGCTGTTTGACGGCCGTCAGTGCGGCTGCGGCCGATCCGCCCGTCGCAAGCATCGGATCGACCACAATGACATCGCGGTCCGAAACGTGCGCCGGCAATTTGCAGTAGTACTCGATGGGCTGCAGTGTCTCCGGGTCGCGGTACAGGCCAATATGACCGACTTTCGCCGCAGGGATTAAGTTCAAAATACCTTCAACCATGCCGAGCCCGGCTCGCAAGACTGGCACAATCGCCAAAGTCTTACCGGCAATCACCTTTGTCTTGGCCGTGGCCACAGGCGTTTCCACCGTGACCTCGGTCAAAGGCAAATCCCGCGTGATCTCGTATACCATGAGCATGGCCACTTCCTGCACAAGCGCTCGAAACTCTTTCGTGCCCGTGCGCTTATCCCGAATGTGTGTCAACTTGTGCTGGATGAGTGGATGGTCCAATACGTGGACTTGTCCCAATCGGAACGCCCCTTTACGCAAGTTCACCGCCCGTTCCCGGGCGGCTCGCAAAGTCTGTTACATGTTCGTTATTCTACATAGGACAGGTTCGGATACAGCGGGAAGCGCGCCGTCAATTCGGCCACCTGTTCCCGCGCTTGCGCCTTGACCTCGTCCGTGAAATCGCCTTGCAAGACGAGTTTGAAGATGTGCGAGATGTCCATCATCGCCCCAACGTCCATACCGCGCGAAGTCGCCGCCGGCGTGCCGACGCGAATGCCACTGGTCACCATCGGACTTGCAGGATCAAACGGAATCGCATTTTTGTTCACCGTGATACCCACCTCATCGAGCCGCTTTTCCGCTTCCTTGCCCGTGAGACCGACGTTGCGCACGTCAATCAGCATCAAGTGGTTATCCGTGCCACCTGACACGAGCGTGAAGCCATGGTGTTGCAGAGCGGTCGCCAGGGCTTGCGCATTCTTGATGATCTGCTGCTGATACGTGCGAAACGCGGGTTTTAGCGCTTCGCCAAACGCAACCGCCTTGGCCGCGATCACGTGCATCAGCGGCCCCCCCTGAATGCCTGGGAAAATGGCTTTATCAACGGCCTTAGCAAATTCCTCTTTACAGAGGATGAGGCCGCCACGCGGGCCACGCAAAGTCTTGTGTGTCGTCGATGTCACAAAATGTGCGTGCGGCACCGGGGATGGGTGCAAACCTGCCGCAATCAAACCCGCGATGTGCGCCATGTCAACCATCAAGTAGGCGTCGACCTCGTCCGCAATGGCGCGCAACTGTGCGAAGTCGATCACGCGTGGATAGGCGCTTGCGCCAGCGACAATCATGCGCGGTTTGTGTTCAATAGCCAGCCTGCGCACTTCGTCATAGTCGATGCGGTGTGTCGTCTCGTCGACACCATAGGCGACAAACTTGTACAGTTGACCGGAAAAATTGACCGGGCTACCGTGTGTCAAGTGACCGCCGTGCGCCAGGTTCATGCCCAGAACGGTGTCACCGGGCTTGAGCACGCTGAAGTAGACCGCCATATTGGCCTGCGCGCCGCTGTGTGCCTGCACGTTGGCGTGTTCTGCGCCAAACAGTTGCTTGACGCGGTCAATGGCCAGTTTCTCGACGACATCGACATACTCACAGCCGCCGTAGTAGCGGCGACCAGGATAGCCCTCGGCGTATTTATTCGTCAACACCGAGCCGAGCGCGGTCAACACCGCCTCGCTCACGAAATTTTCGGATGCAATCAGTTCGATGTTCCCTTGTTGTCGCTTTAATTCCTGCTCCATGGCAGCCGCGACCTCAGCGTCAAAGCGCTGCAGATTTGTCGACAATTTGCGCACTCCTTTCACTCTTGGCGCACGCAAATTGGCGTGCAGCACAAGCCCTGTTCGATTTCATCTTCATCTTACGGTTCGCGAGCGGAGTGCACAAGGGGAGTTTTGTCAATTGTCGATATCTGCAGAAGCATGGTGAGAACCATCCAGCCCCGCGCGCCTACGTGCTTCATCGCGATCGTACACAGCGCGCGTCCCCCCCACGAGTGGCGGGCGCGATCTCGCCATCGTCACATGCGCCTTACCAATCTCCCGCACCTGGCTGCGCACAGGCACGGCCACTGGACGCAAATGCATGCCAATCAACGTATCGCCGATATCCACGCCCATGTCTGCTTCGACGGCATCGACGAGACAGGCGTCCGCGATGGCCCAATACGCCGCGGCCGCGACCGCGCCGCCCGCCCCCGGCACCGGAATCGCAGACACTTTGCGCCATCCGCGCCGTTTTGCGTACGCTTCGGAGACGACAAGCGAGCGGTTAAGGTGTTCGCAACATTGGAATGCGACTTCGCACCCCGCCTCAGCCGCAAACGCCTGAACGACGTCGACAATGGCCTGCCCTACGGCCATCGACGTCGCGGTGCCGATGTGTTCGCCCACGACTTCACTGGTGGAGGCGCCAATCACCAAAAGCGTGTCACGACCGATGCGCGCCGTCCGGTACAGATCAGCCAGCACAATGGGCAAATCGCGGCGCACCTGTTCGATGGCCCAGGCTTGCTTGTCGAATGCGGCCTCAGTTGGCTTGGTTAGATCCGCCATCGCGCGAAGCCTCCTCCCGCAACCGCAAAAACGCTTTTTCCACCAGCGCGAACAAGGAATCGGCACAAGCCTCGTACGCGTGTTCGTCACCGCCAAACGGGTCCATCACGTCGCCTGCCTGCTCCTCCGCCTGACGGTGAGCAAACGCGGTGAGCGTATAAACTTTGTGCGCAACCTCTGGAAACATGTCGCGCAAGGCCTGCAGATGACCATGAGTCATGACGAGGACGACGTCAGCCTGCAACAGCAATTCGCGCGTCAATCGCTTGGCGGCATGTGTCGGCGCAACGACATGTCGCCTAATTAACGCGTCGACGGCATGCCGCGTCATAGGCTGACCGTCCAAAGCGTACAAACCTGCTGAATCGACGGTCCAAGAGACGCCTTCCTGTGCCGCCAGATGGCGCAGGAAGGCCGCAGCCATCGGACTGCGGCACGTGTTACCGGTGCAAACAAATAAAATGTTCATCTTCGTCACCTAGATTATGGCGTTCAGCTCATGTGCTTTAGGATTCTATTTTCAGTATATCCGTGCCAGATTCGCCGATGCAATGAACGCCCACGTCCACCGTTAGTGCAAAAAGCCGATACCACAAAGAATAAGGATGCACGCGCCCGCCAACTCGCCATAATGACCGATGGCCTGGCCGAATTTGCGCCCAATGGCAAGGCCAGCCCCACACATGCAACAACTGACCACGCCAAACGCGATGGCCGACGCGGCCCCGTAAGCAACACTGCGAAGTCCGAGGCTAAAGCCCACCGAGAGCGCGTCGATCGACACACTTGCCGCAAATACCGCCAGTGAGAGCAGGCTATCGATGGTGCGCGGACGCTTCTCTTCTTTTGAGAACAGCGTGTGATACGCCATATGTACGCCAAGGCCAATGATGAGCAAAGCGCCAAACCACTTCGCGACGGCCCCTAAATAATCGCCAATCCAATCGCCAAAGCCGATGCCGATGAGCGTCAGTGCAACGTGGAAGACACCAATAAAGGCGCATAGTTGCACCGCCGTCCTACGTGATATGGAGCCAAGGCCGACCCCAATGCTCAAAGACAGCGCATCCATGCCTAAGGCAAAGGACATCATCATGATTTCCAAGAGATCGTCCACATGAGACAAAGCGGCGCCTCCTTTGCTAACTAGTCCCATGTGTATGCGTCGCCTGGCGGACTCATGCGGGCAAGCTCACATCCGATGTAAAGCTAACGACCAAGCACCGTTAGAAGAAGCATAATCGGCGCCGGTTCCACACAACCTGTGTATACATTCCACTTATAGGAAGATGGTGTCCGAGTTGCAGCGATTTCAAAGACGCGCAACCATGGCCTTCGCACTGTGTCTTTACGCGTCTTCGCTCGCCCTTTGCGCACCACATGCCAGCGCTGCGACAACGGCAGCACAGGTGCGGCCTGCCCAACCGCAGGTGACGTCTGCAGCCGCAGCCCACATCGTGCACGTCGTTGCCACGCGTGTCGATCCGGCGGACAACTCGCTGGTGCTCATCGTCACCCGCACGGCAGCTGGCGAGCACGGCGACGGCGCGATCGACATTAGGCACCGCGCGGGATTAGCCAATTACGCGCACGCACATCGGCCGAAAGACGCGAACCCAGCAACCATGCGCATCGTTGCCGTGGATCAAGACGGGCATATCGTCGCTTTTGCAAACGTCGGTCAGCCCCGGCGAGTAGCCGCGGACGTCGACGACGAAAGCGCCGAGTTGTCATTGGGCCAATCCCTGCCCCTGCCACCTCCTGGCACGGAACTCGATCCGCAACGACAACCGATAGCTAGCTTGTCTGCGCCCGATGAGGTAAAGACATCGGCCGTCATCGGCGCAGCGGAGAGTCTGATTGGCAAGCCGCTCGTTTGGGGAGCCAGTCCCGAGGCGGGCGAACGAGGATGCGATCCGGCGACATTCGTCGCCTACGTGTACCATCATGCGCTCGGCTACATCTTGCCGGACGATCTCATGCAGTTGTGGGATACGGTTGGTGTCAGTGTACCGGTTTGGGATTTGCACCCTGGCGATCTTGTGTTTTTCGACAGCGGCTCGGTGGTAGGTATTTATTGTGGTGACGATCAGATGATCGCTTGCGACGCCCAGTTGGGCGCCGTCGCTCGGGTATCCATTGGTCCACAGAGCAATTGGGGCAAGCGCATTGCAGACGTCCGGCGGCTTTATTAACACGAAGATGAGGATTACATGGACATCTGTTGGCTCTGCGAACGGCCTTGCAGGTGGCCTGTCAGAAGGACAATCACGACGATGGCTATTGGGACCCAGACCACCTCATAGGACCATTTGGCGATGATGGCACTCGACATGGCGGCGCCAATGCCATACGCGACAATGGCCGAAAGCCACATCCAGACGAGCGCGGCGGCCGTCGGCTCGAACGCCTTGCCGTCAGTCGTGACAGCGTGGGAGCGCACCTTACCAACAGCTTTCCACACGGCGGTTTCGACCAATCCCGTCAACGTGCTCGTAATGACGGTCGTCGTGATCCCATTGATCCCGACCCGGCGCGCAGTCGAGCCTTGTACACCCATGGCGAACGCCAAGACGAATAAAAGCACATTGACGATACGCTTCTGTTCTGTGGCCGGCAGGCACTGCGTCAACAGCCAGAACGCGAACAAGGCGGCCAATTCGAGGCAGAGAGTGCCAGTCACGGCGCGGCTCCAGCCAGTTTCACGCCGATGGCCGGTCATGACCAGAGCCGCGCCCGCCGCACCGACGGCAAACCCGATGAGTGCGACGGCATAACGCACCGCGAGTCCGCCGTGCCCGCCGGCGACGGCAATGCCGCAAAGAACTGTGTTGCCGGTCATGGCGGCAGTGAAGACTTGACCCAGCCGCAGGAAGCTGATGGCGTCCACACAACCCGAAACCACGGTCAACAAGATTAACAGCACGCGCGTGGTTGACATGTTCAGCACAGAACCTCTCACACCTCTCATGCGTCGTCGTATGTCAAAACGGCATTGGAAGAAAATTTCGTCAGTTCCTCGATCTTTGCTCTATCATACCACGCATCCACTGGCGAATTCCCCTCGCAATCTTCGACGAAATGCGGGATAATGACTATAAATTTGACAAAACGAGGCGATAGGCCATGCTTAAACGGCCATTCACATTAAATAGAAGACGATATTGGCAAGCTGGGATTGGCGCCGCGGCTGCCATCGCCGTTGCGCTCTGCGCTTGGTGGGATGTAAGCGGCAAAACGCCACAGGCGGAGAACACGGGAACGACCGTTGCCGCGACCACGGCCACAACGCCAGTTCATCTCGTACCAACGAATGAACCTGCTTGGTCTCCGAATGAACAGGTGACGAACGCGGCTACCAATCCTCTGTTGTCACAGCCGAATGTGTCGACAACGACGCAAACTGCCAGTTCAGGCGGTTCCTCGAGCACACAAGCCAGTGTTGGGACGAGCCCAAGCGGAGGATCTGTCAGCGTGAGCTCGCCGACAAACACGACCGGAACAACCAACACGACAAATGTGACGAGTACAAGCAATACAACCGGGACGAATGCAACCGCAACAAATAATACAGTTGGTACCCCGCCTGCGAACAATTCGAGTTTGACCAACGCGGCAGGAAATGGTACGTCCAGCACTGCGCCTGCACCGACGAATAGCTCGTCTGGATCGAACTCCGGTGTTGCGGCATCGTCATCGAATAGCACGGCGTTAGGCGGATCCGCGGGAACAACAACGGGTGGATCTGCTGCGAATACCAATACAACCAGTGCCACTCCCCCAGCAACCGGCGTGCAGACTAGCACCTCGGCAACTGGCAATAGGAGCGGATCAGCAGAAACCCCGATGGCGACATCGGGGTCCACCGCCGGCACCGCAAGCAATACGGCTTCTGGGCAAGCGCTTTCGCCTGCGAGTTAACCTAGAAACGCCATGACATGCCAAAAGGGATGAATGCGATGAGTACAATGCGTGATCGCAAACAGACCAACCCCGCTTCGGATGACCCAAATGTCGCACAAACGAAGACCGATGTGGCGGTTCAGCAGATCCGCCACCGTATCCTTACAGGAGTGTACAAGGCAGGGATGCGTTTGCGTCAAAGTGAATTGGTGCAGGATTTGGGTCTCGGCATCACCCCTGTGCGGGAGGCTTTTATGTTGTTAATCAGTGAAGGCCTCCTCATTCGCCGTCCGTATGCTGGTGTCATCGTAGCGCAAATTTCGACAGGCTCCGTCGAAGAAGTGTACGCCATCCGCAAAGTGCTAGAAAGGTATGCCATCGAGCAGGCCTGTGCGGTGTTGACACCAGAGCACTTTACCAGCATCGATCGCTCTATGCAAAATATGCATCATGCCATCACATCGCGAGATCCCCACGCGTATCAAGAAGCCAACCACGCCTTTCACATGGAAATTTACACCGCGGCCGGAAATCCGAGATTGACAGAGTTAATCGAAACACATTGGCGAATGTTTCCGCGCGGTGTTTTCGGCCTCTCTGTCGACCGCATGAAAACCTCCATGGAGGAACATCAGCGCATTGTTGAAGCCTTAGTGCGCCGCGATGCGCTCTTAGCAGGTTCCTACATGGTGACGCACATCGACAACTACGAACGACATGTGATCCAGCTCATGAAAGACAATCGATCCATTTAACTACTCTCCGTACGGAAACTCCACAGATGATATACGATTTGAAACTCAGATATTTAAAAATAGGGTGTTAATTTAGAAAGGAAAGCAGTATGATATATCATCATCAAACCAACTTCTTTTCTTCACCTGGAACGAAAGCGCTTACCTTTCCTGAACCAGGTGAAGGCGATGAGCAAAAGGGGGATCGGCATGAAGCCGAGTAACGTTCGATGGGGCGTTATCACACTGTTATTCTTTGCAACAACCATTAACTATTTGGACCGCACAAACCTTTCTGTGGCACTCCCCAAAATCGCAGCAAATTTGCACTGGGGACCTGCTGCCATGGGCGCCATTTCTTCTGCATTCTTGCTATCCTATGGTCTTTTACAGCTCCCTGTTGGTGCACTCATTGACAAATTAGGGACCAGATTGACTTATATCTGGTCTATCATCCTTTGGAGCTTGGCGTCGATGGCGACTTCCATCGCCAATTCCTTCGGCATTCTCTACCTGTTTCGCTTGATTCTCGGCGTCGGCGAGGCCCCGGCGTTTCCTGCGGCTACGAAAACGGCAGCCGACTGGATCCCTCGCAAACAGCGTGGCATTGCGACCGGATTTTTTACAGCCGGCGTCAACGTCGGCTCCGCAGTCGCACTGCCGCTCGTCGCATGGATTGTCACGGCGTTTGGTTGGCGCACCTCGTTCATCGTCACGGGGTTACTCGGCTTCGTTTGGCTGATTTTCTGGCTGATTTTCTATAAGGATCGCCATCAGAATCCTCGTGTGAACGCCGCAGAACAAGCTTTGATTGACGCCGGTACAGAGAACGAGCTGATTGAAGAACAGAAAGTCCCCTACGCTAAATTGTTTGGGCGAAAATCGACGTGGGGACTGATGCTAGGGTACTTTTGCCAAGTGTATATCATGTACGTATTTATCACTTGGTTGCCCAGTTATTTGGTCACGGCGCGCCACATGAGCCTTTTGAAGACCGGTATCTATGGCATGTTGCCATTCATTTTCGGCGCTGTCTTCGCATTCCTCGGCGGCGTCCTCTCCGATCAGTGGGTTAAAGTAAATCGCAACGGCCGCAAATATGCGATGGTTATCGGCCTGATTTGCGGTGTGGCCGTCATCCCTGCCGTATTCGTCAGTGCATGGCAATGGGCTCTCGTGTTCCTAACGATTGCTGAGTCCGGCATCATGTTTAGCAATGGTGCCGCATGGGGTGCTTGTTCCGAAATTGCCCCGCGCGGCCAAGCAGGTTCTGTCGCATCAATGCAGAACTTTGGCGGGAACGTCGGAGGGTACTTTGCCCCACTCCTAACGGGTATCCTCGTTCAAAACTCAGGCAACTTTGTCAGCGCACTCGTACTCTCTGGCGCCCTGGCCGTCGTTGGAGCCCTCTGTTACTTCATACTTCTGCCATCCTCCAAAACGACGGATGTAATTGCCTCGGAGAGCGGTCTCCATATGTAACTTATGCTTGGCTGCATGCTGCGGAAAGAGGAGGCGGACAGTATGGCGTGTTTACTATTCGTTCCGGCTCACGATGAACGCAAGTTGCAAAAGGCGATGCAACTTCCTTGCTCCGGTGTCATTTTGGACCTCGAGGATTCCGTCCACCCATCGCAGAAGCAAGCTGCACGGCACGCCATGCTCGAGGCGGTGGGGAAACACCGCGTTGCGGGTAAACGACTCTACGTTCGCATCAACGGACTGCACACCTCGTATTGGCAGGATGATGTGTCCAGCGCAATGCGGATTCGTCCGGATGGAATTGTTGTTCCCAAGGCGGAACACACATTGCGGACGCTTGATGAGTACGTGAAAACGTTACAAGCCAATCAGGGTCCTCTAGACTTCCCAATTCATTGGTTACCGCTGCTCGAAACAGCCACAGCCATTATGGATATGGAGGCCATCTTGGCCTCCTCTCCCCTCATTTCAGCAGCGGCCATCGGTATGGCAGATCTGGCGCTCGATCTCGGAACCTCATGGGAAGATCTCAGTCTTGCGCCCAGCCCACTGCTCGTGAGTGCACGTGAAAAACTTGCCTTGGTCTCGAGGAAGTTGCATCTCTCCCCGCCTTGGGATTCGGTATTTATGAAGCTGGACGATCCGGAGGCGCTGCGCAAGGACACGCAGATTGGCAAACGACTAGGTTTTCAAGGTAAACATGTGATTCATCCGTCCCAAATTGAAGTTGTGAACGACGTCTATCGGATTTCAGAGGCCGAATATACGAAGGCCAAGGATATACTCGCTGCCATGGAAGACAACGGCGCCTTACAAATGGACGGTCAATTGGTCGATGAGCCAGTTCTTCAGCGAGCACGGCAAATTGTTGCACGGTATGAGGAGATGCACGCATGAAGGCTTTACTCGATGGTATACGCGTCCTAGACATGTCGACGATGATAGCCGCCCCGACGACTGCGTCTTTATTGGCGGACTACGGGGCGGAGGTCGTGAAGGTCGAGCAGCCTGGCCGTGGTGACTTTGTTCGTACATTTGGCGCCCAGAAGCAAGGGCACGGACTCTACTGGAAGACGTTAAGCCGCAATAAACGCAGCGTGGCGCTCGACCTTCACTTGCCAGGTGTACAACAGCTCATCAAGCGCTGGATCACGTCATTCGACGTCGTGATCGAAAACTTCCGCCCGGGTACACTTGAGAAATGGAACCTAGGCCCGGACACACTGCTGGACATTCATCCTGGCCTTGTCATCTTGCGCGTGACCGCCTATGGACAACAAGGCCCCTATCGAGACAGGCCAGGCTTCGGAACCTTAGCTGAGGCCATGACGGGTGTGGCCGCCGTTACCGGATATGATGACCGGCCACCACTGTTGCCCGCGTTCCCGCTCGCCGATGTCGTCGCTGGCTACTTGGGTTCGGCTGCTGTACTCGCCGCATTGTACAAGCGCCAGCAAACAGGCGAAGGAGAGATTATCGATCTCGCGATTTATGAGGCCTTGATGAAAGTCATCGAACTTCAGATTTTGGAGTTTGACCAAAACGGGACATTGCACAAGCGCAAGGGGAATCAGTTGCAAGATACCGCCCCGCGCGGCGCCTATCTCTGCTCGGACGGCCGCTGGATGGCACTTTCCGGTAGTACACAACCGGTTGCAGAACGCGTGTTGCGAGCGATTGGCGGCGAGACTCTCGTCCGCGACCCGCGTTTTCGCACAAACTTGGACCGTGTGCAACATGCAGATGAACTCGATGCCCTTATTGAAGCCTGGTGCAAAGAGCGGACGCGGGATGAAGCGATTGAAGAACTGTCAAACATGGGATGTGCAGTGGGCCCGCTTGAAACGGTGGACAGCATGCTGAAAAACCCACAAATCCAAGCTCGGGAATCGGTAGTCACTGTACATGATCCAGATATTGGACCGATGCGCATGACGGGCGTTTTCCCAAAATTCTCGCGGTCAAAGCCAACCATCCATTGGACAGGGCCGTCCGTCGTGGGCCAAGATACTTTTGCTGTCTTGGCTCGTGACTTGGGTCTGTCCCCCACACAAATCCAAGCCTTGAATGAAACCGGGGACCTATCAAACACAAAAACCCAGTGCGATTAACAACTCGCACTGGGTTTTACACTTTCTTTTGAAACACATCAACACATCCAGACAATCTATATCAATGCAAACCGAATGATGAAGGCCGTATAACTGAACTGGTTAAGCTGATGTGCGCTGACCTTTTGCCGCCGCTTGCGCCAACAACGCTTCAGCTTCCTCGGAATCCTTATGCACCATCTTGTCGACGAGTTTGTTTCCAATCAACAAGGCTGTGCCCACAACCACAATCAACGCAACAGTGATGACCGTCAAAACGATCTGCATGCTTCTCATCCCCCGTTTGCATCTTTCCTGCTTTGCAAGGCCATTATATCGGCTGTTCTTGCACGAGTCAGGCGATGAAAACGGATTCAATCCACTTGTCGCACTTTGTTCGAATCGGCGCCGAAGTTTCGCCACACATATGGATGTCATTTACTCAAACCCCTGGAACAACCAATTCGTACAGGCACCGGACGCGCGAAGGGGGGCTCACTCGACTCTCCGCACGCGGCCCGATGCAGCTTTCTGCAACCGATTCATGACGGCTGTGCTGATGCCATGCGCGGGATCGACCCCATATACCAAAATATCCGTTGCCCCGACCTGATCGAACCTGCGCAACAAATCGTAAAGTGCATGCGCCAAGTTTGTAGCATAGTCGTCTGCGGGAAGCGCGGCCATGCGCACTGGCGGCAGGTGCCATTCAAAGCGGCTGACGAAGTCCTGTGGCGCGATGAGCGCCGGAATCGTCGTTGCCGCATCCGCCCCATCGCCTTCCCCCTCGAGAAATGCCCGCATGGCAGACGCGATTGCCGCCTCCTCACCCCACCATACATGAACCCGCGCATTGGGCGCATAATGGCGATACTTCATGCCAGGCGAAAGCGGGGCGGCATCGAGATCAAACACGTCGGCCGCAAACAGAACGGGACGCTGTATGGTTTTGGCGATCATCTCTTGCGTGATGCCCCCTGGGCGCAGTATGCGTGCGCAGTCTGGCTCAAGCAATAACACGGTAGACTCGACACCGATGGCACTCGGCCCGGCATCGATGAGCCAATCGATGGCATCCTCCAAATCTGCGGCCACTGCGTCGGCTACAGTCGGACTGGGACGGCCGGAGATGTTGGCGCTGGGCGCGGCAACGGGGACGCCGGCCTCGGCGATGAGCGCGCGCGCAACCGGGTGATTGGGCATGCGCACGCCAACGAGCTCTTGTCCGGGTCGCACCGCTGGCGCAATCTGCGGCCCCGCCGGCAGGAGCAAGGTCAAGGGTCCAGGCCAAAAAGTCTGCATCAACTTGCGTTCGTCCGGAGACAGATGATAGCCAACTGGTAAACAAGCTTCGAGTTGGTCTCCGTTCGCAATGTGGACAATCAGCGGGTTGTCGACGGGCCTTTGTTTGGCCGCAAAAATACGGCGCACCGCCGTGTCGTCAAACGCGTTGGCGCCAAGGCCGTACACCGTCTCCGTCGGAAATGCAACCAAGCCACCTGTCCGCAAGCTCGCCGCCGCTGCCGCTACGCGTCGACGCAGTTGAGCGACGTCGCGCAAATCGTCGATTGCACACCTGTTCATGGCCAACCTCCTCTGCCCTTCAAAATCTGTCATACGCGATGAGCCGTTGATGATCTCTTAGTGAAACATGTGGGTCAATGCATGGTAGATTTCTTCACCGTGATCGACCGTCCACAACCGCACCTGTACAGGTTGCTTTTTGCCCGAAGCCGTCGGCACATCAATGGTCTCCAGCGGCGGCAAGTCCGGGAACGATCCGGTATTGGGAACGGCATCCCCCTCGGTGATATCGACGAAACAAAGCGGTGGATAGAGCACACACCACCAGTTGGCCCCCTGCCCTTTGCCAATGATGATCCGCAAGGCGTCATAATTGCCGGCAGGGTACACGTCGTTGCCGTAGATTTTGGTTGGAAACGGCACCTCACCAACATTCGCCGAGATGGGCTCGTAAACGCCATGCTGGTGCTCCACCGCAACGGCAGTCGCGCGAATCTGATCCAAATGCGCCTCGACGATTTGCTTCGCCTCGGCGGCCGATGTCGCATGCTGCACGAGCTGGCCGACTTCTTCCACGACTGCGTTGCGAATCTCCAGCTTCAATGTCTGGTCTGCTGCACTGTCGCTGTTTGCGATGATGCGCAAGCGCAACGCGTCCTGCGGAATCGTCGTGGCATGCGGCGTCGCGATGCCATGCAACAGGTTGTCGCTTGCCTCGCTGCCTGCTGTATGTGCCATCACCGTCCGCCCTGCTCCGATACACAACGCCGCCGCCATCAAGAACCCAACCCAGCGCTTCGCGACTCCCATCTGCCATCCCTCCTGCATTCTCTAGCAGTCAGTATGGTCAGAGGCTAGCGAAGTTAAACAGGCTGGTAGAAAAAATGCTAGATTCGCCGAAGGCTGTGAGGCCCCGTTCCCTGCCTTAGGTCGCGTGGCGAACAATCTTCACCACGCGTTCGATCCCGCGGAGATCGCGAGTCACTTCGATGGCAAAGCCATCTGCCCGCCAATGCGCAAAGAGATCTGCGACCTCGGGCGCTTGTCCGCAGCCGACTTCAAGGAACAATCCTGCCTTGCCGGTAGCGAACACGCTTTGTGGCAAGGCGGCAAACTGCCTGTAGAATATCAGCCCATCTGCGCCGCCATCGAGCGCGAGGCGCGGTTCATATGCGGACACGGACGGCTCCAGGCCAGCGATGTCGGCACTCGGTATGTACGGCGGATTCGAGACGATGGCGTGCCATCGACGCCCTGTTGCAGCCTGTGCAATCAACCATTCTAGCCCATCAGCCAACACCCACTCGACGTCGGCCCCTAGGCGTTCCCCATTTTCTCTCGCGATGGCAAGCGCGTCTGCGGCGCGATCGACCCCAGTCACGCGCGCCTGCGGGCACGCAAGCTGCATGGAGATGGCGATGCAACCAGAGCCCGTTCCGATGTCCGTAACCTGCGCGCCCACGGGCAACGCGCGTAAAAAGCACACGGCAGCGTCCACCAAGATTTCGGTATCCGGGCGCGGGATGAGGCACCCCGGACGGACGGCGAAGGTGTGGCCGTAAAAGTCGGCACGGCCAAGGATATAGGCGATGGGCTCGCCGAAGGCCCTACGTGCCGCCATCTCGGCCACCAACCGGGCAAGCTTAGGATCGACATCTTCCTGTAGCGATTGAAGCAGTTGTAGACGCGTCCAACCTGCAACACTGCGCAGGATTTGCTCCGCCTCATTCTGCGCCTGGTGGACACGCTCGTCAGGGGCGAGATCGACATAGGCGGATGACCTGGACAACTGCTCCGCCAGCCTGCGCAACAACGCCGCGACGTGCACGGACTTCGTCATGCCTCTTCCGCCTGCAACATGGCGGCCCGATCCGCGACGATGAGCCCTTGAATGATTTCGTCCAAGTCGCCGTCGAGGACGGCCTCCAATCTGTGCAGCGTCAGGCCAATCCGGTGATCCGTGACACGACTTTGCGGGAAGTTATACGTGCGGATGCGTTCACTGCGGTCCCCTGTCCCGACCTGGCTCCGGCGCGCCGCCGCCTGTTCCTCCTGCTGCTCGCGCATCGCCTTTTCGTACAGCCGGGCGCGCAGGACGCGCATCGCCTTCTCGCGGTTTTTCAACTGCGATTTCTCATCTTGGCACGAGACGACGATGCCCGTAGGCAAGTGCGTGATCCGCACGGCCGATTGCGTCGTGTTCACGCTTTGGCCACCGGGCCCCGTGGAGCAAAACGTGTCGATGCGAATGTCTTTCTCCTGGACGTCGATCTCGACCTCTTCCACCTCGGGCAAGACAGCGACCGTCGCCGTCGACGTGTGGATGCGACCGCCCGACTCCGTAACGGGAACCCGTTGCACGCGATGCGTCCCGCTCTCAAACTTCAATTTGGAAAACGCGCCCTTGCCATGGATGGCCATCGTCACTTCGCGAAAGCCGCCCATGTCGGTGTAGTTGGCGTCGATGACTTCCACCTTCCAGCCATTTGCTTCCGCATAACGTTGGTACATGCGCAACAATGTGCCGGCGAACAAAGCTGCCTCTTCGCCGCCAGCCGCCGCCCGAATTTCTAGAAACACGTCCTTATCGTCATTTGGGTCTTTCGGCAAAAGCAAGATTTGCAGTTGTTCCTCGAGCCTCGCCCGCTCGGCCTGCAATTCGTCGAGTTCTGCACGCACAAATTCGCGCATCTCCTCGTCCAGCTTCTCCTGCAGCATCGCCTTCGCCTCTTCGATCGCGCCGCCAACCTGCTTCCACTGGCGATACGCCGCAACAGTCTCCGCTAAATCCGCCTGTTCCTTCGCGTATGTGCGCAGCTCGGCGGGGTTGTTCATCACCTCAGGGCGACAGAGCAAATCGCTCAGGTGCTCATAGCGCTCCTCCATGCTTGCCAAACGTTCGAACATCGCCATCACCTCCCGCCTCATGCCTCATCGAAATAACGAAAATGCGTGCACGACAAAAAAGCCAAAGTCAACTCCGCCAAACGCCGCGCCGTCGCCGGGCGGCCATGGAGCCAACCATGGCTTTTTCGCTGCACGCTCATTACCGCTGTGTTTGCAAACCGTACTTCTTGTTGAACTTGTCCACACGGCCGCCCGCGTCGATCAACTTCTGCTTGCCCGTGAAAAACGGATGGCACTTCGAGCAAATTTCTACGCGAATCGCCTCTTTGGTCGAACCCGTTTCAAACGTTTCGCCGCAAGCACACGTCACGGTGACTGTATGGTAGGACGGATGAATACCCGTTTTCATATTTGTTCACCCCTATCTCGTTAAAACACACTGCAATGAATTATAACAAAGATGCAGTGATATGTCACGCAATATGGCCATCTGCCTTTTGGAATATACATGCACGCCATTTTACAGTTGGCGATCACGCATATAACTTTGGAGAACTTTTTCGATATGAATCAAATGTTTTCTGCCCGTTATGGAGACAAACTCGGATGCCCAGTATCCTGAACTCGCAGCACAACACAATGCAAAGGATGGATGCAGATGAAGAACAAATTCGTGATTTCCTGTCTGGGCGTCATAGGTTCATTGTTTGTCATGGCAAGCCCGGCGTACGCCGCGGTTGCCAGCCACAATGCACCTGGCACCGTAACCGCTGCAACCACAACGTCTACAGCCATCCCGTCATTTGGCTTCCTGCCTGATTGGCCGGATGACGATTGGGAGTAAGCCGTGTATGACACCCGCCAGAATTGCCCACGGGCCTGCCCGCCTGTGGGCTTTTTTGCGACGTACGTTCGACCGTACTGATCACTTAACGGGATATCATCGGGACAAACAGGCGAAATCAGCTTTGCGCTCCGACCGGTGGATTTGCTGACGTAGCGGGCTTGCGCTCCGCAGGACGGTTGAGAGATAAGCTATCAAGAAACTCTTTGTTCGTCTTGTAATGCTTAAACTTGCGCAAAAACATCTCTGTAAAGTCCTGGTTGTCACCCATCGACTTACGAATTGCCCAAACCTTCTCCAACTCATCTTTCGGCATCAAAGCCTCCTCGCGGCGCGTGCCCGAGCGGCGGATATCGAGCGACGGGAAGACACGTTTTTCAGCCAACTTCCGGTCAAGATGCAATTCCATATTGCCGGTACCTTTAAATTCCTCGTAAATGACGTCGTCCATGCGCGATCCGGTATCGATCAAGGCGGTCGCCAGAATGGTCAGGCTGCCACCCTCCTCGACATTGCGGGCTGCACCGAAGAATCGCTTCGGCCTGTGAAATGCAGCGGGATCAATACCACCAGAAAGCGTGCGTCCAGACGGAGGCACGACAAGGTTATATGCGCGCGCAAGCCTAGTCAAGCTGTCGAGGAGGATAACCACATTTTGCTTGTGCTCAACGAGGCGAAGGGCTCGTTCAAGTACCAGTTCGGAGACCTTAATGTGATTTTCAGGAAGTTCGTCAAACGTGGACGCCACAACTTCACCTTTCACGGACCTTTGCATGTCTGTGACTTCTTCCGGGCGTTCATCAATCAAAAGGACAAACAAATGCGCTTCTGGGTAGTTGGCCGCGATACTATTTGCAATCTCCTTGAGAAGTACCGTCTTGCCCGCCTTTGGCGGCGCCACGATAAGTCCGCGCTGCCCGAATCCAATAGGCGCAAACAAGTCAATCACGCGCGTCGCAAGTTTTTCGGGAGTTGTCTCCATGATGATGCGCTCACTTGGGAAGAGTGGCGTGAGTGCCGGGAAGTGCAGGCGTTCGGCAGCGGCTTCCGGACTATAGCCGTTGACAGCTTCGACGTGAAGCAGGCCAAAATATCGTTCATTCTCCTTGGGCGGGCGAACCTTGCCACTGACGAGGTCACCGGTGCGCAGGTCAAAACGGCGAATTTGCGACGCCGCCACATAGATGTCTTCCTGACTCGGAAGGTATCCAACTGGCCGCAAAAAGCCGTAACCATCCGGCATGATTTCGAGGACGCCAGCCGCAAACATCAGGCCGTCGCGCTCCGCTTGCGCCTTAAGAATGGCAAAAATGAGTTCTTTTTTCTTCATGGTCCCGTAATACGGGATTTGAAACTCTTTCGCATACTTGTATAACTCCGTCAGCTTTTTCTCTTCGAGTTCACGAATATCCAAAATCGTCCCTCACATTCTTTTTACGCTGTCTCATATCAACCTCGATCTACATTTGCACATCTATATCAAACAAACCGACTGCCCTGTTAACAGCCGTTTGTATGCAAGCGTTTGTATCCATGTACTTCTGGGGACCGGATTGGCTTTTCGCATGTTTGAGGCGTTCTAGCTACACTCTTTCATTGTCCGATTCAGCACATCAGGAAACGAGATGAGAGAGGTGTACGTGTGCGCCAATGATGAGGTGCACGGAAGATGAAGCGTATCCCCCCACGGAATCGAATGATTCTGCGGCTATATGTAGTATAAACAGCTGCGGGCCGTTTCACAAGCGGTGGACGTGTATCGTCGCGAAGAGTACACAAAATCGGGCACCGGCGAACCCGGTGCCCATCGGCTTTACTTCTTTTGAAGTTTGCTCCAGTCTGCCAGGAAGCGTTCGATACCGCGATCCGTCAATGGGTGCTTGACCATTTGGTCGTACACAGCAAATGGAATCGTCGCGATATGAGCGCCTGCTTTTGCAGCCTGCGTGACGTGCATCGGATGGCGTACGCTTGCGGCAATAATTTCAGTCTCAATGCCGTGAATATCGAAAATCTGAGCGATGTCCGCAATCAACTCGACGCCGTCGACACTGATATCGTCCAAACGGCCAATGAACGGGCTGACAAATGCCGCACCTGCACGTGCTGCCATCAGCGCTTGGTTCGCGCTGAAAATCAAGGTGACGTTGGTGCGAATGCCGCGTTGAGCCAATTGATGCACGGCCTTCAAGCCCTCGACCGTCATCGGCACCTTGATGACAATGTTTTTATGAATCTCCGCGAGTGGGAGCGCTTCTTCCACCATGCCCTTCGCATCGAGGCTGACAACCTCTGCGCTGATGGGCCCGTCGACGATCTCGACGATTTCCTTCAACACTTGAACGAAATCGCGACCCTCTTTCGCCACGAGGCTCGGGTTGGTCGTGACGCCGCTCAAAATCCCCATCTCCGCCGCGCGACGGATCTCGTCGACATTCGCGGTGTCAATGAAAAACTTCATTGCTCCTCATCCTCTCCTAGACTGTTTATGGAGCCGCCCGCAGGGTTCTGCGGCCGCCCGCCTCATGCGAGATGAACCGCCGGACGACTTCTTTACGGATATATCATACCATGTTCACGCGGGATCATCTCTCCGAAGCAGCCTTGTCCATTGTAAAACTCGCCTCGCTAACTGTCCAATTGCGATCGAACAGCGCGGCGCAATTCATCAATGTCAAATGGCTTCGTAAAATGCGCGACAGCGCCCATTTCCATCGCTTCATGAATCAAATCCAATTCGCCGTACGCCGTCATCATGATGACCTTGGAGTCCAGCTCGAGTTTCCGGATGTTGCGCAAAATCTCGAGCCCATCCATGCCGGGAATCTTCATGTCCAGCAGGATCAGGTCAGGCTTCTCTTGCTCCGCGATTTGCAGCGCAGTTACCCCGTTTGGCGCCTGGAAAATTTCATATCCTTCCCGCTGCAACACTTCTTGAAGAAGGACTCGGATGCCAAACTGGTCGTCGACAACCAGTACCTTGTACGCCATGCAAACACCCTCTTCGTTAGCTCAACTCGTCATGAGTATTGTTCGGCACACCTGAAAAGAACTCCTGTCAAGCCTGTTCTGGCGAAACCAGATCAAGGGTTGACCGTCGTCCTGCGGCCGTCTGCGTTAAGGGCGCTGCTGATCGTTTTGGTACCGGAGGCTCGCCGTCACAAATTCGCGGAACAATGGCTGCGCGCGATTGGGCCGCGACTTAAATTCCGGGTGGAACTGCACGCCGACAAACCAGCGATGTTCCGGGATTTCAACAATCTCGACCAGCCGGCCGTCCGGCGACGTACCCGTGACGCGCAGGCCGTGTGATTCTAACGTCTCCCGGAAGTCGTTGTTGAATTCGTACCGATGGCGATGGCGCTCGGAGGCCCATTCGGATTGGTACGCCGCACGCGCATTCGAATGGTCCAACACGCGGCACGGATAGGCCCCAAGACGCATCGTGCCCCCTTTATCTTCAACTTCCTTCTGCTCAGGAAGCAGATCGATCACCGGGTATGGCGTCGTCGGATCGATCTCGCTGGTATGCGCCCCCGCCATATTGGCGACATGCCGGGCGTACTCGATCACGGCGATCTGCATGCCAAGGCAAATGCCAAAGTACGGGATATTGTGTTCGCGCGCGTAGCGGCACGCGATAATTTTGCCCTCGATTCCGCGATCGCCAAAGCCTCCTGGAACGAGAATGCCGCCCACGCCGGACAATAGCTCGTCCACATTCTCCGCCGTGACGTCTTCCGAGTTGACCCAGCGAATTTGCACGCTTGCGTCGTTTTCAAAGCCGCCGTGTTGCAACGCGGCAACAACACTGGCATATGCGTCAGGGAGAGCGACATACTTGCCCACAATCGCGACCTCGACCTTTTGATGCAGCCGCTTGATGCGCTCAACCATCTGCTCCCATTCGCGCATGTCGGCTGGCGGCGCGACGATGCCGAAGTGGCGCAGGACGATATCATCGAGTCCCTCATCCCGCAGCCAAAGCGGAACTTCGTACAGCACGTCAGCATCCCGCGCCTCGATCACACTGTCTTCGTCTGTATCGCAAAACAGGGCAATTTTGCGTTTGACGTCCTGGCTCAGCGGCACTTCCGTGCGGCAGACGATGATATTGGGGCTGATGCCGATACTGCGCAGTGACGCCACGCTATGTTGCGTCGGCTTGGTCTTGACTTCGCTCGCCATGCGTAGATATGGAATGAGCGTAACATGAATATACAGCACGTTATTGCGCCCAACTTCGCCCTTCATCTCGCGAATGGCTTCAAGAAACGGCTGACTTTCAATATCGCCGACAGTGCCGCCGATCTCGGTGATGACGATGTCGGTGTCAGGCTTCGCTGCCTGCATGACGCGTTCCTTGATCTCGTTGGTGACGTGCGGGATCACCTGCACCGTGCCGCCCAGATAATCGCCGCGGCGCTCCTTCTGAATCACCGACCAATAAATGCGGCCGCTCGTGACATTGTTGGCTTGGCTCAAATCGTTATCGATAAACCGTTCGTAGTGGCCAAGGTCCAAATCCGTCTCAGCGCCGTCATCGGTGACAAACACCTCGCCATGCTGGTAAGGGCTCATCGTGCCCGGGTCGACGTTGATGTATGGATCAAACTTCTGAATCGTGACGTTGAGGCCGCGGTTCTTCAGCAACCGGCCGAGACTGGCGGCGGTGATGCCTTTACCTAACCCGGAAACCACGCCACCGGTCACGAAAATATACTTTGCACTCATCACACCCGTCCTCCTCAAGTTGGTCCCATGGCCTACAGGCACACAAAAACAGCGTTCCGGATGCATCCAGAACGCATAGCGAAGAAGCGAGGGAGGACGTCAGTCCTCCTCTTCCTCCTCGTCATCCTCATCCTCGTCGAACAGCGGTGATTCTTCATAGTCTTCATCTTCTGCCAGTACTTCTTCCTCGTCTTCGTCGACTGTTTCGTCGAACCCAACTTCCTCGTCAACCGGCATCTCTTCGTACTCGCTCTCTTCATCGAGCACGCTATCTTCAAATTCTTCTTCGTCTTCGTCCTCGTCACCGAAAGCGTCGCCCGTCTTGCGGATGAACTTCTTGCCGCCGAGGCGTTCTGCCGTTCTGTCAGTCGGATACCAGCGGTTAAGCCCCCAAATGTTCTGACCGATGCAGACAAACCGCCCATCGATGTTGATCTCCGTAAAGACTCGCGCGATGACCTCTTTGACTTCATCGTCCGACATGTGGCGCAAGTCCTGAATTTCCTTCATGATTTCACGAAAATAGATTGGCTCCTTGCGGGCCTTGAGAATCTCGTACACGAGTTCGACCAAAGGCATTTGCTGAATCTCGTGATCCGGCCGCGCCAACGCAATTGCCATGTTACGACCTTCCCTTCTCACCGGGCTGCTACACCAACCACGCCTACCCATCACAAATACATGGATTATAGCACAGCCAATGTGGTGACGCTATGTGTTTAGACCACCAAATCGGCCTCTGAAATCGGTTCACCCGTCAGTTTCTGCAACCATTTTACCCAACTATAGGTACATCCACACAATGGCCTGGCCTGTACAAAGCTACGCGACAGACAACTGCTCACATCGGTTTCGATCCGCCGAACTCTGGTTTGCGCTTCTCGCGAAATGCCGCCATGCCTTCGCGGGCATCGGGCGTCGCAAAACACAGGCCAAACTGCGCAGCCTCCAGGGTCTGTGCCCGCTGCGGATCGCTACCTGCACCTAGGTAAGCCAGGCGCTTGATGGCCGCCACCGCCGACGCCGACTGACCTGCAAGTCGCTTCGCCAGTTCCATGCCTGCCATAACGAGTTCTTCTTCCGGCACGACCCGCGACACAAGGCCATAAGTCAGCGCCTCGTCGGCAGTGATGCGCTCCCCGAGCAGCATCATCGGAAGTGCACGGCCGAGTCCAATCGTGCGCGGCAGGCGGAATGTGCCACCAAAGCCGGGATTGATGCCAAGCCCAACCTCAGGCAGCGCAAACTGCGTACCCGTAGCAGCAAATCGGATATCACAGGCAAGCGCCAATTCCAGTCCGCCGCCGAAGGCCCCACCGTGCACCAGTGCGACAACCGGAATAGGCAACTGCTCAAGTGCGGAAAAAATCCGTTGGCCGAGTCGTGCAAACGACTCTGCCTCCGCAGGAGAGAGCCCTTGCATCTCCCCGATGTCCGCCCCCGCGCAAAACATTTTTCCCTCGCCGCGAATGACCAGAGCGCGGACTTCCGAATTGCCGACCAACATCGCGAGGTGTGCGCCAAGCTCCGACAACACGGCCCGGCTCAGGGCATTGCGCGACTGCGGCCGGTTAAGCGTCAAGACGCCGACTTCACTTTCGACACGCCAACTGATAAACGAGGCTTCCATCTCTTCCCCAATCCCTTCGATTAAGCGTTTGTGTATGTCGCTACGCGCACGCCTGCTGCCGCGAGGCGGTCGCGAATGCGTTTGGCAAAGGCTAATGCCCCCGTCCCATCGCCGTGAAGACAAACCGTGTCTGCCCGCACCTCGACCCATTCGCCGGTTCGGGCACGCACTTTCCCGTCACAAATCATGGTTAGTACCTGTTCACAGGCTTCCTCCGGATCTTCAATGAGCGCATCTGGGTGCCGGCGCGGTGTCAGTCGTCCGTCCGCCTCATAACGCCGATCCGCAAAGACTTCGTGGCAGACGGTCAGGCCGGACTCCCCTCCCGCGTTTGCCATGCAACTGGCAAATGGCGCGTACAAGGCGAGCGCCGGATCAAAATCGGCGACCGCCTGCACAATGGCGTGAGCGATCTCCGGATCGACAGCCGCGCGATTGTATAAAGCGCCGTGCGGCTTCAGGTGGTGCAAGGTCGTGCCTGCGGAGCGCAGGAAGCCCGAGAGGGCCCCGATTTGGTAGAGCACATAGACGTACACTTCCTTGGCCGAAAGTCCCATGTCTCGTCGCCCAAAGCCTTGTAAATCAGGGTATCCAGGATGAGCGCCGATGGCGACCCCAGCATCGATGGCGAGGTTGACGCTCGTCCACATGACATGCGGATCTCCTGCATGTAAGCCACAGGCGAGATTCACCGAGGTCACATACGGAAGCGAGCGTTTTGCAGATTTATAAGGCCTTGTAGGACAAGGGGTGTGAAGACATGAAAAAGGACTTCACCCCAACCTTCGAGAAGATTTCAAGTGACC
>NZ_FNOJ01000021.1 GCF_900107035.1 Alicyclobacillus hesperidum | reverse complement strand
ACAGGATTTGATTGACAACCTCTACGCAGCGATGGCGGACGGTACTGTAAAGCAGAAACTACGAGCCCTGGGAAAGCTCGATCTCATCGTCGTCGACGAACTCGGCTACCTACCGATGGACGACACTGCCGGAAACCACCTCTTCCAGCTGGTTTCGAACGCCTACGAGCGCCAGAGTCTGATTGTGACAAGCAACCGGCCGTTTGAGGAGTGGGGAGCGCTCTTCCCGAACCCCTCACTGGTCAGTGCCACGCTGGATCGCCTATTGCACCACGTGTCCGTATTCACATTCAGCGGTGACAGCTACCGCATGAAAGGGGTGAACGCGAGTCTCTAGCACTTGACCACTTCTGACGGATTTAAGTGGCCATTTGTGTCGAAACGAAACTGGCCATTGACAACACCTAAGCAATTTGGTTATTGCTGTCATGTCTTGCGCATGGAAACCTACATATGAGCGATCTTCCATACGATTGAACAAATATGACGCAGCGGGCAAAGAACGACTGCTCTCTACCTGTTTTCGGGCATTTCTTTGCCGTAGAATGAATATAACAATTCAGAACTGTATTTCACTATGCAGAACCACAGCCTTCCCCAGCGCGGGAAACTTGGAGGCGATCCCATCGTGCCGCTTCAGTCGAAGCCACAACCTGCGGATACGGCGGAACATTTGGCAAACGTGATCGGCCTTCATCACGTGCGCGTCGTTCCTGCCTGCACGCTACATCTGCACGAATCCTCACGGGATGTTTGTTTGGTGGAGCCATTGAACGAAGAGGAAGTACTGGCCGTTCTCGCCTACGCGCGTGATTGCGGCCTGAGTGTGCTTCCTTATGGTGCCGGGCGCTTGCTCGCATACGGCCCTCAAGCAGAGGCGCCTGACATTTGGCTGTCCCTGCGGCGCATGAATCATGTGGTCAACTTGTCGCAGGGAGATCTCATCGTCTCTGTAGAACCCGGGCTCACGATGGCGGAATTGGCATCTGCGCTGGCTGCGGCGGGCCTCATGCTTCCTTACGATCCGCCCGCACCTGCGGATGCGACGCTTGGCGGCTTGTTGAGCGCCGGCCTCAGCGGACCGCGGCGTGCACTGTACGGATCTTTGCGCGACATGGCCATATCCCTGCGCGTCGCATTGCTCGATGGCCGCGTCATCCGCACAGGTGCCAAGGTCGTCAAGAACGTCGCTGGCTATGACATGACCAAGCTATTCATCGGTGCCTGGGGAACGCTTGGCGTAATTACAGAAATCACCTTGAAGTTGCGGCCCTTGCCCATGCATCGGGAAACGGTCCTCGTCGGCGGGCCACTTGATGCGCTCGGCCAGCTTCGAGAGCGTATCGTGCAGTCGGCTTTGCAGCCGAGTCGTTTGGAAGCTGTTTGGCAAAGCGCGTCAGACCAGACACGGAACTGGATTCTCGCCGTTGACTGTGATGAACATGAGCGAGCCGCGCAGGCGCAGACGCAGATTCTCGAATCGATGGCGCGCGATCTCGGATTGACGGTGGAGACGTTGGAACAGCATGCAGCCGATACCTGGTGGTCGGAACAGCGCGAATCACTTTCCGCAAACACGGCTTGTATCCGCTTACAAGGACAGCCGACCAAGCTCTTCTCGGCCATGGCGCAGGTGATGGAAGCGGTTTCTCTACTCGTCGAGAATCCACACGAAATCAGCGCAACCATCGGAGGCGTCACGGGTGTTGCCCGCATTGCATTCGATCCCGCTCGTGCATCGCTTGCAGATCCGTCCCGGTGGGATCAACTGCGAGACGTCATCAGCGCATCTGCCCTTGAGATGGTTATGGAGCGCGCGCCCGTTGCGATTCGCGCACAAAGCGCTGCGTCTCCATTGGCACCTGGCGTCATCGCTGTCATGCAGCGGTTAAAGCAGACGTTCGACCCGGAGCATCTCTTATCTCCAGGTCGTTTTCTGGGAGGGATTTGAGATGGTGAAGGATTCGTCATCGATGGCACCACGTCTGTCCGATTTTTGTTACCCGGACGCGCCTGAGGAAGACAAGTATTCGGTCTGTGTGCACTGTGGATTCTGTCTCGAAGTCTGTCCCACTTATCAGGCATGGGGAGACGAAAACCATTCACCGCGCGGGCGCGTATTTCTCATCAAGTCTTGCGCCGAAGGGGAATTGCCGCTGGATGAAAGTGTGATCGATCCGGTCTTCACCTGCTTGGATTGTCGCGCTTGCGAGACGGTCTGTCCGTCTGGGGTGCAGGTGGGAGCTCTTGTCGAAGAAGCGCGAGGGCAAGTTTTCCACGCGCGCCGCGAGCATGGCGACAGAGATCCCTTGATGCGGCTCTTTTTGCGTGGTATCTTTCCGCGGCCGGGCCGCTTAAAGACCATCCGCCGGCTCGTGCGATTCTACCAGAAATCTGGCTTGCGTACGCTCGCGCGATCGACCGGGGTGATGCGCGTGCTGCCGCCACAGGCGCGGGAGATGGAAGACGTCATTCCGGAGATTGGGCGCGGTCCTGCTATTGACGTGTTGCCGACGGTGATGGTTCCCAAGGGTGCGCGCAAAGCGACGGCTGCACTGTTTACAGGTTGCGTCATGGACGTTTTTTTCTCCGACGTGAACGAAGCCACAGCCCGCGTCATGGTGCGTAACGGCGTGGAAGTGCACGTACCGCGCGAACAAATTTGCTGCGGCGCGTTGCAGGTGCACGCGGGGGATCGCGACATGGCGCGCGAGATGGCGAAGAAAAACATCGAAGTGTTTGAGCGAGCGGGCGTGGATTACATCGCCATCAATGCGGCTGGCTGTGGCGCGGCGCTTAAAGAATACCCGGAGCTGTTTCATGATGATCCGGCTTGGCACGAGCGGGCCGTCCAGTTTTCCGCGCGGGTGCGCGACATCACGCAACTGCTTGTCGAAGTTGGTTTTGATCCGCCTAAAGCCGAACTCCCCATGTCCATCACCTACCACGACGCATGTCACTTGTGTCACGCGCAAAAGATCCGCCGTGAACCCAGATCCCTTCTCACGTCCGTTCCAGGTGTGGACCTTCGCGAGATGCCGGATTCGGACCGGTGCTGTGGGAGTGCCGGAATTTATAACCTCACACATCCAGACATGGCCGGCGAACTGCTCGAGCGCAAGATGGACGACGTTCCTGAGGGGGTCGAGGCCATTGTCATGGGCAACCCGGGCTGCATGATGCAGATTCGCCTTGGCGTGAAAAAGCGCAACCAACAGCTTCGTGTCATGCACACCGTCGAAGTGCTCGATCTCGCCTATCAAAGGGAGGAGACGCCATGAGAGACTCGCATATTGACGCGCTCGTGGAAA
Source organism: Alicyclobacillus hesperidum (assembly GCF_900107035.1). GTDB lineage: Bacteria > Bacillota > Bacilli > Alicyclobacillales > Alicyclobacillaceae > Alicyclobacillus > Alicyclobacillus hesperidum. The sequence goes on along the minus strand of NZ_FNOJ01000021.1, from coordinate 30,282 downwards.
TTGTAGGCGAGCGCCGCTGTCTGTGGCAGCCAAATCAGGTTCGGGCATATGCATGCGACGGGTATACGGCGGAGTCTGGATTGCCCCGCGCGGTCGTGTTTCCCGAATCGACGGATGAGGTAGCGCAAATTTGTCGCTATCTCTATGAGCACGAGATTCCATATCTACCCCGCGGTGCGGGCACGGGGCTGTCTGGGGGAGCCACGCCGACGGGGGGACAGGTGGTCATCAACCTCGCTCGTATGAATCGGTTGCTCGCCGTCGATTTTGCGAACCTGCGCGCGATTGTCCAACCTGGGTTGGTCAACCTCACGCTGACGCGGCGGATCGCCCACGAAGATTGCTATTACGCGCCGGATCCGTCGAGTCAATCCGTGTGTACGATTGGCGGCAATTTTGCGGAAAACGCCGGCGGCAGTCACTGTCTCAAATACGGCGTTACGACGAATCATATCGTCGCTGCGAAGGTCGTGCTGCCAGATGGCAGTGTGATCGACGTGGGGGCGCCGTTTGGCGATGCGCCAGGCTACGACTTGTTGGGGCTGCTCGTGGGTTCCGAAGGGACACTTGGCATTGCAACGGAAATCACCGTGCGCATTTTGAAGAAGCCGCAGTCGTTGCGCACGGCGCTCGCATATTTCGATCGTGTCGCAGATGCGTCCGATACCGTGACGGATATCATTGTGGCTGGTATCATTCCTGCAGCCATCGAGATGATGGATCAGCTGGCGATGCAGGCGGTCGATAAAAGCAACTACCACGTCGGTTACCCAAACGACATCGAGGCTGTTTTGCTCATCGAAGTGGACGGTTTGACTGCTGGGGTCGACGACGTGATGGAGCGCGTCGTGGAATTATGCCGCAAACACCATGTCCGCGAGGTGCGGGTTGCACAGTCAGATGGGGAGCGCGCGCTGTGGTGGTCCAGTCGCAAGATGGCGTTTGGCGCCATGGGGCGCTTGTCGCCGGATTACATCGTGCAAGACGGCGTCATCCCGCGCACGCGCCTGACTGAAGTCTTACAGAAAATTGAAGGTATCAGCCGACGATATGGCCTGCGGATCGCAAACGTGTTTCATGCGGGAGATGGCAACTTGCATCCGCTTGTGCTTTACGACAGCCGCGTGCCAGGCGAGGCCGAGCGCGCGGTGCGGGCCGGATCTGAGGTGTTGCGTGCTTGTGTCGACGCAGGTGGGAGCATCACGGGCGAGCACGGCGTGGGGATTGAGAAGATTGGCGAGATGGCCTACATGTTTTCCGAGGATGAACTTCAAGTACAGCGCGCCGTGAAAGCTTGCTTTGACGGCAAAGGCATCGTCAACGCGGGAAAGTTGATACCGTTGCCAGGACGCTGTGTCGAAGTCAAACATGCCCGCGAAATCATCGACGACCATTGGCAGATTCTCAATTCGTTTCCGGATCAAGCAGAGGTGCAGGTGCGCGCCGCGCGGGCAGAGAAGACTGCTGCAAAGCCAACGACGAGTGTACAAGGATGAGGTGAACCGATTGGAGGACTATACGGTCAAATCGGTCGACAAAGCGCTTCTTTTGCTCGAGATGGTGAGTGAGCATCCGAACGGGATCGCGATCACAGAGCTGGCGCAGGAGGTAGGCATGTACAAGAGCACGGTGCACCGGCTGCTAGGCACCATGATGCGCCGTGGCTACATCGAGCAGGATCCCGTGAGCGGGCGCTATAAGCTGGGTTATACCGTGCTCGATCTCGGTATGAAGCTTTTGTCCTCCATCGACATGCGCCGCGAGGCGATGCCGGCGCTGCAAGAGTTGGCTCTTGCGACCAATGAGGTCGTGCACTTGGCCCTGTTGGATCGAGGCTCGGTCGTGTATATCGAAAAAGTGGAGAGTCCAAACACCGTTCGCATGCACTCTCGCGTTGGGACGCGCGTGCCAGTGCACGCGACCGGACTCGGCAAAGCTATTCTCGCTTTCCTGCCGAAGCGCGAAGTTCAGGACATCGTTCGCCGCTATGGGTTGCCACAACTCACGCCGCATACGGTCACGGATGTGAATCAGTTTTGGGAGTCGCTTGACGAGACGCGCTCGACGGGTTTCGCGTTTGACATCGAGGAGCATCAGGAGGGCGTGTGTTGCGTCGCGGCTCCTATTTTCGCCCACGACGGTTGCGCAGTTGCGGCCGTAAGCGTGTCGGGACCGGGCTTGCGGATGACGCGTGATCGGATGATGGAACTTGTCCCTTTGGTAAAGCGTGCAGGGCAGCGGATTTCGGAACGGCTCGGCTACAAGAGTGCATATATCGTCCCTTAAAGCTCACAATCGAAACGGCAGAACAAAAGGAACCCCGCCACGCAGGCGGGGTTTCGTATGGGGATGGATCATGAGTTCAGAAATGCAATCTGTGGATTGGATGGATTACGCAAGGTGCGCGTAGCCGGGCAGTGTCAGGAAGTCAGCAAAGTCCTCCGCGGTGGAAGTCTCGTCGAGCAACTGTGTGGCGAGCGGGAACTTGCTGTTGGCGTACGCTTGTGCGCCAAGTTCAGTCTGCAATTTCGCTAACTCTTCGTCGAGAATTTGGCGGAATAGTTCGGGTGTCACCTTGCGGCCATCGTCCAGTATACCTTTTGGGTGGTGGATCCACTGCCAGATTTGCGCGCGCGATATTTCGGCCGTCGCCGCGTCCTCCATCAGGTTGAAGATGGGGACTGCACCGGATCCGCGTAGCCACGCTTCGATATAGCGGAGTGCAACCGCCACGTTTGTGCGCAGTCCCGCTTCTGTGATGGTGCCCTCCGGCACGGCGACGAGATCGGCCGCGCTGACGTTGACGTCTTCGCGCAAGCGATGCACTTGATTTGGCGTCGGCATGAGGCGATCGAATACCTCCATCGCGATGGGCACGAGCCCGGGGTGCGCCACCCACGTGCCGTCGTGTCCGTCCTGTGCTTCACGTTCTTTGTCGGCGCGAACCTTGGCGAGTGCCTCTTCGTTGGCCTGCGGATCGTTCTTGATGGGAATCTGTGCGGCCATACCGCCCATCGCAAACGCCTTGCGCCGATGGCATGTGCGAATGGTAAGGAGGGTGTAGGCACGCATAAAAGGAACCGTCATCGTGACCTGAGCCCGATCCGGTAGGATGACTTCGGGATGATTGCGGAATTTCTTGATATAGCTAAAGATGTAGTCCCAACGGCCGCAGTTCAGGCCAGCGGCGTGATCGCGCAATTCGTACAAAATCTCGTCCATCTCGAATGTCGCGAGGATGGTCTCGATGAGCACTGTGGCTTTGACGCTGCCTTTCTCGATGCCAAGCGATTCTTGCGCGTAGACGAACACATCGTTCCAAAGTCGAGCCTCCAGGTGGCTTTCCATTTTCGGAAGGTAGAAGTAGGGACCGGAGCCTCGCGCTAAAAGTTCTTTGGCGTTGTGATAGAAGTAGAGTCCGAAGTCGACGAGGCCTCCCGTTGCCTCGCGCCCATCGACGAGAATGTGCTTCTCGGGTAGATGCCAACCTCGCGGGCGCACAATCAGCGTCGCAATCTCGTCGTTCAGCTTGTAGTGCTTGCCTTCAGGGCTTGTGAAGCTGATGGTACGGCGGATCGCATCGCGCATGTTGATTTGGCCTTGCACCACATTTTCCCACGAGGGCGCGCACGCGTCTTCAAAGTCGGCCATAAAGCATTTTGCGCCTGAGTTCAGTGCGTTGATGACCATCTTTCGATCCGAACTCGGCCCGGTGATTTCGACGCGGCGGTCCTGCAAATCTGCCGGGATGGGTCCCACGGTCCACTCGCTTTCGCGGATCTCTTTCGTCTCTGGCAAAAAGTCCGGCCATTCACCGGCGAATAACCGCGCTTCGCGCTGTTTGCGCAGCTCTAGCAATTCTTTGCGGCGCGGACCAAAGCGGCGCTCCAGTTCGGCGACAAATTGCAGTGCATCTACCGTCAAAATCTCGGCGAACTCGGGTCTGTATTCACCCGTGATCTGCACGCCCTGTGGGCAATTGTACGATTCCGTCATCCCGATCTCTCCTCCCTCGTATCCCTGGATACGCTTTCATGATAGCACGTTGTTGTGTAATAAGAAATAATGTTCTGAATTACAGAACGCGAACGTCCGGAAGGATGAAGAAGTCTTTGGCGTCAAATTTTCGTAACTTCATTCTGGTATACGGAATCTTTTGAGACCTGCCTTAGAAATCGTTTTCATTGGGTGGGTGCCATACTACAATGACCTCAGAAGAGTGGCTTATAAAGCGATAGGAGGTGAGACGACCAGCCAGGAGGATTCAACGTTTCGGTACTACGATTTGGGCTATGCCTTTGGTTATGCATGCGAATGGGGGGAGTCTGATGGGGAATGGGTTGTTTCACCAACTTTTAACGCCTATCGGCCACTCGACAGGACTGTCATTTCTTGTCGGTGTCATTCCGATTGCAGTCGTTCTTGTTCTCCTTGGCGTGGTGCGTGCACCTGCCTGGATTTCGGCGCTTTCTGGTCTCATCGTAGGTCTCATTGAAGCCATTGCTGGTTGGCAGATGCCGTTCCATCTCGCGATGAGCTCTATCGGTGAGGGCATGGTGTTTGCGGTCTGGCCTGTCATGTGGATCGTCTGGAATGCGATGTGGCTATACAACCTTAGCCAGCGAACGGGCGCATTTGCACAGTTTCGCGACTGGATGTATCGGTACGCAACGGACGACAGACGTATTCAGCTCCTCATCATTGCGTTCGGTTTTGGCGCGCTGATGGAGGGCATTGCGGGATTTGGCACGCCGGTTGCCATTGCTTCTGCCTTGTTGGTGGGGCTTGGCTTTCCTGTCTTGGAAGCTGTCACCTACGCCCTTATTTTCGATACTGCACCTGTTGCCTTCGGCGCATTGGGTGTGCCTATCGTGACACTCGGCTCTGTGACCAACCTCAATGTAAACGCTTTATCTTCAATGGTCGGTCGCCAGTTGCCCATCTTTGCATTCATACTTCCATTTTACGTGATTGTCGTCATGGGGGGATGGAAGGCTTTAAAAGGAGCCTGGCCCGTGGCGCTCGTGGGTGGACTCTCATACGCTGTCACCCAGTTTGCGGTTGCCAACTTTCTTGGCCCAGCACTCCCTGACGTACTCGCCGCGCTCGTATCATTGGTATGTATCGTGCTTTTCACGCGCGTGTGGCGGCCAAAGGACACGAATCTCTTCCGCTCGTTCGTGCATTTAGGGGCACACAACGAGACCGCCGCGACAGTCGAAGGCAGTTCAACAGGCTCGCTGTGGCGAGGCTGGGTACCTTGGCTGACCGTGACGGGCGTCGTCATCGTCTGGACATTCCTGAAAATCGCTGACATCGGTCAAAGAAAGATCAGCTGGCCCGGGTTGAATGACCAAGTCTATTTGACTCTATATCAGAAGCCGTACGATGCAGTGTGGGCATTTCAGCCGTTGGCGACGGGCACGGCGATTCTCGTCGCCGTCATCCTTACCGCGTTGTTCCTGCGTGCGGGATGGAAGACGTTCTGGCTCGCCGCCGCCGATACATGGAAACAACTCGTTTTTCCCATTTTGACGGTGATGTTTATCGTCGGGCTCGCGTATTTGTACAACTACTCAGGCATGGCCTATACGCTTGGCGTGGCGGTCGCGGCACTGGGCAGTTGGTTCCCATTCTTCTCCGGATTCCTCGGCTGGATTGCATGCTTCCTTTCTGGATCGGATACGTCGTCGAACGCGCTCTTTGGCAACTTGCAGGTGGTGGCTGCCAATCGGCTGCACCTTAATCCCGTCTTGATGGCGGCGACCAACTCGTCCGGGGCGGTGATGAGCAAGATGATTTCGCCGCAGAACGTGACGACGGGCGTATCGACGGGCGAACTGCGTGGCAAAGAAGGTCTCGTGATCCGGCGCACGTTCTGGCATAGTCTCGTGCTAACGGTTCTCCTGGGGATTTTAGTAACTCTACAAGCACACGTGTGGACCGGCATGATTCCGAAACCCTAAAAGGTCGTACTATTGGATCACGACGGCACCCGAGGAGGTCGAGCATGGAATTTCAGCAGAGTGGTATTAGTCTCATTTATCGCCTTGAAATTGCCAATCGAGGGAACATGTTTGCGAGGTTGGCCAGCTTGGTGGGCAACGCCGGAGGCGACATTGCCGCGGTCGACATGATCCGTGTCAGCCAGGACGCCGTGGTCCGCGATGTAACCATCAACGTGGCCAGTCGTGAGCATGGCCGCCAGATTGCAGATTTATTAGATGCGGAACAAGGCATTCACGTCGTAGCGGTATCCGATCGCACTTTTCTCGTTCACTTGGGTGGCAAGCTTGAAGTCGCACCAAAGATTCAGGTCAAGAATCGCGACGACTTGTCGCGTGTGTACACGCCGCATGTGGCGAGGGTGTGTGAAGCCATCCACGAGGATTCTGCAAAGGCCTTTCAGCTCACCATTAAGCGAAACACGGTTGCTGTGGTGTCCGACGGTACGGCGGTGCTTGGTTTGGGGGACATTGGTCCATATGCCGCGATGCCGGTCATGGAAGGGAAGGCCATGCTGTTCAAGCAGTTTGCGGGCATTGATGCGTTTCCGGTCTGCTTGGACACGAAAGATCCCGACGAGATCGTCGAGACCGTGAAGCGCATCGCACCTGCGTTCGGCGGAATTAACCTGGAAGACATATCGTCGCCACGCTGTTTTTATATTGAGGAACGACTGAAGAAGGAACTTGACATTCCGGTCTTTCACGATGATCAACATGGTACCGCGGTCGTCATGGTGGCAGGTTTGATGAACGCGGCAAAGTTGGTCGGAAAAGAGTTGCAAAACCTCAAAGTGGTGGTTGTTGGCATCGGCGCTGCAGGTGTTGCATGCACGAAAATGCTGCTCTCCGCCGGGGTGAAACATATTATTGGCGTAACCTTGGAGGGGATTTTGCATCGCGGTAAGGAATATGAAAACGAGGTTTGGAACTGGTATAAGGAGCATACCAATCCAGAGAACATCACCGGGACGCTCGAGGATGCGCTGGTTGGGGCAGACGTGTTTATCGGTGTCTCGGGTCCGGGGGTGCTGACGGTAGAGCATCTTCAGAAGATGGCGCAGGATCGTATCGTGTTTGCAATGGCGAATCCGACGCCGGAAATTGATCCGGAATTGGCAGCTCCATACGTGCGCATTCTCGCAACGGGGCGATCCGATTACCCAAATCAAATCAACAATGTCCTCTGCTTTCCGGGCATCTTCAAAGGGGCGCTGGCCGCACGAGCGTACACCATCAACGAGGAAATGAAGCTCGCGGCGGCGCAGGCGATTGCTTCGACCATTCGTGAGAGCGAGTTGCGAGAGGACTACATCATTCCGTCTGTATTTAATCAAGCGGTCGTTCAGCGAGTTGCTGATGCGGTGGCCGAGGCAGCTCGTCGAACCAACGTCGCGCGCCGTGAGATGATGCCAAGGAATAATTTCTAGATTGACATGTGAGCTTCTAGATCCATCGAGGTTGCGCAGACACGGATGTTGATAGTTCACTTTTTCATCTGATGGTACTTCCTGACCGAAATCAGGCCCACCCACGATGGCTGGGCCTTTTTGTTGTGCTTTTCATCTACGGACGTCCGGCATACCAAAATACCGCTGAAATCAGCATTTACATTCATGCCGATTATCGTCGGCGAGGACTTGGGCGCTTTGCTCGATCGCGCGATGATGGTGGCCCCAGAACTTCAACTTAAAACGTTACTCGCATCTATTCTTGGGATAACAAGCCACGTCTTACGCTATTTGAGCGCGCTGGTCACGGCAAAGGGGCGTAGTTGTGTTATGCGCGTTTGAAAGAGCTAGATCGTTTCATGATCCCTCGTGCGCTTCAACTCTTCCATCACGACCTGCACTTGTTCTCGTGGAACACCAAAGAGCGTCGTTGTGCGGCCAATGGGGGTGAATCGCATCATAGCTTCAAACATGCCTGGGTTGTCGTTAGACATCGCGGACATAGGCGAGGATGCGAGTGCATCGTCAAGAATCCGTTTCATCACCGGTCCCGTTACTGGATCTTCCAACAAATCGCCAATGGTGGCGTTCTCGTGCACAATCACAGGGCGAGGCGGTGTTGTCGATTCGATTTGTACGTCACCGAACAATCGGAGGTCGCGCGAGGAGGCGCCAATGCAAATCCGGTACGTGCCGCTTTCGACGACAAAGTCAGCGCAATCGACGTCGTAGTGGGCGAATGCGCGTTTATTAAGGTGAAACACGACGTGCTTTCGCTCGCCGGGTGCAAGTTCGATCTTGGCGAATGCGCGTAATTCACGCAGTGGGCGAGAGATGCTGGGTGTACAGGGTTCGACGTACAGTTGCACGACTTCTTTACCCAAACGTTCTCCCGTGTTTTCGATTTCGACATTGACTTCAAGTACCGCATCGTCTCGCAGACGCTCATCGGACAACTTGAGACTTCGATAGGCGAACGTTGTGTAACTGAGTCCATGCCCGAACGGAAACCGCACGTCCATCGCTTTCGCGTCATAGTATCGGTAACCGACAAATACTCCTTCCCGATACTCGACGCGATCGCCATTTCCGGGGAAGAAGAGATGCGATGGGTTGTGCTCCAGTCGTATCGGAAAGCTCTCGGCCAGTTTCCCGCTCGGATTGACTTCGCCAGAAAGCACATCGGCAATCGCGCCCCCGAATGCTTGCCCTGCCAGATACGCTTCGATCACGGCCGGAACGCCATCGATCCATGGCATCTCGATAGGTGCGCCATTGGCGAGCACAACCACGGTGTTGGGCTGAGCGGCAGCCACAGCTTCAATGAGTGCCGTATGGGCTGCAGGCATGGCGAGATGCGTGCGGTCAAAACCTTCAGACTCATAGCGCTCCGGTAGACCGGCGAAGACGATGGCGATGTCGGCCTGTTGTGCGAGCGTTCTGGCTTCGTTCAACAGCGCTTGGGATGGTTCATCGGCGTCGAGATCGTAACCTGGCGCATAGGCGACTGCATCAGCACCGAATGTGCGGCGAAGCTCCGCCAAGGGCTCGTCAACTTGTGTGGGGGTGACGTGCGAACTGCCTCCGCCTTGGTAACGCGGATGGACAGCGAATGCACCAAGTACGGCGATCCGCTTGCCATGAGGGATGGGGAGTAGAGATTGCTCGTGCTTTAGGAGTATCATCGATTCTGCCGCCACCTGCCGCGCCAAGCGATGGTGAGCTTCCGCGTCATACGGGGATGCCGGTGCCGATTGAAGAACGCGATCGATCAATGTCAGAATGCGATCAACTGTGCGATTGAGCACGTCTTCGGGTAGGCGTCCTTCGCGCACGGCGGCAACAATGGCTTGATCCTGCGCATAAGGGCCGCCGGGCATTTCGAGATCAAGGCCTGCGCCCATACCGGCAACGCGATCGTTGACGGCGCCCCAATCGGACATGACGATCCCGTCGAATTCCCAATCATCGCGCAGCACATCGTTGAGGAGCCAGCCGTTTTCCGAGCAGTACGTGCCATTCAAACGGTTGTATGCGCACATCACGGTCCAGGGGCGGCCACCTTTGATAGCGCTTTCGAAACTAGCAAGATAGATTTCGCGCAACGTGCGTTCGTCGACCTCCGCGCTTGTTGTCATGCGGCGGTACTCCTGGTTGTTGGCTGCAAAGTGTTTCAGCGATGTTCCGACACCGCGCGATTGTACGCCGCGGATATGCGCCGCGGCCATTTCGCCTGATAACAACGGATCTTCGGAGAAGTACTCGAAGTTGCGGCCGCAAAGGGGGGAGCGTTTGATATTTGCACCCGGTCCCAACAGCACGTGCACGCCAAGGCTACGGCATTCCTCGCCAAGTGCTTGCCCCAAGCGTTCGATCAGCGCTGGATCCCATGAACTTGCGAGCGCCGTGGCCGTTGGAAAGCAGGTGGCAGGCTCGGACTCAAACAATGTTCCGCCTGCTTTCTGCAAACGAACGCCATGCGGGCCATCCGTCAAACAGAGCGATGGGATACCCAGGCGTTCAATGGGCTTTGTCTGCCAAAGATTCAAACCAGAACAAAGTGAAGCCTTCTCTTCAAGTGTCATCTGGGCAATCTGTTCTTGATGATTCATAGCGACCTCCTCAAAATGAGTCTTTCGTGCTTCAGGAAAACATCAGCGCAAAACGGCAAGGCATCGATGGTGGTTATGACAGTATTCCATTAAGATCACTCTACAGCGGTCCATCTTTTTTCTCTACTATAATTTTGTCGATCATCGTACAGGCTGCAGTGGATGATTTCACTTTTGTCAAGCGCTTTTCGGAGATTGTTGACCAACATGGAGGCATCGAGCATGAATAACAGTAGGTTGCGGCGAGGACTTGCCTTAGCCGCAGTTTGTACCCCTGTGATAGGTATAACAGGCTGCTATCCGGATATCACGTCCGCTGGTTCCCATCCGCATGCTCAAGCAAGTGCTTCTCACCAGACGCAAACCGTTTCGAACAAGCATCGTGCAGGCGTGGGGGCTGTGGGTGCCGCTTCAACAAGCACACAGGGCACGCAATCCATCGGATGGTATTATGTGCCCATCATCACCTCGTTTGGCCCGGACAGCGCGATCGCCGGTTTGCGAGTTCAGGATGGCCGCTTACAACTGTTGATTCGCACGGATACGCCGGTCAACCACGCATCTGGCTTCGTGTTCTCGAAGATGTGGCACACGGCATGGTTCGATCCGGCGGCTGACACGGTCCAACCTGCGGGCGAAGTGCCGGCTCAAGCACAAGCAACCTATCAAGGGCCGGCGAAGCTCGTCTTTCCGGCGACATTTCCAAGTAACTTCCAGGCGCAGGCTGTTACGGTCGATGTACAGGGAAAGCCTGCAGCCAAATGGCCGAGTGCCATCCCGATGTACGGATCGGCGGCAAATCCGGAAGGGCCAGCACCCGGCACACTTGACAACCAGATTCTTGGCCAGGTGGGCAATTGGCTTTGGGTGGCACTCAAAGGGCCGCAGTACCCTCCGTTTTACCCGAAGCAACAGCCCTTATTGTGGGCGTTTCGCTATTGGGATCGGTTAGTGGCATTCAATTTGCAAACGGGGCAAGCGGTTGAGTACTCGATTCCCCCAAGTTATACCGAGTACATTTGGGCGGTATCTACCGGTACGAATCTCGTCCTGCCCACATGGGTGCGGAGTGGGAATGACGTTTGGGTGGCCGTGGGGCAATGGGTGGGGTGCTTCCCAGCCAATCCGTCGCCAAGCGAGGCATCTGGCAACGTCGTTCGGGCAATCAGTCCTGTTCTACGGAAACCCAGTGGCGCGTACGTCCGTGCTGAAACGAAAGCTGCCATCGCCACCTTATCATCGGATGAGCAGGAGTTGGCAGACAGTCTGGCGAGTTACTGGGATACGGTTGTCGGTGCGAAAGTGCCTGGTGTACCGTCGTTTCACGTGTATCAAGACGGCCAACGGACAGCTTGGAACATGAATCCGGCCATCTACAATCACGGCGACTTGCCGTCTGATTTCATTTGGGCGTTGGAATTTCCATTCGCTACAAGTGATCCTCTGGCCAGTGAGCGCACCCAGTTGGGGCAGCAGATCCTGTCGATTTTGCGAAATCCGATCAATACGGATGCCATAGGCATGATTCCGATGACTCCACAGCAGGTCGAGGCGCAGTTTCACCATAAGCCACCCGTTGCACTGCCAGGTTACGTGATTCGCGACAACGCGTACTGGCCGGTTAAATCGTAAAAGGTTTGCTAGGAATAAGCAGGAGGAGAGATCTCGCACACTGGGATACTCTCCTTGTTCATCCGGCAATGCGATCACGCGTGATCGAGAATCCGACGCAAGCGCAATTCCACCACTTTCTTGGCGGCGGCAGATAGCTCGTTTACCGCAAGCAAATCCTGGATCGCTTGGGCATCATTCAGGCGGCCTTCACAAACGTGATTGACCCGCTCGATGGTCCAATTGGGGTGTATTCGTTCCAGCAAGTTGATAGGTTGTCCCGACTCAATATAACCCTCTTTAAGCACGCGTAAGTACCAACCCGTGCGCCCGGTCGCTTTGACCTTGTCGAGTAAATCCGGAATGCCCCAACGCGCAGAAATTTTCCAGCAAGGGCCGCGCATTTGACTGACCTGAAATTTCGCTTCGCCAATCGCCACGACATCTCCAATGCAGACGTTGGTTTCGTCCATGCCGTCGATGGTTAGATTTTCGCCGAACCCACCATGAGGCAGCTTGACACCTAACTCGTGTTGCCATGTCCAATAATGGTCCGCGGCGTAGCACAGCACCGCTTTGTCCGGTCCGCCATGATTCTTGCGATCCGCCTGCGCATCGCCATCGATGTGCGTGATTTGCACATAGCGCTTGTCAGAAACAGGCTGTTTATCAAACGCTGAGTACCACGCTTTCTCGGTCGATGTTGATCCACCCTCGTAGCGCTTTGGCACTCCAACTTGAATCGATAGAACGCGTGGTGAGGACACGTGTAACACACCCTCCTTGTCAGATTCGCACCAAACCGGCCGCACCCGTTGCCGATGAATCTGCTTATACCTCGACTTCCAATACAATGGGGCAATGATCGCTACCCAGTACATGCGCGTCAATGCGTGCATCGATGATCTTGTCTCGCAAGCGATTCGAAATCAAAAAGTAGTCGATCCGCCATCCAATGTTTCGTTCGCGCACTTTTGGCATGTTTGACCACCATGTGTATGCGTCGGCTCGGTCCGGATGGAGATAGCGGAACGTATCGGTGAAGCCTGCATCTAAAAGTTGCGTCATCTTGCTGCGTTCTTCGTCTGTAAAACCCGAGTTGCCACGATTGGATTTGGCATTCTTGATATCGATTTCTTCGTGTGCGACATTCAAGTCGCCGCAGGCAATCACAGGCTTGTTTTGGTCAAGATGAAGCAAATACGCGCGAAACCTGTCTTCCCATTCCAGTCGGTAGGGCAGGCGGGAGAGATCGCGCTTGGCATTCGGGGTATAGACGGTGACAACATAGCACGCCTCAAACTCAAGTGTGATGATGCGGCCCTCCGGTTCGCTGTCGTCCTCGATTCCGTACCGCACCGACAGCGGAGGGATCTTTGTAAACACGGCCGTTCCCGAGTATCCTTTCTTTTCGGCGTAATTCCAATATTGTTGATACGAATCGCCGAGGTCTAGCTCGATTTGCCCTTCTTGCAACTTAGTTTCCTGCAAGCAGAAGAGATCGGCATCGACATCGCGAAAATAGTCGAGAAATCCTTTATTGACACATGCACGCAGACCATTGACATTCCAGGATACGCATTTCACTGGGTACAAGCCTCCTTGTTGCACAAAGCATAACATACCAACTGTGCTTCTCAGCATCATCCTTCATCGCCTGCTAGTACTCCCGCTCGGAATCATGGATAATGTGAAAAGCCATACATAGGAGGTATCGATGATATGCATTATCGGAATTTGGGTTCGACAGAGTTGCAGGTTAGTGAAGTGAGTTTTGGAACGTGGGCCATCGGCGGATCGTGGGGGAAAATCGACGACAAAGCATCGCTAGAAGGATTGGCGGCAGCCATTGACGCTGGCGTTAATTTCTTTGATACGGCCGATGTCTACGGAGATGGGCACAGTGAGGAACTGTTGGCGCAAGCCACGAAGGGCAAGGAAGACCAGATTTACATTGCGACGAAGTTCTGTCGTGCTGGCGACATTCATAATCCCGCAACTTATGCGGAGGCGTCCATCCGTCGTTTTTGCGAAGCCAGTCTGAAGCGGCTGCAGCGAGATCGGATAGACCTTTATCAGATTCACTGTCCGCCTACGAACGTTCTGCGCGATGGGGAAGTGTTTGGGGTGTTAGATAAGCTGCAAGCGGAGGGGAAAATTCGCTATTACGGTGTCAGCGTGGAGAGTGTGGAAGAGGGACTTATCTGCTTGAATTATCCAAATGTCAAGGCTCTACAAGTCATTTTCAACATCTTCCGGCAAAAGCCACTTGACGAGCTCCTTCCGAGGGCCAAGGCGCAAGGGGTCGGTATTCTGGTTCGTCTGCCATTGGCCAGCGGGCTCCTGACAGGCAAGTTTACGCGAGACACCCGGTTTGCGCCGGACGATCACCGTTCGTTTAACGAGAATGGCGAACAGTTCAATGTCGGTGAGACGTTCGCTGGGCTTGGCTTCGCGAAAGGTGTGGAGTTGGCCGATCAGCTCACATGGATCGCGAACGGTCGTGGCAATATGGCACGCGCCGCCATTCGCTGGGTGCTCGATCACGAGGAAGTCACGTGTGCCATTCCAGGCTTCAAAAACGCGGCACAGGTACAGGACAATCTGGAAGCGTTGCACGTACCATCCTTCACCGCCGAAGAGCGTCGCAAATTGCAGTCCTTCTACGATCACGAGGTCAAACCCTGGATTCGTGGTGCGTATTGAAAGGGACGTACGTCGAAGGAGCCGCTTACCGCTGGCGAGTTGCTCCTTGCCAGCGGTAAGCGGCGAAGAATACTACTGAATGCTAAGATTGTAGTTCTGACCGCCATTGTTGTCCCAGTTTCCTGCCTGGTTGTAAAACGCCGTGTTCAGCACGGTGCCTGTTGGGACAGTGACGGTGGCCGTCCAAGTTCCATTAGACTGCTTCGTCATCGCCGTGTCGGTCGTTCCACTCCAACCATTGTAACCCCAGTGCATGGTGATGGAGCTTGCTGAGGCAGCGAGTGATCCGGCATAGACGATGGTCGTCGTCTGTCCATGTACCAGTGGACTCGGCGACGAGTACACCTCCTGTACAGAAAAATTGTAATTGCTGCCATTGTTGTTGTCCCAAGTTGAACTCTGATTATAAAATGCTGTGTTCAGCGTTTGTGCGCCAACGGGTACTGTGATCGTGGCGGTCCAAGTGCCATTAGACTGCTTGGACATTGCTGTGTTTGTTGTTCCACTCCATCCGTTATAGCCCCAGTGCAGGGTCATGGAACTTGCTGAGGCTGCCAGTGAACCGTTATAGACAACCGTAGTCTGGTGACCGGCGTCGATTGTGCTTTGGGTGGTGTAGACGCCATTTTGTACCGGGGTACTCCATAGCGAAGAACCTTGTTGCGTCAAAATCATGGCGTAGTGACCGGGTACTGTGACATTAATGTTTCCGTGGCTGTCCACGGTATAGGTTGATGCCTCGGATGCGCCGTTGACTAAGGGCGTAATATTAGTCAATGTGCTGCCAAACGGCGCCCCTGCCTGCGCCACCGGAATGGTCTCCGTTTCAGTGTTATCTGTGTCGTTAAGGATGACGATATCGCGTTCGTTCTGATCAAAACGGGCAAATGCCAGTATGTTGGTTGCGTTGTCCGCAACAAGCGGCATAAACGAACCATCGACGAGCGCGGAGTGACTTGTGCGCAACTGAATCAGTTTTTGATAGAGTTGAAAAACAGAGTTTCCTCCGTTTGCTACTTGTGACCAATCAAACGTCCAGCGTTTCCCAGCATCATTCGTGCCTCCACCCATCATTCCATATTCGTCTCCGTAATAGATAGTGGGAATGCCGACATACGTAAATTGCAGGAAGGCACCAAGATAGTCTTTCCAATAGTTTGGTGTACCCCCATACGGGTCGGTAAATGTGCTGCCATTTGGTTGTGTGTAGGTTTTATAGTTCATGTTTTCGGCGGCACGCTCGCCAAAGCGAGGGGTGTCCTGTGTGGACAATTCATTGACTTGTGCTAGTTGAGCCGCTCGTGGTACCGCGTTCAGTGTACCTGTGAGCCAGCTTTCCATCGTGGTTGCGTTGATTGAGTTTGCGTTAAAGCCATCGTCGTAACCAGTAACCCATTCGGACACCGGTTGCAAAAAGCCATTGTAATTGACAGAGCCATCCCACTGATTGCCGTTGTTCAACCATTCCGTGGGTTGTGACCCTTCAAACCACTCGCCGAAAATCAGTGCGTTTGCATTAGTGGTCTTTACGGTATTACGAAATTCCTGCCAATAACTATGATTGGTCGAATCGGTGTAGTTGCCGCTTGATTCGGGATCGTACCCATTGGCGCCAATGTGTCCAGGTGCGTCGAGACGCCAACCATCGATGTTGTATGGTGAGGAAAGCCATGTTTTTGCAACATTATCGACCTGGCTTCTAAGCGAAGTTGAGCCATAATTCAACTTTGGCATCGTATTCACGCCAGCAAACGTTGCGTAGGTGTTAGGCCAATTGGTGAAAGTATAATAACTGTAGTATGGGCTGGATTGGTTTTGCTGGGCGCTTGTAAACCAGCTGTTTTGATTGCTGGTGTGATTAAATACGCCATCTAGGATTAAGCGCCCTTCTTGTCCGGCGTTGTTGGTCGTACTGTGTAGGTCTGAGGATAGTTGCTCTAGCGCTGAGTTTCCACCAAAGTGAGGATCGACGTTGTAATAGTCTTGTGTATCATACTTGTGATTGGTTGGTGATGTGAATATTGGATTCAGATAGACAATATTCGCGCCCAGGGTTTTCGTGATATACGGGAGTTTTTGGTCAACACCCTCCAAATCTCCGCCAAAAAAAGCGACTTGATCCTTTCCTCCAGGATCACCGAGTTCAGGATCTGCTCCCCACGCCAATTGGACGGTTCGATTGCCGTTCCATGAATATGCTCCTGTGGTAACGTCATTTGATGTATCGCCGTTGTAGAATCTATCCACCATGATTTGATACATAATACCGTTTTGCGCCCAAGTAGGTGTAGTGAAGTTAGGGGCAATCACAAAGTCGTCGTACGTGTTCCACTGATCACCACTGAACGTTGGCGTTGGAAAGGCGCTGGTGGAAGATCCGGAGCCATTGTAGTACAACGATGAGGTTCCATCGTTAGCCTGAAAGTAGTAGTACTTGATGCTGGAGGATGCCGGGATGGTTCCTTGCCAGAAATCGTAGAGTCCATTTTCATCAGTTCCCTGAAGTGTCATTGGGTAATATGTCGTCGATCCAGTTGATGTGTCGTATACCACGACATTAGCGCTTGTCAAGTTTCCATGGGCAGCACGTAAGGTCACGGTGACGGCCTGCGAGGAAGTTGGCTCCTGTGGCGTCATATATTGTGGTCCTTGGTCTGCAAAGAGTCCGTTTGCCTGAACTCCCCCAGACGATGCCGCTGCTGCAGGAGTGAAATTTACACTCCAGCCGAGAAGCACCGACACAGGAATCAACGCTAATGGATATTTGGGCAACTTCCAACGTTTCAACGTAGATTCACACTCCTCGTAATAAGTTCAAACGTTTGCTTAGAATAGAGAACATCAAGTGCAAACGTTTTCATCATTGCACCACACTGATTTCGCGCGTTCAATTGGCTACGACCACGTTTTCTTTGTACAAGCAACTGTAACTTTCAACAACGATTTTGGTGTGTATGGCGCGCATTGCCTACTCCGTATGTTCCGATTCGCTGTAACGCATATAGGGTACTTACTGGCAAGCCACAGAAACAGCACGGGAGACTCTAAGTGCAAACGATTGCTTGCTTGGAGAGTAGAAGTTGTTGGTGAACTGAATGTACTTTATCTGTCTTCTATTCGGCTTTCATGGACGAGGTTTCATTAAGCATGGCATGAGGAACTACATGAACGATATCGCCCCAAAACTTTAACAGGATAATTCACATATCATATCAAGCCCTGGGTGACGTATATATGATGCTGGGCAACGACAATATGCTGGGTCCTGGTGTAAGGGTGATGTGAAAACGCTAACATTACGGGGGATACAACCGTGAGTAGCGATTGCTTCTAACATATTGCGACGCAGACGTCCATGAATGGGGGAGTTGGATGTGAAACGGTTGCAGCGCAAGCACATGCGGGTTTTGGGGGCGCTTATGAGCGCATCTGTGGTGATGGGTCTGGCACCAGCCATGGTTTTGGCGGATACTCCATCAAAGCTCGTCAGTGCTCCCGTTGGATTGCAGTCTTATGCGGTCACATCGTCACTCGTCGACCTGATCTGGCAGCCTGAGTACAATGCCGGAGTTACCTATGCAGTGTACGAAAATGGATCGCGAATCGGACGCGTAGCTGATTCGAACTTTACCGTCTCAGATTTGCAACCGAACCACACCTATTCGTTTCAGGTTGCAACAATCACTGGATCAGGTGATGTTTCGAAGCCAAGTGCCGCCATTGTCGTGAAAACACTCGCGCAAGGCAAGATGGTGAATGTCAAACAGTTTGGCGCGATTGGCGACGGCAAGTCGGATGACACACGTGCCCTGCAACGCGCCATTGACGCGGTCCCAAAAGGCGGCACTCTTTACGTGCCAGCCGGAACGTATTACACCGCACCACTGCAATTAAAGAGCGATATGACACTCTACCTAGCCAAGGGTGCAACACTATTGGGTAGCAGTAATATCGATGCCTATAAACCGATATGGAGCCGCTGGGAAGGCACTGAGATGTATCGCTATATGAGCCTGATTACTGGTGACAACGTTCGAAACGTGACCATCACAGGTGAAGGCGTGATCGACGGCAATGGTGAGACACCGATTCACGATAACGCTGGCAACACGTATGGAAACTGGTGGTCAAAACAATATAAAGAGCCACTTTCCGATCCGGCGGTGTCACTTGTTCAATCGCCCAACTACAGTCAAGGACTGCCCTATGCGCGGCCGAGCCTCATCGAATTTCTTCACTCTCAGAACATCCTAATCCAAGGCGTCACAGTGCAAAATTCACCATCCTGGACGATTCACCCCGTTTATTGCGATCACGTGACCTTGGCGGATGTGCATATCGTGAATCCGCCCACATCGGATAATACGGATGGCGTTGATCCTGATTCCGTCAACGGCATGCAAATTATCGATGACACGTTCAGCGTAGGCGATGACGACATTGCCATTAAATCGGGCAAGGATGCAGAGGGGCGCAGAATCGGAATCCCAAGCCAAAATATCGTCGTTCGCAATTGTCATATGTTAAATGGGCATGGTGTCTCCATTGGCAGCGAGATGTCAGGTGGTGTGCAAAATGTCCTCGTTGAAAACTGTGACTTCGATGGCACCAATGCGGGGCTTCGTATCAAAACGCTGCGAGGACGGGGCGGAATTGTGCAGAATATCACATTCGATCACGTTAGCATGAGCAACATCCAGGCGCAGGCGTTCATCATCGATGAAAACTACGCGTCGAATGGATCGGCTTTACCGCCTGGTCCGGTGACCGATGCTACCCCGGCGATACGGAATTTAAATTTCGACAATATCACGGTAAACGGTGCAAAGCAGGCGATGTATTTCAGCGGACTTGCGGAATTGCCGATACAAAACATTGCCTTTCATAACGTTGCCATTAACGGAGCTGGAAGTGGTATTCAGGCTGAGAACGTGGAAGGCGTCAAGATGGACAACGTATCCATCAATGGCGTGCCGATGTTTGATGGCGTGAATACCATACAGGATCTCACATTCCAAGGCATCTTGCCGAGTGCCGCGACCTTTTTAACGGGTACACAGCCCATCGCGCTCCCTGGAAACCTTGTCACCAATGTTGGGGGAACCATCTCGGCTTCGTTTGCATCGTCGGCAGATACAGGCGTGAATATGCCCATTGTCACTGGCGAAGGTACAAATGGCAACGGCGTGGGCGTGTTCTTCAATGCCGATCATCGCGTGGAGTTTCAAATGCACGCAGGTTCACAATCGGTTGACTTGGTCAGCCCGCAGGCGTATCACGACGGGCTTTGGCACCAGGTCACGGCCACGTGGGACAATGCAGGGGATGCCAATCTGTACATCGACGGCTCACTGGTTGCATCAACCACGGTCGCACCGGCGACGACGGTCGATGGCGATCCGACGGTTGCTTCACCACAGGTCAATCCAGTGGCCATTGCGAGCAGCATGACGGTGGGCGGAACAACTGATGCTAGCTTCATGGGCCAGATCAAGGACGTAACCATCATGAATTACCCTGAATCTCCGTTGTCGATTTCTGGATATCACATCACGAATGTGAGCGGCGGTGGTGTTGTTAGCCCTGAGGGTCTACAGGTTGACGCGCAGCAGTATAACAATCGGCCGTATACATTTACGTGGGTGCCACCCTATTTGATTGGCGATCCGTTTCTGCAAACCACGGCTGGCTCCAGATCAGGACTGTCATTTGACTTACATCAAGATGCCACAGTCTATGTGGCTTACGACGCTACGGCGAAGAAGCCCACTTGGCTGAAACCTTTCGTCGACACCGGTGAAACGTTGAGCAATGACGTGGGGGAGACCTACGAAATTTATGCAAAGGATTTTGCTGCAGGCGAAGTTTCGCTCGGACCCGTAGTCGATCCGAAGCACACCGCTATGTATACGGTGTTCGTCGGCCAAGGTTTGCCGACAACCTATCAGTTTCGTTAAACGATTGGGCGACGTTCTGTTCCCTGAATTGGCGGATCGAACGGAACATATAAAGTGCAAGATGGATGCTTCATCGCGTACACTTGCCCGAGGAGGCCATTTGTTGCTACAATGACTCTTGACCTGTAGCGAGGCCGTGCGGCGTTCGCGGCCGAAGGAGAGAACGCAGCAGTGGCAAAGCTGAAGGGCTGCATGGAATCTGAACTTAGCAACGCTCTCACAAAATGGGAGAAGGACTACCTCGGGCGTGGGTCTGTGTCGGTCAAAACAGATATTTTGCGTGACATGATTATCGTGTCTTTGCGTGGCATTCTTTCAACGGCAGAGTATGCTTTGTGCGAGACGCGCGATGGCATGCTTTCCATCAAACGCACCCGCACCAGTTTGGTCGAGTCGGGGATAGATGAGTTGAAAGATCTTGTCCGCCGCATTACAGGTGAAGAGGTGACGAGCTTTTTCACCGATTTGAGTACGCGCACAGGCGAACGTATCATGGTATTTCGGTTATCTGAGGATTTGGAAAAGAAGTTAGTCACAACAGATTGACCATTTTTACACATATACCTGGACACACTCGGAGGCTGGATCGCGCTGACGAAAGTCGGTGGCGGACGGCAGTCGAAACTGTCAAGGGCGCATGGGAGTTCGACACCACGGATGGTGGTGCCTGAAAAACCGGCGTGACTCTGTACAGCCAGCATCGGCGCAAGTTGATGTCTGTGACTGTATGGGGCACGCCGGTTTTTGTGTTTTGTGCTGGGGGAAGCCGATATCGTCGAGAGAGGAGACAACAATGTTCATTCATGACATGCAGCAATGGATGTTGCCCATTTGGTTGGGTACGTGGGTGATCGCGGGTTCGACAGGACTCATGACAGCGTGCATGGACAAAAAAATTGGCTTCGTTCGCTGGCATGTGGCTGCACTTCTACTGCCTGTGTTGGCAGCAGTGGCTGGTCTGCTGCTGCGGGCGATTGGCATCACCATGGGACCATGGCGAACGGACGGAACGGGGTGGCTGATGGGGCTTTACATCGCGCTGCTCGGCATGGTGATTCAACGCTTTGCCATTCGCTATTTACAAGGTGATCGCCACTACGGACGTTACTTCGGTTGGCTGACCTGGACGACTGGCGCGGCAAGCATCGTATGGATGAGTCGCACGTTGTGGATGGAAGTGGCGTCTTGGGCCGCCATGGATGCCGGGTTGGTAGCTCTCATTGCCCTTGCTTGGGAAAGTGCCCCTGTGCGCGCTGTGACCAAAGTTACCATCAGCCGCTTGGCCATCAGCGCGATGGCGATGGCCATAGCCTGTTTGTGGTATGGCCTGGCCGCACACAGCGGGGACATCGCGATCGCGCTGGCGCACGTGAACCGCTTGCCGCCCATTGTCCGCATGGGCGTGGCGTTGTTGCTTGTTTTGGCGGCGATCGTGCAAGCTGGCGGTTGGCCGTTCGGTCGCTGGTTGCTTGAATCTGCTGTGACACCGACACCGGTGTCCGCCATCATGCACGCCGGGGTGGTGAATGCCGGCGGACTATTGCTCGCACGCTGGGCGCCTTTGCTGAGTGCAAGCGGGCCGTGGCCCCATGGCGTACTGCTCGTCCTTGCCTGGCTGAGCGTAGGCCTAGGATCAGGCATCCTCCTGGTTCACGTCGATTACAAGCGGCAATTGATCGCATCAACCATGGCGCAAATGGGACTTATGCTTATGCAATGTGCCATCGGGGCTTACGATGCTGCGATGATCCACTTGATTCTTCACGGTTTGTTCAAGGCCACTTTATTTCTCCGATCCGGCGATGCATTACCCCGCCCGGAGCAAGCGTTGGCCGGACCGCGAAGCACAAAGCCTTCATCTGCACTGTGGCCCGCGATATTCGGAGCGATGTTTGCCCTCGTCTACTTTGCGGTGGATCCGCATGCGTGGGTGCGTGCGCTGAGTGCGCTGATGCTTGGAGCCGGGGTGTCATTGGTTGCGAGGCAAGCGCGATGGACGCAGGAGGGACGCTTGCTGGGACTGGCGACGGTGCTCATTGCTGCAGTCATCAGTGAGGGTTTGCGTGCCTGGCTTGCCCACACCGTTCGCCACCTAGCCCCCGGCATCCAAGCGTACGCCGTAACGATGGTCTGGCCGATTGCCGCGGTTGCTTTGTTGGCGATGCTCGGGCTGGTTGGTGTTTTGATTACGGCGAGGCCAGATGCCGGCATCGTGACCCGTATCTATCTTTGGCTTGTGCATCTTGGTGAACCGAGACCCATTGCCATGGAGACACACCCGCATCATCTGCATCGCTTTGAACAGGAGGCGGCCTTACGGTGAGACCTAATCATGCAGTCAAGCAAGACGCCATCTTGACGCAGGACAGCAATTGCGTGATCGACTGGGTTCGGCAAGCCATGGATGTCACCGCTCCACAATGGCCATTGTCGGTCTTTGTCGCGCGCCATCCGTGGCCACATTTGGAGCGCTTGGCGTTCGCCGATGCGTTGACACTGCTCGCGGACATTCAGGATGTACATCTGTTTCCTTCGCTTTCTGTGATTCGATCCGCTGTCGACCATGGCGATATTGCGTTGCATAGATTGGAACAGCGGCTTTGCGCCTGGGTGGATGAGCATGTGGCGGCATCGCTTCAGTCGCGACTCCAGCCTGTTTTTCGCGCACTCATGTGGGAAGACGAACGCGAGTCCGATGTGCCTGAGTACGTGTGGGCGTTAGCCAACGAGGTGGTGGCAGGGGGAGAAGCGCCACTACATTCGTATCGAGTGAGCCTGCGTGGCGACACCAACGAATACACGCGCGCACGTCTCGCTCAGCAAACCATCAAATGGTGCAAGTTGTATTTGGATGCTGGTCAGGCAGGCTGGGCGTTGCCAGGTAGGCAAGAAGGATTTTACAGGTCCTGGCGCCACTTGATTGTGCGCGATCCGGCTTTAACTCGTGCAGAAAAGCGGCGTCTGGCCGATTGGCCAGGCGATGCAGGCGAAGCCATCGCGCTGGCGCTACAAATGCTGGATGTGCCGGAGCATGAGGCTGTTGGCTATCTACGCGCGCACCTTGCAGCGCTGCCGGGGTGGGTTGGCATGCTGTTTTGGCAAGGACGCGAAGAAGGCCGCGAGATCGACCTTGTTGTGGACTATGTAGCGGTGCGCTTATCGTTAGAATGGGCCTTCTGTGAGTTTCGTGACTGCGAGACGTCCGTGCAAGTGGATGATGGCGTCACAAAACGCGTTGCTTACAGTTTGGCGGCACTGCATCGTCATGGTGGCATGACGCGATCCATTTGGCGCAATTTGCCGTTGAGTGTGCGCAAGGATTTGCTTGTCATCGTGGATCGGTTTCGTCGCGTGGACCGTTGGCAACTCTGGTTGGAAGCTTGGGAGGATACCCAGGCAGAGCGTATTGTAGGGGCGTGTCAGACGCAAATACCAGCCGCAGCAAAGGCTGATGTGGTGGCGCAACTACTGTTTTGCATCGACGTTCGTTCGGAGCCATTTCGCCGAAACCTGGAGACGTTCGGGGCATTTGCGACGTATGGTTGTGCAGGATTCTTTAACCTCCCTATCAAAACGCGCAGTCTCGATGGTTCCTATGCACATCCTTCTTGTCCGGCGATTGTAACGCCAGTCGTTGAAGTCAGAGAGAGACCCATGGACGATTCAGACAGCACGTATCGTCAAAACAGGAACGGCGTGCGTTTTATCGGAGACGTTTTTAAAAAGGTCAAGCAACATGTGTTAGCCTCGTTGGCACTGCCGGAATTGTCCGGCCCATGGCTGGGTTTGTACACGTTTGCTCGTACCCTTGCACCGTCCGCGTCGGGGGGCTTGTTCAAGCGTTGGGCAAGCAAACAGTTTCCGGACAGAACCACTCTGGTCATGGAGCGAGTTCAGGATGGTGATGAAGTAGCGGATATCCCCGTCGGATTGACCGTCACGCAAATGGCCGAGATTGCAGGTGGGCTTTTGCGCAGCATTGGGCTGACGGAGTTTGCGCCACTCGTCGTGGTGTGCGGACACGAAAGTTCCAGCGCCAACAATGCGCACGCGGCCGCTTTGGACTGTGGCGCTTGCGGGGGAGCAGCCGGACGCTGGAATGCTCGAGTGTTTGCGGCCATCTGCAACCGCCGCGATGTACGAAACGTGATGGCAACACGATTTGGCGTATCGATTCCTGAGGATACCGTGTTTGTCGCGGCGGAGCATGTCACCACCACTGATGAATTGGTTTGCATCGAGATGCCAGAGCTAAAGGGCGCAGCGAAGGAGGCGTGGGGACTTCTACAAACTGCCGCTAAGCGAGCGCAATGGATGACGGCGGCAGAGCGCATGCGACTCTTGCCGGGCGTAGAACGCGTCCGGAACCCGGTGCACAGTGCAATTCGGCGTGCGCGCGATTGGAGTGAAGTGCGTCCGGAGTGGGGGCTTGCTGGAAATCGCGCGTTCATCATTGGGAGACGTGCTTTGACGCAAGGGTGGTCGTGGAAAGGCGAGGTGTTTCTGCATAGCTACGATTGGCAATCGGATCGTGATGGCAGTCTTCTTGCTTCGATCATCGCTGGACCTGTGACCGTTGCGCAGTGGATTAATTTGCAGTATTACGCTTCTACCGTTGCCCCGGATGTCTATGGTAGTGGTAGCAAGACGACGCAGACGGTTACCAGTGGCCTTGGCGTTATGCAGGGCAATGGTGGTGATTTGTTGGCAGGCTTGCCGTGGCAATCCGTGGCGAGCGGGGATAGAGCACTTTTTCACGCACCGTTACGTCTATGGGTGGTCATTGAGGCACCGGATACGGCGGTCGAGCAACTTTTGGCGACGGATCGCGCGTTTCATCGCAAAGTGGCGGGGGGATGGTTGCGTTTGGGGAGTATCGATCCGCTGACGGGATGTTGGCGCGATTGGTCGGGTAGGCCGATGTGCGAACATGTAGAAGCGAGGGGGGTGTAGTGGTTTGTGGGGCATGTTGGCGAACCTGCTCGCACGCGGCGAAAGATTCAATGTAATGGAGCGAGTGGAAGTACAAAGAATATGCTTGACTCTTTTCTTGCACTCGTATAATATAGATGGCGAGGGATATCATACCACATCAAGGCTTGCGAGGTTGCTATGATAAGGCAACAGGCCGCAAAGCACTGACCCGCATTCCAATGAATGCGGGTCATCTACTTTTTGGAGGTATATATGGCATATCGACTGGGATTGGATATTGGCATTACATCCGTAGGGTGGGCCGTTGTGGCACTTGAGAAGGATGAAAGCGGATTAAAACCCATTCGCATTCAAGATCTTGGTGTTCGCATTTTTGATAAAGCTGAAGACAGTAAGACGGGGGCATCTTTGGCTCTTCCCCGCCGTGAGGCGCGCAGTGCACGGCGTCGCACGCGCCGTCGTCGCCATCGGCTTTGGCGCGTAAAGCGTTTGTTGGAACAGCACGGGATTCTTTCGATGGAACAAATTGAAGCGCTTTATGCGCAACGAACGTCATCTCCTGATGTGTATGCTCTGCGTGTGGCTGGGCTCGATAGATGTTTCACCGCAGAGGAAATCGCGAGAGTGCTTATTCATATTGCGCATCGTCGCGGTTTTCAGTCAAATAGGAAATCTGAAATCAAAGATTCAGACGCCGGAAAGTTGCTGAAGGCTGTGCAGGAAAATGAAAATTTAATGCAATCGAAGGGATACCGAACGGTTGCGGAAATGCTTGTTTCTGAGGCAACGAAAACCGATGCCGAGGGAAAACTCGTTCATGGTAAGAAACACGGTTATGTATCGAACGTGAGAAACAAGGAAGGCGAGTATCGTCATACGGTTTCGCGGCAAGCCATTGTGGACGAAGTTCGGAAGATTTTCGCAGCCCAACGAGCGCTGGGTAATGATGTGATGAGTGAAGAGTTGGAGGATTCATATCTGAAGATTCTTCGTTCTCAACGTAACTTCGATGATGGGCCAGGTGGAGACAGTCCTTATGGGCATGGTTCTGTCTCGCCTGATGGCGTAAGGCAAAGTATCTATGAACGAATGGTAGGCTCGTGTACGTTCGAGACAGGTGAAAAGCGGGCGCCGCGCAGTTCGTATTCGTTCGAGCGGTTCCAGCTGCTTACCAAGGTCGTGAATCTTCGCATCTATCGACAACAGGAGGATGGAGGAAGATATCCGTGTGAGCTCACACAGAAAGAACGAGCACGCGTGATTGATTGTGCATATGAGCAAACGAAAATTACGTATGGGAAACTGCGGAAGCTGCTCGATTTGAAAGACACGGAAAGCTTCGCGGGACTTACGTATGGCTTGAATCGTAGCCGTAATAAAACGGAGGACACGGTCTTTGTCGAGATGAAGTTTTATCACGAGGTCAGAAAGGCTCTGCAGCGTGCTGGGGTTTTCATTCAAGATTTGTCCATTGAAACGCTTGATCAAATCGGTTGGATCTTGTCTGTGTGGAAAAGCGATGACAACCGCAGAAAGAAGCTTTCGACTCTCGGGTTGTCCGACAATGTAATTGAGGAATTACTACCGTTAAATGGTTCGAAATTTGGACACCTTTCGCTGAAGGCCATTCGAAAAATACTTCCGTTCTTAGAGGATGGCTACAGCTATGATGTAGCCTGCGAGCTGGCTGGGTATCAGTTTCAAGGGAAAACAGAGTACGTAAAACAGAGGCTTCTGCCACCTTTGGGTGAAGGAGAAGTGACCAATCCGGTGGTGCGGCGTGCCCTTTCACAGGCCATCAAAGTTGTGAATGCGGTCATCCGCAAGCATGGTTCGCCCGAATCTATTCACATCGAGCTTGCCCGGGAGCTATCCAAGAATCTGGATGAGCGGCGTAAAATTGAGAAGGCTCAGAAGGAAAACCAAAAAAATAACGAGCAGATCAAGGACGAGATTCGTGAGATTCTTGGAAGTGCGCATGTTACCGGACGAGACATTGTGAAGTACAAGCTATTCAAGCAGCAGCAGGAATTCTGCATGTATTCTGGGGAAAAGTTGGACGTCACACGTCTATTCGAGCCAGGTTACGCCGAAGTGGATCACATCATCCCGTATGGGATTTCATTTGACGATAGCTATGACAACAAGGTTCTTGTCAAGACGGAGCAAAATCGTCAGAAGGGGAACCGAACGCCATTGGAGTATCTGCGAGATAAGCCAGAGCAGAAGGCAAAGTTTATAGCATTGGTAGAAAGTATCCCATTGTCGCAAAAGAAGAAGAACCATTTGTTAATGGACAAGCGTGCGATCGATTTGGAACAAGAAGGATTTCGCGAGAGAAATCTTTCGGACACGCGGTACATCACCAGGGCTCTGATGAATCACATTCAGGCATGGTTGTTATTTGACGAAACGGCTTCCATGCGGTCAAAGCGTGTGGTTTGTGTCAATGGCGCCGTTACGGCATATATGCGAGCGCGGTGGGGATTGACGAAGGATCGGGATGCCGGTGATAAGCACCATGCGGCCGATGCAGTTGTTGTTGCGTGCATCGGGGATTCGCTTATTCAACGCGTCACGAAGTATGACAAATTTAAGCGCAATGCGCTCGCCGATCGCAACCGGTATGTGCAGCAGGTCAGCAAAAGCGAAGGCATCACGCAATATGTGGATAAAGAGACGGGTGAGGTGTTCACGTGGGAATCATTTGACGAACGCAAGTTTCTCCCAAACGAACCTTTGGAGCCCTGGCCATTCTTTCGAGACGAGCTGTTGGCAAGACTCAGCGACGATCCTAGCAAAAATATACGAGCTATTGGCCTCTTAACCTATTCGGAAACCGAGCAAATTGATCCTATCTTTGTCTCGAGAATGCCGACAAGGAAGGTCACGGGCGCGGCTCACAAGGAGACAATTCGTAGCCCGCGTATCGTGAAAGTCGATGATAATAAGGGCACAGAGATTCAGGTCGTGGTTTCAAAGGTGGCTCTTACCGAACTCAAGCTCACAAAGGATGGGGAGATTAAGGATTATTTCCGACCGGAAGATGATCCTAGATTGTACAACACTCTGCGCGAAAGGCTTGTTCAATTTGGCGGCGATGCGAAGGCTGCTTTTAAAGAACCTGTTTACAAGATTTCGAAGGACGGTAGTGTGCGAACACCCGTTAGAAAGGTCAAGATTCAAGAAAAGTTGACGCTGGGTGTTCCCGTTCATGGCGGACGAGGCATCGCAGAGAATGGGGGAATGGTGAGAATTGATGTGTTTGAAAAAGGCGGAAAATATTACTTTGTACCGATTTATGTAGCAGATGTACTGAAGCGGGAACTTCCGAATCGCCTAGCCACTGCGCACAAGCCGTACTCCGAGTGGAGAGTTGTGGATGATAGCTATCAATTTAAATTTAGCTTATATCCAAACGACGCGGTGATGATTAAACCTCGTAAGGAAGTGGATATAACTTATAAGGACAGGAAGGAACCTGTTGGATGCCGGATAATGTACTTTGTGAGTGCAAACATTGCAAGCGCAAGCATTTCTCTGCGTACTCACGACAATTCCGGGGAATTAGAGGGTTTGGGTATACAAGGTCTAGAGGTGTTCGAAAAATACGTGGTTGATCCGTTAGGAGACACGCATCCTGTTTATAAGGAACGGCGCATGCCATTTCGTGTGGAAAGGAAGATGAATTGATTGTCACATCGACATGTGATGGTCACTCGCAGTGCAAAGCTGAGTTGTCGAAATAACCAGCTTGTCGTGCGACAAGAGGACGAATCCTCTGGAGAAATGTGCGAATACACCATTCCTCTGGAGGACATTCGCACTCTCATGCTGGAGGACCGACAGAGTATTATCACGTCGGCCCTCCTGGCCAGATTGGCCGAATTTCGAATTGCAGTGTTTACTTGCGATGAAAAACATTTACCAAACGGCGTACTTCTACCGTACTGTCAGCATTCGCGAGGACCAAAAATCATGCAATCCCAGCTTGAGATGAAGCGGCCACTCGTGAAGCGATTGTGGCAGGCTGTTGTGCGTCGCAAAATCGAGAATCAAGCCGCGTGTTTAACTTTATGTGGGTGCAGTGGTGATGAAGCTCTGTTAGCGCTTGCGGGCCGCGTGGCATCTGGGGATAAGGGATCTATTGAATCCCAAGCCGCACGAATGTACTTTAAGCATCTGTTTGGTAAAGCGTTCAAGCGTAGCTCGGATGACTTCATTAACTCAGCGATGAACTACGGATATGCATTGATTCGTGGACAAGTTGCAAGAAGTTTGTGTGCGTTTGGATTTCAACCATCCATTGGATTACAACATCACAGCGAGCTCAATAATTTTAACCTTGCTGACGACCTCATGGAGCCATATCGGCCTATTGTGGATTATGTTGTGGCGTCCGAGCTCGACGTTGACTCTCCCATACTTTCGAAGCTACATAAGCGGAGATTGATGCAGATTCTCACCCAGATGGTTTGGCTGGAAAACGAGCGATACGACCTGACCGCAAGCATTGAAGCGATGGTCTCCAGCTTTTCAAATGCGATTTCAACCGAAGATCCAAGTGCTTTACAGTTGCCGAGGCTTACGGAGGTTCAGATGGGGGTCTATGAGTAGGATTATGCGCTTGATGGTGCTCTTTGATCTGCCAGTGACTACAAAGGCGGAAAGAAAGGCTGCAACTCAGTTTCGTCAGTTTTTATTGAATGATGGGTATTATATGATGCAGTATTCTTGTTACTGTCGGATCTGCGGCAGTTATGAGATGGCGGAAAAGCATGAAAGGAGGCTTCAAGCGAACTTACCAGATAAAGGATCGATTCGAACGTTACTGGTCACAGAGAAGCAGTTCATGAGGATGAAAATTCTTGTTGGTAACTATGCACCTAATGAACGGAGAATGCAAAGTGAGCAGTTGGTCCTTTTTTAAAAAACGTGACACCGCCGCTTTGAAACGGCTTGGCGATTTGCTTTTTCAAAAATACGTAATCGCCCAACCCCTGAT
>NZ_FNOJ01000048.1 GCF_900107035.1 Alicyclobacillus hesperidum | reverse complement strand
GCCGACTTGGGCATTCAGATGACGGACCCGAACGGACCGGTGACGGCGGGGCAATTGGCACAGTGGATCGTGGACTGGGAGATCAAGGCGCGCCGTGTGAACATGGCGTGGGAGCCGTCGCAGGACCCGTACACGCTGTTGCAAGACTTCTCGTTCTTCTACGGCACGGACGTGAAGGGGCCGAACAGCGTACTGACCCAGAAGGACATAATGGCGATTCGGAACAACATCGTGGAGGTCAGCCGTGGGTGGCGGCAGTTGGGGTCGAACAGGGTGGAGTTGTTGGCACCGCTTGTTGACGCTGAGTATAGCGTATCTGCGGCATTTAGGGGTCTTGCACGACCGGGATACGAGTTCAAAATGTCTCAATGGCCATCTGTCTATCTCCAATTGATCAAAACTGTGGATTCCCAAAACTACACATTTCTATCGAATGGAAACGTCGTGTATAGATACACACGCGGTACAGGGTATACCCCAAACATTAATGGGGTGTTCTTGGATTCTAACCAACATGCATACAGTGCTTATTCATTCTCCGATTCCATAGCCGTTAAGGCTTATCAGACAAACAATCCATCTTTACAAGAACAGGCGTTTTACGAGCCAGACTATCAGGTGTTTTCCCCGTATGAACATAAGGTGAGTGCTTATGATTCTTCGGTTGGTTTTGTCTCCCCCAAAGTTGGGGAATGGTGTTTTGAATCGGCGACTACTATCACCGATCCCTACAACGCAAGACAAGGTGGATGGGTAGCAAGCGGTTTGACGTTTGAATTTCTGTATTCGAAGGGGAAGTTGCAAAGAGTAGTTCAGTTGCAAGCTGCAGGACTGAATTACCCTTCGGAGGTCATGCAGTATGGATAAAAAGACCAAAATCATTTCGTCCATCACTGCGGGCGGTCTATTTATTTCGGCTATGCTTGTGAGTTTTTCGCCTGTCGAGGCTGCTATTTCTAACGGAGATTTAGTTCAAGTTAAACTTAATGGAGGTGCGTGGA
The DNA here is from genome assembly GCF_900107035.1 of Alicyclobacillus hesperidum. Lineage (GTDB taxonomy): Bacteria > Bacillota > Bacilli > Alicyclobacillales > Alicyclobacillaceae > Alicyclobacillus > Alicyclobacillus hesperidum. The sequence goes on along the minus strand of NZ_FNOJ01000048.1, from coordinate 514 downwards.
CTAACGGTAACATTCAAGACAATTTCACAGGAACAGGAGATAACATAGGTATCGGTGGTAATAACGGATCTACGCAAGTTCCTGCGGTGGAAGTAGCCAATCAACAAGCGATGAATGGGTATGGTCCTGGAGATTACATCTTTACTCAAGCTACCGAGATACCAGGGAACGGAGCGAATCCGGTTTGGATTAAACATTTTCTAGGTAACTATGGATTTGTGTTGGAAGATAAATCACAGCCCAGTTCTAAACCTATTTATGGTTACTACGCCGGCTCCGACGTCTACACGCTGTCGGGATGGTACGCGCAGCCGAACCCGTACAGCAACCCGTACTGGTACGCGCCAGGGCAGTACGTGCACCTGGCGCCGTACGCCAAGCCGTACGTGCGCATTGACAGTGTGCAGAACGGGCAGTCGCTCGTGCCGGGGAGCGCCATCAAGGTGATGGACACCAACAACGACCCAAGCGATGACGGGACGGGCAATCCGGACAAAGTGCCCCAGTCGGGCAC
>NZ_FNOJ01000049.1 GCF_900107035.1 Alicyclobacillus hesperidum | reverse complement strand
GTGCCCGACTGGGGCACTTTGTCCGGATTGCCCGTCCCGTCATCGCTTGGGTCGTTGTTGGTATCCGTCACCGTGACCGTACTCCCCGGCACGAGCGACTGCCCGTTCTGCACGCTGTCAATGCGCACGTACGGCTTGGCGTACGGCGCCAGGTGCACGTACTGCCCTGGCGCGTACCAGTAGGGGTTGCTGTACGGGTTCGGCTGCGCGTACCAGCCCGACAGCGTGTAGACATCGGAGCCGGCGTAGTACAGACCTGATGTTTGGTTGTTCCGATCTTTAAGAGTGAATTTATAAGACGGAAGAAAATGTTGTATCCATACTGGATTTGCACCATTCCCGGGTATCTCATCCGATTGAGTAAAGATATAATCACCCGGGCCATAACCGTTCATGGCTTGTTGATTAGCCACTTCAACTGCAAGAACTTGAGTTGATCCGTTATTACCGCCTATTGCGACGTTATCGCCTGTACCACTGAACCCTTGCTGAACATTACCGTTTGTCCACGCTCCATTACTACCAGGTGGGATTGAAACTTCAACAACATCTCCATTGTTGATGCCTGCATGTGCAATTGGAATTAAGGAGTACCAAATTGCTGAAGCAGCCAATAATGACATACCTATTGCAGCTAATCTTCGAGTACTAATCCCCATAACTCATCACTTCCGATGGATAATTCTCCGATTCTTGCCCTATCAAATGAACATTTACAAGACGACCTTGGGAATAAGTGAATTCATACATGGCGTCCCCAAAAATCGATCCACCGGTTTTCGCTGTATATTGGTCACAAATGGAACCCCATAATTCAAACGCAATTTGCCCATTTACAGGGGCAACATATCCAGGATAGCTATAGTGAAAGTTTGTAAGATGCGTTTTGGGAGAAAAGACCTGATAATCTGGTTCATAAAATATCTTGCTGTAAAGCGTAGGATTGTTATCTTTATAAGCTTCTAAGCCTATCTGATCCGAATAGGAATAGGAGCTGTATACGGTGTCGACTCCCTTTTCAAACACACCCGTTACGTTAGGCGTTAATCCTGTTCCCCGCTTGTACGTGTAAATCACATTGCCATTCGGTTCGAATGTGAGCGTTTGACTGTCCACAGTTCGGATGAATGCCAGATACACCTTTGGCCAGTCCGACAGGCTCCAATCTTCGTGGTGTTTAGCTAAATAAACGAAGGCTCCAGATACAGCATTCGGATCCATCAATGGTTCCAGAAGTTCCACCTTGTTCGGCCCAAGCTGCCGCCACCCACGGCTGACCTCCACGATGTTGTTCCGAATCGCCATTATGTCCTTCTGGGTCAGTACGCTGTTCGGCCCCTTCACGTCCGTCCCGTAGAAGAACGAGAAGTCTTGTAGCAAGGTGAATGGATTCTGCGACGGCTCCCACGCCATGTCCACGCGGCGCGCCTTGATCTCCCAGTCCACGATCCACTGTGCCAATTGCCCCGCCGTCACCGGTCCGTTCGG
>NZ_FNOJ01000050.1 GCF_900107035.1 Alicyclobacillus hesperidum | reverse complement strand
CCCCCTCCTTGAGACTTTGTTCTCGTCGAGTAGAGTGTAGGCCCCGCCTTGCGAGAGTTTACGAATGAGCTGGATGTTGAGGGATCCCCCCTTCTCCGAATGTCGAACTAGGTTGTAGATCGCAAGGTTGCGCGGTTCCCGACCTACTTGGAGGTACTGTTCATGTATTTCATTGGAATCGATATCGGCAAGCGTCAGCATGAAGCGTGTATCATTGATTCGTCTGGCCAGATTCAGAGTAAGATGTTTCGTTTCTCCAACACCCAAGCCGGCGGACAGAAGCTGATAGAGTGGATGCGTGCCGTTGATCCGAATTTAGCGTCGTTCTGCGTCGGAATGGAAGCAACGGGTCATTACTGGCTTGCACTGTATACATTCCTTTGTAAGCAGGGTATACGGCCACTGGTCATCAATCCTATCCAGTCAGATGCCTTCCGCAACATGTACATACGTCAGGCCAAGAATGACGCCAAGGATGCCTTTATCATCGCTGAAATTCTGCGGTTCGGCCGGTACACTACAACCGAACTGGCCAATGAACAGATCCTTGCTTTGCGTCAACTGAGCCGATTTCGGTTCAACTTGGTCGATTCAATCTCTGACCTAAAGCGCCAGGTCATTGGCATCCTAGACATTCTGTTCCCTGAGTATGAGCGCCTGTTTTCCGATTTGTTTGGCAAAACGTCCTCCGAGTTGCTTATGGAATACACAACACCGGAGGAAATCCTCGCTGTAGACACTGAGGAGCTCGCTGCGTTTATCGCTAAACATAGCCGAAATCGCTTTGGCTTGGACAAAGCGCAGGAATTGAAATCTGCCGCCGAATCCTCCTTTGGCGTCGGCATTGCACTCGACGCGTATCGGCTCCAGCTCCGCCTTCTTTTGCAGCAGATTCGCTTCATGGAACAACAGCTCAGGGCCCTGGAAGACAAAATCACAACGTACTTGGCAGCGGTCGATACGAACTTGATGACAATTCCAGGCATTGGTCCTGTTCTTGCGGCTGCCATTCTTGGTGAAATCGGGGATATTTCCCGCTTCTCGACCGGGGTCAAACTCGTCGCGTATGCTGGAATCGATCCAACGGTAAAGCAATCCGGAGAATACACAGGAACCCGCAACCGCATGTCTAAGCGAGGTTCGCCCTATTTGCGCAGGGCAATCTGGTTGGCTGCGAGCGTCGCAAAAACACACAACCCAATTCTAAAAGCCTTTTACGAACAGAAGCGGGCGGAAGGAAAGCATCCCCTAGCCGCCACTGGAGCCGTTGCACGCAAGTTAACGTATGTGATTCATGCGGTATTGCGAGATCGCAAACCGTATGAACCGATAGCTTGAAAAAGTGCAAATGAATATTCGGATCACCGTCTGTTTCCCTGAAACAGGCTTGGTTCCGTGCAACCTAAAACTCATCCCCTTCATTGCTCTAAGACTCGATAAAGGACTTGACATTACATAGCTGGTCTACTC
>NZ_FNOJ01000051.1 GCF_900107035.1 Alicyclobacillus hesperidum | reverse complement strand
GAAGCATGCGTTGATGAAACAGCGTTAAAAATCCCCGTCGCATGGATGGGGAAAAACACACGATTTTTTCGGGGATTTTTGCTTGACAAAATACATCATTGTGGGAACCGAAGAAAATATCCACGGTGACTTGTAAACGTTCCGCTAGATATGCAAGCGTCTCATAGGTCGGCGTCCTGCGACCACTTTCATATAAGCTGACCAACGCCCTTGAAATGCTGTTCCCTGCTAAATCCGCTTGGGTCAAGTTTCGCTCTTCGCGAAGACGTCGAAGAATCTCCGGAAAGGATGTATCCAACACGCCTTCATCCTTTCCCTGATGTTTCTCACCTATTATGCAGAAGTTCCTTCCCTTACCTTCTTTGTAACTCACTTTACACAGAATTGGCAAGAAAAACATGCGCTACCACGAGTAGCACATGTTACGTAAACGAGATGCTTGCATCTTGTGCGAGGACAGATACAAACGTAGGTTGCGAGCCTTGGAAGCTTCATCTCGGAAACGTTTGACCCAATACCAAAGTTGATGTGGCTTCAGGCCATGTTCGGCGCAGTACTGAGCGGCGGACAGACCACTGCCGTAGAAGGAGCCGATACGTTCACGCCAAAGATCGTGACGTTCTTGGCGGGACATGTGTTCTGGCATTCGAAAACCTCCCGATGCTTGATGAGCCCATTTTCAAGCAGCAGGAGGGCAAATGACATGTGGGGGTGACGTTTACATTTCACTTAAATTAACGAATTTAAGTCCTGACGGAAATCCAGGGTACGCGCCCTGTTTGTAGTTCATTTGAATAACGATTGTCGTTGAACCTTGTTCAAAATAGTATTCCCTGCTTGTCGAATTAATAATTGTCATGTGGTATTGTAACCCCGTAGAATCCTTTACTGTGGTCCAATGTTTGGTTCCTAAGTTTAAAATAGAGTCCGCATAAGATATACTTTTAAATTCACTAATACTATAAAATGCGTTATATTCCGGAGAAAAGAGTGTAAATGACGGTTGTCCAGTCATCGATACAACGTATGCCTTTTTTCCTAGACCGCCAGTTGGTATATAAACATCGAATGCATATTGGTATTTGTCAGCCCACGTAATCATCTTCTCGACGTTAGATTGAGACAATTGATTAGCTGCAGTCGTCGTGGCAATAGTTGATTTCATACGATGAGGTTCATTTATAACATAAATGCCAACGCCTGAAAAAGCGACAAGCGCACAT
>NZ_FNOJ01000052.1 GCF_900107035.1 Alicyclobacillus hesperidum | reverse complement strand
CATCGGCAGTTCGGGAAGTCCAGCGAACGCACGACAGACAACCAGATACGCCTGGACCTGGTATTCAACGAGGCCGAGGTTGAGGCGCAACCTGAGGCAGAAGAACCCACTATCGAGGCGGTCACATACCAGCGGCGCAAGAAGCAGCCAGGTCAGCGGGATGCCATGCTGGCAGACCTTCCGGTGGAGCAGATTGAATATCGTCTACCGGAGCAAGAACGAATCTGTCCGTGCTGCGGCGAGGTCATGGACGAAGCGGGTGTCGAGATCCGTCGCGAGCTCATCCACGTCCCGGCACAGACGAAGGTGCGCGAACATATCCAGCAACAATACGCATGCCGGACGTGTGACAAGCATGGGACTGAAACGCCCATGGTCAAGGCGCAGATGCAAAAGCCCCCGATACCCGGCAGCCTGGCATCCGCCTCGATGCTGGCGTACGTGATCGACAAGAAATACGTGGATGGCTTGCCGCTGTACCGCTTGGAGGAACAGTTTGCCCGACAAGGCCTGCGGTTGACCCGGCAGACCTTGGCGAACTGGGTGGTATTGGGGGCGACGCGGTGGCTTGATCTCATATACCACCTGTTGCACGAGGAACTCCTCCAGCGCCGGTACCTCCATGCGGACGAGACGACGTTGCAAGTGCTGCATGAGCCGGGGCGACCTGCCAAGGCGACATCGTACATGTGGCTGTACCGAAGCGGTCAGGATGGGCCGCCGATTGTGCTGTTCGACTATCAGGAGACCCGCTCGAAGGAGCACCCGAAGCGCTTTCTCGAAGGATTCAAGGGTTACCTGCACGTGGACGGGTACAGCGGTTACAACGAGATTCCGGATGTGAAGCTGGTTGGGTGCTGGGCACACGCCAGACGCAAGTTTCATGAGGCGCACACCGCGCTGCCGGCAGAGGAGCGAAAGAAACCGACCGCTGTCAGGATAGGATTGGAATACTGCAATCGGTTGTTTAAGATTGAACGCGCCCTGAAGGACGCGACGCCAGAAGAACGCCACGCTGGGCGGCAGAGGTTAAGCCGGCCGGTGCTGGACACGTTTTTGGCATGGCTTGAGGAACAGAGCGAACAGGTACTGCCCAAGAGCGCCTTGGGGCAGGCGGTTTCGTATTGCCTGAACCA